>NZ_BMDB01000001.1 GCF_014635565.1 Phocicoccus schoeneichii
CATTCCATGTCTAGTGGCGATGGCGGAGAGGCCACACCTGTTCCCATGCCGAACACAGAAGTTAAGCTCTCCAGCGCCGATGGTAGTTGGGGTTTCCCTGCGAGAGTAGGACGCTGCTAGGCATATATTTATTGAAAATACATTGATTTTATACATATTATATGTAATAATAATATTTATGGAGAATTAGCTCAGCTGGGAGAGCATCTGCCTTACAAGCAGAGGGTCGGCGGTTCGATCCCGTCATTCTCCACCATGCCGGCCTAGCTCAATTGGTAGAGCAACTGACTTGTAATCAGTAGGTTGGGGGTTCAAGTCCTCTGGCCGGCACCATTTAGTAAGAGCCATTAGCTCAGTCGGTAGAGCATCTGACTTTTAATCAGAGGGTCACAGGTTCGAATCCTGTATGGCTCATAATCGAGCGGGTGTGGCGGAATTGGCAGACGCACTAGACTTAGGATCTAGCGCCTTCGGGCATGGGGGTTCGACTCCCTTCACCCGCACCATTCGATTTTGTATAATAGCGCGGAAGTAGTTCAGTGGTAGAACACCACCTTGCCAAGGTGGGGGTCGCGGGTTCGAATCCCGTCTTCCGCTCCATTATAAATTATATGTTAGCCGGGGTGGCGGAACTGGCAGACGCACAGGACTTAAAATCCTGCGGTAGGTGACTACCGTACCGGTTCGATTCCGGTCCTCGGCACCATTTAAAATTTAGCGCCCATAGCTCAATTGGATAGAGCGTTTGACTACGGATCAAAAGGTTAGGGGTTCGACTCCTCTTGGGCGCGTATATAATAGCGGGAATTAGCTCAGCTTGGTAGAGCACTTGGTTTGGGACCAAGGGGTCGTAGGTTCGAATCCTATATTCCCGATTTACTTTCTATTACTGTGGGGGGTTAGCTCAGCTGGGAGAGCGCCTGCTTTGCACGCAGGAGGTCAGCGGTTCGATCCCGCTACTCTCCACCATAGTTTTAAATGTTAAAAGATGAGTATACCAGGGCGGTGTAGCTCAGCTGGCTAGAGCGTACGGTTCATACCCGTGAGGTCGGGGGTTCGATCCCCTCTACCGCCATTTTTTAGGACCTTTAGCTCAGTTGGTTAGAGCAAACGGCTCATAACCGTTTGGTCGCAGGTTCGAGTCCTGCAAGGTCCATTTATCTTTTATTAAAACTGTATATTTTTTATATTAACGTGGAGGAATACCCAAGCCTGGCTGAAGGGATCGGTCTTGAAAACCGACAGGGGTGTAATAGCCCGCGGGGGTTCGAATCCCTCTTCCTCCGTTTTTATTATTATTATCGCGGGATGGAGCAGTTCGGTAGCTCGTCGGGCTCATAACCCGAAGGTCGGTGGTTCAAATCCGCCTCCCGCAATTTTTTTATGTAACTAAGGTCCCGTGGTGTAGCGGTTAACATGCCTGCCTGTCACGCAGGAGATCGCGGGTTCGATTCCCGTCGGGACCGCCATTTAAATTAAATACTTACTATTATGGTTCTGTAGCTCAGTTGGTAGAGCATCTGACTGAAGATCAGAGTGTCGGCGGTTCGACTCCGTCCAGAACCATATTTTATTATATGCCGGCCTAGCTCAATTGGTAGAGCAACTGACTTGTAATCAGTAGGTTGGGGGTTCAAGTCCTCTGGCCGGCACCATTGATTGTGGAAGGGTAGCGAAGTGGCTAAACGCGGCGGACTGTAAATCCGCTCCTTCGGGTTCGGCAGTTCGAATCTGCCCCCTTCCATTTTTTAATGTAGGGGTATCGTATAATGGTAATATAGAGGTCTCCAAAACCTTTGATGTGGGTTCGATTCCTACTACCCCTGCCATGGCGATTGTGGCGAAGTGGTTAACGCACCGGATTGTGGCTCCGGCATTCGTGGGTTCGATTCCCATCAGTCGCCCCATTTTTGGGCTGTAGCCAAGCGGTAAGGCAATGGATTTTGGCTCCATCATGCGAAGGTTCGAATCCTTCCAGCCCAGTATTCTGGCGCCTTAGCCAAGTGGTAAGGCCGAGGACTGCAAATCCTCTATCACCGGTTCAAGTCCGGTAGGCGCCTTTATATATGCGGAGGTAGTTTAGTGTTCATAACACTCTTCTTCCTGAAGAGAGACCCTGGTTTAAATCCAGGCCTCCGCTCCATATTTTAATTTTATAATGCGGAGATAGTTTAGTGTTTATAACATACCTCTTCCTGAGGTAAGACGTTGGTTTAAATCCAGCTCTCCGCTCCATTTTTTTAAGACGTAAGTCTTATTTTTTTTGAAAAATATTGAAAATTATGAGTTTTTGAGTTATTATTAAGTTTGTGCAATTTTTATTTGCTCCCGTGGCGGAATTGGCAGACGCGTTGGACTCAAAATCCAATTCCTTTCGGAGTGCCGGTTCGATCCCGGCCGGGAGTATTTTACAATGTCGCTAAGCACTAGCTTAACGGCTTTTTTTATTGTCTTTTTTGCACTTTTTTCTGTTCAACCATATCGGTTTTTCATAGTATAAATAATTGTAATCTTGTATAATATGTATATCGAATTTGTGTGAAAGTAGGTTTTCATTTTGAACGCTAAAGAAACTGAAGTATTACGGTTAATAAAAGAAAATCCTTTTATTTCCCAATCTGAACTGTCAAAAAAGATTGGGCTTACGAGTGCATCAGTATCTAGAATTATCTCTGATTTAGTTAAGAAAGAATATATTACTGGTCAGGCTTATGTATTGAATGAAGAATTTCCAATCGTATGTATTGGAGCGGCAAACCTTGACCGTAAATTCTTCGTACATAATGAATTAATTTATGGTACAAGTAATCCAATACATTCAGCACATTCAGTTGGTGGAGTAGTGAGAAACATTGCTGAGAACTTAGGTCGTCTCGGACAAAATGTTACTCTAATTACAACACGAGGTGATGATGCAGAGTGGAGTAGGATTGAAAATGAATCTGAAGCATATATCAACTTAGATTTCTCAGCAATCATTCCTGGAATGAGCACTGGGGCGTATACTGCTTTAATTAATGGTGAAGGTGAGATGGAATATGGCTTTGCTGACATGGACATCTATGATTCATTTACACCAGATATATTAATTAAGCAAACGTATATTCTAAAAAGAGCAAAGTGTATCATTGTGGATCTAAACGTTCCTAAAGTTTCACTTGATTTTATTACAGCATATGCAAAAAAACATGATATTAATTTAGTACTTATTCCTGTTTCTGGTCCAAAAATGGAACGTCTTCCAGACAATCTTGAACCAGTAAACTGGCTAATCATCAACAGAGATGAGACAGAAGCACACTTTGGTATCGAAATTAATAATGATGATGAACTTAAGAGTGCAGCGCGCAGATGGAACGACCTGGGTGTTGAACACGTTGTCGTGACAAACGGTGCTAAGTCTCTCGTGTATTCATCTTCAACTGAACAAAAGATTTACGAAATCTCACCAAGTGAAAAAGTTGTGGATGTAACGGGAGCTGGAGATAGTTTTTCATCAGCAATCGTTTATGGTTGGCTCAAAGGATTACCAGTTGATGAATGTATAAAACTCGGTATGGTAAACTCGAAAAAGACAATCGAAACTGCCTATACAGTAAGGCAAGATCTTACAGAAAAACAATTAAAAATTGATTTGGAGGAAGTTTTTAAATGAAACATTTACTAGACATTACACCAGAGGTTCAAGAAGCATTAGACAACAACAAACCAGTAGTTGCTTTAGAATCAACAATTATCTCACATGGTATGCCATACCCACAAAACGTAGAAATGGCTACTAAAACAGAAGCGATTATCCGTGAACAAGGTGCAATTCCAGCAACAATTGCAATCATGGATGGAAAAATCAAAATCGGTCTTTCTGAAGAAGATTTAGAGACATTCGCTAAAACTGAAGGTATTGCTAAAGTATCACGCCGTGATATGGCTGAAATCTTAGCTACAGGCCGTTTAGGTGCAACTACAGTTGCTTCTACAATGATCGGTGCAAACCTTGCAGGAATCAAATTCTTCGTTACTGGTGGTATCGGTGGCGTACACAGAGGATTTGAAGAGCATATGGACGTTTCTGCTGACTTAGATGAGTTAGGTAAAACAGATGTAGTTGTTATATCTGCAGGTGCTAAATCTATTTTAGACTTACCACGTACTATGGAGTACTTAGAAACTAAAGGTGTACCAGTAATTGGTTACCAAACTGATGAGCTTCCAGCATTCTTCACTCGTGAAAGTGGATTAAAACTTGCGTCACACTTCGATACAACTGAAGAAATCGCAAAAGTAGTTAAAATGAAACATGAACTTGGCCTTGGTGGTGGTGTTTCTGTAGTAAACCCAATTCCAGAAGACCAAGCAATGGACAAAGAGTATATCGATGGCGTAATTCAAAATGCAATTGACCAAATGGAAAAAGACGGCGTAGGCGGTAAAGACGCTACACCATATCTATTAGGAGCTATCGTTGAAGCAACTGAAGGTAAGAGCTTAAAAGCAAATATCGATCTAGTTTACAACAATGCACGCGTTGGTGGACAATTAGCAGTAGATTACTTCAACCTATAATTTTAGAAAACCCTAGTACTTGTATCTTAACAAGTACTAGGGTATTTTTATATAAAGGAGTGTTTGACTTGAAATTTAAACGTTATTTTAACATGAAATTACATAACAATAGTCTCTACTATATCAGTGATGAGACAGGGAAACGTGAGCTGTTCAGGTATGATATTAAACAAAAATGGTCTAAACAGCTAACAAAAACAGAGGAAAACATTAAAGGATTTTGGTTTATTGAAGATAAACTATACGTATCCATCGACTTTTCAGGTAACGAACGCGAACAACTTTATTTATTAAATGAGGGTCAAGTTGAACCAATTATTGATGAACCAGAATACTTTCATCATTTTCTAACAGAGTTAAACAAACAAGTATACTTTACAAGAAACCATCATCTAGACGCTGGTTTCCGTTTATTTAATTTAGATAATGAAGTGCTTGGTAATTTTGAAGCACCAACAAAAATTATAGGAACGATAGACAATAATTATCTTGTTTTAAAAATGGACTACAGCTCGATAGACTCTGAACTTGTATTATTTGACATTAACGCAAATGAGATAGTCGATATTCCAGTCGAAGGTCATCGTTATAGCTCATTTAAGCAGATTACACAGTCTAAGGCGCTTTTAATCACTGATGCAACAAATGGCTTCATGAATCTACATATGATGAACTTACAAACGTATGAGCTAGAGCCCCTCACTGACATCGATGCAGATGTTTTATCTTATAAACACTTTAAAAATAAAGAATACATTGTAGATGTAAATGAGAAAGGTTATAGCACGCTGTATACTTTCAGTTTACATGACTATGTATTAGATCCACTAGACTTCTATCAAGACGGAGTAGTTCATAACTATGAAGTGGACAATCAAAAATTATATGTCCTATTTTCAAGCATGAATTCACCGATGCAAGTGTATCAGTACATGTTTGACAATGGGTCAATCAAACAATTATTTGGAAATAAACCGATTGATGCATTTAAAACGTCGAAAGAGTCGTACCAAACATTTGATGATATTATGCTTGAATATTTTATGTATCCAATAGATGAAGACAATGTACCGACAGTAATTCACATTCACGGTGGTCCAGAATCACAAGCACGTCCTGAATTCAATGAATTGTATTATGATTTATATAAGGATGGCTTCCAAGTAGCCGTACCCAATATCAGAGGATCTAGTGGCTATGGCACAAACTTCTTAAAGCTCGATGATATCGAGAAGCGTTTAGATGCTATGCAAGACGTGCTAGAGCTTAAAAATCACCTTACGGATGGCAATGCCGATAAAGATAATATGTTCGTTATGGGCCGTAGCTACGGTGGTTTCATGACACTGTTACTCGCAACTCATCATAGTGACGCATTTAAAGGCGCAGTAGATATTGTTGGAATCTCATATTTAAAGACATTCCTTACAAATACTCCAAGTTGGCGCAGGAATTTAAGAAGTAAAGAATATGGGTTTATCGGACAAGATGATGCGTTTATTGAACAAATTGCGCCACTTAATAAGAGTGAGAACGTGACAATTCCGCTAAGAATATTCCATTCTAAACATGATGCACGTGTGCCAAATAGTGAATCTGTACAAATGTATGAGAAGATGAAGGAAAACGGCCAAGATGTTGAACTCACTTCATACCCAAATGACGGTCATATGTATCTCTTTAATGATAATACAGATGATATGCATGAAAAAATCCGTACATTCTTTAAAGCGTTACTCTAAAAGGTCTTGCGTTAAATAATATAGTGATGATAAAATGTCATTTGTTACTTAAAAGTCTAGAATAATGAATGATATTGCGTTTAATCTTTAAAACGGTATAATCTTATATATTCATTAAACGTGAAATATATATGTAAGTGTGATTCGAAGAGGTGAAAGATAGTGAAGGTGGAATTAACTAAGTTCCGTATAAAGCCAGGAAAAAGTGAAGTTGTGGATGAGTGGATTACTTATATTCATGAATCTATGGATAGTGTCGTAGCTAACCTTGAAGGTGACAAAATCTATATTGAAACAATCTTTAGAGAGGCTTTTAATGATGTAGAATACCTGTATTGGTATAGCATTCAAGATAAAGAAGCAGCAGAATCTGAACCAAACTCTCCAATTGACGAAAAACATTTAGAATATTTTGATGAATGTATAGATAAGACATTTAGACCTGAAGACATGGTTGCAGCTGCAGTTATGGTACAAGATAAATTTAAAGATTGCATTAAAAACTAAAGCTGATTCATATGAATCAGCTTTTTTCTATATATTCTTTTATTGCAACTGCTTGGTTGTGTTCTTTATCTTTTGCGCCGTAAATGAGTGTGACGTTGTGACCATCAGACTTCTCTTTAATTTCTTCTAGTCGTTTGTGTTGCTTTTTTAATTCTTTAAAATATTTCTTCTTAAAGTTATCCCATTTCTCAGGATCGTGATCAAACCACTTTCTGAGCTCTGTAGAGGGTGCTAACTCTTTATACCACTCATCGTAGTCGACATCTTCTTTTTTAACGCCACGTGGCCATACACGATCTACTAGTATACGCATTCCATCTTGAGTACTTTTTTCATCATATAATCTTTTTACTTTTAACATATGAATCACTCCTATTTGTTCTATACCCGAAATTAAATATGTTAAAATAATTAAATACAGGAGTGTGAGTGTATGGATAGACATGAATTTAAACAAAAAGTAATCGACTATGCCCGTTCAATTGGAATCGACGAAATTGGGTTTACTCATGCTGAACCGTTCTATGAGTTTAGAGAAAAACTCGTAGATTATTACAAGAAAAATTATGAATCCGGATTTGAGAAAGGAACGATTGATGAACGTAGCATACCAAAGATGTCGTTACCTTCAGCACAGTCTATTATCTCAATTGCAGTCGGATATCCAAATAAGTTAAAAGGTGCGCCAAAATCTAAACGTGGTGAGCGTCGCGGAATTTTTGCACGCGCATCGTGGGGTGTAGATTACCATGTTCTTCTAAGACGTCGATTAGATAAACTACAGAAATTCATAGAAGCACACATTCCTGACGTAGAATGCATGTCTATGGTAGACACTGGAGTACTGTCAGACCGTGAAGTGGCACTTAGAAGTGGACTAGGATATATCGGAAAGAATGGATTTTTGATCAATCCAAACTTAGGTACATGGAGTTATCTCGGAGAAATGCTCGTATCTTATCCATTTCCACCTGACGAAGAACTCATCGATAGTTGTGGAGACTGTACACTTTGTATTGACCGTTGTCCAACACAAGCATTAGTAGGCAATGGGCAACTCGATTCGAAACGTTGCATTTCATTTTTAACACAGACAAAAGCACTCATTCCAGATGAATTTAGGAAATCAATTGGAAATAGAGTATACGGGTGTGATACGTGTCAACAAGTGTGTCCGAGAAATAAAGGAATTAACACAGAACACGTAGACATCGTGTTAGAACCAGGAATTTTAAAACCTGAACTCACAGGTCTTTTAGAAGTTTCGAATCGTGAATTTAAAGAGACATATGGCCACTTAGCAGGTGTATGGCGAGGAAAAAATCCGATTCAGAGGAATGCCATTGTAGCGCTCGCACACTTCAAAGAAGAAGAGGCTGTGCCAATTTTAAAAAGAGTCGCAGAAAACGATGTACGTCCAGTAATAAAAGCAACGGCATATTGGGCAATTGGACAAATCTTAGGTAGCGACGCATTAACATATATCAACGATAGATATAAAATTGAGCAAGATGAAATGATAAAATCAGAAATGCTGAAAGGTATTCAAGAAGTAGGGTAGAGAATGAATCATATTGTATTATTTAGACCAGATATTCCACAAAACACTGGGAATATTGGTAGAACATGTGCAGCAACAAACACAAAATTACATTTAATAAAACCATTAGGATTTGAAATTTCAGACAAGCATTTAAAACGTGCAGGTATGGATTATTGGTATGATCTTGATATCACCATGCATGAGAGCTTCGATGACTTTTTTGAAAATGAAAAAGGAGATTATTATTTTATCAGTAAATTTGGGGAACAGTTCTATCACGAACAAGATTATAATGTCACTGACCGTGATGTGTACTTTATATTTGGGCGTGAGACAAAAGGACTGCCAGACGAAATTAAAGAAAAATATAGAGACCGTCTGATGAGAATCCCGATGGGTAAAGATTTTAGAAGTTTGAATGTATCCAATACAGTCTCACTTATATTATATGAGGCTTTAAGGCAACAAGGATTTAAAGACTTAAGTTAGGAGAATTATTGTGAACGAAACAATTAAACTATTACAAAATCATCGCTCAATCAGAAAGTTTGAGGACAAAAATTTAGATAAAGACACGGTACAAACGTTAGTGAAGTCAGCTCAACAAGCATCAACGTCAAGCTATGTGCAAGCATATTCAATCATTGGTGTAACTGATCCCGAAAAGAAAAAAGCAATCAGAGAGATCAGTACACAAGCACATGTTGAAAATAACGGTCATCTATTTATTTTTGTAGTGGATTATAACCGTCATAAAGAACTTGCAGCAAAATCAGATTATGACCTTAGTTTTGACTCAACAGAAAGCATGATTGTTGGGGTTGTAGATGCAACACTTGCGGCAGAAAACATGGCAATAGCAGCCGAATCAATGGGTCTCGGAATTGTATTCCTGGGCTCAATTAGAAATAATCCTGCAAAAATGATTGAAATTCTCAACTTACCAGAAGGCACATTCCCAGTGTTCGGAATGGCAGTTGGATATCCAGTAGAAGAGGGAAGTTTCAAAGAAAGATTACCATTTGAAGCGGTATATTTTGAAAACGAATATCCAGAATTTGACGATGTAAAAAATGTCTTAAATGATTACGATGAAGCAGTGAATCAGTATTATAAATCGCGAGATGAAAACAAGCGTAACGACAACTGGTCAAAACAAGTCGTGAAGACACTATCGAAAAAAGAACGATTAGACGTCCATGATGTCTTGAAAAAACAAGGATTCTTAGGACAATAGATAAACAAAAAAGACTAGACTTGTGTCTAGTCTTTTTTCTATTCGCGAATCTTGTTCGCACCGTCGTCTTTATATCCCCATTCGCTATCACGAGCTGCAGTTAAAATTGCAGTAATGAATGAAGCACAAACCATTAAAATTAAAATAGCTTTCATTCTGTATGCCTCCAGTGCATTTCTTTAATAATTCCATTATATATGAATTCTACTGATTAAAAAAGGATAATTTAAAATTCGCTGTTTAAAAAGTTGTTTAAAATGTGCAATCTAGGGTAATCTAATAATACTAAACCGTACATTAAATGGGGGACTTTCAACATGGCTTTAAACTTTAAAATTTTCAAAACTAAAGAAGACGCAGATTTTTATCTTGCAGATATTATGAGAAAACAACTGAATAAAGATCCACATTCAGTACTCGCATTAGATTTAAATGACAAACTAGATGCGACATATAATAAATTTTTAGCGGGAACTAAAAGTAATACATTAAACTTAGCGAATGCAAAATTATTTCTTTTAAACAGCGCAGGTGGAGCGAAGTTCAACCAGCTACAAATTCCAGAATCACAACTTAAAAATGTGAGTAATGACACAGAGTTAAGCAACGAATTAGATAAAAAAGAAAAAATCAATGTTGCGATTTTAAATCTAGACGATCATTCAAACGTAGGATTTAAACGCAGTGATGACCAAGAGCAACTTCTTGCTGCAAAAGAACTATTTATTTATGCATCAGGAACTGACGCGGCAGAATCCGTATTAAAACTGTATAATGCAGACTTAAGCACGAGCGGGTCTTTATCTGATGTAAAAAAACACAGAATGGTAACGGTAGTGTTAGATCAAGAGGCAGCTTCACGATTAGACGATGATTTCAGAGCGTATTACACGTATAAATTTGCGTAAGAGGTGAGTCTATTGAAAGACAAATTAAGAAAAGATTCAAAAAATGTGGATGATAAAAATCAAGAAAACACAGATCCCAATGAAATGACTTTCGATATGGATGACGTTGAAAGACTTGGAGATGAGATGGAAGAAATCTCTCAAAATAAGCACTCACCAATCGACAATGATAACTATGGTGCAGACTTTGAAGATGCAAAAAATGGAAATTTACACAAAAAGTCAGAAAACTAAATAATAAATGTAAGCATTGAACGTTTTATAATGAATCCTTCCTGATTTTGGGTTACACTATGTGTAAATACATTTTCAGGAGGATTTTTTAATGTCTTACAGAATTGAACACGATACATTTGGAGAAATTCAAGTACCTAGCGAAAAGTTTTGGGCTGCTCAAACACAACGTAGCTTACAAAACTTCCCTGTTGGTAAAGAGAAAATGCCAATTGAGGTCATCGTTGCATTTGCACAACTTAAAAAAGCGGCAGCAATTGTAAACAATGAACTTGGAAAGCTATCTGATGCGAAGAAAGATGCAATTGTACACGCATGTGACAAAGTAATTGCACGCGAGCTTGATGAGCATTTCCCATTAGTAGTATGGCAAACAGGTAGTGGTACGCAAAGTAACATGAACGTGAACGAAGTAGTAGCTCACGTAGCAAATGATTACTTAAAAGAACAAGGATCGGATGAAGTTGTTCACCCAAATGACGATGTGAATAAATCACAAAGTTCAAATGATACGTACCCAACTGCAATGTACGTTGCTTTAATGACTGCAGTAGAAGAAAAAACGATTCCCTCTCTAAAAGTATTAAGAGATACTTTTAAAGAAAAAGAAGAGAAATTCCAAGACATCATTAAGATTGGTAGAACGCACTTACAAGATGCGACACCACTTTCTTTAGGTCAGGAAGTTGGCGGATGGAGATATTCTCTAGATAAATCATTAGAAATGATTAACGAATCTAAAAAACAATTAGCAAACCTTGCAATCGGTGGTACTGCAGTAGGTACTGGTTTAAACGCACACCCTGAATTTGGTGACCGTGTTGCAGCACAAATTTCAAAGCAAACTGGTTTAGAGTTTGTTTCTTCTGAAAATAAATTCCACGCTTTATCACAATATGATGAAGTGGTTTATTTCCACGGTGCGTTAAAAGCACTTGCTGGAGACTTAATGAAGATTGCTAACGACATCAGATGGTTAGCTTCAGGTCCACGTGCAGGAATTGGTGAAATCACTATCCCTGAAAACGAACCAGGATCATCAATTATGCCAGGTAAAGTAAACCCAACACAAGCTGAAATGTTAACAATGGTTGTTGCACAAGTAATGGGTAACGATACAACAGTAAGTTTCGGTGCGTCACAAGGTAACTTTGAACTAAACGTATACAAACCAGTCATCCTAATGAATACATTACAATCTATTTACCTCTTAGGTGATGGTATGCAAGTATTCAACGATAACTGTGCTGTTGGTATCGAGCCAAACATGGATGTTATTGATGAGTTATTAAACCGTTCATTAATGTTAGTTACTGCACTTAACCCACACATTGGTTACGAAAATGCAGCTAAAATTGCTAAGAATGCACATAGTAAAGGAATTACACTTAAAGAATCAGCTCTTGAAACGGGTCTGTTAACTGAAGAACAATTTAACGAATGGATTCGTCCAGAAGACATGATTCATCCTAACGCATAGTAGGTGTTTAATATGAAACGATTCGCACTGTTAGATATTGGTTCAAACACAATACGTCTGGTGTTATTTGAGTACACACCGGGAGAAGGGTTAAGAGAAATAAAAAATATCAAAACCCCTGCACGCCTTACGCAATATCTCGACGAAGATAATATCATGGAAGAAGCTGGAATTCTAAAACTTCTAGATATATTAGAAGGATTTAAGGGAATTGCAGACAGATATGATGTCACAGAAATACATACAGCAGCAACAGCTGCTGTGCGTGCTTCTAAAAACAATAAAGATATAGAAAAACGTGTAGAAGAAGAGTTGAACTTCCCTCTTAGAATTTTAACCGGCGAAGAAGAAGCGTATTTTGGTTATAAAGCTGTTGTACATTCAATGAGCTACAAAGATGCGATCACAATTGATATCGGTGGGGGATCTACAGAGCTTACGTTTTATGAAAACAAAAATCTTGTTTATTCGACGAGCCTTCCATTTGGTGTAGTCACGTTAAAAAATAAATTTTTTAAAGATGAACACAATAATGAAAAAGCAATCAAACAAACAAGAGAGTTTGTAAAAGATGAACTGAAGTCAGTGAGATGGATTAAAGATAGAAATATCCCGATTGTTGCTATGGGTGGGTCTGCACGTAACGTTGCAAGAATCCACCAAGCAATGATCAGTTATCCGATCGCTGGAGTTCATGGATACTCAATGCAACTTAAGCATTTACAAAAAGTTAACAATCTCTTAACAGAAACTTCAACAGAAGAATTAGATAATATTGATGGGCTTTCTAAAGACCGAACTGATTTGATTATTCCGAGTATCATCGTTTTCGAAGAATTATATGAGTTAGCAAATGCAACTGCGTTCGAGTTTTCTAGACAGGGTCTCCGTGAAGGTATTTCTATGGAGATCATTAAAGAAGACTATCCACTTGCTTTCAATAAATTTGAAGTCTTAGAGACATCTCTGATTGAACTATCGAACGTGTTCCACGTAGATAGAGAAAGTGGTAAAAAACGTGCTTCACTTGCCGAAGGGCTTTATCATGAACTGTTTAGACATGGTTTAATAGATGTGAAGCGAAAGCATAAATATCTGATGATGAATGCAGCTAAGCTTTATAAGCTTGGAGACTTTATAGATAGTGATGCAGGATCTCAACATACGTTCTATCTGCTTTCTAACTTTAATATTTTAGGGTTAAAGCACAAAGACAGAGTGAGACTAGCGCTTCTTGCGAGCTATAAAAATAATTCGTTATTATCATTTTACATGAGAGAAATCGATTGGTTTTCTGACGAAGATCATGAGCAAATTAGAAAGATGGGTAGCATCGTCAAATTTGCAGATTCATTGAATAAATCAGAGACAGATACGGTTGTTGATGTAATGATTAATGATAAAGGCGAGCGATTTGAATTAGTCGTGCGCTATACAGGTGATCCAGTTGCTGAAGAATACATGGCAATGCGACATATGAAACATATCGAATACATCACTGAAAAGCCGATTGACTTAACTTTTGTAGAATATAAGGACTGATTGTATTGAGTAAGAATTTAAATAATCGAGAGTATTATAACAATAGAGAACTCAGTTGGCTGATGTTTAATTACCGTGTTCTAGAGGAGTCGATGGATAAATCGAATCCTCTTTTAGAACGCTTAAAATTTTTAGCTATTACAGCATCTAACTTAGATGAGTTTTATATGGTGCGTGTCGGTGGCTTAAAAGACCAAGAATTTGTTGAATACAACATTCCTGAGAATAAAACTCAACTCACACCAAATGAACAACTGGCTGAAATCAGCAAGTTAAACAAAAAGAATTGTATCAATACCTATAAACAATTCCAAATTTTGATGGATGAGCTAAGTGAGCACAAAATACATTTTACACGTCCTGATGAACTTCCAAAGTCACTCCAAGGTGAACTTGAATCCACTTTTGATTCAGAGATTTTCCCAACTCTCACGCCACTTGGAATTGACGCATACCGTAGTTTTCCTAAGTTAATGAATAAAAAAATTAATATTTACGTGGATCTATCTAATGAAACGAGTGAACAGATTGCGATTGTACAGTTGCCTAGTGTGCTTAAGCGATTCTATGAGTTTAAAGAATCTGGTAATACATTTATCGTGATGACTGAAGATATCATTGAAAAATTTGTGTACAAATTATTTAATGGATATAAAATTGAACGTACATTTAGTTTCAGAATCACAAGAAATGCGGACCAAACAATTCACGAAGAAGGTGCACTCGATATGTTAGTAGAAATCGAGCGCTTCTTAAAAGAGCGTGAAAAAGGGGTAGCAGTTAGACTTGAAATTGATATTTCAAAATTTAAAAAGATCAATGGGTCATTCTTAAGAAATTCACTTGCCTTAACTAAAGACGATGTTTTCAAATATGATGGACCACTAGATCTCACGTTTTTATTTGAGCTTGTGTCGAGATATAAGAACAAGCTGAATCATTTAATTTTTAAACCTTTTTACCCACAAGTCCCAAAGTTTTTAGGTCAACAAAATATTTATGATTTAGCTTTAGAGAAAGATATATTTTTCCATCATCCATATGAATCATTCCAACCCGTCGTAGATTTTATAGAACAAGCATCTGAAGATCCGGATGTCTATGCAATTAAACAAACATTATACAGGGTTTCAAGCGATTCTCCAATTATTCAAGCACTGAAAAATTCCAGTGCAAATGGAAAGCAGGTAACTGTTCTGGTTGAACTTAAAGCACGTTTTGATGAAGAAAATAACGTGCAGTGGGCGAAAGAACTAGAAGATGCTGGATGTCACGTAATTTACGGTATTAACTATCTAAAAACACATTCAAAAATCACACTTGTAGTAAAGAAAGTGAAAGATGAGTTAGTGAGTTTTGTGCATCTAGGCACAGGGAACTATAACGATTCAACAGCAAAACTATATACAGATATGGGAATTATTACAACTGATAAAGAAATTGGTAGAGATGCAATTAACTTCTTTAACTATCTAAGTGGATATTCATCAAAACCGGAATATAAATCATTACTCGTTGCGCCTTATGATGTCCAAGACAAACTCGTAGAGTTTATTGATAGAGAAATTGAAATACAGAAGGCTGGAGGCAGAGGGTATATCTTTGCGAAGATGAATGCACTAACAGATAAGCGACTCATTAAAAAGTTACTAGAAGCATCCATAGCTGGAGTAAAAATCGATTTACTTATTCGAGGAATCTGTTGCTTAAGACCTAATATTGAAGGTGTCAGTGATAATATCACTGTCCGTAGTATAGTAGGTCGATTCTTGGAACACTCTAGAATTTACTACTTCAGTAATAATAGCCAAGAAGAGATCTACTTATCAAGTGCGGATATGATGACGAGAAACATGCTTAAACGTGTTGAAATTATGTTCCCAATTAAAGACGTAGAAGTCCAAAATGAAATCAAAGAGATCATGGATATATTCTTAAAAGATAATGTGAAAACACGTATCGGACAGAATGATGGATCATATAAGTATGTAGAAACTACTGGAAAGAAAGTTAATGCTCAAGAAATGTTATTAAAACGTGCACTAAAAAATACAGAGCTCATTCAAATAGAAAATGCAAACATGAGTATAGATTAAAAAAACGTTAGACATATGTCTAACGTTTTTCTATTATGAATCAGGCAAATAATCAAACTCAATCCATTCTCCTGTTATCGGATGATTGAATCCAATATGTGTTGCGTATAACTCCATGCGTTTTGAATGCATACCTTCATATACAGTGTCACCAATGATTGGTGCACCTATGTGAGCGAGATGTACACGTATTTGATGTGTACGACCTGTTTCTAACTTTGCCGTTACTTCATAGTGATCATCTACTTTTGTTGAACTGAGAATATGCGTCACTGCACGTTTACCACGTTTATGATCCACTTGCTGCGCATTCGTTGTGTGTGGCTTCTTACCAATACGTGCTTCAATAATTTGAGGCTTTACATCTTTTGCCACTCTTGCAACATACTCTCGGTCAATCAGTCTATGCTCTAAATCATAATCTAGCATCTTTTTGATGTAAGGATTTAAAGCAACCAAGAGTAGACCAGACGTTGTTTGATCTAAACGATGAATCGGTTCGATGTAATCTACATTAAGCGTATGTTTTGCGTCGTTGATTAAAGTATCTGTTTCGTCAGCATTCGGATGCGTTTTTTGACCATCCGGCTTATGGACTACCGCAAGATAATCATCACGATAGATAACCTCTACATCATTTCCACTTGGTTTATAATTAGACTCTGTTTCAAAGTCAGGGATATTCACAATATCTCCAGTAGAAATAGTTGCATTTAATTTGGCTGGCACATCGTTTATCTCTATATCTTTTGACATTCTTAGCCAGTGTAATTCTTTTTTGGGTATATGCATCGCTTGTAGTGCTTCGTCTAACGTCATGTTGTTTAGAGAATTCTTTATTTTAAAAATCATAACTCTTTTGCATCTTTAATCCACTGAGTGTAGTGCTCAGCTTTTTCTGGTGCACCTTCAGCTCGTTCAACTTCTTTACCATCTTTAAAGTAAATGAGTGTAGGTGTTACTTTACCCGCATGTTGTTGCATGAATTCTGGGTACTCTAATACATTTACTTGTACGAGATTGAAGTCTTCAGTGTTTTTAGAGTCTATAAGTAGTGGCGTTGCTGTTTTACAATACTGACATACAGGACTCCATAAGTATACGAATACTTCTTCACCGTTTTCAATTTTCTTGTTCGTTTCATCTGGAGTTAAGTTAAATTGATAGTTTTTATCATCTAAAACATCTTTTGTTGGTCCTTGAAGTTCATTTGGTTCCTTATCCGTATAAGGATAATAACCTGAGTCACTTAAGTTTTCAGGAGTTTCCTCTTTTTGAGACATAAAATAAAATACACCGCCAAATACGAGTACAATAGCGACAATAATCCCGTAGAAAATCTTGTTATTCATTTTTATTTCCTTTCTTGATTAAGAATGTTAATACAATAATTATAAAAAATGCCGTGAGGCTTAGGAATGGAATTGTAATAAAACCAAACCAGTTGATGAAGACACCTGCACATGAACCATCTGAACATGCATTTAGATTATCTTTTAAAAAATCAAACTTTTGTAATCCATAATGATAAAGACCAATTAATAATCCGATAATCGACATGACTCGAATATATAATCGTGCACCATAATCATCTTTTATAGTCGCAATTAATGAAATAATTACGAGTGGATACATTAGAATGCGCTGATACCAACAAAATTCGCATGGAATATATTCTCTAATCTCTGAAAAGTATAGAGATCCGAGCGTTGCAACTAAAGATACTATGAATATCAGTTGCATATAAAGTTTATTTTTCAAGTGGTCACCTCATTTTTTTGTAAATGCGCTATATTTATTTTATCATGAGAATAAGAGAGATACTAAAAAAGAATGGCTATTTTATAACAGTTATGGTGATAACATGAAAACAAAATTGCAATTACTAAAAGATATCGCAGAATTTTTAAATGAAGAGACGAACAAAGACCGTATGTTGCAAGGTGCATTAGAAATGCTTATTGATAATAGTGAATTTGCGACAGGATGGGTGTTTTTTATCAACAATGATGGGGTGCATGAGCTTGGAGCTCATTACAATTTACCAAATGGCCTGACAAATGATGATAATAGTCACTTAATAGATGGTAAATGTTGGTGTGTGAATCAGTATAATCGCAATAATCTTGAAAAAGCAACGAATATATTTGTGTGCTCACGACTAGAAAAAGCAGCACGTGCATATTTAGATGAAAACAATGGAATCACACATCATGCTACGGTACCACTCATGTCTGGCGGTGAATCATATGGACTATTAAATGTTGCGACACCGTACGTTGAAGAGTTCTCGCAAGAAGAACTTGATTTACTTGAATCGGTTGCATTTCAAATCGGTTCGACATTGAAGCGTATCGAATTAAACCGAAGAGAACAAGAAAATATACTCGTTCAAGAAAGGCAAAGACTTGCCAGAGACTTACATGACTCAGTCAACCAAATGTTGTTTTCAATCAATATCATGTCAAATGGTTTAAAGCGATTAGATGATATAGACAAGATAAAAACAACATTATCTTCTATTGAAGGTACTTCGAAATATGCAATGCGTGAAATGAAAGCTCTGATTTGGCAATTAAAACCAATCGGACTCGAAAATGGGATGATTCAAGCAATTGAACATTATGCAAATTTACTTGGAGTAGACGTAGATATAGAAATCAATGGGTTCTATGACTTAGATGATAAGAGTGAAACTCAAATATTCAGAGTCATTCAAGAAAGTTTAAATAATATAAAAAAACATTCTGGGGTAACTGAAGCAAAAATAACGATGTTAAATCACGATGCGGATTTTTTCTTATCCGTTCATGATGATGGAAGAGGCTTTGTGATTGATAAAGACCATCCATATAATCATGGTATTAAGAATATGAAAGAGCGTGTTACTCAAATCGGTGGCATGTTTAACATAAAGTCAGATTTAGGAAAAGGTACGACAATCACAGTAAAAATAAAGAAAAAGAGGGAGTCTATACATGAGTAATATTGTAATAACTGATGATCATGCGGTTGTCCGTGAAGGTATGAAATTTTTACTGAGTACTACGGATGATTTAAATGTGATAGATGATTTTGAAAGTGGAAAAAAATTACTAGAATATTTAAAGAAAAATCATAAAAAAGTAGATCTTGTTCTCCTTGACTTAGTGATGCCTGAAATGGATGGCATCGAAGTGACACGAGAAATTAAAAGAGACTTTAAAGATGTAAAGGTTGTTATTCTAACAAGCTACACAGCAGAAGAGTATGTTCGACCTGTCATTCATGCCAAAGCAGATGGATATTTAATTAAAGAAATGGATGCGACAGATTTAATTGATTCCATCCGTGGTGTTATTGATGGCAAAGCAGTAATCCATCCTGATATTACGAAGCTACTTCAAGAAAATAGTGATATGCCACATCAGAGAAATATACTTTCAACGAGAGAACTCGAAGTTTTAGGTGAGATGGCAACAGGTAAATCTAATAAAGAAATTGCAGAAACGCTGTTTGTAAGTGAAAAAACGGTCAAGACACACGTGAGTCATATATTGACTAAACTCGAGGTATCTGACCGTACTCAAGCTGTTATCTATGCAATTCGTCATAACATCGTTAAGTTATAACGGTTTTTTTAGAGAGGGTTCTAGGTGAACGATGGTTTCGGTATCACCAAACTCTGCTCTCATCATATTCTCTATGTCCTCAGTGATTTTATGTCCTTCAACAACGTTTAAGTGTGGGTTTATCGTCACTGTCACATCGATAAAATAAATAAATCCGTGGCTACGACCTTTCATATCGACAACATTGATGACGCCTTCAACATCTTCAACTAATTCACGCATCTGTTTGAGTAACTTAGAATCAAAACCGTCAGTTAAAGTTGTGGCTGTTTCTTTAAATATCATTACACTTGTATAGATGATAACAATACCGATTACAAATGAAGCAATCGTATCGAGTGTTTCTATACCTATCAGTACACCAATAATACCAACCGTTGCTCCGAGTGACACGAGCCCGTCTTGGAAGTTGTCAAATGAAGCGGCTTTTAGAGCAACACTATTAACACTTTTTGCTAAGCGGTAGTTATATAATGCAACTACTAACATGATAACCATTGATCCGATGGATACATATAATGAGAGTAGTGACGGTTCAGCATACGTTTTACTCGTTACTTTACCAATTGCTTGAATGATGACTTGTATACCTACCGCAAACATAATAAACGAGGCAATTAACGCAGCAATCAGTTCCGCACGATAGTGACCATACGTATGGTTTTTATCTCTAGGTACTAGTGCGATAGTTAGTCCTATAAATAGTGCAAGTGATCCAATGACGTCTGTAAAGTTGTTTAGACCGTCTGCTATCAGTGCATGGGATGAATCTATATATCCGACTATGATTTTTACTGCCGTTAAAAAGATATAAGTGATGATTGAAAGCAGTGCACCAGAACGTGCTTTCTTAACGTTTAGACTAAGAGTTTCATCATGTGGCATGCGTATGGCCTCCAATTTTTCGTTCACTGTATATAATACCACATTTCAATGTTCATTAAAAAGTCAAGGCTTCAATATAAAATATTATGAAAACGCTTCAATAAATTCAATAATTATTTACAATATTTAAATTTTAACCATATAATGTAATTAGTAGTAAACTACAAAGGGGGAAATAAAGATGACAGAAAAACAAAAAATGTCGAGTAACAAAAAGATGACGTACAGCATCATTATCGGCCTTGTCTTAGGTATTATTATTGGGTCAATATTTAACTTATACAATGATACATCATTCGTACAGGTTATTGACAAGTATGTTTTCTCAGTCGTTGGACAAATTTTCTTGAACTTAATCTTCATGATGGTTGTGCCAGTAGTATTTGTTTCGATTGTACTTGGGGTGGTTAACGTCGGAGATCCTAAGAAATTAGGTAGCATAGGGATTAAAACGATTGGTATGTACCTAATCACGACGGCGATTGCAATTTCAATCGCAATGGCAGTAGCAAACATACTAGATCCTGGTATTGGTAAAGGAGACTTACTTGATTCCACTGAAGTTTCAGAATATCGTGAGACAACATTTGGTGGAGAAACGAATGCAGAAAACATAGAGGTGTCAACTCAATCATTTGACCAGACGCTCATCAGTATTATACCTAAAAACATTGTTGAAGCTATGGGAACAACAAACATGTTACAAATTATTGCATTTGCAGTATTCATTGGTATTGCAATGATTGCACTTAAAGATAAAATTCCAACAGTCATTCGATTATTTGAAGAAGCTGATAAAATCATTATGCTCATCGTAATGTCAATTATGAAATACTTCGCAGCAATCGGTGCATTTGGACTTGTTGCAACAGCATTCACGCAAGCAGGATTTGGTGCGATTAAATCATTAGGAATGTATTTCATATGTGTATTACTTGCTTTATTAATACATTTTTGTTTAGTATATGGTTCAATGGTAAAGTTCATAGCGAAAAAGAGTTTCATCTGGTTCGTTAGAGGCTTTGCTCCAGCAATGACAGTTGCGTTCAGTACATCGTCATCAAACGCAGTACTACCAATTTCACTTGACTCAGCTCAAAAGAACTTAAAAATTAGAGAATCTGTTTCTAGTTTTGTTCAACCGTTAGGTGCTACAGTGAACATGGATGGTACAGCAATCATGCAAGGGGTTGCAACTGTATTTATCGCACAACTCTCTGGTATTGATTTAACAATCATGCAGATGATTACTGTAGTCGTGATTGCAACAATTGCAAGTATTGGTACTGCAGGTGTCCCTGGAGTAGGACTTATCATGTTAGCGATGGTGTTAACTGCAATTGGACTTGACCCAGCTGCAATTGGTATTATTATTGGTATAGACAGATTACTCGATATGACACGTACACTTGTGAACGTTACAGGAGATGCAGCAGTAGCTCTCGTAATCGATCACCAAGAGGATGTTAAAGAGGGTAAAGAAATCACAGCAACGAGATAATAAAAAGTTTTCAGTTTGAAGGGACGAATCATAAATGGATAGAGAAGCCTTCACAAAGGTAATTCAATCAAAATTTAAAATCATAAGAACAGAAGCGGGCTATACTCAAGACTCGATGAGTCAGACAGTGGGATTATCTAAAAAGACACTTGTACAAATCGAGAAAGAACGTATAATTCCAAATTGGACAACATGTGTATCCATTTGTGCTTTATTCAGAGACAGCGACACATTAACAAGTACGTTTGGCGGGGATCCATTAGAACTCGCACAAGTTTTATCTAGAGGGAACGCATTTTACCCAGACTATTTAAAAGAGAGTCTATATTGGGAAACTGTTGAAGAGAAAGAGGGATGGACGCTACAAAGAAACAAGATGAATGACTTACACAGAGTATTAAACCCGGAGAATCGTCCGGTTCAAGCATCATATCTTGAGCGTCAATCCATCACATATTTTAAACAAAAAACAAAAGACTAGGAGAGCGCACCCGCGCTCTTTTTTTAAAGGAGTTTTTAAAAAATGGCTGCATTATACGTAGTCATCTTTATGGCAGTCATTGGTGCACTTATTGGTGGGGTCACAAATACGATCGCAATAAAGATGTTATTTAGACCATATGAAGCAAAATATATATTTGGTAAAAAATTACCGTTTACTCCAGGTGTCATACCTATGCGAAGAGATGAAGCATCAACAAAACTTGGTGCAATCGTGACAGAGCATCTCCTAACACCTGAAGTATTTGTTGAAAAAATAAACTCTGCGGAATCACAGAAATTTTTCGAATTATTTTTAGATAAACAAATTGAAACATTAGAAAAAGAACAAACGACAATTCGTTATGTATTAGAGAAAATTTCACCAGGACTTTCTGAAAAGATAGTGAATTATTTAAATCTAGAAATAAACGAAAAAATTAATGAATATAGTTTTAAATTGATGGACCGAGAAATTGAATCACTGATTCCAAGTGAAGCAAAACGTACATTAGATCACGAAGTAGAAAATCTACATGAGACAATCAACAGTAGAGTGATTTTGTATTTATCTAGTGAAAAGGGTGCAGAAGACATCCGAACGATGGTGGATGACTTTATTGAGAATAGAGGTAAGCTTGAAAAAGCAATCAAGTATGTGATTTCAAAAGAATCGCTAACCGAACGCATTCAAAATGAATTGATTAACTTGTTATCTCATGAAGATATGAAACATATCGAACAGGAATTCATTGTGACTGAATATCATAAATTTATTGGTAAAAAAATTAGCAGCTATATTAGTGATGAAGACAGATCCCGCGTCACAAATTCAATCGTTGATGAGGTGAAGAATAAAATCAATATAGATGGTATCTTTGACTATCCAATTGTTGAATTCAGTCCACAGCTGTTTGAATCTTTTAAAACGACAGGCAAACACACATTGAGAAAGAATGTAACAAAGTACTTAGGTAAAAACATGCCGAAAATCATTGAAAAGCTTAAACTAGCTGAGGTCATTAAAAATCAGATTGATAGCTTTCAGCTAGACAAACTAGAATCCCTTGTCATGGACGTTGCGAATAAAGAATTTAAAATGATCATGTTTCTAGGGTACTTCTTGGGTGGTTTAATCGGTATTATTCAGGGTTTAATAGTAGTATTTTTGAACTAGACACTCAATATATGTTACATTTATGTTATAAGACAAAAATTTAAGGGGAATACTATGAGCGTTAATGTTTACGATCAAGCGAATGCACTCGAAAGTGCGTTAAGAAAATCAGAAGAATTTACTAACTTAAAAGAACTTTATGAAACGGTTAATGGAAATCCAGATTCAAAAAAACTTTTCGATGAGTTTAGAAACATTCAAATGGAGCTTCAAACAAAACAGATGAATGGTGAAGACATCTTAGATAACGATGTTGAGCGTGCGCAGCAATCTGCACAAGCAATTGAAGAAGATGAAAACATCAAACAACTGATGGAAGCAGAACAAAAATTAAGTAGTTTAATTCAAGACTTAAACCGTGTAATCATGAAGCCAATCGAAGAACTCTATAAGTTAAATAATTAACAAAAGAAGAGAGGTTGATACCTCTCTTTTTTTAATTTTTGGTATACTAAAGTGAATAGATATTATGTGAAAGGATCGTGTCTATGGTTAAATTTATTCACGCGGCAGACTTGCATTTGGATAGTCCATTCAAATCTCGATCTAAAATGCCTTCAAACATTGTAAATGCGCTGATGAATAGTACATTTGTTGCAGCGAAACGTATGTTTGATTATGCGATAGAAAACAAAGTAGATTTTGTGATTTTATCTGGCGATGTATTTGATGCAGATAACCGTTCATTAAAATCAGAAATATTTTTAAAAGAACAGTTTGAAAGACTTGAAAACCATGGAATATTTACTTACATGATTCACGGAAATCATGACCCGGTCGTTGAGGGAGTAAAAACAAGCTGGCCAAGTACAGTTAAAATATTTAGGGAGAACGTTGAAACATATCAAGCCATGACGCAAAGTGGTGAGAATGTCTTTATCCACGGATTTAGTTATTATCAAGATGAATCATACGAAAGTAAGCTCGACCATTATCCAACGAACACTAGAAACGACGGAATTCATATAGGATTACTTCATGGAACATATTCGAAATCTGTGCGTGATGTAGGTAGATACACTGAATTTACATTAGAAGACTTAAATTCGAAGCTCTATCATTACTGGGCACTCGGTCACATTCATATGAGACAAACATTGTCAGAAATGCCGCTCATTAACTATTCAGGAAATATTCAAGGTAGGCACGTTAATGAATCTGGTGAAAAAGGATTCTTACTTGTCGAAGGTGACAGTATAAAATTACGCAGTAAGTTCGTTCCCGTCCAAGATATTTTATTTGAAAGTTACGAGCTCGACGTGACGAGTGTTGACCGCATGGACTTGTATCAAGAAGTCACTAAATTTAAAAATAAACTTAGAGCTGATGGTAGACAAATCATTAAGCTTTCAGCATTCTATGATGGCGACGAAGATATCAGTTCAACAGAACTCTTTGAAGTTATTCACTTACTTCAAGAAGATGAAACAGATATCGATAACTTTATTTGGGTAGATGAAATGAAGCTTGAATATAAAGATGTGGAACGCAATGCATTGATTAATGACATTAAAGGTTCGTTTGGAAATAATGACGCGATATATAAAGAATCATTAAACACACTTTATATGGATCCAAAAGTAAATCGATATCTTCCAGATATTGAACACATCGACCGTGAAAAGTTATTTGAACTCGGAGAAGAAAAACTAAAATTATTAATGAGGAAGTAAAAATATGAGAATACTTTCAATTCACATATATGGATATGGAAAAATTATCGAACAAAAATTCGATTTAGACCATGATTTTATCCAGATTTTTGGTGAGAATGAAGCGGGTAAATCGACGATGATGTCATTCATTCACTCTGTATTGTTTGGCTTCCCAAAACGTAGTGAAGGTGAGCCGAGACGAGAACCTAGACTTGGAAATGCTTATGGTGGACGAATTAAAGTTCAATTTAAAGATGAAACAGCACCGATTGAGATTGAGCGTATCAAAGGAAATCGAGCAATTGGTGATGTCGTTGTTTACATGCCTGACGGCACAACACGTGGTGAGGAATGGTTGACGAAGAAACTCAATTATATCGATAAGTCTACTTTCCGCTCGATCTTCAGTTTTGATGTTCTTGGACTTCAAGACATCAACAAGAATCTAACAGAAAAAGACTTACAAGATTATTTACTCCGTGCAGGTGCACTTGGTTCTAATAAGTACGAGGATATGCTAAATGCAATCAATAAAGAACTGGACAGAATCTATAAGAAAAATGGAATTAAGCCAGAATTAAACCAAGAAATTGATGCGATTCAAGAAATTAATGAAAAAATAGCACAAGTAAAAGAGTATGAAGATGAATACAACTCACTTGTGGAAGAACAATACAAAATTATTGAAAGCATCAATGTTAAAAAGCATGGTGTATATACATTAAATCAAGCGTTAGAAGAAAAAATGAAAGACATTCTTTATCATAGTGAAATTAAAGAATGGAAAGAGTTACAATCCAAGCTTGATATAGAACCGATTGAGTTCCCAGAAAAAGGGATCGAACGCTATGAAGCATTAAAAAATCATCTCATCAACGGTAAAAAAGATGTTGAATTACGTGAAGAAAAGCTTCAAGCATTGATTCGTGAAGAACGTCAGCTAGAATTACCAGAAGAAGAGGACTTAAAAATTCTAGAATCCATCGTTAAACAAGAGCCTGATATTAAACATAAGAGACTTGAAATTGAAAGGTTACAAGTAGAAGTTCATAAGAATGAAGAACAAATTCATACGTTAATGAACGATATCGGTTGGCAAGAAGAGCACACAGATGTTGATGATTCAAATATCGTAAGAGAGAACGTGCAGTCATTACTTTCGAAGTATGATGAAACAAATCTCTTAAATCAATTTTATTCAAAAGAAATTGATCATCTGAAAACAACGATGAGAGAGCTTGAGGAAGAGATTTCTACTTTAGAGAACACGCAATTATCTGATTCTCAGATGAGAGCTAAAAAAGAAATCATGGATCTCGAGTTTGAACTGAAAGAAAAAGAGCGCATGTACACGCTCATTGAACGGGATTACGAACGCGAAAAAATTGAGCGTAATAAACGCAATAAATTCCAGAGCACTCTAATTATTTCAATCAGCGCCGTGTTGATCATCGTTGGGATTCTGTATTTTATCTTGAGTAATGAGTATATATTTGGCTCAATATTTTTAGGAATTGGACTACTATCACTTCTATTACTAAAACTCGGTAAAAAAGAAGAGACGGATTCACTGAAAACAGATTATGAAAACGAAGTGATTGCACTTAAAGATAAAATTAATGATATTGCAAACACGCATGACATTGATTTTGATTTCTTTGATGCGAAAGACCGAAACGCTGAACTGAAGAACTTAATTTCTAAACGCATTTCTAACTCTGTTAAACTAGAAGACTTAGAAGAAACACTTGCGATATCTGACAGTTCAATTGACCAATTAAACATGGATTTATCTAGAGTAAAAGAAAAGTTAATGGTATCTGAAGAAATTGAAAATAGTCAAATCAATGGTGTCATCTACACGATTCGTGATATTAAACAATTGAGAAGAATGGTCGATAAAGACAAGGAAAAAATTGACCACTTAAATCGTGAAATTGATTCCTTCAGCTCTGATACTAAAGAAAAAATAAAACATCTGGATATCGACTTCCATATCAACTCAATTTTCTACGAAGCGAATCTCATGTTAGATAAAATGAGAAAAACACGTGACACGTACATGAACTTAAGGGAGCAAATCAACCTATTTGAAAATGAAGTAGGAGTTATCAACAATAGAAACTTCGTTTCTGAACAAGAAATGAATAAGCTCTTTGACTTTGTGGATGCAAATGATGAAGATGAGTTTTATTACTACGGCAGAATGTATAATGTCTACAAGGCGAATGAACAGAGATTTAAAGAACTCAGCACTAAGCTTGAAGAAGAGCATTATGACCAAAATAAGAGAACTCATCTTGCAAACTTCTTAACTGCAGATTTAAAAGAAGAAGAGGCGCGCATGCGTGAGACGATTAACTCTTATCAAGAACAAATTGATGAGGAACAGTCGATCTTAGCCAAAGTAAATCAAGAAATTAAACATCTTGAAAAAGATGGTCAGTTATCGGAACTTCATCATCAGTTTGAAATTGAGAAAAACCAGATTGAAGCATATGCGATGGATTACATGTCACTTATGTATATTAAGAATCTGATAGAAGCGCATATTAAAGCGATTAAAGACGAGCGTTTACCAATTGTGGTTGAAGAAGCGCGCTCGATTTTTGAGAATATCACAAAAGGTCGCTACATTGATGTGATGTATGATAATAATGTGATTAAAGTGAAACACTCTAATGGTCAGATTTTTGACCCTTCAGAGATTTCTCAATCAACGAAAGAACTCTTATATATTTCATTGCGTATCAGCTTAATTAAAGCACTGAAAAGTTATTATCAATTACCAGTGATCATCGATGATGCGTTTGTACACTTTGATGAAGCGCGTACGAAGACAATTCTGAATTACTTCAGAACAAATATCGATGATCAAGTTCTGTTCTTTACTTGTAAGCTTGAGAAGAGTATCCCATCACAAGATACGATTATTTTAAAAGAAAAAATTAGGAGGTAACTGTGATGACGAATATTTCATCACTCGGCCCTGGAGATAGTGTCGAATCATTTTATCTTGTAAAACGTGCACAAGATGGTGTCACACAACAAGGTAAGCCATACATGACATTGATTTTGTCAGATAAGACTGGTGAGTTGGATTCTAAATTATGGACAGTAACACCTGAAGAAATTGAGGCACTTAAAGTCGCTGACCTAGTAAAGGTTAGGGGAGAAGTCATCAATTACCGTGGAAACAATCAAATGAAGATCTTGCAAATTCGTCCAGCAACTGAAGAAGATGGACTATCGATTCAAGACTTTTTAGTAGAAGCTCCGATTGATTCAGATGAGTTATACGACAGAATTTTTGATTACTCATTAAAAATTACGAATGCAAACTTACAAAGAATCACGAGAGGACTACTCACGAAGTATAAGAAGGAATTCTCAACGTTCCCAGCAGCGATGACGAATCATCACGATTTCGTTTCAGGACTTGCATATCACGTATACACGATGCTTAGAACAGGTGAAGCATTATGTGATATTTACCCGTCATTAGATAGAAACCTCTTATATGCAGGAATCATCTTACATGACATCGGTAAAGTCAAAGAGCTATCAGGTGCACTCAACACGACGTATACAGTTGAAGGAAATCTGATCGGACACATCGTGATTGCAACCGAAGAAATCAATGAGATTGTAAGAGAGCTAGATCTAGAAGGAGAAGAAATTTTACTTCTAAAACACGTAATCTTAGCCCATCATGGTAAATTAGAATATGGCTCACCAAAAGAGCCGATGCTTCCTGAAGCGGAAATGCTGAACTTTATCGACAATATCGACGCAAGAATGATGATGATGAATAAGCATTTAGAACAAGTGAAGCCAGGAGAATTTACGAAGCGCATCTTCCCACTTGAAGGTAGAATGATGTATAGAAGAGAAGAATAAAATAAAGAACCCCATAAGCGAGCATAGACTCGCTTATGGGGTTCTTTTATGTATGTATTGAAATTAAGGCCACTTAGAGTTATGAAAACACGTTTCATTTAAAGCAAATCATTTATTAAAAAAACGACTCCTTAACAGGAATCGTTTTTTAAGTCTATTATTTTTCTTCTTTTTGAGTTTTTGGATTAATCAGTTGGTCCACTTGTTTCTTAATGTCTTCATTTGTGAATTCAACTTCATATTCATCTAATAAGTCTTTGTAAAATTCTACTACTTTATCTGGGTTTTCTTGAAGCTTAGATTGTACCATTTGTTGTTTTGCACTAGCTAATTCTTCTTCAGATAAGTCTTCTTTTTTAACGTCATTACGTTTGATTATGTGGTAACCAAATTGAGTTTTGACTACATCAGAAATTTTACCTGGTTCTAGATCGTATAATGCATCTTCAAATTCTTGAACCATTTGTCCTTTTGTAACAAGTCCAAGGTCTCCGCCATTTTGAGCACTACCGTCGTCTGAGTATTCTTTAGCTAATTCGCCGAAGTCTTCGCCATCTTTAGCTTTTTTCAATGCTTCATCAATTTTCTTCTTGGCATCTTCGTCTTTCATGCCGCCTTGTTCTTCACCAACTTTAACTAACACGTGTTGTGCTTTTACTGCATCTTTAAGTGCAGATTCGTCAGTGATTTCAAATTTATCAGCAAAGTATTTGTTGTGAAGTGCGTTTGCAATTTTATTTGTTTTGTATTTGTCTACTGTCATTCCTGGCTGAGATTGAGCTAAGATTTGGCTAAATTGCTGTTCGCCACCGTAGTTTTCAATTTCTTTATCTACTTGTTTAGAAATCTCGTCTACATTAATATCGTCTTTGTATTTATCTTCTAAGATTTTATTTAATGTAAGCTCAAATGTTTGGTTAGCGACTTCAGTCGTACCAATCGAGTTGAGTAGATCGTCTACTGTCACATCTCCAGCTTTACTTTCAGCTAGTACGTTATCGTACTTAACTTCTTTTTCGCCGTTTGATTCTTTTTCTGCCTCTTCATTATCGTTGCCACATGCTGCTAATACAAGTAGGGAAGATAAAGATGCAGTCATAAGTAACTTCTTCATTCGCTAAAACTCCTTTAATTGAAATACAAAATTTAATATAGCATAAAAAAATAAATGATGCACAGAATTGTACATCACTTATTTTACTCAGATAGTTTCTTTTCTATTTTAGACACTCGATTGTTAATGTCATCTACACCTGATTTTAATTGCTCAACATTTGGCTCAATGTCTTTTTGGAAGTTGGATACGAGTATCTTAACTTCATCTACAAGCTCACCGATATTTGATGTTTCATGTTTTGCACGCAATACTGAATTTTTAATGTTAGACACTTCTTCTTTAATTTGGTTACTCGCAGATTTAATTGTACCTGAACTTTCCGTTAAAGAAGACTGTAAGTCTTTACCGGACTTTGGGGCGTTTAACACTGCAAGTGTCGCACCACCAATCGTTCCTACAACAAATCCCACTAAAATATTTTTTAATTTCATAACTGTTCACATCCTCTTTTACTGTTTACCCTATAGAGAGAAAATTAAGCATTTAAATGACCTTTAATTTCATTGGCGATTTTGGCTTTATCTTCGTCAGTTAACTCTTTTATATCCTCCCATTTTAGTCCGAATCCGTCATGCTCGTCTTTGTATCGAGGGATAAGGTGGAAGTGGATATGAAATACAGATTGTGAGGCAAATGCACCGTTGTTTTGAAGAACGTTTAACCCCTCTGGCTCGTATGTCGCACGTAATGCACGGGCAACTTTTGAAATTACAGCCATTAGTTTTGCACCTGACTCTGGTGAAAGATCGTAAATGTTTTCTACCTTCACTTTAGGAACGACTAAAGTGTGACCTTTAGCTACAGGAAACGCATCTAAAAATGCAATCACATCGTCGTCCTCATAAAGGATATGTGCTGGAATCTCTCTGTCGATAATCATTTCAAATACTGATTTTTCACTCATTGTTATACCTCTTTCCTTTGATATGATATATTTAAACTACATTATACATGATTACACAATTAATTTGAAAGATGTGGAAACGATGATACTCGAATTAAAAAATGTCACTGGTGGCTATTCGAAAACACCAGTCATTCACAATATAGATTTTAATATTTCTGAAGGTGAGATTGTTGGCCTCATCGGTTTAAACGGGGCAGGTAAAAGTACAACAATCAAGCATATATTAGGCCTCTTGTCGCCACAGTCAGGCAGTATAGAAGTGCTCGGTAAAAAAATTACTAACATCAACGAGCAAGCACGCGCACACATGACATATATTCCAGAATCACCGATTCTATATGAAGAGCTGACCCTCCGTGAACATATACATATGACGGCGATGGCGTATGGGTTAGATGAAAACACGGTGATGGAAAGAGCGGATGGACTGTTAAAGCGCTTCAGACTCGAAAAAGAACTCGACAAATTTCCAACACACTTTTCTAAAGGTATGAAGCAAAAAGTGATGCTGATTTGTGCGTTTGTCGTTCAACCTGAACTGTACATCATTGACGAACCGTTCTTAGGACTTGATCCAATCGGCATTGAATCACTGATCGATTTAATGGTGAAAGAACGCAACAACAACCGTTCAATCTTAATGAGTACTCATATTTTATCAACAGCGGAGAGATACTGTGACAGATATATCATCATTCACGATGGACGTAAGATTGCGGATGGAACAATAGAAGATTTAAGAGCGCAGACTGGCCTCGAGAACGGGACTTTAGATGACGTGTACTTAAAACTCACGGGTGGCGATACTCATGTTTCGTAACTTGTTCAAAAGTCGTGTGGAAGAGGATATAAAGGTCCGCACATATTACTCAAAATATATTTTTAATAGCCACTTTATATTGTTTTTATCGATTGCAGCAGGGGTGTTACTCTATACACTGTTAGGACTGAGAGATGATTTAAGAGGTAATATATATGTGGACCTAGTCGCAGCAATTCTCATGAGTGTTTCGATCATGCCAGTATATAGAAGTTTGTTAAAAGAAGCAGACGTTATATTTTTAACGCCAGTAGAGAAAGACTTAGGAAACTATTTCAAGTCTTCAAGAGTTTATTCATTTATACTCGGGATTCCAATCCCACTCGTGGTCAGTGTAATCGCGTTTGTATTACTCATTATCAACCATAACATGATGAATTCACTACTTATCATACTGACGTTTTACTTGATGGTCATTGGTGTATTCGCACTCAAAGTGCTCGCTGTGAATTCTGACGTAAGTCCAACAATCGTAGTCTATGTATTTATCGTTTTAAATACAATCACACTGTTCTTACAGATGCAAAATATGATGTTTGCACTCTTAGGAATTGTGTTTTACTTAGTTGCATACATTATTTTAAAGAATAAAACACGCTCTACCATTGATTGGCTCACACAAATCGAACACGAAAAACAGGAGCAGAATCGTTTTGATACGATTATCTCTATGTTTGCTAATGTGCCTAAGCGGGAGAAATCATTTAAGAGACGTAACTATTTTGATGTACTTATGAAGAAACAAAACATTAAACATTATAATCAAGATCATATGTATGATTATCTTTTCCATAGAAGTTTCTTAAGAGACTTTGATTTACCGATGATCATGATTCGTCTATTTATATTATGTAGTATTTTTATTATTTGGATGGGGAATATATACATTAGTATTATATTCATTTTATTTGTACTGTACATCATGATACTGCAGCTTCAAGGACTTTATACGGCACAAGCATATCTGTTATGGCCGAAGATTTGGCCAGTGAGTAGAGATAAAATTAGAAATTCATATATTAGATATTCTAGAAAACTTATTTTAGTTATTTCGATTCTATTTATGATTGTGTTTATCTGCATACATCCTATAGAATTTTATGTATCACTCATATTCCCAGTGTGGGCACTATTAATTAACAAAGTATTTTCAAAAAATGTATATAAAAAAGAAGAAGCTCTCAGTGATTAAATATCACAGAGAGCTTTTCACTTAATAGTTATCATCTAATTCTTTAATTTTTTCTCGGTAGTCATGTAACGAGAAGTATACTTTTGATGAAACATAATCTTGGAACATGCCTTCGATGTTTTGGAACTTCTTGAGTACGTCCATTGTTAAATAGTTTTTAAATGTATCGGAATCTTTGAAATCATGATATGCACTTAATTCTACAAAGTTTAAGAGTAGGAGATAGTTCCCTTCATCGACGTTTTGTGTAATTCTAAATGCATTTAATCCTCTCACATCTTTTAACTTTTCAGCTAAGTCTGATAGGTGAGAGATAATCATGCTTTTTCCTGTACCATATGCAGGGATATGATAGACAGCAAGTGGTAACTTGTCGTTTAGTTCTCCAATCGAATCGATCACTTTATATGAACGTTTCGATTTAAACATAGACTCTTTATTATCGTCTTCATAAAACAACACAGCATTTTCACCGTTTGCTTGGATATGCAAGTTGTCGTGCTCTTTGTAGATAGATTCTAGATAGTTAATTGTTCCTGTTGTACTGTGAATATACATATTAGTCACCTCTAAAAATATTAAATAATATTTGCTACTTATTATTAATATATCCTTTTTGTTACCGTATTCAAACATTTTAATTTTTGAACATATTTCGAATGAACTATGACATTTCATTCACAATTTAGATTCAGTATAAATTTTATGATAAAATAAATGATAATCATTTTAAATTGGGGGCAACATTTGTGTTTAATGATACTATTTTAAGAGCTGCTAGAGGAGAAAAAACAGAGTATACTCCTGTCTGGTTCATGAGACAAGTTGGCCGTTCTCAACCTGAATATAACAAAGTAAAAGAAAAATATTCATTACTTGAGATTACGAGACAACCTGAACTCACGGCATACTTAACTGCAACACCTGTTGAAAACTACAATGTAGATGCAGCAGTTTTATACAAAGATATTGTTTCACCACTCGCTCCAATGGGCGTGGACGTAGATATTGTAGCAGGTGTGGGTCCTGTTATTTCTAATCCAATACGTACAATCCAAGATGTTGAAGCATTAAAAGAAATCGATCCTTTTAAAGATCTTGATTATATCTATAAAACAATTGAGATTTTAGTTAATGAAAAATTAAACGTACCACTTATTGGATTCTGTGGTGCACCATTCACTGTAGCAAGCTACATGATTGAAGGTGGTCCAAGTCGCAATTATCACAAGACGAAATCAATGATGTATAACGATGAAAAAACATGGTTTGCATTGATGGATAAACTGACTGATATGAGTATTGTTTACTTAAAAGCACAAGTAGAATCTGGTGCTAAAATTATTCAAATCTTTGATTCTTGGGCAGGTGCTCTAGACAAGAGAGACTATGAGTACTACTTAGGTAATTCTATGCGCAGAATCATTAGTGAAACTAAAAAACTAGGCGTCCCAGTTATTTTATTTGGAATTGGTGCAAGTCACTTACTTAAAGAATGGGATACGCTCGGTTCTGACGTTTTAGGTTTAGACTGGAGAACTTCTATTAAAGAAGCACGTGACATGGGGATCACTAAAGCTCTACAAGGGAACTTAGACCCAGCACTTCTATTATCAGATTGGGAGATTATCGAACGTCGTGCGACAGAAATTTTAGAGCAAGGACAAAACAAAGGTCATATCTTTAACTTAGGACACGGTGTGTTCCCTGAAGTAAAACCTGAAACACTTAAACGTTTAACTGAATTTGTACACACATACTCGAAAGGACAATTTTAATTATGGCTAAAAAAGCACTACTCGTTATGGCATATGGTACACCATACAAAGAATCTGATATCTTACCTTATTACACACATATCAGACACGGAAGAAAACCTTCAGATGAGGCATTACAAGACTTAACAGAACGTTATGAAGCAATTGGTGGGATTTCACCGCTTGCTGACACAACAGAACGCCAAGCACGTGCGCTGTTAAATAAATTGAATGAACAGTCTGATGATGAGTATGAGTTATTTATCGGATTAAAACACATCCACCCATTCATTGAAGATGCGGTAGCTGATATCAATGAAGCGGGCATCAAAGAGATTGAGACAATTGTTCTAACACCACATTACTCAGCTTTCTCAGTACAAACATACAACGACCGCGCAAAAGAAGAAGCGGATAAGTATGGCATTACAGTAAAATCTGTCATTGATTTCTATCGTGACGAGAACTTTATCGACTATTGGGTAGAACAAGTAGAAAACACATTAAATGAAATTCCGGAATCGGAGCATGATGACACAGCAATCATCGTATCTGCACACTCATTGCCTGAAAAACTCATCACTAAAAATAATGATCCATACCCTGAGCAATTACAGGAAACAATGGAATTGATTCGTGAACGTGTAAATAAAGCAAACTATCATATTGGTTGGCAATCTGAAGGGAATACGCCAGATCCATGGCTTGGACCTGATGTGCAAGATCTAACTGAAGAACTTTATAACGAACATAAGTATAAGCATTTCGTTTATCTTCCACTTGGATTTGTGTGTGAGCACTTAGAAGTGTTATATGATAACGACTATGAGTGTAAAGTTGTCACTGACAAGGTTGGTGCAGCATATCACAGACCGCCAATGCCAAATACAGATGACAGATTTATTCAAGCGATGGTAAACGAAATTTTAAAACTGTAAGGTAGGCGAGACAGATGAAAAAAATCGCTATTGTTGGTGCAGGAATTACTGGACTTTCTGCGGCGTATTACTTATCAAAACAGGGTGCTTCTGTTGATGTGTTTGAAGCAACTGACCATCTGGGGGGTAAGATAAAAACATACCGAAAAGATGGATTTGTAATAGAGCTAGGTCCAGAATCGTACATCAGTAGAAAACAAGCACTGACAGACCTTGCCAAAGAAATTGGCATGGAGTCACATCTTGTTCGAAATGAAACAGGACAAGCCTATATATACACAAAAAGAGGGCTAACGAAAGTTCCAAAAGGTACAATGCTTGGTGTTCCAACAACGTTAGAATCTATCTTAAAGACAGATCTTTTATCTCCTGTTGGAAAGTTAAGAGGGATGTTAGATTTTGTTCTACCAACGGTTAAAATGAAGCGTGATTTGTCTGCTGGAGAATTTTTTAGAAAAAGACTCGGTAACGAGATCACAGAAAACATGATACAACCACTCCTGTCTGGTGTGTATTCGACTGAAATCGATGAGATGAGTTTAATGTCAACATACCCTTTCTTCAAAATTCAAGAAGAGAAGTTTGGTAGTTTAATTAAAGGGATGCATGACCAAGTATCATCGAGTAATACGAATGCATCAAAAAATGATCAATCAAAGAAGCAAGGAATGTTCTTCCAGTTTAAAGGTGGACTAGAGTCATTCATAGAAAGACTTGTATTTAGCGCGATGTCTCATGGTGCATCTATTCTGAAAAATACACCTGTAGAAAACATTGAACCTGTTCATGATGGATATCTTGTGACTATTAACGGGAAAACTATAAAATACGATGAAGTTGTTGTCACAACGATGCATCACGCATATAAAGAGTTCCTTGATATCAAAGAACTTGAATACTTCAAGCACATGAAGTCGACAACTGTCGCAAATATTGTAATGGCATTTGATGAATCACAAGTACGCAATAATCTAGAAGGTACTGGTTTTGTAATCAGCAGAAATGCTAGAACTTCAATCACAGCGTGTACATGGACGAACAAGAAGTGGGCACACTCAACACCAGAGGGTAAGGCACTTCTACGACTTTATATTGGTAAACCAAATGACAAAGAGCTAAATATGCTCATTAACGATGGAACGGATGCCGAAATCGTTCAGAGAGCACGTGGCGATCTCGATAAGATTATGAATATCGATGGAGAGCCTGAGTTCTTTATCGTCACAAGAATGCCGAATGCTGCGCCGAACTATCTAGTTGGACATAAGGACATCATCGATTCTATTCATGAAGAATTAGATAAGAATTACAAAGGCCTTCATATTATTGGCGCACCACATTATGCTGTTGGTCTGCCAGATTGTGTCAAAACGGCCAAAGAAACTGCTAATAAAATTATGCAAGTTCATGAGTACTAAAATTTATCCTAAGTCTTGTATAATAGACTTAGGATATTTTTATGGAGGTATTTAAATAATGAAGTTTATTTCAAACAATAACATTACAGATCCAATGATTAATCTGGCAATGGAAGAGTATGTGTTAAGAGAAATTCCAACAGATGATTCATATTTCTTATTTTACATCAATGCACCATCAATCATTATTGGTAAGAACCAAAATACGATTGAAGAAATCAACGAGCCATACACACGCGAAAAAGGTATTAAAATCGTTCGTCGTGTAAGTGGTGGGGGTGCAGTATATCACGACCTTGGTAACTTAAACTTTAGTTTTGTAACAGAAGACGACGGAGAAAGTTTCCATAACTTCCGAAAGTTCACGCAACCAATCGTAGAAGTATTAAATGATATGGGTGTAAATGCTGAACTCGTAGGACGTAACGATATCGAAGTTGAAGGTAAGAAAATCTCAGGTAACGCAATGGTTTCAATTAAAGGACGCATGTTCTCACATGGGACTGTTATGGTTAACAGTGATATTGATGAAGTACAAAATGCACTTAAAGTGAATCCAAAGAAAATTGAATCTAAAGGGATTAAATCAGTGCGTGCACGAGTAGGTACTGTAAGTGACTTCTTAGACGAGCCATTAGATCTCGAAGTATTTAAAGAAAAAATCTTAGAGAAAATATTTGGTAGTAAAGAGGAAATTGAAGAATATAAACTGACAGATGAAGACTGGGATAAGATCATGACTTTATCAAAAGAAAAATACCAAACATGGGACTGGAACTTTGGTAAAAACCCTCATTATAACTATGATGCGTCACACAAGTTCCCTGCAGGACTTTTAGACGTTCGTCTTGAAGTGAAAAAAGGTAAAATAGAGCATGCAAAAATTTTCGGTGACTTCTTTGGTATCGGAGAAGTGTCTGATATTGAAGAAAAATTAATAGGTGTGGAGCACACGTATGAACACATGGACGAAGCACTGAAAGATCTAGATATTAGCCATTATCTTGGAAAAATCACAAGAGATGAATTTTTAACGTTAATTTCATAGAAATTAGGGTAATAGTAAGACAAACCTTTTATAGGGTTTGTCTTTTTATTTGAGGAGGAAATTTACGTGAATCATTCACAGAAGAGACAAGAATTAGACAGCACCATGTCGAAGCGGTTCGTCTGGGCAATTGCTTACGGATCATCTATCGGGTGGGGTGCGTTTATCTTACCAGGAGATTGGCTTTCGTCTTCAGGGACACTCGGAGCTTCTTTAGGTATCATCATAGGTGGTTTATTGATGTTAGTGATAGCGGTCAGTTACGGCGCACTGACAGCGAAGTTCCCAGTATCTGGCGGTGAGTTTGCATTTACTTATGTTGGATTTGGTAAGTATGTAAGCTTTATTGCATCATGGTTCTTAGTATTTGGATACTTATGTGTTGTAGCATTGAACGCATCCGCATTCAGCTTAATGTTTAAGTTTATTTTACCGGACTTTCTTGAAATCGGTTACCTATATACAATAGCTGGATGGGACGTATACATCATGGAAGTGATACTTTCATCTATTATATTAATTGTGTTTGCGATTATCAGTACAAGGGGTTCAGGATTGTCAGGTAACTTACAATTCATATTCTGTTTGTTCATGGCAGTCGTTGTGACACTACTATTCTTAGTATCATTCTTTGTAGGGGACTTCTCATTTGAGAATGCGAAGCCATTATTCAATGAATCAAATGGCGTTTGGCAATCAGTTATTTTAATCGTAGCAATTGCACCATGGATGTTCGTTGGGTTCGACAATATTCCACAAGCAGCAGAAGAGTTTAATTTTAATGCAAATCATACATTTAAATTAATTGTGTTTGGTATTGTGGCAAGTATCGCGACATATGTTGCGATGATCCTAATTACATCTTGGATTTATCCATATGAAGGTATGGTTGACAGTACGTCATGGTTGACTGGTTCAGTCGTAAACTCATCGATGGGTGTGATTGGAATCATATTCTTAGCACTCGCGATTTCGTTTGGTGTATTCACAGGATTAAATGGATTCTTTTTATCATCATCACGATTACTATTCGCGTTAGGACGTGCACACTTTGTGCCAGAAGTCTTCGCGAAATTACACAAGAGAACTAATACACCTCATTATGCAATTATCTTCGTCATGGTTATCTGTCTAGCAGCACCATGGCTTGGTAGAACAGCACTAAACTGGATTGTAGACATGTCGAGTGTTGGTGTATCAATCGCATTCCTAGCAACGAGCATGGTAGCAGTGAAGTTATTTAGTAAAAAAGAAAACAAGAACACATTGTATGTTGTGTTCGGAGTATTGGGATCAATCATCTCATTCATTTTCTTATTACTATTACTCGTACCAACTTCACCAGCATCATTATCAGGACCATCATACATCGCACTACTCGTGTGGGCACTGCTCGGTCTTGTATTCTTCTTACTACAATATAAGAAGTTAAAATCATTCTCAAAAGAAGAGTTAGACTACCTGATTTTAAATGAACGATCTGATAACATCAAAGCTAAATAATTTTATAGATAAAAACACGAACACTACGGATAGACCGGGTGTTCGTGTTTGATTATATGCACGCAAAAATGAATTCACAAAAAAGCACGAGAAACAAAATGTCCTCGTGTCTTTATAGCTCATTTAAAAGGTGAGTATATTTAATAAAAGAATCTTTGTCTTTATCGATTAAAGCGTGTTCGATTTTTTCATTATATAATTTTCTGTAATGCTCATTAATTGAATCTTGGAGCATCATATCTGCTGATAAATCGTTAATGGCATCAAGGAATGCGCGCTTCTGGCTCAATACATTGATTGTTTTCTTCTCCATGTGGACGTCCTCCCATCTGATATGTTTGATTTTATAGTATATATACCTATATCGTCAAGTTTATAAACTAAATTTTCTAAAAATTGAACGCAATTGAATATTTACATAAAAATAGTTAACAAATATTTAACAATGGTGTATATTATAGTTAACAAAATAATCGGAGGTGTATTATGAGTCATTCATATACAATAAATGGAGCAACAATGTACATTGGTGCAGACGAATCTGTTCAAGATGAGGTGATTACCCAAATCATGGAATCATCTGGAAATCTTTACAAGGTGAATAAAACATCGAATAGAATCGTCATGGAAAACTGTCGCGCATACTCTTCAAATTACTCTCACAGAAAAGAAATTACGAAACATTTAACCCGTATCATTTCGAAACAGCCAATCATGATTGACTTCATTGGCAGTTATATCTATTTCCCTATGTATTCCGATCGCAATCACATCAATCACTGGTTCAATATTAAATATGTAGAAGACTATATAAAAGTAGGAGATTTAACCCGTGTTACATTTACAAATGGAGAAACCATTGATATCGATGTTTCGTACTACACATTTGAGAGACAATACATGTGCGCGTTGAAACTTTATTACAAAGCAAGCCAGAAGCGAGAAAAAATATTGGAACAAGAAAAGAATAATGGTCCGGACATGAGAAGTGTAGAAGCAGATCTAAAATTTCTTGAAGAATATAGGAGACAGCAATACATAAACTTCATGCAAAATGTAGACTTAATGAAATGAACACGCTACCAGGCAGCGTGTTTTTATTTTGTAGAGAATAGGGTGTTGATGAAGAAAAATGTGACTCATAATTTTAGTATCAAAGAAACCGAATTGCATTTAGAAGATAACCGTCATGTCAAATATTAGATTTGCATAAACCGCGTGACGATTAGGAGTTAATCATGATGTCTAATCTCAAATTCATAGAAACCGCGTGACGATTAGGTGATAATCATGATGTCTAATCTCAAATTTATTGAAACCACGTGACGATTAGGAGTTAAACGTCACCTCTAAACTCAGTTTTTAGATGACCACACCTTACTCTCTCTTAATCGAGGTGTGGAAATTCAGTTAACAAAATTTCACGACTTAATTATGATCTAAATAGGGTGTGGTTTTCCACTGTTTGAGAAACCACGACTCATTAATCGTCTAATCGAGGTGTGGAAGTCTAGAACTTGAACAACCACGCCTTAATTAAGACTTAATCGGGGCGTGAAAATCTAGTTAGCATTTTTTCACGACATGATTACAATCTAATTAAGTCGTGGAATTCCATATTCATATAAACCACGTCCTATTAATGTTCGAAATGCTTCATTTAATATCAGAAATCAAATTTCATGTCTCAATACGGCACATAATACTACATATAATTCCAGAAACTCAATTTCCATGTCTCATTCTAAAGATAAACACCCAAATCTCATAACGAATCCAGCAAAAAAAGTGCTCCTCGTTATGAGAAGCACTTATCAATAAGCGGGTAGTAACGGATTTGAACCGTTGAAACGGGGTTACCGTTTACACGCGTTCCAGGCGTGCGCCTTAAGCCACTCGGCCAACTACCCAAATAAAAAGCACATAAACGGTGTAGTTTATGTGCAAGTATATGACCCCTACGGGATTCGAACCCGTGTTACCGCCGTGAAAGGGCGGTGTCTTAACCGCTTGACCAAGGGGCCAGAGCTCCACAGGTAGGATTCGAACCTACGACCGATCGGTTAACAGCCGATAGCTCTACCACTGAGCTACTGTGGAATAATAAAATGGAGCGGGTGAAGAGAATCGAACTCTCGACATCAGCTTGGAAGGCTGAGGTTATACCACTTAACTACACCCGCATAAAAAGTAAGGGCGACTGATGGGAATCGAACCCACGAGTGCCGGAGCCACAATCCGGTGCGTTAACCACTTCGCCACAATCGCCAAAATGGTGGTTCTGGACGGAGTCGAACCGCCGACACTCTGATCTTCAGTCAGATGCTCTACCAACTGAGCTACAGAACCTAAAATATGATTAACGCTTAAAATAAAAAATGGCGGTCCCGACGGGAATCGAACCCGCGATCTCCTGCGTGACAGGCAGGCATGTTAACCGCTACACCACGGGACCTAAATTGCGGGAGGCGGATTTGAACCACCGACCTTCGGGTTATGAGCCCGACGAGCTACCGAACTGCTCCATCCCGCGATAATAATATTAACGTTTTTTAACGTCTAGATAATATCTTACACAATGAATTAAAATTTTTCAAGCCCTTTTTGATTATTTTTATACAAAATTCATAATAAATGGACAGAGTTTATGTATAATAATCTAAACGATAGTTTTAAGGATGATTTTATGAAAAGTAACAATGAACAATTTTATAAAAATGGTAGGCGGCCATTTAGGAAATATCAAAGATTAGGACTACCGGGGCTTATTGTTGTCTTAGGAATTATGCTTCTTGTTTATTTCTTTGGTGATAATAATGAAGAAGTGGTTCATACAAATGATAGAAATGTTATCAATTCATTTGAGAAATATGAAGTGGAACTGGATCGTCATACAGATGGCGATACAACACAATTTCTATTTAATGGAGAAAGTCATTCATTTAGATATTTAATTATCAATACACCAGAAATAGGACGTAATGGTGAAAAGAGTGAACCATATGCTGAAGAAGCTCTTGAAAGAGTTGAAGAAGTATTAGATAATGCTGAACATATATATGTCGAGTTTGATAATGAGATTACGGATAATTATGATAGATTTTTAGTATACGTATATGCAGACGATGTTATGGTCAATGAGTTATTAGTCAGAGAAGGGCTAGCGACCGTTCGATATATTCATCCACCAAATGATACTTATGTAGATATTTTAAAGAAAGCAGAGAAGGAAGCAAAGGTAGAAAAACGTGGTCTCTGGTCAGAATAGAATTATAATTTTATAAATAAAAATGCTGTATTTAAGAAATAGACACATTTATTCTCAATTAGAGTTGTATAATTCTCAATTAGATGATAATATAAGTGTATCAAATAAATTAATCAGCCCCCCCGATTAATCAAAATTTGAATTATATGCATCTATTACCCATACTTTCAAACAACATTGCTTAGCAATGTTGTTTTTTTATTAAGTTTTTTAAGATTAAGTATTGAAATTTAAAAGAGGACTGGTATAATAATAAATGTTGATTGAATAATATTCCACAGTAGCTCAGTGGTAGAGCTATCGGCTGTTAACCGATCGGTCGTAGGTTCGAATCCTACCTGTGGAGCCATATATGGGAACGTACTCAAGTGGCTGAAGAGGCGCCCCTGCTAAGGGTGTAGGTCGGTTCATACCGGCGCGAGGGTTCGAATCTCTCCGTTCCCGCTACTTAATGTTATAGTGACAACGTTTCAGGGACTTAGGTGTCAAAAACGTGTCCAATAGGACTGGAAAAAATCCAGCTCCTTAGATAAAACAGATTAGAAATCTTGTATTTTAGATTTCTAATCTGTTTTTTTATTTATAATACTAAATATACGTAAACGCACCTTAATACATAAGATAAACACCAAAAACACGAAGCTTTCATTGATTGATTTCAATGAGAGTATTTTTGTCAAGGTTTATATGTAGGTCTACAAAAATATTATCTGAATTTAAAATTTAGTTAGACAATATATTATGTACTGATATAAAATGTCTTTATAAATAGAAAAAGAGGTGTTTGTATGGCAGACAAAAAGAGAAGTATTTTTCAAAGGATACTTGACGTCATCGAGCGCGTAGGTAATAAATTGCCTGATCCGTTTGCGTTATTTGTTATTTTATCATTTGTCGTAATGGTAATTTCATGGATTTTTGCAAATAGAGGATCAACAGTAACTCACCCATCGTCCGGGGAAGAGTTACCGGTTAAAAACCTACTGTCTGGTGAAGGACTACAGTTTATTCTAGAAAATACATTAACGAACTTTACAGGATTCGCACCACTCGGCTTAGTACTCTCAATGATGCTCGGTATCGGATTAGCAGAAAAAGTAGGACTTTTAGATTACGCAATTCGTAAAACGATTCTAAAATCTCCTCCGTTCTTACTTACATATACAGTGGTGTTCGTAGGTATCATGGGTAATATCGCAAGTGATGCGGCTGTCATCATCATCCCACCACTTGGTGCACTCGTATTCTACAAAGTGGGTAGGCACCCATTAGCTGGTCTTGCAGCAGGTTTCGCAGGAGCTGGTGCTGGATTCACAGCAAATTTACTTATCGCAGGTACAGACGTACTGTTAGCAGGTCTTACAACTGAAGCAGCAAAACTAGTTGATCCATCATTAATCGTGTCACCACTCGATAACTGGTATTTCAACATCGCATCGGTATTCATGCTTACAATCATTGGTGGTCTTGTAACAACGCGTTTCATCGAACCTCGCCTTGGTAAATATGAAGGTGGCGAAATTGACGATGAGATTGAAGCACAAGAAGATCATCCGAGAGCAAAACTTGGAGTTATCCTTGTTTTAGCTCTAACAATCGTTTACTGGGGCGGACTATTCGCTTGGATGTTATTAGATAAAAACTCACCACTCACAGGTGAAAATGGTAGCATCATGTCAAGTCCATTCCTTTCAGGAATCGTACCGATTATACTCTTATATTTCATTTTAATCGGTTTAACATATGGTATTACAGTGGGTACAATTCGTTCATCAAAAGATGTTACAGCTAAGATGACAGAAGCCATTCAAGAGATGGCAGGTTATATCGTACTTGTATTCGCAATTGCGCAGTTTACAGCATACTTCAACTGGTCAAACTTGGGTACATGGATTGCAGTAAACGGGGCAGAATTCTTAAAAGATATCAACTTTACAGGGATTCCACTTATTATTGGTTACGTTATTTTCACAGCACTTCTAAACTTCTTGATCACATCGGGTTCAGCGAAGTGGGCAATTGAAGCACCTATTTTCGTACCAATGTTTATGCAGCTCGGCTATGACCCAGCATTCACCCAAGCGGCATACCGTATTGCAGACTCAAGTATCAATATCGTAACACCATTATTCCCAAGTATGATTATTATCTTGGCATTTATGAAACGTTATGATAAAAACACAAGTATCGGAAGTTATATGGCACTGATGCTCCCTTATTCACTCACATTCTTGCTCGCGTGGATTGTGCTATTACTTGTATTCTTCTTCTTCAACATTCCGTTTGGACCAGGAGTTTACTCACTTCTTGAAAACTCTACAAGATAAAATTAGAAACAGTCGTATATATTATACGGCTGTTTTTTAGTACCTTTTATTATGTTGTAATTGAAATATCTGGTAAAATTTTATATGAAATAGTGAAGAGAGGAGAGATAATACTTTGGGTTTAAGTCTAAGCTTTATTTCGATTTTAGCACTAATATTATCAGTTGCCGCAATCTCATTCGCATTCTTTATCTATAAAGCACGCGGGCGTGGCGAAGTATTGCTGACGCAGCCTTATTTAGAAATTGATAAGGTTAGAGAGTTTGTAAATGATGATGGACGCAAAGTAATCCAATTTAGAGTCATCAACAACAATGCAAATCCATTTCAGCTTGAAGACTTCACTTTACAAGGGTACGATATGGACACGGATTTCAAGTACGGAAAACCATCTGTGGATAACCAAGGTTTAGTAGAGCATGATGTTTTGTATTTAAATGTGTATATTGAAGGAAATTCTGCTTTCAATGCGAGACTTTTAATTAAATATACAGACTTTAATGGTGAATTACACCAAGCAGCATCCGTAAAAGTGTATGTTGAAGGTGGAGAAATTGCCCACGATGTCACAGGAACGAAATTTATATTAAGAAAAAGAACGGAGAGGTTTTAATGGAGAACGTAAGAAGCACGTACTCACTCAAAAATGGTCTAGAAATTCCAGTAGTCGGTTTTGGTACTTGGAAAACAGCAGATGGTGATGATGCATATAACTCAGTAAGTGAGGCATTAAAATCAGGGTATCGTCACATAGATACAGCAGCAGTTTATGGCAATGAAGAGAGTGTAGGTAAGGCAATTAAGGATTCGGGGATTTCTCGTGAGGATGTGTTTGTAACTTCAAAAGTTTGGAACACAGAGCGTGGATATGACAAAACAATTGCAGCTTACGAAGCTTCTTTAGAAAAACTGGGTATGGATTATCTTGATCTTTATCTGATTCACTGGCCAGCAATTGAAAAGCAAAATGATGACTGGGAAGAGCTAAACAAAGAATCCTGGCGTGCGTTAATGGATCTTTACAAAGCTGGGAAAGTGAAAAGTATTGGGGTATCTAACTTCCAGAAGAAACATATGGAAGCACTTAAAGATGCAGAAATTTTACCGATGGTAAATCAAATTGAATTCCACCCAGGTTGGTTACAAGAGGATACACGTGAATTATGTAAAGAACTTGGAATCTTAGTAGAAGCGTATTCTCCAAATGGTAATGGTAAGTTATTAAATGATGATACTTTACTGAAAATTGCAGAGAAGTATGGTAAATCAGTAGCACAAATTTGTATTAGATGGACATTACAACATGGTACGTTACCACTACCTAAATCAGTAACTCCGGAATACATTAAAGAAAATACAGAAGTCTTCGATTTTGAAATCAGCGATGAAGACATGCAGACGATTGATGAAATGGAATATCTGGTAGGTGTTCCTACAGATCCAGATAACAGAGACTTCTAAAAATACATTAAAACAAAGAACAGCCTCTATGTCCAAAGTGGACTTAGAGGCTGTTTACTATTCTTAAAAGAGAGAATTATTTTGTTTTAATTAGGACATCGAAAGCTTCCGATTCCATACCATCTCTAGATTGTAAATGTGTTTCTAGTTCATCATCAATAGGACCATAGGCTGCGAAAGCTTTCACTTTTTCGCCTTCTTTAATCATTGTTTCAGATGAATCTGCAATCATATCTGCATATTCACTATCTTCAGGTACATCTAAAGTCATGTTATCCGTTGGATTTACACCTTCTTCAGATACTTGTCTCACAGCGAAATCTAAACCAAATGCTTCTGAAGCAGATGTAGGAATTGTAGATTTGTTTGTGTATTCGAATTCAGCGACAACAACTTTTGTTGGTCCTGGCTCTTCTTCACCAGCTTCTTTAGCAGCTGATTTTGCTTCATCTGTTGCTGGGATTTCTAACGTCTCAAATTTAGAGAAATCGTAAGTACCATATTCTCCTTCAAATGAGAGTTCTACTTCTTCACCAACACTAACTTCAGATGTGTCAGCTTCTTTACTTACTTCTTCAGTCTTGTCTTCAGTCTTTGTGTCTTCATCTGCACTGTTACATGCAGTTAAAACAAGAGTAGAAGCGAGACCAGTCGTAATGATAAAACGTTTAAAATCCATGAAATGGACCTCCTAAAAATTTAAAGTGATTCATATAATAGTATAAACTTTTAGAATATTAATAACAATATGAAAGAAAAATTAATGAACGAGTAAACCGTAAATTAATAGTCCGACTGAGAATAGAACACCATACATCGTGTTTAGCTTACCCATTGCTGCCATTGCTGGAATGAGTTCAATCGGTAAATCTCCTTCTTTTAAAAGAGTGACGGTTTTACGATATTGGTTGATTGATAATAGTGGCAATAACATAAATAATGATGCAAATAAATCAGTGAAGCTGAGAACAATTATAAATAAATAGCAGAGGATAAGTAAAAAGTTCACAGTTTGCGATGCACGTTCTTTTCCAACAATAATTACAAATGTTTTACGACCACTAGCAGCATCTTTCACTCGGTCGCGGATGTTATTAAACATATTCAATAGACCAATCGTAATAGCGATTGGTAATGAAATGATGAGTGGAAAAATATGTAGTGTGCCCGTATGAATGAAGAACGTAATCATGATGATGATCGTTCCCATAAATAGCCCCGCAAATACTTCACCAAAAGGTGTCCAACTAATCGGGAATGGTCCGCCAGTATAGAAATATCCGACAGCCATCGAAATCGCACCAATAACTAAAATCCACCAGCTTGAACTGTACGCAATATAAATACCGATAAGTGCAGCGATAAGATAAAACACCAACGCATAAGTGAGTACAATTTTTGGCTTCATACCATTTCTAACAATTGCACCCGCAATACCAACGGAGTCTTTGCTATCGAGTCCACGTTTAAAGTCGTAGTACTCGTTGAACATGTTTGTAGCGGATTGGATGAGGAGTGTTGCAATTAGCATAGCAAAAAACATCGACCATCTAATATTGCCAAATGGTAGAGTAGCCGCAGTCCCTACAAAAATTGGTATAAAACTTGCAGTAAGTGTATGCGGACGGGTCAAGCTGATATATTTCTTATGTCCAGTTAAAACTTCAGCATGTTGCATATAAAATCTTCCTTTTCTATAAGTACCAGACATATTTTAACACAATTCATTTAGACATTATACAAAGTCTGCCTTAAAAATGATAAAATAAAAGGAATACATGAGGATTTTTGAAAAAAGGAATGTGGAATTAATGGACGTTCAGTCTTCACAACAAATAATTGAAGATTTAACACTCGAATCAAATACACCGTATCTAGCAGTTGTATTTCCGTTAGATGGATTTAATATCACTGAAGCTAGAATCTTAGAGTATTTTAAAGATTTTAGGGGAGAGAGATATTGGTTTAAATCAAAAGAGAATATGTTTAATAAAATCGGCATCAATTATATTGATGGATTTACGAGATCGTCATTTGACTCAAACACGTTAGAAGAATTAAAGACAACAGTTTTTCAAAAGTTACAATATATCAAATTAGACGAATCACTTACTATGAAAGCAGATATATTTGGAGGCATGCGTTTTGACGACAAACGTACATCTGATGAGTGGATGGACTTTAATATGGTCGGTTTTCATCTCGCAAGATGGCAGTTTGATTTAGAACAGAATGCTGGGATTTTTATTGTAGAAAAAGATGAGTTAGAAAAGCAGGGTCTTGTTGAATATATTCTACATACTTTAGAAGGAATTGAACGTACATCTGTAAAAGTGCGTATCAGTAATATTAAAAGTGAACACGAAATTTTTCCAGATGAATGGAAAGAGCTCGTTAAAAATACATTGAATGTTCTAGATGATGAATTCTTAAAAGTGGTCTTATCCAGACAGTTGCTTGTTCGTATGGATGAGAATATCGATTTAAATTTCATCATCAATCGTCTTTTAGATGAAGCAGGGACGTATATTGTGTATTTCGAGAAGAATAAATCAGTGTTTGTTTCAAAAACACCAGAAAAGCTATTTAATGTCTTCGACAATAAGTTAGTGACTAATGCAATCGCAGGCTCAATTCCAAGAATGCAAGATGATACAGAAAACGATGAAAACAAGGCTGAATTCTTAAAAGATGAGAAAAACTTGTTTGAACACATCGTTGTTCGTGATTCTATTATCAGTGATATTGAACCATATACTGAAGGTATTGTGTTTAATGATAAACCAAGCATTATGGAAAACCGCTATATCTATCATCTGTACACACCAATTGAAGCAAAATTAAACGAGGACGCAAATATCTTTGATGTGCTGTATCAAATGCATCCAACGCCAGCAGTTGGAGGATTACCTAAAAAACGTGCGCAAGAGTATATCAAAGAAAATGAATTTTATACAAGAGGGTTATATGCGGCGCCACTAGGGTTTATCAGTGAAAATAGCGACGCAGAATTTGTTGTAGCACTCCGCTCAATGTTGATCAAAGGCTCTAGCGCCACACTATTTGCAGGTGCAGGAATTGTTGAAGGGTCAGATCCAGAACTCGAGTACGTGGAAACTATGACCAAATTTAGACCAATGTTAAATGTATTGGAGGCATTGTAATGTCACACACAGAAAGTTTAACCAAACAGGTGTTTACGCTTGTAGATGAGCTGTACAAGTATGGCATGACAAGTCTAGTAATCTCACCAGGATCACGTTCCACTCCTATTGCGATTGCTGCAGAGTTACATCCTAAGATGAAAACATACGTACATCCAGACGAACGCGGCGCCGCTTATTTTGCACTAGGAAAAATAAAAGTAAGTAAGCGTCCAGTTGGAATTCTATGTACATCAGGGACGGCCGCTGCGAACTACTTACCTGCTGTGAGTGAAGCAGGGCTTAGTCATTTACCGCTAGTTGTCATTACGAGTGATCGCCCGCATGAACTGAGAAACGTTGGTGCCCCGCAAGCAATCAATCAAACAAATATGTATCAAAATTTTGTGAGATATCAAGTGGAGTTACCAATTGCTGAAAATAGCGACGTGACGATAAACGAGGTTAAAAACCGCATCATTCAGATGAGCATGTTTTTATCTGGTATAAATCGTGGGCCTGTCGCAATTAATATCCCGATAAGGGAGCCTTTGATGCCTGATTTAACTCGTACAGATTTATTTAAGGCGACTGAAGTTGAATCTAACGAATCGGTCACTGTACCTAAAAATATTACTGTAATTAAAGGTAAGATTCTTTTAATTATTGGAGAAACGATAGAGTCTTTAGATCCGTTAGAACCAGTATTTAACTTTAAAAATGTAGACACGATTATGGATCCACGTCAAAATACACGCGTATTTCAGAAGAATGCGATTACGTCGCATGACCTTATTTTTAGTCATGTAACAGAAGAACACATTAAATCGATTGAAAAATCATACGACTACATTGTTAGAGTAGGAGAACCGGTGACAAGTAAGTCGACAAATCAATTCTTAGGAAAAGTGAATCTGCCACAGATTTTAGTCAGTGAGTTTATTGATGTGAAGCCATATCCTGTTACTCCTAACAAGACATATGTTGGCAATATCACTCAAATTTTAAGGTGCTTAATAGAAGAGAGTGACGAGGAAACGAATCTATATAAACTCGATAACAACATTCGTGAATCTATTGCGAAACACGTTCAAAATCACGATGATGAAGGACGATTTATGTATGAGATATTAAAACGCATGAATGATAAGAATGTGTTCTTAAGTTCATCCATGCCGATTCGTGACTTTGAACGCTATGACGTAGACCGAAGACTGAATGTTTACGCAAACCGTGGCGCGAATGGAATTGATGGGGTCGTATCAAGTGCATTGGGAGCGGCGACAGAAGCACCAACTACGCTCTTTATTGGGGATATAGCAATGAATCATGATATCAATGGTTTACTTCTTTCGAAGTTAGAAAAGATTGATATTACTGTCGTTGTCTTTAATAATAATGGTGGAAATATTTTTAGCTATTTACCTCAATATCAAGAGAAGATGTATTTTGAACGATTATTTGGAACGCCGCTAGATTTAGATTTTTCGCATGCAGCTAAATTTTATGACTTTAACTATTACCGGGTGAAAACTCTCGATGATTTAACAGATCAAATGTTAAATCAGTCAGGTAGAGTCATGATTGAAATCATCACAGATCGTGAAGATAACTTACATCAACATCAACAATTAAGAAAAGAAGTGGCGACAGTTGTGCAGTCATTTGAATTTTAAGTATATAAATCATTCTAAAGAAGAAACAGTTTTATTTTTACATGGGTTTTTATCTGACCACCGTGCTTTTATAGACAACATTTCAGAATACGAAAAGACATTCAATATCTTGCTTGTCGACTTACCTGGATTCGGTAAAAGTAAAAGTGTTGGTATTGATTATACGATCGATACAATCGCGGATTGGATTGTCGAAGTGCTAGATGAATGTAAGCTCGAGAGTGTGCATGTGGTTGGATATTCGATGGGTGGACGTGTTGCAGCGTCACTTATATACAATCATGAAACAAGAGTAAATCGTGCAGTCTTAGAGAGTACAACACTTGGAATAAATGATGACGATAAAAGGCAAGAGCGCATAGAGATTGATGAATATAGAGCGCTCTCTATTGAAGCAGATTACGAATTATTTATTGAAAAGTGGTCAAATTTAGGATTGTTTTCATCTCAAATTAAACTTGATACTGACTCAAAAAATGAACAAAAAGAATTACGACTGAGTCAAACACCACTAGAAGTTGCGGATAGTTTAAGAAAGTATGGTACGGGGACACAAACGAACTATTGGCCGATTATGAAATCGAGTAAAAAAATACTAATTTTAGCTGGTGAAAAAGATGAAAAGTTTGTCAGACTTGGAAATCAAATGCTTCAAGTATTTGAAGATGCGACTTTTACATGCATTAAAAATGTTGGGCATAACATTCATCTTGAAAATAGTGTAGAATTTAATGAGACAGTAATTAATTTTTTATTGGAGGGACAGTAATGTCACGCGTTTGGGAAACTTTAAAAGAATATAAAGAAATTAAATATGAATTTTATAACGGGATTGCAAAAATCACGATCAACCGTCCACATGTGCATAACGCATTTACACCACTTACAGTATCTGAAATGATCGATGCAGTCAGCCGTGCGAGAGACGACCAAAATGTGGGTGTCATTGTTTTAACAGGTGAAGGCGACAAAGCATTCTGTTCTGGTGGAGACCAGAAAGTTCGTGGGCACGGTGGATATGTAGGAGATGATAATATTCCACGTTTAAACGTATTAGACTTACAGCGTTTAATTCGTGTGACACCAAAACCAGTCATTGCAATGGTTGCAGGTTGGGCAATCGGTGGTGGACATGTACTTCACGTCGTTTGTGACTTAACAATCGCAGCTGATAACGCTAGATTCGGTCAAACAGGACCTAAAGTGGGTTCATTCGATGCAGGTTACGGTTCAGGTTACCTTGCGCGTATCGTAGGACACAAAAAAGCACGTGAAATTTGGTACCTATGTCGTCAATACGATGCTGAGGAAGCTTTAGATATGGGCTTAGTAAACACAGTTGTACCTTTAAGTGAACTTGAAGATGAAACAGTTAAATGGTGTGAAGAAATTATGCAACACTCACCAACAGCTTTAAGATTCTTAAAAGCAGCAATGAACGCAGACACAGATGGTCTTGCAGGATTACAACAATTTGCTGGAGATGCAACATTACTTTACTACACAACAGACGAAGCGAAAGAAGGAAGAGACGCGTTTAAAGAAAAACGTACACCAGACTTCGATCAATTTCCTAAATTCCCATAAAATAATTATTGCCTGGACCTTTGTTCAGGCTTTTTCTTTTGAGGTGATAAGATGAACTGGCTAAAGACTGCTGCACAAAAATATGGCAATAGAACAGCTGTGATTTATGATGACAACATACTCAGTTATAAAGAGCTCGATGACCTTACAGATCATGATGCCATTCGTCTGGGGCAATTACCTGATAGAGTCGGGGTATTCATGGATAACAGTTTGGACAGTTTACGTTTGATACACGCACTTATGAAGCGCGGTGTAGAGATGGTCGTGTTAAATACACGTCTAACTAAAAGTGAACTTGTTAAGCAGTTAAGAACTGTCAAAGTGGATACAGTCATCACAACTGTTGATTTAGATCTCGAGGAGATGCGTGTTTTTATCTTTAATGAATGTAATTGTGAAGATAAAATGCCTGTTGTCCATACGACAGAGGACTCTATATTAACGATTATGTTCACAAGTGGAACGACTGGGAATTCTAAAGCTGTGACTCAAACGTATAAAAATCATTTTGCATCTCATGTAAATTGCCAAGATGGCATGAAGTATGACGTGTTTAGTAGATGGCTGATGGTCAATCCGATTTTCCATATTTCAGGGTTTTCGATTTTGATACGCACAGTGTTGTCGGGATCGACGCTCATCCTTCATAAAAAATTTAATGCAGAGCACGTAATTGAAGAGATTAGTAAACGTAGAGTGACCCATACGTCATTTGTTCCTTTAATGTTGCGCAGAATTTTAGATGTGCTAGATGTGTACCTCGATTCTTTAGAAGGAGTACTTATGGGTGGCGCGAACACTACTCCAAAACTACTGAAATATGCGATCCAAAAGGGATTACCTGTGTATAACTCATTTGGTATGACTGAAACATGTTCACAAATTATGATGATAAAATACACGGACGACGAGATTTTATCTGGTGCAGTAGGGAAAGTATCGGATAATATTAAAGTGAAGGCCGATGGTACGCTACTCGTTCGTGGTGAGAGTGTGACGAAAAAATATTTGAATGCGGATATTTTCTATGAAGGTGACTATTTTAATACTGGTGACGTTGCTAAGGTAATAAACGGTTATGTGTATATTTTAGATCGCAGACAAGATTTGATCATCAGTGGTGGAGAAAATATCTATCCAAAAGAGATTGAAGAAATCGTTTCAAAACACATCGGAACAAGAAGTTGTGTGGTTGTAAAAAAACAAGATGACACATGGGGTGAAGTTCCGGTGCTATTGATTGATGGGCCACCAAATCGAATGATTGAACTTGAAGTTAGAAACCATTTTGATAAGGTACTTGCACGATATAAACATCCGAAAGAGATTCGATTTGTTGAATCGATTATTTACACAGATACTGGAAAAATATCAAGAAAGCTGAATCAAGAGAAATACATCAAATAATAAAGCAAAGAGTGTGTTTATCTTTGCTTATACTTTTTGGGAGGTACTGGGTCAAACCCACCTTTATGAAGTGGATGGCATTTTGAAATGCGAATCGCTGCCAAAGCTGTACCTTTTAAAGCACCATGCTCTTCAATCGCTTCAATCGCGTAGTTTGAACACGTAGGATAGAAGCGACAAGACGGCGGAGACATTGGTGATATTTTATTTTGATAGAAACGGATGAATTTTATAAATAAGTTTTTCATATACACCAGGCTTTCTTTACTTTAATCTACTATAATATATATGAAATACATGTGCAATTTAGAGGTGTTGACATGAAAGTATTTACAGATCCAATTGGAACGAGAGTAGAACTTCGTTTTGATGAGTCAATTGAAGCGAGACATATTCTAACAATCCCGACATTTAACGGGAAGTATGTGTTTACTCGACATAAAAAAAGAGGCATTGAATTTCCAGGTGGAAAATTAGAAGATCGTGAGACGATTTATGATGCAGTGTGCCGTGAACTATTTGAAGAAACCGGCGCAAAAGTTAAGACAATCACATACCTAGGAACATACACAGTATATGATGAAGAACCGTTCAAGAAAGCAGTGTACAAAGTCGAAGTCGATACATTTATCGAAAAATGCGACTACCACGAAACACTCGGACCAGTTCTTTACGAACACCTAGAAGACATAGACGATAAAGACAAGAGCATCCTATTGAAAGACCCATGCATAAAATATTTGTATGAACAAACAAAGATGATGTAAGAGACTCAATATTATATTTGAGTCTTTTTTTATTAAACTCTTAAATCGTTTAATAAGGGGTGATCGATATAAAAATTGGTAATATCATTAAAAACTCATAAAAAATAGCCAAACTCTCTACGAGTTTGGCTTTCATATTTAGAATCCGCCTTTTTCTGCGAAGGATGCTGATTCATTTCCAAATTTCTTGAAGTTTTCTCTGAATGAACCGATGAGTTCGTTTGCTTTTTTATCGTAAGCGTCTTTGTCACTCCATGTGTCTCTTGGGTTTAATACATCGCTTGGTACGTCTTTCACTGAAGTTGGGATTTGTAAGCCGAATGCTTCGTCTGTTACAAATTCACCTTTTTCTAAGTTTCCTGAGATTGCTTCAGTTACCATACTTCTTGTGTATTTTAAGTTCATACGTTCTCCGACGCCGTACTCGCCGCCAGTCCATCCTGTATTGACTAAAAATACATTTACGTTGTGCTCATCAATTAATTCACCAAGCTTATTTGCATAAACTGACGCATGAAGTGGTAAGAATGGCGCACCGAAACATGTTGAGAATACTGGTTCAGGTGATGTGACACCACGTTCTGTACCTGCAAGTTTAGATGTAAATCCACTTAAGAAGTGATACATCGCTTGATCTTTATTTAATTTAGAAATTGGAGGTAATACTCCGAAAGCATCTGCTGTTAGGAAGATGATTGTTTTTGCATGTCCTGATTTTGATGGAATAAGCGCGTTTTCAATATGTTTAAGTGGATATGCGGCACGTGTGTTTTCTGTTAAATCTTTATTTTTGTAGTCTGGTGTATGTGTTTCGTCTAACCAAACGTTTTCTAAAACAGTACCAAATTTGATTGCACCGTAAATTTCTGGTTCTTTCTCTTTAGAAAGATCAATTGCTTTCGCATAGCACCCACCTTCGATATTGAATACACCTTTTTTGTTCCAACCGTGCTCATCGTCACCAATCAGTTCACGAGTAGGGTCAGCTGATAATGTCGTTTTGCCAGTACCAGATAAACCGAAGAATAGTGCCACGTCTCCGTCTTTCCCTACGTTTGCAGAACAGTGCATTGCAAGAACATCTTCTTCAGGTAATAAGTAGTTCATTACAGAGAAGATTGATTTTTTCATTTCTCCACCGTACTCAGTTCCACCAATTAACACAATACGCTCAGTAAAGTTTACTATAATGAAAGTTTCTGATTTCGTTCCATCTACTTCAGGGTTTGCTTTGAAAGTAGGTGCAGAAACGATTGTGAATCCAGGATCGATGTTTAATCCTTCTTCTTTAGTATCAGGCTCAATAAATAAGTCTTTGGCAAATAGATTATGCCATGCAAATTCGTTTACTACACGAATATTTAAGCGCGTGTCTTCATCCGCACCTGCGTATCCGTTGAATACGAATAATTCATTTCTTTCGTCTAGGTAGTTCACAACTTTTTTGAATAAGTGATCGAAAACTTCACTTTCGATCGGCTGGTTAATTTCTCCCCAGTCCACAGTATTTTCAGTTTTCGCATCGCTTACAATAAAGCGGTCTTTAGGGCTACGTCCAGTATACTTACCAGTTGTAACAGCAAGAGCCCCTTTATCTGTTAATTTTCCCTCGTTACGTCTAATCGAAGCCTCTACAAGTTGAGCAGTTGAGAGTTGATTATGTGTCGTTTGTTTATTGACTAATTTTTCAATCAGGGTCGCAGTATTTTCCATCAGAATCCTCCATAACTATAAATGTGTCCATATATATTAAAGTATATCATAAAATTAGTGGAGTAAAAGTGCGATTATCCTAATAGCTCTTGATTTATATTGCTTAATTTAGTAGGATAAAGACAAGTTATCTCTTATCAAGAGTAGGTGGAGGGAACACCCCCGAAGAAGCCCAGCAACCACTTCTAACTAGAAGAATGGTGCTAAAGGATGCAGAGTGTTAAAACTCTCTGAGCGATAAGAGGAAAGGGTCTGCCTTTTCTCATGCGTGAGAAAAGGTTTTTTTATTGCTTATCGAGATAGCTAATATATTCTAAAGGAGTTTTTTTAATGGAACGTAAGTTATTTACGTCAGAATCAGTAACTGAAGGACACCCAGACAAAATTGCTGACCAAATTTCAGATGCAATTTTAGATGCAATTATTAGTGAAGACAAGAATGCACGCGTAGCGTGTGAAACAGTTGTAAATACTGGACTTGCTTTAATCGTTGGTGAAATTACAACAAGCACATATGTAGATATTCCAAAAATCGTGAGAAACACAGTAAAAGAGATTGGATATACGGACGCAAAGTTCGGATATGATTACAAAACAATGTCAGTATTAACAGGTATCGATGAGCAATCTCCTGATATCGCTCAAGGTGTCGACAATGCAGTTGAATCGAAAGATGGTGAAAAAACTGCAACAGGTGCAGGAGACCAAGGCTTAATGTTTGGTTTCGCTACAAATGAAACTGAAACGTTCATGCCACTTCCAATTCACCTCGCACACAAATTATCGAAGCGTCTAACAGAAGTACGTAAAGAAGGAATTTTAGAATATTTACGCCCAGATGGTAAAACTCAAGTTACAGTTGAATATGATGAGAATCATAAGCCTGTTCGCGTGGACACGATTCTTATCTCAACACAGCACCACGAAAAAATTGAAATTGAAGAAATCGAGAAAGATTTACATGAACACGTAATTGAAGCGGTTGTTCCAAGTGAATTAATCGATGAAAACACAAAATACTTCATTAACCCAACAGGACGTTTTGTAATCGGTGGACCACAAGGGGACGCTGGACTTACAGGCCGTAAGATTATTGTTGACACTTACGGTGGTTACGCGCGTCATGGTGGTGGAGCATTCAGTGGAAAAGATCCTACAAAAGTAGACCGTTCAGCTGCTTATGCTGCACGTTATATCGCGAAAAATATTGTAGCTGCAGAACTTGCAGACCAATGTGAAATTCAACTTGCATACGCAATTGGTGTCGCACAACCTGTTTCAATTTCAGTAGATACATTTGGTACAGGTAAAGTTGAAGATAAAAAAATCGTTGAAGCGATTCGTAACACGTTTGATTTGTCACCAGATGGAATTATTGAATCACTTGATTTATTACGTCCAATATACAAACAAACGGCAAGCTACGGACACTTTGGTCGTGATGATATTGACCTTCCTTGGGAAAACACAAATAAGGTGTTGGCATTAAAAAGCTATTTAAACGTTTAAATTAAATCATACTTTGGTATAATTAATGTACTGAAAAAGAAGAAATGAGTGAGAATTTATGTCAACAGAAATCTTCACAAATCCATTTTTCATTGCAGTTTCTGCGTTGTTATTAATTATATTAATTTTATTTTTAATCTACTACGTAAAGCATCGCAACGAAGTGAAACAAGTTGAAGACCGCTACACGAAAGAGCGTAATGATATCGTTAATAAATACGAAAAAGAAGAAGAGGAAGCGAGACTTTCACATAAAAAAGAAGTTTCAGAACTTAACGAACGTTATGTGAATGATACAACTCTCTTAAATAACAAACTATCTAGTGTACAGCAATTTACTGTAGACCAAGGCGAGTATTTAACAGATTTACTCTTACTTAACTTTAAGAATAAGTTAGTGACTGAAGAGAGAATCAGAGAGTCAGACATGTATATCTTGTCTAACATCTATCTTCCATCTAGAAACTACACAAATACACGTAAAATCGATCATTTAGTTTTAACAAGAACAGGTCTTTACTTAATTGATTCTAAATATTGGAGAGGTCACATCTTACATGGTATGACTGAAGGTCAGTTCGACGAAATTCCTTATTTAGAAGGCATCTTCCAACTCCTTGGTTTAGATGAAAAACAAGAACAGACATTAATCTTTGAAAAAGATGATGACAAAAAAGTTTCTGTGAATTACTACAATGAAACAATTGAAGAGACAAAAATTACGGCTGAAAAGTTACGTAATGTATTAAAACTTCAATTCGATGTAGTACCCATTATTTACTTTAACCCGAAAGATAATGGGGGTCATACAATTATGAACTACTCAACAGACTCTTCAGTTAAAGTACTTGTTGGTCCAGAACAATTAGAAGAATATTTCAACAAGCATGTATTCCAAGGTCGCTTCCAATATACGGTTAAAGACTTGGATGAGATTGCGGATCGCTTATTAAGCTTAAACCCGTAATATAAAAAATGGCTAGTCCTAAATTTAGGACTAGCCATTATTGTTTTAGAAAATAAAAAAATACCGGACAAATATCCGGCATTTTTACTTATCAAGATACAAGTTTAACATCTAGATACTCTTTACTTCACATTATCTATACCCTAGTGTATTAAGATTAAAACACTTAAAGAATACTACCAATGATCATTCCTAGAGCAAATAATACAAGTGTCGCGAAGAATGTTTCTAGAGTGTATTTTAAAAAGCCACCGAGGTCTTTATCTTCTAGTAATTTAAATTGTTGTAACGCGAAAGTAGAGTAGGTTGTAAAGCCGCCTAAGAATCCAGCTGTTACGATAGTATACATACTACTATTCAAAATAAACATCTGCACAGCAACACCCATTAAGAAAGCTCCGATATAGTTCACTGTCTTGATGCTATTCGTACCAAACTTACTCTTACCGTCCATTTTTTCACTCACAATGTCACGTACAACAGCACCAATACCAGCAGCAATGATTGTCAGAAATATATTACTCATATTTCTTTCCTCCAATCTTTGCACCTAAATAAACCATAATGAGTCCGCCTAACATATTTAATACAAGATAAACGCTAAAAAATATGAATTGGCTTGTGTATAGTCCAAAATATAGTTCCATTGAGAGTGCAGAGAATGTAGTGAACGTTCCAAGCAGTCCTGTCGTAAATAATAATTGCGCATTAGTTGCATTAAGTTTCATGTATGCGAGCCCTACAAAGAATGCTCCAGCCATATTTACGATAAAGGTACTTGATAGGAAGGGGAGATTGATCTCCATCATTCCGTAATTGACTAATAAGCGTAACGTTGCGCCAATAATTGCACCTAAGAATATAAATAAATATCGCTTATTTATGAGATTCACTCCTAATAAATATAGGCGTGCAACATGTGCACACCTATCTCTAAAAATTATTTATTGCGTTTTGTTACGAATAACGCACCAAGAAGTGCTAATGCTGCACCAGCCCCATATTGGAACTTCTTGTTAGTTGTAACTGATTTTACCACTAAATTAATGTTTTGTGGTCTTTCAGCAATTCTTCTCATGAAGTAAGCATACCAGTCTGGTCCATAAGGCAGATACACACAGAAGTTATACCCTTCTTTTACGAGCTCTTTTTGATAATCCGTTCTGAATCCGTATAACATTTGGAATTCAAATTTATCTTTACTGATGTTGTTTTCTTTTACGAACGCTTTAACTTTGTTGATGATATTGTGATCATGAGTAGCGATTGATGTGAATCCTGTTCCGTTTGTTAAGTGAGTTTTAATCAACTCGAAGAAACTTCTATCGATATCCTCTTTTGATTGATATGCAATGTTTCCTGGTTCTTTATATGCACCTTTAACGATACGTAGTCTAACGTCTTTATATTTTAATACATCTTCAGGACTATCGAAAAGATACGCTTGAATTACTGTACCAACGTTATCATATTCCTTTAATAACTCGTCTAAAATCTCCATTGTTTCGATCTTTTTAGGATAACTTTCCATATCCAAGTTAACAAACATGTTTGCTTCTTTAGCCGCTTCCATAACTTCTCGAATGTTTTTTAAAGCAAAGTCGTAATCGATGTTAAGGCCTATTTGAGTTAATTTAACTGAAAGATGTGCATCTATTCCTGCTTTATCTGATGCTCTAATCATTTCAATGATTTTATTTTTTTCAGTTTCTGCTTCAGAACGTTCAGTGATGAATTCACCTAAGTTATCAAAAGTGACACTCATTCCGTCTCTATTTAATTCCTTGATTTTCTTAACGGCGTCTTCAGTCGTAATTCCTCCAACAACTTTTTGTGCACCAAATCTTAACCCCATTTTTTTGGATGCATCGTTGAAAGTTTTAACCTCTGATAAAGCGATAAATAAATCTCTTAATACTGGCATTGCTTGTTCCTCCAATAGCTTAAATAATTGCTTTTACCCTTTGTAATGTGGAATGTGATTCACATAAGTCTCATTAATTCGTTTCATTTCTAACTTGTCTTCATCGGTTAACTCACGTACAACTCGAGCTGGCCTACCGAAAGCGAGTGTATTTGGCGGTATTTCAGTTCCCCCTGTGACTAACGAACCCGCACCAATATATGCACCTTCATGAATAATTGCTCCGTCTAGAATTGTAGAATCCATACCGACTAAAGCACCTTTTTTAACTGTGCAGCTATGTAGTGTCACTCTGTGTCCAATAGTGACATTATCTTCTAATACAAGCGGCATATCTGGAGATTGATGCAAGACCGAAAGATCTTGTACATTGGTTTTATCTCCAATACGTACAGGTGCTATGTCTCCGCGAATACAAGTACCGAACCAAACCGAACTATTTTCACCTATTTTTACGTCCCCAATTATTGTAGCATTAGGAGCTATAAAAGTACTACTATGAATTTCAGGATTTTGTCCTTTATATTCAATTAACATTTGACATCGAACTCCTTTAACAATATTGTTATACTTAACTTTATCATATCAAATTAACTTTAATTTGTAAGGAGAAAATATATGTGGAAATGGGAGACAGAATTCACTCCTAAAGGTGCCGTGGTCATTGTTCACGACATGATGGAGCACCATGAGTATTATTTAAAATTAATTAGTGATTTAAACAAAGAAGGATATCATTGTTTGATGGGAGATTTGCCTGGTGCAGGTCAAACAACTCGTATAAATAAAGGACATGTTAAATCGTTTAATCAATATACAGACCGCATTAAAGAGTGGATAGATATTGTGGATGCGTATGAAGTCCCTACATTTGTGATTGGGCAAGGTCTCGGCGCGTTAATTGTTTTAGAATTAATGAGAAAAGAGACGACAAATATAGACGGGGCAGTTTTACTGAATCCGCTACTTGTATTTAAACAATCATTTATGAATCGTAAAAACTTACTTAAATCAAGCATTCGTATGACGAGTGATGAGTCGAGATTTAAGCTCGGATTTGATGAGCATAGTTTTACAACAGATAAAGACTATCTAGAACGTTATCAGTCAGACGATCTCGTCGTTCGTGAAGTGAGTTACAGTTGGTATCAAAGTGTGCTTTTAGAAATGAAAGCCATGCGAGAAAACATTGATGAAGTTAGAGATATTCCTGTACTTGTGATGTACAGTGAAGAAAATGACATCATAGACGTGAGACAATCTATGAAACTTGTGAATCAAGTGAAGACAAGTTATTTTCACTCTGTGAAATTATTTGACGTAGAGCACAGCATCTTCCAACGTGAAGATACAGAGACGCCACTTTATTACTTAATGAGATTTTTAGACGATCAATTATTTGAAATTGGGTTTAATATAAAAAGGTGAATCAGTTGATTCGCCTTTTTATTTTTTCTCAATCACGATCAAGAATGGGGCATTGTTTTTTTGATTAATAAACTGATACTGTAGAACATTAAATTGTTTTTGATCGAGCTCTGATACATAGTCGAGTAGAGCGTCTCTCTCAACTTTACCATTCTCATGTCCATGGTAAACTGTGATGATGATTCTGCCTCTCTTTTCTAATAACTGACAGATATTTTCTATTGCGGTTAGTGTCGTATCTGGAAGAGTAGTGATGGTTTTATCTCCACTGGGTAAATAGCCGAGGTTAAAGAATGCAATTTTTACAGATTCTTTCACATATTCTTTCACGTACTCGTGGCCGTCTAAAATAAGTTCCACATCAGTAGTTGTATTCACTTTTGATATGTTTTCATTTGTCGTCTCAAGTGCTGTTTCTTGAATGTCGAATCCATAGATCTTTTTTAGCTTGTTTAATTCTGATAAAAACACGGTGTCATGTCCATTTCCAACTGTCGCGTCGATGGCGATGTCGCCGTCTTCAATCACTTCTATCGCATATTTCTTACCAGCATCTAAAACTCTATCTAGCATTTTCAATTCTCCTACAAAATTTAATATTCGGACTACTTCAAAACCTATATATATCTATTATACATTCGCATATAATTAATTCATTAATAGATTCCGGAGGTCACAACATGTTTAAGATGCCTAAGAAGGTTTGGGTACTTGTCATTGGTATGGCAATCAATTTTATAGGGATGAGTTTTCTATGGCCAATGCATACAATATTTATGTCACAATATCTTGGTCAATCGCTCACTACTGCTGGAATTGTGTTGATGCTCAACTCATTCTTCACTATGGCAGGAAGCATGTACGGAGGTCGTCTGTTTGATAAGGTCGGTGGATATAAAACGGTGATGACAGGTGCAATCATCACATTTGTGTCATTAATTGGTCTCGTACTACTTCATAATTGGCCATTTTATGCGATCTTCATGACATTGAATGGGTTAGGGAACGGGATGATTACCCCAGCCATATTTGCGATGGCAGGAGTTGTGTGGCCAGAAGGTGGTCGTAAAACGTTTAACGCGATTTATCTCGCTCAAAACTTAGGTGTATCAATCGGAACGGCAGTTGCTGGATTTATTGCTGAAGTAAATATTGAGTTTATCTTTATAGGAAACTTTTTATTATTCCTCGTATTTTTAGTCATTGCAGTTACGCAGTTTAAATACGACGGTAGAGATAAAGTCACGGTTACGATACCAGAGTCAATTCAACTAAATACAGAGCGTCAAAAGAAATATTTCTATGCGCTACTTACGATTTGTGTGATGTTTTTCTTAGCATGGACAGGATATGTACAATGGATTACAACATTATCAACTTACATCCAATCCCTCAATATCTCACTCAGTCAGTATGGGTTAATCTGGACCGTGAATGGTCTGTTAATTGTAGTTGGACAACCAGTGATTGCACCGATTATAAGACGCTTCCACGATAACTTAAAAATTCAAATGTATATTGGACTCACACTGATGATTGTGTCATTTATCTTTACGGCATTCCAATCGACGTTTGCAGGATTCGTTGTTGGGATGATGATCCTAACGTTTGGTGAAATGTTTGTGTGGCCGGCAATTCCAACCATTGCTAATCAACTTGCGCCAAGTGGAAAACAAGGGGCATATCAGGGTATTGTGAACTCCACCGCAACACTCGGACGTGCAATTGGTCCTCTAATAGGCGGTATTGCTGTAGATGTATTCAATATGAGAGTATTATTTATATTGATAGTAGTAATTCTTGTGATTGGATATTACTTCATTGCGATATTCGATCGAAATATAAAGGATGAGTTAAATGAAAGCAGTTAAGAAGTTTTCAGTCGGCTATTTAGAGATAGAATCTAAAGATGGAGCAATTATTTGGATAAAGAAAACAGATAATAAAGTGACAGAAGATACTGATGACGTGATAGAGGAATGCAGAAAGCAGCTGAATGAATACTTTGATGGTAAAAGAACAGAGTTCGATTTCCCAATAAGTTACGACTACGGCACGCCGTTCCAACAAGAGGTTTGGGACGCACTTCGTGAAATTCCATACGGTGAAGTCATCTCATATAAAGAGCTTGCGACACGTGTGAGAACTGAGCATCATTCACGAGCTGTTGCGAATGCAAATGGTAAAAACCCGATTTCAATCGTTGTGCCGTGCCATAGAGTCATTGAATCTTCGGGTGGTCTTGGTGGGTATAGTTCAGGGCTCGATATGAAACGTCATCTACTGAAATTAGAAGATATTGAGTTGCAAAAAAAGTAGCAGTGAATTATAATTATTGAATAGGAAGTAGTAGCTTAAAACGCACTTTTAGAGAGTTAGTGGCTGGTGAAAACTAACAGTGAAATTAAGTGAACTTGTCCATTTTTAAATAAAATCTTATAAATGAAGTTGCACTTAATATAAGTGAATGCGGGTGGTACCGCGGTCATATAGATCGTCCCATTGTCTTTTTTGACAATGGGATTTTTTAATTTTATCTAGGAGGAAAATGAAATGTCATTTAACCATCGTGAAATTGAAAAGAAATGGCAAGCATACTGGGACGAAAACAAAACGTTTAAAACAGATGATGCTGATTTTAGTAAAGAAAAATTTTATGTATTAGACATGTTCCCATATCCGTCAGGTGCTGGGTTACATGTTGGACACCCAAAAGGGTACACAGCAACGGATATTGTTGCGCGCTATAAGCGTATGAACGGCTACAACGTCATGCACCCGATGGGGTGGGATGCGTTTGGTCTACCCGCTGAGCAATATGCGATTGATACAGGAAACGATATTCATGAGTTTAACAAATTAAACATTGAAAACTTTAAACGTCAAATTAAAGACCTTGGTCTTTCATATGACTGGGATCGTGAAATAGATACGACAGATCCAAACTACTACAAGTGGACACAGTGGATTTTCTTAAAGCTCTATGAAAAAGGGTTAGCTTATGTCGATGAAGTGCCTGTGAACTGGTGTGAAGCACTAGGAACAGTTCTTGCTAACGAAGAAGTAATTGACGGCCTATCTGAACGTGGTGGACACCCAGTTGTACGTAAACCAATGCGACAATGGATATTAAAAATCACTGAATATGCTGAACGTTTACTTGAAGATTTAGAAGAGTTAGATTGGCCTGAATCTCTAAAAGACATGCAACGTAACTGGATTGGTAAATCTGAAGGTGCAAACATCGACTTCAAAATTGAAGGTACTGATCAAACATTCACAGCATTTACAACACGCCCGGATACAATTTACGGTGCGACGTATGCAGTTCTCGCTCCTGAGCATAAACTCGTTGAAGAAATTACGACAGACGATCAGCGTGCTGAAGTTGAAGCATACATCGAGAAAGCTGCGCACAAATCAGACCTAGAGCGTACTGAACTTCAAAAAGACAAGACTGGTGTATGGACAGGAGCTTACGCTATTAACCCGTTCAATAATGAAAAAATGCCAATCTTTGTTGCAGATTATGTTCTTGTAAGTTATGGAACTGGTGCAATTATGGCAGTACCTGCACATGATGAACGAGACTTTGAATTCGCAACTCAATACGACCTTCCAATCAAACGTGTTGTTGAAGGTGGAGAAGAACTTCCATATGTTGGTGAAGGTCCACATATCAACTCCGGGGAACTTGATGGTTTAAATAAAGAAGATGCAATTCAAAAAGCAATCGAAATCATGGAAAACGGAAAATTTGGTGAGAAGAAAACAACGTATAAGCTACGTGACTGGCTATTCTCACGTCAACGTTATTGGGGAGAGCCAATTCCTATTATTCACTGGGAAGACGGTACGACAACTGCCGTCGATGAAAGTGAGTTACCTCTTAAACTTCCAGTGATGAAAGAAATCAAACCTTCAGGCACGGGTGAATCACCACTAGCAAATAACGAAGAGTGGGTAAACGTTGTACGTGAAGACGGAGTTAAAGGACGTCGTGAGACAAATACAATGCCACAATGGGCAGGATCTTGCTGGTACTACCTAAGATTTATTGACCCAAACAACGATGAAGCGTTAGCTGATAAAGACAAGCTAAAAAACTGGTTACCTGTTGACCTATATATCGGTGGAGCAGAACACGCAGTTCTTCACTTACTGTACGCACGTTTCTGGCACAAGTTCCTTTATGATATTGGCGTAGTTCCAACGAAAGAACCATTCCAAAAACTATTCAACCAAGGAATGATCTTAGGTGAAGGTAATGAAAAAATGTCTAAGTCTAAAGGAAATGTCGTTAACCCAGACGACATCAACCAAACACACGGTGCAGATACATTACGACTATATGAAATGTTCATGGGACCACTTGATGCATCTATCGCTTGGACTACAAACGGAGTAGACGGATCACGTCGTTTCCTAGATCGTGTTTGGAGACTGATTATTGACGAAGAAGGTAACGTGAAATCTTCAATTGTTGAAGAAGAGACTAAAGAACTCGAAAAATCATACCACATGATGGTTAAGAAAGTAACAGAGGACTTTGAGAACTTACACTTCAACACAGCAATCTCTGCGATGATGGTATTCGTAAACGATGCATATAAACAAGATAAAGTTAACATCGGGTATGTGAAAGGACTTGTACAAATGCTATCTCCAGTCGTTCCACACATAGCAGAAGAACTTTGGAGCAAGCTTGGTGGTACAGATACTGTAACGTACGAAGCATGGCCAACATTCGATGAAGAGAAAACAAAAGATGACGAAGTAGAAATCCTAGTTCAAGTTCTTGGGAAACCAAAAGCGAGAATTATGATGTCTGCAGACCTGTCTAAAGAAGAAGTAGAAAAACAAGCATTAGAACACGAAGATGTTAAGAAAGAGATCGAAGGAAAAACAGTACGTAAAGTCATTGTAGTACCAGGCAAACTCGTTAACATCGTAGCGAATTAATAAGATAAAATTACGATACCCGCTTTACTGAAAAGAGACTCAGTGAAGCGGGTGTTTTTGGATTTATCTTGTTGAAAAATTATTTTGAATTTTGAGCGACAAACGATTCAATTTTGAGCCGACTTTGTCGCAAAAAAATAAACGAGCTAAAATAAAAAAATTATTATATAATACTAATTATTAAAACGCATACAAAATCAAAATGGCGGTGGATAAGTGAAACATATAGAAGAAATATTATTACTAATCTCATCATTTTGGATGTTGATTTATTTTCATGGATTATGGAATACGGGTAGCGCAGCTTATAGCCATGTGTTACTTATATTTCCGATCATTTTACTCGTGATATGTTATGTCATTTATTACTCAAAAGTAAATAAAGACTGATGCTATACTGCGTGATTGTTGAATAGGTAAAAGATAAAAAAAAGAGCCAGATGGCTCTTTTTATTTTATAATATCTTTTAGTTATAATGTAATGAGATTTGGAGGTCATTTCTTGAATAATAAAGTGCTTATATTATTAACCATCAGTGTGATCATGATTATCATATCCATAACAATTCCAGAAAAACTTGGCGGCTATTTATTCTTATTCCGTCTTATTCCTGGTATCATGCTGATCTCTATTGGTTACATTTTATCTAAACAAACAAAGAAAAAGTCCAATTAACTACAGTGCAATCCTGCGACATGTCCTGTCACAAGTGCGCTCGTAATATTATACCCACCTGTATACCCATGGATATCTAGGACTTCGCCAGCAAAGTGGAGTCCTTTTATTATTTTACTCTCCATCGTCTTCGGCGTAATTTCTTTCAAGTTCACACCGCCGCCTGTCACAAATGACTTCTCAATCGACTGCGTACCATTCACCGTGAATTTAAATGATTTCAAGAATTCTATAATTTTACGTTTATCTTCATTGCTCACATTATGGCCATTAATCGTGTCATCGATTCCTAAATGATGAACCATAAAATCAATCAGTCGCTGTTGCCCAAGTGGCTTCAAGATATTCTTTATTGACTTATCTTTGTTTTCTTTCACTAGTCTATCTAATTCTTCTATTAATTCACCATTCGACTTTTCCGGATAAAAATCAATCATCATCATGATATCTTCACGTTTTTGTGATTCTTGTTCTTTAATAACAAACTGAGAACAACGTAGGGCAGCAGGCCCACTCACACCAAAGTGTGTAAAAATCATATCCATCTGATGTGTAATTCTCGGCTTACCATTTTTCTTTAATACAGATAAAGCTACGTCTTTCAGTGATAATCCTTTCAACGTCTCATCTTTAATAAATGGTTCATCAGAAAGAATTGGCACCTCAGTAGGGAATAGTTTCGTCACAGTATGCCCACTCGCTTTCGCAAACTTATGACCGTCTCCAGTTGATCCTGTCTTCGGAACACTTTTACCACCTGTTGTTACAATCACATTTTCAGCTTCAATCATCTCACCAGACTCTAAACGAACACCTTTTATTTTGTCCGCTTCAACGATGAGAGATTCTACTATCGTATTGAAGCGAATGTCGACGTTGTTTTTATCTAGTTCATCTAAAAAAACTTGGAGTACGTCTTTTGCTTTATTTGAAACTGGGAACATGCGACCGTGATCTTCTTCTTTTAATTTCACGCCACGTGATTCGATAAACTGAATGATATCCTCGTTATCGAACACAGAAAATGGTCCGTACAAAAACTTTCCGTTTCCTGGAATGTGCTTAATAATTTCCTCGTATGGTAAACGGTTCGTCACGTTGCATCGACCGCCACCGGAGATTAGAAGCTTACGACCGAGGTTTTTATTTTTCTCTATTAAAATCGTATCTTTATTATTTTTACTTGCGGTGACGGCAGCCATTAAACCGCTTACGCCGCCACCGATTACTATAGTATGTGTCATAGAACTCTTCCTTAAAGTTTTAAATTAGTTTCATTTCTATTATAATATAGCTTAGCAATTAATAGGTAAGAAGGTATATACATGTCTGAAAATAATAAAATGTATCGTGGAACCTTATTTTTAACAGTTTCCACATTCATTTCTCAGCTACTTGGAATGTTATACATCATTCCATTTTACGGCATCATGGGTGGCGAGGAAAACTTAGCATTATACGGGTATGCATATACACCGTACACAATTATGCTTTCGGTCGCATCGGCTGGAGTACCTGGAGCGGTATCTAAATTCGTTGCAAAATACAATGCACTCGGAGCATTTAAAACATCTGAAAAACTCTACAAATCCAGTCTAGTTGTCATGATCACAAGTGGATTTTTAGTGTTTGGATTATTATGGTTCTTAGCACCATTTATCGCAGATATACAGCTCATCGCGCAAACTGACGCTGAACTTGCATGGAATAAAGCAGATATCACAAATATCATTCGCGTTATTTCATTCGCAGTAATCATCGTTCCATTCATGGCAACATGGCGCGGGATCTTCCAAGGATTTGAAAGCTTTGGACCAACAAGTGTATCTGGAGTTGTGGAACAAATCGTTCGTATTACAGTTTTACTTGGTGGATCATTTATCGCAATTAAAGTACTTGGTGGAAGCATCCAGTTAGGTAACCAAGTTGCGGTATTCGCAGCATTTATTGCAGCAATCTCAGCAGCGTTTGTTTTATTCGTCTTCTGGAGAAAAAGAAAGCCACAGATTAAAAAGCAAGTGGATAGTGATCATACAGGCATCAACTTGTCTTATAAAACAATGTATAAAGAAATTATCACGTATGCAGTACCATTTATTGTTATCGGAATCACGTTCCCAATGACAATGTTCATTGACCAGCTCACACACAACAACGCACTTGCAATCGCAGGAGTTGCTGAAGAATATCGCGACGCATGGTTCGGTATGTTAAATATCACAACGCAAAAACTCGTAATGATTCCAGTCGGACTCGCAAGTGCATTCGCAATTTCGATTCTGCCGTTCATTACGAAGAGTTTCCAGCAAAAACGTTTCGATGATTTAGAGAAACAAGTAAGTTCGATGGTCGTTATGCAAATGTTCTTCGTTATTCCTGCAGCAATCGGAATGATGATCTTAGCAGCACCACTTTATACTGCATTCTATAGCTTTAACGAAATGGGAATTAAAATCTTAACGTTCTATGCACCCGTATGTATCATCATTTCACTGTTCAGTATGACCGCATCGATTGTACAAGGTATCGATAAACAAAACTTAACGGTGTTCGTGGTTTTATCTGTACTAGCAACAAAAGCATTATTAAACATTCCTATGATTACGAAGTTTTATACAGTCGGAGCAACGATGTCAACGATCATTGCGCTCTTCATTGGTGTCATTCTAAACTTCATCATTATCAAAAAATATGGTAAATTTCATTTCAGAAAAATTATCGGAACACTGTTTGACATTGTCCTATACGGAATTGTCATGTTACTCGCAGTTGAAATAGTGTACTTCTTGTTCATGATGAACTTCGACATCACAAATCGATTGGTATCAGTCTCATTACTCGCGGTAGCAGTACCTGTAGGAGTGATCGTGTACTTCATCCTGACATTTAAATCAGGACTTGCAGACAAAATCTTAGGAGAGCGCGCAAATTCAATTAGACGTCGCCTGAAATTCCTATGAGATTAGACAAATTTTTATCACACGCAGGATTTGGTTCACGTAAAGAAGTTGCGAAGCTTATTAAAGAAAAACGCGTTGCGGTCGACGAAAAAATTGTGAAGAACCGCAATTTAAAATTACAAGATAAAAACACGGTAAAAGTCGACGGAGACGTCGTCATTTTGGAAGAGTGGATTTATTTTCTACTTAATAAACCGAAAGGCGTCATCTCAAGTACGGAAGAAGGTCCAACAAAAACAGTTATTGATTTAATTGACCACCCACAGAGTGACGAGTTATTCCCTGTGGGTCGTCTCGATAAAGACACGACTGGGTTTTTAATCTTAACAAATGATGGGAAATTGTCGTATCAGCTTTTAAATCCAAAGAAAGAAATATTTAAGACATACAAAGCGACATTAGAAAAGCCAGTGAGTGATCGTGATATTGAGAGACTTGAAACCGGCATCCCATTAAAAGATTTCACAACAAAGCCTGCCAAGGCTGAGAAGAAGAGTGACAGAGTCGTTCATCTTTCGATTAGTGAGGGCAAGTTCCATCAAGTGAAACGTATGTTTAGATATCTAGATAATGAAGTGGTGGAACTTGAACGAATTTCTTTTGGTGGAATGGAATTAGACGATTTACTTAAACGTGGAGAATATCGCCGTGTGACTGAAGATGAATTAAAATTTCTAAAAAACTTAATTTAAAATGTTTATAAAATGCATCTCTTGGGGTATATAACTTCTAAGCTACTAATTATCAAAATCTTAAGAGGTGCATTTATTATGAGTAATTTCTTTAAAAATGTTGTTAAAGTCGGTGCATTATTTGCAGTTGGCTTAGGAGTTAAAAAGCTTTCAGAAAATAGAGAAGCGGTAAAACAAGAAATTGAAAAAGCGAAAAATGATCCGAAAGGATATGCGAAAACAGTTCAGTCTATGGCGACTCAAAAAGCTGAAGAGGTTTCTGAACAAGCAAAAGTTGAAGTTGAAAAAGCGAAAAATGATCCAAAAGGATATGCTGAAGGCGTAAAAGCGATGGCAGTAGACAAAGCAAAAGACGTTCAAGCAGATGCTAAAACGAAAGCTGAAGAATTCAAAGCAAACGCAACTGAAGAATTCGAAAACTTAAAACAACAAGGCAAAGAAAAAGTAGAAGAAGCTAAAACAAAAGTAAAAGAGAAAGTGGACGAAGTTAAAAATAAAGACGACGACACTTATACAACACCTGATACAGATATTCATCTAAATGAGAAAGTAGAAAAAGAAAAGCTTGCAAGTGAAGGTGGATTATCTGCTGGTGAAGTAAAAAAAGCGCAAGAAAAAGCAGTAGAGGCTGACGTGGATGTAGTTGAAGATCAAGGCGATGTAAATGAAAACTACAATGTTCATGTCGTAACAGATGACAAAAAATAATAATATGATATCGAAAACAAGCAGAATTTCTGCTTGTTTTTTTGTGTTCAAATAGACGGTTTTGTATAATTAACATAAAAGAGAGAAGTGAGTGATAAATTATGGACTTTAAAAGTATTGTAAAAGAATATGAATCTAAGATTATGGAAGACCTGTTCGGACTATTGTCAATCGATAGTGTGAGAACGAAAGGTACAAAAGATGCACCTGTAGGGCAAGGTCCTAAAGACGCTCTGCTTTACATGTTATCACTCGCTGAACGCGATGGCATGACAACAAAAGTTGTAGAAAATTTAGCCGGACACATTGAACTTGGCCAAGGTGAAGACTTATTCGGTATTTTAGGACACGTTGACGTTGTTCCAGCAGGTAGTGGTTGGGACACAGATCCATTTAAACCAGAAATTAAAGATGGTTACATCGTAGCTCGGGGTGTACAAGATGATAAAGGACCAACAATCGCAGCTTATTACGCAATGAAAATATTAAAAGATTTAGATTTAGAATTAAATCAACGCGTGAGACTCATCATCGGTACAGATGAAGAATCAGATTGGCAGTGTACAGATGCTTATTTCAAACAAGAGGAAATGCCAAGTGCCGGATTTGCTCCTGATGCGGAGTTCCCATTAATCTATGGGGAAAAAGGAATGACAACATTTGATCTCGTATTAAATTCAGATATCAAACCACTTGGAGATCATGTTCTTTTATCTTTTGACTCGGGTGAAAGGTATAACATGGTACCAGAAAGTGCGATTGCAGTTTTAAAATCAACACATGTAGAAGACATCGTGAGTGCGTATGAAAACTACCTTAAAAACACAGGTGAAAAAGGGGAGTCATCTGTCCAAGATGATGAAGTTACTCTCACAATTTATGGTAAGAGTGCGCACGGTTCTACACCACAAGAAGGTGTGAACGCAGCGATGCTTATGATTAATTTCCTCAAAACAATCACAATTGATGACCGTGCCTTAAAATTCATTGCATTTGGGGATCACTTTATTGTGGATAACTATGATGCTAAACAGTTTGGCATAGACTATACGCATAGTGAGATGGGTTCATCTAGCGTAAACACTGGTGTGGTGAAGTACGTATATGATGACTCAAGTTATTATGGAGTGAACTTACGCTATCCTGTCGGACTCGACTTTAAAGCAGCTTTAGAAGAGTTCACAAAGAAACTGGATATTCATCATTTTGAAGTCGAAAACTTAACACACATGGTGCCGCACTATGTAGACAAAAATGATCCATTAGTGAAAACACTGCTCGCATCTTACCGCAAATATACGGATGATGATACAGAACCATTCACAATCGGCGGCGGAACGTACGCACGTGTGATGGAACGTGGTGTAGCATTCGGCGCGATGTTTAAAGACAGTCTCGATACGATGCACCAAAAAAATGAACGCATGAAAGTTGAAGAGTTGCTCTTAGCAACAACAATTTATTTAGAAGCACTCTTCAGAATTTTAGTCCGAGGTGGAAACAATGAAGATTAGTTATTATAACGGTGAATTTTTAGATGACGATAAGATTTCAGTGAACTACAATGACCGTGCCGTTTACTTTGGTGACGGTGTTTACGAAGTTGTAAGAATTTATGACAACGAAATCTTTACTTTTGAAGAACACTTAGATCGTCTCGTTCAATCTGCGAAAGAAATTCGCATCGATATTGACAAAGAAGAAATTCGAGAAATCATGATTCAAATGAAAGATAAAAACAAGCTACCTAACGCAGCACTCTATATTCAAGTGTCACGTGGGATTGAAGGGCGTACGCACTTATTCCCAGAGAAAGGCGTGCAACCGGTCGTTTTATCTTTTATAAATAAAGTGGATCGCCCAATTGACGCGATGAGAGATGGTGTGAAAGCAGTGACGAGAGATGACTACAGATGGTTAAAATGCCACATTAAGTCATTGAACTTGCTATCTAACACGTTATTAAAGCAGGAAGCGAAAGATAGTGGGGCAACTGAAGCAATTCTTCACCGCGATGGCGTTGTCACTGAAGGGACGTCAACAAACGTATTCGCAATTAGAGACGGTGTCTTACACACGCATGAAGCAAATAACTTTGTGTTAAATGGAATTACAAGACAATATGTAATAAAACTTGCAAAGTCACTTGATATTCCAGTGAAAGAAAAAGCATTCACGGTGGACTTCTTGAAAGAAGCTGACGAGGTGTTCATCACTTCAACAACACAAGAGATTACACCAGTGATCTCTGTAGATGATGAAAAGATTGGTGACGGTGTGAGTGGCGAAATCACGAGAAAACTTCAAAAAGCATTTGAAGCGGGTATTTAACAAGAACATACATTCGATTAACGAGAATTAACGTTTATTAACGTATGTTTAAAGTTGTAAAAATAAATGTATGTAAAGTAGATGACTACTCATTAACATATGTTTTATAAAACTAATCTTTTTTTGTCCTTGAATTAAAGTAAGAAAGACTATAATATTTATATACGAACACAAAAATTGCGCTAATTTTTCTCTGATTTTAGCGCACTTTTTTTCTTTAGACGAAAGTAAGTGAGGTGAACACGGTGGACCATTTTTATCAACTGGGCTGGACGCTAGATCCAATAGGGGGATCTTCAAAATCAGCGTACAAGGCCGAAATTGATGGCGATAAATTTTTCTTAAAACGCAACACAAGTCCTTTTATAACCACATTGTCAGTGGAAGGAATTGTGCCACAACTTGTCTGGACAAAGAGAATTGAAACAGGAGAAGTTGTTACTGCGCAACATTGGAAAAATGGTCGCGAGCTCAAAAAAACTGAAATGAATTCTAGCCGTGTTGCACGACTTATGAACAAAATTCATTCCTCTAATAAGTTGTTAAATACACTTGAACAGCTTGGTATGAAGCCAATGCTGCCTGAAATTTTATTAAATAAAATTCAAACTTCCCTTTCTCCAAAAGTTAATGCTCATCATATTGTCCGTGATTCAATTAAGTACTTAGAAAATAAAGTGCCGAAGATTGATGCGGAATTTTGTCGCGTTTGCCATGGAGATGTAAATCATCACAACTGGTTACTGAGTGATGAAGACGAACTATTCTTAGTAGACTGGGAAGGTGCAATGATTGCGGACCCTGCGATTGATTTAGGAATGGTACTGTACACATATGTCAATTTTAGTGAATGGGATGACTGGTTATCGAAATACGGAAGACCACTTGACTTTGATCTTCGTCAGCGCATGAAGTGGTACACGCTCGTACAAGGAATCACGATGGTTCAATGGTACGAAGACAGAAAACGATTCAGAGAAATGAACGAATGGATTCTGTTCTTAAACGATGTTTTAAATAAAGACAAATTTGTATAAGAGGTAATATACATTGAGAATGAGAAATAAGCCGTGGGCAATTGATTTTTTAAATGAACACGCACATATTGTGGACACTGAAGGAAAGTACACTAAAAATATTAGTGACTTTTTCGATAAAGACCAGCCCATCCATTTAGAAGTAGGGACAGGAATGGGGACGTTTATCACAACACTTGCAGAGCGTCATCCAGAAATAAACTTTGTTGGAGTAGAGATCGCGAAAGATGTTTTAATCCGCGTATTAGAAAAAGTGTTAGAGAAAAATCTGACGAACGTGAGATTATTATTATTTGACGCAACAACACTGACTGATTACTTTAATCCTAGTGAAATTGATCGCGTGTACTTAAACTTCTCAGATCCATGGCCAAAAAATCGACATGCAAAAAGAAGATTAACACACGAAAACTTTTTGGGTCAGTATGAAGTAATTTTGAAAGAAGATGGAGACTTGCAGTTCAAGACAGATAATCGTGGTTTATTTGAGTTTAGCCTTATCTCTATGAACCAATACGGTATGGACTTCAACGAAATCAATCTGGACGTGCACAGTAACGAACCAGAAGACAACATCCGCACAGAGTACGAGAACAAATTCTCAGCACTCGGAAATAAAATATATCTGATCAACGCAAACTTTAAATCAGTTGATTCAATATAAGCAGATCGCCCCTCAAACCATAATTGAGGGGCATTTTTTTGTGATTAAGATGAGAGTCCAGTATGTGGCGTACAATATAAACGTGATTAGCACTTAATCGAGTCGTGGAATCTGCGTGAGATGAAAACTACGACTTGTTTATCACTTAATCGAGTCGTGGAATCGTAGTGAGCTGAAAACCACGACCTGTTTATCACTTAATCGAGTCGTGGAATCTGCGTTAGATGAAAACCACGACCTGTTTATCACTTAATCGAGTCGTGGAATCGTAGTGAGATGAAAACCACGACCTGTTTAGCACTTAATCGAGTCGTGGAATCGTAGTGAGGTGAAAACCACAACCTGTTTATCACTTAATCGAGTCGTGAAATCTGAGTGAGATGAAAACCACGACTTGTTTATCACTTAATCGAGTCGTGGAATCTGCGTGAGATGAAAACTACGACCTGTTTATCACCTAATCGAGTCGTGGAATCGTAGTGAGATGAAAACCACGACCTGTTTATCACTTAATCGAGTCGTGGAATCTGCGTGAGATGAAAACCACGACTTGTTTAACACTTAATCGTCACGTGAAATTTACATATCCCTGAATCCACATGATGTTTAGCACTTAATCGTCTTGTCTAATTTAGGAGTTTCAGAAACCACATGACATTTAACACTTAATCGTCACGTGAAATTTACATATCCCTGAATCCACGTGATGTTCGTGTTTTTATCATAAAAGACCCGACTAGATAAACTTCAAATCTCACTATTTCCTCTCTAATTCCCTAATCTCATGTCAATTTGATTTTAAGTCTATACAGAACTTTGGTAAAATAAAAAGAAATGAAAGATGTGAGGTGCTTGAATGACAAAGTTTAATTTTGATGAAGTGACTTCAAGAGAGGGTACATACAGTATCCAATATGAAGGTACGGAAATGATTTTTGGTAAAAAGGGTCTCGCGCCATTCTGGATTGCGGACATGGATATAAAAACGCCAGAAGCGATTAGAGAAGCATTAAAAGCACGTATTGACAATGGAATTTTTGGTTACACACTTTGGCAAACGGATTCATTTTACGAGCCAATAAAAAAATGGTGGTCGGAGCGCCACAATCTTGAATTACATAACGAGGATATTCAGTATGCGACAAGCGTACTATTTGCGGTCTCTGCTGTTTTAAAATCGAAAACAGAGCCGGGCGACAGTGTCATGATTACTGTCCCAACATATAACTCATTCGTAGGGATTTTAGAAGAAAATAATCTAAAAAGAATCGAGTGTCCACTTGATTTAAATAACGGTGAATATTCTCTTGATATTGATAAATTTAGAAAAACTATTGAAGAGAATAATGTGAAAGTGTATCTGCACTGTAATCCACATAACCCAACAGGTCTTATTTGGACTAAAGAGCAGCAAGAAGAAATGTTAAAAATCTGTGAAGATAATAATGTCTACTTTGTTTCTGATGAAATACATAAAGACTTTATTCGTCCAAAAGAATTATTCTACTCAGTGGCAAATCTTTTTGACACATATAAAAATTCAATTGTAATCACAGGTTTAGGTAAATCATTCAACCTAGCGAGTCTTCCATTCGCATACACGATTTCTAAGGACCATGAGACTCAAAGAGAAATCACGAAACTTATGAACCAACTGCATTGCGGAACGGTATCATCACTGGCGTTAGTGGCTCTTGAAGCGGCATATAATGATTGTGGTGACTGGATGGATGCGCTGAATGATTACATTCATGATAACCTTGTCTACGTGAAAAATTATATCGATGAAAACCTAAGTGACTATATGTCTCTAGAAATACCACAAGCGACATACCTTGCATGGATTGACTTCAGTAAATCGGGATTCACAAACGATGAAGTTAAAAAAGCATTCGTTGAAGTGGGCGGACTCGCGATTAGCCCGGGTGAAATGTATCTTGATCCTACAAATTCGCATGTACGATTCAACGTAGGATTCAGAAGAGAGCAAATAGAAAATGCAATGAAGCAAATCGAAAAATCATTTAAACACTTAAGTGAAAATAAATAAAAAACTGGAGATTACTGAATAGTAATCTCCATGATTTCACCTGTATATTTGTTAGCAAGAAAGTTATACTTTTGTGTCTCATCATTCTGTTCAACATGTAATACACCACTGATTACGTTAGGTTCAAGACCAAAACGTTCCGCTTGGTTGTAGTCAAACGATACAAAAGAAATGCCATCAAACTGCATATACAAGTTATTTAATACCTTTTCAGTATTGATTGTACGGTAAGTGATGAACCATAACATTGCTGGAACAACAAATAGTACACTGATTAAAATAGACCAAAAAACACGTTTAGACATAGTTTAGCCTCCTTCGTTTTTAGTCTACCATAATCTAAAATAAATATAAATTTACGAGGTGCTTTTTTAATGAAATTAACAGACAAAACTTTAGAACGCATGAAGACATTAACAGAACTCCATGGTGCTCCTGGCTTTGAAGATCAAGTAAGAGATTACTTAAGAATTGAATTCGAAGCACTAGGTGCTGAAATCATCACTGATGGACTCGGTGGTATTTTCGCAGTGAAAAAATCTAAAAATGAAGATGCTCCGGTCGCAATGATTGCAGCGCACATGGACGAAGTTGGATTTATGGTTACAGAAATCCAAGATAATGGACTCATAAAATTTATTCCACTCGGGGGATGGTCTAAAGACGTTTTACTTAGCCAAAAGATGAAATTAAGAACTAAGGAGAATAAAGAAATCACAGGAGTAATCGGTTCTGTACCTGTTCACTTCCGCCGCGGAGATTCTAGCACTACAGAGATCAAAGACATGCTATTCGATGTTGGTGCAGATTCAAAAGACGAAGTATACGAAATGGGTATCGAACTTGGAGATTCAATTGTTCCAGATGTAAAGTTCGAAATCATGGAAAACTCCAAGAAACTCTTAGCAAAAGCTTGGGACAATAGGTATGGATGCTTAATTGCACTTGAAGTATTGGAAGAGTTAAAAGACACGGAACTCGACTGCCATTTATATGTTGGCGCAAACGTACAAGAAGAAGTTGGTTTACGTGGTGCGAAGGTAAGCTCTAACTTAATCAAACCAGATATTGCGTTTGTAGTAGATTGTTCACCAGCCAATGACATGATGGGTAAAAAGAATGATACTGGACAACTAGGTAAGGGCACACTCATTAGAATTATGGGCCGTACAATGATTCTACGTAAAAACATGCGTGAATTCTTACTAGAAACTGCAGATAAAAACAATGTGGACTATCAATATTATACGTCTCCAGGTGGAACGGACGCAGGTAGCATTCATGTCTCAAACGAAGGTGTACCATCAGCAGTCGTAGGTATTTGTTCTAGATATATTCACACAAGTCATTCAATCATTAACTATGAAGACTATCTAAATGCAAAAACTTTATTAACAGAACTTGTTAAAGAAGTGGATTCTAAAAAGATAGAATTATTAAGAGGATAATACAACATGAGAAAACTTCTCAGCAGATGGTTTATTGACGGCATGAGCTTCATGGCACTTGGACTATTTTCTTCACTGATTGTTGGTTTAATTTTAAAGACAGTTGGTCAATATATTGGCATATTTAGTACGCTAACTGAAATAGGAGAACTTGCAATGTCACTTGCAGGTGCAGCTATTGGAGTGGCGATAGCGGTCGGACTTAAAAGTCCACCGCTTATCATTTTTTCATCAGTAATTGTTGGGCATGCAGCATACTTAGAAGGTGGCGTTGCTGGTGCATACGTGACGACGATTGTAGTAATCGAAATCGCTAGACTCTACCAGAAGAAAACGCCGATTGATATACTTGTTAGTCCATTTTTAACTATTGTGATCGGTGTGTATATTGGCCAATTTGTTGGGCCATATGTTTCAAAATTCATGACTCAAATTGGAGAGTTCATTAACTTTGCCACAACACAGAATCCATTCTTAATGGGTATGCTTGTTGCGGTTGTATTTGGTGTGGTATTAACTGCACCAATTTCAAGTGCTGGACTTGCAATTATGCTCGACATTAGTGGACTGGCAGCAGGTGCCGCAGTAATCGGATGTTGTTGTCACATGGTAGGACTTGCAGTTACTGGATATAAAGATAATGGTGTTTCTGGACTTGTATCTATTGGTGTAGGTACTTCTATGTTACAAGTTGCGAATATCATTCGTAATCCGTTTATCATTTTACCGCCAACAATTGCGAGTGCGATAATTGCACCAATCATGGCAGTGTTTTGGCCAATGGAAAATAACAGTGCAGGTGCTGGTATGGGAACAAGTGGACTGGTTGGACAAATTATGGCGATTGAAGCTATGGGTCCGAGTGTTAAAACATGGATATTAATAGCGATATTTCATATAATATTACCAGCGGTAGTCACATATATTCTTTATAGAGTGCTTTATGCATATCGATTAATTAAAGATGGTGACCAAAAGCTTAACTTAGGTAGCGAATGAGCGGAGGATTTAAATGAATGTAGTACAGTTGAAAGACTTGATACTCCAAAAATTAAAAGCAGATACACTCGAATTTAACGAAAAATTCGATAGAAAAAATGAAACTCTACGAATTGAACGTAAAGATAATCGTGAGGGTGTAAGTATCGAGCTTAATAAACTTTTAAATAAGGTAAATAAGGACAAAAAGTTCTTAGATGAAGTAATATATTATGTAACAGAAACATTAAAACGCATGGGTAGAGAAGAGATTGGTCGCGAGATTACAGAACACATCTATCCTGTAGTGAGAAGTACGAGTTTCCCTAAAGAGATGAAAACAGGGGCGAAATTCATTATCGAAGCGCATACTGCAGAAACAAATATATACTATGCACTAGATTTTGGTACAGGGTATGAGCTTTTAGGTGAAGACAGTTTAGAGAAGTTCGAACTTACTGAAGAATCACTTAAGTTTCATGCGTTTAAAAATTTAAGTAAATTACCAATAGAAGTGAAAAAACAGACAGTTCAAGATAACGACTTCTATTTCATCAGTCATCAAGATGGATACGATGCATCTAGAATTTTAAATAAAGGATTCTTAGATGATATGCATGGAAAATTAGAAGGTGAAATGATGATCGGGTTACCTCACCAAGATGTTCTGATCATTGCAGACGTGAAGAACGAAGTAGGGTACGATATTATGGCACAGATGATGATGCAGTACTTTGCAGAAGGGTTGACACCAATCACGAGCCTGTCATTCTCATACAGAAGTAAAAAACTTGAACCTGTGTTTATCCTAGGAAAAGCACGCGACTACAATAAGAATAAAGGTGGAAAATAATGAGACTTACTTACAATAAAAATCATGTGGGAGATGTGCTCCTAGTTACGTTGAAAGGTGCGACAAATCCTGAATATACTCACCTTGACGGGGTAACAGTAATTAAGGACAACGGCGAAACAGTCGGCCTGAACATTTTTGATGCAAGTGAGAAATTTAGTAAAGACACTTTAAATTCTGGGTTAGGCAATGAAGCGGCTTTAGAAGAAATTAATACAGTTTTAGAGAAAGCTGGAAGTGAGAAAATTACACCAGACTTAAGTCCAAAATTCGTAGTAGGCTATGTGCTTACGCGTGAAGATCATCCAGATGCAACGCGTCTTAACGTGACAACTGTTGATGTTGGTGATGAAACATTACAGATCGTATGTGGAGCGAAAAACGTGGACAAAGGCCAAAAAGTTGTTGTAGCTAAACCTGGTGCAGTAATGAAAAATGGTTTATATATTAAACCATCTGAGTTACGTGGGGTAGAATCTAACGGGATGATTTGCTCAAAACGCGAATTAGGACTGCCTCAAGAAGAAGATGGCATTTATGTATTACCAGAATCATATAATGTAGGCGATGAATTTAAAGCAGAATAGGTGAGTGAAATGCGTCGAAATAGACCACAGAGAGATCGTCAATTTAATAATGAAAATGTAGAAAATCTACGTAAGAGAGAAAGTTTTCCATTCCCATTTGAAGTGGACGGGGATACTGGTGAAAAAATTGATTTTACCAAGCATGACTCTGTGAGACGTGAATCTATTAGTGATGGAGAAAAGAAGAACGACTCGAACCACACATTTTATGAAAGAAGAAATGTGAAACGACCAACGAGTCACACGATTACTAAAGCAAGACGTGTGCCTTCAGCCATCCATGGGACGAAAAACCCTCACCGTAAAGAACTAAACTCTAAAGAAATTTATGGAGAAAAGTTCAAAAACTATAATTCTAGTCTGGTTGAATCGATTGTACGTAAGAGAAAAGAGCGTGAAAAACGCGAGTTAGAACGTCAAAAACGCTTGAGCAAGTTGGGTCATTCATATCGTCTATCTTCTTCGATCTCACCTCTAAACCAATCGAATCAACAAGATAAACAACAAGAAACAAATAATAAGACATTGAAAGAGGAAGAGAAGAAAGCGCCTCTTCCTTTTAAAGCTGATCTTTCAAATAAAGATAAGAGACGCGGGCCTTCAATGACACTGCCACCAATCAACATGCTTGGTAAAGAGCAAGACATGTCGTTTCTTAAATACAATACGAACGATTTCAGTGTCATCAATGAGATATTAGAAACCGTTGGTGTTAATGGTTGTGCTACAAGTTTTGAGTCAAACGGCATTATCGGCCGCTACGGCATTAAGCTCGAGCCCAATTTTAAACTGACCCATATCGATGAAGTGAAAAGAGATTTAGAAGAAATTTTAGAAATTCCGAATGTACGTATATATTCACAAGTACTCGGTAATCAAAATATCGCAATCGAGTTCCCGATTAAAGAATCATATCCAATTTATTTTAAATCTGTATTTATGAATTCAGGTCTAAAACTAAGAAAAAATGATTTTAAATTTGTGCTCGGTAAGACTGTAGATAATAAAATTTTTAGTTATGAGTTAAGAAAAGCAGGACACATCCTAATTTATGGAGACTCTGAGCAACACAAAAACGTATTAGATAGTGTATTATTATCAATGCTCATGAATCATACGTCTAACGAATTCCAATTTAAAATCTATGCTGATGAATTGTCACTTAACCATTACGAAAAGTTACCTCAACACATCGGAAATATACAGTCTGTTCTAGAAAATGACGCGCTTCATGATATAATAGATGAGTTGAACAAGAGAAACGTTCAATTTAGACGCGCACACGTAAGAAACATACAGAGTTTCAACACGCGTGTTAAAAGTGAATCAAGAAAAAGCACAATGATTGTCTATATTGATAATGTTGCAGATTTATTTGAAAGTAATAACGTCGATGCAATGCGTGCTGTTGTTCAAATTTTAAAACAAGGTAAAGCGTTAGGTATCCACTTAATTCTGAATCATTCACGTCCTGAAATTAGCATTAGATACGAACTCTTACACATGTTACAGACAAAAATTTCGTACTATGATAAAAAATCTACTGTAATTGATGGTACAGATAAGCTAATTAAGGGTAATGATGTATTAGTAACGATCCCAACGTCAAATCGGCCAGTTAGGCTGAATCTTGCGATTGCCGAAGATCAAACAAAACAAGATATAATTGATTATATTTCTAAAACAGAAGATGAAAGATAGGTGTAATTGTGGAGAAATTTCATTTCATCGGTATTAAAGGTGCTGGAATGAGTGCGCTCGCACAAGTTTTGTTCGACCTTGGGCATGAAGTACAGGGCTCAGACATTACGAGCGAAGTCTTTACTGAATACCAACTTAGGAAGAAAGGTATTAAAATTCTTCCTTTCGATAAAAACAATATAAAAGAAGGTTTCACATATATCGCAGGCAATGCCTTTAAAGATGACCATGAAGAAATTAAAGAAGCATTAGATAAAGGATATAAAGTGATTCGATATCATATTTTCTTATCTGAATTTATGAGTCAATACACGTCAATTGCAGTCACAGGGTCGCATGGTAAAACATCGACTACTGGGCTTTTATCGCATGTCATGAATGGGGATAAGAAAACCACTTATTTAATCGGTGATGGCACTGGATTTGGTGAAGACGGATCTGAATACTTTGCATTTGAATCATGCGAGTACAGAAGACACTTCTTAGCATATCATCCAGATTATGCAATCATTACAAATATAGACTTTGACCATCCGGATTATTTCCAAGATATTCATGATGTTGTATCTGCATTTCGTGAAATGGGATCTCAAGTTAAAAAAGCGGTTATTGCATATGGTGGAGATCAGTATATTGAAGACATCGTACTCGATGTGCCGATTTATACATATGGTATAGACGGTGATTATGAGGTTACTGCAAGAAACGTAGAAGTTATTGATAAGGGAACTCGCTTTGATCTCTACATTAAAGGTGAGTATATCGACTCACTCCTCATTCCAATGTTTGGGGATCATCTCATCTTAAACTCTTTAGCAGTACTTACCATATGTTATTTAGAAGGACTTAACCTAGATAACATTAAAGAGGCCTTTTTAACGTATACAGGAGTAAAGAGACGTTTCAGTGAAACAAAGCTTCATAATTACATTATTGTCGATGACTATGCACATCACCCTAAAGAAATTGAAGCAACTCTAGAAACTGCGCGTAAAAAATATAAAGATAAAAAAATCGTATCGGTGTTTCAGCCGCATACGTTTTCAAGAACTGAGAAGTTTTTAAATGAATTTGCAGAAAGCTTATCTAAATCGGATAAGGCATATATCGTAAATATTTTTGGTTCAGCTCGCGAGCAATCAGGCAGTTTATCTAGTTTAGACTTGGTAAACTTGATACCTGACGCAGAATTATTGACTGAAAATGATTTACAAGACCTTGACCAACATGAAGATGCAGTGATCATATTCATGGGAGCAGGGGACATACAGAAGTATGAGAAGCACTTTACAGAACTAATTTCGTAGACATCAAAATTGTATGTTTAAAAACCTTATGAATAGGTTAATAAATAGTATACACATTTAAGAATAGCGGAGGCGTTAATATGGATTGGAGTATGTTAGGATGGATTGCACTTGCAATTGCAGCAGTAGGGTTTTTAGTACTATGTATTGCATTGTCAGTTGTGCTATTCTCAGTTAAGAAAAATTTAGACTATGTAGCAGACACTTTAAATGGTCTTGATGGTCAAATACAAGGGATTACACGCGAGTCAACAGACTTACTACACAAAGGTAACCGCTTAGTAGAAGACGTGCAAGGTAAAGTAGAGAAATTAAATTCAGTAGTAGATGCTGTACAAGGTGTTGGCTATTCAGTTCAAAACTTAAACACATCAGTAGATAGAGTGACAAACTCAATCACTACAAATATTTCTCAAAATGAGGAACAAATTTCTCAAGTGGTACAATGGTCAAACGTTGCAATGGAAATTGCAGACAAATGGAACCAACGTCAAAGACAAAACAAAACTGTTAAATCACGTTATTAAGAAGTAAAGGTCGGGGTGTTCTATGGAACGATATAATCGAGATTTACACACTCATGGTATTGATGAATACAATGAGGTAAAAGATACGAGTTCAACAGGAAGAGACTTCTCTTTTGGTTTACTACTTGGTATCGTAGTTGGAACAGTAGCAGGTTTAGTATTTGCACCAAAATCAGGACAAGCGCTTAGAGATGATTTAAGCGATCCTAAAGCCATGTTCGAAGATGGGAAAGAAAAACTTGTAGATAGCATCAAACAGAAAAAAGCAGAATTTGAAGAAGTTAATCGAATTAAAAAAATCGATGACGAGACACTTGAATTGCAAAAAGAAGCAATTAAAAGTGAAGCACATGACTCAAATGTCATTGATATGTCTAAGCTTTAAAAAAGATTCAGCCGTTGTGCTGAATTTTTTTTGTGACAAATGTGCAAACATTGATAATTATACTATGAAATCTGTTATTATATATATTAACCGTTTTCATAGAGGAGGGAACAAGAGAATGGCAATTACAATTTATGATGTTGCGAGAGAAGCAAACGTTTCTATGGCAACTGTATCACGAGTACTCAATGGTAACCCAAATGTAAAACCCGATACTAGAAGAAGAGTAAAAGAAGTTATTAAACGTTTAAACTATAAACCAAACGCAGTAGCGCGAGGATTAGCAAGTAAAAAGACGAAAACAATCGGTGTAATCATTCCAGATCTATCAGATTTATACTATTCAGCAATACTTAAAGGACTGGAAGACGTATCTGAAATGTACCAATATCAAATCATCATCTCTAATACAGATAATGATGCGAACAAGGAATTAAAGGCATTTGAGACACTTTCATCTAACCAGGTGGATGGAATCATTTTCTTAGGTGGTTCATTAGATGAAGCAACTCATGAAGTGATTGAACAATACGATAATCCAATTGTAATGTGTGGATATTCAAAACATAAACATATGTCGACAGTTAATATTAATTATCCAGACGCAGTAGGAGAAGTAGTGAGTGACATGATTAAGCGCGGCAGAGAAAACTTCGTATATGTGAAGAGCGGATACCATAGCTTCTTAGAAGACGTTATTGGAGAAAGAATCCAAGCTGAATTAGACGCGCATGGTATTTCAACTAAAATAGATACTTACGATGCATTAACATACGAAGCAGGCATTGAATTATTCGACAACCTTGTGAATAGCGATAGCAAAGTAGACGCTGTAATTTCAATCTCAGATGAAGTTGCAGGAGGCGTGCTTCACGGTACTTTAGATCATAATGTTAAAGTACCAGATGACCTTGAAATCATGAGTTGTTCAAATACAAGAATCGCATACATGATGCGACCACAACTCTCAACAATTGCAGTACCTCTTTACGATATTGGCGCAGTAGGTATGAGACTTCTTACTAAACTCATGAACAAAGAAGAAACAGAAATCACGCACGTAGAACTTCCATACAAATTCAACTACTCAGAAACGACACTCTAAGCTGATGCTTGGGGTGTTTTGCTTTGTCCAATTTTTACAGTTTTTTATATGATAAAAACAAAAAGAGCAGAGAAATGTTTTCTCTACTCTAAATACATCATAATTCGATCTAACACTAATTGATTTTTTTCTGTGATTTCTGGTCGTCTTGGTATGTTCATATAGTCGTCTAGGTCGTCCTGCCAGCTTTCTGGGAATTCGAGCTTTGACAGTGGCTTGTATTCATCTAAAAAAGCTTGTGGCAACGGTCCTGTCGGTGCTTCTTTATCGTTCATCGCGAGCCACACTTGTGCCCACGCTCTTGGTACGACTTGCCATATATTATATCCACCACCACCGAGGGCTAACCATTTCCCGTGCGCATATTTATCTGCAATATAATTTACAAACCTCGGAATTTCTTCATAGCTCTTAGAAGTCAGTGACAGGTGAGTCATCGGATCTCTATAATGGGCGTCTACGCCATTTACACTCACAATAATATCTGGTTGGAATATCTCTGCAGTTCTCTCTAAACTTTCTTTAAACACTTCTAAATAAGAATTATCTTCAGTAAATGCATCTACTGGTAAATTCACACTGAATCCGAAACCATTATCCACACCGCGTTCTGTGACATGGCCGGTTCCAGGGAAGAGGTAACGTCCAGTTTCATGGATTGAGTAGGTCATAATATCTTTATTATCATAGAATATAAACTGTACGCCGTCTCCATGATGGGCATCTGTATCGATGTAAAGAACACGTTGGTTAAAGTTCTGTCTCAAATATTCACACGCAATTGCTGCGTCATTATAAATACAAAATCCACTCGCTTTTCCTGAAAATCCGTGATGAAGGCCTCCAGCAAGCGATGTTACTTTCTTAGCTCGTCCATTCATAATAAGGTCCACTGCACGCAGTGTTGCTCCGACAAGCATACTGCATTTTTCATGCATGTTCTCAAATTGAGGTGTGTCCTCTGTGTTTAAACCAAAGTTAATCAGTTCCTCGTCCGTTAATTCAAAGTGACCTGCGCGTTTTACGGCTTCTACATAATCTTCAGTATGTACAAGTTTAATTTCATCTTCTGTTGCGACTCTTGGGTCAACAATATCGCTATCTTTCAAGAATCCAGCAGCCTTTAATAGGTCTGTCGTCATCTTGAGACGCATCTGGTTAAAAGGATGTGTATCGCTAAAGCGATATTTTAACAACTCATCGCTATATACATATAAAGGTTTCATAATCTATTCCATCCTATGCGGGTTTAAGACGTTGAATCCTTTTTCAACAAGTGCGTCAATCGCTCTCTGTGGATTCATCGCATTCACTTTTAAGACGACAACTTTATGATTTGGTTTTTCTCTATTATCATAGATTGTGATTGATACAATACGGACTTTCAGTTCTTTCATTGTGTGACCAATGTCATGCACAATTCCAGGTTTATCAAATACATCAATTTCGATGATAGATCCTGGATATTTCATACCTGTAATTTCAATAAACGCGGACATAATATCCGTTTGAGTAACAATACCAATGAGCTTTCTATTTTTTACAACAGGGACTGCACCTAAATCAAATTGATGAAAGTCTACAGCTAATTCTTCTACAAAGTCATATTCACTCGTCGATATTATATTTTTTTTCATAATTTCCTTTAGGCTATGATTCATTGTGACGTTTGTTTCTTGTGACAAAATCGAGGGTAATGCTAAGTTAATATCCTTATCAGTAACAAGTCCAACGACATGTCTATCTTCATCTACGATAGGAACGTGTCTGATGTTATAAGCATTCATAAGAGTCATGGCTTGTTCTATTGTATCAGTTTCTTTAAGTGTTTTAACATTTTCAGTCATAATGGTTTTTACTAACATGTGTTATAACTCCTTCAAATTAAACTAAAAAAAGAATCGATTTTTAAAACGGATTTCATCAAAAATAATCATTTTATCATTATCAATATTTTTTCCAATACGTGCCATTAACGTATTTGCAGGATGACTCGTAATCTCGGGGTCATTTGTTTGATATACTTCAAACCCAGCTTTCGCCATAAGCCGCACCATAATATCTTTATATTCATAGACATCCAATTTCGTGTTTTTAAGATCCCAGTGCCAGTAATATTCAGTGGTGAGAATAATGTAGTTTTCCATTTGTTCATCTTTAACAGAGAGTATTAAAAGTTTTGATGCTAACTTTGCACCACGGTGTTTTTTAGCAACTTCAACAGCACCAAGTTCTAAAATAAAGGGATGGTTGCCTTCGCTCCAGCGTTCAAATTCATCTGGGAAGTGGAACGTGACATAACCCACGATATGATTTTCAATTTGTGCAACGATGATTCTACCTTCTTCAAGTTCGGCAATTTCTATCAAAGCTTCGAACTGATCTTTTGGTCTACGAAATGCTGTTAATTCAGAATCAAAGGTGTAAGTCTTAAGTTTTTCTGGAGAAATTGGACCTTCTATAACATACTCAAGACCATTGATATTATAGGATTCCTTGAAGTATTTTTTAGGGTGAATCAAAAAATCACCTCCGTAATTAAATTAATTATTTTGATAATATATTCAAGTTCATTATATAATAGTTCTTGAGAATAACCAAAGTATACATAGGAGTGATTGGATGGAACACGAAATTTACAAATCGGTTGATCAAAATCCGAATATGAAAGATTACGAAGCAACGGTTAAGAACTTTTCATGGGACGATATTGAGAGAAACTTCTCTTGGTCTGAAACAGGAAAAGTAAACATTGCGTACGAAGCAATCGACCGACATGTAGATGAAGGTCATGGAGACAAAGTTGCATTACACTATCGTGATGACAACGGAACGCGTTCATTTACGTTCAAAGAAATGAAAGCACTCACAAATAAAGCAGCGAACGTTTTTAAAGCGCATGATATTAAAAAAGGAGACCGTGTGTTTATCTTTATGCCACGTTCACCTGAATTATACTTTGCGCTACTTGGCGCTGTGAAACTAGGAGCAATTGTGGGTCCATTATTTGAGGCTTTCATGGAAAAAGCAGTCACAGACCGATTAAAGGACTCAGAGGCACAAGCAGTTGTAACAACACCTGATTTACTACCAAGAATTCCTGTTGCGGATATCGATACTTTAGAGCACGTATTTGTTGTTGGTGAACATGAAGAGGGCGACAAAATTGTTGACTTCTCTGAAGCATTCGAAGACGCAAGTGATGAGTTAGAAATCGAGTGGGTAGATCGTGAAGATGGATTAATTTTACACTATACAAGTGGTTCAACAGGTGCACCTAAAGGTGTATTACACGTTCATAATGTCATGGTCCAACAATTTATTTCAGCGAAATATGTTTTAGATATTAAAGAAGACGACGTATACTGGTGTACAGCTGACCCAGGTTGGGTGACAGGTACATCTTACGGAATCTTTGGACCATGGTTAAACCGTGCAACAAACGTAGTTGTCGGTGGAAGATTCTCACCTGACGCTTGGTACGGTGCATTAGAAGATCTTAAAGTGTCTATTTGGTATTCAGCACCAACAGCATTCAGAATGCTTATGGGAGCTGGAGACGAAGAAGTTAAGAAATATGACCTGTCTAACTTAAGGCACATGCTTTCAGTAGGGGAACCATTAAACCCTGAAGTAATCAAATGGGCAGACAAAGTGTTTGATCTAAGAATTCATGACACTTGGTGGATGACTGAAACAGGTGCACACATGATCGTGAACTTCCCAGCAATGGATATTAAAGCTGGAGCGATGGGTAAACCACTACCAGGTATTGAAGCAGCAATTGTTGACGATAACGGTAACGAATTACCACCAATGCGCATGGGTAACTTAGCTATGAAAGCACCATGGCCAGCAATGATGAGAGAAATCTGGGGCAACCCTGAGAAATATAAATCTTACTTTATCGGTGACTGGTATGTATCTGGTGACTCAGCTTATGTGGACGAAGATGGATACTTCTTCTTCCAAGGTCGTGTAGATGACGTAATCATGACTGCGGGTGAAAGAGTTGGTCCGTTCGAGATCGAATCTAAACTGTTAGAGCATGAAGCGGTTCAAGAAGCTGGGGTAATCGGTAAGCCAGATCCAATCCGTGGTGAAATCGTTAAAGCCTTCATCGCGCTACGTGAAGGTTATGAGCCAAGTGATGAACTAAAAATAGAAATCAGAGACTTTGTTAAACTTGGACTTGCAGCACACGCTGCACCAAGAGAAATTGAATTTAAAGATAAACTTCCAAAAACACGTAGTGGTAAAATCATGAGACGTGTACTTAAGGCTTGGGAATTAAATCTCGATGCCGGAGACTTATCTTCAATGGATGACGATTAATATTATTTTTAAAGATAAAGACATGCGTGTCTTTATCTTTTTTTGTACAAATTGACCAATATAATTAAATGTTTTGAATATAAAACCGTTTTCTATGGTCTAAAATATACAACTATGTAATAATAAGTATTGAAGATAGCTTTATCTAACATAGACTTTAGGAGATGAAAGAATGGCACATTTAACTGACCAGGAGATTGCTTCAAAAGCAACAATCCGTCCAATTGGTGAAATCGCAGAGAAAGCAGGCATTCCGGATGAGGCACTTGAGCTATATGGTAAATATAAAGCAAAAGTAGACATCAAAAACCTTAAAGGTAATGCGGATGACTCTAAGCTTGTTCTTGTAACTGCTATGAACCCAACTCCAGCAGGAGAAGGTAAATCAACAGTTACAGTTGGACTTGCTGATGCGTTTAACCAGTTAGATCAGAAAGTTATGGTAGCATTACGTGAACCTTCACTAGGACCTGTCATGGGTATCAAGGGTGGAGCAACTGGTGGTGGATACGCGCAAGTATTACCAATGGAGGAAATCAACTTACACTTCAACGGTGACTTACACGCGATTACTGCAGCAAACAACACACTTTCTGCTCTTATCGACAACCACATTCATCAAGGAAACGAACTAGGCATTGACCAAAGACGTATTACTTGGAAACGCGTTGTTGACATCAACGACCGTGAACTAAGAAATGTAGTGGTTGGACTTGGTGGACCAACTCAAGGTGTACCGCGTCAAGATGGGTTTGACATCACAGTAGCAAGTGAAATCATGGCAGTTCTTTGTCTTGCAACAGACTTAATGGACCTAAAAGCTAGACTTGCGAAAATTGTATTTGGTTACACATTCGACAAAAAACCTGTAACGGTTGGTGAGCTTGGCGTAGAAGGCGCGCTTACTTTACTTCTTAAAGAAGCAATTAAACCAAACTTAGTACAAACTATGGAAGGAACTCCAGCACTTATTCATGGTGGACCTTTCGCAAACATTGCACATGGTTGTAACTCAATCATTGCAACAAACACAGCACGTAAACTCTCAGACATCGTTGTAACTGAATGTGGATTCGGTTCTGACTTAGGTGGAGAGAAGTTTATGGACATCAAAGCACGCTTTGGTGGATTCAAACCAAACGCAATCGTTTTAGTCGCAACAATCCGTGCTTTAAAAATGAATGGTGGAGTAGCGAAAACAGATCTTGGTGCTGAAAACGTTGACGCATTAAAAACAGGTATCGTTAACTTAGAAAAACACATCGAAAACGCTCGTAAATTCGGTGTAGAACCAATTGTTGCATTAAACGACTTTGTAACAGACACTGATGCGGAAAGAAACTTCGTATTAGACTGGTGTAAAGAGCGCGACGTAAAAGTTGCACTTACACAAGTTTGGGAAAAAGGTGGTAAGGGTGGTATTGACCTTGCTAAACAAGTACTTGAAGCACTTGAAACAGAAAACAACTTCAAGCACCTGTATGAGGACGAACTACCAATCGCTGATAAGATTGAAAAAATCGTTACTGAAGTATACGGTGGAGATGGCGTAATCTTCACAGATAAAGCAAAGAGACAACTTAAAGAGATTGAAGACAATGGTTGGGGTCACTTCCCAGTATGTATGGCGAAAACGCAATACTCATTATCAGATGATCCTAAAAAATTAGGTAGACCAACTGGATTTACAGTTACAGTACGTGAACTCATTGCGAAGACTGGTGCAGGATTCGTAGTTGCACTTACTGGTGATATTATGACAATGCCAGGACTTCCAAAAGTACCATCAGCGAATGCGATGGACGTTAAAGAAGACGGTACGTCAACTGGTTTATTCTAAAATCTTAAAAGCATACTTCTTTGGAAGTATGCTTTTTTCAAAATTTCAGAGGTAATTATGAGAATTAGAAGTAGAAAGTTATTGTATTCCTATGCGGCACTATTATTTGTCCTTGGGTTTATCTTTGTATATATGGTAAACAAAGAACGCATCATTGTGTTCACATTCTTAGCAGGCGCATTCATACTGATGATGGTTATATACGAAGAATGGACGAGATACGTACTTAGGAAGAAAGACAAAGGTAAGAAGTAGGTTCAAGTTAAATTGATTTACTACTCAAAAGGTGAACTTTTAAATGATAAGAAGAAAAGATTATATAGAGTTTCTCGTAGAAATAGTTAGGTGATTAAAATGGATGAAAAAAAAGAAAATATATATATCATTTTGGTAGTCGCTTTATATATACTTATGGACGGAATTATAATTCCATTACTACCAGGTTCATCTTGGTTAAATGTTTTTTTTGGACTAGTAATATCACTCTCTATTGGAGGCTTCGGACTCTATTTTCTTCAAAAATATAAAAATTCATAAAAATTAGAGACTAGCTATGGCTAGTCTTTTTTTTGTTGATTTCTCTTTCTAAAAACTTGGAGTAAATAACTAAGCGTACCACCAAAACCGAAGATTATCATTTGATGAGTAAATGTATCCCATGTTATTAATTCAAACTTAATATTAAGTGTTGCATAGAAACCTACAAAACAGATGTAAAACAGAAGTAAATACAATATTTCTCTCATAGCTGTATCCTCCGGTGAGATTTCTTTTTATTTTATTATAAAGTTATTTTAGTAAATACACGAATGATAATTATAGAAATATTAAAATTAAGCTATACTAATAAAAAGAAGATCAGGAGATGATCGTTTGAATAAATGGAAGTTCAAGTTAGTTTTAATACTTACAATACTAGGCACTATCGGAATCATTGCGCTAATTCCATATTCAATGACGACACTACAGACAAGTGAACTCATTCCAGAGGGTATTTCTTTATCTTTTGTAATGACAGTAAACACAATCGCTCAAGTGATTCAACTTTTTGTAATGGTGCTCATTGGAGTGCGATTACAAGATAGAGTAGGGTTAGGCGCACCAATTTCCGATGGGTTTGTGTATGGAAAGGAAGTTCCGAAAATCTCAGGTAAATGGATGTTAATTGGGGTTGTAGGATCTGTTATCGGCTCACTAGCAGTCATATTACTTGATGTGTTTGTATATACTCCAAACATTGAGATGCCAAGCGGACAGGTTACAGAAACTATTTGGTGGCAAGGAGTACTTGCGAGTTTATATGGTGGAATCACAGAAGAATTAATGCTTCGATTATTTGTGATGACACTTATCGTTTGGATCATTGCCGTGATATTTAAAAAAGATAAAAACAGCATACCAAAAAGTGTTTACTTTACCGCTATTGTATTGACTGCATTGTTATTTGGACTAGGACATCTACCAGCAACAGCTCAAGTATTTGGTGAGCTGACTACAATTCTAGTTGTGAGAGCGCTCGTCTTAAATGGACTCCTAGGACTATGGTTCGGGTACTTGTACTGGAAGAAAGGTCTAGAATATGCGATGATCGCACATTTCTCGGCAGACATTTTCTTACATGTGATATTTGCGTCGATAGTAGGATAAGAAATAGGGGCATTTGATATGAAGTATTTAATCCGAAAAATGAGTATAGAAGATATTAAAGAGGTTCAGAATGTTGCTAAGAAAAGTTGGCATGCTACATATGAAGGAATTATTCCTCGCGAAATACAAGATAACTTTTTAAAGCATGCGTATAGTGATGATATGATGGAATACCGATTAAAAAATTCAAACATGTTTGTAGCAGAAGTTGAAGGAGAAGTCATCGGATTTATTAATTTTTCATCACTAAATGAAAATAACGAAAGTGAACTAAGTGCGATTTACATAAATCCAGAATACCAAGGTCATGGTATAGGAACACAATTGCTTCAAGTATGTACTTCTGAACTTACAAAATTAAAAGCGATATATCTTGATGTTGAAAAAGAGAATAATAGTGGGCTAAGTTTTTATAAGAAAAAAGGGTTTGAAGTAGTAGACGAATATGGTGACAACTTTGATGGCCATATATTGAAAACATTTAGAATGAAATTAGGAATATAGTGTATGTAAATAGTTATAGTTAAAGATGAGAGTAGTTCAAACTTATGTATTAACGAAATTAAATAAAACCTCTTAATCTGGTATTACAACCAAATTAGGAGGTTTTTCTATTTATTTCAACTTCTGATACGCACCAATTGCTACTGACATATCATAATATGCGGTTCCAACTGATTTAAATATTGTAATATCTGTGTCACTGCGGTCTATCTCTTTATCGATCATATCCTTTAGCGCCACAGGTTTTTCCCATGAGAAGTCTCCTGTCTCTACCGCATGGATGAATTCTCCTGCTTCAACAATGACAGCGTCCATATCATCAAAAATGACGTGACGCGCTACCTTGATTGACTCTTCGTTAATCTCTCTCATATGAGGCATATACGTGCCAAGTCCGTTGATATGTGCGCCTGATTTCACATATTCATGATCAAACACTGCTTTTGTACTGTTTGTTGCTGTGTTGATAATATCTGAGACTTTAGTTAGCGCGTTCACATCATTCGCAACTTCAATCTCAGCAGTTACTCCAAATGTTTCTAATCTCTCTTTAAACGCATGTGCTTTTTCTTCTGTTCTATTGAAAAGCACAATGCGCTCAATATCACGGACTTCTAGAACACCTAGCGCTTGTTCAAATGCCATTCCGCCTGTACCGATAACTCCCAAAACTTTAGCATCTTTACGTGACTGAATGTCTGTCGCAAGTCCTGTCATCGCTCCCGTACGAAGTATCGTAAGGTACGACGCTTCTAACGTTGCCACATTCTGTCCTGATTCTAGTTCAGTAATCACAGAAACGGCTTGAGTGGCTGGCATGTTTTTATCTTTATTATTAGGATAGATGGAAATGATTTTAATAGATGAATACAAAGACTCCACGTCAACGGATGGCATATAGAGCATCACGTTGTCATCATTTAAATGTAATATTTAGTAAGTATAAACATACAGATAATTTATATTGATTTTTAAAACACAAAAAACCGAACTCTTTTGAGTTCGGTTCAATTTATTAGTCTTTACTATTACTTGATTTTGTCTTTGGTGTCGGGCGATTGATTCGTACTGAGTTACCTATGCGATATTTTTCATCATAGTTCCTAGTCACAGTGCCTCTTAAGTCTGATGCTTTCAACTTATCATCAAAGTTAGCACCATTTCTGTCTAGTACAGATTGGTCACTTAGTCCGCTCTTTTTACTAAATTTTGTATCATCAGTAACTAATCCTTCAATGACTTTATCTTCAGTATTTTTACAGTCGTCTTCTTTACTCATGAGCATACCACAGAATTTTTCAGTCTTAACTGATGCTGGTTTTTTGTAATCTGTACCGTAACCCATCAGTTCAGGGTTCGTGTTTTGGAGTGCATCGGCTAAGTTTCTCCAGTTGTAAATTGTGATGTGATCATCGTCATCTGTGCTATACACTTGTGGAATATTTCGATCATATCCCATCCACATTCCTAGCGTGACTTTCGGGTTGTACGCAACCATCCAACTATCGATGAATTGTTCTGACGTACCTGTTTTCGTTGCCCAAGGGTATGAGCTTTCTATTGCTTGGTAATAATCTTTGATGTGGTAAGCAGAACCTGTTCTAAATGTTTCTCTTAAAATATCAGTCATCAGATATGCAGTAGAGTCTTTCCAAACTTTTTTCTTCTCGTTCTCATGCTCATAGACGACATTTCCTTTAGGATCTGTAATCTTAGTAATCATATAACTATCTGACATTGTTCCATCTTTTGCAAATGATGAGAACGCGTTGACGTTTTCTTCAACCGTTAAGTTGTTTACACCAAGTGGTAGAGAAGGGATACCAATATCATTTTCATCGAATAATGAATTAGATAATGGAATTTCCATATTATCTAGGTATTCTTTTGGGTTTTCTAGACGTACATCTGACCAGAGTCGTAATGTACTTAAGTTATAAGAGTTCGTTAACGCATGTTTCACAGAAATTAAACCAAATTCTTTTTGGTCATAGTTTTCAGGTGAATAACTTGTTCCTGAAACAGGGTTATAAATTGAAAACTTCTTATCGAGCACTACTGTATCCGGAACGATTAACCCACGGTCAATACCAGGACCATATACAGCGAGTGGTTTCATAGTCGAACCAGCCATTCTTGATGTTTGTGTTGCGTGGTTGATTTCGGAATTCTCGTAATCACGTCCACCGATAAAACCAAGTATTGCGCCGGTTTCATTGTCCTTAAGAACAGCACCAACCTCATGTTGGAACGTCTGGTCTTCTTCTTCTCCAGTTGAGTCAATGGAATCATATATACTTCTGTCGCCATAATAAGAGAAGTTATTATTTTTAACCTCTTGCATTGTATCGTAAATTTCTTTATTGATTGTCGTTTCAATTTTATATCCGTTATTTCTTAACGCATCGTTTGCTTGTTGCGTATATTTTTGATTGAGAAGTGGTGTAAGGTCTAGGTCTTCCTTCGACACATCGTCTTTTTCAGCCAAGATATATTTTAATTCTTGAATTGCACGACGCTCAATTTCGTCTGTTAAGAATGGATATTTTTGGTTTGGCACTGAAACATCTTTAGTTAAGTTGCCAAAAATATCATATGCAACAGCATCATCGTATTCTTCCTTATTAATGACACCTTCTAAAAGCATGCGATCTAATACATATAATTGTCTGTTTTTACCGAGCTGCAACTCTTCTTCAGATTTAAGCGCTCCGTTTTGTGTAAATGGTGTATATGCATAAGGGTTTTGTGGTAGTCCTGCAATAAACGCAGATTCTGCAATATTTAAATCTTTTGCATCTTTACCAAAGATTCCTTTCGCAGCACTTTGAATACCAGCAATATTTTGTCCATTCGCATTACGACCGAATGACACTGCGTTTAAATAACTTTCTAAAATTTGGTCTTTTGAAAGTAATTTTTCAACTTTAAATGCGAGCAATAGTTCGGATGCTTTACGAGAGAATGTTGGATCATTTGTTAATAATTGGTTTTTAACTAACTGTTGAGTGAGTGTTGAACCTCCTGTACCAGATTCACTCGCAGCAAGTTCTTGTAGTGAAGCACGAATAAATGCTTTTGGAACTACACCATTATGTTCATAGAAGTTTTCATCTTCTGTTGCAATAAGTGCGTTCATTACGTTTTCTGACATGTCTTCGTAAGCAATAGATTCACGAATCAAATCTGATTTTAAAGTACCCAAGTTTTCTCCTGAAGCAAATGTTACGTTCGTACTTTCAGTAATTTGAGTCAGTTGAGTCTTTATTTCATCACTTGTATAGTTCACGTCATCGTTAACGAGCGCTGCAAAATAACCAAGCCCTATACTAAAAATGAGAATGCCTACTAATGTTAATGAAAGAATTGTAAATAATATGACATTCCAAATCGTATCGTAAGTCGTGTTAAATATAAATCTGAAGGGATGGTCAGTTTCTTTAAAGCGTCGTCCAATCGTTTTGAAACGCTCTTTAAATGTATTTCCGTGGATTTTGTTTTTCTTATTTTCATCATGTGTAAACAGCTTTTTAACGCTGTGAACAATGTTTGTTTTCTTTTTCATTTCAACCTCCCCAGTTCTTTGAATTATATCATAATTAGATGCATTTCATATAGTCATCTACTACCCTAAAAATTAGACGTTTGACAAACATGGTAAAAGTTTATATGATAAGTAAGAATTTAATAATGCGAAACAGCAAGAGAAGTAGTGACGAACTAATGTTTAAGAGAGTGTACGGGTGGTGCGAGTACATACATAGCCGTTTATGAATACACTTGCATTTTTTGTATCGTTTTTAATGAGTAAAACAGTTTGGTGGTACCGTGTTATGCACCCATACGTCTAGTATGGGTGTTTTTTTATATTTAATTTTAATAGATAAAAACAGAAGGAGACATGAATATGAGTGAATTAATTAAAGATTTGAAATGGCGTGGTCTTTTATACCAGACAACAAGTGAAGAAAATATTGAGAAATTAGTAGATGAAGAAGTGGTTTCATTATACTGTGGTACAGACCCAACAGCAGATAGCTTACACATTGGTCATTTAGTACCATTCTTAGTACTTAAACGATTCCAAGAGTATGGACACCGTCCAGTTGTTTTAGTTGGTGGGGGAACAGGGATGATTGGTGACCCATCATTTAAAGCGAGCGAACGTGACTTAATCTCTAAAGAACAATTAGACTTAAACGTTGCTGGTATTGAGAAACAACTACACAAAATCTTTGAATTTGATAAAGGTGAAGAAACGGATGCTATTTTAGTGAACAACTATGAATGGCTGAAAGATATTTCATTAATTGGTTTCTTAAGAGACTATGGTAAACACGTTGGAGTAAACTATCTGTTAGCGAAAGATGCGATCCAGTCCCGTCTTGAGACAGGAATTTCATTCACAGAATTCACATACACAATCATTCAAGCAATCGACTTTGCGCACTTAAATCAACATAACAACGTTAAAATTCAAGTAGGTGGATCAGATCAGTGGGGTAATATTGTGTCAGGTATCGACTTAATGCGTAGAACGCATGGTATCACGGATGCTGAAGGTCTTACAATTCCACTAGTAACTAAAGCAGATGGTTCTAAATTTGGTAAATCTGAAGGTGGAAATGTATGGCTAGATCCTGAGAAAACGTCCCCTTACGAGTTCTACCAATTCTGGATCAACCAAAATGACGAAGATGTTATCAAGTTCTTAAAGATTTTCACATTCCTTTCTAAAGAAGAAATTGAAGCATTAGAAGAGTCTGTAAAAACTGAACCGCATTTACGTAAAGCACAAAATGCTTTAGCAGATGAAATGACGAAACTCATTCACTCAGAAGAGGCATTAGAAGAAGCGAAAAACATTTCGAAAGCATTATTCAGTGGAGATATTAAGTCACTAACTACCGAACAGCTGAGAGATGCAATGAAAGAAGCACCATCAGCAACGGTTTCTAATGATGACTTAAACCTTGTGAATGTGATTGTTGAAGCGGGCATTTCTCCTTCAAGAAGACAAGCAAGAGAAGACATCACAAATGGTGCCATCTACATCAATGGTGAACGTGAACAAGATGTGAACTATGTGATTTCAGATAGCGATAAGTTAGATGGAGAATTTACAGTATTCCGCCGAGGTAAGAGAAAATACACAGTTGTAAACTACAAATAAATGAAATGAAAAGTAAAAACGACGTCACAATGAATGACGTCGTTTTTTCATGTCTTAAATTGGATTTTCGTTTAGGTCTATAATATCTGATTTAATAAATCCTGCATTTTCGATTTGAAGTGCAAGCTCTAAAAGTGCAGCTTCTCCACCTTTACGTGCGACAAACATACTGCCGACCGGGAGTTTATCTTTTGTCTCGTAAAGTGGAAGTGATAGTGCAGGTTGTCCCGTTAAGTTCGCGTGTTGTGTATATGGAATCTTAGCCAGACTATCAGTAAATAGTTCACCAAAGATACCGAATGCTTCTTCGTCTTCTAACTCATCGATACGTTCTAAACGGTCACGAATATCATCATTGATATCGAATGCATCAACTGGCACGGATGTACCATTAATTGTAGGAGTTAAGAAAAAGTCATAGTTGTTTTTATCTAGGAATTGGTGATACTGTGCACTTAACTGATCCCAAGAATTTAACGCATGAACGTATTGCCATCCTTTAACGCGATCGCCTGCTTTATACATACCGTATGAGACGAGCTCAACGTCATCTTTAGTGATATCTCTTCCAATAGACAATTCAATGCCTTTAAACATCGCTGCTGTTTCTACCATGTTCATTTGGAAGTATGTCTCCATTGCGCGTTTACCGTCGACCACAGGCGCGTCTTCTACAACTTCATGACCTAATGACTTTAAGATTTCAACAGTTTTATTTAGAGCATCAATCGCATCCTGTTCAATTTCACTACCAACTGGTGATTTATGAGAGTACGCGATTCTAAGCTTTTTATCAGTTGCAGTAATTGTTTCAGGTAACTGATCTGGTGCGAGATATGGAGATTCTAATACTTGATTGCTCGTGAGTTTTAATGTTTCAAATGTATCAGCAACAGACTTAGATAATACAAAGTCTACTGAAGCACCTTGCCAGCTTCTATATCCATCTGGACCTGTAACAATGCGTCCACGCGTTGGTTTTAATCCAATTAAACCATTGAAGCTTGCTGGAATTCTAATTGAACCACCGCCGTCACCAGCTGTCGCGATAGGTACAAATCCGGCTTTTACTGCTGCACCTGATCCACCAGATGATCCACCAGATGATCCACCAGATGAAAGTCCGTGGCCAATTGGAGAATACGTGTGACCAAATAGTTCTGGGTCTGTTAATCCTTTAAATCCAAATTCTGGAACGTTCGTACGTCCAACAATAATATACCCAGCATCAATAATTGCTTGAACAAAGTTGTCTGTACTTTTAGCGATATTATCTTTAAATAATTTCGAACCATTTATTGCAGGTTGTCCTTCTTCACTTTGACCAAGGTCTTTTATTAGAATTGGGACACCATAAAAGTGTGGGAGAGTAGCACGTTCTTTATCTGATAATGAAACAATGTGTTCATCATAAGATTTTGCTTTCTCGAAAGCTTCAGCTTCTTGTATGTGAATGACACTGTTTAACTTGTCGTCAAGTGATTTAATATTTTTAAACGCACGTTCAACGAGTTCGGTTGCAGTGACTTCTCTCCTTTTAATTTGATTACTATAATACGTTGCATCATGTGTGAATAACGACATAATCAAGCTCCTTATAAAAAATATGATCACTCTCTATTATAGATGAGATTAAGACAAACTAAAAAACTTGCCCGGAGGCAAGTTTAATTAAAAGATAATATATGCAGCAATTAAGATGATTGGTAATGAAATCGCAGTTCTCATTAAGAATATGATAAACATCTTACCAATGCCAAGAGGAATCTTAGACCCTAAGATTACGCCCCCAACTTCTGATAAATACAGTAGTTGTGAAATAGAAAGTGCTGCTACGATAAATTTAGACATCTCTGCAGATTCTGCACCAATGATTAGAGTAGGTAGATACATATCCGTGAACCCAATGAATAGAGTTTTTGACACTAGAAGTGCATCTGGAACGCCTAACATTTCGAGTAATGGTACAAATGGAGCACCAATCCAAGTGAAGATTGGTGTGTATTCTGCTGCGATAGTTCCGAGTGTACCGATTGCCATTACGACAGGCAGTACACCAAACCACATATCAAGTACTGTTTTGTATCCATCTTTAGCAATTCCACCAATACCAGAAGCTTTTTTCGCTGTGATTAAAGCTTGATGCGTTGCCCAGCTGAATGTATTATGTGCTTCAGGAATTTCTTCAGTGAAATCATTATTTTCGTTATAATACGTATCCTCAATCTTAGAAAGAGGTGGGATTCTCGGTAGAATAATTGCACAGAGTACACCAGCGATGATTACTGTGATGTAAAATGGTGCAAAGTATTTCATGAGATCTAAGTAATCTAAGATTACAATTGTGAATGTGATCGAAACGACTGAGAACATAGATGCAATAACTGCAGCTTCACGTTTCGTGTAGAAACCACCTTCGTATTGTTTACTTGTTAAGAGTACACCAATAGTTCCGTCTCCTACCCAAGAAGCAAGGTTATCGACCGTAGAGCGTCCAGGTAAAGTAAATACAGGTCTCATAAATTGTCTAAATAAAGTTCCAACAAATTCGAGTAACCCGTAGTTGAGTAGTAACGGGAGTAAAAACCCTGCAATTAGGAATGCAGCAAACAGTGTAGGAATAAGTCCAGTTAACACCGTGCCACCTGTATCTTCGGAAATAATTTGAATCGGACCTACATTCATTAACACGAGAACACCAAAGATTGCTCCCAGTACACGAACGATATTCCAGCCAATACCTTTTTCAAATAAATCGATGATGATATGATTATTTGATTTTTTTATGTAAGAAAAAAATACAGTTAAAATGGCTGATATAACCATGAGAGAAACAGTGATATAATTGATTGTATTATCGCCGACTAACTCAATAATATTGTTTGCGATTAGTGCAACGGGTACTGTCAACTCGTCATTCGCATCTTTTATTGGGAATATGAAGATAAAGATACCGAGTAACGATGGCACTAAAAATTTAAGCCAAGTGCCGAATGAAGCTGTTTTGTTTTGATCATTTTGATTATTCATTAATGCACACCACCTTGATGAAATTATAAAGGAGAATTATAAATATGTATATTATAGATACGCACTGTGATGCGCTTTTAAAACTACAAGCGGATTTCCGCAATACTTATCTCTATAAAGATCGTTCACTTGATTATTTAAACTCACCTGAACTCGACACCAATATGAATCGTCGAATTGAAGGAAAGGTTAAAGTACAATTTTATGCGATATTTATTTCCCCTCTATTACCAGACAATGAAAAGTGGCAACATGCGTTAGAGCAAATAGACCGCTTTCATAAAGATATCTTAACACAAAAGCATATGGTACATATCAAAAATTTAAAAGAAATTAATAACTTAAAAGAAAATGAATATGGTGCAGTTCTTACACTTGAAGGTAGTGACGCTTTTGGTAATGATTTAGTGAAATTACGTACATTGTTTAGACTTGGTGTTTTATCGCTTGGGCTCGTTTGGAATAACGGTAACTTAGTCGGTGACGGCGTAGGGGAGTCGAGAAATGCTGGACTTTCAGAATTTGGTAAATCAGTGATTGAAGAGTGTAATGCACATGACGTACTTATTGATGTGTCCCATTTAAATGAAGCGGGTGTAAAGGACGTTATAAAATATGCAGATAAAGTGATTGCGACCCATTCAAATGCGCGCGCAATCATGGATCATCCGAGAAATTTATATGATGAACAAATTAAATCAATCATAGATAAAGGCGGAATGGTTAACATTGTATTCTGCCCGCCGTTTATTACTGAAGGTACTGCTACATATGATGATTTATTTAAACATATCGATCATCTAGTTAAACTTGGTGCAGAAAACCATATTGGACTCGGATCAGACTTTGACGGGATAACTGAATATGTTGATGGACTACAGCATGCAGGACACTATCAAACATTTGTAAATGCACTCATTGAACGATACGGTGAAGCATTCACAAAAAGATTAACACACGATAACTTTTTAGAAAGATTTTGTTAAATATAATATGTTACGATTATTTACGGTGAATTTTTATGAATAAGAAAATATTAGTTACATTTACATCGAGTATATTTCTACTCGGCATTATGGAACTGATTGTATCAGGTTTACTTGAACCAATCAGTTCAAATTTAGATATGAGTTATAGTCTGACAGGGCAACTCATCACGGTCTATGCAGTCAGCTTTGCACTCTTTGGACCAATATTAATAAAAGCGACACAAAAGTTTCCAGATAAGCCTGTAATTTTAATATCGATGATTGTGTTTATCATCGGAAATATTGTGTTCGGGATGGCCAATGGATTTATGACACTCGCTTTAGGGCGTGTGATAACCGCTATGGCAGCAGCTGTAATCATCGTTAAAATTTTAGATATCACGGTTGAGATTTCTGAACCCCATAAACGTGGACGGATGTTAGCGCTCGTCTATCTCGGGTTTAGTGGAGCAAACGTGTTTGGTATTCCAATCAGTACGTTTGTTGGGACAATTTTTGGATGGAGAACTGTGTTTTTTATCATCGCACTTATTGCAGTGATTTTGATTGTCATTTTAAGTAGAATGGTTCCGAATGTAAAAACAGACATCGTAGAAGAAAATACGGATCAAATCATGTCGATGAGAAACGTGATTATCTATATTTCAATTACATTGCTGGTCTTAATAGGGAACTTTGTTGTGATTGGATATATTTCCCCACTTATGACAGAAAATGGGTATTCATTACAAGAAGTATCTATAGCGCTACTCATTGCTGGTCTTGGTGGAATGACAGGGACGTATTTTGGCGGGAATATTGCCGATAAGATTGGTGCGAGAAAAGCAATCATGATCATGTTAACGTTATTCTTTATTACAATGATGATCATGCCATTCTTATATCCATTTAAAATTCTTTTCTACATCAATCTTTACTTATGGAATGTATTTGAGTGGAGTACGAGTCCAGCAATTCAAATGGGACTTGTGAAAAGCGTAAAAGGAAGTGCATCTAGTGTGTTCAGCTGGAATATGTCGAGCTTGAACTTAGGTATTGGTCTGGGTGCTGTATTTGGCGGAATCTTTATCACTTATTTAAGTATCGATTACGCACCGTGGCTCGGTGGAGGGGTCGTGTTTATCGGAATCATATTATCCACAATGCTTAAGAAAGAGAGTGTGATTCAAAATGATTAAACGACTCGTTGTGTTATTTATTCTCACTCTTCTTGTCATCGGAATCATGAATTATAGTGGCGTATACAATCTGGAATTTACAGGTACGAACGTACTTTATTCATATTTGGTGATTTTAGCACTCTATACTTTATACATGATTTTTTACAAGTTTTTTAAAGCAATTGTGGGTTTATTCATGTTTGCGATCATTTTATTTATCATTTACTATATTTATAACTTTATTACAGGCAATAGTTTAGACTTTATGCCATTTTAGGAGGTCTTTATGACACATCAACCAATCATGCTAAATGAGCGTATTAGTGAGTTAGATTCTATTCGTGGAGTCGCTATATTTGGGATATTGCTCATGAATATCATGAGTTTTGCAGGCCCGTTTTTAGATATTGCATCGCTTTTTTCTCTACCAGAAATGTTTCAAGGTAAAGCCAATCAGTTTACGTTATTTCTAATTAACACTTTTGTTACAGCAAATTTTTACACACTGTTTTCAATTCTGTTTGGACTTGGGTTTTATATCTTTTTAGATCGTGCGAAAGATAAAACCAGCGCACCGAATCGTCTATTCAGAAGAAGAATGACCGGGTTACTCATCATAGGTCTCTTACATGCAATTTTTATTTGGTACGGAGATATTTTAGTGTCATACGCATTGATTGGGTTTTTACTCATGCTATTTGTGAAAGTGCCACCGAAATGGAACTTAGGAATTGCAATAACGATTTCAGTTTTAATGACTGGGTTTATCGTGCTCCTATATTGGGTGATGTATAAAACACAAGATTTATTGATGTTCAGTGAAGCGTATTTAGAACCCTCTGGCATCATGGAAGTCGCAACAAATGGGAATTATCTCGATATTTTGAAGTTCAATAGTGAGTACACACTCATTGCATTAGTCGGACTTTTCTTTATGTTACCACTTGTGTTAATGATGTTTTTAATCGGCTTATATATCGGACAAAAAGGATATTATAAGAGAATTGGAGAAATCAGACCATTCTTAGTAAAAGTTGCATTGGTTTCTCTAATTTTAGGATTGCCAATTAAATTATTTACTGCATATATTCAAAGCTATAGAGTAGATGATATGGCGTTAATGACGCTCGTCAGTATATCGAACACGATTGGTGGACCGTTAATGGCAATATTTTACTTGTCTGCTTTCGCTCTTTTATTTAATTCATTTAAAAGTTTGAATAAGTTCTTTGCACCGGTAGGTAGGATGGCATTAACGAATTATGTTATGCAATCTGTTGTTATGGTCACTTTGTTCTACGGATTTAATCTGTTTGGAAAAATCGATATGATATATTTACCACTCATCGCAATTATTTTCTTTATTGTCCAAGTGATTTTTAGTCGCTGGTACATGAAGAGATACAGATTTGGTCCTCTTGAATATTTATGGAGACGTTTTACGTATAAAACAAAAATATCGATTAAGAGAACTTAATCCCAATCGACATTTGTAAATTTTAAGTCAGTATCTATGATACTGACTATTTTTTTATGATCATTTTGACCGTCTAAAAAGTCTTGTAGTGATAGATGATTAAATTCGCCAGAGCCTACACGAATATCCATCGAAAGATCACTAGAATCATAATATACGGTATGAATTGTGCCAGCCCAGCTTCTATAATTATCCACGAAAAGACCAATATTTTTACTTGTAAATGCGTTTAGCAGCTCTTCTTTTGTTGGATTCTCGATTTTTTCAACAATATTATAACGTTTTTTTGATTCACTTAGGAAGCGTCTATTTTCTTCTTCAAGATTTAAATAATGATTCGTACACACATTTTGCTCACTGAAATGTACGCGTCGACCGCTCGTTTCCGCAATCGTGTGATTTCCTTCAGCATCTTTAATAATGTACGTGAATCCGCCACGGTGAGGGAGTGTTCTTAATAGATGTTTCGCATCGTCGATATCTTTACATAGCTCTAGAATAAACCTTCCGATGATAAAACACACGAATCCGTCTTGTGGTTCTTTTCGATTCATGAAGTTGTATCCCAGTGACAATCCATATGCGTTTATACCGTCCATTCTTCCTGTCACACGAGACACCGGACCAACAGATGCTATACCACCGTCCGTTGGTTCGAAAAAGTTAATTTTACCGTCATATGTATTTGGATGATAATCATAGTTACGAATAAAATGAGTGTCATCGACATAGACACTACATCCGGATGGACGAGGGTTTGTTCTATAATGTGCAAGATTTAGAAGCGTCTCGTGATCTGTGAGCTTTAGACTGTCTTGAAGTCCCATGAGTTCATCCCAAATGAATGGAGCGAACGCGTTATATATCGCTTTTGTCTCATTATAGTCGAGTTTGAATTTAGGACGTCGTTTTTTCCATTCATAGTTTCTATTTTTAAAATAGGGTGTGTTTTTTTATGACGCTCCTTGATAAACACCATAATCGTAGTGATTTCCTCTAAATGTATCTATAAATATTTCAATATTTTGCATTGTAAGCACCTCTATATCTAGTATAGTTAAATTATTAGAAATTTTAAACACATGATAAAATAGTGATAAGTTAGGAAGTGTTATTTTGATTATCGAACAATTTGAATTAGGTAAGACAGCAACGCTTACTATGTATCAAGGAGAAACAGGTATAAATAATGGACCACAAAAAGTGGTATTATTGTTACCTGGTGGGAGTTATTTATATGTTTCTAAAAGAGAAGGGGAAGCTGTTGCTTACGAATTTTTAAGACAAGGGTATACTGTTTTTATCTTAAACTATACTACTGTCGGTACGATTCTCGGTGAATATTCACGTAATGATCTCTATCAGTATCTCATGAATCTGGATGAGAGTGACGTGATTGGATCAGAGTTTCCAAATCCACTGATTGAAGCGGCGAATGCGATGAAGTTCATCCGTGAGAATAATCATAAATTTAATGTAGATAGTGACCATGTCGGAATTGTTGGTTTCTCAGCAGGTGGGCATTTAGCTGCGACACTTGGAGTCCATTGGAATAGTGAATGGTTAAGAGAGCTAACAGGATTTGAGAGTTACTGGACGAAACCGAACTTTATGGTTTTAGGTTACCCGATTTTAGATTATGCGCTAAATGAGAAAATTGCAGAAAAACGTGGTTCAGTCGATCCAAACTTTAAAAAAATGACAACACGGGTAACCTTTGGTACGGAACTAGAGGAAGACCTAGTACAGAAAGCGACTCCGAAGAACTTTATCTCGAGAGATACACCGAAGACATTTATTTGGCATACGACAGGAGACAGGCTAGTCTATGTGAAGAACGTGCTCGATTTTGCAAATGAATTAGACTCTAAAGGTGTAGAGTTTGAACTTCATGTATTCTCTGGTGGGGAACATGGTATGAGTACGGCAAGTGAAATTGTAAATAGAGAGAATGTGAACATTAAAGAATGGGTGCCGCTTTTATTTAACTGGCTAAATTCACACATAAAAAAAGACGCATAAAAAATATGCGTCTATTGTTCTTCTAATGTTAGTAGATATTCTTTATGATTTGGATAAATAAATTCAAGCACGACATCTTGTTTACGATGAGTATATTGATTTAAAAATGTTTCATAAACGATTTGTTTGTTGTGAGTTTCAATGAGAGAGTCATTTAAGAGCTTGTATTCATTTCCACTATTCTTGGTGTCGTGAATTCTTACTAATATTGACATAACACCATCTCCTATTAAGTATATTGCCACTATGACAAAAAAATAAACATGAATTAGGTGAAATTATGGAAATTGTGAAAATTACTGTTGACGCACTGGATGCTGTCCTAGAGATGCAGGAAGAGATATACGAACAAATGGAAGTTAAAGAAGCATTAGAGCGCATCAGTAGAGAGGAAATGAGTACGATTCTTACAGATAATTACTCTGTAGGTGTCTATTCTGATGATAAGCTCGTTGCAATGCGTGGATTTTATATTCCGTCAGTCGACGAAGAAGAACACTTAGCAGATGATGCAGGTGTTGATAAATCACGCACGATCTATTCTGAAATTGCACTCGTTCATCCAATTGCACGTGGGAAAGGGTTTCAGTTTAAGATGGGAGAAATACTCCTAAAAGAGTTGAAGAAAGATGATCGTTTTGACCATCTTATTGCGACAGTGATGCCGTTAAATATTCCAAGCCTTAAAAACTCTTTAAAGCTTGGACTCAAAATTGTGAATACGAAATACAAATACGGTGGAAAAAGACGTCATATTTTACACATGGATTTGAGAAATAATAAAAACCCAGTTGGTGAACCGATTGAAGTAGGATTCGATGATTTCGATTGGATGTTTGAACACGGAAAAGATTACATCGGTACTGAATTCGTGAATGGGTTTATCACATATTATAAAAAATAAGGAGTCTGAACAAATGAAAACTTTAATTGATGAAGCAAAGACACTACGAAGAACACTGCACCAATATCCTGAAGTTGGATTTACAGAAATGATCACGACATATTTAATCTTAAAAGAGGTTGAAGACACTTCATTCACTTTATACTTAGGTAGTGATGCAACAGACATCAATGCACAGATGGGTCGTCCATCTGAAGCGGAGTTGTTAAAAGCTTGTGAACGTGCAGAAAGTTTCGGTGTAGATAAAGACACGCTCGACAAAATCAGAAACGGTGAAACGGGAATTGTTGCGGTACTTGATACAGGTGTTGAAGGACCACACGTCGGATTTAGATTCGATATTGATGGATTACCAATTACTGAAGCAGAAAAAGACTCGCATATTCCATTTGTTGAAGGATTTAAATCTAAACACGATGGAGAAATGCATGCATGTGGGCATGACGCGCACGCATCTATTGGAGTCGCACTATTAAAATATATAGATACGAACAAAGATGAGTTAAAAGGGAAGTACACAATCATTTTCCAAGCAGCGGAAGAAGGCTTAAGAGGCGCGAATGGCTATGTTCAAAAAGGATGGTTAGATACTGTAGACTACTTTTTTACGAGTCACGTTGGTCTTGTACCACTTAAGGTCGGGACGGTTAACGCGAAAAGTAAAGGGTTTTTATCTTCCAAGAAATTTGATGTGGAATTTTATGGTAAAAGTGCGCACGCGGGTGCGGAACCGAACGCTGGGAAGAACGCGTTACTTGCTGCGAGTAATGCAGCTGTCAATTTAAATGCGATCTCTAGACACAGAGATGGTGCGACGCGTCTGAACGTTGGTAAGCTTGAAGCGGGTAGCGGACGAAATGTGATTCCCGACTACGCGTTTATGATGTGTGAAGTCCGTGGTGAAAAAGATGAACTCACGGAATACATGTATGAACGAGCTGAAGCGGTGATTAAAGGCGCAGCACTTATGTATGATTGTGATTACAAGATTCGTTTGATGGGAAATGCGTCAACTGCAGTTTGTGATGATGAGCTCGTTGATGTGATTAAGCGTGCAACAGTAAACAACAGTTACATCACACAGTTGAATGAAGAAGGACCAGCGGGTGGTTCAGAAGATGCGACATATATGATTAACAGAGTGCAAAAAAATAATGGAAAAGCCACGTACATGACTTTCCCATATGAATTAAAAGCAGGGCACCATCATCCAGAATTTGATGTGGATGAAGCGGTGCTTGGTGTCGCAATTTCTACTTATATCGATATTGTGAATGAGTTAAATAAAGATTAAAACAGAATGAACCGTTTTTCTGGTTCTTCCTTATAATGCAGTTTCATTATAAAAGGGTGTGAAATACTTGGGCTACCTTGGAATGTGTAGGTTTGTTCAAGTTTCACGCTCTTTTTTCCTGCAGGATCATAAATGACAAACGTATTGTCGTTTTTACGGACTGTGATGTATTGACCTTTAGGTTTTTTTACAATATTTGTCACGGTGTAATCTGTAAGTTTTAAAGGTGTGTTTTTCTTATATCCATCCGTTTGAACTTTCAGCATATCCGCTTCATAATAATCACTTTGTTTAATATATGAAAAGACTACTTCTTGAACTTGTGCATTTAATACACTATCCGCGACTTCACCTGGATTTTGAAATAATTTATTTTGCATATTGAGTCCCATGAAAAGAATCATGATCATGAAACTTACTAAAAAGTAAAACATGAAACGAGCAGATCTTAGTCCACGAGAAGCATCTCGTATCATTACTGTGAAGAAGGCGATGGAGATGAGTGCAAATAAAATTATGAGAATGATATAGATAGTCATACAAATTCACCTTAATTTTTTATTATTTTAATATATCGAATTAATGCATAAGTTTCAATCATATGTACAGTGATAGACTGAGTCAACATAAAATAAAAATACTCGAAACATTGATGTAGCAAGCATTTTAGTGAGTAAAGTTGATTTAAACAACTACATTATTAATTATCTCTCACATGCCCAGTTGTCTTTATCTCTATCCATTTTTGCTTGATATGCAGGGTGGTCAGAGGGCACTCCGTTGGGATACACAGCAGTTAACTCAGTACAGTTTTGAAAAAACTCCGTTGTGTTGCTACTTGCTGGTGGAGTGTTTGTATTGTAATTTGAATTGTTGCTTGAGTTATTATTGTTCGAGCTTGAACTTGATGCAGGTTCTTGGAATGAAGGATCATCGAATGGAGAGTCGAGTGACCAAATTCCAATTCCTTCATTTTTAGCAAGTCGTTCAGCTTCTTTTAAACGCTCTAAGTGTCTAGTGTTCGGTGGGTAGACATAGTTTACTTGAGCTAGCCCTTCACGAACGAGTACTTCATTTACCATGACACCATCAGCATATATGTATGCGAGGTGACGATTGTATTTATCAGTTTTCTCACCGATGTCGTATTCAACTTCGATAATCTGTGCATTACTTAAAAGCTCACGAGTACGGTCGCTAGCTTCTTGTCCGAATGGTTGTTTACCAACACGAGGGTGCTTCGTTTCAGGAGTATCGATTAACAGATACCTAAATGACACATCCTCACCGTTGTAGTAGAAGCGAGTGGTATCACCATCGACGAATCGCGCGACAGTCACTTGTTCAAGACCGACAGGAGAGATGTACTTAGAAGCATTCTTTTCAGTCTCTTTAGAGATCTTTTCAGCTTCCTTTTTAGCAGCTTCTTCTTCTTTCTTCTTAGCCTCGGCTAGACGCTTTTCCTCTTCAGCTTTCTCATTTTTCTTCTTCTCAGCTAATTCTTTTTCCTTGGCAGCTTTCTCTTTAGCGCGCTTTTCAGCATTTTTCTTTTCCGTGATGTGTTTATCTTCGGCTGCTTTCTTCTCTTTAGCTATACGCTCTTGCTCATTTATATGTATGATGTGAGATTTCATGTTGTTGTAGTTTGATTCACTAATCTCAGTGACTAGAGTAGAGGATATCATAGTATCAGTGTCATCAAAGGCCATTAGAATTGATCCTAAAATGACAGTAAAACCTAATAAGTATGTAATAAAACCAATACCTCCGAGAAAAATTCCAGCAAGAGTAATTCTTTTAACACCTTTATACCTCTTCAACTCAAAAACTCCTATAATATGATAAAACATAATTATAAATGATAATAATGTTTTATACAATTCTGATTAAAGTATTCCCTTTAATTCAGATAAAGCGCTAATCATAGAAAAGTAGTGTACCCTCAATTTTCCCCAAACAAAAACCCACAACCGAAGTTGTGGGTAAATAATAAATTTATTATCTTGAGTAGTACTCAACGATAAGTTGTTCATTAATTTCAGCTGATAATTCGCTGCGTTCTGGGAAGCGTACGAATGTACCTTCTAATTTGTCTGCATCGAATGAAAGATATTCTGGTACAAAGTTAGTGTACTCAATCGCTTCTTTAATGATATCTAGGTTACGTGATTTTTCACGAACTGCGATAACTTGTCCTGGTTTAACCATGAATGATGGAATGTCTACACGTTGACCGTCAACTGTTAAGTGACCGTGGTTTACTAATTGGCGTGCTTGACGTTGTGTCTTAGCTAAACCTAATTTGTAAACGACGTTGTCTAAACGTGAAGCAAGTAAAATCATGAAGTTTTCACCGTGGATTCCTTGCATTTTACCAGCGCGGTCGAATAGTGTACGGAATTGTCTTTCGTTAATTCCATGCATATAACGAAGCTTTTGCTTCTCTTGTAACTGCATACCGTATTCTGATAGTTTTTTTCTTTGGTTTGGTCCATGTTGACCTGGTGCGTAAGGGCGTTTTTCTAGCTCCTTACCAGTGCCTGTTAGTGAGATTCCTAAACGGCGTGATTTTTTCCAAAGTGAACCTGTAAAACGAGCCATAATTGACTCCTCCTTATTATTTTTTATGCAAAAACGTCATAAGGAAATAATTGCTTGCATGGGTATGTGATTTAAAGTGCCTTCGCCTCATAGCGTTGGTTACACAGCACATCCCGCAGTAACCACATACGGTCATACAATAATTATCTGCTACTTATATCTGTTCATTTACACAATAAATTATAATACAGTAATCTAGAGTAATAGTCAAGCACTAATTCTTTACTTATATTAAATGTATTCTTTTAAAATTTCTACGACTTCAATAAGTCCTAATCGGTCTTCTTCAGTGAATCGATCAAATGAAGGTGAGTCGACGTCTAACACTCCGATTCCAACTCCGTCTTTATAGATCGGTACAACGATTTCTGAGCGACTTCTTGCGTCACATGCGATGTGTCCAGGGAATTCAGTCACGTCGTCGACAACGAATACGTCATTGCCACGGTAAGCGAGTCCACATACACCATTTCCTGGCTTGATACGTACACACGCCGTGCGTCCTTGGAATGGCCCAAGTACGAGCTCATCTGATTCTTCTTCATAAAGATAAAAACCCACCCAGTTGATGTCTTCTAAAAATTCATTTAAAAGAGCGGATGCGTTTGAAAGATTCGCAATTCTATTTGTTTCTCCATCGAGTAATGCGTGTAGTGACTGGTGTAAATCTTTATAGGAATTCATTTTAATTGTTTCAAACATAGTTGTCCTCCGATTGTTCTTAGTAGTTTAGTTAATAATACAACTAACTGTTTTTTCTTTCAAAGTTTTAGTCTATAATAATGATAACTAGGGAGGGTAATTGTATGTGGTGGATGTATTTATTAATAGGAGTTATTGTTTTAATAATAATCGCAGTCGGCGTTCTTTTTTATCTTCGCAATATTAAACAAACAGAAGTGACAAAAGAAAAAAGACACTTAGAAGAGGTACTCCAATTACCATTCAATTTAGAATTGGAAAAATTGAATGCATTTAATTTAAATGGAGAAGCGAAAGAGTTATTTGACACTCTAGACACACGTTGGAATGAGTCTTTAAATGAAAATAAACTTCAAGCTGAATTCAACATTACTGAAGCTGATACTAAATTAGCAAAATTTAGTTTTGGTGATGGTGATGAAAGTAGAGCATCAGCGAAAAGTCATATCGATACGATTGAATCCACTTATGATACTCTATCTGATGAAATCAATGAATTTTTAGCTCTTACTGAACAAAGTGATGAAAAATTTGATGCGTCTGAAGTGTTACATCGTGAAGCGAATCGTGATGTGTTAGCGAACGGACACCAATTTGGTGATTCAAGAAAACCTCTTGAAGCGCTTATCACTTCATATGAACCCGAGTTAAAGAAGTACAAGGATTTAGTCAATGAAGGTAACTACTTAACAGCAGCATCACACATCGACGAAGTGCACGAAGAGTTACTGGCCTTAAAGCAAAATATGGAAGAAATTCCTGCACTCATTAAGGAAGTACAAAAAGAATTACCAACTCAGTTCGAAGAGATTCGCTATGGCTGTCGTGATCTGAAACTAGACGGTTACGATTTAGATCACATTAAAGTAGATTCGAAATTATCTACACTGCGTTCTGAACTGAATTTAATTGAACCAAAAATTGCTAAGCTTGAATTAGACGAAGCACGCGATGACCTAGATGCAATCAATGAACAGCTCGATGAAATGTATGATTTAATCGAACACGAAGTTGAAGCTAAAATTAAGTATGACAGCATGAAGGATCAGATTACAGATCACTTGTTTAAAGCGAAAGCAACGAACTTTACACTTCGTACCGAGATGGATTACATCAAAAATCAGTATTACATCAATGAAGGTGAATTCCAAACAATTCATAAATATGAACAAAAAATCGAAAGTCTTGTTGCAATGTATTCTGAAATTCAAACAGAGTCAGATAAAAACACGACACGCTACAGCAAGATTACTGATAACTTAGATCATATTGAAGAAGAAGTTGAACGGATCAACAGTGACCAATCGGACATTCAAGATTACTTACAATCAATTAAAGAAGATGAGAAAGAAGCAATTGAGAATACAAATCTCATCGATAACAAAAAAGAGGCTGTCATGCATTCACTTGCATCTTCTAACTTAAACGAGATTCCTGAAAAATTCATCGTCATGAAAAACGAACTTGATATTGAAGTAGAGGAAATTGATCGATACTTAGAACGTCGTCCAATTAATGTTCAATACATCAAAGAGAAAGTGAATAAATCAGTTCAACTCTTAAATGAGTTTGAGCAAAGTGCTTATGAAATTATTCATGACTCTGAACTGACGGAACACATTATTCAATATGCAAACCGTTACCGTAAAGATAATGAAAGTCTTGATTTAGAAATCAAAGAAGCCGTTCGTCTATTTGATGAAGGACGTTATAAACGTGCTTTAGAACTTTCATCTCATGCACTAAAAAGTGTTGATGAAGCAGGATTACAACGAATTATCGATTATTATGAAAATAACTAGAGACTTAGGAGATGCTCCTAAGTCTTTTCTCATGAAAGGTAGAAATATATGATTTACTTAGATAATGCGGCAACAACGAAACCGTCTAAAGAAGCGCTAAAATCTTTTAACCAAGTATCTGAAACACTGTTTTTTAATACAGCGTCCATTCATAAAGGTGGACGCGATGCTGCACGTCTTCTAGAAGCGGCGCGTGGCCAAATTTTAAATGAACTCGGTCTCGGCACCCATCACTTAATCTTCACGAGTGGGGCAACGGAAAGTAACAATATTATTTTACGTGGCATGATTGAGAGAAAGCTTCAGTTCGGGAAAACTGTGCTCGTTTCTGAACTTGAGCATCCGAGTGTTGTGAATGTTTTAGAACACTATAAAGATAAAATTAACTTGCAGTTTATAAAGACAACTCCACAAGGTGTCATCGACTTAGATGATTTAAAAGAAAAACTTAATGACGAGTGTATTCTCGTTTCGGTGATGGCACTGAACAATATTATAGGAAGTATTCAACCCATCGAAGAAATCGGGCAAATTTTACAGTCTTATAAAAAAGTGTATTTCCATGTAGATGCAACTCAGGCAGTAGGTAAAGTGACACTCGACTATAAAAATGTGGATGCTTTGACACTTTCAGCACATAAGTTTTACGGAATAAAAGGAGCAGGAGCTTTAATTGTAAATGACATGAATGTGATTGATCCGCTACTTTTAGGTGGTGGACACGAAAAAGATAAACGTAGCGGTACTGTAAATTTACCGGCAATTGTTGGGATGGCAAAGGCGCTTAGGATTTCAAACGAGAATTTAACTCAAAAAAATGATAGATTAGAACAGTTCAACAACAAAGTTCGTACACATTTTAACGACTATAATAAAATGAAGATTCAAGATGCACAATCACCGTATTTCATAAATTTATCGTTTGTTGGAGCGAAAGGTGAGATTGTCGTCAATGCGTTATCTGAACTCGGAATTTACGTATCAACGACGAGTGCGTGTGCATCAAAATCAAATGAATTAAACGAAACATTACTTGCAATTGGAAATAAAAATGATGTGATTGAAGGCAGTATACGAATCAGCTTTAGCCAAAATACGACTGAAGAAGAAGTCGACGCATTAATAAAAGGACTAGATACAGTCTATAAACAGTTAGGAGATATATTACATGAAGTATGATCACATACTTGTAAGATACGGAGAACTTACACTTAAAACAAAAAATAGAATGATGTTTGTTGGGAAGTTAAAGTCACGCATGGAGCGTGCATTAAACAGTACTGAAGCGGTTGTTCGTGCAAACCGTGACCGTGCATACATCGATTTAAATGGTGAAGATGAAACACAAGTCATCAACAAAATTAAGCATATCAGTGGGATTTTAAGCATGTCACCAGTAGTGAAAATTGAGAAGTCAATTGATGAAATGAAAGAGTACGCAGTAAAATTTGCGAATGGTTTTGAAAAGGAAAGTACATTTAAAATAGAAGTAAAACGTGCCGATAAGAATTTCCCACTGAAGACACACGACATTCAGCAATTACTCGGAACAGAAGTGTTAACTCACGAGGATCATTTAATTGTTGATGTTAGAAAACCAGATTATAAACTCATGGTGGAAGTCCGTTTTGATGCAATCTATATGTATTCTGACGTTGTATTGGGTATCGGAGGATTGCCACTCGGAACAGGTGGTAAAGCACTTCTTATGCTAAGTGGCGGTATTGATTCACCCGTTGCAGGTTTTGAAATCATGAAACGTGGGGTAGAAATTGAAGCCATTCACTTCCATTCGCCACCATATACAAGCGAAATGTCACTCGATAAAGTTAAGAAACTCATCGATATTATGTCTAAAAAAACAGGAGAACACATTAAACTTCACGTGATTCCATTTACAGATTTACAGACGACAGTTCATGACCATGTACCAGATAACTTATCAATGACTACGACGCGTCGAATCATGTTGACTTTAGCTGAAAGGCTTGCGACAGAAATTGGCGCGGAAGCGATCGTTAACGGTGAAAACTTAGGGCAGGTGGCATCTCAAACATTAACGAGTATGTTTGCGATCAATGAAGTCACATCTATGCCAGTACTTCGTCCACTTCTAACATTAGAGAAGAACGAAATTATCAAAAAGGCAGTAGAGTTTGAAACATATGAAACATCGATTCTTCCATATGAAGACTGTTGTACGATTTTCAAACCAAAAGCACCAAAGACAAGACCGAACTTAGAAAAAGTAAAGCAGTTTGAGAGCAAGATGGACATCACAGAAAAACTCGAAATTGCACTTAAAAATCACACCATTTACACAGATGAAGAAAATAATAGCGAAGAATTTACTGACTTACTTTAAATGTATATTACAAGTTTGTTACACTGATACTAACCTAAAATAAGGAGTGTCAAAATGAAAAGAACCGTAGCATTAATTTCAGCAATCGCGTTAGTTTTAATCGGTATCTCAATGAGTGTGTATAACACATTCCGCGCAGCAGAGTGGGAGAATTTCTTCACTGAATTGGCACAAAATTCTGCAGAAATACCTGAAACAGTTGTAGAAACTGGAGATGAAAACAATCGTATCGCTGTCATCAATATTGAAGGCGTAATCCAAGATGTACCTGAGTCACAAGGTTTTCTTGGCTCTCAAGCTGGATATAATCACCAGATGACAATCGAAGCTTTAAAAAATATCATCGAAGATGATACAACAAAAGCGATTATTTTAAACGTTAACTCACCGGGTGGCGGTGTGTATGAGAGTGCAGAAATTCATAAATACTTAGTTGAAGCAAAAGAAAAAGGTAAAAAAATCTACAGCTCAATGGGTAATATGGCTGCATCAGGTGGATATTATGTATCTGCACCAGCTGACAAAATCTTTGCAACAAATGAGACAATCACTGGTTCTATTGGTGTAATCATGCAAAGCGTAAACTATCATGAACTTGCAGAAAAATATGGTGTGAAATTTGAAACATATAAATCAGGTGAGATGAAAGACATGCTTTCACCTACAAAAGAAACACCAGAATCCGAGAAAGAGTATGTTCAAAGTATCGTAGACTCTATGTTTGATGATTTTGTACAAGTTGTTGCAGACGGACGAGGTATGAGTGAATCAGAAGTTCGTAAAATTGCAGACGGACGTATCTACTTAGGTAGTGAAGCAATGAAAAACGGACTTGTTGACGAAGAAGGTTATTTTGACGATGCTTTAAATGCACTTAAAGAAGAGGTTGGTAAGAACTCACAAGTGTATGAAATAGGCACAGATCCATCATCATTAGGATTCTTTGGTCTAAAATCACCAGACTTGCTTCAAAACTTATTCAAACAAAATGATGTTCAGACAATCGAAGCGTTGATGCAAAAACGTCAAGGTATCCAACCAATGTATCTATATGAATAGGAGGACGTATCATGTACCAAGTAACTGAAGGAAAGAAATACTTAGTACCCGATACTCTAATCCGTATTCTAGCGTATACAATAGATATATTAGTGATTTGGAGTATCAAACATATTGCAATAATTCCGCTGATTAACATGCTTAAACTTGATTCTATACGCGTGATTTTTGACACGTTTAGTATCGCAACAATTGCGAGCGCTGTACTTTACTTTGTGTATTTCTTTTTCTTGACTTATTTCTTTGGTCAAACATTTGGTAAGACAATTTTCGGATTAAAAGTCATGTCGCAAAAAGGGAATAAACTCACATTATCGCAAGTGTTTTTCAGAGAAGTTGTCGGTCGAATCATCAGTAAACAATTATTTAATCTACCTTATTTAATGATTTTGTTTAACGAAAAACGCATTGGACTTCACGACTACATTGGAGACACATTTGTTGTAAATGAAAAGTCTTACTCTTATAATGAAATCAACACAGGAAATTATGAATCACATAATCATCCTGAACAAATGGAGGTTGAACCGGATTATGGTAAGCATAACTTTTAAAGGCACAAAAATCGATTTAAAAGGTAAAGAAGTGAATGTTGGAGACACAGCAGAAGACTTCACACTCATTAACACAGCAATGGATGAGGTTAGCCTATCAAACTTTGATGGTAAGAAAAAATTAATTAGTGTTGTACCTTCACTAGACACTGGTGTATGCCAGTTACAAACTAAGAACTTCTATAAAGAAGCAGCTGACGTGGACAACGCAGTGTTAATTACAATTTCAAATGATCTACCATTTGCACAAGCAAGATTCTGTGCAGATGCTGGCTTAGACAATGCAGTCACTTTATCTGACCATAGAAACCTAGAGTTCGCGGAAAAATATGGTACTTTAATGGAGCCATTAAGACTTCAAGCACGTAGCGTATTTGTACTCGATGAAAACAACAAAGTTGTTTACGTAGAGTACGTACCTGAAGGTACAGACGAACCAGATTACGATAAAGCAATCGAAGCATTAAAAAATGCATAAGGTAAATATGGGACTATCTTAGGGTAGTCCTTATTTTTTTGAGGTGAACTATGAACGAAAGTAATTTAGAAAAAATTTATGCCACACTCGTAGACCGTGTGGAGGAAATCGTAAAGAGAGAAGATGTTTCTAGGCTAGAAGCTCTGTCACATGCACTTATTGAGGTAGATGTAGAAGGTGAAAAACCAGAAAAACGTAAAGCCTTTCAATTTGCATATTTGAAACAGATTCAAGAGGAACCAGTACAATCGAATCACCAACTGACTCCGGATATGATTGGATTTATCGTCGGATATATTATTGAATTATTATCCGATAAAAAAGCAAAATCAATTATTGATGCTGGTAGTGGTACAGGACACTTATCATTCACGTTAAAAGAGATGAATGATGCGTTTGAACTCACAGGGGTTGAGGTGGATCCAACACTTGTTGAGATGAACGCGAATCTATGTGAGTTTTTAGAGACTGAAATGAAGATCCACTTAGAAAATATTATTGAACCTGGATTTATTAAAATGCACGATGCGGCAGTTGGAGATCTTCCGATTGGATATTATCCACTTGAAGCAAATGACTATAAGACGGCATTTAAAGAAGGCCAGAGTTTTGCTCATCTCTTAATGCTTGAGGCAGCTATGAATCATGTAGAAGATGGCGGGGTTGGGCTATTTATCGTCCCAAGTTCGATTCTAACGGAACACGCAGACACGTTTAAGACGTATATCACTGAAGACGTTACGATGCAGATGTTTTTAAACTTGCCAAAGTCAATTTTTAAATCAAAAGATGCACAGAAATCGATGATTGTTCTTAGAAAAGGTTTCTCACCACTTAAGAATAAAGAAGTATTAATTGGTGATATTCCTGACTTTAAAGATCAACACGGAATGACAGCGTTCTTAAGAAAATTAGATGAGTGGCACAATCGTTAAAAATGTTTTAAATTCAAAATTCAGGATAAATAATAAGTAAATCATTAAATTGGAGGATTTAAGTATGAATTACGATAAGTTGTATATCAATGGTAAATGGGTTGATTCACATAGCAACGAAAAAATCGAAGTTGAAAATCCTGCGACAAAAGAACGATTTGCGACAGTGCCTAAAGGAAACGAAAAAGATGTTGACGATGCAGTAGCAGCTGCAAAAGTAGCATATAAAGAGTGGAATAACACGGATTTTGAGACAAGAAAAGAATATCTTTCAAAAATTTGTGATGGTATTAAAAATAGACAATCTGAATTTGAATCGGTCATTCGTAAGGAACTGGGTTCATCTAATAAATTTACGACGACTGGTCAAGTAGAATTAAGTTTAAACGAGATTGCTGCGGTTCTTGAACATTCAAATAAAGTGAATTTTGAAGAAGATCATGAAGGATTTACGCTATTACGTGAAGGTATCGGAGTAGTTGCAGGGATTACCCCATGGAACTATCCACTAAACCAAATTCAACGTAAACTTTCTGGTGCATTGTTAGCCGGATCAACGATTGTTGTGAAACCAAGTTCTGATACACCCCTTGCTGCATTTTTACTTGCAGAAGTGATTGATGAAGCGGGACTTCCTGCCGGAGTATTCAACCTAGTTACTGGTTCAGGTAGTGGAGTAGGTGACTATCTCGCAGGTCACGACGATGTCCGCATGGTATCATTCACTGGTTCAACAGATGTTGGTAAGAAATTATACGAACAAGCAGAAAAATCTGTTAAGAAAATTTCACTAGAACTTGGTGGTAAAAGTGCGAACGTTGTCTTAGAAGGCGGAGACATTGAAAAAGCAGTGTATGCTTCAATGGATACACTCACAAACAACACGGGTCAATCATGTTCAGCACTTTCACGTTTAATTATTCCTGAAGACAAAAAACAGGAAGCTGAAAAATATATTAAACAATATGTTGAAGAGAAAGTTAGGGTTGGTAGCCCAGAGGAAGAAGAAAACACAATGGGACCTGTTGTGTCTGAAAAACAATACGACCAAATTTTAGAGTATATCGAAAGTGGTAAAAAAGAAGGCGCAACACTATTACTTGGTGGGGATGTACCTGAACTAGACGGCTACTATATTAACTCAACAGTATTTACAGATGTGACAAACGACATGAAGATTGCACAAGAAGAAATATTTGGTCCAGTATTATGTGTGATCACTTATAAAGATAAAGACCACGCACTAGAAATTGCCAACGACTCAACTTATGGATTATCAGGTGCTGTATTTGGAGAAGACAAAGAAGCATTTGAATTCGCTAAGCAGATGGAAACAGGAACGATAATATTAAATGGTGCAGCACGTAAACCATATGCACCATGGGGCGGATACAAAGAATCTGGAGTCGGTAGAGAGATCGGATGGTTTGGAATCGAAGAGTACACAGAAGTAAAAGTAGTTATGAATGACAAATAACTGTGAGATTAGAAAGCTAGGGCGAGCGTCCTAGTCTTTTTTTATTTCAAGTTCTAGTGGTTTTTTAATCTGTGATTTAAAAGCAAATACAACTTTAAATATTAGGCATACAAAAAATACCATGTCTCCGATTCGGAAACATGGTAAATTTCTTATAACTATTATTTTTGATTTTTAACGAGTTCGTCTGTAGCTACGACTGGCTTAAAGTTTTCTGGTAATGTTTCAGTTCTTACAACTAAGACGTCACATGGTGAGTGGCGCACGATTGATTCTGAAACTGAACCAATAATGAATCTTTCTACTGCGTTTAGACCTGTAGAACCCACAACTACCAAGTCTGCGTTCGTATCTTTAACGATTTTCTTAGGAATAACTGCTTTAGGCGAACCATATTCAACAACTTTCACAACATCAGTAACGCCTTGTTCTGTTGCGTGGTGTTGATACCCTTCGAGTAGCTTTTCGGCAAATGTTTTCGCACGTTCCGAAATTGTACGGTCGTATGCTTCTACTGATGCATAACTTCTCGTATCAATTACGTTTGTCACAATTAAGCGTGCGTTGTTTCTCTTTGCGATGTCTACAGCTTTTTGGAATGCCCATTCTGCTTCGTGTGAACCATCAACTGCGATTAAAATATTTTTGTACCCTAACATTTAAAACTTCCTCCTTTAAAATCATCTTCTATATTTATATTACCCTATTTTTATAAAAATTAATTAAGATAAGTAAAAAATTATTATGATTATTTTATTTTGTAATTGTGATACACTTGAAACGAGTCGAAGCGACAATATAAATTGAATTGAGGGGATATTTATGATTATTGGTATTCCAAAGGAGTTAAAGAACAACGAGAATCGTGTGGGCTTAACACCATCAGGAGTATATGCATTTGTTGAAGCAGGACACGAAGTACGCGTTGAAAAAGGAGCTGGCGTTGGGTCATTCTTCACGGACGAAGATTACGAAGAAGTCGGCGCAAAAATTTATGACAACAGAAGTGACGTTTGGGCAGCAGATATGGTTGTGAAAGTTAAAGAACCTATCGAAGAAGAGTATGAGTTCTTTAGAGAAGGTCTTATTTTATTCACATATCTACATCTCGCACCAGAAGTAAAGCTTACTAAGGCTTTAAAAGATAAAAAAGTCACTGCCATTGCATACGAAACGATTACTGGTAAGAAAGGGGACTTACCATTGCTTGCTCCAATGAGTGAAGTAGCTGGTCGTATGGCTACTCAACTTGGATCTGAATACCTACAATCAATTAAGGGCGGACGTGGTATTTTACTCAGCGGTGTTCCAGGTGTTGAGCGTGGTAATATCACAATCATAGGTGGTGGTAACGCTGGTACAAACGCAGCTAAGATCGCTATCGGTTTAGGTGCGAAGGTAACAATTATTGACCTTGATGCCAATCGTCTAAGAGAGTTAGAAGACATTTTTGGTACAAGTGTACAGACATTAATGTCAACACCACTTAACATCAAACAAGCAGTAGAACAGAGTGACCTTGTTATTGGTGCTGTTTTAATCCCTGGTGCAAAAGCACCAACGCTTGTGTCTGAAGAAGTCGTTAAAAATATGAAAGCTGGTTCTGTAATCATCGATATCGCGATTGACCAAGGTGGTATTTTTGAAACTACTGATAAAATCACGACACATGATGATCCAACATATGTCAGACATGGTGTGATTCACTATGCAGTAGCAAATATGCCGGGTGCCGTGCCTAGAACATCAACAATTGCACTTACAAACGCAACGTTAATGTACGGTTTACAAATCGCAAATCTTGGTCCAGAAGAAGCAGCAAAAAGAATCCCAGGATTACTCCAAGGGTTCAACGTATATGACGGTCACGTCACGTATCAAGCTGTAGCTGAAGCTCAAGATATTGAATACACACCCATCGAGACATTAATTAAATAATGGCAGTAGCATTAAAAGGGATGAGTTTTAGAAGCTCATCTCTTTTTTCAATAGTTGAAACGACTGGGATGATTTCAATACGATTTCTAGCAAAACTTCTGAGCTTCGCTAGTGGTTGCAGAGCTTTAAAATCATGGAAGTCTAAATCTCTCGTATCATACATTATCCCAGATATATTTTCTTCAATTAATTCTTCCACTGTTTTGGAATGTAAGAAACTTGGGATTTTTGAGAACGCCGGTCCGATAATCAGATGTTTATCTCCAGCAAGTTTTGAAATCTCTCTTAAATAAATCTTATCGAGATAAACTGAATCATCCTTTAAAAACTGGTTCGTTAAAAATCCATCTACATCACCGTTTTGTTTTATAATTTCGTAATGAATATTATTCTTCATGAAAGTATCTGTTTCTTCTGAAGTGTTGATAGATATATACACTTCCGCTTCAGGATATAGTCTACGATACATATCAATCACTGTACGAGAAACACTATCTAAATTTTGAGCTGCAAATAACGCAACTTCATATGGAGTTGAAATTTGGTTTGTTCTGTAAAATGTTTTCATATGGCACCTCACTCGTTATCATATCACATTAGAATTATAGAGATGACTGTTATAATATTTCTCATAAGGGTATATGAATCATGAACAAGGAGGCATCATTTATGAAACTTTCATATCACGGACATTCAGTCGTACAATTTGAGAACAACGGTAAAAAAGTAATCATCGATCCGTTTATTAACGGAAATGAATCTACGGATTTAAAAGTAGAGGACATCGAAGTTGATTACATTCTATTAACTCACGGTCACAATGATCACGTTGGTGACACTGTGGAAATCGCGAAAAATAATAACGCAACTGTGATCGCACCATTTGAACTTGCGAATTTAATGGAATCAAAAGGATGTAACGCAATCCCAATGGGTATTGGTGGTAAAAAAGAGTATGATTTCGGCGGTATAAAATTCGTTCATGCATTCCATTCAAGCAGTTATAACGAAGAGGATGGTTCTGTATCTTACACAGGCATGCCGACAGGTATTATTCTTTTTTTAGAAGATAAAAAAATATACCACGTTGGTGACACAGGAATCTTTGGTGACATGAAACTCATTAGTGAAATCAATGGAGAATTTGATGTCGCGTTCGTACCAATTGGAGGTAACTTCACGATGGACGTGTCTGATGCTATCATTGCAGTGGATGAACTCATCAAACCTAAAATAGCAGTGCCAGTGCACTTCAACACATTTCCTCCAATTGAGCAAGATCCTGAAGTCTTCAAAAAAGGATTAAAAACAGAATGTCAGATCTTAAAACCAGGTGAATGTGTTAAATTTTAAATAAAAAATACGCAAGAGTGATTGATTTCACTTTTGCGTATTTTGGTATCTAGCGTTGTTTTTTTTCTCGCTGTTTTTTCTTTTCAAACTCTTCCCATGCTTTATCTTCTATAGGAAGATTTCCCTTAAAGTACTTACGTGCCTTGTTAAAATGCCACGCGTTAAATCCACCGAAAATAATAAAGATACCTCCGATGATATATGCCACAACGGTATGGAATTGGATGATTGAGTTTAACCCAAAAATGACCATGAATATTCCAAACCAGAAACGTGACATAGCGTTATAGTACGCTTTTCTTACATCTCTTCTTGTTCTTACTTGAAGCACTTTGTAAACTAAAAATATTAAGAATGACAAAATGAGTAATGTGACGATTGAAGAGATTAGGATTTTTAAACCGATATCCATTTACTACAACTCCATTCCATTGTAGTATAATTGGAATTAACGATATATACAATACAGAACGGATGAAAATAATATGTTCACAAATTTCACACAACATTTAAATGAATTTAATAAATATAAAGAAGACATCTTTAAAGCGATTGAAGAAAATGATTCTATCGTCATTTTAAGACACATAAGACCGGATCCTGATGCACTTGGCTCTCAGTTTGCGTTAAAAGCATTTTTAAATAATAAGTTCAAAGAAAAAACTGTAAGAGCGTTAGGTGAGGGGGAATCGAACCTAGACTTTATGGGTCAGTTAGACGAGGGTGACATCAATGAATCAGATCTCGTTATTATTTTAGACACAGCGAACGTTGAGCGCATTGATTATAAAGATGAAATTCCTGATTCTTGTAAAGTATTAAAAATTGATCACCATCCAAACAGAGAACCATATGGAGACCTCAACCTTGTAGAAATCGGGGTTTCATCGACTTCAGAGTTAGTGTTCTTACTCATGCATGACTATGATGCTGATGCGATTACTGAGAACGTGGCAGAGAAAACGTATCTTGGAATCATCGGAGACACGGGTAGATTCTTATATAACTCTTATCCAAGCACATATCAGGTGGCGGCAGAAGTAGTCAATTACGGTGTGGATACAAGTGAATTATTGTCGATCATGTATAAGAAAAATCTGGATGACTTTAAATTCACAGGATACCTTATTAACAACTTTTTATTAACAGACAAAGGAGTCGCATATATTTATGTGAGTGAAGAAGCACGTCGTGAATACGGTGTGTCAGAGACACAAGCGGCGTTACAAGTGAATCTATTCAGAGATATAGAAGATGTAAAAGTGTGGTTCATGGCTTTAGAGTCTGGAGATGAAATCAGAGTCAGACTACGTTCAAAGAAAACAGTAATCAATGACGTGGCTGAATACTTCGGTGGAGGCGGTCACCAATTAGCTTCAGGCATACGCTTTAGAAAACGTGAAGATTTACAAAAATTAATCGAAAAAATAGAAGAGAAATTATAATAGAAATAGAGGAGTGAACGTATGATCAATTTAAATGTGCATAGTAGCTATGAATTTTTAAATAGCAATATTAAAATTGATCAGCTCTTAGAGAAAATAGTTGCAGATGGTCAAAGAAGTGTGGCGATCACTGATTTTAACTACATGCATAATACGTATGAGTTTATTCAGTCTGCACAAAATAAAAATGTCAAACCTATCGTTGGTTTGGCATTTTCTTTAGATGACGGCATGGAAGGTGTGCCATTTGTTTTATATGCTAAAAATAACTCAGGCTACCGTTTCTTAGCACGACTCTCTTCAAGATTGAGTTACAGCAATTTAACACATACACCAATATCATATCTAAAAGATATTACGGATTGCATTGTTGTTGCGAAAACAGATAAGGGAATTGAGTATCTAAAGGAGTTCAATATCGATGAAGATGATACATACGTTTCTCAAAAAATAAAAAATATAAATGGTTATAAACAAGCATATATTGAAGATGTGTTTTATCTTGAACCTGAAGATAAGCATGTCGTAGACGTGCTGCGTGCAATAAAGATGAATACAAAAATCGATATCGCACATTTAAATAGAGAAACAGGTCATGCGTTTGTTAAAACGTTTGAGGATGTAAATGTGAGTGAAGATATTTTACAAATGAATCAGGAGATTGTTGATAAGTGTAATATTGAACTTCCGCATGTAGAATTTACATTGCCTGTTTTTGATGAAACGAAGGATTCTAAACAGTATCTTTTACAAGAATTAGAAGAAGCGTTTAGTAAAAAAGTAAATCATAATCACGAGGCATATCGTGAACGCATGATGTATGAGTACAAGACGATTATCGAAATGCATTATGAAGATTATTTTTTAATCGTCAGTGATTTAATTCGTTACGCAAAAAGTACGGACATTTATGTGGGCCCAGGACGTGGATCGTCGAGTGCGAGTTTGGTGTCTTATTTATTAGATATTACTGACCTCGATCCATTAAAGTATGACTTGTTATTTGAACGTTTCTTAAACCCGGAACGTGTGTCCATGCCTGATATTGACATCGACTTTGCATCGGTAGATGTGCCTAAAGTAATTGATTATCTAAAGAATAAGTATGGAGATATGAATGTTGCGCACATTTTGACGTACAGTAATCTAACTGCAAAGAGCGCAGCTCGTGAAGTTGGACGAATATTTAGTTTCACAGATAGTGAAATGCGAGAAATTTCAAATATTATTGATGAGAATAATAACGACCTACTAGAAGCAATCGATTCAGAGCGCTTTAAAAACCTTGTAGATTTAGAAGATAAATACAAAATCATCAGAGAAATTGCACCAAAATTATTAGGATTACCAAGAAATACATCCCAACACGCATCAGGCGTTCTCTTAGGTCGTTCACCACTTGTGGAGAATATTCCAACGATGTTTGATGGTGAGACAATGAAAAGCCAGTGGCCAATGAATGATGTAGAAGCTGCAGGACTTTTGAAAATTGACGTTCTAAGTTTAAATACATTGACGCTTGTACGCTACATCAATCAGCTTGTAAAGAGAAAGCATCCTAATTTTGATATCAACGCTGTTCCTTTTAATGATGAAAAAACATTCAAAATTCTGAGTGCAGGACTAACAAGTGGTATATTTCAGCTTGAATCAGACGGTATTACAAATGTTCTTAAGCGTTACAAACCAGAAAGTTTAATGGATCTCGCACTTGTTCTTGCACTTTATAGACCTGGTCCGATGGGAGAAATTGATTCAGTTGTTAAGAAAAAACATGGCAAGGAAACTGTGGAGTATCCATTAGAAGCGCTAAAAACTATTTTAAAAGATACATATGGTGTCATGATATTCCAAGAACAAATTATGCAAGTTGCGCGTAAAGTTGCAGGGTACTCACTTGCTGAAGCGGATTTAATGAGACGTGCAATGGCTAAAAAGAACCGTGAGACGATGATGAAAGAAGAAGCAAAGTTTGTCACTGGTGGTATTAAAAATGGCTTTGACAGAGATACTGTGTCGTCACTCTTTGATTTAATTTTAAAATTCGCAGATTATGGTTTCCCTAAATCCCATGCACTCGTATATGCGATGACATCATACCGCATGGCTTATCTAAAAGCGCATTACAGCGAAGCATTCTATGCCGTGATGCTCATGGAACATAAGACTGAAGAAGATAAAAGAACAAAGACACTGAGTGAAATGAAGCAACTTGGAATTAAACTGAAACGCCCGAGTATCAACAGTTCGAGATTTAGAAATACCATTAATGACGGCGTTCAACTTGGTTTTGGCATGATTAAGAGTATGTCAAAAAGACTTGGAGATGCGTTTGTACTGAATAGAAGTAACGAACCATATACGGATCTTTATGATTTTGTTACGAAAAATACTGAATTAAAGCCGAGTGAAACACAACTGCAAATGCTGATTTTATCTGGAGCAATGGATGATTTTAAAGAAAATAGAAAGACGATGTTACAAACTGTGCCTCGTGCATTAGAAGTAATTAAAGACGGTTTAGACTATGGTGGATTCTTAGAAACGTTAGGTTTTGGAGTCAAAAAAGAGTTCCATCATGTAGAAGAAATGTCTCAGATGGAAATGATAGAAGGGGAGAACACATCATTAAACTTCTTTATTTCCACTCATCCTGTCTTGCTAATGGAAAGAGATTATGAATATATTCCGTTTGAATTACTCAGTAAGAAAAATAAAGGGCAGACGGGAACTTTCCTCTTATACAATGTGGACGTTAGAAAAATTACAACAAAAAATAAAGATGAAATGGCATATGTCGAAGTGACAGATGGTAGAGAGAATATTGATGCTGTACTGTTTCCAAAAAACTATTATGTGAATTTAGCGAAACTTCAACATAAATTTATTGTTGTAAATGGAAAGATGGATGAATTCCGAGGATCAAAACAACTTGTCATTAATAAAATGTTTAACATTGAGGAATATGTACGAAACTATTTAGAGCGTTCAAGATATGCGTATATAAGAAATACTAAAACAGAAGATATTATTGATTTATTTAATAAAAATGGCATTCCAATTTTTAATACAAAGAAAGAACACATTGGAAGTATTAGAAGAGAAAATTACACACAACTCATTACCCGAGTAGGTAAAGAAAATATCAGATTTATGCTGTAAACAATTGAAGCCATGTTCTAAAAGTGATATTATCGGTGGTATGACCACTTTAAAATAGATAATGTAGGTAAGATAATGAAGGAAAAAACAGGATTAGAGTATGTGCTACAGGAAATCAATAAGATAATTATTGAAGAAGATATTAAGGTCGGTGAAAAACTACCTAGTGAACGATACTTAAAAGAGCAGCTTAATGTTTCTAGACAGAGTGTACGTGAAGCACTTCGTGCATTAGAAATGTTAGGTGTCATTTATGTTCGTATTGGCGAAGGCACTTTTTTAGCTGATTTTAAAAATCATAAGTTGTTTGAGTTAATCGGTAAATATATTGTGAGAACAGACGAACAACGCATGGAACTATTAGATATACAACATATTATTGAGGCACATATTAAAGAGAAATATGATGGTGAAAAATCTGTCAGTGAAGACGATAATCAAATTCTAAAAACGCTGTATGCTGTAATCAAGAGCTATACAGATAATTTATAGAATTGGGGAGTAAAAAATGGTAATTGACTTATTTTATAAGCTAAATAAAAAACGTACAAAAACATATAAAAACGGCATTGATACAGGTGACAAACCAATCATGACAAAATGTCCGAGTTGTAAGAAGATGCTTTACACTAAAGAGTTAGAGAAAAGTGTGTTTGTCTGCCCGAATTGTGACTATCATTTCCCAGTTACTAGTCAAGAGCGTATGAAAGCATTGTTTGACGAAGGAACAGAAGTGAGACTATTCGATATGATCACTTCTAGAAACCCACTGGATTTCCCGAACTATATGTCTAAATTAGAAAAAGACAAAGAAAAAGCAGACCTCAATGAAGCAGTTCGTGTGGGTCACGGAAAAATTAATGGTATCGATGTTGTTATTGCAACGATGGATACTAGAATTCGTATGGGTAGTATGGGTAGTGCTGTAGGAGAAATCTTAGCACGTACGTTCAATTATGCGACTGAAAAGAAACTACCTGTCATCGTGTTTACTGCAAGTGGTGGTGCACGAATGCAAGAAGGTATACTGTCGCTCATGCAAATGGCAAAAGTAAGTGTCGCGATTGAGAGACATTCAAACGCTAGACTACTGTATATTGCGTACATGACTCATCCTACAACGGGTGGTGTAAGTGCAAGTTTTGCTTCAGTTGGTGATATTAACTTAGCTGAAAAAGGTGCACTTATTGGCTTTGCTGGTCGACGTGTTATTGAAGAAACAATTCGTGAAAAACTTCCAGATGATTTCCAAACAGCTGAGTTTTTACTTGACCATGGACAACTGGACAGAGTTGTTAATCGTAAAGAAATGCGTGTGACATTAAGCAATATTTTAAAATTACATTGTGGCGGGGTGACTGAAGATGGCATTTGATTTTGAATTGCCTATTGTTGAGCTCGAAGAGAAAGTGCAAGAGCTAAAAAAATATGCTTCAAAAAACAAAATTGACTTATCTAAAGAAATTACCTTTTTAGAAAAGAAAATTGATGTGAAGCGTACTGAAATTTATTCGAACTTAACACCTTGGCAACAAGTTGAAATTGCAAGATTCATTGAACGTCCGACAACATTAGAATATATCGATTCGATATTTGACGATTTCATCGAGTTCTTTGGTGACAGATACTACGGAGATGATAAAGCAATCTTAGGTGGTATTGCTTCATTTAATGGACAACCAGTTACAGTAATCGGTCATCAACGTGGTATGAACACCAAAGAGAACATCGAAAGAAACTTCGGTATGCCACATCCTGAAGGGTATAGAAAAGCACTGCGTTTAATGAAACAAGCAGAGAAGTTTAACAGACCAATCATCTGTTTCATTGATACTAAGGGCGCATATCCTGGTAAAGAAGCAGAAGAACGCGGACAAAGTGAAGCAATCGCAAAGAACTTAGTAGAAATGGCTGGACTATCAGTACCAATTATTTCAATCGTAATTGGTGAGGGTGGATCAGGTGGTGCACTTGCACTCGGTGTATGTGACAAGTTATACATGCTGGAAAACTCTACTTACTCAGTAATTTCACCAGAAGGTGCAGCAAGTATTTTATTTAAAGATGGTTCTTTAAAAGAAATCGCTGCTGAATCTTTAAAAATTACGGGTCAAGACTTATATGAACTTAAAATTGCAGACGGTTTAATTGAAGAGCCACTTGGTGGTGCACATCACGATAAACCATTTGTATTTAAAGGTACAAAAGCAATTATCGAACAAGGTCTAGACGAATTGTCTAAAATCAAAAAAGAAGATCTCGTTGATGCTCGATTTGATAAATATATGAAAATTGGAGACTTTGTTGAATAAGAGGCATTTTGCCTCTTTTTTATTTTAGAAATTTTTATGGGTGGTATAATATAAATGATGACATATAAGGAGGCACTATGAAGAATATAGCGGTACTTACGAGTGGCGGAGATGCCCCAGGAATGAATGCAGCGATTCGTGCTGTAGTTAGAAAAGGTAATAAAGAAGGATTCAATGTTTACGGTATATCACATGGCTTTTTAGGCCTTATTAGAGGTGATTTCAAAAAGTTAGAAGTAAGAGATGTGGGTGACATTATTCACCGTGGTGGCACGATTCTATATTCAGCGCGTTGTGAAGAATTCAAAGAAGTAGATGTGCAAAAAGAAGCGGTCAAAAATCTCGAAGAACATGACATTGACACCGTGATTGTTATCGGTGGAGATGGCAGTTTTAGAGGTGCACTCGCACTAGAATCTCATGGTATTAAAACAATTGGTATACCAGCGACGATTGATAATGACATTCCATTTACGGAATATACCATTGGGTTTGATACGTCTTTAAACACAATCTTAGAGGCAATAGACAGAATTCGTGACACAGCAACAAGTCACGAGCGTACCTTTATCGTTGAAGTCATGGGTAGAGAAAGTGGAGCGCTTGCACTATATTCTAGTCTTGCGAGTGGTGCAGAAGTATCTCTCGTACCTGAAGTAGCTGAAGACATGCCAAAAGTGATTGAAAAGGTAGAAGAGAGTATTAAACTCGGGAAAAAACATTCGATAGTTATTGTGGCTGAAGGTGCTATGAGTGCTGATGAGTGTAGTAAAATGATTACGGAAGCACTGAATATTGAAGTAAGAACAAGTGTCTTAGGACATATACAGCGCGGAGGTAAACCAACCGCAAGAGATCGTATCTATGCATCAAGACTCGGAAGCACTGCTATAGATTTAATTTTAGAAGATAAACATCATGTTGCGCTCATTGTAAATAAGGGTAAAATAGAGATGAAAGATTTTAAGAAAGTATTACAAGGAAACAAAATTCTCGACACATCAATACTTAAGATGATTGACGAGCTATCTATATAGGGGGATTCCATGCGTAACACAAAAATTATTTGTACTATAGGACCAGCTTCAGAAGACAAAGAAACATTAGAAAAATTAATGTATGCAGGAATGGATATTGCACGACTTAACTTCTCTCACGGGAATCACGAAGAGCACCTTGCTCGTATTGAATCGATTCGTGAAGTATCAAAAAAAGTTGGTAAAAAAATCGGGATTTTATTAGATACAAAAGGACCAGAAATCCGTACTGGTGATATGGCAACGCCAATCGTTGAGCTTAAAAAAGGGGAAACTTTAAGCGTCTCTATGGACGAGGTACTTGGTAACAGTGAAACAATTTCTATCACATATCCTGGCTTAATCAACGACATTACTGTTGGTGACGATATTCTTTTAGATGACGGTATTATCACATTAAAAGTGACAGCAATTTTAAACGATGAAAACATCATCCAAACAGTAGTTCAAAATGACGGTATTATTAAAAACAAAAAAGGAGTTAACGTTCCAGGAGTTAAAGTAAATCTTCCAGCGTTAACAGATAAAGACCAAGCAGATATTCTTTTCGGTATTGAAAACAAGGTAGATTTCATTGCACCAAGTTTCATTCGTAAAGCGCAAGACGTTCTAGATATTCGTGAACTTCTTGAAAAGAATAATGGAGATTACATCAAAATCGTTCCTAAGATTGAAAACCAAGAAGGTATCGATAATATTGATGACATTCTACTCGTATCAGATGGACTCATGGTTGCTCGTGGGGATCTCGGTGTAGAAATCCCAACTGAAATGGTACCTCTTGCACAAAAAGAGCTTATCAAAAAATGTAACTATGCAGGGAAGCCAGTAATCACAGCAACACAAATGCTTGATTCAATGCAACATAATCCAAGATGTACGAGAGCAGAGGCAAGCGACGTTGCGAACGCAATTTACGATGGTAGTGACGCGGTAATGTTATCTGGAGAAACTGCAGCAGGAAGTTATCCAGTTGAAGCAGTGACTACTATGTCGAACATTGCAATCAGAAGTGAAGAAGCACAAGACTATAAGAAACTATTAACGGATCGTACAAAATATCAAGATCCAACAATGGTAACAGCGATTGGTGTTGCAGCAGCACATACAGCCTTAAACCTAAACTGTCGTGCAATCGTTGCAGCAACAGAATCTGGACATACAGCTCAAATGATCTCTAAGTATCGCCCACACGCAGACATCGTAGCAGTGACTCCACATGAACATGTGGCAAGACAATTACAGCTTGTCTGGGGTGTTCATCCGATTGTTAAACCTAGTGATAAAAATACGGACGAGGTATTAAACACATCTGTGCAGGCAGTTCTTGAAGAAGGGTTTGTCACTGAAGGAGATCTCATCATCATCACTGCAGGAGTGCCAACAGGACATGCAGGAACAACGAACTTAATGAAACTTCACGTAGTTGGAGACACATTAATCAACGCTCAAGGTATCGGAAAATTGTCTGGATTTGGTGAAGTATTAATCATTGAATCATTAGAAGACTTAAAAGAAAAAGATACTAAAGGTAAAATCTTAGTCTTGAATGCAGTGGATGGAATGATGACACCACACTTAGTTGATGCTGCTGGTTTAATCACTGTTGAAGGTGGTTTAACAAGTCCAGGCGCAATTATTGGATTAAACCTAGAAATTCCAACAATTGTAGGTGCAACTGATGCATTTAAGGTATTGAGAAATGGTATGCAAGTAACAATTAATTCAGAACAAAATGTCGTGTATAGTGGACATGCGAATGTTCTTTAATAAAGGTTTGTGAAAAGTATGAAAAAATTATTGTTTTATTGTCTCTTTATCGTTTTATTTTTATCTGGATGTGGCAGTGACAATAACGATACGAGTGAAGAGACTGAATCTACTGGATCAGAATCAATCCAAGTAGAGGGAGAAAAAGAAGAATTAACAGGTCAATTAGTCATCGACAGATCGATTGAAAAGTATGGTAACGTTCATAGCTATGTGTTAAAGACTAACATCGACATGTTAGAAGATGACAAAGCATTCACTATGAAGACAATCACGACGATTGATGGAAGTGAAAATGCGAAATTTGAAGCGGATATCGATGGTAATGTATCCACTTATTATGAAGTGGATGACAAAGCATTCACAGTTGAAAATGGTGAACTGAAAGAAACAGACGCATTAAATATTGCATCAAACGCATCATATGGTGACATCATTAAAATTACTGAAGATCTAAAAGGCGGTAAAATTAAGCAAGAAGATGATCAATTCACGCTTACTTTTGATCTTGCGAATGAAGAAAATCAAGAAGCATATTTTGGAAGTAACTTAGCGCAATCTGTAGGAGAATTTGAAGAATTAGAAGGCACACTTGTCCTCACATATTCTAAAGAATATCTCTTAACAAACGCGAAAGTAGAAGGAACAGCAAAATCCGGCGAACAAACGATCGGATTCGAAGCAACTTCAAATTTCCAAAACGTAGACTCAGTTGAAACAATTGAATTACCTGAATAATCAAGGTGTAGGACTTATTTGTCCTGCACTTTTTGTTTTTATCATTAACTCTTAACTTTTCTAATGATAATATAAAGTTATGGCGAAGGATAAGAAACGAAACTTTATCTTATACATTAAAGATATTAAAATAAGAGTAAGGATAGGTGTAGTAGTTTGTGATTTCAATAAGCATTGATATACAAACTTTGTTATACTTATGTTAAAACGGTTACATTTATAGGGAGGTATTTCTATGCCTGAGAAAAGCTCTGGTTTAGAGGGTGTCGTAATAGGTGAATCAAGAATCAGTTCAATCATCGGCACAAAATTAACGTACTGTGGTTATGAAATCGATGATTTAGCAGAAAATGCTGAGTTCGAAGAAGTTATTTTCTTACTGTGGAATGATCGATTACCAAATAAAGAAGAGTTAGCTGACTTTAAAGCAAAGCTATTCAAGTTTATGTCAGTTACGACAAACAATAGTGAACAATTTAAAGCGTTCGCTGCTAACAAAGGACGTGCTATGGCAGCTTTAAGAACTTCCATTTCATACATCGGTATCTTTGATGAAAAGGCAGATGATATGAATGAAGATGCAAATATGAATAAAGCAATTCGTATTCAAGCTGCGATGCCAGCAGTTGTTGCAGACTTTGAACGTCTGAGAAATGGACTGGAAACGATTAAACCTAAAGAAGAATTTAGTTTTGCTAAAAACTTCCTTTACATGTTATTCGGAGAAGAACCGACAGACACACAAGTTGAGGCAATGAATAAAGCACTTATTCTTCATGCTGACCATGAAATCAACGCATCAACATTTACAGCACGCGTGTGTGTAGCTACGTTATCAGATTTATATTCTGGTACAGTTGCAGCTATCGGTGCTTTAAAAGGACCATTACATGGTGGTGCAAACGAGCAAGTAATGAACATGCTCACTGAAATTGGTTCAGTTGATAATGTAGAAGACTATGTCTATAAAAAACTTGAGAACAAAGAAAAAATTATGGGTATTGGCCACAGAGTTTATAAAGATGGAGATCCACGTGCGAAATATCTTGAAGATATGGCGAAACGTTTAACTGAAGAAAATGGTGAAAGCGAACTCTATGACATGAGCATTAAGATTGCTGAAATCGTTGAAAAAGAAAAAGGATTATTACCAAACGTTGACTTCTTCAGTGCATCTGTATATCACTCAATGGGTATTCCACATGACTTATTCACTCCAATCTTTGCAGTAAGCCGTACTTCTGGTTGGCTTGCACACATGATGGAGCAATATAGAAACAATAGATTGATTCGTCCACGTGCTGAGTATGTTGGACATGTTGGTAGAAAATACGAACCAATCGAAGAAAGATAATAAAATATAAAGGGGTATTAATAATGACAGGCGAGAAAATTTCAACTAATAATGGTGTTTTAAACGTACCAAACAATCCAGTAATTCCTTTCATCGAAGGTGATGGAATTGGACCAGACATTTGGAATGCAGCAGTTCGCGTATTCGATGCAGCTGTAGAGAAAGCATACAATGGTGAAAAGAAAATTGACTGGCTAGAAGTATATGCAGGTCAAAAAGCGTTCGACAAAACTGGCGAATGGTTACCACAGGACACTCTAGATAAAATTAATGAATACCTTATTGCAATTAAAGGACCTTTAACAACACCAATCGGTGGTGGTATTCGTTCTCTTAACGTTGCACTGCGTCAACAATTAGACTTATATACTTGCTTAAGACCAGTACGTCACTATGAAGGTGTACCGTCACCTGTAAAACGTCCTGAAGACGTGGACATGGCAATCTTCCGTGAGAACACTGAAGACATCTATGCAGGTATCGAGTTCAAAGCAGGTACGGATGAAGTTAAAAAAGTAATCGACTTCTTAACAGAAGAAATGGATGTTAAAAACATTCGTTTCCCTGAGTCTTCATCTATTGCAATTAAGCCAGTGTCACAGGAAGGTACAGAGCGCTTAGTAAGAGCTGCAATTCAATATGCGGTAGATCATAAAAAACCAACTGTAACGCTTGTTCATAAAGGTAATATTATGAAATTCACTGAAGGTGGATTCAAACAATGGGGTTACGACTTAGCTGAAAAAGAATTTGGAGATAAAGTTTTCACTTGGCAACAATATGACAAAATTGTTGAAGAGGATGGCAAAGACGCTGCAAACAAAGCACAAGAGGATGCTGTTGCAGCTGGTAAGATTATCGTAAAAGATTCAATCGCAGATATCTTCTTACAACAAATCTTAACACGTCCAAAAGAGTTTGATGTAGTTGCTACAATGAACTTAAACGGAGATTACATCAGTGATGCATTAGCTGCACAAGTTGGAGGTATTGGTATTGCTCCAGGAGCAAACATCAACTATGACACTGGTCACGCGATCTTCGAAGCAACACACGGTACTGCACCAAAATATGCAGGTCAAGACAAAGTAAACCCATCATCAGTGATTCTTTCTGGTGTATTAATGTTAGAACACTTAGGATGGCAAGAAGCTGCTGATTTAATCAACGAGTCAATGGAGAAAACAATTTCTTCTAAAGTAGTTACTTATGACTTTGCACGTTTAATGGATAACGCAACTGAAGTAAAATGTTCAGAATTTGCGGATGAGTTAATCTCAAATATGTAGTTAAAATCGTTACTAGATTTAATAATTGAATATGATAAAATATACGTAATACATAAGACTTTTGCTCTTATTGTATTGCGGATATAAATATAGACCATCCAGATAATGGATGGTCTTTAAATTTTAGGAGGCTTAATCATGGCTGAAGTAAAACAAAGGAAGAACTTTTTCCAACGTTTTTTAGACTTCATTGAATGGAGCGGTAACAAACTACCTCATCCATTTACTTTATTTATTGGTCTAGCTATTTTAACGCTGATTCTATCAGCAGTACTTTCAATCTTTGACGTTTCAGTTGTGCACCCTGGTGATTCATCCGAAATTGTTGAAGTTAAAAACTTACTTAGTGCTGAAGGAATTGAATACATATTTCTTAGCATGACAGATAACTTCATTGGATTCGCTCCACTTGGAGTTGTGCTGATTACAATGCTTGGAATTGGTATCGCAGAGCGAACAGGATTAATTGCAGCTGCACTGCGTGCGTTTATCTTTTCAATTCCAAAATCACTCATTACTGCAGGACTTGTCTTTGCAGGTGTTATGTCATCTGTAGCAAGTGACGCAGGATACGTTGTATTACCACCATTAGGTGCTGTCATTTTCTTAACTTTAGGAAGACACCCGTTAGCAGGTATTGCTGCAGCGTTTGCTGGGGTGAGTGGTGGTTTTAGTGCAAATCTCTTGCTAAGTGGTACTGATGCAATGTTGTCAGAAATCACTATGGAAGCAGCAGCGGTAATCAATCCAGAGTATGTGGAGACAATGAACGTTGCAATGAACTACTACTTCATTATTGTGAGTGTGTTCTTATTGACACTCGTTGGTTGGTTTGTAACTGAGAAAATTGTTGAACCACGCTTAGGTGCTTATGATGGTAAATTCTCTGTGAACGTTGATGATGAGATGGCACCTCTCTCTAAATTAGAGAAAAAGGGACTCATCTATGCACTGATTTCAATTATTGTATCTGGAATTTTAGTAGCACTACTCGTCGTATTCCCATGGTCACCATTACGTGGAGATGAAGGAACGTACTTAAACACAATTATTCAATCACCATTTATGCAAAGTCTTGTACCAATCATTGCAATTCTTTTCTTCATCCCAGGGTTCGTATATGGTCGGGTAACAAAAGAAATTAAAAGCGATAAAGACGTTGCGAATCACTTAGCTGAAACAATGGCAACAATGGGTACATTTATTGTTCTTGCATTTGCAGCAGGTCAATTCATTGCATTCTTCGCGGAATCAAACATTGGTCTCGTGATTGGTGTATACGGCGCAGAGTTACTTGAAACGCTTAATTTAAAGGGTATTCCTTTAATTATTGGGTTTATCTTAGTAACAGCAGTTATTAACTTATTCATTGGTAGTGCAAGTGCGAAGTGGGCGATGATGGCACCAATCTTTGTGCCAATTTTAATGCAACTTGGATACTCACCAGAACTCACAACAATGGCATATCGTATTGCAGACTCATCAACGAATATTATCACGCCACTTATGACATATTTCGCAATTATCATTGCGTTCAGTCAGAAATATGTGAAGGATCTAGGTATCGGCACTCTAGTTTCAGTTATGTTACCGTACTCTCTATTCTTCTTAGTTATGTGGTCACTCATGCTCATCGTTTGGATGATGCTTGGATTACCACTCGGACCAAATGCACCAATTCTTTATCCATAAATTTATCTTTTAATGTTTAAAGTCAAAATAACTCGGGTAAATTATTATTGAATCTAATTTTGTTAGGAGAGATATAATGAGTAAATTTGATGACTTAAAGAAACAAGCAACTGACAAAGGTAAAGATTTTGCTAACGAGCAAGTGGACAAACAACAAGAAGAACGTTTAAAAGGTAAAGATGGTGTCAATGAACACATTGACAACGCTCAGGAGAAATTCCTAAGCGGCGACAAAAAAGAAGACGAAAGATAAGAGAAATAGTTATTATATATAAGCCTCGGCATGATTTAATTATGCCGGGGCTTTTTTAATTTGTGATACATATAGGACACTTGTATAATTTAAAGAGAGAAACTTCAAAAGGAGTACAGTATGAATAAATTAATTTTAATAGATGGTAACAGTTTAGCGTTTAGAGCATTTTACGGATTACCACTACTGACCAGTCAAAGTGGACTACACACGAATGCAATTTTTGGGTTTGCACGTATTTTAGATAAAATCATTCGGGAAGAAGAACCAACGCATTTCCTTGTTGCATTTGATGCAGGTAAATCTACTTTCAGACATAAAAAATATGAAGCGTATAAGGGTGGAAGACAAAAGACACCACCTGAGCTTGGCGAACAGTTTGCACCGATTCGTAAACTCATTGATGCTTATGGTATCAAGAGATATGAAGAGATGGATTATGAAGCAGATGACATCATCGGTTCACTCGCTAAACTTGCGAATGAAAATGATATGGAAACAATCATCATCACAGGTGACCGTGACTTAACTCAGCTTGCTGGTGAGAAAACTAAAATTTATTACACTAAAAAAGGTATCACAGATATCGATGTGTACACACCTGAATTCATTAATGAAAAGTATGGCTTAACTCCGCTTCAAATCATAGATATGAAAGGGCTCATGGGAGACTCGTCAGATAACATTCCAGGTGTTCCTGGAATCGGTGAAAAAACAGCGATTAAACTTCTAAAGAAATATGAGAGTGTTGAAGGTGTTTATGAAAACATCGACGAGTTAAAAGGAAAACAAAAAGAGAATTTAGAAACTAATAAGGACTTGGCGTTTATCTCTAAAGACTTAGCGACAATTTATAGAGATATGACATTTGACTTTACTCTAGATGACTTAAAGCTACGTGAAGAGAATCAAGAAGAGAAAATTGAGATCTATAAAGAGTATGGATTCAATTCACTTTTAGAAAACATGGATGTACAAGAAGTTGAAGAAGTATCTGAATTTAAAGTTGAAACAGTTGATTCGTTAAATGATCTGAAAGAGAACGTTTCAATCTTCCTTGAAGCTGATGGTGAGAACTATCTTGAAGTAGAAGCAAGATATTTTGGGGTGACTGATGGTGAGCGAGTATTTGTTTCTACGATTGACGAAGTTAAAGGTGAACTCGAGTCATTCATAAACTCACGTAAAACAATCAACACATATGATTTAAAACGTCAAATGGGACTTCTTTCACATCTTGATATTGAGTTTAGAGATTTTACAACGGATATCATGCTCGGAAGCTTTATTTTAGACCCATCTCGAAAAATTATTGATGTTGCTGAAACAGCACAAACTTTCAGCATCAATATTGATAACGATGAGTTTCTTTACGGAAAAGGAAGAACAAAGAAAACACCTACAGATGAAGAAGCGATTCCTTTCTTAAAAAATAAAATTATGGCGATCCATAATATATTACCGAAGATGGAAGTGCGTCTAAAACACGATGAACTCTTTGACCTATGGATGGACCTAGAGATTCCTTTAGCTAAAATCTTAGGTAAGATGGAACAGACCGGAATCACTGTGAATGTTAACACGTTAAAAAACATGGAGAATGAAATCGCAAGACAACTAGAAACAATCGTCGGTCATATCCATGAACTTGCAGGTGAGGCGTTTAATATTAACTCACCAAAACAGCTGGGTGAAATTCTATTTGAAAAGCTTGAGCTACCTGTTATTAAGAAAACGAAAACTGGATATTCAACTGCGGTTGATGTATTAGAAAAACTAGAACCAAAACATGCGATTATCAAACATATTCTAGAATATAGAACACTTTCTAAATTACAATCGACATATGTGATTGGGCTTCAAGGTGATGTTAAAGAAGACAGTAGAATTCATACGAGATTCAACCAGACGTTAGCACAAACAGGACGTTTATCTAGTGTGGATCCAAACTTACAAAACATTCCAATTCGTCTAGAAGAAGGTAGAAAGACGCGTAAAGCATTTGTACCTAAATCAGAAGATCACGTGCTTTTATCTTTAGACTATTCGCAAATTGAACTTCGTGTACTTGCATCAATTACTAAAGATGAAAAAATGATTGAGGCTTTTAATAGTCACAATGATATTCACACAACGACAGCGGCGAACGTATTTGGCGTTCCAGTAGAAGAAGTAACGAGCGCAATGCGTTCAAATGCTAAAGCAGTTAACTTTGGTATCGTATATGGTATTTCTGACTACGGGTTAAGTCAGCAACTAGGTATCACGAGAAAAGAAGCAAAAGCGTTCATTGATACGTATCTGGATACATTTGTACGTGTGAAAGAGTACATGAAAGATATCGTTAAAGAAGCAAAACGAGATGGATATGTAAAAACATTACTCAACCGTCGTCGCTATATGCCAGACATCAATGCGAGCAACTTCAGTGTAAGAAGCTTCGCAGAACGTACAGCAATGAACTCTCCAATCCAAGGAAGTGCTGCAGATATTATCAAGCTCGCAATGGTACATTATGACGAAAGTGAGAAAGTGAAAGAATTCGATGCAGAACTTTTACTACAAATCCACGACGAACTTGTCTTCGATGTTCGTAAAGATCAAGTAGAAGCATTTATACCTGTTGTTAAAGAAATTATGGAAAATGCGATTGAATTAGAAGTCGACCTAGAAGTTGATTATGAATACGGAAAAAACTGGTATGAAATGGAGTAGAGTACATGCCTGAATTACCTGAGGTAGAACTTGTTAAGCGTGATCTTGAAAAAATAGTCGGATTTGAAATTATAGATTATGAATTATCGGATTACGTTTTAAATGGGCATAAAGGAAATAAGCGCACGATCGTAAAACAATCTTTACAAGAGTTTAGTCGTGTTCAATATAGTACGATATATTCCCTCGGTAGACGAGGGAAGTATATGTACTTCTCTTTACGAAAAGAACAAAGTGATTTTAATTTGGTTGCACATCTCGGAATGAGTGGTGCGTTCTTTATCGTGAACAATTTAGATGAAATCACGGAAAAGAACTTTAAAAAGCATTGGCAAGTGATTTTCAGACTATCAAATGGCCAAATACTTGTTTACTCAGACATCAGGCGCTTTGGTGAAATGCGCATTGTAGATTCAATTGAAGGGTTTAAACCAATCGCTGAGATGGCACCTGAATACACTGAACCTAGTGCACGAGCACATTTTATTAACACGCTTAAATCTGGTCGTTATAATGAATCGTTTATTAAACCAATCATCATGGATGCTAGAATACTTCCAGGGGTTGGAAATATATATGCATCTGAAGCATTGTATATCTCACATATTTTACCAACAAAACGTGTTAAAAACATCAGTAGAGAAAGACTCTCAAATTTATTTGATGCGATAGTTGAAGTGTTCGAGCTGTCTTTATCTTACGGAGGTTCAACAATTTCAGACTATCGAAGCGTCACAGGTGGTAGTGGGGAAATGCAAAACAAGTTTAAAGTATACGGATTAAAGACATGTCCAGAAGGACATGAACTCAAAACGAAAGTCATGAGTGGTCGAAATACGTATTATTGTACGAAGTGTCAGAGGTGAGCGAGTTGGATAATAAATATAAAGTCATCGGTATTACGGGTGGAATCGCAAGTGGAAAGTCAACAGTCAGCGATTACATCAGATCAAAAGGATATCCTGTTCTTGACGCAGATATTTATGCGAGAAAAGTAGTGGAACCAGGTAGTGAAGGTCTTAAAGAAATCGTTGAAGCATTTGGTGAAGCTGCATTAAATGAAGACGGTACTATGAATAGACAGTATGTAGGTTCTTTAATTTTCAATGATAAAGAGAAAAGAGATATACTGAACGGAATCACACATCCTAAAATCAGACAAATGATGAATGATGAGCGTGATTTTTATCTTAAAACAACTCATGTGTTTCAAGACATTCCGCTTCTTTTTGAGAATGGACTTGAGGGCCAAATGGACGAAATTATCGTCGTTTATGTAGAACGTGATGTGCAGACTGAACGCCTTATGTCACGTAACGAATTGAGTGAAAGTGAAGCAACTTCTCGTATAGAAAGTCAAATGTCTTTAGAAGATAAAAAAGCACGTGCAACGGTTGTTTTTGATAACACAGAAACGCGTGAGACTTTATACAAACAAATTGACGAATTTTTAAGTACTTTGTCATAAAAAACATTGTGAAAACGTTGTCAAAAACCGTTTTTATGGTATACTAAATATGATAAAAAATTAAAGGAGCTTTTTAAGTAATGACTAAAGTAGCAATCAACGGATTAGGTAGAATTGGAAGACAAGTATTTCGTATCGCAATGGAATCTGACAAACTAGATTTAGTTGCAGTTAACGCGAGCTACAAAGCAGAGGATCTTGCACACTTAATTAACTATGACTCAACTCATGGTAAATGGGACAAAGTTGTAGAAGCTAAAGATGACGATACATTAGTAGTTGATGGTAAAGAAATCAAGATTACACGTGATCGTAACCCTGAAAACTTACCTTGGAAAGACCTTGGAGTAGATATCGTATTTGAAGCAACTGGTGCATTCAACCACGGTGACAAAGCTGTAGCACACATCAATGCGGGTGCAAAAAAAGTTGTGTTAACTGGTCCTTCTAAAGGTGGAGACGTTCAAACACTTGTTTTAGGTGTAAACGACGACCAGTTAGATGTAGAAAAATATGACATTTTCTCAAACGCTTCTTGTACGACAAACTGCTTGGCGCCTGTTGCTAAAGTCTTAAACAACGCGTTTGGAATCAAAAAAGGTCTTGTTACAACTGTACACGCGTACACTTCAGACCAAAATATCTTAGACAACCCACATAAAGATTTACGTCGTGCACGTTCTGCTGCGGACAACATCGTTCCAACATCAACTGGTGCTGCAAAAGCAACAGCACTCGTATTACCTGAACTAGAAGGTAAACTAGATGGTATGGCATTACGCGTTCCAACTCCAAACGTATCACTTGTTGACTTAGTAGTAGAGTTAGACAAAAATGTTACTAAAGAAGAAGTAAACAAAGCATTAGAAGAAGCAGCTAACGGAGAGTTAAAAGGTATTTTAGAAGTAACACATGCACCACTAGTGTCACGTGACTTCTACACAAACCCACATTCTTCAATCGTTGATGCAGATTTAACTATGGTAATTGGAGACTCACAAGTTAAAGTCCTTTCTTGGTACGATAACGAGTGGGGCTACTCAACTCGTACAGTTGAACTTGTTGAAAAAGTTGCAGAGAACCTTTAATTTTAATAATAAGGACAGAACCCATCTGTCCTTTTTTTGTTCTAATTTATTTGAGGAGTGTTCAATTTGAAATTACAAAATGATCAAGGTAAAACAAATGCTTTAGAATTAGAAAAAGATATCGCGGAATTCAATGGTGAAACACATAAAGTTAAAATCCACGATGGTGATATTACTAAAGCAGGCCACATCTCAGTTAACACATTAAATATAAAAGAAGATTATCTCGATACGATTATTACTCGTTTTGAAAACCGTAATAGAAAAGTAGATAAATACCCTGGATTCACAGGGTTTTGTCTAATTAATAAAGACAATACGATTTCAGTATTAACTGGCTTTGAAAACCGTGAAAAATTCGATGAGTGGGTAGCAAGTACTGCTTACCAAGAAGGACACCAACAAAAACAAGACCGATCTGAACAACAAGGTAGCGAATATTTAGTAGATCGACCAATTCGTGAACATTACTCAGTGATTGGATAATATTTACAGGAGCAAATCGCTCCTGTAATTTTTTTATGGGCGTATTTTCATGTATAATATAGTTAATAATTAAAATGAGGTGAGTTCATGCGTTGTCCAAATTGCCAACATCAAAATACAAAAGTTATTGATTCACGTCACGCTGATGATATGACAGTAATTAGACGTCGTCGTGAATGTGAATCATGTGGTACCAGGTTTACAACTTTTGAAAGAATCGAATTATCCCCACTTGTCGTTATAAAAAAGGACAACACGCGTGAAAAATTTGATAGAGAAAAAGTATTAGAAGGTCTCATGAAAGCATGTGAAAAAAGACCAATTCCGTTTGAAGAAATTGAAAAGAGAACGGACAATATAGAAAAAGCATTACGCAATTTAAATAAAGCTGAAATTTCATCGAATGATATTGGCGAAGCTGTAATGAACGAATTAATGGATTTAGACCAAGTTGCATACGTTCGTTTTGCGTCAGTTTATCGTGAATTTAAAGACATCAATCAGCTCATGGATGTCCTTCAGAACTTAAATAAAGGAAAATCTTGATATGAATACAAGACTCACGCCAAGAACAGAATTTTTAGTGTATAACAAAGTCTCATTATCCCCATATGACCGGGAGATACTATCTGATATATACATGCCGTTAATTGGTCCCGTGTCTTTATCTATTTATAATTATTTAATTGATATGAAACAAGATATGACTGTACGTTTCCATAGTGAATTTATGGATATGTTAAATATCGAACTTTCAACGCTTACGAAAGAATTAGAAAAACTTGAAGCAATAGATCTCTTAAAAACATATGTGAATGATGATGAACACACGGACCAATTTTTATATGAGATAAAAAGCCCGTTAGATGCTGAAAGTTTCTTTAATGATCCGATGCTATCGATGTTTTTATTCGCGAAAATTGGGAGTAAGAAGTTTAATGAGAAAAAAGCTGCATGGGTCTATTACACATTTCCAGATGGATTTAGTGACGTAAGTCGAAACTTTAAAGAAGTGTTCTCATCTCTTCGTATGAATGAGTTTCAAAAACCTACGGAGACATTTATTTCTAAAAACGAGTCTAAAGGTCCTAGAATTGATGTGACAGATTTTGACTTTGATATGCTGTATACACATTTACGGGGTACTTATGTTGAAAAAGGGTTCTTTAATACTGAAGTTCAGCGTACGATTGTGAAATTATCACAAGTTTTTAATCTATCTCTATATCAAATGAAAGATATTATTATTAAATCAACAGATCGTAAAGACGGTATTGATATCGAACTCTTGAAGCACTATGCATTAAGAGAATATAATGTGACTAGTGGTAAAGTTAATAAAAAACCACAACTTGAGACTCTAAATACACACGAAAACAGCACGGATTATTTCGAGCAGTTAGATGATATTTCACCTCTAAATCGTATTCAACATTTAAGAAATAACAATGCATCAAAAAATGATATGCGTATTGTGACAGAGCTTATCATGACAACTCAATTGTCTGATGGTGTCATTAATGTATTATTAGAATATGTCTTACAAAAAGGTGAGTATTTAAATGATAACTATGTTTTTTCAATCGCAAGAGATTGGGAAAATAAAGGATTTTTAACTGCTAAAGAAGCAAGTGAATCTATATTAAGTTTCATGCAAGATAAAGAGAAAAAGAAAAATTATGCAAACAACCGCTTCAAAGTTTCTCATAAAACCATTGAACCTAAGTGGTTTACTGAAAAGAAGCCATCTGAAAATAATGATGAGAAGAAAACACTTGAGAAAACAAAACCAGAACTGAAGGATGATTCGATTGCAGCGCGTATCCAACAGTTTAGAAATAATAGGTGATTGATGTGAAATCTATCGGAAACATATTTAATAAAGTTGGCGCGATAGACGAAATAAAACAGCGTCAAAATAGAGAAGAAGCACTCATTGATGAGATTATTAATTCTAAAAAGATGCAGGATTTTATCAAAAATAGTGAAGAGAAAGTCACACGTCAAATGATTGTAGATGATCTCATTAACGCTAAGTTTTTTGTTGAACAGAAAACAGAATGCGAAGTCGATGAAAAAGGGAATTGTATTTCCCATCCAGAAGGTCTCGTGAATAATCTTGAAGTGCGTAACAATCGTTTGCATCTCTATTACACAAGATGTCCAGTGAGAGAGAAGCAGCTTGATTATGAGGAAAAAGAATCATTAATTAAGCGTTTTCACATTTCAAAAGATATCAAAAATGCGAGTTTTGATGACTTGTATCACGACTCTAGTTCAACTCGTAACGATGTCATTAAGAAATCAATTGATGCTGCAATCTCGATTGTGTCAGGTGACGAACCAAAAGGCTTATATATCCATGGCCAATTTGGGGTAGGGAAGTCATTCATATTAGGATGCATTGCGAATGAGCTAAAAGAGAAATCAGTATCTTCTATGATGATTTACATGCCAGAGCTATTAACAGATCTTAAATCAGGATTTAAAGATGGTTCAACAGAAGAAAAGTTACTCGCCATTAAAACTGCTGAAGTGTTAATGTTGGATGATTTAGGTGCCGAAGATATCACAGTGTGGTCGAGAGACGAAGTGTTGACACCAATCTTGCAGTCGCGTATGTCTCGTGGCCTTCCTACCTTTATCAGCTCAAACTATTCAGTTAATGATCTGATTGAGTTATATAGTCATACAAAAAACGGTGCTGAAGATAAAATCAAGTCATCTCGAATGGTGGAGCGTATTCGTGCACTCACTGAAGAAGTAGAACTGACTGGCTTAAACTATCGTCATAAGCAGTAATCATTGCATTTATAGAATTATCAGTATATAATATATTCATAAATTTCAAATAGTAAATTCAAAAGGACACAATTTCTTTTGGTATATTTTTAGAGAGTGCGTGGTCGGTGAAAATGCACAATATACACTTGGAGTTACTCCCTTTTTCATTGCTTATTTAATCGTAAGCCGGTTTGGACCGTTAAATCCTAGCTGAGGCAAAAATATTAATTTTTGCGAATCAGGGTGGTAACACGGTGTATAGTCGTCCCTTTATTTAGGGACGGCTTTTTTTATTTTAGGAGGAATCGTTATGTCAGACGTAAAAGTACAAGTTAAGTTTCCTGATGGAAATGTAAAAGAGTTTGATAGTGGCATTACTGCAGAAGAAATTGCGGGTTCAATTAGCCCAGGTCTTAAAAAAGCAAGTGTAGCAGCGCGCGTGAATGGTGAAATGTATGATTTAACTCGTCCAATTATTGAGGATGCAGATATCGAATTATTCACTGACAAATCAGAAGAAGCGTTAGAGGTCATGAGACACTCTACAGCTCACTTAATGGCGCAAGCATTAAAACGTCTCTATGGAGATGTAAAATTTGGTGTAGGTCCAGTAATCGAAGAAGGGTTCTATTATGATTTCGATATGGATGAGAGAATTTCAGCGGAAGACTTACCTAAAATTGAAAAAGAAATGAAGCGTATTATTGATGAAAACATTCCAATCGAACGTTCGGTATTAACTCGTGATGAAGCCAAAGTTTTATTTAAAGATGATGAATATAAGCTCGAGTTAATTGATGCGATTCCTGAAGATGAAACTGTAACTGTATATTCTCAAGGTGAATTTACTGACCTTTGTCGTGGGGTACACGTTCCAAGAACTTCTAAGATTAAAGAGTTCAAGCTTCTATCTACTGCTGGAGCTTACTGGCGTGGAGATTCAAACAACAAGATGTTACAGCGTATCTACGGTACAGCATTCTTTAACAAAAAAGATTTAAATGCACACTTACAAATGTTAGAAGAGCGCAAAGAACGAGATCACAGAAGAATTGGTAAAGACTTAAAGATTTTTGAAAACAACCAATTAATTGGTGCAGGTCTTCCATTATGGTTACCGAACGGTGCGACTATTAGACGTGAAATTGAACGTTACATTGTCGACAAAGAAGTGTCACTCGGATATGACCACGTTTATACTCCAATTATGGCGAACGTTGATCTTTACAAGACAAGTGGTCACTGGGATCATTATCATGAGGACATGTTCCCACCAATGGAAATCGGAAACGAAAAACTAGTTCTTCGTCCAATGAACTGTCCACACCACATGATGATCTATAAAAACGAACGTCACTCATACCGTGAACTTCCAATTCGTATCGCAGAACTTGGTATGATGCACCGTTACGAGGCATCAGGTGCAGTTTCTGGGTTACAACGTGTACGTGGAATGGTTCTAAACGATGCGCACGTATTTGTTCGCCCAGACCAAATTAAAGATGAATTTAAACGTGTTGTACACTTAATTCAAGAAGTTTATGATGACTTCAACATCACAGATTATTCATTCCGTTTATCTTATAGAGATAAAAACGATACTGAAAAATACTTTGATGACGATGAGATGTGGAATAACGCAGAAGCGATGTTGAAAGAAGCAGTAGAAGAAATGGGGCTAGATTACTTCGAAGCCGAAGGTGAAGCGGCATTCTACGGTCCAAAACTTGACGTTCAAGTAAAAACGGCTTCAGGTATTGAAGAAACAATGTCTACAGTACAATTAGACTTCTTGTTACCAGAACGCTTTGACTTAAACTACATTGGTGAAGATGGGCAGAACCACCGTCCTGTAGTCATCCACAGAGGTGTAGTAGGTACAATGGAACGCTTCGTTGCATTCTTGATTGAAGAATACAAAGGCGCATTCCCATTATGGCTCGCACCAGAACAAGTCCAGATCATTCCTGTAAACTTAGATTTACACTATGATTATGCAAGAGAATTACTCGATGAGTTGAAATCTTATGGAATTCGTGCGAAAATTGATGACCGTGAAGAAAAAATGGGGTATAAGATCCGTGAAGCGCAAATGAAGAAAATCCCTTATCAAGTAGTTGTAGGGGACAAAGAAGTAGAAGCGAAAGAAGTTAACGTCCGTAAATACGGTGAGAAAGATCAACAGACTTTCCCTAAAGAAGACTTCTTATATAACCTTGTAGATGAAATTAGACTGAAGAAATAAATTCGAATTAATTTAAGCAAAGTGTTGACTTATATGAAAAACACATGTATAGTTATAAGAGTTGAATTGAACGAACAAGTTGAAGCTCCCGCTTCACACCCTCAGCAGTAAGTGTCACAGGGTCAATCGGGGAAGACATAATTATCATTTTATGTCTATTTCGAAGAGCGGGTGTTGCTATGCACCCGCTCTTTTTGTTCGTTAAATTTTTTGGAGGTGTCAACAATAGCAAAAGACCAAACAATTATCAATAATCGTATTCGCGCAAAGGAAGTTCGATTGATTGGACAAGATGGTTCACAGCTAGGCATTAAATCGACGAAAGAAGCTCTTGAAATGGCAGAACGAGTTAACCTCGACCTTGTCCTTGTAGCTCCTACTGCGAAACCACCGGTTGCGCGTATCATGGACTACGGTAAGTTCAAATATGAACAACAAAAGAGAGACAGAGAAGCACGCAAGAAGCAAAAAGTGATTAGTGTCAAAGAAATAAGACTATCACCAACAATCGATGAACATGACTTTAACACAAAGCTAAATCAAGCTAAGAAATTCCTTTCTAAGGAAGACAAAGTAAAAGCATCCATTCGATTCAGAGGTCGTGCGATCACACACAAAGACATTGGACGTAAAGTGTTAGAGCGTTTTGCGGAAGAACTCAAAGACGTTGGTCAAATTGAGGTTCGACCTAAGATGGAAGGTCGCTCAATGTTCCTCGTTGTCGCACCAAACAAAGAAAAATAATATTTTTGGAGGATTCATTATCATGCCTAAAATGAAAACACACAAAGGATATGCAAAACGTGTTAAACGTACTGCTACTGGAAAATTCAAACGTTCACAAGCATTCACTAGCCATCTTATGGCGAACAAAACAACTAAACAAAAACGTCACTTACGTAAATCTGCTTTAGTTGCAAAATCTGACGCGCGTCGTCTAGTACATTTATTAGCCAAGGCTGCTAAGTAATTTAAGGAGGAAACGACATGGCTCGTGTAAAAAATGGTCTTACTTCACGTAAAAGACGTAAAAAAGTATTAAAACAAGCTAAAGGTTACTTTGGTGCCAAAGGTGCACTTTACAGAGTAGCAAAACAACAAGTTACAAAATCTGGTCAATATGCATATAGAGACCGTAAAAATAGAAAACGTGAATTCCGTAAATTATGGATTGCTCGTATCAACGCAGCTGCACGTAACCACGACATCAGCTACAGCCGTTTAATGAATGGTCTTAAAATCGCTGGTATCGATATCAACCGTAAAATGCTTTCTGAAATCGCAATTGCTGATGATGCAGCATTCGGTGAAATTGTTAAACAAGCTAAAGATGCTTTAAATAAATAATATCTTTTTCTAATCCACATTTAAAATCAATGTGGATTTTTTTATTTGTGTTAAAATAATCGTATACATAATTTATTTGGAGGTACATAATGGACAAGCAATTAGAAATGTTAAAAGCATTAACAGATGCGAATGGTGTGTCAGGTTTCGAAACGGAAGTTAAAGAACTCATGAGAGAATACTTAGAACCAAATTCTGACTCTATTATTGAAGATAACCTTGGAGGAATCTTTGGTAAAAAAGAATCAAAGTCTGGGAGTAAAACAATTTTAATTGGTGGACATTTAGATGAAATCGGCTTTATGATTACTGAAATTGACGATAAAGGATACTTAAAATTCACTCCAATTGGTGGATGGTGGAACCAAGTTCTATTATCTCAACGAATGACTGTCATTACCGAAAAAGGGAACCTTGTAGGTGTAGTTGGCTCAAAGCCACCACACGTATTAAGTCCAGAAGATAGAAAAAAACCAGTGGATCTTAAAGATATGTTTATTGATATTGGTGTCGCGAGCAAAGAAGAAGCTGAAGAAGCAGGTGTCCAACTTGGTGACATCATCGTTCCATATACTGAATTCACGCAAATGGCAAACAAAGATTATCTTCTTGCTAAAGCATTTGACAACCGTTACGGTTGTGCACTCGCTGTAGAAGTATTAGAGAAACTTAAAGATGTAGATACTAACATCAACGTAGTATCTGGTGCAACAGTACAAGAAGAGGTCGGACTTCGTGGAGCAAAAACTGCTGCTCACAAAGTGAAACCAGACCTTGCAATTGCAGTTGACGTTGGTCTTGCGACGGATTCACCAGGTATGGACTCTAGAAACGGTAAAGGTAACCTAGGTGAAGGTCCATTATTATTATTACTCGACGGATCTAACATTGGTCACGTTGGTTTCAGACGTCATATCCAAAAAATTGCTAAAGATAAAAACATCGACGTCCAACTACAAGCAATTCCAGGAGGCGGAACGGATGCAGGTAGCTTCCATACAACTCATGATGGCGTGCCTTCAGTAGCAATCGGAGTCCCCCTTCGTTATATGCATTCAAACGTATCTATCATGCACAGACAAGATTTTAAAGATGCAGTAGATTTAGTTGTAGAAATCATTAAATCTTTAGATGATGAAACGGTTGATTCAATTAAATGGTAATCACATCAAAAGATAACGCACGCATTAAAGAAGTGCGCAAGCTTCACAAGAAAAAAACAAGAGATAAAGAGAAACTTTATCTCATCGAAGGAGAACACTTAATTGAAGTTGCAAAAGAAAACAACGCGCCTATTAAAGAAGTGTTTATCCAAGAAGATAAGACTTTTGACCTGAACTTAGGGTCAGTCAAGGTCACTGAAGTGAACGATGGTGTCATGAAAACATTATCTACTCTTGTAACGCCACCAGGGATACTAGCCGTAGTGGGTGAAGTCGACACTATTGAAAATAGTAAGCGTGTCTTAATCATTGATGGAGTACAAGATCCAGGAAATTTAGGTACACTGATCCGTACAGCTGATGCATTCAATTTTAAACAAATCGTGATGAGTCCAGATACCGTAGATGCTTATAACGATAAAGTATTAAGAAGCGCACAAGGATCACATTTCCACGTGTCTTTATCTCGCCGAGATTTAAACGAATTCCTAGATACTTTTGATGGAGATGTAGTAACAACATCACTTGAAGGTGATACGGAACTTAAAGTGGACGAGTCAAAAAATATCGCACTCATTTTAGGTAACGAAGGTAAAGGGGTTACAGCAGCATTAATTAAAAGAAGTGATAAACAGTTTAAAATTGATATGACAGGTCACGCTGAAAGCTTAAACGTCGCTGTTGCCGGTGGAATTCTCATGCATCAGTTCAGAGTTTGAAAAAATTTAGAAATCAATGTATAATCTATATATTAATAAAACAGATATATTTCAGATGAAATAGGCATAAATGACAAGACTCATTATACAGAGAGAAGTGAAATGGTGAGAGCACTTCAAATGAGCGTCAGGGTTCACCTAATGATGAAATAGAGTGTCATTCACTTACGAATGATAAGTGCCTGGATAAGCCAGGAATTTAGGTGGTACCACGGAACTCCGTCCTATATTGGGCGGAGTTCTTTTTGTTTTATTTTAAAATCTTATGAGGTGAAATTATGGCAAATTTCGAAGAAATTAAACAGTCATTTCTAAGTGCTTTAAAAAAGGCATCTGATATGAAACAACTTCAAGATGTCCGCGTACAGTTCTTAGGAAAAAAAGGGCAAGTATCTACACTCATGCAACGCATGAGAGAAATTCCGAATGAAGAAAAGAAAGCATACGGACAAAAAGTGAATGCACTACGCACTGAAGTAACCGAGCGATTAGAAACAGCAATCAAAGAATTAGAAGAAAAACTTCTCCAAGAAAAGCTAGAAAAAGAAACACTGGATGTCACTTTGCCAGGACGGTCATTCCCGCAAGGGGGTATTCATCCAATCGATCGAATTATCACTGATATTGAAGACTTCTTCTTAGGTCTTGGTTACGAAGTACGTGAAGGATATGAAGTAGAGACGGATTATTATAACTTTGAGGCGTTAAACCTTCCAAAAACACACCCAGCACGTGACATGCAAGATAGTTTCTACATCTCTGAAGAAACTCTACTCAGAACGCATACGTCACCTGTACAAGCACGTGTGTTAAACCAAGCGGACGGAAAAGGACCAATTAAAATTATTTGTCCAGGTAAAGTGTATCGACGTGACAGTGATGACGCGACACACTCACATCAATTTACACAGATTGAAGGTCTAGTTGTAGATAAAAACATTCACCTCTCAGACTTAAAAGGCACATTAGAGTTACTCGCTAAAAACTTATTTGGTGAAGCGCGTGAAATTCGTTTACGCCCAAGCTACTTCCCATTTACTGAACCAAGTGTTGAAGTAGACGTATCTTGTTTCAAATGTGGTGGAGATGGTTGTAACGTTTGTAAACAAACAGGTTGGATCGAAATCTTAGGAGCTGGAATGGTACATCCTAATGTCCTTGAAATGGCTGGTTTTGATTCAAAAGAATATTCTGGATTTGCATTTGGGCTTGGTCCAGATCGTATCGCGATGCTGACATACGGTATTGAAGACATCAGACATCTATATACAAACGACTTACGTTTCCTAGAGCAATTTAAATATACAGAAGATAGAGGTGTTGTACATGAAAGTCTCTAAAGAGTGGTTAGAAACATTTATATCTGTTGATGCAGATACTGCAACACTTGCAGAAACAATCACAAGAGGTGGTATCGAAGTAGACGATATCATCGATTATACAGAGGGTATTAAAAATCTTGTTGTGGGATATGTTGAGAGTGTAAAACAACACCCTGAAGCAGATAAACTCAATCTATGCCAAGTAAATACAGGTGAAGAAACAGTACAGATTGTCTGTGGAGCACCAAATGTTAAAGCAGATAGCTACGTTATCGTATCTAAAGTTGGGGGCAGACTACCTGGCGGTATTAAAATTAAAAAAGCGAAACTACGTGGTGAAGAATCATACGGTATGATTTGTAGTTTACAAGAAATTGGTATTTCTGAAGAATACGTACCTAAAGAGTATAAAGAAGGAATCTTTATCTTTAACGAGAAACAGACTCCTGGTACAAATGCATTAGAAGCATTATATCTCGACGACCAGGTACTTGAATTCGACTTAACACCAAACCGAAAAGACGCACTCTCTATGATTGGTACAGCATATGAAGTCCGTGCATTATTTGGTGGCGAAGTAGTTGAACCTGAACTCAATATGACTGAAACAGAAGACATTTCTGGTATCTCTGTTAAAAATGAAGATAGTGAAGCAGTGCCATTTTATGCGCTGCGCAAAGTAAATAACGTTAAGATTGCACCATCTCCAGTTTGGATGCAGCATCGTCTACTTAAAGCAGGTATCCGTCCAATCAATAACGTCGTAGATATTTCAAACTACGTACTTTTAGAGTTCGGTCAACCGCTTCATATTTTTGACTACGACGCAATCGGTTCTAAGGAAATTGTTACACGTCGTGCTAAAGAAAACGAAAAGATGACAACACTAGACGGTAAAGAACGTACACTTCTAGAGTCAGATATTGTAGTTACAAACGGTAAAGAACCCGTAGCTTTAGCAGGTGTCATGGGTGGAGACTTCTCTGAAGTAACACACAATACGAAGAATGTTGTGATTGAATCGGCAGTATTCGAACCTGTATCTGTACGTAAGACATCAGGACGCTTGAACTTAAGAAGTGAAGCATCAAGCCGCTTTGAAAAAGGTGTGTCTCATGAGTTTGTAATTAAAGCACTAGACCGAACAGCGTATTTACTTGAAACTCTTGCTGGTGGAACTGTAGAAAAAGGTATCGTTTCTGACGGAGAACTTGATTTAACACCTACAGAAATCGATACATCAGTATCATTCATCAATAACCGCTTAGGTTTAGACTTGAACGCTGATAAAATCACTGAAATACTAGATAAGCTTGGAATCGACGTAAAAGTTGACGGAGACAACATTCACGCGATTATCCCATCGCGTCGTGATGACTTAAAAATTCCTGAAGACATCACAGAAGAAGTGGCACGTATTTATGGGTATGACAACTTACCATCTACGCTTCCTGTGTATTCAGAAATAACACCTGGGCGTTTAACAGATAACCAAGTAAAAACAAGAATCATTAAAAATCAATTATCATCACTCGGTCTTTCAGGAGCAATCAACTATGCACTTACTGAATCATCTCGCGCGACAGAATTTACAAATGCTACTGTTGGGTTACAGCTCACAATGCCTATGAGTGAAATTCACTCAACGCTTAGAACGAGCCTTATTCCTCATTTAGTAGACAACGTGACATACAACATGAATAGACAACGTAAATCTGTGTCACTTTATGAAGTAGGTAAAGTATTTGAAACTAATGGACAAGATAAACTGCCAACAGAAATTACGAAGTTAGCTGCTGTAATCTCTGGACCACAGTACAGTGTGGAATGGTTAGGAGAATCGCTTCTATCTGACTTCTACACATTAAAAGGTATTTTAGATAGCATATTTACAAGATTTTCTCTAAAACCACATATCACGTATGAGGCAACTAATGAATATAAAGAGCTTCATCCAGGGCGTACAGCTCATGTGCTACTAAAAGGTAAAGTCATTGGACTAATTGGTGAACTACATCCTAAGTATGCGGATGATCATGATTTAAACCAAACAACTGTATTTGAAGTGAATCTCGATGAACTGTATAGAGAGACTGAAGGTACGATTCGTTATGAACAATTACCTAAGTATCCCCAAATTACGAGAGATATTGCTTTGGAAGTAAATAGTGAAGTCACTGTTCAAGATATTACAGATCTAATTTACAAACAGAACGTAAACTACTTAATTAATGTTGAACCTTTCGACGTATATGAAGGTGAACACATTGAAGCGGGCAAAAAGTCTGTCGCATTACACATAACTTATCTAAACAAAGAAGAAACTCTAACAGATGAAGTCGTAGAAACGCTTCATACACCAGTAGTTGAAGCACTTCTAAGTGAAGGATTTAAGATTAGAGAATAGTTTTAGACCGTCCTTATGATTGTAGGGACGGTATTTTTATATCGATTTTAAGTAGGACTTACTTGTTAATAAAAACCGTAATCGCTATAATAAATAGCATATCAAGTTAACGTCTAGATTTTGAAAAAGTAAAGCTAGAAATTACTGAGAAAAAGGGTTAGCATATGACACTACTTATACTACTTTTAATAATTATTGGCATGATTGTCGGATTTAGACGCGGAGGATTATTGCAATTCATCCATCTATTTGGAACTATATCGGCAATAATCATTGCGAGACTTAATTACAAGACACTTGGAAGCAAGTTAGATTTAATAATGCCTTATCCATCTAGTGCACTAGAAGTGGATAATACAATTTTAAAAGATATACCAGATTTAGAGACTGCTTATTATTACATGGCTGCATTCTTTTTTATCTTTATTATTACTAAACTCATTATTCAAATTTTTATTAGTACGTTCGATTATTTACAACAAATAAATTTCCACGTTGTGGCATCGTCAATCGCAGGTGTTATATTTGGTGTAATTGAGACAATTTGTATACTCGTCGTTATTTTAGCTTTTGCAGCAACGATTCCAATGGATGCATTACAGAATGCAATTGACGGATCTGGCTTGGCTAAATTTATATTAAATCACACATTGATATTATCTGACCGCTTGATGAGTTGGATGCAAATATAGGGCCTTTATTTTAGGTCCTATTTTTTATGGAGGTATATATGGCTGAAATTACTAAAAAAGATATTATTCAATTGTTAGAAGAAATCGCAGTGTATCTAGAGTTAAACTTAGAAAATAACTTTAGAGTCTCTGCGTATAGAAGGGCTGCGAATGCACTTGAAACGGATCAGAGAAGTCTCAGTGAGTTGGATTCCTTTGAAGGAATTAAGGGAATTGGTAAAGGTACAATCACTCTCATTAATGAATATATTAAGACGGGTAAGTCTTCATTACTCGAGGAACTAAAGAGTGAAACTCCAGCCGGACTTGTACAGATGACTAAAATCCCAGGTCTCGGTGCAAAGCGTGTCGCAAAGATTTATGAAGCGACCAATATTGTAACTATCGATGAATTAAAGTCATTATGTGAAGACAATGGTCTTCAAAAGTTGCCTGGATTTGGTAAGAAGACCGAAGAGAATATATTAAATGGAATTAATGAACTCTTTACGAAACCTGATCGCTATCCGATCGATCAGATTCTTAAATTCAGAAAATTGATTGAAGATAAAATCAGCGCGTTCGACTTTGTTCAAAAATACGATGTTGCAGGAAGTGCAAGACGTACTAAAGAGACAAGTGGAGATCTTGATTATATTATTAAAACAAATAATGTATCGGCCTTTATCAGCAAGATGAAAGAGAGTCGTTTCTTTAAATCTGTAATAGCTGAAGGTGAGAAGAAGTTTTCAATTATCATCAAGGATGATTTTAAAGAGATCAATACGGATTTTAGATTCATTCAGGGGGATGAGTATTATTCCACACTCCAACATTTCACAGGTTCTAAAGATCATAATATCCGCATGAGACAAATTGCAAAGACGCGTGGAGAGAGCATCAGTGAATATGGCGTAAAACAAGAAGACGACAGCGTCATTACATTTGAAAGTGAGGAAGCATTCTACACTCATTTTGATTTACCATTCATTCCACCTGCGATGCGTGAGACAGGTGAAGAAATCGATATGGATATATCTAATATCGTGACTTTAGACGACATCAAGGGCGACATTCACATGCACACGACGTATAGTGACGGTGCTATGAATATTGAAGAGATGGTCGAAGCGTGTATTAATCGTGGATATGAATATATGGTGATCACGGATCACTCTAAGAGTCTCGTAGTAGCGAACGGGTTAGATGAAAATAGATTATACAAACAGATTGAAGAGATTAATAAAATAAATGATAAATACCCGGAAATCGATGTATATGCAGGTACTGAGATGGACATCCGTCCAGATGGGACACTTGACTTTAGTGATGACACATTACAAGCGCTCGATTACGTGATTGCTGCGATTCATTCTAGCTTTAATCAGAGTGAAGCGGAAATTATGGAGCGTCTTAAGAATGCGTGTTACAATCCATATGTAAGACATATTGCGCATCCAACAGGTAGGCTCATCGGTGCGAGAAGTGGCTACCGTGTAAATATGGATGAATTAATTCAGATGGCAAAAGACACGAATACAGTACTTGAAGTCAATGCGAATCCAAAGAGACTTGATCTGTCATCAGACGTCATTAAACATAAAGATTTAATACTTACAGTAAATACGGACGCACACCATACGCGTCATTTAGAGTTTATGAAGTATGGTATCGCAACACTACAAAAAGGACTGATTTCAAAAGACCAAGTGGTCAATACGATGAGTCGTGAAGAGTTTAAACAATTTATAAAAAATGGTAAGTGATAATTATGAACGAAAGAACATTAAGAGCATTAGAATTTAACGAGATTTTGATTCGTTTAAAAGAATATGCAATTAGTGATAAAACCAAAAAACAAATTAATATAGATATGTTCCAGACACTTGAAGCGGATGTTAAAAAGACGCTCAGTGAAGTCGATGATGCGCTCACAATGCTTAGATATCGTCCAGTTGAAATGTCAGGAATACAAGACATCACAAGCTACGTAAAACGCGCTAAAATCGGTAGTGTATTATCTGTGAATGAATTGATTGCGATTAAACAGATGTTAAATCGTAAGGACATGCTGATTGGTGTGTTTAATGAGTTTTATGATAAAGAGATTGAACTAGAAACGTTATCGCACTATGAGCGTGCTTTACCATCTGAACGTAGTCTCTATAATAAAATAGTTGAGACGGTGGATGAGACAGGGGTATTAGACCATGCATCTTCAACTTTGTTATCTATTCGTAAGAAGATATCAAGAGAAGAGTCCGGAATTAGAACGCGTTTAAACGACATTATGAGAAAGCATTCTAAGAAACTTTCGGATAGTCTCGTTACGATGCGTAACAATAGATATGTATTACCAGTTAAAGCAGACTCACAAAGTGAAGTGAAAGGGATTATTCATGACGTGTCGACGTCAGGTCTCACTGTTTATATTGAACCGATGGCAATAGTCGAAATTAGTAATAGAATTCAACATTTACGTGAAGATGAAAAGAATGAAGTCAATAAGATTTTAGCGGAACTTACAGGTCTCGTTGCTGAAAATGAGTATGACTTACTTCAAATTGACGAAGTACTTCATATTTTAGATTTAGTATTTGCGAAAGCGAAATATGGTATGAGCTATAAAGGGACGATTCCAGCAATAGGTACAGATGAAAGTATCCATCTTGTGAATGCATTCCATCCACTTATAGACATAGAACAAGTGGTTAAGAATGATATCTTAGTCGATAGAGATACAACAGGAATCATTATCACTGGACCAAACACAGGAGGTAAGACAGTAACAATCAAAACAATTGGGCTCTCTGTCATCATGGCTCAGTGTGGTATTCCAATCCCAGCACTTGATGGATCTAGACTAAGACTTTTCGAAAGTATCTATGCAGATATAGGTGACGAACAATCAATCGAACAGTCATTATCTACGTTCTCGAGTCACTTAACAAACATTGCAGACATTTTAAATCGAGTAGATGAAAAGAGTCTCGTTATCCTAGACGAATTAGGTGCAGGAACCGATCCAGAAGAAGGTGCAGCACTTGCAATTAGTATTTTAGAATACCTATTAGACAGAGACGTCACTGTAATCGCGACTACGCACTATCCGGAACTTAAATCATTTTCATATGGACGCACGAATACAATTAATGCCTCTATGGAATTTGACGTTGGAACTTTATCTCCAACCTATCGATTACTCATGGGGATACCTGGTAAATCAAATGCATTTGAAATATCAGAAAAACTTGGACTCGATAAAAATGTGATTGAACGTGCGCGTGCATTATCAGGTAGAGATAACTATGAAATTAATGAGATGATTGGCGCATTAGAACGTCATACGACTCATGCGCGTGATAATGAACTGGAAACGAAGCGACTCTTAAAAAATGCGGAGTCATTAAAACAAGAGTTAGAAGGATACAAGAATAAGTTCGAGCGTGAAAAACAATCGATGATTGAAGCGGCTGAAGAGAAAGCAAACGAGATCATCAAGAAATCAGAACGTAAAGCACAAGATATCATTGATGATCTAGAACTCATGAAGACACTGGGTGCGGATTCTATAGAACAGCACAAATTGATTGAAGCGAAAAAGTCACTTTCTGATAGCTATTATCACAAGGCAATCAAAAAAGATGTTAAAAACGAAGTAGAGGAAAAGCTAGAGGTTGGTGACGAAGTTGACGTATTAACTTACGGACAAAAAGGTGTCGTGATAGACATTGAAGGCGACGATATCTCTGTGCAGATGGGCATCATCAAAATGAAAGTTAAAAAAGATGAACTCAAGAAGCGCAAACAAGAGAAGAAGAAAGCACCAGCGGTGAAGCGGGTATCTAGAATGAACGTGTCGAATACTTTAGATCTACGTGGTGAAAGATATGAGGATGCGATGATCAAACTAGACCGTTATCTCGACCAAGTGGTATTATCAAATCTATCAGAAGTGGAAATCATTCACGGTAAAGGGACTGGTGCACTACAAAAAGGTGTGCAGCAGCACTTAAAGCAACATTCAAAAGTTGCCACATTTAGAGGTGGATTACCAAGCGAAGGTGGATTTGGTGTAACCATCGTGACAATGAAGTAGGTGGATTTAATGGGTTTTGATATGTATAAACTGGCGACAGTTGTGATTATATTTGCAGCTATTATGTTTTTATCTGGCATCATATATTTAGCGTTTTTTGTATAAGCAATTAAATTGTGTAAGGAAAAGGTCTATATTATAATAAGACCAGTACTAATTAGTGGAGGTATTTTAGATATGGCAATTATCGATGTAAATGATGCAACATTTAAAGAAACAATTGGAGAGGGCGTTAAGCTTGTTGACTTCTGGGCACCTTGGTGTGGTCCTTGTAAAATGATCGCTCCAGTACTTGAAGAGGTTTCAGCTGACTTAGATGGTAAAGCTGACATCGTAAAACTTAACGTGGATGAAAACCAAGCAACTGCTGCTGAGTTCGGAGTAATGTCTATTCCAACTTTAATTCTGTTCAAAGATGGCGAAGAAGTTGATAAAGTTGTTGGATTCCAACCAAAAGAGCAATTAACTGCACTTATTGAGAAACATCTATAATCAACAATTTATAAAGCCGCTGATGCGGCTTTTTTTGTTAGAGGGATAAAAATGAAAGATTTAAAACTAAAATTATCAGTACTGCCAACAGAACCTGGTTGCTACCTGATGAAAAATAAAGATGATGAGATTATATATGTAGGTAAAGCAAAGAACCTAAGAAACCGTGTGCGTTCTTACTTCAGTGGTGCGCATGATGAAAAGACGATGCGGCTCGTGCAAGATATTGTTGATTTTGATTATGTGATTACGAACAGTGAAGTAGAGTCACTGCTGTTAGAGAATACGCTCATCAAAAAGCATATGCCAAGATACAATATCTTACTAAAGGATGACAAGAGTTATCCATTTATTAAAATCACCAAAGAGAAACACCCAAGACTGATCGTTACGAGAACAGTTAAAACAGGCACAGGTCTATATTTTGGACCATATCCGAACGCATTTAGTGCATATGAGACGAAAAAGCTATTAGACCGAATCTATCCTCTACGCAAATGTGACACAATGCCCGATAAATTATGTCTCTATTATCACATAGGTCAATGTTTAGGCCCGTGTGTATATAATGTATCCGTAGAAACAAATAAAAAAATGATTAGTGGTATCACTCGTTTTTTAAATGGGGAAACAAAAGAAATTGTCTCAGATTTAGAAAATAAAATGATGAAAGCATCTGAAGAATTAGAGTTTGAGCGTGCTAAAGAATATCGGGATTTACTTGGACATATCGAACAGACAATGATGAAACAAAATATGTTGACGTCTGATATGACGTCTCGAGATTGCTTTGGCTATGCGATTCATAAAGGGTGGATGGCGATAAGTGTATTACTCATTAGAAATGGAAAGCTCATTGAGAAAAAAGCAGAGATGTTTCCAATTAATGATGACATAGAAGAAGAGTTTAACAGATTTGTATTACATTTCTATGATATGAATTCAAACTTATTACCAAAAGAAGTGCACATTCCAAGAGAAATTAATAAGAGTATATTAGAAGAAGCATTGCCAGTAAAAGTGCATGCGCCACACAGAGGTAGTAAAAAAGAGATGGTGGATTTGGCAAAGAAAAATGCCGAAAATGCGGTTGAAAGTAAGTTCCTTCTCATCGCTCGTGATGAGGAACGTACAATAAAAGCAGTTGAAGCAATTGGAGAAGCATTAAATATAGAAACACCAAGACGTATTGAGGCATTTGATAACTCAAATATTCAGGGTGTGGATCCAGTAAGTGCAATGGTGACTTTTATCGATGGTAAACCGTCAAAAAAAGAGTATAGAAAATATAAAATTAAAACTGTAGAAGGACCAGATGACTATAGATCGATGGCTGAAGTCGTCCGTAGACGCTATACAAGAGTCTTACGCGAATCTTTACCATTACCTGACCTCATTATCGTCGATGGGGGAATCGGGCACATGAACACGGTTAGAAACGTGTTAGAAGACGAACTTAGTTTAGACATCCCAATTGCTGGACTTAAAAAAGATGATAAACACCAAACGGCAGAATTGCTGTATGGAGATTCTGCAGATATTGTTCCCCTAGATAAAAAGTCACAGAGCTTTTATTTATTACAAAGAATTCAAGATGAAGTGCACAGATTTGCGATCAGTTTCCATAGGAATACAAGAAAGAAAACGTTGTTCCAATCTGCGCTCGATAATATAGAAGGCGTAGGTCCAAAACGTAAGGCACAACTTTTAAAAACGTATGGATCAATAAAAAATATAAAATCAAAAACAGAAGAAGATTTTATTCAAATCGGTATACCGCAAAATGTAGCGCGTAATATCGTGAAAAAATTAACGGATATGTAAGGGAAAACGGTTTTATTATCATCTTGATTTAACGCGTAACTATGCGTAAAATATAGATAACAATATGATTTTTTGATTATTGAGGGGGGACACTAGTGTCTAAAAAGGATTCAAGCTTTTTTATTAGGAGGCTCCATTCCCTATTAGGAGTCATTCCACTGGGCGTATTTTTACTTCAACACCTTATTGTGAACAACTTTGCAACAAGAGGTCCTGAAGCGTTTAACGTTGCTGCTGGAATAATGGGAAATTTACCGTTTGTTCTCGTTTTAGAAACATTTGTTATTTATTTACCAATTTTATTCCATGGTATTTATGGTATCTATATTGCTTTTACTGCGAAAAACAACGTGGGTCGCTACGGTACATATCGTAACTGGATGTTCGTTATCCAGAGAATTACTGGAGTGATTGCTTTCATCTTCATCGCTATTCACGTGTATCAAACACGTTTCCAAGTTGCACTTGGTCATGAAGTGAACTACGACATGATGGCTGATATTTTAGAAAACCCATTCTGGTTAGTTTTCTATATCATTAGCATTCTTTCAATCGTATTCCACTTTGCAAATGGTTTATGGTCATTCATGATTACTTGGGGTATTACACAATCTCCAAAATCACAACAGATTATGAGCTACGTAGCATTAGCAATTTTCGTTATTGTAAGCTTTATCGGAATACAAACTGTATTCGCATTTATCTAAAGGAGTGTAACTAAATGGCAAACAATAAAATTATCGTTGTAGGGGGCGGACTTGCGGGTCTGATGGCAACGATAAAAGCAGCCGAAGGTGGCGCACAAGTAGAACTTTTCTCGATTGTTCCAGTGAAACGTTCTCACTCAGTGTGTGCTCAAGGTGGTATTAATGGTGCGGTGAACACGAAAGGTGAGGGTGACTCACCAATGATTCACTTTGACGACACAGTGTATGGTGGAGACTTCTTAGCGAACCAACCACCAGTAAAAGCAATGTGTGAAGCAGCACCGAAAATTATTCATTTACTAGACCGTATGGGTGTAATGTTTAACAGAACACCTGAAGGATTACTCGACTTCCGTCGTTTCGGTGGCACATTACACCACAGAACAGCTTTCGCTGGTGCAACGACTGGACAACAACTGATCTATGCGCTTGATGAACAGGTTCGTAAATATGAAGTAGAAGGTCTAGTTACGAAATATGAAGGTTGGGAATTCTTAGGAATTGTTAAAGATGACGAAGGTGCAGCACGTGGTGTTGTAGCTCAAAACATCGTAACAAGTGAAATTAAAACATTTGGTTCAGATGCTGTAATTATGGCAACTGGTGGACCAGGGATTATCTTTGGTAAATCAACGAACTCAATGATTAACACAGGTTCAGCAGCTTCTGTTGTTTATCAGCAAGGTGCAGTATACGCGAACGGTGAGTTCATTCAAATTCACCCAACAGCAATTCCTGGAGACGATAAACTACGTCTAATGAGTGAATCAGCGCGTGGTGAAGGTGGACGTGTTTGGACTTACAAAGATGGTAAGCCATGGTATTTCTTAGAAGAGAAATATCCAAACTACGGTAACTTAGTTCCTCGTGACGTAGCGACTCGTGAAATCTTTGACGTATGTGTGAATCAAAAACTAGGTATCAACGGTGAAAACATGGTTTACCTTGACCTTTCACACAAAGATCCACACGAATTAGATGTTAAACTTGGTGGTATTATTGAAATCTATGAGAAATTTACTGGAGATGACCCACGTAAAGTTCCTATGAAAATCTTCCCAGCGGTACACTACTCAATGGGTGGTTTATACGTAGATTACGACCAAATGACAAACATTCCTGGATTATTCGCTGCAGGTGAATGTGATTACTCTCAACACGGTGCAAACCGTTTAGGAGCAAACTCATTACTTTCAGCAATTTACGGTGGTATGGTTGCAGGACCAAACGCTGTGAAATACGTGAATAACCTCGAAAAATCATATGAAGACCTGAACGAAGACGTGTTTACACGTGCAGCACAAGCTGAACAAGACAAATGGGATAACATTATGAACATGAATGGCACAGAAAACGCATATAAAATTCACCGTGAACTGGGTGAATTAATGACTGTAAACGTTACAGTTGTTAGACACAATGACAAACTGATCGAAACAGATAAGAAAATTGTTGAGTTAATGGAAAGATATCAAAATATCAACATTGACGATACAAAACAGTGGAGTAACCAAGCCGCGTTCTTCATTCGTCAATTATGGAACATGTTGGTACTTGCAAGAGTAATCACGATCGGTGCGTTAAACCGTAACGAATCTCGTGGTGCTCACTACAAGCCTGAATTCCCAGAGAGAAACGACGAAGAATGGCTGAAAACAACTAAAGCATACTTTGAGGGTCCGTTAGAAGCACCAAAATTTGAATACGAAGATGTAGACGTGAGCTTAATTCCACCACGTGTACGCGACTATTCGAAGTAATCTGAAAGGAGAATACAAAAAATGGCTGAAACAATTAAGTTATCAATCAAACGCCAAGATAGCCCAGACTCTACAAGTTACTGGGAAGACTTTGAAATTCCTTACAGACCAAACATGAACGTCATCAGTGCGCTAATGGAGATTCAAAGAAATCCTGTCAATAGTAAAGGTGAAAAGACAACTCCAGTAACATGGGACATGAGCTGTCTAGAAGAAGTTTGTGGCGCATGTTCTATGGTGATTAACGGTAATGCGAGACAATCTTGTACAGCATTAATCGATCAATATGAACAACCAATTAAGCTTGAACCAATGAGCACTTTCCCAATCGTAAGAGACTTGCAAGTGGACCGCTCAAGAATGTTTGACAGCTTAAAACGTGTGAAAGCATGGGTACCAATTGATGGTACATATGATCTTGGAGAAGGTCCAAGAATGCCAGAGAAAAAACGTCAAGTTGCATATGAACTGTCTAAATGTATGACATGTGGTGTATGTTTAGAAGTGTGTCCAAACGTGAACTCAAAATCAGACTTCATGGGTGCAGCACCGATCTCACAAGTACGTCTGTTCAACTTACATCCAACTGGAAGCATGAGCAAGGACGAAAGATTAGATGCACTTATGGGCAAAGGCGGTATCGCTGAATGTGGTATGGCTCAAAACTGTGTAAAAGCTTGTCCTAAAGGGATTCCTTTAACAACTTCTATCGCAGCTATGCAAAGAGAAACAACATTCCATATGTTCAAATCATTCTTTGGTAGTGACCACGAAGTAGAATAAATAAAAAATGTGCATACATCAAGTAGATGTATGCACTTTTTTATGCGATTTTAGTGTATGGTTAGTGTATAATAAACTTTTTAAGTTAAACAATTAGGAGCGTTAATAATGACAGATAAAGAAATTATTATGTCAGTGGAGAAGTCGATCAGATACATTTCTGGACATGTGCGTGCACATGGTAGAGAAATCTTAAAAGAGTATGATATTTCACCACTGCAATTCGTCGCTTTACAGTGGGTTAATGACAAGTCTGGTATTACGATTGGGCAAGTGGCATCAAAACTCTATCTTGCACACTCAACGACCACAGATATCATCGATAAGCTCGAACAGAATGATTTTGTGAGACGTGAACGTTCTGAAGAAGATAAAAGGCTTGTTTTAGTAAAGATTGAAGACAAAGGATTAGAAGTGATTCACAGAGTGATTGAAAAGCGTGTAGACTTTATCTCCAAGATTACAAGTAAACTTTCAGATGATGAAAAAGAATTGCTACCAGTAGCTTTACAAAAGCTACTAATGGAGAGCGAGAATCTCTTCAATGAATAGAGCGATTGGTGTAATGGACTCTGGAGTCGGTGGACTGACTGTAGTTAAAGAGTTAATTCGCCAACTTCCAAATGAAAAGATCATTTATTTTGCTGATAAAAAAAGATGTCCTTATGGAGATAAGTCTCAGATTGATGTAAGAGCATTTACCGAAGAGATTGCCCTGTTTTTATCAGCACATGATATTAAAGTATTGGTGTTAGCATGTAATACTGCTACAGCGGCAGCACTTCCTGAACTGAGAGAGAAATTAGACATTCCAGTCATTGGGGTAATTAAGCCAGGATCTAGAAGTGCGATACAGATGACAAATAATCAAAATATTATCGTGTTATCGACTAAAGGGACTGCAGAATCTCACGCGTACGGACGTAAGATCGCACGTATTAATAGGGATGTCAAAGTAACAGAATTTGCTTGTCCTGAATTTGTACCTCTTGTTGAATCCGGGCGTTATCATGACGAAAAAGAATCTGATAGAGTGGTAAATGAGGTCCTTTCATCACTTAAAAATCATGAAGCAGATACTGTGATACTTGGTTGCACGCATTATCCATTAATCAGAAACTCTATTCATAAGTTTTTCGATTATAGTAAATATATCGTTGATTCTGGATTTGAAACTGCACGAGAAGTCAGTGCGTATTTAGATTTCCATGATATGCTAAATACAGAAAAATTAGAAGTTCATCAGTTTTACATCAACGGTGAATATAAACGATTTGAAGAAACATTAAATAAATGGATATCGAATATGAAGTACTCCATTGAATCTGTAGACATGTAGGTGAAGGTATGAACAAAATAGTAATAGCAAGTGGGAATAAAGGGAAAATTGAAGATTTTAAAGCAATATTTAAAGATTTTGAAGTCGTTGGAATAAAAGAACTGATACCTGATTTTAATCCAGAAGAAACAGGTACGACTTTTGTAGAAAATGCGATTATTAAATCTGAAGAAGGTACAAAACTCACTGGACTTCCAGTTGTCAGTGATGACTCAGGTCTTTCTGTAGAGGTATTAGACGGTGCGCCTGGCATATATTCAGCACGTTACTCAGGAGAAAATGCAACAGATGAGAAGAACAACGCATTACTTCTAAAAAACCTTGAAGGAAAAGAAAATCGTGCAGCGTACTTCACGTGTGTGATTGCAGTTTCAATTCCAGGAGAAGAGACTGTCACATATACTGGAACACTGCCTGGTGAAATTATGGAAGCACCTGTAGGCACTCATGGGTTTGGATATGACCCATTATTTAAGACGCTTGATGGTACGCCATTAGCGAACTTAAATACAGAAGAGAAAGGTAAAATTTCTCATAGAGGAAACGCCATTAAGAAAATGCTACAAGATAAAGCTTTGTTTAACAAACTGCTAAAGTAGGTGGATGTATGAAAGTTTTAATTGTAAGTGACAACCATAGAGAAAAGAATATCATTGAAAATTTGAGTAAAACAATTCCAGCAGATTATTATATTCATCTAGGCGACAGTGAGTTTATCAGTGATGATCCAGAATTAGATGCTTATTTAACTGTGCTTGGGAATGTGGATTTTGATCGTTCGTATCAAAGACATGGAAAACTCAAGGATATTTTTTTCACACATGGACATTTGTTTGGAATAAAACATGACCGAACGACATTAGCTGAAAAAGCAGCTGGCCTCGATGCGAAATATGCGCTTTATGGTCATAGCCATGTCGCTAAAGTCGAGAGAATTAATGATGTGTATTGTATTAATCCTGGTTCAATTAGTTTTTCACGTAATGAATATCCGGAAAGCTATGCAATTTTAGATACGGTTAAAGATGTTGTTCAGTACTACAACAGAAAGAATGAATTGATGGATACAATTCAGCTTGAGAATTTATAATGAAGAACAGGATAGAAGTTAGAGATGGTCTTATAATGCGTGAAATAGAGGTTCATGAATATAAGACCATCCATAAACTTGTTACAAAAAACAAAGCATATCTAAGTGAATTTTTACCATGGGCAGCTTTTGATACAGAACCAGAAGATTATATTGAGACTTTAGAAGAATGGAAAAAAGGAAATGGCGAAACTGGGATGATGACACTTGGTGTTTATCATGATAATCATTTAGTAGGATTATGTGGGTTTAACACAATCAACCGTATGAATAGAAGCACGGAGATTGGATATTGGCTAGCAGAATCACATACAGGTAAGGGAATTATGACGGACTGTGTGACGAAGCTCGTTGAATATGGATATAATATATTAGGTCTGAATAGAATCGCTATTATTGTAGATGTAGAAAATGTATCCAGCATTAAAATACCCGAACGATTAGGATTTGTACGTGAAGTTAGAATGAAAGATTATTTTTATCGTAATGAAAGATTCTACGACGGATATTTGTACAGAATGACGAAGTTAGAATGGGAAGCGTTAAAGAAATAAAGAGATTTTCATAAATATGTAAATTTTGTAAAAATCTATGCTAAATTCTGTTGACAATAAGGAACGATATTGGATATAATAATACTTGTGTTCAAGAGAGATGTCTCAGTAGCTCAGCAGGATAGAGCAATGGCCTTCTAAGCCATCGGTCAGGGGTTCGAATCCCTTCTGGGACGCTAATTAATAAGAGAAACACCACAGCCAAGCGGTTGTGGTGTTTTTTTGTGGTTGAAATTCAATGGAAAATTTGTACGACAAATTCAGCTTAAAAAAGTGTTTTTATCGATAGTTTGGCGCTCAAACTGAATTTAAGCGTCAAAGTCTGACGAAATCACAAAAGTTTGTCGCTCAAAATGTTAAACACAAGATTATGATTTGACTATATGAGTATTCATTTCTGACGTTGTTTTCAAACATTTCTACTTTATTTTGGCTAGTAAATTCTACTCAACACTATAAACAATAAAACAGACACCTTACGGTGTCTGTTCTTCAGTCATTCCTTCACATTAAACAGGTCATTTAATGATTCTGTCATCGTAGGGTGTGTATATATGTTGTCTCTCAACACTTCATATGAAATTTTTTGATCGATTGCTAGTTTCACTATGTTGATCATTTCTTCGGATTCTTTTCCGTAGAGTGTTGCTCCGAGTACTTCGTTTGTTTCTGCATCGACTACTGCTTTGAATAATCCTCTTGGATCGTTATTGATTTTGTGTCTAGGGATACTATTTACTGGTAGTTTTCCTTCTTTAATTTCTTTACTAGCTTCTTTTGCTTCTTTCGCTGTCATCCCAACGCGTGATAGTGGTGGGTCTATGAATACTGTATATGGTACTGCTCCACGGTTTTCTGTTGTACGTTCTTTATCACCATATAAATCATCTTTCACAATTCTAAAGTCATCGAGTGAGATGTACGTGAACTGCATGCCACCTTTTACGTCACCAACGGCATAGATTCCTTCTCTAGTTGTTCTAAGGTGTTCATCTACTTTAATTTCTTTACGGTCAGTGAGTTCGATGTCCGTGTTTTCTAATCCTAAATCCACATTTGGTTTACGTCCTATCGCAAGTAACACTGCGTCTGCTTCGAATGTTCCTTTATTTGTATGAACAATCGTGTGATCTTCTGTATCCTCAAATTTTTCTGATTCTGCTTCTGTTACAAAGTTAATGCCTGCTTCAGTTAAATCGTTAATTGCAGCATTTCTAATTTCTTCATCTTCTTTAGGCATGAGTATATCACTACGTTCTAACACAGTCACGTCTGTTCCTAAATTATTAAACATGCTTGCGAATTCTAAAGCAATATATCCGCCACCAATGATAACTAGTCGTTTTGGTTGCTCTGATAAATTCATGATACCCGTTGAGTCATAGAGTCTTTTTGAAGTTTTCACACCTTCAATGTCGGGGATAACTGGAGAGGCACCTGTGTTAATTACAATGTTTTTTGATGTGTAAGTGTCTAACAATTTGTCATTGTCATCAAATACTTCTACTTCATAATTTGATTTAAATTTTGCTTTTCCATCAACGACTTCAATGTTTTCATCTGTCGCAAGAGTGTTATAGTTCTTTTTGTTTAACGCACCGACAACTTCTGATTTTCTTTCAAAAGCATCAACAAATGATTTGTTTAACTCACCATCATGTACTAATACTTTAGAAGGTATGCAGCCAATATTGATACATGTCCCACCATACATCTTGTTGGACTGTTCAATTACGGCAACTTTTTTTCCTTGTCTTGCGGCTGTCTTCGCAAGTGTTTTACCTGCTTTACCGAATCCGATAATTACTAAGTCAAATTGTTTCAAGTTCTTTTCCTCCTAAATATTTATCTCATATTTACATTAAGACGAAATAAAATTAAATTCAAGAAATGCGTTTTGAGTACATTCGATAAAATTCGGGTAAAAGATATTAAACAGTTAAAAAGAAAGTAGTGATAACCATGAGAGTTTATAAGGTTGAAAAGAAAATTACAAAGTATCTTTTAAAAGATATTGAATCAAAAGATATTGCAGATGCAGCAGGTGTGAGTGTATCAACAGTTGAACGTTTACGTGAAGAAGATACATCTCTAGATAACGCACAGTTCTCAACTGTTAAAAAATTGTACATTGCTGCAATGGCAGAAGAGAAGAAAAATAAAAAAGCCAAGAAAAAGAAGAAGAAAAAAGATAAAAAGAAAAAGTCTAAATAATAACGAATAACCTGAAGTAATATATATAACTTCAGGTTTTTCTTTTAAACAGGTTGACATATACGTATCATAACTATATTATCTTAGATAGTACAGATAGAAAAGAGGGGCAAGATGGAACTATTAAACGTATCGAAAAAATACGGTGGCAACTATGTATTAGAAAATGCGACGTTTGATCTTAATCCAGGTGTAACTGGATTAATTGGAAGAAACGGTGCAGGTAAAACAACTGTAATGAAAATTATTTGTGAAATTATACAAAAGCATGAAGGGCGAGTAAATCGTGGTGAAAACTTTACAGTAGGTTACTTAATCGAAGAGCCAAAGTTATACCGTCATAAATCTGGTTGGTATAATATCAAGTACTTCTCTAGTGTCTATAAATCAGCTGCTGATAAAGCATATATTGATTATCTTGTAGATGCTTTAGACATGCGTGGATACTTAAAACGTAAAGTTGGAAAGTATTCAATGGGGATGAGGCAAAAACTTGGTCTTGTGATTGCGATGTTAAATAAACCCAAATACTTAATTTTAGATGAACCTACTAACGGTATGGACCCAGATGGTTCGATCGATGTATTAAAAATCATTCAAGAGTTCTCAAGAAAATTCGACATTTCAGTTCTTATCTCAAGTCATAAATTAGAAGATATTGAAATGATCGCGGATGACATTCTTTTCATTGAAAAGGGACGTTTATCTGAAAAAGTACTCATCAATGAATTAAAATCTGGTACTTATATTGAGTTTATTTTTGATGAAGATGAAGCAAGACAAGCGTTTGAAATTTTAAGTGAAAGCGTACAGGATCTGGAGTTAAAGGGTAATGTGGTACGCATGTCTTATAATGGTGACTTCTCAATGTATTTAGAACGCATTGCTAAATCTGGATTATTCCCAGTAGATATGAACAAGAAGACAACATCACTGAAAGATTATTACTTCAAAATGATTGACCAAGGAGAGGTGAAATAGATGAATATACTTAAAGTCGTTGGATATGATATCAGAGATTTCTTTGCGAGTTGGTTAACATATCTATTCCTATTTTTCTCTGTTGCACCTGCAATTGGTATGATTGTGTCTGCACAATTAATCGATGATCTTTCAATAAATGGATACTTTTTAGCGTATGCGTTTGGTTCATTTGCTATTATATTTGTTATTGTATCCGCAGTACGTGTGTTCACAAAAGATATTACTGAAAACACGAATATGTTATTTATGAATAGTAAATCTAATCGTACAATCTATGCAATCGGAAAAATAATCAGCATGGGATTTGTTGGTTTTATCTATGGTGCAATTCTTGTGATTGTATTACTAATTGGGAAGGCATTAGGCACAGATCTTTTAGAACCCGCTCCATTTATTTCTCCAGCAGAACACGAATCGGTAGGGCATTTACTTAGTGAAGCGTTACTTGGTTATGTAGTTGTAGCACTAGTGTTTGGTACTATTTATCTGTTCTTAAGTCTATTTATAAGAAGATCAGTATTCGTCTTCGTGATCGCAGTAATTGTGACGTTATTCTATCCAATTATTGAATCACTTGGAAGTTTAGCATTTAGTGCATTATTCGAAAAAGACGCGAATATATTCATAGATTTCTTACAAAAGTACTTCCCATTCAGTGCAGCAACATCAGGAGTATCGGGAATCTCAATCACAAACCCACAATTCTTAATGATGGGTATTTACTTTGTAGTATTCTTGGTACTCACAATTATCAAAATCAGAAAAACAGATTATTAGAATTAAAAATCCTGGTAACAACATACTGTTACCAGGATATATTTATTTACTGCTCTATACTTCTAGTCAGCATCATACGGTCTCCGAATCTAGAAATTAAGAATGTACCGATTAGTGTCACAATTAAATTTGAGATAAAGATCGCAACGAATGTTGGCCAGTATGGAATTCCTAATACTTGCCAAAGCATTAATGGCACAATGATTGCACATAATAGTGAGTATTGTACTGCGTTAACCCATACATTTTTCACAAAATAACTAATTGTGTAGGCGATAACTGAGATCGATAATCCTACCGCAACATCAATTGGTCCAAGTGATGAGAATGCATTCGCAATAACTACACCAATCAGTAGTCCAGGAATGTACTTTCTATTAAAGAAAGGTACCATTGCAAGCATTTCACTCACACGTAGTTGGATTGCTCCAGTCCCAATCGGGTTGATTGTCGTGAAGACAACATACAGCGCTGCTAAAATCGCGTTAATTGCTAAATCGCGCGTTGACATTTTCATATTCAATTCTCCTTAGTTTTTTATACAGGGATGGTTACGAACCTGTTAATATTTAACCTATAATAGTATACCAAATGGATTACTTTTATTCTATAGTCTTCGGTTTAGAAATTAAGTTAGATAGTGTATCCTTGTTATATAAGACTATTTTTAGGAGTATATCTATGAGTAAATTTGACGAACAGATTTTAGTAGTAAAAACAGATACTTTACTAAATGAAAAACAGAACGCATTTAATGGATTTATTGATAACAAAGATCCAAAGTTTGATGAAATTGTTCAGACACTACCACAGTTCGAAGTAAAACGTCGTGGTGATATGGAAGAAGATCCTTCATATAAACAATTGATCAGCTATGCAATCATTGCGTCAGGTGACGAAACTCTTGTATATAAAAGATTAGAAGGTGGCGGTGAGTCACGTTTACATGGTCTTTTATCTATCGGAGTCGGAGGTCACATGAACGATATTGAAGACGTTACAGACATCAAAGAAAAAATGATGATAAACGCAGCAAGAGAACTTGAAGAAGAAGTTGGAATCACTGAAGACAAGTTAAAATCATTTGAAATCGTAGGTCTCATTAACGATGACACAAATGAAGTAGGACAAGTGCACATCGGCCTTGTATTCAAAGTTGAAGTAAATAAAGAAGATATCTTCAGCAACGAGGAAGATACAATTGAACTTATTTGGACGAATGACAGTGAGTTGAATTCATTATCTCCATATGAGTCTTGGAGTGAACTCATCATTCGTGACGCCTATGCGTAAAAAGAACATCAGAAGCCATCCTCGCTTCATTCAAAAGTTACAACGTGATTTAAAACAATACTATTATGACGAGGATTATTACACGTACATTCAACAGTTTAAAGCACTTCAAGAACTAGATTTTCCTTCATCTGAGTACTTTGAGATGTACTATGAATCATTATTTCACACAGGGCAAAATGAAAAAGCATTATTTTTTGGCGAGACTTTTTTTCAAATGCTAGATGATGACCACGAAGATAATGCGCTACACATGATCATGATCATAAGAGCATTAAAAAATTTAGAACGTTACGAAGAGGTTGAAAACTGGTTGGTGGCTATGGCTAAAAATCCCTATTTAGGGGATTTAGACCCATCTGTTTTAGAAAAGCTAGAGATGATTCTTCAATCTGACATTACAGATTCTTCCAAAGATGAACACATGATCCAACCAGAATTTGATGGTAATATTGAAAAAACAATTACTGAAGGATCTGTAGAAGCGAGACTTTCAGCTGTTGAATTTATTTTTAATAAAAAAGTAGAAGGTTATGTTGATCTCATCAGTCGCTTATATAAAAATGAAGAGATACTCATGATTCAGAGCCTGATGGTTGGATATTTAAAGGCGATGGATTACAATGATGAACCAATTGAATTGAATAAATTTGGTAAGAAGTTCAAGAAATACACCTCTGAATTTAAGACATTCGACAAAGAAGCAAAAGTAGTTAAAACGATCGAGTGGATCGATGATATTGGTGCTAGAAAATTTGAAGGTAACGACGAAAAAATCCGTCAAACATTGGAAATGTTTATGAACTTCTCTATTTTATGGTATCCTTACCATGTGCCGTTCACACCACAAAAAATTGCCAATATCTTCATAAACTATATAAGAGTATTGCATAATGAGTTAGACGAGAAAAACTTCCATGGTGAGCTGGCAGATTGGGTATTTTTAATTCAAGATGAAATTGAAAGATTAAACCAATAACAATCATTTGAACACTTATATGTTTATTGCTATAATATATAGGTTAAATAAACAAGTGAAATCATGTATTACAACGGAGGAAATTATTTATGTCTCAAACACAAACTTGGGAAAAACTAGAAGGTAACGAAGGTACATTAACAATTACAGTACCTGCAAAAGAATTTGAGAAAGCTTTAGACGAAGCTTTCAAAAAAGTATCTAAGGAAGTTCAAGTTCCAGGATTCAGAAAAGGAAAAATTCCACGTCAAATGTTCGAACAACGTTTTGGTGTAGAATCACTTTACCAAGACGCTTTAGATATGGTTTTACCACATGCATATGGTCATGCAGTAGAAGAAACTGGAATTAGCCCAGTTGATCAACCTGAAGTAGAAGTAGAAGAAATCGAAAAAGGTAAAGATTTAGTTCTTAAAATGACAGTAACTGTAGAACCAGAAGTTAAACTCGGTGAATACAAAGGCTTAGAAGCTGAAAAAGTTGAAGCTGAAGTCACTGACGCTGAGGTTGATGAACAAATCGAAGCAATGCTTGCACAATACGCTGACTTAGTTGTTAAAGAAGAAGGCGAAGTTGCTCAAGGCGACATCGTTAACCTTGATTTTGAAGGATTCTTAAACGACGAGCCATTCGAAGGTGGTAAAGCAGAAGGTCACGAACTTGAAATTGGTTCTGGTCAATTCATCCCAGGATTTGAAGAACAATTAGTTGGTCTTAAATCTGGAGACGAAAAAGACTTAGACATCACTTTCCCAGAAGAATACCACGCTGAAGAGCTTGCTGGTAAACCAGTTGTATTCAAAGTGAAAATCAATGAAATCAAACAAAAAGAAACTCCAGAATTTAACGACGCGTTCGTTAAAGAAGAATTAGAAGGTTTCGATGCAGACACTGCTGAAGGTGTTAAAGAATCAATCAAAAAAGATTTAGTAGCTGCTAAAGAAGAAGAAGCAGACTTCAAAATGAAAGAATCACTCGTATCTCAAGCGTCAGACAACGCTGAAATCGATGTACCTGAAGCTATGGTTCGTAATGAACAAGACAGAATGCTTCAAGAATTCGAACAACGTCTATCTCAACAAGGACTTAACTTAGAACTTTACGAGCAATTAACTGGTCAAGGTGCTGATGCTATGCGCGAGCAAATGAAAGAAGATGCACTTAAACGTGTACGCACAGGCTTAACTTTAGGCGCAATTGCTGAAGCAGAAGGCATCACAGTTGACGACAGCGATGTTGACAACGAATTAAGCAAACTTGCTGAACAATTCAACATGCCAACTGAAGATGTCAAAAAAGTACTTGGTGACTTATCAGTTCTGAAAGCAGACGTGATGAACCAAAAAGCAATTGATTTCTTAGTTGAAAACCAAAAATAATTGAATGAATCATTCTAACATTAAGCTCTGCACTAAAGTGTGGAGCTTATTCAATTGATTTAATCAGTTTAATTGAAATAGTGAGTATTCTGTTGTAAGATACTAAAGAATGAAAGGTCGGTGCAATACATGTTTAAGTTTAATGAAGATGAGTCAAATCTCACATGTAGTTTCTGTGGTAAAAACCAAGACCAAGTACAGAAATTAATTGCAGGTAGCGGTGTTTACATTTGTAACGAATGTATCGAGCTATGCTATGAAATTATTGAAGAAGAATTAAAAGATACAGAAACAGAATTTCTAACAGAAATTCCAAAGCCTAGAGAAATCTTAGAAGCCCTTGATGAGTACGTAATCGGACAAGATAAAGCGAAGCGTGCATTAAGTGTTGCAGTCTACAACCACTATAAACGCATCAATCAACGTGGGGACGACGAAGTAGAACTCTCTAAGAGTAACATTGCATTAATTGGCCCAACAGGGTCAGGTAAAACATTACTTGCACAAACGCTTGCACGCACGTTACATGTTCCGTTTGCAATCGCAGATGCTACAAGTCTTACTGAAGCAGGTTATGTTGGAGATGATGTAGAAAATATTCTATTACGTCTCATTCAAGCAGCAGATTATGATGTTGAACGCGCTGAACAGGGCATTATTTATGTCGATGAAATCGATAAGATTGCTAGAAAAGGTGAAAACACTTCAATCACTAGAGACGTTTCTGGTGAAGGTGTACAACAAGCCCTTCTTAAAATCTTAGAAGGTACAGTTGCAAGTGTACCACCACAAGGTGGTAGAAAGCACCCAAACCAAGAGTCTATCCAAATTAATACGAAAAATATTCTATTCATTCTAGGTGGAGCATTTGCTGGAATGGAAGAAATCATTAAACGTAGAATCGGTCACAAAGTGATCGGCTTCGGTGGACAGTCTGAAACAGCTGAAACAAATGAAGAGTTAATGGCACTTGTACGTCCAGAAGACCTTCAGAGCTATGGCTTAATTCCAGAATTTATTGGTCGTGTGCCAATTATTGCTAATTTAGAGGAATTAGATGTGGATGCATTAAAAGCAATTCTTACTGAACCTAAGAACGCATTAGTAAAACAATATACACGCATGTTAGAACTTGACGATGTTGAATTAGAATTCGATGAAGATGCACTTGATGCAGTTGCAGAACTTGCAATTGAAAGAAAAACTGGTGCACGTGGACTTCGTTCTATAATCGAAGAGCGCATGGTTGATATCATGTTTGATGTACCATCTAATGAAGACATTAAGAAAGTACTCATTACTCGTGATACAATCATAAATGAAACAGAGCCACAAGTTTTTGATGAAGACGGCAAAGAGCTCGATTTAAACAAAAAAAGTGCATAAATTATAAATAATGGCTGTCGCGTTCGACAGCCTTTTTTTAAAGGTGAGGATTATGAAAATAAACCCAAATAAAGTAGATATTATTATTTCAGCAGTATCAAAAGAACAATACCCAGAAACTGGTCTCAGCGAAATCTCACTTGCAGGTCGTTCTAACGTTGGTAAATCTAGTTTTATCAACGCTGTTTGTGGTAGAAAAGGTGTTGCCAGAATTTCAAGTAAACCAGGGAAGACAATCACATTAAATTTCTATGATGTAGATAACCAATTTGTTTTTGTTGACGTTCCCGGATATGGATATGCAAAACAATCAAAAAAAGAACGTGAAAAATGGGGAGCAATGATTGAAAGTTATTTAACTGGACGTAAGGAAATGAAGGCATGTATTCAGTTAATCGATCTTAGACATCCACCAACACAAGATGACATTCAGATGTATGATTTCTTAAAATACTATGAAATTCCAGTAATTATTATTGCGACAAAAAGCGACAAAATTGCAAAAAGCAAGATAGAAAAACATGTCGGAGTGATTCAAAAGAACTTACAAGTAGAACCAGAAGATGTGATAATTCCGTTTTCTAGTGTAACTAAACACAATTTAGACCGCGTTTATAAGGAGATCGCTGACAGAATCTAAACAATTTGTGACAGTCCGCTCATTCCTCACATTTTACAAAAGTTTTCTGTTATTATAAATAACATATGAATGAATTTAAGGGGGCACACACATGCATGTAGTTGCACTCAGTCTAAACTATAGAAATCTAGATGTCGAAGATCGTGAAAAAGTGACATTCGAAGAAGAAGATCTTAAAGACGCGTTGCATAAAATTCGCGGACAAAAGAGTATCTTAGAAAGTGTCCTATTATCGACTTGTAACAGAACAGAATTATATGTAGTCAGTGATCAAGTTCACACTGGAGTTTATTACACACAAAAATTCTTAGCAGATTATTTTGGATTAGACTTTGATGAAATAAAAACCATCACAGAAGTTCGGGAAGGTGATGATGCCATAAACCACCTATATAGAGTCACAGCAGGTCTCGATTCAATGGTTGTTGGTGAAACACAAATTCTTGGACAAATGAGAGATGCATTTATAGAAGCACAAGAAGAACATACGACAGGTAAATTACTCAACCGACTGTTTCAAGATGCGATGGCTGTAGCCAAAAGAGGACATACTGAAACAGAGATATCAAAAAATGCGGTAAGTATTTCTTACGCTGCAGTTGAACTTGCAAAAAATGTATTTAAAAACATTAAAGAGAAGCGAATATTAGTCGTTGGTGCCGGTGAAATGGCTGAAGAGTCATTACTCAACTTAACTTCAAATGGAATTTCTGATGTTACGGTAATCAATAGAAGTGAGCCAAGTGGTAGACAGTTAGCTGAAAAATACGGTGGCGATTATAGACCGATGAACGAATTAACGGAGTGTCTAAAAGAAACGGACATCGTGATTTCATCTACACGAGCAACTGATTTTGTCATTACGTCTGACATGGTAAATGAAGCAATGAGAAGTCGTCCAGATGAGTCATTACTTCTAATAGATATTGCTCTGCCACGTGACATTGAGCCGGAAGTCACAAATATTCCAAACGTTTATATGTATAACGTGGATGATTTAAACGGACTTGTCGATTCTAACTTAGAGTCACGCTTAAAAGAAGCAGAAAAAATCGAAGAGATGATCGATGAATCTGTGGATGCGTTTAATGGTTGGGTAGACATGCAAGGGGTGCGTCCTGTCATTCAAGCGATGAGAAAAAAAGCTTTAGATATACATGAAACAACGTTTCAAAGTGTCTTAAACAAAATGCCAGATTTATCTAAACGCGAACAAACAGTTATTTCTAAACATATGAAGAGTATCATCAATCAAATGCTTAGAGATCCAATTACCTATACAAAAGAACTCGCAGGAGATAAAAAGGGTGGCATTCAGCTTACTGAACTTGAGAAACTCTTTGGTATCGAAGATATCGTACAAGAGATTTCTGAAGAAGAAACAAAAAAAGCGCTCGAAAAGAATGAATTAATAAAAGAAAAACAGTTGAATTAACCTTTCTATGCTCTGCATTGAAAGGTTTCTCTATAAATAAATATATAGGTGAGGTAAATAATGAAAATAGTTAAAGTCGGTACGAGACGTAGTGGACTCGCAAAAACTCAAACATTACAACTCATTAATGAGTTAGAAAAAAGAAATCCCGAAGTTAAATTCGAAACAGTAGAAATTGTAACTAAAGGCGATCAGATCGTAAATGTCCAACTGTCAAAAGTAGGCGGAAAAGGACTATTCGTAAAAGAGATTGAAGAAGCATTGCGAAATGGTGAAATAGACATGGCTGTTCACTCACTTAAAGATGTTCCAAGTGAATTACCTCCAGGTTTTGAACTTGCTGCTGTGCCAGCTCGAGAAGATAAGAGAGACGCGTTCCTTTCTAATAATAACGTTTCATTCAAAGACTTACCACCAGGCAGTATCGTGGGTACATCGAGCTTAAGACGTTCAGCACAACTCAAAGAACTACGTGATGACATCACTGTAAATTGGGTGCGCGGAAATATCGATACAAGAATTAAAAAAATGGAATCAGGTGAATATGATGCCATTATCTTAGCGGCTGCCGGATTAAAACGCATGGGATGGGGAGACACAGTTGTTACTGAGTATTTCGATCCAGTTGAATTTATTCCTGCGATTGCTCAAGGTGCGCTAGGTGTTGAAATTCGTGAAGGTGACACTGAAATGAAAGAAATCTTAAGCACCATTCATGACGAAGAAACTTCAACAACAACTTCAGCAGAACGCGCATTCTTAAAACGTATGGATGGGAGCTGCCAAGTACCCATTGGTGGATATGCAGAGTTTGTAGATGGCGAATTATACCTAACTGGACTCATCATGAATGAAGAAGGTACTGAGAAATTCCTAGTGAAAAAATCTGCAGATGATCCAATCGAACTAGGAAACTTAGTTGCGGATGAAATGGAAAAAATTGGTGCGAAAGAAATCATTGAGCGAATCAATGAAAACAATCGAGAATCTTAAACGAATTATAGTGACGCAAAGCCACTGTAATCATAAAGAAACGAATCTAGAGGTATTGCACCTTCCAATTATCTCGTTTGAACAACTCTCTTTTGAAAAGACGAAACTAATTGGTACGTTTGATTGGGTTGTCATTACGAGTAAAAATACAGTGACATTCTTTAAAGAATATCTTAAAAATATAGAGTATAAGCATATTGCTTCTATTGGAAAAACAACGACAAAAGCACTTTTAGATGCAGGGTTTAAAGTAGATTTTGAACCGAGTACATTTACTCAAGAAGGGTTTATGGAAGAGTTTAAGGTTAATTCTGATATGCGTATTCTTTATCCTGCAAGCAACGAAAAACGTCCTTTGATGCGAGACTTTATGAAAGATCATGATGCTGAAGTCGTTGAAATTGAATTGTATCATCCAGTCGGTAACAAAGATTCAATAAATAAAATTAAAAATAACCTTTTAAGTTCTGATGCAATCACATTTTCAAGTCCGTCTGGTGTTCATGTGTTCATGTCGAATTTTGAAAAAGAGGTACTAGATAAAATTACGGTAGCCTCAATCGGTCATGTCACAGAGCGTACGCTTAAAGAGTACGGGATTTCATCAATTATGCCAAAAGAAGCGACATTAAATTCAATGATAGAGATGTTAGAAAAGGAGTTATATGAATGAAATTTGATAGACACCGTAGACTAAGAAGTTCACAATTTATGAGAGATATTGTGAGAGAGAATTCTTTATCTAAAAATGATTTAATTTACCCAATATTTGTGGTCGAAGAACCAGATATTAAAAAAGAAGTTCCATCAATGAAAGGCGTATTCCAAATTTCATTGAACAGACTTGAAGAAGAAATTCATGAAGTTGTAAAACTTGGAATTAAGTCTGTTATTTTCTTTGGTGTTCCAAATGAAAAAGATGCATTAGGTACGGGTGCATATGATGAAAACGGAATTGTGCAAGAAGCATGTAAATTATCGAAAAAGTTATATCCAGAGTTACTTGTTATTTTAGATACGTGTATGTGTGAATATACGGATCACGGACACTGTGGTGTAATTAACGAAGAGACTCAAGATGTGGATAACGATAAATCACTCCCTTTACTTGTAAAAACTGCCGTATCTCAAGCGAAAGCTGGAGCAGACATTATTGCGCCATCAAACATGATGGATGGTTTTGTAGCTGAAATCCGTAAAGGATTAGATGAAAATGGGTTTGAACATATTCCTATCATGAGTTATGGAATTAAATATGCTTCTAAATTCTATGGTCCATTTAGAGATGCTGCAGAAAGCACGCCATCATTTGGTGACCGTCGCACGTATCAAATGGATCCAGCGAATAGACGAGATGCTCTGCGTGAACTCGAAAGTGATGAGCGTGAAGGTGCGGACATGATGATTGTAAAACCAGCATTATCTTACCTTGATATTATTCGGGACGTTAGAAATAGTTCAAACTTACCAATTGTTGCATATAATGTAAGTGGTGAGTACTCAATGACGCGTAATGCCGTTGACCAGGGATTATTAGATGAAGAAGTTATCATGGAACAAATGCTTTCTATGAAGCGTGCAGGTGCTGATTTAATCATCACATACTTCGCAAAAGACTTATGTAAAATGATCGATAAAGGAGAAAACTAATGAATTTCGAAACTTCAAAATCATTATTTAAAGATGCAGTTGACCTAATGCCAGGTGGGGTAAGTTCACCGGTTAGAGCCTTTAAATCTGTAAAGATGAACCCAGTATTTATCGACAGTGCAAAAGGTGTCATGGTTAAAGACGTAGATGGAAATGAATATATTGACTACGTATTAAGTTGGGGACCACTTATTTTAGGGCATAGTAATGACCGCGTCGTGAAAGCGATTCAAGACCAAGCGACAAAAGGGACATCATTTGGTGCACCTACAGAGCTTGAGAACCAATTAGCAGAAATCGTGATTGACCGTGTGCCATCAATCGAGATGGTTAGATTTGTATCTTCTGGTACTGAAGCTACACTATCTGCACTAAGACTTGCACGAGGATATACAGGGCGTAACAAAATTTTAAAATTTGAAGGCTGCTATCACGGTCACTCAGATTCACTTTTAATTAAAGCGGGTAGTGGTGTCGCAACCCTTGGACTCCCGGATTCTCCAGGTGTTCCAGAGGGTGTAGCAAGTAACACAATTACAGTCCCTTACAATGATAAAGAATCACTAAAACAAGCGTTTGAAAAATTCGGTGATGATATCGCAGCTGTAATTATGGAGCCTGTTGCAGGTAACATGGGGGTTGTACCTCCAGTAAATGATTTCCTACATTTCGTAAGAGAAATCACTGAAGAGAATGGTACGTTACTCATCTTAGATGAAGTAATGACAGGATTCCGTGTGTCATATCATTCAGCTCAAGGTTACTTTGGTGTAACTCCTGACCTTACGTGCCTAGGTAAAGTAATTGGTGGTGGATTACCAGTTGGTGCTTACGGCGGTAAACGTGAAATCATGGAGCATGTTGCACCTGTTGGAACAATTTACCAAGCAGGTACGTTATCAGGAAACCCGCTCGCTATGACTGCAGGAATTGAAACACTATCTCAATTGACTGAAGAATCATATGAGCATTTTAATACACTCGGAGATATCATTGAGAGTGAATTGCCAAAAATCTTTCTAAAACACGGCGAAAAAATTACAATTAACCGTGCTGGTTCTATGATTGGATTCTTCTTAACAGAAGGACCAGTAGTAAACTTTGATGATGCAAACCGCTCAGACTTAGATTTATTTGCATCACTTTTCCAAGAATTACTTAAAGAAGGCGTTTATTTACCACCTTCACAATTTGAAGGGATGTTTTTATCGACTTCTCATACAAAAGACCATATTGAAACAACGTTAAAAGCGTTTGATAATGCACTGAGCCGTATCAAAAGTAAATAATTGTTGATTTTACTCGGCAAATCTTTCATAATTTAAAGTAAGATTAATAAAAAGGGGTCGAGACTCTTGGCTATTGTTAAAAAGAAAAAAGATCCGGCAAATATCCTTTATTGGTTAATGCCTACAATTGTGGTACTACTCTTATTACCACTACTCATATTCCACCTGTAAAAGATAAGCGCACAAATGTGCGCTTTTTTTTCGTATTTTAAGAGAGGAGTGTAAATGATGCGTTACTTAAAAACGATACTACTGTTTATTATCTGTAGTGTACTCTCTATTTTAATTGGTTTTACTCATTTGCCTCTTGCATGGCTATTCGGTAGTTTGATCGGTACTCTATTATTTATTCGATATTTTGGAACTAAATTTTGGTATCCAAGATGGTTTGGTGATTCAGGTGTATTCCTTATGGGGTTCCAGATTGGATCATCTCTTACTGCAGTCGCACTCTTTGCGATGCTTGCGGATCTATTAAATATAGTCATCATTTCATTTTTAGTCTTGCTCATGAGTTTATCATTGTCACGCATGTTTATGAAATTAACACGATCGAGCCTTGAAACTGCGATTCTTGCCAGTGTGCCCGGTGCGTTGAGTCAGATGCTCATCATGGCTGAAGAAAATAAAAATGCAGACATTATGCTTGTGTCTCTCACACAGATGTCTCGTATTGTGCTTATTGTTTTAATCGTACCGTTTATTGCGCAGTTCTTTCCATCAGAAGGGAAGACGGGTATTGCCGAAGTTGTACCACATTTAACAGAAGTATTAACACCACTTATGATTTTAATTCCACTCGGTGGAATTTTGATGTACGTATTCTTAAAGAAAATAAAGTTTCCAGCTGCGATTATGTTAGGACCAGTTTTAGTGATGATTATTTGGAACTTGACGACTGGGATTACATTTACTCTAGACATCGCGCTCATTAACTTTGCGCAAATTCTCTTTGGTATTCGTATCGGTCTTCAGATCTCAACATTACTATCTCAGCTTGCGAAACGATTGATTTTTATTATTTTGATGCAGAACATCTTACTAATAACGGGTACTTTGGTGATTGTACTGATCTATCAATTCTTCACAACACACAGTTTTAATACTCTATTTTTAGCAGCTGCTCCTGGTGGACTTGCTCAGATTATTGTCATTGCATTAGAAACAGGTGGAGACATATCGATTATCTCAAGCTATCACATTTTTAGAATATTTTTCATTATTCTATTTATTGTTCCACTTATAGACTTTTATCTCAGACGTCGTGCGTCCAAAGCTTGACATAACAGTCTTTTTCGAGTAATCTATTAACATATTAATATTGAGTTTAGAAGGAGTAACACAAGGATTTAGTTTCTCTAGAGAGCGTGTGTTTGGTGTAAACACGTGAAACACTTGTGTGAAGTAGTCTAAGTAATTTAACTTGAAACGAGTAGAGTTAGACGTTTGATGAGCGTTAATCATAATTAAGTGTAGTGTGAAATTTTCACGCTAAATTTAGGTGGTACCACGGAACTTCCGTCCTATTTTAGGATGGAAGTTTTTTGTTTTTTAATGTTAAGGAGATGATTATATGAAGGAAATGTCAACGAAGTATAATCCGCAAGAAGTAGAACGCGGAAAGTATAAAGAATGGGTAGAGAAGGGATATTTTGAAGCAGATGTAGATTCACATAAACCACCGTTTTCAATTGTAATTCCACCACCAAATGTAACAGGTAAACTGCACTTAGGTCACGCCTGGGACACTACGTTACAAGATATCATCACACGTATGAAACGCATGCAAGGATATGATGTGCTCTACTTGCCTGGTATGGACCACGCAGGTATCGCAACTCAAGCACGTGTAGCTGCTCGTTTACGTGAAGAAGGAATTAAACTATCTGATCTAACTCGTAAAGAATTCTTAAATCATGCATGGAACTGGAAAGAAGAATACGCGAGTCACATTCGCGACCAATGGGCAAAAGTTGGTCTTGGACTAGACTACACTCACGAGCGTTTCACACTCGATGATGGATTATCTAAAGCCGTAAGAAAAGTGTTTGTTGACTTATACAACAAAGGACTAATCTATCGTGGTGAGTACATCATCAACTGGGATCCAGAAACTAAAACAGCACTCAGTGATATTGAAGTGATTCACAAAGAAATTGAAGGTAACTTCTATCACATCAAGTATGAGGTAGAAGATGGTTCAGAATTCTTAGAAATCGCAACGACGCGTCCTGAGACAATGCTTGGGGACACTGCGGTTGTTGTTCATCCAGATGATGAGAGATATAAGCACTTAATCGGTAAAAACGTAATACTTCCAATTGTCGGACGTAAATTACCAATCATCGCAGACGATTATGTAGATATGGAGTTTGGTACAGGTGCCATGAAAGTTACACCTGCCCACGATCCAAACGACTTTGACCTTGGGAATACACACGATTTAGAACGTATTAACGTATTAAACGAAGATGGTTCTATCAATGAACTCGGTGGGAAATACGTTGGTATGGACCGATTTGAGTGTCGTAAAGCACTTGTCGAAGATTTAAAAGCAGAAGGGTTCTTAATCGACATTAAAAAACACGTGCATTCAGTAGGACACTCTGAGCGTTCAAATGCAATTGTTGAGCCATTTCTTTCAACTCAGTGGTTTGTAAAAATGGATCCAATTGCTGAAATGACTTTAAATAACCAAAATACGGATAACAAAATTAACTTTGTACCAAACCGTTTTGAAGGCACATTTAACAGATGGATGGAAAACGTACATGACTGGGTTATTTCTAGACAGTTATGGTGGGGTCACCAAATTCCAGCTTGGTACCATAACGAGACTGGTGAAATGTATGTGGGTATGGATGCACCAGAAGACATTGAAAACTGGACACAAGATTCGGATGTTTTAGATACATGGTTCTCAAGCGCGTTATGGCCGTTCTCTACAATGGGTTGGCCAGATGAAACAAAAGAACTCGAAAAGTACTACCCAACAAGTGTACTTGTTACTGGATATGACATCATCTTCTTCTGGGTTGCACGTATGATATTCTCTGGATTAGAACATACTGGTAAACGTCCATTTGATGATGTTTTATTACACGGACTTGTACGTGATGAACAAAATAGAAAAATGTCTAAATCACTGGATAATGGTGTAGACCCTATGGATGTTATTGATTCGTATGGTGCAGACGCAATGCGTTACTTCTTATCAACGGGTACAACACCAGGACAAGACTTACGCTATAGCGATAAGAAAGTTGAGTCTGTATGGAACTTTATTAACAAAATTTGGAATGCATCCAGATTCGCACTCATGAACATCGGATCGGATTTCAAAATGACGGATATTGATTTAACTAAAGAAAAATCATTAGCGGATAAATGGATTTTGACACGCTTGAATGAAACGATTAGTGAAGTGACACGTCTTTCAGAAATTTATGAGTTCGGTGAAGTCGGACGAATTCTCTATCATTTCATCTGGGACGATTTCTGTGACTGGTACATTGAAATGGCGAAACTTCCGATGACTGAAGGTACAGACGAAGAGAAAAACATGACACGTTCAGTATTACTATATACCCTTGATAAAATTCTTAAAATGCTACACCCATTCATGCCGTTTGTAACAGAAGAAATTTACCAAACAATTGAGGGAGACCGTTCGATTGTTGTGAGTGAATGGCCAACAGTAAAAGAAGAATTAACTGACAATGATAGTAAAGAAACAATGGCATTGCTTGTAGATATTATTAAATCAGTACGTCAAACAAGAAATGAAGTAAATACGCCACTTTCTAAGCCAATTGATATTAAAGTTGAGGTTAAAAATGAAACAAAACGAGGGTTAATCGAAGAAAATAAGCACTACATTGAACGTTTCACAAACCCAAAAACATTAGAAATCAGCGAAACGATTGTCGCAGATGACGATTCTAAGACAAGTGTTGTGAGTGGTGCGAAAGTGGTACTTCCTTTATCAGGACTCATTAACATTGAAGATGAAATCAATAGACTTGAGAAAGAACAAAACCGTTTAACTGGAGAGCTTAAACGTGTAAATGGTAAGCTTTCTAATGAAAAATTCGTTCTAAATGCGCCGGAAGCTGTAGTTAAATCAGAAAAAGAAAAACAAGCATCATATCAAGCGCAATATGATGACGTCACAGCGCGTTTGGAAGAACTAAGAGGTAAATAAATGGACTATAAAGAGACATTAGATTGGATTCATAACAGAGGCAAGTTTGGAATTAAACCAGGCGTTAAGAGAATGACTTGGATGTTAAACGAACTCGGAAATCCACAAGATAAAATCCGTGGTGTTCATGTGGTTGGAACGAACGGGAAAGGATCGACAGTCGCATATATGAGAAGTGCGTTAAACTATAACGATTATACGGTGGGGACGTTTACCTCACCTTATATCGTTGTATTTAATGAGCGTATTTCAGTTGATGGGAATCCGATTAGTGACGAAGATCTTACTCACGTTGCAAACATCGTACGCCCAGTTTCAGAAAGAATGATTGAAGAGACAGATCTTGGACAGGCTACTGAATTTGAGATTATCACTATGATGATGTTCGTTTACTTTGGTAGTATCCATCCAGTAGATTTTGTAATCGTTGAAGCAGGACTCGGAGCCACTCATGATTCTACAAATGTTTTCAAACCAATCATGACAGTCCTAACAAGCATAGGTCTCGATCATACAGACATTTTAGGAGACACGCTTTTAGAAATCACTAAAGACAAATCAGGTGTGATAAAACCAGGTGTTCCACTTGTATTCAATGTGGAGGATGAGGAAAGCAAAAACTATATCTATCAAGTGTTAGAGGCAAATAATTCTAAAGGCATTGAGCTTAGTAGAGAAATTCTTTTATTACGAAAAGATGGAGAATTTGCGTTCCAATATGGAAATTATGATTTCCAAGATATTAAATTAAAAATGCTCGGGCTTCATCAGAAGAAAAATGCATCTCTTGCAATGGCAGCACTCGTTGAAATGAATGAGCTAGGTCTCGTTGAGCTCGATATGAATAAGATGGTTTCTGGTGTTGAAGAAGCGACATGGGTTGGACGAATAGAAGTGTTAAGTGAAAATCCAACGATTATCATTGATGGCGCACATAATAGAGAAGCTGTTGATGTATTAGTTGAGACGATGGAGAATAACTTTAAAGGTCGTGACATCACAGTACTATTCTCATGTGTTTCTGGAAAACCTATTGAAAATATGGTTAGAAAACTAGAATCGATCGCGAATGAGTTTAATATCACAGAATTTGATTTTTACCGTGCGCGAAAGATTGAAGAGATTAAAAGTGCAGTCGCTCATCCAAACAGTCATGTAGTAGATGATTACATCAAGTACATCGATGAATTTGATGGGGATGTACTACTCGTAACGGGTAGTCTGTATTTTATCAGCAATGTAAAACAACATTTTAATAAAAAATAAAAAAAGATCATCCATCGTTGGATGATCTTTTTTCAATTATAGCTCTCTATTATTTTGGAGTTTTAATTGATCACGGATTTCTTTAAGCGTTTCAAGTGCTTCATCAATTTCTTCTTCTTCTTTTTCAACAAATGCGCCACGAGTCACTTTGTTCACAATTTTAACAAACATAAATACAGCAAAACCGATAATTATGAAGTCGATAATTGATTGGATGAATACACCATACGTAATGCCTTTGTACGCCCAGTTTGAAGCGAAATCTGTATCGCCAAAAATTAGAGCAATCCCTGGCATGATGATGTTCGCAACTAAACTATCCACGATTTTACCGAAAGCAGCACCAATAACTACTGCTACAGCTAAGTCAAGGACGTTCCCACGCATAATAAATTCTTTGAATTCTTTAATCATGATATTTTCTCCCTTCCTAAAGTTACCTAATTATACTACATGAGTAAGCATATGATTACAATTTTGTAATATTTATGTCTTAATTAACTAATAATTATCGCTATATTCATAGAGGTTAAGAATTACTTATGTTTAACTATACGAAGTTTGTATAATTGGATATATTTTAAAAATCTATGAAAACAGATACAATGGATATAAGAGAATTATGGGGGGAAGAGAATTGGCTAAAAATTTACAGAAAGTATCTGAAGACACTTTAGAGCTTAATGGACAGAAAAAGAAGTTTTATAGTTTAAAATCTTTAGAAGAAAAAGGATATAGTAAAACTGAAAAATTACCATATTCTATTCGAGTATTACTAGAATCAGTACTTCGTCAATATGACGGACACGCAATACAAGACAGCCATATCGAGGCATTAGCAAATTGGGACAAAGGAGATTATGCAGGAGAAGAAGTTCCTTTTAAACCTTCACGCGTAATTTTACAAGATTTTACCGGTGTACCAGCAGTAGTGGACTTAGCATCACTTCGTAAAGCAATGGACGCTCAAAACGGTGACGTTCAAAAGATTAACCCAGAAGTACCAGTGGACTTAGTAATTGACCACTCAGTACAAGTAGATGCATACGGTAACCACGCTGCACTACAAAAAAACATGGACTTAGAATTTGCACGTAACAACGAACGTTACGAATTCTTAAGATGGGCGACAAAAGCATTTGATAACTATCAAGCAGTGCCACCAGCAACTGGTATCGTGCACCAAGTTAACTTAGAGTACCTTGCGAGCGTTGTACATGATAGAGATGACATTCTTTTCCCAGACTCATTAGTAGGTACAGACTCACATACTACAATGATTAACGGTTTAGGAGTACTCGGTTGGGGTGTAGGGGGTATCGAAGCGGAAGCAGGCATGCTCGGACAACCATCATACTTCCCAGTACCAGACGTTATCGGTGTTAGATTAAAGAACTCATTACCAGAAGGAGCGACAGCAACTGACTTAGCACTACGTGTAACTGAAATGTTACGTTCACACGGTGTAGTTGGTAAATTCGTAGAATTCTTCGGTAAAGGTGTAACAGAATTACCACTCGCAGATAGAGCGACTATCGCGAACATGGCACCTGAATACGGTGCAACTTGTGGATTCTTCCCAGTAGATGAAGAAACATTATCATACATGACATTGACTGGTAGAAGTGAAGATCATGTTAGCCGCGTGAGAGAATATCTAAAAGCAAACGACATGTTCTTTAATCCAGACGTTGAACCAACATATACTGAAGTTCTAGAACTTGACTTATCAACTGTAGAACCATCATTAGCAGGTCCGAAGCGTCCACAGGATTTAATTACTTTATCTAACATGAAAGAAGAATACCGTGCGTCAGTAACTCGTGAGAGTGGGAACCATGGTCACGGATTAGATGCTTCTGAATTCGATAAAAAAGTGGATGTTAAATATGTTGACGGTAAAAAAGGTGAACTTAAAACAGGAGACCTTGTGATCGCTGCAATCACATCTTGTACAAATACATCTAACCCATACGTAATGTTAGGTGCAGGACTCGTAGCTAAAAAAGCAGTTGAAAAAGGACTAACAGTTCCCGAGTATGTGAAAACATCACTTGCACCAGGTTCTAAAGTAGTAACTGGTTACTTAGAAGATTCTGGTCTTCAAAAGTATCTTGATGAACTTGGATTCAACTTAGTCGGTTATGGTTGTACAACATGTATTGGTAACTCAGGTCCACTTAGAGATGAAGTAACGAAAGCAATTGTGGATAACGATATGCTTGTATCAAGTGTACTTTCAGGTAACCGTAACTTCGAAGGACGTATCCACCCATTAGTGAAAGCAAACTACCTAGCATCACCACAATTAGTTGTTGCATATGCGTTAGCTGGAACTGTGGATATTGATCTTAAAACTGAACCACTTGGAAAAGATAAAGACGGCAACGATGTTTATATGAAAGACATCTGGCCAACAATTCAAGAAGTGCGTGACGTTGTACACGAAACAGTAACTCCGGAGTTATTCAGAAAAGAATACGAAACAGTATTCGATTCAAACGAAACTTGGAACAACATCAAAGTTACAGATGCACCACTTTACGATTTCGATCCGAAATCAACGTACATCCAAAACCCAACATTCTTCGAAGACTTATCTAAAGAGATTGACGATGTTGAGCCATTAAACGGCCTAAGAGTGTTAGGTAAATTTGGAGACTCTGTAACAACAGACCACATCTCACCAGCAGGTGCGATTGGTAAAGATACACCAGCAGGTAAATGGTTAATCGAACAAGGAGTAAGTCCACGTGACTTTAACTCATACGGTTCACGCCGTGGTAACCACGAAGTAATGGTGCGTGGTACATTCGCGAACATCCGTATTCGTAACCAAATTGCTCCTGGCACTGAAGGTGGTTACACAACTTACTGGCCAACGGGTGAAGTAATGAGCATCTACGATGCAGCTATGAAATACAAAGAGGACAACACTGGACTCGTTGTATTAGCTGGAGATGACTATGGAATGGGATCAAGCCGCGACTGGGCAGCTAAAGGTACAAACCTATTAGGTGTTAAAGCAGTTATTGCAGCATCTTACGAAAGAATTCACCGCTCAAACCTAGTTATGATGGGTGTGTTACCATTACAATTCGTAAACGGTAAGAGCGCTGACGACTATGGTTTAGATGGAACTGAATCATTCGACATTCCAGTAGATTCTAAAGTAAAACCTGGTAGTGTTGTAACAGTAACAGCAACTAAAGATGACGGTTCTAAAGTAGAGTTTGAAGCAAAAGTACGTTTCGACTCAGGTGTAGAAATTGATTACTACAGAAACGGTGGTATCTTACAAATGGTACTCCGTGGTAAATTAGCAGAATAATTAGCGCGTATAAGACCTTTCAAAACTTACGTTTTGGAAGGTTTTTTAGTCTATTACTATATATATGTGTAAATGACTCGTTTACTTTTTTTCGAGTGAAATCTTATTATAAAGGTTGTATGTTTTTATCTTAAAAGTTGCATTAAATTTTTGGCCTCGATATATTTTAGTCGACAAGGAGGAGTTTGCGATTTTTAAGATAAAAAACAGATACAAAATTGCATTAGAAGCTCTGAACATTAGATGTAAAAATGAAACAGAATTAGCTCTTGAATTTAAGCGAGTAGTTATCGGTAATCACGGTGAAGAGTTGGCTCTTAATAAAATTCTCAATAATTTAAAAGTTGAACCGATTATTGTGCAAGATTATTTGTTTGAGGCTAATGACATGGAGTGCCAAATTGACTTACTTCTCATCTTTCAGAACGAATGTGTGCTAATTGAAGTCAAAAACTATGCGGGTCTATATCGTGTAGAAAACAAGGAGATGTACTTTGCGGCTAGTGGAGAACGACTCGTGAAGTCGCCGTTTAGTCAGGTGGAGCGGGCGAAGATGTTGTTGACGCAACTTTTTAAAGAAGAGGGGATTCGACTGTCGATTAGTGAGAAAATTGTATTCCCGAATGAAGAGTTTTATTTGTATGGAGACACAATTTCGATGCCTAGCGTTTACCACACAACATTTCCTTATTTTATTAAGCAGTTGAATCAGAAACGATGTACGCTCGGCGATTATCATCAGGGCATTTTCGAGAAGTTGATGCGGCGCAGATTAGTGAAATCCAAGTATGAGCAGCCGATTGTTGTGGAATACGACACATTAGCAAAAGGAATCACCTGCGAGTGTGGCGGATGGATGAAAAGTACAACGCGAATGAAAGTCATGTGCGAAACATGCGGTGCAGATGAAAACAACGAATCCGCAATCATGAGAATGACCGAACACTTCATTGCAGTATTTCCAGACAGAACACTCACAGCTACGGAGATTTATTATTGGGTGGATGGGGAGATATCGAAAAGAACCATCACTCGAATCTTAGGTAGAAACTTTGACTCAAAAGGTACGACAAGAGGCAGGCACTTCTTGTATGAAGAGTAGTACTCCGTAGATATTTAAATAAAAATTGAAATAGTCGTATTTGGTCAACCGTGTTTATAAAGTTGAGCGGTTGTCCAAATGGCGTGTCTATTCGGACAACCACATTCTAATTGTTCTTTGATTGTCCAAAACACACAATAGCTTAGGTTATATTGGATCTAATCATATAAAAACTTAAACAAAAAAGAAGTTAAGCGCATCACTTAACTTCTCGTTTTTTGGTTAGGAAACTGACTTTTGGCTCGGTTCCAAGCTTTATGCGTTTCATATTTGATATGTGTTTAACACTAATCACTACTGCGAGTACGACTGCGACAATGATCAATGGTACGTCTCTCGTTATCAGTGATACGATTAAAAACACGATTGATGCGGATACTGATGCGAGGCTGACGTATTTAGATGTGTACAGCACGATGAGGAAAGTTGCGAGCAGGATGATAAAAACAAGTGGTGCGTATGCGAGTATTGCTCCGCCTCCTGTTGCAACTGCTTTTCCTCCTTTAAATTTAAGGAAGATTGAGTATACATGTCCAATCGCTGCAACTAAACCGAAAAATAGAACAGGGATATCTGAACCTAAGAGTAGGGCGATCCAAACTGGAATTGCGCCTTTAAATAGGTCACAGATTAAAACAATAATTCCTGCTTTTTTTCCGAGTATTCTAAACGTGTTAGATGTACCGACGTTACCACTACCGTGCGCTCGAATGTCTGTATTATAAAACAATTTACCTATAATGAGAGCGAAAGGTATGGAACCAATCAAGTAGCTAAACGCGAACAGTACTATATTTGTAATTAACATGAGACACCTCATTTAGTAGTAGGTACTAATATTTTACCATATATTCCGAGTTTGTCATTTATTTATTATAAGTTAACTGTAATATAATTATGTAAACTCTTAGCTTTTCCATTTTCAATTTGCATTTTTTCAAGATTTCTATAAAATATATAAGAGATGAATAATAACGAACGTACGTTTGTAGGAGGAACCTTTTTGACTAAAGTAGAAGGCTATTCTGATGATTCGATTCAAATTCTAGAAGGTCTAGATGCAGTTAGAAAAAGACCCGGTATGTATATCGGGTCTACTGATTCTCGTGGGCTTCATCATTTAGTTTATGAGATTACAGATAATGCTGTAGATGAAATCATCAATGGATATGGTAACGAAATCAATATAACAATCAATAAAGATGAAAGTATTACTATTCGTGATAATGGGCGTGGATTACCAACAGGTATGCATAAGAGCGGTAAACCAACGCCCGAAATTATCTTTACTGTGTTGCACGCAGGTGGGAAGTTTGGTGCTGGTGGTTATAAAACATCCGGAGGACTTCATGGTGTGGGTGCTTCAGTTGTTAACGCACTTTCTGAATGGTTGAGAGTAACGATTTACAGAGATGGTAAAAAGTTAGAGATAGCATTTAAAGATGGCGGCAAGCTCGATAAACCACTTAAAGTTATTGGTAATACAAATCAATCAGGAACTGAAGTTACGTTTAAACCTGACCCTAAAATATTTAAATCAGGGACTTTCTTTAATTTTGAAACAATTCTAGAACGTATGCGAGAGTCTGCGTTCTTAGAAAAAGTACTGAAAGTGACTATTAATGACGCGCGTACTGGCAACACTGAAACGTTCCATTATGAAGAAGGACTCAGTGCATTTATTAAGTTTCTGAACGAAGGTAAAGACGCGATTGGTAACATCGTGTCATTTTCTGGAGAGTACAATGAAATGAAACTAGATGTTGCCTTCCAGTACAACGATCAATATTCTGAAACGATTATGAGTTTCGTAAACAATGTCCGCACAAAAGACGGTGGGACACATGAAGTTGGATTCAAAACATCATTCACACGTATCTTTAATGAGTACGCACGTAAGATTGGTGAATTAAAAGATAAAGACAAGAACCTCGACGGAAACGACATCAGAGAAGGATTGACAGCAATCATATCGGTTAAAATCCCAGAGGATCTCTTACAATTTGAGGGTCAAACTAAAAGTAAACTAGGTACCCCTGAAGCGAGACAACTTTTAGACAGCGTCTTAGCTGAAAACTTGCCATACATTCTAGAAGAGAACGGGGTTTTATCTTCACAACTCGTTAAAAAGGCGCTGAAAGCACGTCAGGTAAGAGAGGCTGCCCGAAAAGCACGTGAAGAGGCACGTACAGGTAAAAAGAATAAACGTGCGAGTACGTTGCTTTCTGGTAAGCTGACACCTGCTCAAAGTAAAAATGCGAAAAAGAATGAGTTATTCCTTGTAGAAGGGGACTCAGCAGGTGGTTCGGCAAAACTCGGACGTGACCGTAAATTCCAAGCAATCTTGCCACTACGCGGTAAAGTCATCAATACAGAGCGTGCACGTTTTGAAGACATATTTAAAAATGAAGAGATCAACACAATCATTCACACAATTGGTGCGGGTGTTGGAAATGAATTTAAGATTGAAGACGTTAACTATGACAAGGTCATCATCATGACGGATGCCGACACCGATGGTGCGCACATTCAAGTCTTACTTCTCACATTCTTTTTCAATTACATGCGACCTTTATTTGAAGCTGGAAAAATTTACATCGCGATGCCTCCATTATTCCAGTTAAAGAAGAAACAAAACAAAAAGACCATTGTAAAATATGTCTGGACGGAAGAAGAGTTAGAAGTTGAACGCGAGAAACTGGGTAAAGGTGTAGAACTTCAACGCTACAAAGGTCTAGGGGAAATGATGGCAGGACAACTTTGGGATACGACGATGAACCCAGAGACACGTACGCTTGTTCAAGTCTTAATTGACGACGATGCACTGTCATCTAAACGTGTAACAACTTTAATGGGTGACAACGTTGAAATTCGTCGTAATTGGATTGAATCAAACGTGAGCTTCACGCTAGAAGATGAAAAATCAATGCTAGACAGAAATATGGACGTAATTGATGAAAGCGAGGAAGAGTTACATGATGCATGATCAAATTCAACAACTAAAACTTGAAGATGTAATTGGAGATCGCTTTGGTAGATATAGTAAATACGTCATCCAAGATCGTGCGATTCCTGACGTACGTGACGGATTAAAACCAGTACAGCGCAGAATTTTATTTGCAATGTATAAAGATGGAAATACATTCGATAAAAACTTCAGAAAGTCTGCGAAAACAGTTGGTAACGTAATTGGTAACTACCACCCACATGGTGAATCAAGTATCTATGACGCAATGGTACGTCTCGGGCAGGACTGGAAAATGCGTGAAGAATTAATTTTAATTCATGGTAACAAAGGTTCGGTGGACGGAGACCCAGCAGCAGCGATGCGTTATACAGAAGCAAAACTCTCTAAGTTATCTGGTCTTCTATTAGATGATATTAACAAAGAGACTGTTGATTTTATCAACAACTTCGATGATACAGAGGTAGAGCCTACGGTGCTTCCAGCGAAATTCCCAAACTTACTTGTTAACGGTACGACAGGGATTTCTGCTGGATACGCAACGGATATCCCCCCACATAATCTTGGTGAAGTGATTGAAGCAACATTAAAATTAATCGATAAACCGAGCGTGTCTCTAGATGAACTTCTAGAAATCATGCCTGGACCAGATTTCCCAACTGGAGGTATTATCCAAGGTAAAAAAGAGCTTAAAAAAGCGTATGAGACAGGAAAAGGGCGTGTCATTGTCCGTTCTAGATTGCGTGTCGAAGATGCGAGAGGAAATAAACAGCTCATCATCATCGAAGAAATTCCATTCGAAGTGAACAAAGCAAACCTCGTTAAGAAAATCGATGAAATCATCTTCGACAAAAAAGTAGACGGTATGATTGAAGTGCGTGACGAAACAGATAGAGAAGGTCTCCGCATAGTGATTGAGGTGCGTAAAGATGCGAACATCCATGCGATTCAGTCGTACTTACTCATGAAGACGGACCTGCAAGTGTCTTATAACTTCAACATGGTTGCGATCGATGAGCGTGCACCAAAACTTCTTGGTCTAAAAGCAATTTTAAACGCTTATGTTGCTCATCAAAAAGATGTGGTCACGCGTCGTTCTAAATACATGTTAAATCACGCAGAAAAACGCATGCATATCATCGAAGGTTTGATTCGTGCGTTATCCGTACTCGATGAAGTGATCCGCATCATCAGAGAATCACAAAACAAAAAAGATGCAAAAGAAAACTTAATTGCTGCATTTGACTTCACTGAAGCTCAAGCTGAAGCGATTGTTATGCTTCAACTGTATCGTTTAACGAATACAGATATTGTTGAGCTTGAAACAGAACACAGCGAACTCGAGTATGAAATCAATCAGCTAAAAGAAATTTTATCAAACGATAAAAAACTGATGTCTGTCATCAAGCGTGAACTCAAAAATGTAAAAAAAGAATTTACTACAGCACGTAGAACAGATATCGAAGACAAAATCGAATCACTAGATGTATCTAAAGAAATGCTGATCGCAAAAGAAGATACAGTAGTGACACTGACAAAGGAAGGATATGTTAAACGCACGAGTCTCCGGAGTTACAATGCATCAAGTCCTCATGAGCTTGGTATGCGCGAAGGGGATAATCCACTCTTTATTGGTATGTCACATACATTAGAGCAACTGCTCGTCTTTACGAACTATGGAAACTATATGATTATTCCGGTTCACAGTCTTGAGGATATTAGATGGAAAGATGTGGGGCAGCATTTATCGTCCCGTTTTAATTTAAAGCATGGAGAAGAACCGATATTTGCAACGACAGTCGAGAAATTCGATAAAAATATCCGTGTTGTGATGGCAACTAAACATGGCCAAGTGAAACAGACCGCTCTCAGCAGATTTGAAGCGACACGTATTTCACGACCAATTGTTAATATTAAACTTAAAAATGATGACGAAGTCATCGGCATCTCTATGTCAAATTCAGACAATGACACTTTGCTCTTCGTTACAGAAAAAGGATTAACCCTTAAGTATCCGGTAAGAGAAGTATCACAGACAGGGTTGAAGTCACAAGGCGTTAAGGCAATTAATCTTAAAGCGGATGATAAATTAGTCTTCGGGGAACGTATTCCTATAGAAGGCAATCTCGTGACTGTATCGAACAGAGGCGCGGTCAAACGCACGAACCTTGATATATTTGAAACAGGCGCAAGAGCACAAGTTGGTTCTATGCTATATAAAGATATTAAGTCAAAACCTCATAGAATTGTTGCAGTGTCAGTAATTGCTTTAGGAGAAGACACGGTTGTAGAAATGATGTCGGAAAGAAACACTCACACCCTACGTGCCAATGAAGTACGACTCAGCGGAAAATATGCCAACGGCTCTTTTGTCGTCGATGAAGACACGTTCGGTGTGATAACAAGCGTGCACTTCAGCATCATATAAACAATATATATAGGATAGATGCAGCGACCGCTTTCTTTGAAGCAATGCTCGCCCAGGTGTATAAAGTACGCGATAAAGAATCTGGCTTCCGAGGCGGACCTGCCTACTATATGACAAAAGGACTCAATCAAAAAGGGATCGGCTACCTATTTGCGGTACTGATGACGATTACGTTTGGAATTGTTTTTGTGATGTTGCAGTCTAACACGATTGCCAATGCCTATGATGAAGCTTTCAGAGTGAATACGACGGTGAGCGGTATTATTGTTGCGATTCTTGTCGGGCTAGTCATTTTTGGTGGCGCGAAATCAATAGCTAAGGTAGCAACAGTCATCGTTCCGGTTATGGCAGCGTTATACTTAATCTTGGTGATAGTCGTATTAGTCATGAACTACGATATGATACTGCCGATGTTGCAGACGATTGTAATGAATGCCTTCGGATTTGAAGAAGCATCCGGAGGAGCGATTGGTGCTGCCATTATAAACGGCTTCCAACGCGAACTATTATCAAATGAAGCAGGTATGGGCTCAGCGCCGAACGCTGCAGCGTCAGCTGCCGTCCGTCATCCAGTTCAGCAAGGACTGATCCAGTCGCTAGGTGTCTACTTCGATACGATTATCGTATGTACAGCAACGGCGATTGTGATATTGATGTATACAGACTTAAGCTTCGGTGCCATACTCGGTGTTCAGTTAGTGTGGACGCTGGCCGACCTCTTTATGGCCGTCCTTGCGATTATCAACTTAATGATGGTTGTCGCACTGAGTCCATTAGTGTTTGAGCTGATGAGAGATTATAACGCACAAAAAGACAGAGGAGACTCTCCGATTTTTTATACGAAAAATATCACTTACCCATTGCCTGAAGACAATGAGTGGGGGGATGAGGATTATCGTAAATATAGTCCAAAAGAGGATAAGTAAAGTAGATTTGAATTTTAGGATATTTAAAAACTGCCCTTAATCGCATAGCGGGGGCAGTTTTTTAATGAGTGTAGTATTTGATAATTAGGGACTTAGTAATAAACAAAAGGATGATGAGACATATTAAAATAACTGTAATAATCTAGTGAAATAAATGGAAAGGGATGGGGAATACTTTAACCCCATCCTTTTTTATTAATTAACTTTTTTAATCATAGTATATGATATTTTGCGCTGTTTTAGACGATAATTTGTACTATAATCGAGAAGTTGCAATAAAATCGGTGTTTGTCTTATATCGTTGTGTACTGTACCTGTAAATGAGTAATTTCTTTGTCTTGTCTGCTGAGGACAGTATATTTTTTCACGTCTTGAGTGAAAAACAGGGCGGATTCTAAGTGTGTCAACACTCACAGTATTTATAAAAATTGAATACTGTAATTATTTTAAAACATTTTGGAGGCTTTATAGTGAAACGATTCAATGTTTTATTTATAGGATTTATGCTTTTTTCTTTATTTTTCGGCGCTGGTAATCTTATTTTCCCGCCTCTGTTAGGCTCTGAATCCGGGGATAATTTTGGACCTGCGATTACTGGTTTTCTCATCACTGGTGTTCTGTTACCGTTTATGGCCGTTATGGCTGTAGCACTGGAAGATAATGGCTTAATCTCCATGGGAAGCCGTGTGCATTACTTTTTTGGTATTGTCTTTGCAATCATAATCTACCTTTCTATTGGTGCTTTTTATGGCATTCCCCGTGCTTCGAGCGTCGCTTATGAATTAGGGTTCAATCAAATGTTTAATATTGATGACAGTTGGGGTATCTTTGTATTTTCACTGATATTTTTCACTATTACATATTTAATTAGTTTAAATCCAAAGAAAATTGTGAATCGCATTGGTCAATATCTGACGCCTCTTTTACTGCTTGTTTTAGCTGTGCTTGTCATCCAATCATTTCTGTCGTTTGAGAACGTTTCTTCACCAGTTTCTGAAAAGTACGCCTCATCGCCTTTCTTTACCGGAATCCTGGAAGGATATTTCACAATGGACGCGGTCGCGGCCTTGGCATTCGGAATTGTTATCATCAATGCATTGAAAGATAAAGATGCAGTATCCAAAAGCGAGCTTGTCAAGGGCACACTTGTCTCTGCTCTTGTAGCCGGTACAGGTCTCGTTGCGGTTTATTTTTCATTAGGTTGGATTGGTCGTGTGATCCCAGGGGAGACTAACTTTAAAAACGGAGCTGAAATATTAACATATGCATCAGATATCTTATTCGTTACGAGCGGCAATATTTTGTTTGGTCTTATCGTCATGCTCGCATGTCTCACGACATGCGTCGGACTCATTAATGCCTGCTCAAGTTTTTTTAACGAAATTTATCCAAAGTTGTCTTATTCAAACTATGTTACTATTTTTGTCATCATCGGATTACTCGTATCTAACTTAGGTTTAAATATGATCCTGCTTGTAGCAGTGCCTTTATTGAGTTTCATATATCCCATTGCGATTGTTCTGATTGTACTTAGTTTGTTAGAGCATGTGACTAGAAAAAGCAAAACAATGTTCCAGTTGGCGGTAGCTGTGACCGCTTTTTATGCACTGTATGAGGCACTCTCTAGCATCGGGTTAGAACTGGAATTCTTCACCAGTCTACTCGATATCACTCCTTTCTTCGAACAAGGACTCGGCTGGGTGCTTCCCGCTTTTCTTGCCGCTTTGATTGGTTATGGAATAGATATACTTAAGAACAAGCCAATTGATGACATAGAGGAGAATCCATAAATATAAAAAATCCCGGAGTGCACTTGTGCACTACCGGGATTATTTTATTTAAACAAACCTACAATCGCATCCACAATTTTTTGGAAGAATGATTTGATTGAGTTCCAAATTCCTTGTCCTTCTTCAGAGTTAGCATAGTCTTTGATATCTTTACCAAGTTCTTTTGCTTTTTCTTTCGCGTCTTTATATGCATCGCTTGAAGTGATGTCTCCAATGAATGATTTACCGCTATCTAAAATCTTTTCTGCAGTTTCTCCTGTGAATACACCAGAGTCTTTAATGTTCATGATCAGAATAATGATTCTATTCTTTTGGTCTTCAGTTACAACATCTTCAAGACCGTTTTCTGCAAGTTTTTCATCGACAATTTTGCGTACATCATCTTCAGTGATGTCTGTACCTTCGTTTATGATGTTGATGACAGTAATTTTAATTTCTGTGATTGCTTTGTTTAACTGTTCTTGCGAATATCCTTCTTTATTTGCGTTCTCATCAGTAATATCTGTGATTGTGTGAAGTTCATCTTGAGCATTTCGTGTTCTATCTTCAGGGATCGGCTCACCTTGAACTTCATATGCTTTATAAATACCTGTTAATGCGGATTCTCCAGTAACGTCATGTGGTGCTGCAATAGTTACGTCTGCATCTGTGATTCCTGCAGTAAGCAGTGCGTTTTGATATGTTTCTTTAGAGATTTGTGTAATTTCTCCTTGAGTTTCATTGATATTGATATTTAAACCACCACTTGTTTTCTCGATGATTCTAATACTTGAGAACAGGATGGTGTCATCGTATCTCACACCGATATATCGTTCTGTATCTTGTCCATATACATAATCTGTCTTGTCTTTATCTGTAGCGTTTAAAAGTTTTGCTACTGAATTTCTTGTTTCTTCATCGTATTCTAGTCCGGCACCGTAAATTGTTACGGCTTCGTCCCATACAGCTGCTGCTTCTGTTTTATTATTCGTAAATAACGATAGTGTAAATACAGCCATCAGCACATATAATAATTTTTTCATAAGCGTTTTTCCTTTCTCTCTTATGTGTCATTAGCTTACTACATAAAATTTTTCTTTACAAAAGAAAAGGGAATGACTAGATAGAAAATCACAGGAATTTATGATACGATAAACACGAACAAATGTTCGTGTTTAGGAGGATGAATATGTATAACTATCACCTTTGTCCACAGCGTGATATTTTTTGTGTGGACCAAAAAAGTTTTTTTGCGAGTGTGTCTTGCATATTGAATCATTGGGATCCAAAAACTACATTGCTTGCTGTAGTAGGGGACGTTGATTCTAAAGGTTCGGTTGTGTTAGCTGCAACACCGGAATTAAAAAAGCTCGGCATTAAGACAGGGTCTAGACTTTTTGAAATACCTAAAAGACCAGATATAAAGATCATTAATCCGACTATGAAGACTTACTTGACGTACTCTAAGCGAATATCAGAAATCGCATTAAAGTATGTGGCACCTGAGGATTTTCATCAGTATTCGATTGATGAATTTTTTATGGATGTGACAGAAAGCTATCATCTACATGCAAGTACGCCGTATGAACTTGCGGAAATCGTTAAAATGGAAATCTATAGAGAGACGCAGATTGAGTGTACGATTGGCATTGGGGATAATATGCTCTTAAGTAAGCTGTCTTTAGATATTGAAGCCAAAAAAATGCCAAAAGGTATCTCAGAGTGGCGCTATCACGATGTACCGAAAAAAATGTGGAATATCGCACCTCTTAGCAAATTTTGGGGTATTAATAAAAGAAGTGAGAAAAAATTAAATCAGCGCGGTATATTTACAATCGGTGACCTCGCACATTATCCAGTAGAGTATTTGAGACGAGATTTTGGCGTGATTGGTATTGATTGGCATCTTCACGCAAACGGTATTGACTTCAGCAAGATTCGAGATAGACATTACGTGCAGAGCCCGTCTATCGGTAAGAGCCAAATATTAATGAGAGACTACACGTTTAAAGAAATTTATGTTGTGATATTAGAACACGTCGATGAGGTTGTTCATAGACTCCGTATGATGAATAAGCGCGCACGTACCGTCCAATTTTCGATCAGTACGAAAGATGGTCACACGTATCGTAAACAATTTACAATCGATACAGGCACGCATAACGAAAACATAGTGATGGAAGGAATTTGGACAAGGTTCGTTGAAATTGCTGATCCAAATGAATTGTATAGAACAATCAGTGTGGGACTCACGAATTTTATCCCAGATACATTACATCAATACTCACTCTTTGATGATTATGAGAAACTGGAAAAAGAAGAGTCATTGATGCGTACCATTGATCACTTAAAAGTGAAATATGGCATGCTCAGTGTGATGCGTGCACTCAGCATGACAGAAGCTTCAACACTGAAACTTCGTGAAGGTTTAATTGCCGGTCATAAAAGATAACGGGCAGAAGAGTGAAAGCTGATATAAAAAATGATATAATGTGATAATGGAATTGTATAATGGGTAGATAATGCATACCCGTCAATAACTAATCAGTGAATAGAAAAGGATTGAGACCTGAATGGAGTTTGTACAACTTACTGAAGAAGAGTTTTACGACTATACACACGAACATTTTAGTCATTTTACTCAGACCCTTGAAAACTATAGGTTAAAAGTGGATGAAGGAACTGAGGTCTATTTAGTTGGTGTAAAAGATAACGCGGAAGTTAAAGCAGCGTGCTTACTTACACTCGGACGTGTGATGCGTGTCTTTAAAGTTGCTTATACCAATCGTGGTCCAGTAATGGATTACAATGATGAAGCAGTCGTACAAGCATTCTTTAAAGGGTTAGAGTATTTCCTAAAAGGAAAGAAAGTATTATACATTAGAGTAGATCCTTATGAAGTATTGAACGTGAGAGATCATGATGGCAACATTATCGAAGAAACAGGTAACAAGGTCTTAATCGATAAGTTCCAAGAATTAGGGTATATTCATGATGGATATACAACAGGATTTAGCCCAGATACTCAAATTAGATGGCACTCTACGCTAGATTTAAAAGATAAAACAAAAGACGAGATTTTTAAATCGTTTGATAGCTTGAGAAAGAGAAACATCAAACGTGCTGAAAAAGATGGAATCAAAGTAAAATATCTTGATTTAGAAGATATCGGTATTTTCACAGACTTCATGGAAGACACAAGTGAAATGAAAGAATTCTTCGACCGTGGTGCACCATTCTACAAATCAAGAAAAGAATACTTCAAAGACAAAGTCATGATTCCACTTGCATATGTGGATCTTGAAGCGTACGTAGAAGCGATTGAAAAAGATAAAAACAAGCTCGAACGTGATATCGAAAAAGCAAAGAAACAGTTAGAGCGTGACAGTGAAAACCAAAAAACAAAAAATAAGATTGAAAACTTATCTGTTCAATTAGAAAACATTACGAAGAAGTATGAAGAAGGTAAAGCACTGAATGCTGAACACGGTAAAGAGTTGCCCGTTGCAGCAAGCTATTACATCAATACAAATCATGAAGTTGCGTACCTTGCAGGGGGAACAGCAAATGAATTCAGACACTTTGCAGGTAGTTATGCGATTCAGTGGGAAATGATTAAATACGCTTTAGAACAAGGCGTGGACATCTATAACTTCTACGGAATTAGTGGTAAGTTCACTGAAGATGCTGAAGATTACGGCGTCATTCAATTTAAGAAAGGCTTTAATGCAACAGTTAACGAATATATTGGTGACTTTGTAAAACCGGTGAATAAACTCGCATTTAAAGCATACCAATTACTAAAGAAATAGAGAGTGATGGAAACTATGAAGTTTACAGAATTAACGGATTCTGAATATCAACAATTTATAGAGACAAGTGGAGAAGAAAGTGCCTTCTTCCAAATGATCGGAAACAAGAAAAATAGAGAACTACATGGTGAGTGGGAAGTTGTTCTACTCGGTTTAAAAGAAAATGATGGAACAGTAAGAGCGGCTGGATTATTTACAAAACAACCGACAGTTCTAGGTAAATATTTTTACTACAGTAACAGAGGTCCTGTAATCAATTATGACGACATCGAGCTTGTTCGTGCATATTTCAGTGGTCTTACAGAATATTTAAAAGAAAACAACTGTTCTTATGTTAAAGTGGATCCAAACTGGATTTACAAAAAATATAACAAAGATGTTGAAGAATATACAGATTACGAACCAAGACAAGAAGTCATTGATTTATTAGAATCTATGGGGTATGTGCACCAAGGGTTTACTAGAGGGTATTCAAAAACATCACAAGCACGTTGGATGAGTGTATTAGACGTGAGTAAATTTAAAGATGAAAAAGATCTTGTAAAATCATTTGATAGCTTACGCCGCAGAAACATCAAAAAAGCACAGAAGTTTGGCGTTAAGGTTCGTTTCTTAGAAAGCGATGAAATGGATATTTTTGTTGATTTATTCTTAGAAACTGCCGAAAGACAGAACTTCTTTATAACGGTGAATCCACATCAATACTTTAAAGATTTTAAAGAAACATATGGAGATAAAGTACTTGTACCGTTAGCGTATGTTGAACTAGATCCATTTATTTCATCTACAAAAAAAGAACTTGAAAAACTAAATAAACAACTTGAACAGCAAGAAAGTAAAGAAAATCAAAACCAAAAAACAATCAACAAAATTGCTGAACTCAAGAGAAATATTCAAGGTACAGAAGAGGATTTAAACCATGCGAAAACATTTAGAGAGAAACATGGTAATGTGTTAAATCTTGGCGCAGGAGTTTACTTCGAAACACCGTACGAACTCGTGTACAACTCAGGTGCATCATCTGAGGAGTTCAACATGTTCGTTGGTCCATATATCATGCACTTAGAAATGATGAAATATGCGATGGAACATGATATAGCACGATACAACTTCTACGGTGTATCTGGAGACTTTACTCCAGAGGGTGAAGATTACGGTGTATTTAGATTCAAGCGTGGATTTAATGCTGAAATTGAAGAACTCGTAGGAGACTTTGTGAAAGTCATCAATCCATTTGTACACAACGTGTTTAAAGTGAAAGTTAAAGTAGAAGAAAAGCTGGGAAAAAGATAATTGAAGTTAGGATCTAGCTCTAAAAGAGTTAGATCCTTTTTTCACAGGAGGTATAGACGTGTTAGTCAAACAAATAACAGAACAAGAATTTTATGATTACATGAAACACTATGATGGTCTCTATCACTTTATCCACGATGAAATTTATTATGACCATGTGAAAACTGTACTTGAAACATTCTTATTAGGTCTTTTTAAAGATGATAAAATTGTAGGTGTTGCATTTTTAAGTGCTTACCCAATGATGCGTAAATACAGGGGGTTCTCAACACACTTTGGACCGTTATTAACAGAGTTTAATAACGAAGACTTTGAGTTTTTCTTAAAAGAAATCGATGCGTTTATTAAAGCGCATAACGGTCTAGAAGTAACGATTGCGCCTAACCAAATCTATCAAGTGAGAGATAGAGATGGAAATGTGATCGAAGATGACGAGAGAAACAATAGAGAAATCATGGGTGTATTTGAGAAACTTGGATTCAAGCACCATGGTTTTACAACACAACTTGTATTTAGTGAGCATCTCAGATTCCAGTCAGTCGTCGATATCACTGGCACGATGGAAGATGTTTTCAAGAGAATGGAGACAAAAACGCGTTCTGATACGAGACGTGCGTTAAAACAACCGATTAAAATCAGACATTTAACGCCTGATGAATATGACGAATTCTTACACATTTATAAGGATACTGAAGAACGACTCGGCTTCGATAAAGTACCGAGTGAACGAATACTAGACCAACTTAGAATTCTAGATAAAAAAATCTATGTTGTCCTAGCAGAACTGAATTTAGAAGAGGTCATAGAAACGTTAGAAAAAGAAAAGTCACAACTAGAAGATCAAAATAAAAAACTTTTAGAAGAACATGATTTAGAAAAAGCATCACGCAAAGTGAGAAATGTTCATAAAGATACTGAAATTAAAATTGAACAGACTAAAAACCAGATTAAGGATGCAGAAGAACGCATTGAAAAATATGGTACGGTAATTCCACTTTCTTCGGCAATGTATTATTTTAACAACAATGAAATGGTTTATCTATATAGCGGTAGCTTAAGAGAACACAGCAAGTTTTTAGCAACAAACTTTGTGACGATTAAAATGATCGAAGATGCACAGAAAAAAGGACTTAAACGCTTTAACATGTATGGGATTACAGGAAACTTTGAAAGTGATGCTGCAGACTACGGTGTATTCCAATTTAAACGTGGATTTGGAGCGGAAATTGAAGAGTTACCAGGTACGTTCAGTAAAGTATATCATCCGGTTGTTTATAAACTTGGTAAGTTGTTGAATAGAGTATAAAAAAGAGATTATATGCAGTAGTTAAATTTAACTACTGCATTTTTTTATCATTTTTAATAAGAAATTATAAAAAACTAAAAGTTAGCGATTACATTTAAAAGATGATATATTTATACATATATAGTTAGATATCTAATTATAAATTAACTAATAAAGGGATTGACGCTATTTAGTAAAGGAATTTTATTCATTAAGGATATATCGATAGAAGAAAATGTTCAGGAAATTGTAGATGTTGTCATTGAACAGTATGGTGGTTCAATTAAATTAAGATAAATAATTATTTATATAGGAGGATTACAAATGGGTAAAATGGATGGCAAAGTAGTTATAATTACTGGCGGTGCATCAGGTATTGGTGCAGGAATGGTTGAAGTATTTGTAGAAGAAGGAGCAAAAGTTATTGCAGCAGATATCAATGAAGATGCGCTTAAAATTGCAAGTGAAAAAGAAAATGTGTATGGAATGAAACTAGATGTTTCATCTGACGACGCTTGGACAGCACTTGTTGAAGAAGTAAAAGAGAAGTTTGGTAAAATTGACGTACTTATAAATAATGCAGGCGTCTCTTCTGAAAAAAGATACAAAGATATCGACTTAAATGACTGGGAATTTATGATGAAAATCAATGGGTTTGGTGCTTTTGCTGGTATGAAGCACGTTGCACCTATCATGGCAGAACAAGGTAGCGGTTCAATCGTTAATATCTCATCTTACACTGCTCAAATTGGTCAGGGATTTAACCATTATACAGCTTCTAAAGGTGCTGTAAGATCATTGTCTAAAGCAGCGGCAACACAATTTGGTAAAGATGGTGTCCGTGTAAATGCACTCTTCCCTGGGGTTATTCAAACACCTATGACAGAAGCATTGAGTGATTCCAAAGCTTTACTTGAACAACTTATTAAAGCAACTCCATTACAACGATTAGGTTTACCTGAAGATATCGCGAAAGCAGCATTATTCTTAGCATCAGATGATTCAAGCTATATTACTGGTGCGGAAATTATAATTGATGGTGGATTCTCTGCACAATAAATAGTTAGTATAATGATGTGTAGTATCTTATAATAGATACTACACACTTTTTGTTTTAACACTTTTTAGGAGAGATAAAAAATGACACATAATCAGTCTGAACAAACTATCTTTCAAATATTACATAACATGGATAAATTCACTAATCAGTTAATTATAAAATGGAATAAAGATTTTAATGAAGGATTGGGCATCTCTCATGTTCTCACATTGGGTTATTTGAGTAAAACTAAATATGCTAGACCTTCTGAAATAGCAAATGTACTCGGTTTAAAGCCACCTACAGTGACGACTCTAACTGAAAAACTTGTTAAAAAAGGTTTTGTAGAACGCCTCTATGATGATACCGATCGCAGAATCATCCATATAAAAATAACAGACTCTGGTAGAGAAATATTAAAACGTGCGAACGAATCTGGACAAGTTTTACGGCGCGAAATGTTCATGAAACTTAACGAGAAAGAGAGAGATGAACTCTTACGCTTATACCGAAAATTAAACAATTCTGAATAATCTTTTAAAAAATGTTGACAATTTAATTTATAGGATATAAGATGTTATATAACTTGATGAAAGAGTAAAACTAACTTGTGTAGCAAATAGAAAGCATGTGGGTGATGAAAACATGCACATCGTTAGTTTGAATTGGGCATCTGAGTTGTCGTTAAAATTTTATATTTTTTGAGAAGCAATTAAGGTGGCACCACGGTATAATCGTCCTTACGATGATTATATTGTGGTGTTTTTTATCTAGAGATAATGGTAGTAGTGACTGAATTTGTAAAAGCAGAAAGTTAGTGGTTGATGAAAACTAACACAATTCAGTTACGAAGTGGGATTATTTCTCTATTAATTTAATATTTAGAGTGAACAACGATTGTTGTTAATATAGGTGGTACCGCGCGTCTAGCGTCCTTTTTTTATTAAGGATTTTAGACGCGCTTTTTTATATAGGAGTGATTGCTATGAATGTACAAACAAATAAATTAACTTCCCTTGTGAAACGATGGCGTCACTGTATCTATGCAGTCGATTCATTATTTTACACGTATTAAAAACAAACAAATCAAGGGAGAAGATTTAAATGACATTTACAATTAACACAAATACAAAAACGACAATTCAAACAGAAGCTGATGAACAAGGATTCTTTGGAAATCATGGGGGTGCATTTATACCTGAAGAACTGAAAGCAGCAATGAATGAATTAAAGGAAACGTATATAGAAGCTAAAAATGATCCTAAATTCCAAGAAGAACTTGCGTATTATTTAAAAGAATATAGTGGACGTACAACACCGTTAACATTCGCAGAAAACTTAACAAAACATCTTGGTGGACCTAAAATTTATTTAAAAAGAGAAGACTTAAATCATACCGGTGCACATAAAATCAATAATGCAATTGGGCAAGCACTATTGGCTAAACGTATGGGTAAGAAAAAACTCGTAGCTGAAACTGGGGCAGGGCAACACGGTGTTGCAAGCGCAACAGTTGCAGCAATGTTTGGAATGGAACTCATCGTGTTTATGGGTGCAGAAGATGTGAGACGTCAAAAATTAAATGTATTTAGAATGGAATTACTTGGTGCAAAAGTAGTCAGTGTTGAAGAGGGGAAACAGACTTTAACAGAAGCTGTGAACAAAGCACTCGAATATTACATCGAGAACGTCGGTGACACACATTACTTACTTGGCAGTGCGCTTGGACCAGATCCATTCCCAACAATTGTGAGAGATTTCCAAAGCGTCATTGGTAAGGAGATTAAAGCACAAATCTTAGAGAAAGAAAATAGACTTCCAGACGCCGTTGTTGCTTGTATCGGTGGTGGATCTAACGCAATTGGTACAATGCATGAGTTTATCCTAGATGAAGATGTAAAACTGTACGGTGTAGAAGCTGCAGGAAAAGGTTTCGACAGTAATGAACACTCGATGGCGATCAACAAAGGAAACCTTCAAGTTTTACATGGTACTCAGATGTATGTATTAAGTGATGAAGATGGAAATGTGGATGTTGCACACAGTATATCAGCAGGACTGGATTATCCAGGTGCAGGTCCGGAGCATTGCTATTATCATGATATTGGACGAGTTAAATATGGATATGCAACAGATGAAGAAGCACTAGATGCTTTACAATTACTATCAAGAACAGAAGGAATCATTCCTGCGTTAGAAAGTTCACATGCAATTGCATACGTAGAAAAACTTGCTAAAGAAATGAATAAAGACGAAATTCTAGTCGTAACCGTATCAGGTCGTGGTGACAAAGATATGGAGCAAGTTATGGATCTATTAAATAAAAAATAATTTAAGAACCACAAGACTAAATATACTTAGTCTTGTGGTTTATTATTTGCTCATATAAGCATGTGTTATTATATATTGATATATTTTCTATTAATTAGTTTACATAACATATATTATAGGAAGTTATGTATATAGAAGAAGAGAGCTAGACACTCGCTCTTCTCTTCTGTGCATCTCTGTATTTTGATGTACTATATAATATAACTCCGATCCAAATAAACATGAAAGTAATAACTTGTGTACTATCAAATGGTTCTTTAAACACAAATACACCGAGTAAAAATTGAATGGTTGGATTGATATAGATTAAAAACCCCATCAATGATACAGGTATATACTTTGCCCCTTTTGAGAATAGTATCAGTGGTATTGCAGTAATTGCACCTGCAAATAATAACCAAAATGATGATATATTCAGACCAACATCTGACTGACCGGCTATAAACAAATAGATTGCATAAATGATTGCAAACGGAGCAATTATTATTGTTTCAAACGAAATACTACTTGTTGCGTCAATAATGAGGTGTTTCTTTATGAGTCCATAAAACCCAAATGAAAATGCAAGTAACAGTGAAATCACTGGTACCTCTCCAATTCTTACAATCATAAAAAGAATCCCAATAAATGACATAAGAATTGCAGTCCATTCCATTTTATTGAACGTTTCTTTTTCAAATACCAATGCGAGAATAATACTAACGAGTGGCATGATATAGTATCCAAGACTCGATTGTAATACATATCCATTGTTTACGCCCCAAATAAATGTACCCCAATTTATAGTAATGAGCACACTACAAGCAAGAACCATAAATAGTCGATTTCTGTCCGATTTAATATAGTACCAGTCTCTTCGGAGAGCTTCCTTGTTCTTTAAAATAGGTACTAACATGGCCATAAAGATTAACGAAAAAATCATACGGTATGCGAGTATCTCAAAGGCACCAATGTCATCAACTAGCGCCCAATAAAGTGGTGAAATACCCCATATGATGTAACATCCAAGTGCGAATAGTATGCCCTCTTTTGTCTTGTTTTCTTGCATAATGAACACCTATATTCAATTAATAATTATTTCTATTCTAACACGCTTGTCTTTTGAAAAGTCGTTTATGAATTTGTTTTAGAAATAATTAAAATTTGCGGTGTTTCTTGTTCTGTTAATTTAACCACTTGAACAAATGAACGCCCTTTTTGTTCTTCTTTATTGATTGCTTCGATCACTTGTTGTGTTAAAGAATTCTGTTTCATATTTGGTTTAATATTAATAAGTGTATACTGTAACATGTTCATCATCCTTTCACACATAGTTATATCACAAAATTTTGAAACTATACTTTATTTTGCTCATACCTAATACGATCATCTAATACACCTACTGCCTGTAAATACGAATAAATAATTACTGGTCCAACAAATTTAAATCCACGTTTCTTTAAATCATTACTGATTAAAACAGAAAGACTATTTTTTACTGGAATATCTGTTTCATAGTCATATTTTGTAACAATAGGCTCATGACCGACAAATGACCATAGATAATTAGAAAAACTGCCGAACTCTTCTTGTACACGTTTAAACTGAATCGCATTTTTAATCGCACACGAAATTTTGAGCTTATTTTTAATCATGTCATCAATAGTCAAAATACGTTCTATATCAGATTCATCAAAATTAGCGACCTTCTTACTATCAAAATCTACGAATGCTTCTTTAAATGCATCACGTTTTTTTAAAATCGTTAGCCAAGATAAACCAGCTTGAAAGCCTTCTAAAATAAGCATCTCAAATAGGTGTGTATCATCTTTAGATGGCTTCCCCCACTCTTTATCATAGTATTCTTCAAGTAATGGATGACTCTTTGCCCATGTTGGTTTTATCATAATAGATGCCTCCTTCTACTATTATATACAGAAAAAATACTGTTTTGCTTTTTTGATATAAAGTTTTCAGAATATAGTGTATAATAGCGATATACTTCGGAAACCGAAAGGGAGAGACATAAATGGCTTTATTATCAAGAAAAGATGTAGATGTAAATTATACTTGGGACTTAACAAGTCTAGCAAGTGACGATCAGGATGCAGTTCAGCGTGCTGAGCAATTAACTAAAGATGCTGTTAAATTTAATGAAGCATTTGAAGGTAAATTAGATACACCAGAAGTTGCAATAGAAGGAATTAACGGACTAAAGAAATTATCAGAAGAGCTCGTGCTTATTAGTACATATGCAAGCTTAAGATTATCTAGTGACCAAAGTGAACCAGAGGCACAGAAGTTATCTGCAGTGCTTGGAAACACGAGAACGAACTATGCGTCTAACGTAAGCTTTTTTGAAGGTGAATTATTAGAAAAAGAGGATTCATTCTTAAATGAAGTTAAAAATAAAGCGCCAGAATATAAAGGATATATTGATGAATTACTTAGAAATAAGCCATACCAATTAGATCCTAAAGTTGAAAAAGTATTGGCAAACTTCAGCAACGTATTTAGTGCACCATATAGCCTTTATAACATCACAAAACTACTCGACTTAGACTTTGGTTCAATTGAAGTAGATGGTGAAGAAATTCCTGTTTCATACCTGGCGTTTGAAGGTGGATTAGAGTCTAATCCAAATACTGAAATTAGACGTAAAGCATTCAGACAGTTCTACGATACACTGAAAAAATATGAGAACACAACTGCAGGGACGTATGATATTCAATTAAAACAAGAGAAAACGGAATCTGACCTAAGAGGATTCGATTCAGTGATTGATTATCTTCTTCATAAACAAGATGTGAGTCGTGAGTTATACGATCGCCAAATTGATACAATCATGAAAGACTTAGCACCACACATGAGACGTTACGCAAAACTATTACAAAAAGCGAACGGCTTGGATACAATGAAATATGAAGATTTAAAGATACCTTTAGATCCTTCAAGTGAACCTGAAATCACTGTAGAAGAATCCAGAAAGTACATTGTTGATGCACTATCTATCTTAGGCGATGATTATGTAGATATGATTAATCGTGCATATGATGAGCGTTGGATCGACTTTGTATCTAACAAAGGTAAATCAACAGGTGCATTCTGTTCTAGTCCTTATGGAGACCATCCGTACATCTTAATTACATGGTCAAGCTTAATGGAAGAAGTATTTGTACTTGCTCATGAACTTGGACATGCAGGTCACTTCTATAATGCGAATGCCAATAACAATATTTTTGATACAAGACCATCAATGTACTTCATTGAAGCTCCATCAACAATGAACGAAATGTTAATGGCGAATCATTTACTTAAGAACTCTGAAGACCCTAAGTTCAAGCGTTGGGTCATCAGCTCAATTATTTCAAGAACGTACTACCACAACTTTGTGACTCACTTATTGGAAGCAGCGTATCAACGTGAAGTATACAAAATGGTAGATAACTATGAAACAGTAACAGCGAGCGATTTAAATAGACTTAAACGCAAAGTGATTGAAGAGTTCTGGGGAGATGACGTAGAAATTACGGAAGGTGCAGAACTCACTTGGATGAGACAGCCACACTACTACATGGGTCTTTATCCTTACACATATAGTGCGGGTTTAACGATAGCGACACAAATGGCAAACCGTGTATTAGAAGAAGGACAACCAGCAGTAGAAGATTGGTTAGAAGTGCTTCGTGAAGGTGGTAAGCGTGATGCAGTTGGATTATCTAAGATGGCAGGCATCGATATCACTACAGACAAACCATTAAAAGACACAATTAGCTACATCGGTTCTCTTGTTGATGATTTAGAAAAATTAACTGAAGAAATTGATGGATAAAAATAATTCATCGCTACTCTACTTACTTCAGAGTTTTTTAGGAGGATGAGATGGAACACGATTTTAAAGTGAAAACACATTGGTCAGGTGGCCGTAATGAAAAAGGAACATTTGAAGCGGATCACCTTAAGGGTGAAATTTCAATTCCAAGTGAGCTTGGTGGTATAGGAAATGCCTCAAATCCAGATGAGCTTCTTGTATCCGCAGCAAGTGGGTGCTATATCATTAGTTTAGCGGCAGCACTAGAACGTTCACGCTTCACTGACGTTGTGATTGAGCAAGAAAGCGTTGGGACAGCAAGTCTAGATGCAGGTAAATTTAAGATGGTGAAGATTACGCATCACCCTAAAATTACAGTAAATGAAGCGGAATATGAAAAGTTAGAGAAACAAATGGATAGAATCACAGAGATAGCAGATGGTAATTGCATGATCTCAAACGCGATAAGAGGAAATGTTGAGATAGAAATTAATGCAGAGATTATCGTGAAATAATGAAAAGCACTGATTCCTAAATATAGGAGTCAGTGCTTTTCTCTTATTATAATTTATTAACTTGCTTCTTCAAATTGACTATTATATAGGTCATATTGAAACCGTTTAATGCTATGAGTTCCTCGTGTGCCCCCTGCTCTACGATGTCTCCTTTATCCATAACTAGTATCACATCAGCGTTTCTAATTGTAGATCATCTATGAGCAAACACAAAGATCGTACGACCTTCCATTAATTTATCCATCGCGCGTTGTATGAGTATTTTTGTTTTGATTCATCATAAACAAAATCTACATGGTTAAATGAAGCTCCACCGTCAAAGTATTTCTCCGTATCAGTTGCATTTTATTAAATGAATTAGTTGATAAAAACAACCATAAACATATATAATTGAGCTAGTCAATCATTTAGAAAGGTGATTATATGAACAAGTTACAATCGTTGTTAGCATTTGATGTATTTTATAAGGAAGAATTGTCACTAGATATGAGCGGGTTGTCTTTAACTGAAGCAGAAACTGATGTTCTTCTACTACTCGATCAGCATGAGTCACTGATTGCTCGTAAAATTGAGTCTTATTTAAAAGTTGACCGAGGCTACTTAAGTAGAATCTTAAATCGTCTAGGCCAAGAGAAGCTCATTGATCGAATTCAAGATAAAAAAGATAAGCGTATCTATCATATCAAGCTTACGAAGAATGGAAAAACCAAATTAGTAGAAATTGAAAGAGAACTTCTCAAGTATATGGAAGAGAAGTATACGCATATAAACGATGATACTCTGGAAAGAATATCCACTAAGTTAGAACAAGTCATGGATATATATAATGGTAACCAAGTAGAGGATTCAGATTTAGATAATGCTGTTACAGAGATAGAAGATAACACAATATACGTACGTGAAGGTACAACTGGAGATGCTGGGTTTGTACTTACAACACACAGTGATTACTATCAAAATGTACACGATTTTAACGATTCATTTGTATCCCGTCTGTTAGAAGAAATTTCGGAATTTAATAAAGGTAGATTTAACTCAGATCTATTTATACTTATGTCTGGAGAAAAGCGCATAGGTTCAATAATTATAGTTGTTGACTCATACAACAATGCTCAACTTGGCTGGTTTATTGTAAAAGATGAATTTGATACAAAAGAGAATAAAGGAATGCTATTAAAACACGCATTAAACTACTGTGAAGAAAACGATGTAAAGCATATCTTCACTACTCTACTCATTGAATCACCGGAACTAGAGTCATTATTAGTAGAACACAATTTTGCACTCACTAGTGAACAATTTAGTAAAAAGTGGAAAGAAACAGGCTCAACAATTAAGAGATATGAAACAAACTTAAAAGCATAAAGAAAGCACAGAATTAATTTTCTGTGCTTTCTTTTTCTTTCTTCTCTATGATATACGTTCCGTTATTATCTTGTGTGACTAAACCTTTTTTCATTAAACCACCTAAAGCACGTTTAAATGATGCTTTAGACATATTGAATGTCTCACGGATATCATCTGCGGATGACTTATCATTGAATGTCATTGTTCCACCGTTTAATAAAAGATACTCATAAATTTCGTCAGCATCGTCGCCACGTTTCTTATATGACTTCTCAATGAAACTCCCGTTTAACTCACCTTTGTCATTAAATCCAATCACACGGAATTTTACTTCTTGACCAAGTCTGGGCTCTTCTGTACGTTCTGATTCATGAACAAAGACTTTGTAGCCTTCTTCAGTGAGTAAGAATGTCCCTACTTTAAGTAAACGGTATGGTCTACCTACGAGCCATGTATTACGAATCTTTTTAAACGTGTCCTCATCTACTTTTTCCGTGAATGATTCTACTTCTGTTTCAGAAACTAATTTACCAAATAATTGGTTATCACTTTCTGCACGTAGAGTCGCATATACTTTATCCCCTACTTTTGGCCATACAGATTTTAATTTTGGTAAATCAATCCATGGAATTAAGAATTCACGGGGTGCACCAATATCGATATATGCACCGTCTCTATTTACGTCACTAACTAATGCAAAACCAAATTTATCTCTGTTAATTGGTGGGATAATTGGTGTAGCAAATAGTTCACCACGCACGTTTGGATATATAAATGCTGGGATTTCTGTCCCTACTTTATATTCGTCGTCAGCTACGGAACGGTTCATTCTAATTATGTCGCCTTCGTCTGTTTGGAAGATATATGTTGAACCTTCCATTTCTTTTAATGTTAGGAACTGTGTAGATCCTGATATATTATTCATATTTTCACCTTAGTCCATCTTGTTTCTATGTTAATAGTACCATAAAAAATGGTATAATCGATAAGAATATAATTAGAGGAGAAATGACCATGTTACAAGTAAGTGACGTGAGTTTACGTTTTGGTGATCGTAAACTTTTTGAAGATGTTAATATAAAATTTACACCAGGTAACTGTTACGGTTTAATTGGCGCTAACGGTGCGGGGAAATCTACATTCTTAAAGATTTTATCAGGTGAACTAGATGCGCAATCAGGCCACGTATCTATGGGGAAAGATGAGCGCTTAGCTATCCTTAAACAGGACCACTTCCAATATGAAGATGAAACAGTACTCGATGTTGTTTTGATGGGACATGAAGAACTATGGAATATCAATAAAGAGAAAACTGAAATTTATATGAAACCGGACTTCAGTGACGAAGATGGTATTAAAGCTGCTGAATTAGAAGCATTATTCGGTGAAATGGGCGGTTATACTTCAGAACTAGACGCAGAGAACTTACTCAGCGGACTTGGTATTGGTAGTGACCTACTCCACAAACAAATGAGCGAGTTAGAAAACACTCAGAAAGTTAAAGTATTACTCGCACAAAGTCTTTTTGGTTCTCCAGACGTATTATTACTAGATGAGCCTACGAACGGTTTAGATATTGAAGCCATTCAATGGTTAGAAGAGTTCTTAATCAACTTTGAGAACACAGTAATCGTTGTATCACACGATAGACACTTCTTAAACAACGTATGTACGCATATTGCAGACTTAGACTTTGGTAAGATTAAAATCTACGTGGGTAACTACGACTTCTGGTATCAATCAAGTCAACTTGCATTACAGCTTGCGGGTGAGCAGAACAAGAAGAAGGAAGAACGTATTAAAGAGCTTAAAGACTTTATTGCGCGCTTCTCAGCAAACGCATCTAAATCTAAACAAGCAACATCACGTAAGAAGATGTTAGATAAGATTGAGTTAGATGATATACAACCATCTTCACGTCGTTATCCATTCGTTGGATTCAGTCCAGAACGTGAAATCGGAAATGAATTATTACAAGTCGTGGGTCTTACACATTCTATCGATGGTGAAAAAGTATTAGACAATGTAAACTTCACATTAAATCCTAACGATAAAACGGTTGTTGTTGGTGAAAGTGAGATTCAAAAGACGACTCTACTACGCATCTTAGCTGGTGAGATTGAACCAGATGAAGGTGAAGTGAGATGGGGAGTAACTACAAGCCAAACGTATATGCCGAAAGACAACTCTGAATTCTTTGATGGCGTAGAACTCTCACTTGTTGAGTGGTTACGTCAATATGCCCCACCAGAAGAGCAGACAGAGACATTCTTACGAGGATTCTTAGGTAGAATGCTATTTAGTGGAGAAGAAGCTAAGAAACACGCAAACGTCCTCTCGGGGGGAGAAAAAGTACGTGCGATGCTTTCTAAGATGATGTTATCTAAATCTAACGTATTACTCTTAGACGAACCAACGAACCACCTAGACTTAGAAAGTATCCAGTCAGTAAACGATGGTCTAAAGAAGTTTAAAGGTTCAATTATCTTTACTTCACACGACTTTGAGTTTATCAACACAATTGCGAACAGAGTATTAGAACTCCGTGAGACTGGTGCAATGACAAAAGAAATTTCATATGAAGAATACCTGATCGATAAAGGTGTACTTAAAGCATAAGACCTTGTATAATGTGTATAAAATCTAAAAAGTCTGAATATTTTTCAGGCTTTTTTATTTTAAGGAGGAAGCAGGATGAGTAAATTAGCAGTAATTGGTGCATCTGGAATGGTTGGTGAGACAATCATTAAGATGATTGAAAAATATAATATCGAATATGATGAGATTGATCTATATGCGTCAGCACGATCTGCCGGTAAAAAAGTAACTGTAAATGGTGAAGAAATCACTATAAAAGAACTGACAGAAAATGCTTCAGATGAAAAATATGATTATGTGATTATGGCTGCAGGTGGTAAATTAGCAAGTATATATGCCCCACTCTTTGAAGCGGCAGGATCTATAGTTGTAGATAACTCGAGTCATTTTAGAATGCACGAAGATATTGATTTAATCATCCCAGAAATTAATACACCGACCCTTAACCGCAAAATTATTGCGAATCCAAACTGTTCAACGACACAAGCTGTTGTAGCTTTAAAACCACTGTATGACGATTTTGGTATCGACCGTGTTGCTTATGTAACATATCAAGCGGTTTCAGGTAGTGGTGTCGCTGGAATTGATGATTTAAAAAATGGAGAAAAAGGATTAGAACCTACAAACTATCCATATCCAATCTATAACAACGTATTACCACATATTGATGACTTTTTAGATAATGGCTTTACAAGAGAAGAACAAAAAATGGTCGATGAAACGAAGAAGATTTTAAATGACGATGAAATTAAGGTTACAGCGACATGTGTCAGAGTTCCTGTAGAAAACTCACATAGTGTAGAAATGAATGTGACATTAAAAAATGAGACAACAGTTGATGAAATTAGAGCATCTTTAAGAGGGCACGATCATATCGTTTTAATGGATGACGTTAAAAATTTAGTCTACCCTACTCCATTAGATGCAAGTGGAAAAAGTGAAGTATTCGTAGGACGTATCAGAAAAGACGAAACGCTTGTAAACACATTCCATATTTGGTGTGTATCAGACAACCTACTAAAAGGTGCAGCACAGAATTCAGTGCAGATTTTAAAACAGTTACAAGAAATGAATAAATAATAAATAAAATAAAAATCAAAAAAGCAGATCGTATGATCTGCTTTTTTGGTTTAACATATATAGTTAAATCTTAATTTACATTTTTAAATTATAGTTTAACAACGTTTGTAGCTTGTGGGCCACGGTCGCCTTCAACAATTTCGAACTCTACTTCTTGACCTTCTTCAAGAGATTTGTAACCTTCTTGATTGATTGCTGAAAAGTGTACGAATACGTCATTTTCACCTTCGATTTCAATAAATCCAAACCCTTTTTCTGCGTTAAACCATTTAACTGTACCTTGTTTCATTAGTGAATCCTCCAAAAATCTATAATTCAATAAAACTTATTGATATCCTTATTATAAAACAATGAAAACGGTTTTGCAAAATTATTTTAGAAAATTTAAATACTTTACATGTTCTTCACATAATTTATCATTTATAAGCATTAAGGGTGTGTGATAAATCTGAACATCATCGTCACAGTCATCACAGTATCTAATATCACATGTGTTATAAAAACACGTAATACCGTATTTTCCCGTTTGATTTAGCTTATATTTTTTATCTAACATTTTACACATTTCTATATATCGTTGTTCCATCTCTTCATATGATTCGCAATCAATGCTTTCTACTACATGATCTCGCCAATCTGAAAAGAACCACCAACCTTCGTAGTCAGCAGTTAATAAGACCACTTTATACATTTAAAAGCCCCATTCCCTGTTACTATTGGAATTATTATAGACTCGCATTGCTTTTAATATCAAGTATAAAGATTTATAATAAAGATAATGAAATTAGAATGGAGCATTCTTATGAAAGATAAAATATCCCATTTATACGGTACATTAATTGCAGGTCCTGTAAGTATCATAACATGGATTGTTTCTATGGGAGTCTTCGATTTAACAACTTTACTTTCTATTGGTGCGGCAGTAATTGCATTCTTTATTTCTTATATCCCAACTCAGCAAATCTCGTACCAATCGATATTAAACAAATATGGTATTTCTAGAAGTGAGCATAAGTATATAAGCAGTGAATTAAAAGCGGCCAGAGAGAAGCAGAAAAGATTAATTAACAGTTACAAAAATATTCGTTCATTTAGCGATATCAAGCTGTTATTTGAAATTAATAGAGTCATTAAAGCAATCATAAAACGTGTAGAAAACGAACCGAAATTATTCTATCAAGGATTACAGTTTTTCCATTCAAATCTTGATTCTGCAGTTAATATGACAGAGATGTATCTGCATTTATTCAAACTACCTGGTAAGTCAAAAGAAGAAAAGATTGAACTCCACACGACTCGACTGAGACTCGTTGATTTAAAGCGTAGTCTTGAGTTAGACTTGTCAGAAATCAATAAGAGAGATTATGACAATCTTAGATTTGAAGGAAAAGTCTTAAAAGAGACCGTAGAAAGACGTAAGAGAACGATGAGACTTGATAATAAAACGGAATCTGAAAAGATCGGTCGAATTAAAGTAAAAGAACATGAAGGTGAGACTATTGACAGATAAAAATAATATTAAAGATCAACTACTTAGTGATCCTTTTAAAGAAATTAATGAATCAGAACCAGAACAAGAATTACAACGTATACCATCAGCAAAAACAGAATCTGTATTATCAACTTATGAAAATGAATTTAATGACGAAGATTTAGAAAAAATCCGTTCAATCAAAGAACAAATTAAGCCTTTAGATAATGATGCGTTAATTGCCTATGGATCTAACGCTCAGCTTGCATTATCTAAGTTTTCACATCAAATGCTTAATGAAGTACAGTCAAAAGATGTTGGTCCAATTGGAGACACTTTAACATCGCTCATGAAGAAGCTTAAAGAGATTGACCCTGACGAACTTACAAAACAAAACAAGAATGTATTCTCAAGATTATTTGGGAAAGTTCAGCGTTCAGTGAATGAACTCGTTGCCAAACACCAAGGAGTGGCTTCTCAGGTCGATAGAATCAGTATACAACTCGAGCATGCGAAAGAAGTACTCGTAAGAGATGTGAGGCTTTTAGACGGTCTATATGATGAAAACAAAGACTACTTCGAAGCTTTGAATATCTATATCGCAGCAGCTGAAATGAAAAAAGAAGAAATAGAAAATGTTGTCCTTCCAGATTTAAGAAAAACAGCTGAAAACAGCAACAATCAAATGGCGACTCAAGACGTTAACGATATGATGCAATATGTGAATCGTCTAGAGAAACGCATCCATGATTTAAAACTTTCTAGACAAATCACGCTACAATCAGCACCGCAGATTAGAATGATTCAGAGCATCAACCAGACATTAGCAGAAAAGATTCAAAGCTCGATTTTAACATCGATACCATTATGGAAGAACCAAATGGCAATTGCACTTACCCTACTCCGTCAAGAATCTGCATCTAAAGCACAACAAGCGGTAACAAACACAACGAATGAGTTACTCACAAAAAACAGTGAGATGCTAAAACAAAACTCTTTACGTACAGCTGAAGAAAACGAACGTGGTATTGTTGATATTGAAACTTTAAAACTCACGCAAGAGAATTTAGTGCTAACGATTGAAGAGACGCTTAGAATTCAAGCAGAAGGGTCTACTAAACGTAAACAAGCGGAAGCTGAGCTTATTACAATGGAAGCAGAACTTAAAGATAAATTACTTAACTTAAAAGCCAGATATAACAAATAAAAAGAAGACTCATAGGAGTCTTCTTTTTTATGTGTATGATATTTTTTCACCTTTAAGGCCGATAATATATCCGAGTGCATATCCGATAATCATAATCGGAATCCATTCAAATTGTGCCGAATATAGTGGCAGATTTTGTAAGAATGATAATGCACTGCTTCCAATATATCCATTACGTTCAATAACTGTAAGAATAGAAATGACAGCTACTACATACACTGGAATTTGTAACGAAAGTCTTGGACTCTTTACAAAGTAAGTAACGATGAGTAATACAAGAACTGTCATTGCAATCGGGTAAAGAATTAAGAGTACGGGTACTGAACCTTTGATAATTGTACTTAATCCTTGGTTAGCAAGAATGAACGATACGAATGTAAAAATAAATGCCCATACACCGTAATTTACTTTAGGAATAAGTTTTGAAAAGTGTTCAGAAACAGCAACTATAAGACCTACACCTGTTGTCAGACATGCTAAGAATACGATGATTCCAAGTAAGTATCCGCCGAATCCTCCGAGTGTATCATTTGCGATAAATGTCAGTAAGAATGCTCCCGGGTTTTGATCTCCAAATGATTGACCGCCAAGGTCTACTCTATTACCTAAGATACCAAGTGCAACATAGATTACTGCAAGTAAAGCTGCTGCTAGACCGGCTGACTTAATTGTACCAAATAGCAACTCACGTCTATTCGTAATACCAAGACCACGGATAGCATTTAATACAACGACACTGAATACAATCGCAGCGATCGCATCCATTGTGAGATATCCTTCAGTGAATCCTGTTGAAAATGGCGCTACATTATTAAAGGTATCTGCAACTGGATTGATTGGATTACTGAAGTAAGCGATAATACCAACAAAAATTAGAAGTAACATAGTAATAAGTAATATCGGTGTTAAAATTTTACCTACACTATCAATAATTTTACCTGGTCTAATGCTTAAGAAAAATACAATTACAAAATATACAACACTAAATATAAGTAAAGAAATTGTACTTGGTCCATTAATGAAAGGTATAACTCCCATTTCATAAGCTGTCGTAGCGGTTCTTGGAATCGCAAAAAACGGTCCAATCGTTAAGAAAATAGCTACTAAAAAAACTACAGAAAACCATGGACTGATATTTTTTAGTGATTCACTATACCCATCTTTAGAAATCGCTCCGGTAATCACTCCAATTAACGGAAGGCCAACCCCTGTAATTACAAATCCAATTATTGCGAGTGGAAAGTATTCACCTGATGCGAATCCAAGTGCTGGTGGAAAAATTAGGTTACCAGCCCCAAAGAACATTGCAAATAGCATGAATCCTACCACAAATATATGCTTCGTTTTCATAAAGACTCCTCCATATGTATGTATTATAAATTAAACATATTCAATATAATACACGAAATGGAACCAATAGTCTACTCAATTTTTAAAATTATCAGAAAACACAGATAATCTATATTTTTTCAAAATAATCTTTATAGAAACCGCCGACTTTACCTGAATTGTCTACAACAAAAATGTATTCTTCTGTCTCATTTACGATTGTATACACCTTATCAACAGTGAGCATATCAGATACTTTATATTTTTTAGCATCTACATTTGTCACTTTAACTTGTCCTAAATTATTATCTTGCCATATTTCATGTAACATATTTTATTCTCCTTAAAATAAATAAAAGATAGGTGTTTAACACCTATCTAATATCATATAATTTAACCTTCAAGAAGTAAATCTTCAGGGTTTTCAATGAGTTCTTTGATTGTTTTTAAGAATCCAACAGATTCAGATCCATCGATGATTCTGTGGTCATAACTTAATGCGACATACATCATTGGACGAATTTCAATATCATCACCAATAGCAACTGGGCGACGTTGAATCGTATGCATACCTAAAATAGCAGCTTGAGTACCATTGATGATTGGTGTAGACATTAATGAACCAAATACACCACCGTTTGTGATTGTAAATGAACCATTTGCCATCTCATCTAACGTAAGTTTCTTCTCACGAGCACGTGTTGCGAGATCTGCAATATCTCTTTCAATCTCTGCGAAATTCTTTCTGTCACAATCTCTAACAATAGGTACAACTAAACCTTCATCTGTTGAAACTGCGATTGCAATGTCATAGAACTGTTTATAAACAAGATCTGTTCCATCAATCTCAGCGTTAACTGCAGGATATTTCTTTAGAGCTGCAACTACAGCTTTTGTAAAGAATGACATGAAACCAAGCTTTGTACCGTCATTACGTTCGATGAATGCATCTTTCTTACGCTTTCTTAAATCCATAACAGCTGTCATGTCAATTTCATTAAATGTCGTAAGCATTGCTGTAGACTGTGAAACATCTAGTAAACGATTTGCAATTGTTTGACGTCTACGAGACATTTTTTCACGAATAACAGGTTTTTCTGGTTTTGCATTTGTTTCCATAATGGCAGATTTTTCTTCTTTCTTAGGTGCCTCTGTCGGCGTATTACTGTGGTTATTAACGTCATGAGAACGCACTAAACCACGTGGATCTGCAGCATTTACATCTTTTAAGTCAATCCCTTTTTCACGAGCGAGTTTTCGTGCTGATGGTGTTGCAACGACCATTGACTGATCTGATTCAATTTTTTCTTCTGAAACCTCTTTTGTTTCTTTAACAGGCTCTTCTGATTTTTCTTCTTTAGGAGCATCTTGTTTTTGTGCGCCAGAGCCTTCGCCTACTACAGCGACAACTTGACCAACTTCAACAGTGTCTCCCTCTTCTGCCTTTTGTTCTTGTAAAGTACCGTCTTCTTCACTCACGATTTCAACGTTAACTTTGTCTGTTTCTAGTTCAAGAACTGCTTCCCCTTTTGATACGCTATCGCCTACTTGTTTAAACCAAGTAGCGATAGTTCCTTCTGTGATTGATTCAGCTAATTCTGGAACGATAATTTCAGCCATTGTGCTGCCCCCTATTTTTTCAATGCTTCTTCTAAAATGTTTTGCTGGATGATTTTATACACACCAGCGTATCCTTCTGCAGGTGATGAGCTTTCTTGTCTGCCTACGAAAGTGAATGTTTGTTTGTCTGTTTTCATTTCTAAGAACTTAGGTAATACAAAGTAGTATGCCCCTTGGTTCTTAGGCTCTTCTTGCACAAAACGAATTTCTTCCAGGTTTGGTAACGTTTCAAGAACTTCAGTGATGTTGCGTTTAGGGAATGGATAGATTTGTTCTAACTTAATAAGTAAGAATGAATCATCTGGTTCACTCGCTAGTTTTTCCTCAAGTTCGATTGCCATTTTACCACTTGCAACTAATACAGTCTTAACTTTTTCTGGTGCTTTATTGTCGAATAAAATCTCATGGAATTTACCACCGATAAATTCAGATAAAGGTCTAGACGTCGTGTTATTTCTAAGTAGACTCTTAGGTGATGCAAGTACTAAAGGTCTCATTTTGTCTGTATTCAAGTTCTCTGCTTGTCTTCTTAATAAGTAGAAGTAGTTAGAGCTTGATGAGACATTTGCAATCGTCATGTTGTTTTCTGCACATAACTGTAAGAAGCGTTCAATTCTCGCACTTGAGTGTTCAGGACCTTGTCCTTCTTGAGCGTTTGGTAATAACAATGTTAAACCAGTTTGCTCTCCCCACTTCGCATTTGAAGCAGACATGAATGTGTCAAAAATTGGTTGTGCCATATTAGCAAAGTCACCATATTGTGCTTCCCAAATTGTTAACACTTCATTGTTCTCTACGTTATATCCATATTCATATGCAACCACTGCAAGTTCAGATAATGGTGAGTTGTGGAGATCAAATGATGCTTTCGCATTTTCTAGATTCTTAAGCGGTGTATATTGTTCACCAGTTTCAGGATCATGAAGTACTGCGTTTCTGTGTGCGAATGTTCCGCGTTCAGCATCTTCTCCTGTGATACGAATGGCTACACCATCTTCTAATAGAGTTGCAAATGCAAGTGCTTCAGCATGTCCCCAGTCTACTCGCCCATCTTCATTTTCAAACGGTAAGCGTCGTCTTTCTAATACTTTTTCAAGACGTTTAAATACCTTAAATGAATCTGGATAAGTGAGTAATGCATCGTTGATTTTCTTAAGTCTGTCTTCAGTTATATCTACTTCTGTTGTATTCAACTGAGGTGCTTTAGTAAACTCCGGTAAGTCGATTCTATCACTGATAATCGTGTCATTTTTATCGATTAAATCATGCGAACTACGAAGTGTTTTTTCAACAGAATCAATTGTTTCATTTTTCTCGTCAGCTGAGATTACCCCTTCTGAAACAAGCTTATCACCATATAAATGTTCAATTGTTGGATGATTTTTGATTTCATTGTAGAGCATTGGGTTTGTTGTCATAGGCTCATCCATTTCGTTATGTCCCATACGACGGTAACCAATTAAATCAATGACAATATCCTTCTTCCAAGTTTGTCTGTAATTAAAAGCAAGTTCGATTGCTTTTAATACATGCTCAGGTTCATCCGCATTCACGTGTAAGATTGGAATATCGAAACCTTTAGCAATATCGCTCGCGTAAAGTGTCGATCTTGCATCCCACTCTTCAGTTGTGAATCCAATTCTATTATTTGTAATGATATGAATTGCTCCACCAACAGTATAACCTTCAAGGTTTGAGAAGTTCATGGCTTCTGGGTTAACCCCTTGTGCGGGGAATGCAGCATCACCGTGTACGATTACAGCTAGAGATTTATCTGTATCTTGTACTGGCGTGTTTCCACTCTTTACATCTTCTTGTTGAGCACGTGCTTTACCAAGTACGACTGGCCCAACTATTTCAAGGTGTGATGGGTTATTTGCAAGTGTAATTGTTTGCTCAATTCCGTAATCAGAGAATTTTTTCTTACCACCTAAGTGATACTTAACGTCTCCCATCCATCCAGAAGTATTCTTTAATGATCCATCTTCAGGAATAAATTTAGACGCGTCTGTAGACATGAACTCACTTAACATCATTGTGTAAGGTTTTCTTAGAACGTGAGTTAATACGTTCAGTCGTCCACGGTGAGCCATACCAATCTGTAAGTTAGGCAGCTCGTTGTTTGCCATCAGTTTTAAGAGATGGTTTAACATAGGCACTAAGCTGTCTACGCCTTCGATTGAGAATCTTTTTGCACCAACAAAGTTTTTTTGAAGATATTTTTCAAAACCTTCAGTTTTTGCTAGTTCTTTAAATAATTCTTTTTTCTCTTCATTTGAATAAGAAATATCTCCATGTACTTCGATATTTTCTTCAAACCAGGCTCTTTCTTCTTGGTTATTCATATGCATGTATTCATATGAGAGTGGTGCTGAATAAACATCTTTAAGATACTTGACTGCATCTAATGCATTGTCAAACATACCTGTTAAATGTGTGCTAATCGTTTCAACATCTAAAGACTTTAAATCTTCTTCAGTAAAACCATAGTCTTCAAAATTAAATGTTGGCGCATTAGAGATTGTTGGTGGGTAAAGTGGGTATACTTTAGCAACTAAATGACCGTAAGTTCTGATATCCACGAGCCACTTTAAAATCCCCTTTAATGCTGTATTGTTAGTGCTACCTGTTGTCCCCAGATTTACCTGATCTTTTGAGTCTAGAATAGAATCAAATAAAATTCTCATTTCGCTTGAAACACTTTGTCTATCTTCGATATACATATCGTAATATTCTAAGATTAAACCAAGGTTTGTACCGAAACTAACAGGCGCATTTTCGAACGCCTTTTCTTCCATTGACTGCCACCTCTTTGTTAATTTTCACTTGTATTAAGTTTAACATGTAACCCCTTTACAATAAAGAACTTCATGATTAGTAAAAGTTATTATTATCTAGGAGGAAAACTAATGTGAATTGTTGTATGATCACCTTCCACACTTTCAATTTTTACTGAGCCGTTATTGGCTTCAATAATTTTTTCTGCAATTGAAAGACCAAGACCATTACCACCTTGTTCTCTACTTCTAGATTTATCTACTCTGTAGAATCTATTAAATACTTTTTCTTGTTCTTTTACAGGAATTCCTATTCCACTATCCCTAATTGTAATATGTCTGTGCTTGTATTTATCTAAAAATGTGCTAACTTTAATTGTTTTATTAATAGTATCGTATTTAATTGCATTATCTAAGAAAATAATTAAAATTTGTTCAAATTGATACTGACTCATTTTTAAATAGATTGGTTTTTTAGATAAATTTAAGATAAACGTATAGTCTGGATGAATTTTCTTCATCGCTTCAATACGCGCTTTAATGTCCTCATTTACATCAAACTCTGTCAGTTCTAGAGGCTCTGTTTTTTCGCTCTTAGTGAGTTGTAACAATTCTTCTACAAGCTTCTGAATTCTGTTCAATTCAACAATCGAAATATCAAGCGATTCCTCGAGTACATCGGGATTGTTTTTACCCCATCGATTGATCAAGTTTAAGTGACCTTGAACGATTTGTAGTGGCGTTCTGAGCTCATGCGAAGCATCTTCCACAAATTGTTTCTGTGAGTTATAAGATGATTCAAGTGCAGTCATCATCGTGTTGAAAGACTCGACCATGAGGTCAATTTCTTCGATATTTGTGGTTAAATTCAGGCGTTCAGAGAAACCATTATTTTCAACGTCTTGCAGTTGTTTAGTAAATCTTCTTATCGGCCTAACCATTTGACCCGAGAAGAAAAAACTAATTACAGATGTGAATGAAATAGATATAAAACCTACTAATGTTGCAATAATCACAATCATTTGTAGAACAGTGTAATATTCTTTTAGCGGATGGATAACGGCAATATAGCCATTCCAATAATTAGATTGTACACGTTCAGTACTGACCAAATATTTTTCACCATCAAATTCACGAGTCACCGTGCTACCGTTTGTTATCTCTTCTTCTGTTAGTTTAAATAATGCTTCGCCTCTAACTGGCCATTGATATACTTCATCGCCATTTGCAGTGAATAAGATAAACCGCTGATTATCAAAGAGATTTGAATATATTTCTCGTTCAGAAATAGTGTTGATTGGTGTTGTTTCATACAACATCTTCATCTCTTTAACACTTCGATCCGCAGAACGATACTCTAAATCTTTAAGATAAATACTTGTCGCATAGATTAAGAAGGTACTAAAGAGTATGAATGATCCAGTAATAATCAGTATCGATAATCTCATCCACCGTGTTCTGAGTGATTGCTTCATGACCGAATCACGTATCCGACACCACGTACGGTTTCTATTATTTTATCTTTTTTAAATGGTTTAAGTTTATTTCTGAGATATCGAATATATACATCTACAACATTGGTTTCCACTTCGTTTTCATACCCCCAAATGTTGTTTAAGATTGATTCGCGACGGAGTACGACATCTCGGTTTTTAATTAGCATAACGAGTAGCTCGTACTCTGTTTTTGTAAGATCAAGTTCTGTGTCTTCAACAAAAACTTTATAGGCAGTCGGATCAATCTTAATATCATGTAGTGTTAACACTTGGCTATTACTGCGCTGTGTTCGCCTCATAATAACACGAAGACGCGCAAGTAACTCTTCAATTTCAAATGGTTTAACGATATAGTCATCTGCACCATAATCTAGACCTATAACTTTATCGACTGTTGAGTCTTTTGCGGTAATCATAATGATTGGAGTGTCTTTTACATTACGAATCTTTCTGCATACCTCTAAACCATTCATTTCAGGAAGCATTAGATCGAGTAAGATACAGTCATAATCCTTTTCTAGAGCCATATGTAGACCTTGTAGTCCATCGTGTATTTGATCTACTTCATACCCCTCATGATTTAATTCGAGTTCAATAAAACGTGCAAGGTTTTGTTCATCTTCTATTATTAAAATTTTTGCCACTTCGTCACCTTCTTATTCATAATAATACCAAAAAACTAATACAAAATAAAAAGAGGACCATTATGAGTGGTCCTCTTTATTTAAGTATTTGAAGCTTGTGTGTCCGGTGTTTCTTGTGCGTAACTTTGTTGTTTAATTAATAAGTTCTTTTTAACCTCTGGCCATTCTTCGTCGATGATCGAATAGACAACTAAATTTCTTGGAACACCGTGCAGTGCACGTTCTTTTCTTAGTACGCCTTCTTTTGTAAATCCAAGGCGTTCAATTGCTCTATTTGAGCGTTCATTTCTTTCATCAGCTCGGATTTGTACGCGCATCATGTTCATTGTCTCAAAACAGAATTCTAGTAATAAGAATTTTGAGTCTGAGTTAACGAATGTACGCTGTGCACGTGCACCAAACCATGAAGCACCAATTTCACAGCTATTTCTTTCATAGTCAATATGCTGGATTCTCGTGCTTCCCATTACCTCTCCAGTAGATTTAAGAATTACAACAAAAGGAATAGATTTCATTTCGTTTCTAAGATCAATCGCACTTTGAACCCATTCATTCATTAGGTCGGCGGAGGTTGCTTGGAACAACATATATGTCCAAATGCTCTCATGATTTATATTGTGTAAATCTTTTGCATGAGAAAGCTGCATTGGTATCAATCGGATTCTATCATTCTCTAAAGTGATTTGTTCATATAAATTTGTAATCAAGTTACTCCACCTACCTATAATATTTGTTATTGTGTGTCATCATTTACTTTTTTGTGGTGTTGGGGTTTTAAGCTTGTTATGTAATAGTGCACTTACACCAAATACAACTGCTGTACCAATCATCATCCCTGCTAATACGTCTGTTGGGAAGTGAACACCGAGATATACTCTTGAAGCGCATATCATTAAAATAAATGCAGCACATAATCCATACATCACAGCTTTGTGATTTAAGTTCGTATGTTTTATAATGACCATCAGACTTCCGAAGAATATAGTGGATCCTAGGCTGTGACCACTTGGGAAACTGAACCCAGAAATATCGATTAATCGTAAGAATGATGGACGCTCTCTATCGAATGAGTGCTTTAAAACCGGAATTAAAATGCTAGAAGACATCATTGAAATAAGCATAAATAATGCGTGTATATTTAAACGATATAGCATGAGTATGACTATTACAATCATAGACATAACAACCATAGTAATCACTTCTCCGAGTTGCGTAAACCCAAGCATGAGTGCTGTTGTTATAAAGCTTTCAGACGCATAGATGAATTCATAGACCTCTCTATCTATCCACTTGCCTAGTCTCGATTCATGAAAGAGTGCGATAACACCAAAAATTATGGTGAACACGATAAATAGTGATAGCTTTTTTGCTCTACTCATATTATTCCTCCGAAACTAGTTTTTCGACAAGCTCTAATGACGTAATTCCTACATCAAAGTTATCCATGCGATTCACAAATGATGTACGTTCTTTGTGAATTCTTGTTAAAGCATCCGTCAATTTCGACAAGGATAAATCTTCCTCATCTAACTTAATGGCAAATCCTTGTTCTTCAAAAAATGTTGCATTTTCGATCTGATCTCCCCTACTTTGTGATAAAGGTAAAGGAATTAAGATCATTGGTTTTCTTAACGCTAAAAATTCATATATCGCATTTGAACCACTTCTTGAGATGACTGTATCTGTGATTGATAACAGATGCGCGAGTTCACTTTTTACGAACTCGAATTGTTTATAATGACATGTTTCTAACGTATGGTCAATATTATTTTGACCTGTGATATGAATGATTTGATACGCTTCTGTCAATTCGTCTAGATGTTCACGTACAAAATCATTGATATGTTTTGCACCGAGTGAGCCACCGATAATCATGAGTGTCTCCTTATTAGGATCAAATCCTGTTAATTCATAACCAATAGATTCATTTCCACGTTTTAACTCGTCTCTAATAACTGGACCAATGTATTCTGATTTACTTTTGTCCACATACTCAAGAGTTTTTTCGAATGTGACAAAAATTTTATTTGCAAACTTACCCGCAATTTTATTCGCAAGTCCTGGTGTAATATCCGACTCATGAATGTAGATTGGGATATTTAAGCTTTTAGCAGCTAAAACAACTGGTACAGTTACAAAACCACCTTTAGAAAAGACGAATTCTGGTTTTACTTTTTTTATTATCTTACGTGCCTCTAATACTCCTTTGAATACTCTAAAAACATCGACAGCATTTTCTAGTGAGAAATATCTGCGTAATTTACCGCTAGAAATTTGCTTATAAGTAATTCCTGTTGTACTGATGACTTCCTTTTCAATACCTGTTTTAGAGCCAATATAAACAGGTTCAATATTCTTATTGATGAGCTCAGGTATTATGAGCTTATTAAGTATAACATGACCAACTGTACCGCCGCCTGTTAAAATCACTCTTTTATGTTTTTGACTCATAGGTTACCTCTTTCTAGAATTTCATTTTGATACAAAAAACACCCGTACAAAGCGAACTTTGTACGGATTTAATACTATTCTTCAGACTCTTCTTCGTCAAGTGAACGATCGTTATTTACTGGAATGTATTTAGAATACTCTTCCATTTCTTTCGTCACTTCTTCTTTCGTTTTTTCACCTTTAATATAGTCCATTAATTGATTTAACTGAGTATCATTTTCTTTGATATGATTTCGTAAGTCAACCATTAATTGTTCTGTTGTTTTTCCAGTGACAAAGCCTGAAGCTTCAATATTGTGTTTAGTTTGATATTTTTTCACTTCTAATTCAAGATTTTTATCAAATGTATTGTCAAATGATTTAATGTCGAATCCTAAAGCATCAAGAGCAACTTTAATAGATAGAATATCATCATTTTCTTGACCAATAACATATACTTCACTTGAATCTAAATATTTAATCCTAGTATAATCTGGTGTGTTAATAACAAAGTCAGGGTCAATACCTTTACCATGTACCCATGTTTCATTAGGTGTTAACCATTTTGAATTTGTGTATTTAACGAGCGAACCGTCTTTAAATTCACTTGTTGTTTGAACAATACCTTTACCAAATGTTTTATTGCCAACAACTTCAGCATCAGTCAAGTCCATTAAAGCACCAGTAAACACTTCTGAAGCCGATGCCGAACCTTCATTTACTAAGATATAAATATTATCAAAATTCTTAGTGCTTGGATTTTGTTCCACTTGTGCCTTTACTACTTCACGCGTTTTTCCTGCATATTCAAGATAAAGTAATGTTTCACCTTTAGGTACAAACTGGTTGATCATCGCAAGAGCTTCATTGAGAAGTCCACCAGGGTTATTTCTAAAGTCGATAATGATATCTTTAACGTCATCTTCAGCAGCTTGATCTAAGTACTTCTGTAATTCATCAGAAGTCCCTTCTTGGAATCTATTAATGCTGATATGACCAATATCATCTTTTTCTTCAAAAGTCACAGAGTCGATATGAATTTTATCACGTTTAATTTTAATATCAAACGGCTTATCAGATCCACGAATAATCGTCAGAATAACTTCTGTCCCTTTTTTACCTCTAATCATTGCAGCTGCTTCAGAAGTTGACACACCTTCAATAGATTTACCATTTACTTTTACGATTTTATCTCCAGTTTGGATTCCCGCAGCTTCTGCTGGTGACCCTTTGATTGGCGAAGAAACAACAATGACGTTATTCTCTTGCATAATTTCCGTACCAATACCTTCAAATTCACCTGTGATTGATTCTTCAAATTTAGCTGTTTCATCAATTGACATGTATTCACTATATGGGTCATCTAAACCTTCAACCATACCCTTAATTGATTTCTCAATTAACTGTTCCTTATCAACATCTGTATAATATTCTTTTGTAATCGTGTCATAGACGTTATATAATTTAGCAAATTCTTGTCTTGTATCTGTTCCAACGTTTACTGCGCGTTCAGTACGACCATCAATGCTCAGCGCTGTGATGATTGCTGTCAGTATGATTGTTGAGAGTAAGATGATTAAGAACCAAAATATATTTAAGTTAATACGCCTTGGACCACGTAATTTTTCCTCATTTAATTCATCATGTGAATCGTTCAAAATCTCACCTATTTCTAATTGAAGTTAGTTGCCAGCGAATGGTACTGCAGCATCTAACGCAATTTCGATCATTTCGTTAAACGTTGTTTGTCTCTCTTCTGGAGTCGTAAGCTCACCCGTTAATACGTGGTCAGATACAGTTAAAATACCTAGCGCTCTCGCATCATATTTCTTAGCAATTGTGAATAATGCACTACATTCCATCTCTAATGCAAGCACACCGTAATCAGCTAATTGCTCGATATCGCCATTTGCATCATAGAAGGAATCTGCTGTAAATACGTTACCTACTTTTACTTCTACACCGCGTTTTTTAGCTTCGTTATAAGAAGATAAAAGAAGCTCGAAGTCAGAAGTTGGTGCATATTCTACGTTTTTGAATAATTTTCTATTTTGGAATGAGTCTGTTGATGCACTTTGTGCAATGATAACGTCTCTTACTTTAACGTCTTTTTGGATTGCTCCACATGTACCAACACGGATTAAGTTTTTAACACCGTAGTCGTTCATCAGTTCATTAACATAAATAGAAATTGATGGTACACCCATACCAGTACCCATTACAGAAATTCTTTTTCCTTTATAAGTTCCTGTATATCCAAACATATTTCTTACGTCGTTAAACTGAACAGGATCTTCTAAGAATGTTTCAGCAATGTACTTCGCTCGAAGTGGATCTCCTGGTAAAAGAATAGTGTCCGCGATTTCGCCTTGTTTTGCATTAATATGAATACTCATTTTTACAACTCCTTAATAATTTAACCAATTTTCATATTCTGAAAATGTTTTATCGAATGTATCGAGTTTAACATTTTCATAAGGATTTTTCTCTAGATAATCTGAAATTTCATCATAATCTTTTGAAAACTTAGGGAAAGAAAAGTCATTCACGAGGTGTTTAGCAAGCACACCTTCATCTGATTTTTCACCAACCTTAGTTTTCATATATTGATAGAAAGACACGTCTTTCATATTACACCTCTATTCAAAAATCGAAAGATATTCCTCATATCCATTCGTTTTAAGTTCTTCTTTAGGGATAAAATCAAGAGATGCAGAGTTGATGCAGTAGCGTATGCCACCAAGTTCTTCTGGTCCATCAGGGAACACGTGTCCGAGATGTGAATCAGATGAATCACTTCTCACTTCTACACGCCTCATACCGTGTGAATCATCAAAGTGTTCAGAGACTGAGTCTGAAATTGTTTTAGAGAATGATGGCCATCCACACATCGCATTGTATTTATCTTTAGAACTAAATAAAGGTTTACCAGAAAGCTTATCTACGTAGATTCCTTCTTCATAATGATCATCAAATTCATTTTGGAAAGGACGCTCAGTTCCGCTTTCTTTCATTACGTGATATTCGAGTTCTGTTAAATCTTCTACTGATTTTCTTCTTTCCATTATTGTTCACTCCAATGATTTTCAATAAAAGCTTTTCTACCTGATCCTTTGTAAAAGGCATTGTAGTGTGCTTTGTTTTTATCATAAAAGTCTTGGTGATGCTCTTCAGCTTCATAAAAGTTTTTAAATGGTAACACAGGTGTGTTGATTGGTTTACTAAAGATTTTTTGGTTGTCCAAGTCTTCAATTACGTCAAGTGCAATTTGTTTTTGCTCATCATCGTGATAAAAAATAGCAGGCATATACATGCTTCCTCTATCACCAAATTGTCCGTCTTTGTCAGTAGGGTCAAATGTTTTAAAGAAGATGTCTAAAATTTCTTTAAAAGTAATTGTGTTTTCATCGAATGTTATTTGGACAGATTCTGTATGTCCTGTTGTACCTGTAGCGACTTGTTCATAAGTTGGATTTTCTAGGTCTCCATTTGAATAACCCGAAATGACAGATTCGATTCCGTCCCACTGGTTAAATGGTTTAACGAGACACCAGAAACATCCGCCTGCGAGTGTTGCTTTTTGCATATTAAATCATTCCTTAAATAAGTTGTCTATTGAAAAATACCATGCATCGTTTTTGTAATCGATGTTGTTAATTGTTACATCCATATCCATCTCTTTTGTAAAAATAGAACTATCGACGATGATTGCTTTTCTGTCATTACTATAAGATAATCCTTCTTCAAGTGGGATATAGTTCTTCATAAAAGAATATACATAATCACCACTGATCGGTAGATTCATTATATCTACTTTCACCAAGTTGAGTATTATTTTATCTTTATGAACGATTGGATCTACCTGGATATCGATATCAATACTTTTACCAAGTACAGGATATTTAGTGTTGAGTAAAACACTAGTCTTATCAATTTTAACAGAAAGATCGTCTGTTTCGATATATTGGTTAATAATGTTCTCTATTGTCTCATTATTTGTAATTACTTGAATGTCTGTTTGTTTAGATGGTGATTCAGCGATTTCTTCATCGTATTTTGGTGCAAGTACAATCATTAAAACAATACTAATCACTACTAATACGTTAATTCCTAATAGAATTAAAAAGGAAAGTTTCCATTTGTTTTTAAAATTCATCTGATCACTTCTTTATGAGATGTAGATATTCATATGGGTAGATGTTTTTATCATCCGGTTCAAATGATTCTCTTGAAATAATGTCCCAATCATTTAAATCGTAATCGACAAAGAAAGTATCACCTGCAAATGTTTCTTTAATTCTCGTGATGTACATTTCTTCTACGATATCTGTTGTAGCATGATATAACCCACTACCTCCAAAGATAAACACCTTACCCTCTAAGGAGTGAATATCTTCTATATTGTGAATAACTGTCACGCCTTCAGGCTGAAAGTCCTTATTTCTAGTTAGTACGACGTTTTTTCGGTTAGGCAGTGGACGCCCAAGACTTTCGTATGTCTTTCTACCCATTACAATGGTATTACTTGTAGTAAGAGCTTTAACTCTTTTTAGATCTGCAGGGAGGTGCCATGGCATATCTCCCTTAAAGCCTATAACATTTTGATTCGCATGTGCGACTATTAATGAAATCATTTTATTCTCCTATACAGCAATTGGTGCTTTAATTGATGGATGACTTTCATAATTGACGAGCTCGATGTCTTCATATTCGAGTTCGAACATTGATTTGTCACTGTTAATTTTAACAGTAGGTGGTGCAAAACTAGTACGTTCTAATTGTGTATTAATTGCATCTAGATGGTTTTGATAAATATGGGCATCTCCCATTGTATGAACAAACTTTCCAACTTCTAGTCCTGTTTCTCTTGCAACCATGATTAGAAGAAGACTGTAAGACGCGATATTAAATGGTACTCCTAAGAATATATCTGCACTTCTTTGATAGAGCTGTAAGCTTAATTTACCGTCTTTCACATAGAATTGGAATAAAGTATGGCATGGTGGAAGTGCCATTGTTTCAATCTCAGCAGGATTCCACGCCGAGACGATGTGACGACGTGATGTTGGATTATTCTTAATTGAATCTACAACATTTTTAAGCTGATCAATCTCTTCACCACTTGGTCCGACCCAGTTTCTCCACTGCTTTCCATAAACATTTCCTAATTCACCGTATTTTAATGCGAACTGATCATCAGTAAGGATTTTTTCTTTGTATTTATTCATTTCTTCTTGGTAGACTTTATTGAATGCTTCGTCAGCTAATGCTCTGTTACCGAAGTCTGTCATGTCTGGACCATGATAATCTTCTGACTCCACGTATCTTTTAAATGCCCACTCATTCCAAATATTATTGTTATACTCTAGTAAATATTGAATGTTTGTATCACCGCGCATAAACCAAATGAGTTCTGTTGCAATCAGTTTAAAAGATGTTCTTTTTGTTGTAAGTAATGGGAAACCTTCACTTAAATCAAATCTCATCTGATGTCCAAAAATGGAATAAGTACCTGTATTCGTTCTGTCGTCTTTGTAAGTACCTTCTTTCAATACTCGCTTTGCAAGATCATGATACTCTTTATCGAATGTATTCATTTTAAATCTATCCTTTCTTTTACGCGTGAGATTTTATATAATATAGATAATCAATTGATTACGTATAAGGGGTGTTGTAAATGGAAGCAACAATGTTCGTTGGTCTTACTTTACTTGCATTTTACATGATTTCGATGTGCATTTACGAATAAAATGATTAGTTCAATCTAATGAAGAAAGAGGAAAGGATGATCCTTTCCTCTTTTTTATATGCAATATTCGTCAAATGCGTCTTTTAAGTCCATCATAATATCTTCGATTTCTCTATTTTCAATGTGTTCACGTGGTACGAAATGTTTTAATTCAGTACCTTTGAACACTGCCATAGATGGACTTGAAGGCATTTGGCCAATATATTCACGCATTTTTTCAGTTGCTTCTCTATCTTGTCCTGCAAATACTGTGACGAGGTGATCTGGTTTAATTGGATTTTGAAGTGCCACTGTACGTGCAGCAGGTCTAGCTAGTCCTGCTGCGCATCCACATACACTGTTGATAACAACGAAAGTACTTTCGTCATCTTTAACTGTATTCATGTGTGATACAACAGCATCAGGTGTTGTGAGTTCATTAAAGTCATAATCCGTCAGTTCACGACGCATTCCTTCAGCCATCTCTTTCATATATGCTTCATAAGGATTCATTTATAAATTCCTCTTTTCCATTTGTTTCCACACGCTCCCAAGAGCAGCTTCACCATTTTCAATTCTAGATATCGCAAGTTCAATTTGAAGTCTGACATCGTATTTCTCGTCATCACGAACTTCAATTAAGTATGGGAGACTTTCCTCATTACCGACTTCATAGATAAACATCGCAGCACGCCATCTGACAATCGGACTCTTATCCTTCAATAAAGGATAGATATCTTCTAAACCTTCAGTGTAACCTAAATCACTATAGGCATCCCCTGCAGTACGTCTTACAGGTATTGCTCTGTCTAAGGTTGCTTTTTTCAAGTACTTAAGTGTTTCTTTGTCTTCTATCATTGCTAATAGAGACACACTCATTCTACGCACTTGAATTTTTTCGTCAGACAAAGCGAAGTCTAGAAGTGGATAGTCATCTTTTGTTGGCGTATCGAAATGGTCTAGATAATAAAGTCTCTTTTTCCAGTCCGTTTCTTTTTTAAACGTCTCTATATCTACTTTACTGTACACTTTCGGTTTAGGAGGTCGTTTATTCTTCGCTTCATGAACGAGTGAATCTAAGCGCTCTACTGGATACAGTGCATCGATCTCATCGTATACTTCAGTGAGGATGTCTTCGACTTCTCCATAACGTGTGCCAAAGCTCACCCATTTACGGTTGAATATGATATTGTCATCTGCTAGCGTTGCTTCAGTCATCGCATCAATAAAGCGGTCATCTAGTTGCTTTCTATGTTCACCATTTAAGAGAACCTTAACTTGATACGGTATTCCTTTAAATGTTAAGACTTCAACGTCTGCAGCACCGAAATTATCAGGAACGTGTGTTAGTTCTTTTTTGTATCGTCTTGTCCTTCAAATGTAGCTTCAATTTTAGGAATAACAACTTCCCATTCTGCTGCTGGTTGTTTATCTACAGAAATAAAGTCGAGTGCATAAAATACACTCTTCACTTCTTCGATTTCTAAAACTCGGTTGATGAATTCTGGGTTCTCATCAGAAACTTCTGTGTGAGTTGAAGATTTCATTTCTTCTTTGTGTTCATCAAGAACTACTTTCATAGTGTTCGGGTTTGGTGTTGGTTCAATTCTTAAAATTTGCATAGTTATTCTCCTATATATGTTATAAATTATTTCCATGAGATTTGATGGATAAACCGACTGAGCACTCATTGATACAAAAATGATGCGCATATGTTTTACCATGTTTACTACGATTAAATTCTTTCAGAGGGCAATTTTTACAAAAGCGTGATTCAAGAGTAGCAATCTTCTTTAATACTTCTGTATTCATATATCCTCCTTATTTTGACTCTTTATATAACCGAGTCTTTGCCAAATGATCGGCATGCTTGTTTTCTTCTCGTGGAATCAGAGATACAAGAAATAATGAGAAGTCTTTCGATAACTCATTCACTTTATTGTAATATGATTTAAATCTCATGTCTTTAACAAAGTTTTTTATAAATGTATCTACAATTATTTTAGAGTCAGTATAAATAATTGCGTGAGTGATTCCAAATTCAACAAGTCTCTCGGTTGTTCTTAACAACGTTGCCCATTCGGCCTCGTTATTATCTATATTACCAAGAATATACGTTTCTTCAAAGGTTTCTGAATCATTCTTGATTACAGCCGCACCAACTGAAAAATAAGGGTTTTGTTTTGTTGCTGCATCGATGTAGACAGTTGCCATTAGAGTTCTAGTCTTTCGATGTATTTTCTTGAAATCGATAAGTCATGGGCGTTTAGAACGTCCATTGTCAGTGCTTCATTATAAACAAATGGACTAAGTTTAAGCGCTTCTTCTATATCAAACGGCACATCAGTAATAATGCGTGCAAGTTTTTGACTCATCAAGAGATGTTCCATATCATTTTCAATATTTCTCTTTTGTGATGGTGTGCATGTATCTATATTTTCTAATAAGTTTTCGATACTACCGTACTTTTTAATAAGATTAAATGCAGTCTTTTCGCCAATTCCTTTGACGCCAAAGTATCCGTCACCAGAGTCTCCCATCAATGCTTTGACATCAATGAATTGTTCTGGTGTCACACCATATTCTTCAATAAAACTTGCTTCAGTGTACTTATTGTACTCAGTGTATCCTTTTTTAGTCAGCCATAAGTTTACACCTGGTGCTAAGACTTGAAGCAAATCTCTATCACCAGAAATGATTGTAATATTGTTATGATGTTTTGCTAATGTGCCGATGATATCGTCTGCTTCGTATCCAACTACCCCAATTTGGAAAAATCCAAGTTCTGCCAATATTTCTTTGACGTAGTCAAATTGTGGGACCAATTCTTCTGGTGGTGCAGGTCTATCGATTTTATAATTGTTAAACCACTCGTTACGAACTGTTTTTGACCCCATATCCCAAGTAACAATAACATTTGTAGGTTCGTCCATTTCAATAATTTTATAAATATGACGAATTGTACCTTGAATTCCGTTTGTTGGGATTTTTTTATTGTTATACATGAATTGATTTCTAAATGACGTTGCAAAAAAGTGTCTAAAGAGTAACGCCATTCCGTCAATAACTAATAATTTATTCAATACGATCTACTCTACTTTCTAACGTGTTAACCGATGTTTCTATCTCATTTTGATCATCTGTAATCCATTCTGAGAAGCTACCACCATATAATTTCACAGGTACATTATGGTATTTTAAAAATACAAACATTGGTGTTGCGCTCATTCCAGAACCACATGAAACTGTAACAAAATCGAATTTTTTAATGAGCTCTAATTGATCAGGAATAGAGTCTAAAGATAAATTTCCGTCCACATAAAGTGACGCATTTGGAATATTAACAGCAGTTGGAATATGACCACTTTTTAAATCGAGTGCGTCCCCACTACCGATATATCTTTTATAATCACGAACATCAATGAGTAGATGTTTCTTGTTCTTAATCGCTTCTTTTACTTCATCCATCGTCATATAAATAGTAGAGTTTAACTCTAACTCTCGTGCATTAAACTCACTACTTAATTTTACTGGTAAAGTTGTCACTGTTTTTAAAAACGACTGCAATACATCTTTACTTCCGATATAGAGTGTTGATTCTAAACCGTATAGTTCAAAAAGATAATAAAGTCTCGTATGGTGAAAGCTACTATCGAAAGAGAAGATGACAATTGTATCTACATCTTTCATTAAGTCGTTATAGAGCGTATGAATGACTTTGCCATATGGCACAGGACTACGCCCTTTATTATGGCCATTTCCTGCTGCAGACACCATATAAGGAGTTTCAGGAACATGTGTCGTATTTGTAAATGGTTCTCTATTAATTAACTCTTCTGTCTTTTGTGCATTCATAAATACATTTCTCGCATCTACAAATCGTGTGTTGCTCGGATCTAATTCTAATAATGAGTGTTCATTAATAATTGTCATTTTATGCACCTAAATTCTGTTTGATTTTAGATAATAACTCTTGATCCTCTTTATAATCTGATTCATTTAGTGGTTTAACTTCTTCTTGTAACTCATTAATAATTTGTGTGAGTGAATCATTAGATTTTTCATCTACACTGTTTAAAAAATCGTCAATGTTTTCATCCACTTGTGCTTTCAGTGATTCAAAATCAATAGAACTAACAACTCTTTCTGAGAATATGAGAAGTTCTTCTTTTAAGATTCTCGCTGTTTTATTCTTTTTTGAAACGTTTGTTAGTCCATTTTTAAATGTAGTTTCTTCTAATGTAATTGAAAGTTGATTCTTCTGACCATCATGAAGCATTAAATCACTTAATATGTTTGCTTCCATAAGTCTTGTGTTCTCAGTTTGATAAAGAACTTCTAATGCTCGATATGCCGTTCTATATAACACGTTGAAAATTGTAGAGAGTTCAATATTTAAGAAATGATTGATATGTTCTTTAATTTCAACTGCTCCATTTTTAATGAATGACTTATCTTTTGCCTCATTAATAGTAATCATTGTAGTTAACTGATCATAAATTTTTAATTCAAGCTGTCTTCTTAAGAACGAGAATAAGTTCTCTTTTTCAACATTGACTTCATTTAATACCTTTTTAGCAGTAAAGTGGTCCATTTCTGTTTGCATTTCTTTACGTACACGAATCGTATTTTCTAGATGAGATTCTCCTTCTTCAAACTGAGTAATGTTTGACTGAATACGTTGCACTAAGTGTTTTAAGTTCTCGTTGATACTCGCTTCAATCATTTGGCTCGATTCAATTTCAAGCTGTTCCATCAGCTCAACTTTTGCTTTTTCAAAGTAAGGCTCTTCTCCACGTCTTGCTTCTCTTGAAGATACTGGGTAAATTCTGTGTTTTATCTCTAGAGCATTTAAAGTATTCGACATATACTCGACTACGTCATAAAGCTCTTGGTCATTCTTTCTTAAGTCGATGGCGTTAATCACGACAGTAATTGCGAAACGTTGTCCTTTAACTGACTGTAAATATTTTAAGAACTGTTCATCAGAACGTGTAAATATATGGTTGAAGTAGGCAACATAAATGATCATGTCACTGTTTTCAATAATGTTGATTGTTTCGTTCGTGTGACGCTGGTTAATTGAGTTAATTCCTGGTGAATCGACAATTGTTACTTGATTCAAGATTTCATTATTTAATCCGATATATGCTTTTTGAACATATAATGCATGCTCATCGTTACTTGTAATAAAGTCGATTTGTTCATTTGAATACTCAATTTTTTGACCGAGTTTGTCATTGTACTCTCTAAAGTTTTCAATTAAACCTTTTACAAATGGTTTAAATACTTCAGGAATATCTTTTTTGCTCTTTAATAACTTAATTTGACTTTCAATGGAATCCGTTTGTTTCCCTGTAACCGCGACACATGTTTTTAATAGAACATCTTCTGTTTTAAAACGAATATAACTATGGCTGTCATTTGAAAGTTCAGTTATACTTGCTGTTGTTGGATTTGGACTTGTAGTCAGTACATCAGAATCAACAAGTGCATTAATAAATGTACTTTTACCTGCGCTAAATCCGCCAAATACACTCAAGTTACCGTGGTTATCTTTAAAGCGTTCGAATTTATCGTAAAATAAGCCGTATGCATCTTGATATCTTGGAAGTTTTTTAAGTTCTTGAATGATATTTTCAAGATTTTCAGTATTTAAATTAGATAAACTTTCCTCAGCTAAGAATTCATTTTTAGATAAAACTTCATTCGATTCTTCGATTTCTTCCATTGGTACTTCGATGCTTTCACTCAGTTGTTTTAGCTCGTCGTCCATATGGATGTATAAGTTTTTGTAACTTTCGCTCTTAAATACTTCTTTTAAGTCGATGAGTTTAAGTGCATATTCTAGCTTCGTTCTTTCTTCAATTAAAGGTGCAACATCATTTGAATCTGTATGTGTTTCGTGAGTTAGATTTGATTTAAAATATACTGCATCATTTTGTATGTCTCGTGATAGTTGCTGTTTTAAGTTATCCATGTAAAGTTTCACAAACTTATCGTTAGACTCACTTGTATCTGTTTCTGTGATATATCTATCATCCCATTTAAAGTTGAAATAATTACCCACTAAACTAAGATCTTTAAACATCAAGTTCACTTGTGTATTGATTTCTGTATCAATCGTTTTTTGAATTTCTGTCTTTAGTTCACTTAAAGTGTTCTTACGCATTTCAGCGCGCTTCTTCTTTTTACCAAAGAATCCAAGATTCGGTACTTCATTATTCTCGATCTTAAAAAACTGTTCAATTTTAGTTTTCACATCATACGGATAGAGATAACTATTCGTAACAATCGACTTTACTGTTTGTTTAATATAGTCATCTAATTTTTCAGTGTCTTGGACAATCGACTCTTTTTCGTTGTCGTTGATTTGTTCATTTAAATAATCAATTTGTGAAACAACAGCATCTCTTTTTTTATCTTGTGCGGAATTCATTTCGATTTGGTCATCGAGATAATTTAAATGCTCTTCTTCGATATTTTGAATGATGCGTGTTCTGTACAACTCTTTAAATGATTGTTTCTTAGACTCTAAAGATTTGATGTCTTCAATTAATTTGTCATTTTGACGATAGACTGAATCGAAAATTGATGTTGTGTATATATTTTCTGGAGTGATATCCCAGTTTTTAAGCGTTGTTTTTACACGATTTATAAATGTATGGTACGTAATTTCTTCTTCATTGTGTTTATCTATTTGGTTGATAATTAATGAATAAGGAATGTTTAAGTTCTCAATTTCTTTTAACATCTTTAAGTTTGTTTCGCTTTCAACGTGGTTGTATTCCACGGTAAAGAAGATGTAGTCACTTCCAAGTAAGAATGTATTCGTACTCTCTTCGTGTGCTCGTGTGGTAGAATCTACTCCCGGCGTGTCTTGGAATACTGTTTTCAAGTTAAATCGATCTGTCTGATGTCTGAGTTTGATATATTCTATATCTACATCTGTTTTGTTAATCGTCTTTAACTCGTCAATAGAATTGATTTCAACGTAGTGGTTTAAATCTATAAAAGCCTCGATATCGTCGATATCACTCATTTCTACTTGCACCGTCTTCGTCGTTGTTGGAATTGGCGACGATGGTAAAATATCTTCACCTAAGAGATGATTAATCATGCTTGATTTACCTGCAGAGAAATGACCGATAAAGCTAATTACAAATAAGTCTTCAAATGTCTTTTTAATTGTATGATTAATTTGATTTAAAAGTTCTAAGTTGTTGGACTTTTGGATTTCTTTTCTTATTTTATAAAGAGTCAGAAGCGTGTCGTTACTTTCCATTTCTATTTCCCCAATACTGATAATAAGTTGTTTCTATATACCCATTAAATAATTTTCTACGGTGTGTAGCTCTTTTACCAATGATAAGTTCAAATTCTTTATTAGAGGTCATTAAGTAGACATTAAGTGTTTCGTCGTTTTCCATGAGTCGACCAATCTTACGATACATGTCTTCAACTGCTTTTGCTTCACCAATACGTTCACCATATGGTGGATTCGTGATTATTTGTGCGTTTTTATGAGTGACTTCAAGGTCATGTACATCTAGAGTTTTAAAATGTATGTCATCTAAAAGTCCAACCTCATCTGCGTTACGCTTAGAAATATCAATCATGCGGCTTTCAATATCAGATGCATAGATCTCAACCTCTTTATTATAATCAGCTTCGTCTTCACACTTAACGCGAACCTCTTGCCATAATTCTTGTGGAATAATGTCCCATTTCTCAGAATCAAAGTCTCTATTAGAACCAGGTGCAATGTTTCTTGCAATCATTGCGGCTTCGATAGCAATTGTTCCTGACCCACAGAATGGATCGTATAATGGATTGTCACCCGTATAATTTGCAAGTTGAAGCATAGATGCTGCAAGTGTCTCTTTAATAGGTGCATCCCCTTGAAGAACTCTATATCCACGTTTATGAAGCGCATCTCCTGAAGTATCAATGGTTACAAGTGCACGGTCTTTTAAAATGTTGATGTCTACTTTGTAACGTGCACCAGTCTCAGGAAGTTTTCCTTGCATATTGAATGCTTTTTTCAAGTTTTCAACAATCGCTTTTTTCGTGATTCGTTGAACGTCAGGGACTGAGAACAATGTACTCTTGTGTGATCGTCCTGTTACAGGAAATTCTGAGTCTGGCCCTAAGACATCACTCCAAGGTAATCTGAATACTTCTTCAAACAAATCATCAAAAGTAGTGACGTTAAAATCGCCAATGATAATCCTGATACGCTCTGCTGTACGTAATTTCATATTCGTTTCGACAATAGTGCGTTCGTCTCCTTCGAAATAAACACGACCATTTTCTAAACGTGTTTCAATACCGAGAGATTCTAACTCATTTGCGACTACTCTTTCTAGACCCATCGGTGTATTAGCTAATAATTTAAATTTCATATAAGACATCCTTAACTTTAGTATTAACTCTATTCTATCTGATTTTTACTTCAAGTTCTTATTAAATTAACTTTTATTAAATAGATAAAAACAATATATAATAATAACAAAAAAGCTCTCCAATTTGGAGAGCTATACTAGTACGGTTTCTCTGTAAGCCATGTTCTGTACTACCGTGTTAAACGTGCACTAGTTTACACTCACACAATAGTGATAATCATCTGTCTATATTACTCTCGTAATATCTCTTATTTGAGTTCAATTCCTCGCAAAGAGTGCTCCTACCTTGTTTGGATTGCTCACTCGAGGGGTTTACCGCGTTCCACTTTACATATTTCTATGTAAACTCGTCTCTGTGGCACTTTCAAGCACGATTTCATATCAATAGACTTAGAAATCGACGCTGCCGTCAGCTATTGCTGCCTTGACTTATTGTTTCGTCAAGCACGAACACTACAGTCATCGCAGACTGTGTGAGCATGGACTTTCCTCTCAAGAATTCATCTTGAGCGATTATCCGATCCACCGTTATTTAGTATTACCAAACACTTTTTTTTCTAAATTCGATAGACGTTTTAAAATATCAATGTGTTGGTTTTGTGACTCTGAAACATCACTGCGACCACGTGTTGCCACGCGAATACGTAATTCTTCAATCTCTTTTTTGAGCTTTTTGTTCTCTTCTTCTAAAGTGCGCAGATTTTTGTTCATATCTGCCATTCTTTGATAATCTGCAATGACATCGTCTAAGAAAGTATCCACTTCAATCGGGCGATACCCTCTTATAGTTTTTTCGAAATCTTTTTCAAATATATCTTTTGCAGATAGGTTTAGAGAATATTCGTTCATCCTTACCCCACCTTAACTAAAAGTCACTATTTATAAAGTCATTGATTTCATCAAATTGAATTCTTTCAATATTATACGTATGTTTTGTCGAATATTCAAGCAAAAGATTATAAATGTATTTTAAGTTAGACTCTTGTGCATCGTCATATAATATAAGTGCATCCGTGCTGTTTTGGACTAAAAATGAGTTGATTGCTCTAAACATAGAAGGATCCTCATATTTACGATTAAAGATGTAATTGGAAAACTCACTCCCCTGTTCTATTTGGTTTAGAATAAGCTTGTCTTCATCCTTAAAACGGTCATCGTACTCTAAAAATGGTTTTAATATGATGTATTTAAAATCATACTCTCCTTCTTTTTTAAGCTCTAACAATACTTCACCTGCGTACATATCAATACCTGGTTGGTTTTGTAGAATAAACCACTCCGCACCTTCTTCCAGATACTGAACAATTTTATATCTTAAAAACTTTTTTAAAACAGTGACCTCAGGCTGAGAATGTTTAAAAATATTTAGTTCATAATTTCTATATCCTAAAATGAGTACTCTCATTTTGAATCACGCTCAATTAGATAAAAAAACCAGTGCGAAATGTATTTGTGCATTTCGGTGAAAAGTTTATTGCTGAAGCGTTCGATGTGCGCACTCATAGCAAGTTCTGTTATTGTACTCATGACCTTGTCTTTTATTTTGTAAGTAAAACGACTGTCTAGGTCACAATCATCAATACACTTTGCAATCATTTTTGAATGTATTAAAAATGGTTGAATTTCAGTATCGAAATGATAAGTGCGTCCATTTTTGGCATTTTTGTAACGATGTTTCAATTCGTCTAAGAATTGTAGATACATGTGCTGTGTGCAATTATTTGACAAAACACGCTCTCTCCCTATAATTATCATTAGATTAGTATGCAATTTTTATTGTATAATAGTTTAGTATGAATGAACATGTGAAGGTGTGATTCTGTTGAAATATCCTTCTGGTATTAAACGAGGGACACTTAAAACAAATAATCCAATCAAGTCAACGAGTCGTGTGAATTATGGGTCACGAGGTATGACGCTTGAAAAGGACTTGGATCAAACAAACACGTATTATTTAAAAGAAAATATTGCAGTAATTCACAAAAAACCGACACCAATCACAGTGGTTAAAGTTGATTATCCATCACGAAATAAAGCCAAGATCAGTGAGGCGTATTATAAAACGCCATCAACATCTGATTATAACGGAATTTATAAAGGAAAATATATAGACTTTGAAGCGAAAGAAACTAAAAATAAAACACGGTTTCCATTCATTAACATACATTCACATCAAGTCGAGCACATGAGACAATGTCATCAGAATGGTGGCATTGTATTTTTAATCATACGCTTCAGTGCACATAACGAAGTGATGTTGTACCCGATTGAAAGATTTTTAGTTCATTGGGATGAGTATATATTAAATGATGGCAAAAAGTCTATTCCCTATCAGACCATCAAATCTGAGAGTATTTTAATTCAAGAGAAATTTAATCCGAGATACGATTATTTACGAGCTGTGGATGAGTTTTTCTTAAAAGAGAGGTAACTTTATGACGAAATCAATGTCTAGAAAAAATCAAAATAAGAATAAGAGGAGTAAGAAGTCATTATCTAAGCAAATCCTACTCTATGGAAGTCTTTTATTTATTACATTTCTTGTAGTCGGTGCATTAATTTTTGCATACTTTGCTTCAACAGCTCCTGCTTTTAGTATGGAAAAGCTAAAAGACCCAGTTCCGTCTAGAGTGTTCGACCAAAATGATGAACTCGTAACAACCATATACCAAGGGGTAGAACGAGAATACATTAATATTGAAGACACACCTGAAATGGTGACAGATGCAGTACTTGCAGTAGAAGATAACAGATTCTATGAACACGGTGCGATTGACTTTAAACGTCTTGCATCAGCAGTTGTAAGTAACCTAACTAAAGGGTTTGGTTCACAAGGGGCAAGTACAATAACGCAACAGGTCGTAAAACGTGCCTTCCTTACTGAAGAAAAGACAATTAAAAGAAAAGCACAAGAAGCTTATCTATCATACCGTTTAGAACAAGAATACTCTAAAGACGATATTTTAGAGATGTATTTAAATAAGATTTATTATTCAGATGGCATTTACGGAGTGAGAACTGCAAGTATTTATTATTTCGATAAAGAACTTGAAGATCTTAATTTAAAAGAAGCAGCATATTTAGCAGGTCTCCCTAACCTACCGAACGTGTATAACTTATACATCGACAAAGAGGCTGGAAATAACCGTGCAAACAGAGTATTAGAACTTATGCTTCACCACGGTCGTATTACAGAAGCCGAATATAACGAAGCAGTAAACATCGACTTAGCAGATAACTTAGTTTCTAGAACAGAAGAAGAAAGAGCATCAGACAAGCCCAATGATCCTGAATACGCGTCTTATATTAATATGGTAAAACAGCAATTAGCTCAGTCAGATGAACTTAGAAATACAGATGTATCAGAACTACTCGCGAGTGGAATTGATATTTACACAAATATGGACAAAGATGCACAAGAATATTTACAAGGTGTTGTAGATAATCGTGATTATTTCTATAATGACAAGTTTAAGAGTGATGATTTTAACATCGCCTCTACAATTATTGATACAGAAACAGGTGCATTAAGAGCAATTTCAGGTGGTCGTGATTACAGAGAAGTTCTAAAAGAAAATTTAGCAATCACTCAGCATAACGTTGGTTCAACAATGAAACCGATCTTAGCGTATGGTCCAGCAATTGAGAATTTAGATTGGCGTACAGACCAAACAATCAAAGATGAAAAAGAATATACACCTAAAGAATTCAGTGCGAACATCTATAACTATGATAATCAGAATCACGGAACAGTAACGATTAGAGAATCATTACGACGAAGCTTTAACATACCGGCTGTTAAAACATTTGAAGAAGTACAAGAAGAAGCAGGTAAAAATGCTCCAGAAAAATTCGCAGAAGGTCTAGGCTTAGACTACGCTAAGAAGCAAGATGGAAACTATACACTGACATTCAACGACGTCCTTGGTGGTTATGAATCTAGATTTAGTCCGTTACAAATGGCACAAGCCTATGCAGCATTTGGGAATGGTGGAACGTTCAACGAAGCAGGCTCAGTAAGATATATTATTGATTCAGAAGATGAAAGAATCGATTTTGATTATGAATCACATCAAGCAATGGATGACTCTACAGCATTTATGATTACAGATATGTTAAAAGGTACATTTGAACCATGGGGTTCTGCCGATTACATTAAGATTCCAGGTTTAAACATTGCTGGTAAGACAGGTACTACATCATATTCAAATGAAACAGTTGACGAATACAATCTTCCAGATAATTCAGCGAAAGATGCTTGGATTATTGGATATACACCAGAATATACGGTGAGTATATGGACAGGATTTACACAGACTAAAAAAGACGGTGAAACGTCATTCGTTGGATCAGACGAACACATAACACCACAATGGTTATTTAGAGATATCATGACGAAGATCAGTTCATTCAATGGCCAAGACTTTGAAATGCCAAGTTCAGTAGAACGTGTAAACGGAAATGAATTGGCGAAAAAAGGTCAATATGAAATTTTTAACCTAGGTCAAGGTAATGTAAATACACAGACGAATACTTGGAATACACAGAACTCACAAAATTACCAATATAACCAAAACCAAAATAACTCAAATAACAACTCAAATACAAACAACACCGATGAAACTGAAAAGTCAGAAGAAAACACAGAATCAGAATCTAACAATAACTCTGGTTCAACCAATACAGAAGATAATTCAACTGACACAGAAGCAACTGAAGAAGAAGAGCCTGAGACTGAAACAGACAATAGCAATAACTCAGGAACAGAAAATAATGATGGATCATCAACAGACAACTCTAGTGATGAATCAAACACAGACAATTCTGGCTCAGACTCTGAATCAAATTCAGGAGAATAAAAACATTTATGATAGAATATATATTAATATAGTGTGATTAATTTAACTTGTTAATAAAAACTTACGGCATGTTTTCTAAATTAATTAGAAAACATGCTTTTTTTTTAAAAAATATTGTAATATTTAAATGTGTAATATATAAATATTAATATCTTTAGTAAAATCATAACTCTACATTGCTGGTAACTCTGACTGAATTAGACAAGAAGTATGCCAATTACCTTTTACACAGACTTTTCTAGGTGGAACCCAACATGATAATGTCGCTACACCTGCACAAAGTAAAAAGCCGGGCATTTGACTATAAATTGCAACTGCACCGCATATATATCCAAAGGCAGTATGGCAACTTGAACTATAATCTACTGTATTTGAAATATATTGTGTGCAATTGAAACACAGATATTCGGCCTCAGATGATGATTTTGATTTTTTTAGTTGGAGACTAATCTCGGCATCGATATCATTTTTATAATCAATGTAAAAATCTTCCTGTGAAACATCAAATTCTTCAATATAATTAGATGTAGTATTAATAATTTTAATAATACCTTCTTTATATAGTGAGCTATTGTCCACTATATAACTATTAATTTTATTTGTTAAATTGTCTTCTGTAAAAACTAGATATGATATTTCATTTACAATATTATCGGGATTATAATTATACTCAATCTCATATCTAATTATTTTACCAACTACTTCTTTTTTATTTGAATCATAAATATTTTCAATAGTCTCAGGCTCTCCATCAATCATAATCTTCTCATATTCTTTGTAGGTTTCTGACAATTTTATTAACTCGTTAAAGTCACCTAAATTACCGCTTTCAACATTAGCTAAACTGACTGGGGTAGAAACAGTTATGATTATCGTTAAATACAAGGCAGACAGTGCAACAAAAAATTTGCTTTTCATAAAACCTCTCCTTATACTATAAATTAATAATCAATACCCATTTTATTAATAAATAAAACATAAGGAGTATATTTATGGACAAGTATGTATTAGGTGTTTTGCTAGGAGCCATCTACAGCATTTTATTCGTAACCATGATTTATTTAGAAGTAAATATTTTCATTATACTATTATGTGCAGCGATAACTATGTTCTTCATTTTAAGGATTTTAGAAAGAAAAGTGAAAGATGAAGACAAATCATTCTTCAAGCTGAGCTTTATCATTGTTAGTGGTATAATATTTGTAATTTTTTATTTAATTAACTTCTAGTACAAAAAAGGAACCTGATTGGTTCAGGTTCCTATTTCAACTTACGTTCTTCAGCGCGTTTTCTCTTTTGCCCTTCCCTACACATATATAACAGTGGGCATGTGTCACATTTCGGATTTCTTGCTAAACAGTGATATCTTCCAAAGAAAATTAATTGATGATGCGCGACACTCCATCTGTCTTCTGGAATTTTTCTCATCAACGTTTCTTCTACTTGGAGTACACTGTCTTTATATCTCGCAATTCCAAGTCTCTTAGCCACACGTTCAACGTGGGTATCTACTGCAATTCTTGGTGTATTAAATGCAACCGATAAAACCACGTTTGCTGTTTTTCTTCCTACACCAGCGAGTGTTATGAGATCATCGTAGTTCGTTGGTACTTCTCCATCGAACTTATCGATTAAATCTCTACACAATTTTTGAATGTTTTTAGCTTTGTTTCTGTATAGACCAATAATCTTAATATCATCTTGCAACTCTTCAAGAGGCACACTCAAATAGTCTTCAGGTGTTTTATATTTTTTAAATAAAGTATCTGTCACCCTATTCACCATAACATCTGTTGCTTGAGCGGATAACAATACCGCAATTGTCAGCTCGAACGAATTTGAATAATTGAGTTCTGCTTCAGCATCAGGGAACATGTATGCAATAACATCGAGTGCCTCAATCGTTCTCTTTTTACTTAACATTTATGATTCTCCATCCAACCAATTTTTAGGTTTTAGATAATTATCTTTAACTTCTTTTCTCTTTAATGTACTTAAAATGCGTTCAACGTATTGAAGTGAAGTGACATCATTTTTAAAGGCCATATCTACGCCTTGTTTAATCGTTTCAGTATCATAGTTATCTGTACTAATCCATTCGCTTATACGTTCAAATTCAGCTGGTGTCAGTGCTCGCCCATAAAGACTTTCGATATATTGAAATACTTCACTGATATCTTCTTTACTTCTGTTCTTAGGTTTCGTAACAGGAGTGATAAATTGTGTGAGTTTCTGATAGAGTGTATCAAATGTATACATTTCAACCCATTTGTTGTCTATTTCCTTAGTTTCAATACCTACTAAGTCTAACTGAATTAAATCTTGGATAATGCTGATGACTTCTTGTTTCCTCATTGTTGTACCACTGATTAAAGAATCAAATCCAGCAAATTTTTCATTCTCTTTTTCAATTAAACGCAGCAATACAATAAGTGATTTTTCATCTAAATTAAGATCAGCATAATGGTCAAAAAGAATTTTATTTACAGGGATTTGAATATACTTAATATAATTGTCCATAATGCCTCCTATAAATAAAGAGATATTAGTGAACTAATATCTCTTTATCATGTATATCTTATGGTTCTAATCTGTTTAATAATCTTGGGAATGGAGCTGTTTCTCTAACGTGTTTCACTCCAGATAACCAAGCAACAGTTCTTTCAAGTCCAAGACCGAATCCTGAATGTGGAACTGAACCGTAACGACGAAGGTCTAAGTACCACTGGTACGTGTCTTCATCCATATTTAACTCTTTAATGCGTTCTAATAATGCATCGTAGTCAGAAGTACGTTCAGATCCACCAATTACTTCACCGTATCCTTCTGGTGCGATTAGGTCTGCACATAATACAGTTCTCGGGTCTTCTGGGTTTTCTTTCATGTAGAATGATTTGATTGCTTTTGGATAATTCACGATGAATACAGGTTTGTCAAAATGGTTTGCGATTGCCGTTTCATGCGGTGCACCAAAGTCATCGCCCCACTCGATATCGTCAAATCCTTCTTTCAGTAAGAAATCAATTGCTTCCGTATATGAAATTCTAGGGAATGGCGCTTTAATTTTTTCTAAAGCAGTGACATCTCTATCTAATGCTTCAAGATCTAATTTACAGTGTTCTAAAACATTCTCAGAAAGGTATTGTACGTATTGTTCTTGAAGTTTTAAGCTATCTTCGTGATCATAGAAAGCCATCTCAGGTTCGATCATCCAGAATTCAATTAAGTGACGTCTTGTTTTAGATTTTTCTGCTCTAAACGTTGGACCAAATGTAAATACTTTCCCATGAGCCATTGCTGCTGCTTCTGCATGCAGTTGACCACTTTGTGAGAGATATGCATCCTCATCAAAGTATTTTGTGTGGAAGAGCTCTGTAGTCCCTTCTGCAGAACTTGCAGTAAGAATCGGCGTATCAATCTTTTTGAATCCATGTTCAAAGAAGAAATCATATGTGGACTTAATGATTTGGTTTCGAATGCTCATTACAGCATGTTGTTTTTTAGAACGTAACCATAAATGACGATGATCTAGTAAGAATTCAGGACCATGTTCTTTAGGTGTAATTGGATAACCTTCTGCTGCTTGAATTACTTCAATGCCTGTGACTTCCATTTCATAGCCAAAGCTTGAACGTCCATCTTCTTTGATTATACCAGTCACATACATAGATGTTTCTTGTGTTAAGTGTTTAGCAGTTTCAAATAAGTCTTCGTCGTTTGCTTTAACGACTACCCCTTGCATAAATCCTGTTCCGTCTCTGAGTTGAAGGAATTGAATCTTTCCGCTACCTCTTTTTTGGAGTAACCAGCAACCAATTGTAACAGTTTCTCCATTATATTTTGGTGCTTCATTGATCGTAATCTTCATGAAATAAATCCTACTTTCGTGTGTTTTCTAATTTTTCTTTAATAAATGATTTTAAGCGATCCATCGCCTCATTGAGCGTGTCTTCATCAACTGCATAACTCAGTCTTAGGTTATCAGGATAACCAAATGCTGAACCTGGAACGAGTGCAACATGTTTTTCACTAAGAATTGCTTTGACGAAATCATCCACAGTATTAAACCCACACTTCTCTGCTGTTTCCTTAAAATATGGGAAAAGATAAAATGCACCTTCAGGTTTAATACACGTTACATAAGGTAATTCTACCATTTTTTGATAGGCATTATCGCGTCTTTTTTTGAATAATTGATTATATTCTTCTAAAAATGTGTGGTCCATATCGTATGCTCTAACTGCTGCGTATTGTGCTGGCGTTGAAACATTGGATACGAGTTGACTTTGAAGTTTTGTAATCGCACTAATCACTTCAGAATCACCACATGCGTAACCGACTCTCCAACCTGTCATTGCGTGTGATTTACTCACACCATTGATGACTATTGTGTTCTTCTTCATTGTTTCAGAAATCGATGCAAGTGAAATATGTTCACCATCATAAACTAGGACTTCATAGATTTCATCTGCAATGACCATGATGTCTTTGTCATCTAAATAATCAGCAAGTGCTTGCAACTCTTCTAAAGTATAGACTGAACCTGTTGGGTTATTTGGTGAATTGAGAACGAGAATCTTCGTTTTTTCTGTAACAACTTCGTCTAATATCTCAGGTGTTAATTTATATGCCGTATCCGCTGTTGTATGTGCAATAACAGGCACGCCTTCAGCGAGTTTGACTTGTTCTGTGTATGACACCCAATAAGGATCAGGAACAACTACCTCATCGCCTGGGTCTAATAGAGCCATGAATAGATTGTATAAGACTTGTTTCGCACCCGCACCTACAAAAATTTCATTTAATTCGTAGTCAAGACCATTGTCTCTTTTCATTTTTTCTTGAATCCTTTGTTTAAATTCAGGAAGTCCATCTGTAGCAACATATTTTGTTTTGCCTTGTTCAGCCATAAGACTCGCGTAATCAATAACTTCTTTTGGAGTCGTAAAATCTGGCTCACCGACAGAGAGACTGATGACATCTATTCCATCTTGTCTCAATTGTCTTGCAAGGTTTGTGATTTCGACTGTTTGGCTTCTTGATAGTGATTTAATTCTTTTAGAAATTTGCAAACAAGCCACCTCCGTTTCGTATTTACTTAATTATAGGTCAGATAACCAATCAATAAAAGTATATCTGTCTTGGTGCGTAATATTATCTTTCTCAAAGTATTTTAAGAAGGCATTACTATAGTTTTTAGTCAGCAATCTCTCATCAAATAAGATTAGTTTTCCCTTATCCGTATCTGAACGCTTTAAACGACCTAAAATTTGTCTGAAGATAAAGACAGCCTCTGGCAATTCCTTACTATAAAATTGTTTGAAGTTGTCTTTATTTGGCACAGGAAACGGAAGCTTTGTTAAAAATATAATTTTTTCGTCCGTGTTTTCGATATTAACACCTTCAGTAAATGAAGATGTTGCAAGTAATAGACAACGACTTAATTGATTGTACTGAATAAGTAACTTATCTGGTGTGATTTTAGGCGTCTGCTTTAAGACGGGAATGGTATTAAAAAGATCCGTATCCATCATCATTTCGTATGTTTCATTTAATTGTTCGTAGCTTGTAAATAAAATTACGGCTTTTTGATGCTTACTCTCTAATAGTATTGTCATATAATCAATTAAATCTAGCATAAAGTCATCCGTTTTTTTGAAGTCTGAAATATCATTTGGAATAAATAATTCGACATCCTTGAACAGAGATTCAGAGCGGATAATATACTGATCAAACGGTGATTCACCAAACCATTTTTCTAGATGCTTAAACTCACCCTTAACTTCTAACGTTCCTGAAATCAGGACTTGAGACAATATCTGTTGCGCTTTATTATAAAGTGCTTCTTTTGAATCTTTTTGAACTGTTAATATTGTTTTAGTATAGTTTTTTGCTTTTTTTACTTCGAACTGATCTTTATTTAATGCATTCAGCATCTTAGATAATCTAATTTTGTAGTTGTGCAAGTAATTAAAGAGATTTTGGAACTCATTTGTACCAAATAACATATTTATAAAGATATTCAACTTTTCTATAGAAAAGTTTAAATATTTAATTGCACGTTTGAATTCATTCTTATTTAATGACTGGAAGATTACATCAATATGCTCACTAATTTCAGATATAATCGCTTCAAAATAATGCCCATTTTGAGAATTATTGTGTTTCAAATAATCTGTGAGTAATTGGTCTTTTTTATCTAATCCAATTTGACTCATCAAGAATTTTAAGTCTGGATATTTAAATGTCTCTTCTAGACTTGTTTCTAATGCACCTTTTAGTTGGTGAGCTTCGTCTACTACAATGTGATTTGTTGGAATCTCTTCTAAGCAATTAAACAGATAATAATGATTGGTGATGATAATGTTTGAATGTTTGGCACGATTCAATGATTCTTTATAAAAATAATCATTAGATTGACTGTTTTGATTTAACGCGGACATATAATACATGCGCTCTGGACCTTTTAAGTCAATCTCTGACAAATCTCCAGACATTGTTTGTTGTAACCACACGAGTAATTTTAGTTTCAACATCATAATCTCATGATTGTCATTCTCTAATTTCATGAGTGTATTCACTGCTTCTAAATCAACGTAATTATTTTTCCCTTTTAACATAGAGATGTTGTAATGCTCAATATTTGAAGACTTCAATAAATCATACACTGAGTTAAAGAATAATTGATTTTGTAGTAGTCTCTTACTCGTTGAGATGAGTACTTGGTTGCCAGTTTCATCACTATAAACAATACTTGCTATGAGCATTGCTTCACTCTTACCAAGCCCTGTGTACGCCTCTATTGCTGCTTTTTTATTATTTTTTAACGCATCATAGATAATATAGATGAGTTCCAATTGTTCATCTCTATGATTAAAGTTTTTATACTTTAAGAATTTCTCATATAGTGTCTCGATCTTAAAGTTATACGTACTTTCCTTATGAACATCAATTTTACGCACATAAATGTCATCTATACGTATTAAATCATGCGTCTCTTTATCTTTTGTATTTGAAATCGATGAAAACAAGAGACTCGCGACGTCACTGTCTAAAGATTTTGCGATTTTAAACATTAGGATTTGAGTGTGACGGTTTATACCACTCAGTTCCTTAAAAATAGATAATAGTAAGTGTGCAGTCGCTTTAGCATCATCTAATGCACGGTGAGCACTTTTAAGCTCAATACCTAGTGATTCAGTCAGCGGTGCGAGCTGATATGTACGTTCCATCGGGTACATGATTTTAGATAAAGTCACTGTATCAAGTTTTTGTAGTGGCGTATAATCAATGCCATATGCTTTAAAAGCGTTCTGCAAGAATGTAAGGTCAAAGCTCACGTTATGCGCAACGAACGTACAATCTTTTATGAGTTCGTATATCTCATGCGCTTTAGATTTAAATGTCGGTGCATTTTTAATCATATCCACTGTTATATTTGTTAATTCAGAAATAAATGGAGTGATGTAATCCGTGTCACAGAAAAAAGTGCTGTACTCATCAACGATTTGCCCGTTCTCTACGAATACAACACCAATTTCTAATATTTTATCAGTATTAAAGTTGTTACCAGAGGTTTCTAAATCGATTACTGCATATCTCTGATTTAACATAGTTTTTCACCAAATTTATATATTTAAGTCTGCACTCATAATAGTTCTTATTTTACCTGATTCATCATAAACTTTCAAAAATCCACGATCGTCGATATCAATCGCTTTTCCATTGAATTGTTCATCGTGCGTTGTTATCGTAAATTCTTTACCCAGTGCATTTGAGTACCTTAGATATTCATCTCTAACTTCACAGAATGGAACAGACAAATACAAATCATAATAATGGTTAATCTTTTTTAATAATTGGTTTGTAAATAATGACATATTTACTTCTGATTCAAATACATCAGAGAGAGTAATTGCAGTATCTACTAATGACTGATTTGTACGATTCAGATTAATACCAATACCTAGTATGATACCTTCTTCTTCACTCGTCTTATAGCACTCTGTTAAAATACCACTTACTTTTTTACCTTGTAAATAAACATCGTTTGGCCATTTCAGTACAATGTCATCGGTGTAATATTTAAACGTTTCAACAAGTGCTAAAGAAATAAATAAGTTAAATGCTGGTAGTTTGTCTTTGTTGACAGATCCTCTAAAAACAAAAGAGCCGTAAAAGCCGCCATTGTTTGGTGATTTCCACTCTCTTTTAAAACGCCCTACACCCTTTGTTTGTTCTTCTGCAATCACTACAAAGTTATCTTCTTTAAAAGAAAAATACTCTTTAGCAATTGTTTGTGTAGATTCGACAGACTCTTTATAAATGACTTCTTTGATATGCGCAAAGTTTATTTTGTGATGATTTAAATCATAAATTGTTTTCTTGTTCATTTAAAACCCACTCTAATATGTCTTTTTCAGTATTTTTTAAGCGCCCCATAATCACTTCACCTTCGATTTTAGTGAGTAGTGTTTGTAACCATGGCCCGCCCTTTTTATTTAACTTTTCCATTAAAATTCTACCATTAATTTCAAGTTCAGAACGATTTTTTATAGGTAGTTTTTGTTTCTCAATTTTTGCATCTTTAATTCTCTTTATTAAAGATTCATCGAGAATCGGATTTAATTCTAGGAGTGAAACAGTATTGCCAATAACATCTTCTGAATATTTAAATGCTAATCTTTTAGATTCTAAATTACTTCTCGCATCATCTAATAATCTAAGAGAATTTTTAATATACTTAGTTTCATTATTTGATAATTTCAAGATATTTGCATATGACATTGATGGATCCTTTATTAATTGTACGACGATTTCATCAATTAAACTGTGTGCATTGGTTTCGATAATCTCTGTTCTAGATAAAGTTTTGAAGAAAGGGATATGCCTATACATATTTGTGTTTACTAACGCATGCTTTGCTTCAGTAACATTCTTTCCTTCATACAACTTCTTTAGTTCCTTTACTATGCGTTCAATTGACACATATTTAATTAGAGAAACATTTTTTCTTATTGCATCTTCAGTTTCTGTTGTCAGATTAAATTCTAGTTGCGAAATGAAACGTACTGCACGAAGCATTCTTAAAGCATCTTCATTGAAACGTTCGTCTGCAATACCAACTGTTTCAATGCGTTTTTCTTCTATAGCGATATGGCCGTCAAAAGGATCTTCAATATTCATGTTTTTATCCATTGCAATTGCATTCATGGTGAAGTCTCTTCTTGAAAGGTCTTCAAGTAATGATGTTGTGAAACTCACGGAATCTGGGCGTCTATAGTCTGTATATGTGGTTTCCGTTCGATAAGTAGTCACTTCAATGGGCTCATCGTCAATTAATACAATGACTGTCCCATGTTCAATTCCGACATCAATCGTTTTTTGAAACAAGTCTTTGATTGTTTCTGGACGAGCATTAGTCGTCACGTCAACATCATGGATTTCACGTCCCATAATGTAATCTCTGACCGAGCCTCCTACAAAATAGGCTTCAAAACCATATGACTCAAGTGTTTCTAATACTGTTTTTGCATGATCAAACCTATTCATTGTCATTCACCTTAATCAGTGACTGATACAGTTCTAAATATTCATTGACAATTTTTTCCTCACTAAAACGTGTTTTAATGTCTTTAATCATATTCTGTTGGAATGTGTTATATTTATCTTCATTTGTCAAGAGTTCAATTGCATACTTAGCCGCTGCATTATAGTCACCGACATCTACAATTTGACCTGTTTTACCATGTTGAATCACTTCTTTAATTCCACCTGCACTAGATCCAATAGGCACACTACCACAGTTCATTGCCTCTAGTAATGCAAGTCCGAAGCTTTCCTTCTCACTTAGAAGCATAAACAGATCGCTCATTTTGTATAGAGACACGACGTCAGACTGTTGCCCGACAAGAAGTACTTTGTCTTCAATTCCTAAAGACTGTGAAAGAGATTTAACAGTCATTGCTTCAGGTCCATCTCCAACTAAAACAAGCACTGAGTCTACTTCTTTTTGGACTTCATTAAATGCACGCACGATCGTGTCTATGCGTTTAATTTTTCTAAAGTTTGATGAATGCATAATTACTTTAGTATTTTCTTTAATACCGTAACGTAATTTCATCTCTTTTTTAATCTGTTCTCTGATATCCATATTGAACTTGTCTTCATCTACAAAGTTGTAAATTGTAACAATATCTTTATCTGGATGAACGATATCTATCGTTTCTTGTTTTAAGCTCTCTGATACAGCAGTCGTAATATCTGATTCTTCGATACCAAATCGAATTGCTCGCTCTAACGAACGGTCATGACCGAGCACAGTGATATCTGTACCATGCAACGTCGTAACAATACCTACTTTACGCTGAGACATGTGGTTCGCAAGGATACCAGCCACTGCATGTGGGATTGCGTAGTGCATATGTATCACATCAAGTTGATGTATATCAATTACTTCTGAAATCTTAGAAGCGAGTGTAATATCATAGGGTCTATATTTAAATACGTTGTAGTCATTAATTTCGACAGTATGAACGTAGATGTTTGGTACGTTTCCATTTAAGCGAAATGGTACACTAGATGAAATGAAGTGTATTTCATGTCCAAGCTCTGCCATTTGTAGAGCGAGCTCTGTTGCAATGATGCCACTTCCTCCAACACTTGGATAACACGTTACACCAATTTTCATAATTCATACCTCCTAAAGTTATATATATAAGTATAAATGTAATTTAATCGTTTGTGAAATGAAAAAACCGCCATCATAGGCGGTCTTATTAATTATTTCTAGCGATTAACACAAGACGTACAAGTTCAGCTACTGCAACTGCTGTTGCTGCGACGTAAGTCATCGCTGCAGCGTTAAGAACTTTCTTAGCGTGTCTGTGTTCTTTTTCATCGACAATATTTAATTGTTTAATTTGTTTCATGGCCCTATTTGAAGCATCAAACTCTACTGGTAATGTAACAACTTGGAACAACACAGAAAATGCGAATAACGCGATACCACCCCATAGGAGGTAAGTTCCGAGTGACGGACCGGCTGTTTGCATACCAACTGTTAATGCGATACCTGCGATGATCAGAATGAATGAGAATCTGCTTCCGATATTCGCAAGTGGGAAAAGAGCTGAACGGAAGTTTAAGAAGTGATATCCAGTAGCGTGTTGGATTGCGTGACCAACTTCGTGAGCTGCAACCGCAGTACCTGATACGCTTGGTTTGTCATAGTTATCAGGAGATAAGACAACGACCTTTTTACCTGGATCATAGTGGTCTGTTAAACGACCTTGACCTCTTAATACTTCAACATCATAAATACCATTTTCTCTAAGTATCATTTCAGCAACTTCTTTACCAGTTAACCCACTAGTAGAACGTACTTTAGAATACTTATTAAATGTCGACATTACATTTGCTTGCGCCATCATAGGCACAATCATTAGTATAACAAAATAAAGAATATACATTAACACGTTGATCTCTCCTATCTTCTATAACAACGATTTTACTGTATTAGACAAATTAAAGTCAATTATTATGGTCTCTCTTCTCTACTGGAACAAGTATATATAAAAGTATAATTACAATCACTGTTAACCAAAATGAAAAGTAACCAATATGCTCAGCAATACGATCAAGACTTCCATATCGTGGATACTGCATATAGACATAGTCAATCACATCATTATGGAATAACCATACTGCTGTAATGAAAAAATCTCTCAATTTAATGCACATATGTGGAACGAATAGAAGTGCTTGTACTGCCATTAAACTATGTGAACAAATGAGCATGAGACCAACGTTTGTTACATATCCGATTTCAACAAAATACATAAAATTCATGATAACTGCCCATACACCGTACTTAATTAAAGTCGTAAAGGCGAGAGCATCAATTAGACCAGAATGTCTCTTAACTAGAATAAGTGCAATTAATACACATAAAAATAGCGTTGCTGTTGGGCTATCTGGAACAAATGGCCAAAAATATAGTGGCGTTTCAGATAATTGTCCTTTATACCAATAGTAACCATAAATAGTACCTAAAAAGTTTGCAATGAATAAGAGAGTTAAAAAATATTTATTAAACATAAGTTTATACATGATATTAAACATACATTCACCTATTAAAAAACCCTCAAGCACATATGTCTTGAGGGTTATTGAATTTATTCTGCTTTGTCTGTAAGTTCAAGTTTTGATACGAAATCTGCAATTTTTTCGATTTCTTCAGCAGTTAACTGATCTTTGAATCCTGGCATTGAGCCACCACTGTCAGTTGTACCATTCTCTACAAACGCTTGTACGTGCTCTTTAGTTAAGTCTGGTGTAACTAAGTCAGGACCAGAACCTCCTGTAAGTTCTCCACCGTGACAGCTCGTACAGTTTGTTCTTACTAATTCATTAAACACTGGATCTGAATCATCTAAGTTAGAAAATACGATCTTACCTTGAGCTTTTTGAGCATCCCAGTCATGGTATGCCACAGATTCCCAAGTTGCGTAGAAGATAACTCCTACTGCAAGTAACATCATGCCTGTAGCAACAGGACGTCTTTTCCAATCTCTGTGTTTAGTACCATCTAACCAAGGTGCAAGCATTAATGCTCCAATTGCAAGACCAGGCATGATGATTGCACCAATCACGTTAAATGGACCAGATGCATATGAGTACTTCAGAATTTGGTATAGGAAAAGGAAATACCAGTCTGGAAGTGGAATATAACCAGTGTCAGTTGGATCAGCAATTCTTTCTAAAGGTGCTGGATGTGCGACTGTTAAGCACAGAAAACCTACTAAGAAAATTGCTCCGATTAACCATTCTTTCAATAGAAAGTCTGGGTAAAATTCTTCTGTACGACCAGGGAACTCAGAATAGTCTCTGTTAAGCTTTGGTTTATCGTACTTTAATACTCTTGAGTCTCCAACAAATGTTAGACCTTTACCGCGTTTCATTTTTTCTACCTCCCCTTTAGTATCCTATAATGGACCTGCGATTCCTTGTCGACGTATTAAAATGAAGTGGATTCCCATTAATACAAACAACGCTGCAGGTAGGAAGAATACGTGAATCGCAAAGAATCTCGTTAACGTTTGAGCTCCAATGATTGTCGCATCTCCTGCGAGTAATGTTTTAATCCATTCTCCGATAAATGGAACTGATTCAGCAATATCAAGACCAACTTTAGTTGCGAATAATGCTTTCATGTCCCAAGGTAATAAATAACCTGTGAATGCGAGTCCAAGCATTACACAGAAAAGTAATACTCCTACAACCCAGTTTAATTCACGTGGTGATTTATAAGCACCTGTAAAGAATACTCTTAACGTATGTAAGAACATCATTACAACTACTAAACTCGCACCCCAGTGGTGCATACCGCGTACGATCATACCAGCTGCTACGTCATTCTGTAAGTAGTATACAGAATTCCATGCGTTAACAATGTCTGGTACATAGTACATTGTTAAAAACATACCAGATAAAACTTGGATTACAGTAATAAAGAATGTTAATCCACCAAAACAATATACAAACGCTGAGAAGTGATAGGCAGGGTTTACGTGCTCTGGCACTTCGTGGTCAGCTATGTCTCTCCAGATTGGTGTGATATCTATTCTATCGTCAATCCAGTCATAGATACGGTTAAGCATTTAACTCCCTCCTATTTACTTCACTAACTCGTTTTCGAATTTTTTACCAATTGTAACAAAACCATCTTTTTCGCCAACTTCATATTGGTCTAATGGTCCACGTGGTGGCGTACCAGGTACGTTGTTACCATCTTTCGTGTACAGACCATTATGACATGGACAGAAGAACTTATCTGGGTTACCATCGTCTCCAGCCCAAGTAACTGTACATCCTAAATGCTTACATACAGGAGAAAGTGCGATGAGTTTATCTCCTTCTTTGTAAACCCATGCGAACTCTGTAACTTCGCTTTCATACCATGCATCTTTTTGGTTATACGTGAAATCAACCTTAGTTGGTTCTTCTGTTATCTCACTCACCTTGATGCTCGTTTGAATATCAGACCCGGCTGCTGCATCTTTGAACAGTGGATCAAGTGCGAATCTACCCATAGGTAAAATCATTCCGGCTGCCATAAAAGAACCGACACCCATTAATGAATAGTTTAGAAATTGGCGTCGTGTAACTTTACTTGACATTCCTTTTCCCCCCTCGAACTCTACAAACTTTTTTACATATTTATAACTAAGACACATTAAGTTTATCCTATTAAAACAGCATGGTCAACATGACATTTCACTTTTTAGACAAACTTTTTATGTTTTTTTATAGAACAAACCATTAACTATTCCAAATACGTATAATTTCTTTTAAAACTTTAGTCATTTCTTCTTTAACCATAGCTTCTAGAATATCTTTGTCCATATCACTGATGGGCACATGGTTCATTCTAATTAATGGTGTGTCTTCAATTGTGCGATCTTTAAATGAAAGGACGATTGAGTGTTTAAAACCATATTCTTTTAGTTGATTTTTGTAAATTTTAACAGGAGTGACATCTTCCCCTACTACAGTGAATAACGGTGTAATAAGTAGTCTACCTTTTAATTGCTTTTCTAGCATCATAATAATGAGTTGAATAAATTCGATTTGTTCAGCTCGGCTCACACTTATGCTATCCATATCGATATCTACGACTGGGATAATTGCAGTATCAATAAATTCAATTTCATCTTTAATAACGTTTAAATCATTTCTTGTGTAGAGCATTTTTACTCTCCTCGTTCAATAATTTTAACTCGTTTGTGAGTGATAAAAATCTATCTTTATCTTTTGACTCGAGCGCTTGTTCAATTTGTTGATAAAGTGAATGACGTAATTCATGTTCGACGTGTTCTAATCGTTCATGTTCTCTAAACACAACTTCTGTATATTTAGGTTCAAACTGATTAAAATGAATTTCTACAAATATAGGGTGTTCAGTCTCGTCGATTTTATCTATGATGTCTCTAGCTGTGAGCAAGATTTCATCATCAATATGACACATCATACTATGTGAGTGTGCACCTTCAGTAGAAATCGTAAGAGAAATTGGTGAATGTCTATCTATTAGAGACACACGTGAGTCAAAATATTTAATTGACTTTAGATAATTTAACACATAGACTGGATCATTTTCTTTAAATTCATATGAGTACAAGACATATTCAAGAAAATCTTTTTTAAAACTCATCCTCTTCACCACGCAGACGTTCAAGTTCTAATGCAAGGTCTGTGTTGTTTGGATCGAGTTTGATTAACTTGTTTAAAACATCAAGGTACTTTGGATTTCTTATTTCTAAAAGATATTGATAATAATCATATAAGAAATCTATGTCTTCTCTCAGATAAGAATATGCCGTTTCATAATATTTACTTGCTTCTTCATCGTTTTCATTTAATGCCTCAATATTTGCGAGTAAATGAAGTGATTGTGGTGTTAAGTTATCTGTATCAATGTGCGGAAGATAATGTTCGATATCTTCTGGTGTATCATCTGTAAGTAAATTTTGGAAGAGAATTCTATATGCATCGTCATAAGTCTCATCTAATGCTGTCGCTTTTCTAAAACTTTCGTTCGCTTTATCAACTTTGCCAAGACGAATTGCCAAGCGTCCTAGATTATAGAAAATGATTGCATTTTCTTTATCTAGAACAACATAATCTTCTAATAGCTGATATGCCTTATCATACTCATAATTCTCTTCATAAACTTTCATTAAGAGGATATATGCATTTGTATAGTAAGGCTCATTCGAGACTACTTTCATTAGTGTTTTTTCTGCTTCTTCATAGCGCTCTAAATAGTAATAAATAATGGATTTTAGATAAAAATCATCATTTGTATATTCACTCTCGTCAACTTGATTCAAATGTGAAAGTGCATGCTCAAAATCCATTTGATTCACATAAATGTCTGCGAGTCTTTGATGGATATTTATATTGTTGACTTTGTCAACATCATGCTCAAGTACATTCTGATAGAATCTAACAGCATCGTTAATGTCACCGATGTAATATAGAAGTTCTGCAATCGCAAAATCAATAACCCTGTCATCAGATAATTCACGAGCTTCGTATAATGCTTTTAATGCTACATCGTTTAAGTTCATCTGCTGGAAGAGTTCTGATTTTAGCATTAAAACTGTTGGTGTTTTCTCAGCATCATTAATTAATAGTAATGCATCATCTAGTCTATTATCCACGATGTAAATTTCGACAATGTAGCTGAGTAAATTATCATCATGCCCTACTATAGAGTATAGATACTCAAATATATTTAATGCATGAATCGTATCACCGAGTTGCATTAGCATATCACCAAGTACAAAGAGTAATTCAAGATCGCTCTCTTCTGTGTAATCGCGCAACGTTTCTGTAAATGATTCTATTTTATCAATATCATATTGACCGAGCTTTAATTCATCGATCAGTTTTAAGATTGACTCATTCATAGTCTATCTTCCCTTCAGTGATTTAAGATCATCAATAAAATTAGGATATGAGATGTTGATGCACTCTACGTTGTCAATTTTTATATCATGATTCATTTTGATACCCATTACGATTAACATCATTGCTATCCTATGATCATGATAGCTCTTAAATTCTATATCTTGTATTTTAAGTTTACTTGGCAGAACTTTAAATCCATCTTCATATATTTCAAATTCTGCACCATATTTCGATAATTCATTTGTAACAGCCATAATTCTGTCAGTTTCTTTCACACGCAGTTCTTCTGCATCTCTCACAATACTCTCACCATCTAAGAATAATGCAAGAACTGCAAGAATTGGAATTTCATCGATTAATTTTGGAATAATATCACCACTAATAGTAAATGGTTTTAAGTTAGGTTTATAAGTGATTGTAATATTCCCACGCTTTTCTAGAGAATCATCAATGTTCTCAATTGTCATATCAGCACCGATTTGAGTAAAAACATCAATGATTCCGTTACGTGTCTCGTTTAAAAGAATGTTTTTTAGCGTTACTTTTGAATCTGGAATAATCGCTGCTAAAACCATTAAGAATGCAGCAGATGAAATATCTCCAGGTACAGTGACGTCTACTGGTGTAAGTGTGTTTCCACCGTTTACTGTAATTGTAGTGTCATCAACTTCAATATTACCACCGAACGCTTTTAACATGAGTTCAGTGTGATTTCTTGATTTTTCTTGTTCACGAATAACTGTCGTAATTTTATTGTGTAATGAAGCAAAAATGATCGCACTTTTCACTTGTGCACTCGCAATAGGCATATCATATTCTATGCCCTCTAATTTACTTTCGAAAATTTCGACAGGTGTGAAACGTTCATTATTTAATTTCAGTTTAGCGTTCATCATTTCAAGTGGTATTGAAACGCGGTCCATTGGACGTTTTTTGATTGTATCATCACCGTCAATTGTTGCATTTAGATTAAGACCAGTAATAAGTCCCATCAATAGTCTTGTCGTAGTACCGCTATTCCCTGTGTAGAGTAATTCTTTTGGAGAAGTTAAACTTTCTGCACCTGGACTATTAATTGTGATTTTTTCATCTGTTATGTCAATATCTGCTCCCAACTTCACCATACAATTAACAGTATCTAGTGTGTCTTCTGAAAGTAATGGCTGATAGACATGTGTTGTACCTTTTGACAATGTACCAAACATCACAGCACGATGCGTGATAGACTTATCACCAGGAACAGTCACTTTTCCATTGAAACTACCATTTAAGAGTTCTCTCATATTATCGCCTTCATTTCATTTAGGAGTGCTTCTAAATCACTTGTACTTATTTCAATCAATTCTGGGTGCCCGTATTCTCGTAATATAATATATCCAATAAATGATTTACGCATATTTTTCTTATCACTCGACATATAATGAATCATTTCTGTCGTATTCATCTCTTTAAGTGGTGAAAGATCGTATCCAATTTTCTTTAAATAGCTTATTAAAGATTCTAAATCAAATATGTCATTATACATCTTATTAGAAATATAAAGTGATCCAATAATTCCAAGAACAACCGCATGTCCATGCTTAAGTTTAAAAGAATATTCTAATGCGTGGCCGAGCGTGTGTCCAAGATTAAGAAACTTCCTTAAATTATCCTCTTTTTCGTCTACTGAAACGTAATACATCTTAGTTTTAATACCGTATAAGATAAATTCATTGAGACGCGTAATATCTAAGCCATCTTTCGTTTCATCAACAAGTCGATTAATAGATTCTTTTCCGGCAAGCATCGCGTGTTTAATAACTTCACCGAATCCACTGAGCACTTCTTCTTCCGGTAACGTTTCAAAGAAATCAAGATCGTAAATGACCGCATTTGGTCTATAAAACGTTCCAACTAAGTTTTTACCATGCGGACGGTTGATTGCAGTTTTTCCACCTATTGCAGAGTCATGCGCAAGCAGAGTTGTTGGTACATGAATATAATCTACACCGCGTAGTGTGATGCTTGAAACAAATGCGCCACCATCACCAGTTGCACCCCCACCAATCACAACAACGAGATCGTTTCTTTTGATGTTTTGATCGAGTAGTTCATCGATTACAGCTATCGTGTTTTCAATCGTTTTAAACGATTCGCCTCTTGGTACCTTGATAACAGTATCAAAATTAGTAAACTTTTCTTCATGTAAGTCATATACATGTGAATCTATGATATAAAACACTTGGTTATATTGACTCGTATACTTTTGTAGTGTTTCGTTTAAAATTCCATTGTCTACGTAAATTGTGTAATTGTTGTCACTATACGTCGTATGGAATTCCATTAGTATTCACCGAGTCGTTTATTGTATGCATCAATTGCATTTTTAAGGTCGCCAAAATCATCTGAACCGAACTTATCTAAAATTGCTTTCGCAAGTTCAATTGCAACCATGTGTTCAGCAACTACTGAAGCTGCAGGCACTGCACTTGGGTCACTACGTTCGATTGTTGCCGTAAATGGCTCTTTTGAATCGATGTCAACGCTCATAAGTGGCTTGTACAGCGTCGGAATTGGTTTCATGACACCACGCACGATAATTGGCATACCTGTAGTCATACCACCCTCAAATCCACCGAGATTGTTTGTTCTTCTAGTAAATCCATCTTCTTTAGAGTATGTGATTTCATCTTGAACTTTACTTCCAGGTGTCTCTCCCATCTTAAAGCCTATACCAAACTCTACACCTTTAAACGCGTTGATAGATAGTACTGCTTGAGCGATTTTAGCATCGAGCTTTGTATCGTAATGGACGTGTGAACCTAGACCAATAATTGGGTTTTCTACAATTACTTCAACAATTCCACCAAGCGTATCGCCATCTTTTTTCGCTTGGTCTATTAATGCTTCGGCTGCCTTAGTACTTTCTTCTGATACCATTTTTACAGATGAAGACTCGATACCTTCTACAATTTCGTTAAACGTATATTCATTTTCGTCTTCAACGGTACCAATTCGAGCGACACGGCTCGTGATTCTAATATCTAATGCATGTAAGAGTTCTAAGCATAATGCCCCTACAAGAACACGTGCAGTTGTTTCACGAGCACTTGAGCGCTCTAAAATGTTTCTTAAGTCGCGATGATTATATTTTTGACCACCAACAAGGTCCGCATGTCCAGGTCTTGGACGTGTAATAACACGTTTCATTTCGCTAAGTTGTTCTTCAGTTAATGGTTCGTCTCCCATGATTTTAGTCCAATGCTTAAAGTCATCATTTTGAACTTCCATCATAATTGGAGAACCTAATGTCTTACCGTGACGGATTCCACTTCCAAAAATAAACGTGTCTTTCTCAATCTGCATTCTACGCCCACGGCCATAGCCACCTTGACGTTTAAACAGTTCTTTCTGCATTCTTTCTTTGTCAATTGGTAAATTTGATGGGAAACCTTCTACAATCGCTGTGACCTTTGGCCCATGCGATTCACCTGCTGTTAAAAATCTCATATAATCACCTCAAAATTTTATGTAAAATAAAAAGCCGAGTATAAAATACTCAGCTTTATATCTAATTAGTAGATCCAATCTTTGTTAATTAAGCTGTAGTCTACTAGTTCTGATTGGTCAAAGAAAAGATTAATTTCTCTGTCTGCACTTTCAAGTGAGTCAGAACCATGAATAATATTTTTACCTACTGTAAGACCAAAGTCTCCACGGATTGTTCCTGGAAGAGCTTCTTGTGGGTTAGTTGAACCAACAACAAGACGTGCTGTTTTAATGATGTTTTCTCCTTCTAATACCATTGCGAAAACAGGACCAGAAGTAATGAAGTCTACTAATTCACCGAAGAATGGTTTGTCAGCGTGCTCACCATAGTGAGTTTTTGCTAAATCTTCAGATACTTGCATAAGCTTAGCACCTACGATTTTAAATCCTTTGTTTTCTAATCTTGCAACGATTGGTCCAATAAGGTTTCTTTGGACACCGTCAGGTTTAATCATTAAAAATGTTCTTTCCATTAAGTTATTCTCCTTTAAAAGTTCTTTACTTATTCTATCATTTTTTCATATGTTTTGTATATTAATTTAATCTTGTACGTAGTTTTTCAACCATTTCAGATAAATAGCGCTTTATTGGGTCTTCAATATCTTCTATATTGACAAGTGCTTTATCTAAAAATTCATCACTCACTCTTTTTGAGGACTCTATTGCATCAGAGTTAAGCAAATACTCTATCAACGCTTCTTTACTTGATTGATCTATTGAATAGACGTGCAACATTTCTTTGAAATATGAGTCTTTATCTCGTAATAAAAGCACTGGCAATGTATAATGACCATTCTCTAAGTCAGAGAATGATGGTTTACCAAGTGTTTTTTTAGTTGCAGTGTAATCTAAGCAGTCGTCAATGATCTGAAAGCTCATTCCAATATTATAACCAAAGTCTGTGAGTTTCTTACGTTTTTCATCTGAAATATGACCAGCGTAAGCACTGAGCTCTATACTTAACATAATGAGCAAAGCTGTTTTTTTGTAAATCTTTTCATAGTAATCATCGATTGTTTGTGAATCATCAAATTGAGTATCAAATTGAAATAATTCACCTGTAACAATTTTTTTAATCATGCTCGAGTAACTTTGATGAAATTTTGGATTATGGATATCAGAAACAAGTCGAATAGCAGAAGAAATTAAATAGTTTCCTGTATTAATGGCTTGAAAATATCCATGTTTATAATACGTTGTTTTCCTATTTCTTCTTAGATTTGAATCATCAATAATGTCATCATGTACAAGGCTAGCCATATGGATCAGTTCCAAACTAGCAGCTGTATGAAGTATGGAACTTCTATGTTCATTTGCTCCAAGTTTCCCTACTAATATAGATAGTATAGGTCTGAGCTTTTTACCACCTGTAATGTAAAGATCGAAGCTCTCGTTGCTTACGATGCTTTTATCTGGCTGTAAAGCAATCTTTATAAGTGCTTCAAGATCATTTAGATCTGTCTTTACATAGGCACGAATATTCTTATTCATGGGTGATTTCTTTGAAACCAATATGGGTAGCTGCCATTCCCAAGTTATGAGATATTACTTTGATATTCGTAAACTTACTATTTTTCATCATCTGTTTTAATTCTTCTTTTGATACGAAATCTCTTGTTGATTCGTATAGCCATTTATACTCATCACCACTTTTTGCGATGAGCTGACCAAACATCGGCATGATGCGTCCAAAGTAAAAATTAAATAATGAGCCAACGATTTTGTTTTTAGGGTTAGACGTTTCTAAAATGACAAATTGTCCACCTGGTTTTAAGACGCGGTGCACTTCATGAATTGCTGCTTGATAATCTGGAAGGTTTCTAAGGCCAAAACCGACCGTCACAATATCAAATGAATTGTCATCATAAGGTAAATTCATTGCATCTCCTTGAGTGAGTGAGATGTTTTTGATGTGTGCTGTTTTTTGTTTTGCTACTAAGAGCATATTCTCACTAAAGTCTAATCCAATGATATTTGCTTTTTTATTCATGTTAGAAAGTTGGATTGTCCAGTCCCCAGTTCCACAACATAAATCAAGAACATCTGAAGTATCATGAACAAAAATTTCCTTGTTTGTACGGTTTCTCCATATATCATGTTGTTTAAAACTGATGATATCATTCATCTTATCGTAATCTTTTGAAACTGTGTTAAAGATTGTTTGAATTCTATTATTAGCCATTAAAATCACCGTTTTGCATTATTAGTTCGAGCACTTGATCTATATCTTGGTCTATAAAAAAACGATCTCTTAAATAGAGAATTGGACCAAAAAGTATGTATGTTTTTTCAATTGATTTGAGTTGTTTATCTTTTAAATATAAGGATTTTAAGTTAATGATTTCTTTAGAGATATCTAACACGTCTGTTAAGATGTCATATGCTTCGTATTTTGACAAAGTGATATAAAACATAGATAAGTATAAGTCCCCATAAAGGACATGGTTTTCCATGTCTGTTTTGTCAGGCTCATTATCAAGTAATAGTAAAGCTAAGTTAAAAGTCACGACTGCTTTTACTATTTCATAGTCCTTCAATATATGTGTTTCATTATTTACGTACGTGATAATAGGTTCAAGAGGTTTTGTGTACTCATCATTAAAATGAGATAAGATATCCATGTTAAACAAAGAAAATCCACCTTTATAAATGAATAGACCTAACAGAAGTTAGGTCTAAAAATAATTATTTTACTGCGTCTTTAAGTGCTTTACCAGCTTTGAATGCAGGTACTTTTGATGCAGCAATTTCAATTTCTTCACCAGTTTGTGGGTTACGGCCTTTTCTAGCAGCACGTTCGCGAACTTCGAAAGTTCCGAATCCGATAAGTTGTACTTTCTCGCCTGCTGTTAAAGCTTCTTGAACTGCTTCAAACACCGCGTCTACAGCAGCTCCAGCGTCTTTTTTAGTTAAATCAGCTTTGTCGCTTACTGCATTAATTAAGTCAGTTTTGTTCATGTCAAATGACCTCCTATTATCTGTATAATGAAATAATCATTATGTTTGTACTTTACCATATGAAGCCTATCACTTCAATGGTTTTCACTGTTTAAAACAAAAAACATACTTTATTTTTCCTTATGTTTACTCGTCATAAAAATGACTTTGTTATTATCATCAACCGTAAGCTCAGGACTATAAAGTGGTACGACTTCAGTATATTCATAGAATACAGAGCGTACATCCTCACCTGTTTTATACTTTAAATCATTATCATCGATGATTTTTTGTGCGTCCTCTCGGTAATCAATAATGAACTCACGGCCGCCGTTATAAAATACGTTTAAATCTCTTCCTGTAAACGGACTCTCTACAGTTGGATTATCTTTCAAGTGATATGCATCCAGGTCAAGTTGATATACGTTTGGACCTATCATTTCTCCGAGTTTAACATTATCACCAAGTATATTAAGACGCGTTGTTAAACTTCTTACTTCTTCTGTAATCCTTAAATCTGCAACTTTAACTTTTGGATCTTCTTCAGCATCGATGATGACATACTGATAATAACCACCGTTTTCATATGCAGTTGTTGGTATTTCAGAGAGATATAGAGCTAATCTACCGAAGTCAATTTGATGCTCTAAATACTCACGTTGGTCAGACAGGGTTTTTATCGGTAATATCCCATCGTTTGATTCTTGAAACGTGTCGACAGCATTTTGAACAATTAAAACTTGATCTTCTTTAGGCGCATCATTTTTCGCTCTTTCGCTTTGTGGATAAAGACAGCCAGACAGCATGAATACAGCACACATTACAATTAATGATTTAAATAACTTATCCATGACTACTACCACCTAAGACTAAAATCATAGTTATAAAACTAAAAATAAGTAGTACCCATGCAATAATTGAAACGATAATACTTAAAAATCGATACGGGATTTTATATCTAGCAAGGAAGATTAAAACGGCAGCAAGCGCCATAGCCCCCATAGAATAAAATGAAACCCACATTAAATCCATTCTTGAAATATCAAACATTTAATTTACTCCGAATCTACTCTATTTTTCATAAGTTTAATTAATCCATCTGTTTCAGATGTTTTTTCTCTCATCATTAGACTAAAGAATGCTTCATCTTCAGAAAGTCCTTCAAATAGATAGAGATATAATACGTTCGTAATTGGCATATCAATCTCAAATTGATTAGAAAGTTCATATGCGGCTTTAGTTGTATTAACACCTTCAACGACCATACCCATATTTTCAATGATATCATCTAGAGATTGACCACTTGCGAGCATTTTACCACATCTAAAGTTACGTGAGTGTTCACTCATTGCTGTAACGATTAAGTCACCGACACCTGTCAGTCCCATAAATGTTAGTGGATCTGCGCCCATCTTAGTACCAAGTCTAGCAATTTCATGCAGACCTCTTGTAATTACAGCTGATTTTGTATTGTCTCCAAAACCAAGGCCGTCTAAAATACCAATTGCGATTGCAATGATGTTTTTTAGTGCGCCACCTACTTCTACTCCGATTAAGTCTTTGTTCTCATACACTCTAAAATGCTTGGTAATGAATGTATCTTGAACAATTTTTCGGCCAGATTCATTTACTGATGCTGCACTTACTGTTGTCGGCAACATTAAAGAAACTTCTTCAGCATGGCTAGGACCACTTAGTACAGCAATATCTGTGTAGTTGTTTTCATCAAATTCTTCTTGGAGAACTTCTGATACACGTTTATGAGTACCTAGTTCTAACCCTTTTGCTACATGACAAATTAAGACCTTCTTATTCTGTTTAGTAAGCATCTCGTTAAGTGTTTTTGCCATACTTCTCATAGCTTTTACTGGAACAGCAAGTACGAGCATTTCACCGTGGTCAACGGCTTCTTCAAGATCATTTGTTGCTTTTATTGAGTCTTTTAACTCTATATCTTTTAAATAGTTTTTATTTGAATGTTCCTGATTGATTTCATTAACGGTATTTTTATTACGACCATACATTAAAACATCGTGACCGTTTGAGTCTAATACCATTGCCAAACTTGTCCCGAAGCTTCCGGTACCAATCATTGAAATCTTCATATAATCCCTCTATTCTAGTTTCTTTGACGCGTTATGATATGGATTGGTGTACCAGTAAAATCAAACGCTTGTCTTAACCTATTTTCTAAATATCTCTTATAACTAAAGTGCATGAGCTCTGTGTCGTTTACAAACATGACGAATGTTGGTGGTGCAACACTTACTTGTGTACCATAGAAAATATTTAGTTTTTTACCTGTTTTATCTCTTGGAGTTGGATTCATTAAGATACTATCTACTAACACTTCATTTAGTGTACTTGATTGAACACGACGTTTATGTGATTCGTCTACAAGATTGATTAATGGGTAGATTGTTTGTACTCTTCGAGTTGTTTTAGCAGAAACAAAAGTAATTGGTGCGTAGTCTAAGAATAAGAACTCTTTACGAATTTCTTCTTCGAATTCTTTCATCGTACGTTCATCTTTCTCTACTGCATCCCATTTATTTACGACAATAACCATTGCACGCCCTGCTTCGTGTGCGATACCTGCGATTCTCTTATCCTGTTCACGGATGCCTTCTTCTCCATTTAAAACTAAGATACAGACATCACTGCGCTCAATTGCTACATTTGCGCGAAGTACAGAATATTTTTCTGTAGATTCATATACTTTACCACGTTTTCTGATACCAGCAGTATCAACAAAAGTATAGTCTACACCGTCCACTGTGTGCTTCGTGTCAATTGCGTCGCGAGTGGTACCTGCAACATCAGACACGATTACACGCTCTTCACCAATGATTGCGTTAATCAAGCTAGATTTACCCACGTTTGGTCTTCCGATAAGTGACACATGAATAGAATCATCAGTCTCTTCTTCAATATTTAAGTTATCGAAATGAGAAATGACTTCGTCTAATACGTCTCCTAAGCCTAGTCCGTGTGAACCAGACACAGGGAATGGATCTCCGATTCCGAGTGAATAGAACTCATAGATGTCGTTTCTCATTTCAAAGTTATCAATTTTATTTACCATTAATACAATTGGTTTTTTTGCACGTTGTAAAATACGAGCGACGTGAGTGTCATCTTCTGTAACACCTTCACGACCGTTGACAACCATGACAATAATATCTGCTTCATCAATTGCAATCTCAGCTTGCATTGCAATTTGTTTTTGGAACGGCTCATCTTTAATTTCTATACCACCTGTATCGATGATATGGAATTCCTTACCTAACCATTCTCCAGTCGCGTAAATTCTATCTCTGGTTACGCCTGGTGTATCTTCTACAATTGATTTTCTTTCACCAATAATACGGTTAAACAGAGTTGATTTACCAACGTTTGGTCTACCAACAACTGCAACTGTAGGCATGTTCATATATTTCCCTCATTTCAATAATATTTTACCATATTTTATTGTTAAATTAACTGAACAAAAAAATAAAGAGCGATTTGCATCGCTCTAAAGTAAAATTATAGATCTAATTTTTTTAGTTTGTCGCCAAGAATATCACCGAGTGTTAATGATTCTTCGTCAGAATCAGTGTACACTGTTGTATTCTTATTTTTGTTATCATTTTTTGGCTTTTCTGTAAGTGCCTTGATTGATAATGATGTTTTCTCTTTATCAGGATCAAATCCGATAATTTTAACATCTATTTCTTGTTCAGGTTTAAGTTCGTCTTCAGGATGGCCAACATGGTCATGTGAAATCTCTGACACGTGTACAAATCCTTCTACACCAGCAGCTACTTCTACAAATGCACCGAAGTCAACTAAGCGTTTTACTGTTCCTTTAACTGAATCACCAACTTGATGTTCGTTAAAGAATTTTTGGAATGGACTTTCGCCAGCTTGTTTAACTGAAAGAGAGATTCTTTCTGACTCAGGATCAACGTTTAGAACTTTAACGTCTACAGTTTCACCGATTGTAACAGCATCTTCAACATTTTCTACTCTTTCGTAGCTTAATTCAGAGATATGAGCTAACCCATCTACACCGTTAACATTAATGAATGCACCGAAGTTAGTCGTACGAACAACTTCACCTTTAACGATGTCTCCAACTTGTAGATCTTCAAGAACTTTTAGACGTTCTTCGTGTTGGCTTTTTTCTTCTAATTTACGTCTATTTAGGATCACTCTGTTGTTTTCTTCATCAACATCTTCAATTTTAACTTCTAAAGTTTGTCCATCAAACTGACTTAAGTTTTCAACATATTCTGTTGAAATTAGTGATGCTGGAATGAATCCTCTAACACCAACGTCTACAACGAGTCCTGCAGGAACAACTTCAATCACTGTTGCACTGATTGTTTCATCATTGTCTTTTTGTGATTCAAGCGCTTTGTATGCAGCTTCATTGTCGTATTGACGAATTGATAATATAAGTGTCGTATTATCTTCGACTTTAATTACTTTTGCAGTAACATCTTGATCAAGTGTTGCTGCTTCATCTGTAGTTTCGATACGCTTTGAAGTCAGTTGGCTGATTGGAACAATACCAATGACACCGTCTTCGAGCGTTACTTCTACAAATTTTTCTTCGATTTTAGATACTTTTCCTGAAACTGTGTCACCTTCACTGTACTTTTCGTTCTGTGTTTCTTCAGAAGTTACATTAACTTCTAAATTTTCTTCTAAGTGTTCTTCGTTAGTCATGTGATAGCCTCCAATATAAAACCGTTAATATTATAAAGTTCTTATATTTTGTCTCTTTTGTCAAGGATAACGGGTGTTTTTAGCATATTTTTTAAGCGATTTTCTAATATTTCTGTAATTTCCTTACGTTTTTTACCTTCTTCTACTAACGCATCTACATCAATCGGTTTACCGTATACTAAGGTAATACCTTCTTTTCTGTTGTATGAACCCTTGATTGCAACCGGAACTATTTTTGCTCTACTCTTCATTGCAATAAAGCTTGCACCTTCTTGAAGAGGTTTTAATTTACCTGTTAAGTTTCTACCACCTTCAGGGAAGATGAGAAGCATTCTACCGTCTTTAACAGCATCTACAGAAGTTTTTAGTGCAGCTCGGTCACCTTTACCTCTATTTACTGGGATCGCATTTAGCCTTCTAATGAGTTGTCCAAATACTGGATATTTGAAAAGTTCGGATTTCGCAAAAAATGACATTTCTCTATTTGAGAATATCGCAACAAGAGGTGGATCATACAAAGATGAATGGTTACTTGTAAGTAACACGGGACCATCTTTCGGTATATTATTTTCACCAACAACATTAATTTTAAATCTTAGTTTATAAAATATTTTTACGATAAATTTTACTGTGCTGTATAACATTATTTTTCACCTATAACTTTCTTGTTAGCGAGTTCTACAATTTCATTCGTCACTTCATCGATTGAGAGTTCATCTGTAGATACAAGTACAGCATCATCAGCTTGAATGAGCGGTGATATGTCACGTGTCATATCACTCGTATCTCTTTCAATAATTTCATCAATCAATGTAGATAATTCAATCATGTTGCCTCTTGAGTGTTCTTCAATCAAACGTCTCTTTGCACGTACTTCAGGACTTGCTGTCATAAATACTTTAAGTTCTGCATCAGGAAGTACGACTGAACCGATATCTCTGCCGTCTAATACATATCCTTTTTTCGATGCGATTTTTCTTTGTAAATCAACTAAAAATTCTCTGACTTCTCTTAGACTTGCTACTTGAGAAACATTCTTTGTAATATGACTTTCACGAATTTTATCTGTTACATCTTTATCATTTAGAAACAGTTTGCCTTCTTGTGAAAATTCGATATCGATCAGTTCAGCCAGTTTATTTAAATCTGTATCACTATTTTCATGAAAGAAAAGTGTAATTGCACGGTACATTGCACCTGTGTCTAAATATTTATAACCTAAGTTTGTTGCAACTCTTTTTGCGATTGTGCTTTTGCCCGCTGCTGCAGGACCGTCAATTGCAATGTTTATCATGTAAATTCAACTTCCAATCTTTTTAATTAAGGGATAATGAGTTCTTGTCCAACGCTAATTTCATTACCTGAAATACCATTAGCGTCTCTGATTTTTTGTACATTCTCTTCAGAACCACTTCCGTAGTACTGAATTGCAATACGGTATAAATTATCCTTACCGTTTACAACATGTACAGCAGTCGCTTCATCTTTGTCAGTTTCAGAGTCACTTTCTGATTCAGACTCAGTTTCATCACTTTCTGATTCAGATGAAGTATCTGTGTCTTCTGTTGATGTAGCTTCTGAATTAGATTCAGACGAGTTTGTAGAACTATTTTGTGATTTTTTTTCTTCAATTGCTTTATCTGCTTCTGATTTCATAGATTCTTTTTCAGAATCCGAGTATTCTCTAGCCGCTGATTGCTTGTCATTAGAACTATCTGAAGACTTATCAGAGCTTTCTTTATCACGTGCAGCAAACTCTTTTTCTAATTCTGCTTTTTTCTGTTCGAATTCTTTATTGATTTCTCTTTTATCTGAGTTATCGACTTGTTCTGTTTCTTGACCAGAATTATCTGCTGTATAGTCCTCGGCTTCTGGCCAGAAGTTACTCACAATCATAAATGCAAATAGTAACGTGATTGGAATAAGAATCAAGAGTAATAATCCTCTTAACTTACGCTTATTTTTATCAGATCGTAAGCCTGTAAGCATGGTACTTTTCAGGCCTTTAAGTTTATCTTTAGATTCACCTAACTCTGAATCAAGCTGTTTACTGTACTTATCTCTAGCAGTAAGGATAGATTTCTTAGCTCCTGTGGCAAGTCCAGTTAAAGTTACACCAGCAGCTAATTTTTTCTTTGTATCATTTTGTTCATTTTTAGATTTCTGTGTTTTTTGATTATGTGTATTGTTTTTATTATTCTTAGTTGTTTGTTTATTTTTGTTAGTAGTTGAAGTATTTTTCACACTAGCTTTTTTCGAAGAATTATTTTGCTTCTTATCATCTTCTTTATACTTTGCACTTCTGCTGAGTTCAGGATCAACTTTTGTGCGTCGTCTGCGACGATTTGAAGCTTCATTCTTTTTCTCTCGTCTAGTGTGCTCCATATCTTTATAAAAATCATCTTTCATAGCACATGCTCCTATACTCGGTATTAATCATAATTATAATATTTCTATGCATAATTTAAAAGTACTATCAGTCAAATGACTGACTATTCATGATTGTACCCGTTTTATATTGAAATATTTGGTATTTACTCTTAAAATAATATTAGGCATAATTGTTGAGAGGTGAACGAATTGTCAGGTAAATACACAATTGTTGATATGGACACGTGTATCGCATGCGGAGCTTGCGGTGCAGCTGCTCCTGATATATATGACTATGATGATGACGGTATTGCTTATGTAATACTGGATGATAACCAAGGTACGGCAGAAGTACCAGAAGATCTTCTAGAAGACATGGAAGACGCATTTGACGGTTGCCCAACGGACTCAATTAAAGTAGCAGACGAGCCATTTGATGGCGACGCTCTGAAATTTGAATAAAAAATACACGCTTATTATAAGCGTGTATTTTTTTCTGTAACATTTTTTAATACTGGTATAATTTTTAGATGTACAAGATAAATAACTACTCCTACAAGTAATCCTTTTACAATGTTAAAAGGAATAATACCAACTGTAATTAATGTCTTTAAATTCTCAACGATATCTCGTTGGTCAATAATCATTCCGTAGAGTGGTAGTAATACAAAATAATTAAGTAATGATAAAACAATAGTTAATACAAGCGTACCTACGAGTATGCCTGTAAGCAATGATTTGGTCGTTTTAGCTTTACGATAAATTAAATACATCGGTAATAAATAACTGATAGAAGCGATTAAATTTCCAAGTGGTCCGATTGGTTCACTCGCTGCAATAATTGAGTATAAAACGATTTTTAAAATAATTATTAAAAATCCGACGCCCCCACCGAATAAGATAAAACCAATAAACGCAGGAATATCTGCAATATCAATCTTTAAAAAAGGTGGGAAAAATGGTAACGGAACATTGATCAACATTAAAATAAATGATAATGCTGATAAGATACCGATAATTATGATGTTTTTAGTGCTAAAATGTTTCATTCTATTTTCCGTCCTTGTTGAGTATTATAGTAAAAGTTGTACCTTGACCAATAACACTATCGACCGTGATATCTCCACCATGTCCATTGATAATACTTTTAACAATGCTGAGTCCAAGGCCAGTCCCTTGTTTTCCTCTTGTTCGTGCTTTATCTTCTTTATAGAATCTTTCAAATATACGACCAAGTGATGAAGCCTTAATTCCTTTTCCTGTATCGCTAACTTCAATGATCAAATGTCGATCATTTTCTTTTAATACAATTGAAATTTTATCATCAGGTTCAGTATATCTAATTGCATTATCAATTAAGTTCGTAAATACTTGATTAAGTTTATCATAATCGAACGGAATTATACATTGATTGATTTCGGAATTATACTCAAAGTGAATTTGATTCTTTTTAAACTCAAATCTAAATTTCTGTGCAATGTCTTTAATCAGCAAAGTAATATCATTTTCCAAGATATTAAATGGACTTTGTCCACTTTCTAACCTAGACACAGAAATAAGTTCATTTACCAAATTGTTCATGCGGTCAGACTCGTCTTTAATGATTGAAATCATTTCACGAACATCTTTTTCGTCAGTTACAATACCATCAAGAAGTGCCTCTGAATAACCTCTCAACATGACCATTGGTGTTTTAAGTTCATGTGACACACTTGAAATGAACTCATGTCTCAGTTGTTCATGCTTAATTTCATTTGTAATATCTCTGATCGTTAATGTCACACCGTAATTAACGTTCGTATAGGCGACATTCTTAAAGCCGATTTCTAAATAACTCTCATTTATTTCATAAGTAAACGACGAATCATTCTGATGATATAAACAGTTAATAATTTCATCATTTATTTTATTCACGAGTACTTTATCTTGTACAATTTCTTCTAGCCATCTTTCACCTTCAGTATTTTTATAGATCGCTTCTAAATCTCGATTATAGAATACAATGCCATCTGAAATCGATGAAAAAATGTGTTCTCTAAGTTTTTGTTCGTGCTTTAAATTACTGATACTGTTTTTAATATCTTCGTTCATTTTGTTGAATGCGAGAGTTAACTCTCCGATTTCATCAAAACTCTTGACCTCAAGAGTCGCATAATTACCCTTAGCAATATTGAATGCCCCATTCTTCAGCTGAATAAGTGGTTCCGTAATTCTTTTAATTAACAAGAATGCAAAAAACGTTGTTATTAAAAAGATAAAGAACGCACTTAATGAAATGATCAGAGTAATATATTTTATAGAATCATAGGTTGGTGTGAGGTCACTGTATTTAATGATTGCCGTATTATCATCAAAATAGTTCGACATATCCAGAATATTGACCATATATTTTTTGTTTCGTGCATCGGTAACAATAAAACGTGATTCTGCATTATCTGACTCAATAATCGTTTGATAGATGAGTTGATCAACGTCTGAATCTGTAGAAATAAACTCTCCATTCTTATAAATCATCAAGTTGTCTTCTATGTTAATAAGCTTATCATCGATATCTGTAGAGTGATTTAAAAGTATATCAGATTCAATCCTTGATAGATCTCGTTGCAATTGGTTTTCTGTATTATTAAGCGCGTAATTCTTAAAATAGTAGCTCAAAGTGATAGATAATATAAGTAAAACTGCAGTTACTATTATGATAATAGTCAACCACAGTTTTACTACAATACTATTGAATGCTCTCATTCTGGGTTTTCCTCGAACTTATACCCAATTCCCCAAACAGTCTGGATCATTTGACTTGCTTCGGGTGATACATCATTTAATTTTTCTCGCAGTCTCTTAATATGAGTATCTACAGTTCTTAAATCACCGTAGAATTCATAGTTCCACACTTCTTTTAACAGTTCTTTTCTATCGAATACTTTTTCAGGACTCGTTGCTAAGAACAGGAGTAAATCATATTCTTTTGGTGTAAGATTTACGAGCTCTCCATTCGCTGTTACTTTATGTGCGTCATTATCAATTTCTATGTGCTCATATACAATAATATCTCGATTCTTAGAATCAAATTTTAAATACGCTGTTTCACTAGAACGTTTTAAAATTGCTTTTGCTCGTTGCAACACTTCTCTAGGACTAAATGGTTTAATTACATAATCATCTGCACCAGATTCAAAACCATCTAGTACATCGGCTTCCTCACCTTTTGCAGTAAGTAGGATGATTGGTGTCGACTTGTGCTCACGAATTTGTTTAGTCACTTCAATACCATCTAGACCTGGCATCATAATATCTAAGATGATTAAATCAAACGATTCGTTTAATGCGAGTTCTAATGCAGTATCTCCGTTGTCAGCTTCAACAATTTCAAACATATCAGTTTCAAGGTATAGAACAACGAGCTTACGAATTCTTTCCTCGTCATCTACAACTAAAATTCTTTGTTTACTCAAATGAATTCCCTCCTTATGCGTATGAATGGAGACCAGCAACAATTAGGTTAATCGCAATCATATTGAATAATATAATTAAGAAACCAATTACAGCAAGCCATGCAGACTTTTCTCCTTCATATCCTATATTTAATCTTAAGTGAAGGAAAATCGTATAGAACATAAATGTAATAAATGCCCATGTTTCTTTAGGGTCCCAACCCCAGAATCTACTCCACGCTTCTTGAGCCCAAATAGCGGCGAAGAATAAACCACCAAGTGCGAATAATGGATAGCCAATGATTACTGAACGATATCCTATATCATCCATAAGGTTTAAGTCTGCACTCTTTGCAAGTGGCTTAACCACTGTATAGAGTCTTCTTCTAAACCCGAGTCTTAGAATACCGTATAGTACAGTACCTAAAATTATTGACCAAACAACTGTGTTAAGACTATGCGCTTTTATAATTGGTGGTAAGCTAATACCTAAATTAAAGTGATCTGCGGCTTCATATTGATTGTCACCTAAGTGATTTACAGCTTGCGCATCATTGTAGTTAATCAAGCTTGGTAAGTGATATTCTGCAATTGCATTGTTACCTGTTTGATCTACATAAAGGAAGTCATTTTGGTATCCAATACCACGCATTACACTAATTGAAATAATGAATGCGAAGACTACAACTATATTCCACATTAAAAATTCAAGCATACGTGCACGTAATGATTTTTCATCTGCAGGTATAATTTTTAATAAGTAGATAAACCCAGCCACGGCACTCATTGAAAGAATACCGTAAGACAAAGTAACTGTGGTTACGTGGATGAATAACCAATTACTCTGTAAAGCTGGTATTAACGGTGCCACATCTGTTGAGAAGATGCTTCCATAACCGAGTAAAATTAATGAAATGGGGATAGCAAATAGCCCAAAAACCTTTGTTTTATAATATACATATGTGATTAAGTAACCTGCAATTAGCATGATAGAGAACATTGCAATAAATTCAAATAAGTTTGATACAGGCGCGTGTCCTGTTGCAGCCCATCTAAATGCAAAGTAAACAAGCTCTAATATAAATGCGACGATTACAATTCCAACTGCAATTTTTGAGTTGCGTTCTTCATGTTTAGAACGAATGCTCAGTGCAAGTGGCACTAAAGCAATCAGTAATAAAATAAATGCAATAAATATTGAGGTGTTACTGATTTGTAAAAAAGTATGTTGCATTAGAATTATCCTTTCATTCTGTCATCATGCTCTGCTTCATCTTTATCATTCACAAAATCAAAACCATTCTCATTCAATACAGAGTTTAACTCTTTCTTAAGTCCGTAATAGTTTTTATTTGTATGAGCTGCAAGTGACAGTCCATTTTCTTTGTTTATCCAAATACGTCTATGATTAATATAAGATCCAATAAATACTCCAATTAAAAAGATGATAAAACCAACAGCAATTAAGTGCATTGTTAAGTCTTTTTTAAGTGTAAGTACTGTTGCAATCTGATTTTCCATTGAAACAAACTTAACTTTGTATTCATTATTTGGTGTGATTTCATCAGTATTTTGAATCTGTAACAGTGAAATTTCAGGTGTTGTTAAAGAATCATTGTTTACTTGAAATACAAACGCTGGATTTCTAGCAACTGGTGATTGTGAGATTAATTCACCACGTTCTCCAATTTCTTGGAAGTCTGGTGCATATGCTCTTAATTCAATATTTGTTTGTTCATCAATTTCATAAGTGCTTTCAGGATCTTTTAAATCAACAGTGAACTCCTCACCGACTTGTTTGTCATTCTTATCAACAAGTTTAAACGTCATTGATTTCATAGAGCTATTATCAAAACTAGATTGGTAAATATCATAGTTTTCAAACTTAAACGGATGGTTCACACGTATTTCATCTGTATCGATTTCTTTTAAGTCTGGCTCACTTCCAACAACGTCAGACGATAAGTTTTCATAGAAAGTAATATTTGTTTGGTAGTTACTCGCTAAATCACCTTGCATAGCAAGTGATTTATCAAATACCGAACCACTGTCTTTCTCATAAGTATCTAAAATGAATTTTTCGTTTTTAATGTAATACTTATTGTCTGTAGTCGGTACTTCTACAGTTTCTCCTTCTGGTACATATAGAATTTCATCAATGTACATACCTGGAAAGAATCTTAACATACTACCAATAAGTATAATAATTAACCCAGTGTGGTTAATGTATGGACCCCATCTAGACAGTCTTCCTTTTTCGAAAAGTAAGTGTGGACCTTCTTCAGTGAGTTTGTATCGCTTAGATTTAAGTCCATCAATGATTTTGTTGACATCTTCTGAGTCTGCTGTTTCACTATTTAAAGTGATGCGTTGTCTCTTGAAGAACGACGGGTGTTTCTTTGCACGCTGGTTTTTCAATGACTTATAAAGCGGCACACCACGGTCAACAGATGCAGCAATAATAGATAGCGCAAGCATCGCATTTAGTAGTACAAACCACCATGATGAGTACAGATTATGAAAACCGAACTTGTAATAGATTAAACCAAACGTACCGTAGTTATCTGAATAGTATGTTTCTGGATCTACACCAATTGGAATAAAATATTGCTGTGGAAGAATCGTCCCGATTGATGCAGCAATAGCGATTAATGCAATGATGATGACACCATTTCTAATCGATGTAAAGAATATCCAAATTTTATCAAAAATGGATTGTGACTTTACTTTTGAACGTACTGCACTTCCGTCATAGCGCATGACGTCTTTAATTTTATTTTTATCATAATCTTCATTGATCATCAGTCCACATGATTGACAGAGTTGTGTACCAGGTGGATTGACGTGTCCACAATGTGGACACTTAATTTCTTTTAGTTCCAAATTTCACACATCCTACTCTTGTACAGCTTCTATAAATGATTCAATATCTTGTTTTGATAACTGGTATTCTTGTTTTTTCACGATTTTATTGTTTTTATCGATTGCAATTGTCGTTGGAAGAGGTCCAATGTTATATGCTTTTGTCACGCTTCTATTTGGATCTAGTAACATCGTTAAGCTCATATCCTCTCCAAGTCCACGTAAGAATTGCTCAATTTGTTGAGGTTTTTCTGAGACGTTCACTGTAATGATTATCACATCATCATCGTTATGATCCACCTGCGCTCTGTTTAAATCAGGCATCTCTTCTCGACATGGTTTACACCAAGTACCCCAAAAGTTGATAATAACTCCTTTATCTTTTGTTACTTCATGTAGTTGAAACTCTTCACCTTCTAGTGATTTTAATTTAAAATCAACTGCTTTATCCCCAACTTTAGTTGTGGCATTATCTTTAGTGAAGTTAAACCATAACGTAATTCCGGTTAAAACAACAATTGCAACAATTGTTGAAACACGAATGATATTACGTGTCCTTTTCTTCACTCAAAATCCCCCTTAAACTCTAATATTCCCATTATAGCATTAAGAAAGCCGTCATACTTTGACGGCTTTATGACAAATGAACTATTTTGACACTTGCTTTGAATGTCCAATTAATTTCTTAACTTCATTTGGTGTTAAGAAGCGATATTCTCCAGTTGGTACGCCTTCAATTGTTAAAAAATCAAAGCCAATGCGTTTTAGTTTTTTAACTTCTTTTCCAAAGTATTCAATCATGCGCCTAACTTGTCTATTACGACCTTCATGAATGCTTAATTGGATAATCATATCTTTATTCTCTGCGTCACGGATGACCTCAACTTCTGCCGGTGCAGTTTTACCGTCTTCTAACATCACACCTGTTGCAAGCTCTGCAAGTTGTCTTTCTGTCAAATGCCCATCTACTCGTACACGGTATGTCTTAGTTACTTCGTATCTTGGATGTGTCATGTAGTTCGTAAAATCTCCATCATTTGTTAAGAGTAAAATACCTGAGGTATCATAGTCTAAACGACCAACTGGATAGATTCTAAGTCCTAAATTGTTGAAGTTGTCTACAACAGTCTTTCTGTCTTTATCATCTTCAACGCTTGAAATTTCTCCTGTTGGTTTATGGTAGAGGATATAAACTGGTTCTTCATTTTCAATTTGAATACCGTTCACTTCAACTTTGTCTTTATTTCCAACGAAAGTAGCAAGTTCTTTTACAACTTTGCCGTTCAATTTTACTTTTCCATCTAAAATGAGTTGTTCTGCTTTACGTCTAGATGTAATTCCTGCGTCTGCAATCTTTTTATTTAATCTTACTTGTGTCATTCCATCTCTCCTTCTAAGTTACTGAAAAATAGATCGATGTGCTCTTGTTCCTCTATTGTTTCAGCTGTTGGTAGTTCGTCTATTGATTTTAAATCGAATACTTCTAAGAATCGTTGGGACGTTTTAAAGAAAGTACGTCTGTCTTCATCAAAGTGTACACGTTCAATTAAGTTTTTTGATAGCAATGTGTTTAGTGGACCGTCAGGTGAGACTCCTCTCAACTCTTCTATCATACCACGAGCAACCGGTTGGTTATACGCAATAATCGCGAGCACTTCGAGCGCTGCATTTGACAGCTTATTCTTTGGTGCACTTTCTAATACACGTTCAATATATTTTGACATTGCGTTTGTCGTTTTTAAATAATACATGCTACCGTGCTGGTCAATAACAAAGTTACTTTTATTATATGTCTCAATCGTCTTCTCTAATTGCTCTTTCGTGATTGGTACATGTTCAATTAAAGTCTTTTCATGTAAGCCTGAGTCACCAGCAATATAAAGTAACCCTTCGATAATATCTATCTTAGATAATTCCATGTTTAGCTTTCCTTTATCTCTTTAATATAGAAGTCTGTTTGTGAATGAATGTCTATTCGGAATCTATTAAGTCTAACAAGGTCAAGTAAAGTGATAAATACCTGGACCACCTGATTTATTGGTTCGTTAAACTGAAAAAGTTCCGTGATGCTTAATGTTTTCTTAGTCTTAAATTTTGTTTCTAAAAATTTTCTCGCATCTTGATCTGTAAACGGCTCTTTTTCCACGTAAACATGCACGTCTTCTTCTACGTGAACTCTCATTTTTAATTTTTCATAAGCTTCTAGCAACTCATTTAAATGAATAACAAGTGTTTCATCTGTATCTCTTTCTTCAAATACATGTGGTGCCTTTAAGAATTTTTCATCAGCAGTTTCTTTTATAGATTTCAGATTGTCTGCGTAAAATTTGTAATTTTGGTATTCTAATAGTTGTGAAACAAGCTCACCTCTCGGGTCTTCATACTCCTCTTCGATGACTGGTTCTGGGAGTAGCATTTTACTTTTGATGCGCAAGAGTTCACTTGCCATGACGAGATACTCGCTCGCGATATTTAACTCGAATTCCTTCATTTTATGAATATAATTTAGATATTGCTCAGTCAATAGACTCATTTGAATATCGTTTATATCAATTTCTAACTCTTTAATTAAATGTAATAATAAATCTAGTGGACCTTGAAAGACATCAAGTTCAACAGTATATTGTTTCATTAAAACGACCTCAACCTAAGGATGTGTAACGAATGCGTGATACGCCTCTACATCAGTTTTATAATATGTTAATTATAGAACAAGACTATTTTGAATGCCATGAAATCATGGAAGATGCATGGAAAATGAAAGACAATTTTACTAAGTTTGATAAAGAAGTCTTTCTCGTTTTAGTTGCGACAGCCGAATACCACTATAGACGTGGGAATACTGTTGGAGCAAAACGCTCATATATCCGTGCTCTTAATTTATATCAAGCTCATTCATTTAATCTAAATTCAATTGGACTAAAAGAGTCTTTTATAGATTTAATCAAACAAAGAATCGATGATATTGATGTTATTCCATTTAAGCCTCTACTCTATCCAATCACAGATACTGTTTTCAATGCATTATTCGAAGCATCAGACTTTGACTCAAGTGCTAAGTTTGATAAGTATCTAAAGTCAATTCATGTGACGGATATAAAAACTGTCGATAGACATAGACTACGTGACCGTTCTGATGTTATAGAAGAAAGATTACAGGCACTTAACAGAAAAAAACGCGACTAAACTGTCGCGCTTTTTTATGCAAAGATTAACCAATAAATGATGCCCCATGTAATTGCAAATGCGAGTATAAACAAAAACACGGCTTTTTGATGCCTTTTGTCCATTAAAGAATCTCTCCTAAGAAACTTTTACCATGTGTCTTATAGTCAACATTAAAGTTGTCAGCAATAGTTGCGGCAATGTCAGCAAATGTTGAGCGTTCATTTATTTTACCAAACTTCAAATCTTTTTTCGAAGTAATGAGTAAAGGTACATATTCACGTGTGTGGTCTGTTCCAGTATGCGTTGGATCGTTTCCGTGATCAGCGGTGATGATTAATAAATCATCTTCTTGTAATGCATCCATGATTTCAGGTAAACGGTTGTCGAAGTCAACTAATGCATCAAAGTATCCTTCTGGATCTCTTCTATGTCCATATTCAGCATCGAAATCAACGAGGTTTGTAAACGATAATCCAGTGAACTTTTTATTCATTACTGTTAGGAGTTTATCTACCCCATCCATGTTGCTTTTCGTACGGAGTGATTCAGTGATTCCACTACCATTAAAAATATCAGAGATTTTACCAACAGAAATTGTATCAAAATCAGCATTTTTAAGTGCATTTAAAACTGTGTCATTAAATGGGCTTAGTGCATAGTCGTGTCTATTTCCTGTTCTCTTAAACTCACCCTTTTTTGGTCCCACAAATGGTCGAGCGATAACTCGGCCAACCAGGAATTCATCTTCCATTGTGAGTTCTCGAACCATTTCACAGATTTCATAAAGCTCTTCAACCGGAATAATCTCTTCATGCGCTGCAATTTGAAGTACTGGATCGTTAGAAGTATAGATGATTAAATCGCCTGTTTCCATTTGATGCTCACCAAATTCATCAATTACTTCAGTACCACTTGCTGGCAAGTTACATACGATGCCTCTACCAGTTTTTTCTTTGATTTGATTGATTAACTCATCAGGAAATCCATTCGGATATGTTTTAAATGCTGTTTTAATATTTAAACCTGCAATTTCCCAGTGTCCAGTCATTGTATCTTTACCTTGAGATACCTCTTGCATTTTAGTATAGAACGCTTTTGGTTCTGTTGTACAACCGATATTTGGTAACTTATCAATACAACCAAGCCCTAATGACTCTAGATTTTTGAATGAACCTGTTTTTGATTTTAATGTGTGTTTTAAAGTATGTGTCCCTTTATCATTAAATTTTTCGGCATCAGGTGCTTCTCCAATACCTACAGAATCTAATACGATTAAATGTATACGTTTAAACATAATATACCTACTTCCTAGGGTGAAATTTTTTATACATCTCTCTAATCTTCTTAGCAGATAAGTGTGTGTACATCTGAGTTGTAGAAATATCACTATGACCTAATAATTCTTGTACTGCTCTTAAATCTGCACCATTTTCGATGAGATGTGTGGCGAATGAGTGCCTGAATGTATGTGGGGTAATATTCTTTTTGATATTACTCTGTAATTGATATTTTTTAATCATTTTCCAAAGACCTTGACGCGTGAACCCTTTACCTCTTTGAGTTAAAAATAAAGTATACACATTCTCGGACTTTAAGAATTTTAGTCTGATATTTTTAATGTAGTTATCTAAAATTTCTGCAGACCGATCTGTAATTGGAATAATTCTCTGCTTGTTCCCTTTACCAATAACGTTAATAAAGCCCATCTCGATATTCACATCATCAATCGTGATATCGATTAATTCACTTACACGAACGCCAGATGCATATAATAGTTCCATGATTGCATGATCTCTTTGTCCTGCTATAGTATCATCTGGAGAAGTAATTAATGCTTCCATCTCTTCTACAGTCAGAACGTCAGGTAGTGACTGTTCAATTTTTACTCTACTCAGCAACTGTGCAGGATTTTCTACTGTATACTGATTGTTTTGTAGAAATTGATGGAAATTTCTAAGAGTCGATTGTAGTCTTGCAATCGATTTTGTTTGTTTACCACTCAGAGATTCTTCTTTTAAAAATCCCGTTAAGTCTTCTGGCTTTACATCACTAAGACTTAAGTTTTTTCGTTCTAAAAAGTCGTGATATTGTTTTAAATCTTGCATATAAGCATCAATTGAAGCCCGTGTGAGTCCTTTTTCAATTTGGAGATATGAACGATACTCTAAAATATTATTTTCAGTCTGTTTCATTCGTATCCTCTTTCAATTGACATTCTCTACACACACCATGAAAAGTGAGCCTATGATCCATAACCATAAAGCCATATTCATGCTCAATGATTTTTTCAACATCGCTGAGAAGATCATCTTCAACCTCTTGAACTTTACCGCATTTCACACAAATTAAATGATGATTAAAATGCTTGGTTCCAGTTTTTCTGAAGTCATATCTCGATACACCATCTCCAAAGTTCATCTTCTCTAAAATTTGGAGGTCAGATAAAAGTTCAAGCGTACGATAAACAGTTGCTAAACCTATTTCTGGATATTCTTCTTTAACACGCAGAAAAACATCCTCTGCACTTAAATGACTGTTTTTATTTTCGAGTAAAATTTTTAAAGTCACTTCTCGTTGAGGTGTCAACTTAAATCCAGCACTATGCAGTTGTTCTTTTACGTTCTTTATCTTTATTTCCACCTAAACCACTCCAAATTATGTCCACTCTAGTATACTAGAAAAAATTGTAATTTAGTAGTGAGAAATTACATATTGAACAGCTGCAATCGTCTTCGCGTCTTTAAAATAATTGTCTTTTAATTTTTCTTCTAATTGATCTAAAGGCACTTTAATTATTTCTACAAATTCATCAGGATCTAACTCTTGCTGTTCCGGATGCACATTTTTTGCTTCAAACAAATGTATGATTTCATTGGCAAAACCAGGTGATACATAAAATTCATATATTTTAGATACAGATTCTGCAACCAGTCCGGTTTCTTCTTTCAATTCTTTCAATGCTGTTTTTTCAGGTGAATCATTAGGTTCAATTTTTCCCGCAGGTACTTCAATTAAACACTCTTCAGCTGAAATCCTATACTGCTTCACAAAATACATTTCATTTTCATAGATTGCGATTACACCGACAGCACCTTGATGATATACAACTTCTCTTTTCGCATCCTCGCCATTTGGTAATACAACATCGAGTAAATTAACATCGATGATTTTACCTTTGTAAATCGACTTGCGGCCTACAGTCTTTTCTAATAAATGCGAATTGTTTTTTTGCAATTTAATTGCCTCCAATTATAATTTTGTTGTGATTTGGGTATAGTACGATATAACTATTTTAAAACAGGAAGGTGTCTCTTGTGAAATATATCATAACAAAAGATAATCAATCTATTTCAAGATTCAGCTTAGGGTGCATGAATTTGCCTTTAGGCAATACAAAAGAAATCAATGATATTTTAAGACTTGCACTAGAATTTGGTGTCAATTTCTTTGATACTGCAGATCTTTATCAGTACGGAAGAAATGAAGCGACTGTTGGACCACTGCTTCATGATTACATGAAACACTTCGATATTAAAATCGGAACAAAGGTCGGTAATGAATTTGATTCAGCTTTAAGAGAAAAGATTAGATGGAATCCAAGTGGAGATTACATTAATCGAGCAGCGATAGATTCTAAATTAAGACTGGGTATACCATCTATTGATTTATACCAATTACATGGCGGTACAATAGAAGATAATATAGACGAAACAATCGCGACTTTTGAAGAGCTAAAGCGTAGAGGAATTATAAAGAGCTACGGTATTTCATCTATTAGGAAAAATGTCATTGATTATTACAAAGAAAATTCCAATATCGCAACTTTAATGACGGATCTGAGTATTTTAAAGACTCAAGGTGAAGAATTTTTAGATGAAAACATCGTAACTCTCGCTCGCGGCGGTTTAATGCAAGGATTACTCTCAAATAAACACGAAAATGTCTTAGAGAAAAAGTTCAAAAAAGGTACGTATGGATATACGTATGATGAATTAAAACAAATGCTCATGATGCTCACAGATTATAATCATTCTTTAGAGTCTATTGCATTTAAATATTTAGATTATATGAATGTTGTTACACTTAATGGTGTGAGTTCAGCCAAACAACTCGAACAAAACATTGGCCATTACCTAGATGCAGAAAGTATTTCTAATGATGAAATTAAAGAAATCAGAGGTAATATCAAAACTCTATACTATGAAAATCATAGAGAATAAAAATATCTCCGAGCAAAATTGCTTGGAGATTTATTTTACTTCAAATGAGAAAAAATCTTCTGCAATCCATACATTTGTTGGAAGAGTCTGTTTTATCCCTTTAATAAACGTTTCGTCGTATCGGTTGCTGATATGAGTAAAAATTGTTGTATCAATATTTAATGTACTAAATAGTTCCATGACTTCATGAATTTCACTATGTCCAAACTCATGCGCTTTTTCATTTTCATAATCTAAAAATGTTGCTTCATGTATAACGACGTCACTATTTTCAATTAGTTTTTTGTATTCATCATCTTTTATAAGTCTCGTATCTCCATGAATCGCAATTTTTTTACCAAGTGTAACTGGACCTAAAAAATCACTTGTCCTATAAGTAATATTCTCGTGAACAAACGTTTTACTATTCTTTATTTCAGCATATATTGGTCCAGGTTTAATTCCTATTTCTTTTAATTTAGCAGCGTCTAATGACCCCTCTTTGTCCGGTTCTTCAAATACAAATAAATAACTATCCACAGGATGTTCAAGTAGACGCACCTGTACAGTGTACCCTTCTACTTCTAACTTCATCCCATCTCCAATCTCATGAATAAAAAGTGGATAATTTAAACTTGTACCTGAAATGTGAAATGTAAGTTCCAACCACTCTTTAATCCCTTTTGGACCATATAAATGTAATGGTCGATCATTTCCGCCTTGAAATGCTCGACTTGATAAAAAACCTGGTAATCCATAAATGTGATCTCCATGTAGATGAGTGATGAATACATGATTAATTTTTCTTGGTTTAATATTCGTAAGTAAAAGTTGATGTTGAAGTGCTTCCCCTGCATCAATTAAAAAATATGCATTTATTTCAGGAATCAAATCTAGTACGATAGATTGTGTTTTTCGTTCTTTAGAAGGTAGCCCTGCTCCTGATCCTAATACTGTTAATTTCATACTTTTACCTCTTTTCAAATTGAGTTCATTATATCACAACTAAGCTTGTCTTTTAACACACATCGTGGAATAATAATTAAAGAAGACAGGTGAAATTATGGATACAATTCATTTTATTGAAAAGTTTATAGTATATATTGAAGACCATTTACGAGAGACGATTGACTTTGACGCCGTGCTTGCAGATGACGATATCGAAACAAAGTCATTTCTCACATTATTTATCTCTTTAGTCGGCATGACTCCTAAAGAGTATCAAGAAAAAAGGCAGCTCACAGAGATTGCATTAGAAGTATATGACGGTCATAGAAGACTTGTTGATATCATTAAGTATTATAATCACCCTGATTTAGAACTTTTTAAAGATAAATTCCAAAAACAGTTTGGCATCAGTGTTTATGATGTTGATAAACATATCAATACGATTCCTCTACAACTTCGCGTTTCTTTTGAGATAAGACCAACGACAAAAAGAGATCCATTCACGGAATCAAGATATCATGATGGCATTCGTCTCATTGGTATCACAGAATTCTTTGCAGCAAATAGTTATAACTACACAAAAAAGTTTAGATATTTAAACTATCTAATGAACAGTGGAATTGTTAGCGAGATTCTTAAACACAACAACGGCCAAGTAAAAGGACTTGTAGTCTTAGAACAATATGTTGATGGTGATATACAAGTATTTGTAGGTACCCCTTCTAATATTGACACAGCATTTGAAACGGTATATACACCTTCATCAAACTATCAAATATTTGAGTCAAATGGTCAAATAGAAAAAGAAATCCCAAAGCTCTATGAACATATTTATAGAAAGTGGCAAGTAAAAGAACAATATGATATTGAAACAGAATTTTCAATCGAGGTAATTAAAGGACTTGTAAACGATATTGAAGACGAATGTATCGTTCAAGTTTGGCAATCTTATTACGAATAGTATAAATCTTAAAAACGCACTAGACTATTAGAAAGTCTAGTGCGTTTTTAATTGATCTATCATTAAGTTTTTACTTCAATGCTTGTAATTTTACAAGTTCAATGATCATTTCTGTAATTTTATAAAGCTCTTCAAGAGGCATTCTTTCTTTTGTTGTATGAATTTCTTCATATCCAAGTCCGAGGATTGCAACATCGATGCCTTGACCCGCAAAGACGTTACCGTCACTTCCCCCACCTAAAGAGATAATGTTTGCTTCACGACCAATGTTTTTTGATGCCTCTACAGCAAGTGTTACTACATCACTATCTTCTTTTGCATGTAATGCAGGATATTTAAACTCAACAAATACATCCGCTTTACCACCAAGCGCTTCAGCCGCTTCTTTAAACTTCGCTTCAATATGTGCTGTTTGGTCAGCAAGTTTTTTCTCATCTAAACTACGTGACTCTAAAAGAACATAAGCGTAGTCACTCACAATGTTTGTTGCTTTACCACCTTCGATACGTCCAACATTCGCAGTTGTATCAGCATCAATGCGACCAAGGTTCATATTGCTAATTGCTCTTGCTGCGATATTGATTGCAGATACACCCGCTTCAGGTTCGATTCCGGCATGTGCAGGTTTCCCATGAATATGAACTTCGATACTATTTTGTGAAGGTGCACGGTTTACAATTGTACCGACTTCACCAGTTCCATCTACGGCATAACCAAACTTACTGTTTAATACGGAAGTATCAAAAGCTTTAGCACCGATAAGTCCTGTTTCTTCACCAACAGTCACGACTACTTCTACATCACCGTGTGGAATATTTTCTTCTTTTATCGTGCGAATCGCTTCAATAACAGCAGCAACACCAGCTTTGTCGTCTGAACCGAGAATTGTTGTACCATCAGATACAATGTAATCTCCTTCAACACTAGGCTTAACTCCATTACCAGGACTTACTGTATCCATATGAACCATAAAACTAATTGGTTCAATATCTTCTTCACCTTTAAGCACAAAGAATAAGTTTCCTGCACCGTAACCCGTTTCTTTCTGTGTATCATCTTCAAATCCTACGAGTTCCATTTCAGAAAACAGCTTAAATAAATGATCCGCAATTTCGCGTTCATTTCCTGATTCTGAATCAATTTGTACAAGTTCTAATAAATGATTTACAAGTCTTTCCTTATTCAATATATTCACTCCTAGTTGATAATCGACAAATAAGTCGGTAAAATAAAAATATATTAATACAAATGAGGTCGAACGTAATGTCGAATAAAAAACTTCAACGCGCAATTATTTGGGCGATGATTATCTTAATCGTTGTTTCAGGTTTACTAATGGGTGTAAGCTATTTAACAAGCTTCTAAAAAGAAAAGTGGTCTTGCGACCACTTTTTTTATCTTTCTTCACCGTATTCCATGAACCATGCTTGAAGATCAGTGATGACACTCATTACATCATGTCCCTCAATTTCATGTCTCTCAACCATATCTACAATTTTACCATCTTTAAAGAATGCAAATGATGGAGATGAAGGTAAGAAGTCAGGTGTTCTTTCACGAACTGCTTCAGTCGCTTCTTTATCTTGTCCAGCAAACACAGTAAGTAAACGTGTTGGTAATTGATCATAGTTTAATGAATGAATTGCAGCTGGTCTCGCAATGCCACCCGCACATCCACATACTGAGTTGATCATTACAAGTGCTGTACCTTCTTTATCTAATTCACGGTTAACATCTTCTGGTGTAAGTAATTCTGTGTAACCAGCATCTGTTAATTCTCCTCGTGCATTTGAAACAAGGTCATTCATATATAAGTTAATATCTAAGTCCATTTAATACACTCCTCTTACTCATTTATATTTAGTTTATGCTTATGAGTATAATTTGTAAAGGCTAGAGGTTTGATTGATTCGGATCAATGTTTTCAATTAATTCTTTTACTCTAGATAAGAACTTACCAGCGACTAGTCCGTCTAGTATTCTGTGGTCTATTGACATACATAGATTTACCATATGACGCGCTGCAAGCATGTCATTTATAAAGACAGGTTTCTTGATGATAGACTCAACTTGTAATATAGCAGCTTGTGGATGGTTGATGATTCCCATAGATTGTACTGAACCAAATGCTCCAGTATTGTTTACAGTGAATGTACCACCACTCATATGACTTTGAGTCAGCTTATTACTTCTACCAAGTGTCGCTAAAGTACCAACTTCTTCTGCTATCCCTTTAATAGATAATCTGTCTGCATCTTTTATTACTGGAACATATAAGTTATCATCTGATGCAACAGCGATTGAAATATTAATATCATCATGTACAAGGATTTCATCGCCTTGCCATGTACTATTTAAAATTGGGTATTCTTGTAACGCTTTTGTCACAGCATCTATAAAGAATGTGAAATAAGTAAGATTAACACCTTGTTTCTTAAAGTTTTCTTTATGCTTATTACGGAGTGCAACTAGATTTGTAGCATCTACTTCCATCATTAACCATGCATGAGGAATCTCATTCACAGACTGAGTCATTTTATTCGCAATAGCTTTTCTTACGCCAGTAACTGAAATGCGACTGCCTTTAAGGTGAGATACTTCTTTTGGTGCTTCTACTTGTACGTTATCAATTACACGTTCTTCTGCCTTAGTTTCTTGTACTTGTTTTTTATTGCTACCTCCAGATGCAATGAATTTCTCTATATCTTTCTTAGTTACGCGTCCGAGTGCACCAGTACCTTTTACATCATTAAGATCGATATTATTTTCTGAAGCAAGTCTCATTACAACTGGTGAAATTCTCATGCCTGATGGTTTCGATGCATCCGTTTGTCGTCTTTCTTTTTTATCTTGTGCAGATGAAGAAACTGATTCTTTGGTCTGTTCTCTTTTATCTTCTACTTCTTCGATTTTAGTATCTTCACCATTCGATGTGTTATCATCTGTTTCAATTTTTAAAATTGGAGTCCCTACACTAACTGTTTCTCCTTTTTCGACGAGAATTTCTTTTACTACACCATCATATAAAGATGGAACTTCTGCTGTCACTTTGTCAGTAAGTACTTCACATAACGGGTCGTATTCTGAAACTGCATCTCCTACTTGTACAAGCCATTCTTCGATCGTTCCTTCGTGAACACTCTCACCAAGTTTTGGCATTTTAATAATTTCCATCAATATCCTCCTAGTGTTCTGCTAATTCCTTCATTTTATTATAAATCTTATCTGGATTTACCATAAAGAAGTCTTCCATTGGCGGTGCATAAGGCATTGCTGGCACGTCTGGTCCTGCAAGTCTCATTATGGGTGCATCTAAATCATAGAAGCATTCTTCACTAATGATTGCAGATACTTCACTCATCACGCTACCTTCTAAATTGTCTTCAGTAATCAGTAACACTTTACCCGTATTTTTCACGGATTTCATAATGCCTTCTTTATCTAACGGATAGATTGTTCTTAAGTCTACGATTTTCGCTTCGTAACCATCATCTTTTAATCGTTCAGCCGCTTCAATCGCCATGTGTACACAAAGCCCATACGTAATGACTGTAATGTCATCACCTTCACGTTTTACGTCTACTTCACCAATTGGCACAGTATATTCGCCTTCTGGTACATCTTCTCTTAGAAAACGATATGCTTTTTTATGTTCAAAGAACAATACAGGGTCATTATCTCTAATTGCAGAGATGAGTAAACCTTTTGCGTCACTTGGTGAAGAGGGAATAACTACTTTTAGTCCTGGTGTTGATGCGAAGACACTCTCAATTGATTGTGAATGATAGAGTGCACCGTGAATTCCACCACCAAATGGTGATCGAATTACCATTGGACAATTCCAGTCACCATTAGAACGGTATCTGATTTTAGCAGCTTCACTTAAGATTTGGTTTGTTGCTGGTAAAATATACTCAGCAAATTGGATTTCTCCTACAGGTCTTTTACCCATCATTGCTGCGCCAATTGCAGTACCTGCAATTAAAGATTCAGCTAGAGGCGTGTCGAGTACTCTTTTAACACCGTATTTTTCTTGTAACCCATCAGTAACTTTAAATACGCCTCCTTTTTTACCTACGTCTTCTCCTAACACGAATACATCGTTGTCCTTTCCCATTTCATAATCAAGGGCATCGCGTATCGCTTCTAAATAGGTCATCTTAGCCATTGTGAACCTCCTCATATACATTTAGTAATGCGTCTTCTGGCGCTGCATATTCTGCTTTTTCAGCATATTTAGTTGCTTCATTAATCTCAGCTTTAATTTCATCTTCTAATTCAATAAACCAATCTTCATTTATATCTGTTTCATCTAACATATATTTCTTGAAAGTAACCATGCAATCTGTTTCTTTTAAGGAGGCGATAAATTCTTTTTCTCTGTATTTATCGTCATCATCTGATGAATGTGCACCTAAACGATGTACAATCGCATCAATAAGTGTTGGACCTTCACCATTCACTGCACGTTCACGTGCTTCTTTAATCACCTTATAAACCTCTAAGGGATCATTACCATCCACTTGTTCACCGTGCATTCCGTAACCTAATGCACGTTTAGATAAGTCACTTACTGCATATTGTAATTCTGACGGAACACTAATGGCATAACCGTTGTTTTCAATCATGCAGATGAATGGAAGTTTATGAATCGCTGCAAAGTTTAGTCCTTCGTGGAAGTCCCCTTGAGAAGTAGAACCTTCTCCTAAAGTTGCGAAAGAAATCCCTTCAGCATCATCCAACATTTTTGCATATGCTGCACCGACTGCATGTAATATATGCGTTGTTACTACTGACCCTTGAGTGATAATATTGTGCTTTTTAGAACCAAAGTGTCCTGGCATTTGTTTACCGCCACTCGAGATATCTTCTTTTTTAGCGAATGCTGCAAGCATACTATCCTTTGCCGTAACTCCAAATTCAGTCACAACACCAAGATCTCGGTAATATGGACTTAAGATATCGTGCTCTTTGTTTAATGCATACGCTGCACCTACTTGAGCAGCTTCTTGTCCTTGGCATGAAATTACAAATGGTAATTTACCCGCTCTATTAAGTAACATCATACGCTCATCTAAACGTCTTGATAGTAACATAGTACGATACATATTTTTTAAATCTTCGTTGTCTAATCCTAATTCAATATGCTTTGCCATAATGAACCTCCTATTTATGAATTGCTATACCTAATGCATCTAATGATGCTTCAAAAATACCTTCTCCAACTGATGGATGGGCATGAATTGTTTCTTTAAGTTCGGACATACTCACGTCTAAGAATTTAGCGAGTGAAAGTTCATTTATTAATTCTGTCGCATGTGCGCCTACAATTGTGGCACCTAGAATGGATTCATCCTCATCAACTAAGAGTTTAACGAAACCACCACCATTATTTTCAATCATAGCTTTTGCTACACCTGCAAGAGGAAACTTACTCGATTTATATTTAATTTTTTTAGCCTTTAATTCATCTTCAGTGTATCCAATCGATGCAATTTCAGGATTTGAATATACACATCTAGGCACAGATTTATAATCGAGCTTTAATGGGGTTTGATGTGCAATTTTTTCTACTGCAATCACACCTTCTTTAGTTGCGACATGTGCAAGTTGTAGCTTACCAATACAGTCACCAATTGCGTATATATGAGATTCTGCAGTCTGATAAAATTCATTTGTCTCAATATATCCGTTGTTTGTTTTGATTTTTGTATTTGTAAGTCCAAGATCATCTGTTAGAGGTACGCGTCCGATTGCTACAAGCACCTGATCATATTCATCTTGTTTTCCATTTATTTTAGCAGTCATTGAAGATTCATTTTTAGTGAGGTGACCTTCCTCTAATCGTGTACTTGTATGAACAGTCACGCCTTTTTCTTTAAATGATTTTTCAATCGCACGAGATGCATCTTTGTCTTCTAACTTTAATAAGCGATCTTCAACATCAACAATTGTAACTTTAACACCTAGGTCTGATAATAATGATGCAAATTCTACACCAATTACTCCGCCACCAATAATTAAGATTGATTTCGGTAATGATTCTTGAGTTAAGAAATGGTCACTCGAAATCACTACTTCACCATCGAATTCTAAATATGGTAATGCACGTGGTGTTGTTCCAGTTGCAATTAATACATAGTCATTCGTTAAAATTTCACTCTCACCATCACTCTGTTCAACTGCAACAGTCCCACTGATTGGTGAAAATATTGACGGTCCAAGCATGCGCCCGTAGCCTTCGTATATATCAATTTTGTTCTTTTTCATTAAGGCTTGGACACCTTTATACATTTGGTCCACAACTTCTTCTTTTCTATTCACTATATTTTTATAATTAAAATTAATTTCAAAATCTGTGATACCGAGCGTGTTCGTTGTTCTTATCTGCTCGATTATGTCAGCTGACTTGAGTAAACTTTTTGTAGGAATACACCCTTTATGTAAGCATGTACCACCGAGTTTTTCTTTTTCAACAACAGCAACACTGAGTCCTAGTTGACTTGCTCTGATTGCAGAAACATAGCCACCAGTTCCGCCACCGATTACTACTAAATCATAATGTTTAGCCATAAATACCTCCAATGATGTGTGGTCATACCACTCATTTACTTAAAAAAATTTCAGAACTACTGAAATTTAATATACCAATTAGTATAATATAAGTTATTGGTACTCAATTATCTAATCTATAATCCATTATACAACACTGAAAAGATTTTTGATTGTGTGACCTTATTTTCAGAAAATAACAAAAATATGTGGTGATGATTTGAAAAAAATAATCGCGCTATTGATACTCGTTATCCCGGGTATTTTTGCAGCGTATGGAATTAAATTAATGAGGGATGCCATATTTGGTTTAGCCATCCCACCCTTTTCTTCAGTAGCTCTACAATTCATTGTAGGACTTATACTTGCAGTACTTGGCATATGGTTTATTGCAGGTTACATACTCCATAGAGAAAAGAAAAACAAACGTGCACAAGAACGTTTTATGAAAGAAAAAGACTCTAGCAAATAATCATTTGCTAGAGTTTATTAATTCTCGTGCGTTGTTGATTGCAGCATCGTTAAGTTCAGAGCCACTTAACATACGTGCTATTTCATATGTGTGTTCTTCATCATTCAAGTATTTAGCGACAGAAACAGTTCTTCCATCAATGACTTCTTTATATACATTTAAGTGATGGTCAGATGTTGCCGCTGCTTGTGGGAGATGTGAAATTGTAAATACTTGTCTTGTTTTAGACAGTAATTTCATTTTCTCTGCCATCTTTGTAGCTACATAACCGCTCACACCTGTATCTATCTCATCCAGAATAACAAGTGCTTGATTCTCAAAAGTAGAGAAAATAGTTCTTAAAGCGAGGTTTATTCTGGAAACTTCTCCACCTGAAGCAACTTTGTTTAGTGGCTTCATCGGTTCTCCTTTATTTGTTGAAATCAGGAATTCTACATTTGAAAATCCTTTTTCATTAAATTGTCCTTCTTTAACACTGATTTCTATTTGTGAATGAAGCATATCTAGATCTTGCAGTTCTTTTTCAATTGAAGTTTCTAAGAAATCTTTACGATCTATACGTAATTGATGTAATTCTTTCGCATAAGACTCCATTTTTTTGAATGCGTGTTCCTTTTTCTCTTGAAGTTCCTCATAAGATGCAGAGAAGTTTACGAGCGCCTCGATATCTCTTTCAAGATTACCTTGTAATTCGATTAGACCAGTGAACGTTTCGTTATATTTTCGTTTTAGGTAGTTGATAGAACTCAGCCGCTCTTGAATTTCGTTTAGCCTGTTTTCATCGAATTCTAAGCTTGTTATATCTCTATTGACTTCACTATTTAATTCTCTTAGTAGGTGGTAACTGCTCTCAAGCTGTTCACGATATGATTCATAATTCGGTGCGAATTGAACAATTCGATCGAGTGTTGAGTTAATTTCGTAAAGTTGTGTCTCAATACTCAATTCGGAATTAAACATAGATTCAATTGTTTGGAGTGATTCATGAACAGTTTCATAGTTCATGAGATATTCTAACTCTTCTTCCAATTCCTCTTCTTCATCCACATTTTGTAGGTTCAGTGCACTAATCTCTTTTAATTGAAGTTTTAAATAATCTAATTGCTCTAATCTGTTGCGGTCTTTATATTCTAGCTCTTTAATGCGAGTACTAATTGAACGATAGTTCTGATATGCCATTTGATAATCTTTATATACTTGCTCTTCTTCAAGTTCAATAAAAAGATCTAGATAATTGAGTTGGTTCTCTTTACGCAGAATATCATCATGGGCATCTTGAGTATGTATCGTAAATACTTCAGCCATTATTTCTCTTAAAGCAGTAAGAGTAACAAGTTGATTATTTACTTTAATAATACTCTTCTTATTTTGCATAATTTCTCTACGGACAATAAACACTTCATCGATGGGAATATTATAATGATCAAGCACTTTATTTAACTTCTCTGTGTCTGGAAAATCAAACACACCTTCAATAACGGAACTTGAAGTTTCATAACGAATATCTTCTGTACTTGCACGCTTACCACCGAGGTAACCCATGGCTTCGATTAACATAGATTTACCTGTCCCCGATTCACCTGAAATGACGGTTAATTTGTCGTATAAATCGAGTTCTATATTTTCAAGTACAGCAAAGTTTTTAATGTTTAAACGAAGTAACATGGTTTACACACCTTTAAATTAAGTTAAAAATACGTTCTTTAATTGTCTGTAATGCTTCTTCCCCACGGCAAATAAGTAAGCATGTATCATCACCACAGATCGTTCCAACGACTTCTTCCCACTCGAGTTGATCGAGGATTGCTCCTATGGATTGAGCGTTTCCTGGTAATGTTTTTAAAACAAGTAAGTTATCATGTGAATCTAATTTTACAAAGCTGTCCATTAAGTACCTTCCAAGCTTTTCCAGAGGATGATACTTTCTATCTTGAGGCATACTGTATACATATGAACCATCTGCAGTTGGTACTTTAAACAACTGTAATTCTTTAATATCTCGCGACACCGTTGCTTGAGTTACATCAAATTTTTGTTCGAGTAACTTTTCAACAAGCTCCTCTTGAGTTTCGATATTGTGACTAGAAATAATTTCTCTAATTTTAATTTGACGCACAGACTTATTTGACATTAGATATCACCTTTCTTTAACATGTATATTTATTCGAATATACCACAACGTCAATAAAGAATACAAATCAAAAAAATCACAGCAATTAAAACATTGCTGTGATTTCTTCTTCAGATAATTTATTGTTTTTATGATCATTTTTAATATGCAGTAAAAATTCAGTATTACCTTTTGTCCCTTTAATTGGGGATTCAATAATTTGGTACGTACTAAAACCAATTGCTTCACACTCATCTACTACACGAATCACCGTGTTTTTTTGAGTTTCAGCGTTTCTAATAATGCCATCTGATTCACGTTCTTCTAAATAACTTTCAAACTGAGGTTTGATAAGTGCAATCACTTCATATTCATGATCGAAAAGTACTTTAATATGTCTTAAAATAGGAACGATTGAAGTGAAACTTACGTCAATCGTAAACGTATTTGGTTTGTCTACAATTTCATCTGTAATATCTTTAAAGTTTGTCTGTTCTAATACAATGACTCTGTCATCAACTCTTAAACTATAATCCAGTTGATTTGTACCAACATCTACAGCAAAGACACGTTTCGCACCATGTGTCAGTGCGCAGTCTGTAAATCCACCAGTAGAACTGCCAATATCAACGACGACTTTGTCATTAAACTCGAGGTTAAAGACTTGAATCGCTTCACGTAGCTTAAGCCCTCCACGTGAAACAAATTCTTTAATATTTTTAAAACGTATATCCGCTGATTCTTCAATGATAATATCAGATGGTTTGTATACAGGTGCATTGTTATTTAATACTTTACCCGCCATAATCAATCGTTTAATATCTTCGATTGTACCTAAATTATAGTTTTCATATAGATAAAGATCAGCTCTAGTTTTAGTTTTTTTCATTGCTTATAATCTCTTCGATTTTGTTTACAATATTTTCTTTAGTGAGACCAACCTCTTCTAATAATTCAGGAACACTGCCTTGTTCAACATATTGATCATCAATACCGATACGTTTGACAGGCGTTTTTAGATCGTAATCCATAACGAATGACTGAACAAGAGCACCTAGTCCACCTGCGAGCATTGCTTCTTCTACCACTAAAATCGGTTGGTTTTGTTCAGCTATTTTTGTAATTAATTCTGTATCAATCGGCTTTATAAAGCGTGCATTTACAACATTAACATTAATACCTTTTGTTTTTAGTTCTTCACTTGCATCTAGCACATCAATTAAGGTTGGTCCATAGCTAATTACAGTGATATCTTTGCCTTCTTTTACAGTTTCCCATTTACCATATTCAATTGCTGGTCTCTCTTCATTCATATCTATACCTAAAACATTACCTCTAGGATATCTAAATGCGATTGGTCCTTCATAGTTAACGGCGAAGTCAATCATCATCTGTGCTTCTTTTTCATCTCTAGGCATAACAACTACCATATTTGGTAATGGTAATAGGAAAGTTAAATCAAACACACCGTGATGTGTTTCTCCATCAGCACCTACTAAGCCACTGCGGTCGATTCCAAAGAACACATTGAGTTTTTGACGGTCAATATCGTGTAAGACCTGATCGTATCCTCTTTGTAAGAATGTTGAATATATCGCAACATAAGGCTTCATGCCATAACTTGCAAGTCCACCAGCCATTGTGACCACATGTTGTTCAGCAATACCAACATCAAAAAAGCGTTCAGGTAATTCATTTTGGAATTTATGAAGTTTAGAGCCTACAGGCATTGCTGGCGTAAGTGCAACGATTCTTTCATCTACTAAAGCATGGTCAAAGACTGAGTTTGACATAAACTCACTCCACGACATCGTGCTACCTGAGCCAAGTGATTCACCCGTTTCAATTTTATAAGGTCCAAGACCATGCCAAGTACCGACAGCGTCATTCTCCGCATGATGGTATCCTTTACCTTTTTTGGTAATGACATGAATTAGAACAGGTCCATTTGCTTCATTCGCTGATTTTAATGCGCGTTCTAGATCTTGGAAATTGTGACCATCGACTGGACCAATGTATTTAATTCCAAGTTCTTCAAAGAACACACCATTTACAACTAAATATTTTAGACTATCTTTTACTCGATCTGCGACACCACGAATCGATGAACCCACAGTTGGAATTTTAGATAACAGTTCTTCTATATCATATTTAATACGGTTGTAGTTCGTATTAGTACGAATTCGACCGAGCATATTATGAAGTGCTCCAACATTTGGCGCAATACTCATCTCGTTGTCATTTAGGATGATTGTCATCTTAGTTTTATCTGATCCAATGTGATTTAACGCTTCTAACGCCATACCACCTGTTAATGCTCCGTCGCCGATGATTGGAATGACCGAAAAGTCTTCTCCTTTAATATCTCTTGCTTTAGCGATCCCCATCGCTGCTGAGAGAGACGTTGAAGAGTGTCCTGCTTCCCAAACATCGTGTTCTGATTCACTGAGTTTAGGGAATCCGGATAACCCTTTATATTGTCTGAGTGAATCAAACTGATTGATTCTTCCTGTTAATATTTTATGAATGTATGCTTGATGTCCAACATCAAAAATAATTTGATCCTTTGGTGAATTGTAGAATTTATGGAGAGCAAGTGTTAGTTCTACTACTCCTAGGTTTGCACCAATGTGTCCACCTGTTTTTGCACATGATTCGATTAAAAAGTCTCTGATTTCTTGTGCAATTTCTTTCAATTCATCTTCACTTTTATTTTTTAAAAATGAGGGATCTTCTATATTATATAAATCCATATAGCACCCACCTTTTTGTACTTTACTCATTATATCATTTTAATATTAATCACAAAAAGAAAAATGATGACACATGTCATCATTTTGTTCTATTCACTATTAATTCTACAATTTCCATTAATTCAGATATTTGGATGTCTTTATCTAGCGTATTTAAAATGTCTTTCATTTCATTTGCTAAAGTTGTTTTCACTTCTTTTGCACCATCAAGTCCAAGTAAAGAAACATACGTCGTTTTATTGTTCTTCTCATCACTACCAATGTGCTTACCAAGTGTTTCAGTAGTTCCTGTTACATCTAAGATATCATCAGTAACTTGGAATAATAATCCGAGCTTTTCACCAAATAATTTAAGTGACTCAGTAACATGTGACTCACTGTTCGCAATAATTGTTGCTGCTTCTATTGCTGCGACAATTAATTCACCTGTTTTATTGCGATGTATTTCTTCTAATTCCAGAATAGTGAGTTCTTTTTCAGTTGCTTCAATATCGAGCATTTGACCACTGATCATACCGAGTTGACCTGCACACTTAGAGTATAAGGTAACGAGTTTTACTATTTGTTCAGGACTTAGCTTTGACTTTGTCAGTAAATTGAAGCTCTCTGTTAATAGATTATCTCCAGCTAAAATAGCAGTCGCTTCACCGTAAACGATATGATTCGTTGGTTTTCCACGTCTCAATTCGTCATCATCCATTGCAGGTAGATCGTCATGAATCAGTGAATACGTATGAATCATCTCAAGAGAAGCTGCAGGAATAATGCCTAAATTTACATCTGTTCCTAGTGCTTTTAATGTCTGTAAGAGTAATAATGGTCTGAATCTCTTACCACCAGCATTAATTGAATATACGCTCGACTCTAGGAGTGATGTGTTTATTGTATTCAGTTTTAATTGTTCAATAATTTTGTCGACAACTTTGTCTAGTACTACATTATTCTCCATCAGAATCATCCTTAGTCAATTCTTCGATATTTAATTGTGCATTTTTTAAAATATCATCACATTCTTTAGTTAAGGTGACCCCTTCTTTATAGAGATTCAGCGATTCTTCAAGTGTGATATCATCGCTATCTAATTTAACAACAATTTCATCTATTCTTTTCATTTTGTCTTCAAACGATTGATTTTTATTTGTCATTTTTCTCCACCTCAATAATTTTAGACCAAACTGTACCTTTATTTAACTGTGTTTTCATCATATCATTTACTGAAACATCGTCGATATCAGTAATAACCTTGTCTTCTATAGTTGAATAAGAATATCCCCGTTTTAAAATTAAGAGTGGAGATAATGAATCTAAAAGATCTATATTGTTTTTTAGACGCAATTTATTTTTATCTGATTGATATTTAATTAATTGCTTCATCTGTGCATCTTGTCTATTCACATGTGTCTGATACGACTCAATTTTATTACTTTTTATTATATTAAAAATTTGCGACTTTCTGCTTTCAAAATAATGTTTTTTATCTGTAAAAATAGAATTGAATTTGTGTTCAAGTTGACCCGAATAGTGATCTAACTTTTGAACTTGTTGATCATACAATGATGATGGATTTTTAAACTTATAATAATTTTTAACACTATCCAACTCATTTAGTTTGCTCTCAAGTTTTAAATTCATGTGTTTTAAAATTGAGTATTCATAATTTCTAATCAGTTCGTATAATGAAATCTGGTCAGGCACTGCGTGTTCAATTGCTGCAGTTGGAGTCGTTGCCCGTAAATCACTTACATAATCAACAAGTGTCGTATCTGTTTCATGGCCAATACCTGTTATTACAGGTGTATTAAGCTCAAATACTGTTCTCGCGACATCTATATCGTTAAAAGTCCATAGATCCTCTATAGACCCGCCACCACGAGATAAAATGATTGTATCTGCATTTAGTGAGTCTGCAAACTTAAGATGTTCAATCACATTATTTTTACTCTTCTCACCTTGCATCAATGTATTTAAAATCGAAATTTTAACAAGTGGAAACCTTCTTTCAACGGCCGTTAACATATCTTTTACTGCAGCACTTGTTTTAGAAGTAATGAGAATAATGTGTCTTGGAAATTTTGGGATTGGTTTTTTATGTATCTCATCAAATAAGCCCTCACTTCTTAAGAGCTTAATGTTTTCATCTAGTTGTAAAAACAGTTGGCCTATACCATCTAAAATCATATTAGAGGCATTGATTGAGTATGTACCGTTACCTTTGTACACAGATACCCTACCATCAACAATGACTTTGTCTCCGTCTTTAGGTCTGAATTTTAACTTGTTGACCTGTGATTGGAACATAATTCCACGGATTTGGCTGTTTTCATCTTTTAACGAAAAATAAAGGTGGCCAGACGAATGCAATTTCGCATTTGACAGCTCACCTTGAACAAAGACCCGTTCAAGATACGGGTCTTTGACAAATTTTTCTGCAATATATGTTGTTAATGCGTTAACTGAAAGATACTTATCTTTAGTCATTTAATCACTCTTTTTAATAGTTCTTTAAAACACCGTTAATAAATTTATAACTATCAGCTTCGCCATAAACTTTTGCAATTTTAATTGCTTCATTAATCGCAACTTTTTTAGGAATATCTGTACCTTCTATTTCAGCAATTGTCATGCGCAAGATATTGCGATCCACTTTACGAATGCGGTCAATTGTGTAGTTTGTTAGGTTACTATTGATTGATGCATCAATTTCTTCTTGATTGTTTAAATAGTAGTTAACGATCTGTTTTAAATACGCTTCAGTATCTAACAACTCTTTAAACTTCACTTCGTCTAACATAACTAAACCTTTTTCGAGTTGGAATAAAATTTGAAATGCTTTAATTCTTATTTCATGTCTATTCATTCTATACACCTATTATTTAATAATATTCACTATGTGAATATTAATTTCTGAAATGTTGATTTCAAGCATATTGTTCACAGCTGTCTTAATGTTTTCCTGAATTGTTTCAGCAATGCTATGGACATTTCTATCATCGCTCAGATTCACATATACAGAGATTTTTAAATTACCATCTACATCTTCAACACGAATACCTTTAGCGCGATACTTTTTACCTAATTTTTCAATTGTACCACTCGCTAAGTTGTTGTTAAGTGAATGGACACTTTTTGTTTCGAGTACAGCAATACTAGAGATTACTTCTAACACTTCGTTAGAAATTGTAATATCTCCTGTTGATTCTGTTCTAGATTGTATTAACATGCTCTCACCTCATCAGTTCATTATATCATGTTGTTCGAGGAAATTTGTATTATAATCGTTATTTAAAAAGTCTTCATTTTCAATAATTCTTCTGTGGAATGGAATTGTAGTATCAATTCCTTTAATTTCAAACTCATCTAGAGCACGTTTTGCAACTCTTAATGAATCTGTTCTATCATCACCATAGACGATAAGTTTCGCAATCATAGAGTCATAATATGGTGGGATCAAATATCCTGCATATGATGCAGTATCTAATCTTACGCCAAATCCACCTGGTGCTAAAAAGTCTGTAATTTTCCCTGCTGAAGGCATAAAGTTTTTAAATGGATTCTCAGCGTTGATACGGAATTCAAAAGCATGTCCTTTAAATTCAATATCTTCTTGTTTAAATGGAATTGGTTCACGCATTGCAACTTTTAATTGCATTCTGACAAGGTCGATACCAGTAATCATTTCAGTCACTGGATGTTCAACTTGAATACGTGTGTTCATCTCCATAAAGTAATATTCATTCGCATCTAAGTCATAGATAAACTCAATCGTACCTGCGTTTACATAATTGATTGATTTAGCTGCACGCACAGCAGTCTCACCCATCTCTTTTCGCGTTGCTGCGTCAATAATTGGGCTTGGAGCTTCTTCAACTAATTTCTGCATTCTACGTTGTACAGTACAATCACGTTCACCTAAATGAACCACATTACCATGATAGTCTCCTAAGATTTGAATTTCAATATGACGGAAGTTTGTAATATATTTTTCGATATATAAGTCACTGTTACCAAAAGCACTTTCTGCTTCTTGTTCAGTTAAACGATAATTTTGAACGAGTTCTTCTTCATTATGAGCAACTCTAATTCCTTTTCCTCCACCACCATGACTTGCTTTAATGATTAAAGGATAGCCAATTTCTTGACCAATTTGTTTCGCATGTTCAACAGATTGAACAACACCATCTGAGCCTGGAACTGTTGGTACATTTGCTTTAATCATTGTTTGTTTGGCAACATCTTTAACCCCCATAAGACTGATCGTTTCATGACTTGGTCCTATAAAAGCAATATTAGATGCTGCACACATTTCAGCAAAGTCACTGTTTTCTGCTAAAAACCCATATCCTGGGTGAATCGCGTCACAGTTTGTTTTTTCAGCAATTGTAATGATGCTAATCATATCTAGGTAGCTGTCTTTAGAAAGCTTTGGACCAATACAGTAAGATTCTGTAGCGAGTTTCCGGTGTAAACTATCACGATCTGCTTCAGAATAAATGGATACCGTTTCAAGTCCAAGCTCGTGACATGCACGAATTATACGTACCGCGATTTCACCACGGTTTGCAATTAGTACTTTTTTAATCATTTAACTCTGAACAATGGTTGGTCAAATTCAACCATTTCTCCATCTTCAACTAAAATCTCAACAATTTCACCGGAAACCTCTGCTTCGATTTCGTTAAATAGTTTCATAGCTTCTAAAATACAAACCACTGAGTTGTTAGATACTTTATCTCCAACTTTTACATAAGCGTCTGCTTCTGGTGATGGTGCTTTATAGAAAGTACCTACCATTGGTGCTTTAATAAATGTTCCAGATTCTACTGGTGCAGATGTTTCAGCAATTTCTTGTGTCCCTACTGGTGCAGCCTGTTGAACTGTTGGCGCTGGTGCAGCCGTATAACTTACTTGTGGTGTTTCTTTTTTAAGAACAATATCTACTTCACTATCTTTATATGAAAGTTCTGTCAGTTGTGCTTTTTCCATTTTGTCTAATAATTGATCAATGTAATCTAAGTTCATTTTATTAACTCCTAAATAATATAAGATATTACTATTTTACAGATGTGGTCGTACCAATTCAATGTTTAATAAAAAAAAGCAGATAGAATCTGCTTTTTATGCACGTGAAACATAGCTGCCATCATCTGTATTTACGACAAGTATCTCACCATTTTCAATAAATAAAGGAACTTGAATTTTTAAACCAGTTTCCATAGTAGCTGATTTTGTACCACCAGAAACAGTATCTCCTTTAAGACCTGGTTCAGTTTCAACTACTTGTAATTCAACTGATTTAGGAAGATCAACCCCAAGAGTTTCACCTTCATACATCATGATAGATACAGGCATGTTTTCTTTTAAGAATTGAATTTCATGTTCTAGTTGGCTTTTATTTACAGTGATTTGTTCATATGTGTTGTTATCCATGAACACATAGTCATCACCGTCATTGTACAAGTATTGCATTTTGCTGTTGTCAATTTGAGCACGGCCAACTTTTTCTCCTGCTCTGAACGTTTTTTCTTGGATTGCGCCAGTTCTTAAGTTACGTAATTTAGAACGTACAAAAGCCGCACCTTTACCTGGTTTAACGTGTTGAAAATCAATAACTCTCCAAATACCGTTATCTACTTCTATTGTTAAACCTGTTTTAAAATCGTTAACTGAAATCATTCTTTTTCCTCCTAGTTATTTACAATAATGAAGTCTTTCGTTGAATGAGTTAATTTTTCTAGAACACTTTTAGTTACGATCGCATCATCTTCAATACGAACGCCACCAACATTATCTACATAGATACCAGGTTCTATAGTAATTACCATGTTTTCTGTGAGAACAATGTCACTTGATTGGGCAAGTCCTGGTCCTTCATGTACTTCAAGTCCAAAACCATGTCCGAGAGAGTGTCCAAAGTTATCTCCATAACCATAAGACTTAATCACATCACGTGCGATACTATCGGCTTCTTCACCTGTCATACCAAGCTTTATTTCGTCTAAAGCTTTTAATTGACTCTCAAGTACAATATTATACACTTTTTCCATTTCGCTTGAAACTTCTTCTACAGCAAATGAACGTGTAATATCAGAAGCATAACCTTCATAGTATGCACCGAAGTCTAGAGTGACCATATCACCACGTTCGATTACTTTGTTACTCGCCGCACCATGTGGCAATGCACCACGATGTCCACTCGCAACAATTGTATCAAAACTTGGCTTTTCTGAACCCAGTTGAGCCATCTTATATTCAAGTTCATTTCTTACTTCAAGCTCTGTCATTCCACTCTTAACAAATTTTAAAATGTGCATGTATGATTCGTCAACAATTTCACATGCTTTTTTAATTTTCTCGATTTCATCTGGTGTTTTAACCATACGAATTTTTTCAACTTCGCCTGTAAGAGGTACAAGGTCAAATTCATTTTTAAGAGATTCATAAATATTGTAATTTACATGTTCAGATTCAAAACCAATAGTCTTTAAACCTTTCTCTTTCATAAATTCTACAATAAATGGAAGTAGACCTTTATCTTGTAGAACAAATTCAAAATCCACAGATTCATTTGGAGCTTGGTTTTTATATCTAAAGTCCGAGATTAAAAACTTTTCGTTCTTAGTATAAACGACGGCACCACTTGAACCGCTAAATCCAGTAACATAACGTCTGTTATAGGGGCTCATAATTAATAATGCATCTAGATTATTACTTTCTAATAGCTGATTTAATTTCTCGTATTTGATCATTTATGATATCCACCTTTCACACCATATTTTACCTTATTTTGTTAATTATTCATATGCTTTTAATTTTTAATGGTCAATGTGTTAAACTAAAACACATAATATATTTACGAAGAGGATTAAATATGAAGCGTTTTTTACTCATTTTAAGCACAACTTTACTACTTGGTGCATGTTCATCTTTAAGTAAAGAAGATTCACATGCTGAAAAACAAGAACAAGTATCTGAATTACAAAAAGAACTTCAATCAGCAGAAGTTGAAAATAAACAACTAAAAGCAGATATAGAGCACATTGACGAAGAAATTGCTAGAATCGAAAGAGATTCTAAGGACGAAAACATAACAATCTATAAAGAAACTGTCGACCATTATTCGAAGTCACTTTCACGTGAAATTGATACATTAAAAGATCAGACGACTTATTACAAAAAAACAGATATTATTAATTTAGAAAACATCAAAAATATAGAAGAAAACATCAAAGATATTGTCGATGATTATAATAAAGAAGTCGATAAACTAAAACTGTCTAACACATTAACTAGACAAGACAAAAAGATTGCAGTATTCAACGACGCTTTAATAAAAAACATGGCCAACGTAACAAAAGCCTATGAAGAAAAAGACAAAGAAAAAATCTTGAAAGCTATTGAAGCATTTCAAGAAACAGTAAAATTTTTATAAGGGTGTACTAAATGAAGAAAACTCTGTTTTATATGTTTATCGGTATTGGAGTTATTGGGCTCATTACGAATATCGGTAATATATTTGATTTTATATTCCAGACGATCATTTCAATTGTGATATTTATCGCTATACTTTACGCAATTTACTACTTCTTTATTCTAAGTGAAGATGAAAGAAAGTATAGAAAAGCGATGAGACAGACAAAAAGAAAAAGGAAGTTTAGAAAATAATCTAAACTTCCTTTTTTATCTTTTTTTATCTTCTATAGTTCCATTCTCTAGAAGCATATTTTTCTATTAATAATTCTAGTTCTCTATGATCATCTTCAGTAAGTTCGTACTCGTTAGTAGTTACGTTTAGACCATCTTCGAAGCCTTTTTTAAATGCATTGTACATATCATCGATTGTGATTTTTTTATCTGATATATCATTAATTGCAACTGCTTTTTCCAAAAATGTTGATTTCATTTTTTCTTTAAAGCGGTCGTTAGTAAATTTAAACATGTCAAATAGGTGATCGATATCGACGTCTAAGAGAATGGATCCGTGCTGCATGATTACGCCCTCAGAGCGTGTCTGAGCGCTACCAGCAATCTTTCTTCCTTCCACGACTAATTCATACCAACTTGGAGTATCGAAGCACACACTGCTGCGCTCTTCTCTTCTCTCTTTCTTATCAGGGATGCTGAAGTATGCATCAAGACCAAGATTTTTGAATCCTTCTTTGATACCTTCAGAAAGAATTCTATAACTTTCTGTTACACTTTTTGGCATCCCTTCATAATCTTCAGGCAAAACTAAACTATATGTAAGTTCTTTATCGTGTAATACACCACGTCCACCAGTTTTTCTGCGAACAAGTTGATATCCATATTCTTCAACCTTAGGAATATCGATCTCTTTTTCCATTTTTTGGAAGTATCCAATTGATAAAGTAGGTGTTTCCCATTCGTATAAACGAATCACTGGTGGAATTTCACCACGTCTGACTTTGTTCATTAATAGTTCATCTAAAGCCATATTAAAAAATGCATCTTGTTTTCCGCTTTTTATATAAAGCCATGTATTACTCACTAAAATACCTCCGAACTTTTACTTTTAAAACATTATGAAAACTACTATAATTAAACTATTGTAACATATTGAGGAGAGATTTTTTTGAGTACAACAACTATCGTACTACTCGTTATTTTAGTATTAATCATTGTCTTTATGATTGTTAATGCTCTATTAAGTGTTAAAGGTGTAAACATCGTAGATGAGGAAGAATTTAGCAAAGATTTAAGACGCGTACAGCTCGTTGATCTAAGAGAAAAAGAGCCTTATAAGTATGGTCATATTTTAGGTGCTAGAAACATTCCAATGACTGTATTTAACCAAAGAGCAAAAGCGCTTCGTAAGGATCAGCCAGTCTATCTATATGATCAAAACGGTAGAACTGCACTACGAGCTGCTCGTATCTTAAAGAAACTAGGTCATACTGATATTTATGTATTAAAACGTGGTATCAGCAAATGGACTGGTAAGATTAACTCTAAAAATTAATAGCAAAGATAAAAAAAGGTCGATTTTCATCGACCTTATTTTTATGCTATTTTTTCTCTTCAATAATTTCTTCACGATCAAAACGTAGAACTGGTTGACGTGCTGCTTTTGTTTCATCAAGTCTACCAATTACAGTATCATGAGGAGCTTCAAGTACTAAATCAAGATCTTCCTCTACTTCTTTCGCAATATTTAACATGGCGTCTATGAAGTTGTCTAAAGTTTCTTTAGATTCAGTTTCAGTTGGCTCGATCATAAGTCCCTCTTCCACGTTTAATGGGAAGTAAATTGTAGGTGGGTGGAAGCTATAGTCTAATAGTCTTTTCGCTATGTCTAATGTTCTTGCACCTTGTTTCTTTTGTTTAGAACCACTTAATACGAACTCATGTTTACAATGTTGATCGTATGGAAGTTCATAAGTACCTTCTAATCTACGCATAATGTAGTTTGCATTTAATACAGCATCTTCAGAAACTTTCTTTAGTCCGTCTGGTCCCATTGTTCTAATGTACGTGTAAGCACGTAAGTAGATACCAAAGTTACCAAAGTATGGTTTAACGCGTCCAATACTTTGTGGTAGATCGTAATCTAGTTTGAAAGTATCTTCTTCTTTAACAATTAAAGGTTTTGGTAAGAATTTTGCTAAATCAGCTTTAACCCCAATTGGACCTGAACCAGGACCACCACCACCGTGTGGACCAGTGAATGTTTTATGAAGGTTTAAGTGAACTGCGTCAAAGCCCATGTCTCCAGGACGTACTTTAGACATGATTGCGTTTAAGTTCGCACCATCATAGTATAGTTTACCACCAGCTTCGTGAACGATATCTCTAATTTCTAAGATATCTTTTTCGAATAAACCTAAAGTGTTAGGGTTAGTTAGCATGATTGCAGCTGTGTCATCTCCAACTACTCTCTTTAAGTCGTCGATGTCTACTAAACCTTTTTCATTTGATTTAACTGTTACTGTATCGAAACCAGCTACAGTCGCTGAGGCAGGATTTGTACCGTGTGCTGAGTCAGGAACGATAACTTTTGTTCTCTTATGGTCACCATTAGCTTCGTGGTAAGCCTTAATCATCATTAACGCTGTCCACTCACCTTGAGCACCTGCTGCAGATTGTAATGAAATTTCATCCATACCAGTAATCTCTTTAAGAGATTCTTGTAAGTCATGAACAATTTCTAATGAACCTTGGATTGCTTTTTCATTTTGAAGTGGATGAGATGTAGCAAATCCATCAATTCTAGCAACCTTTTCGTTAATTTTTGGGTTGTACTTCATCGTACAAGATCCTAATGGATAGAATCCAGTGTCGATACCCCAGTTTTTATTTGAAAGTTCAGTGTAGTGTCTGATTAAATCTAACTCACTGATTTCAGGTAATTCTGCTTTAGTCTTACGGATAAATTTATCATCTAATAAAGAGTTAATATCTTTAGTCTCTACATCCACTGGTGGAAGTGAGTAAGCAAATCTATCTGCAATACTTCTTTCGAATATTAATGGGCTCGCATCTTTTCTAGCCATTATATTCACCTAACCTTTCAACAAATTCATCAATTTCGTCTTTAGTACGAAGTTCAGTAACTGCAACTAACATGTGGTTTTTATACTCATCAAAGCTTAGGCCTAAGTCGTATCCACCGATAAAACCACTGTCATATAACTCATCGTTGATTTCAGTTACGTCTTTATTTAATTTAACAACAAACTCGTTAAAGTTCCGATCTTCTAATACTTCAAATCCTGCAGCTTTAAATGCTTCTTTAGCATAGTGAGATTTTTGAATGTTTGCTTCAGCCATTTCAACTACACCATACTTACCAAGAGCACTCATTGCGATAGATGAAGCAAGTGCATTTAATGCTTGGTTAGAACAGATGTTAGAAGTCGCTTTTTCACGACGGATATGCTGTTCACGTGCTTGTAGAGTTAATACAAAACCACGTCTTCCTTCGTCATCTGTCGTTTGACCAACTAAACGACCAGGCATTCTTCTCATTAGTTTTTTCGTTGCTGCAAAGAATCCACAGTGTGGTCCACCAAATTGTGCTGGAATACCAAATACTTGAGTATCACCAGTTACAATGTCTGCACCGAATTCACCTGGAGGTGTTAATAATGAAAGAGCAAGAGGATTACTGTTTACAACGAATAATCCTTTACCTTTATGAGCTATTTTTTCGATTTCTTCCAAGTCTTCGATTGTTCCGAAGAAGTTAGGATATTGTACAAGTACTGCAGCTGTATCTGCATCTACAAGTTCATCTAATTTTGTAATGTCAGTTTTTGTTCCATCAAGAGGTGCAACAACTACTTCAATGTTTTGACCCGCACAGTAAGTTTTAACAACTTCTAATGATTGTGGGTGAACTGATTCAGAAATTACAATTTTCTTCTTACGAGTTGCACCTGCTGCCATCGTAGCAGCTTCTGCGAATGCAGTTGGACCATCATACATTGATGAGTTTGCTACAGGTAGTGCCGTTAACTCAGAAATGAGTGTTTGGAACTCGAAGATTGCTTGTAATTCACCTTGTGAAACTTCAGGTTGATACGGCGTATAAGCTGTATAGAACTCTGAACGTGAAATAATCGAATCTACTACTGATGGAATATAGTGATCATATACACCAGCACCTAAGAAAGATGAATGTGTAGTTGATGTGATATTCTTGCTTGCAATTTTGTTTAACTCTTTAAGTAAAGAGTACTCGTCTTTCGCAGGCTTAATGTTTAAATCACCTTCGAAACGAACTGATTCAGGAATGTCACTGAATAGTTCAGAGATATCACTTACACCAATCGCTTGCAACATCTCTTGTTTGTCTTTTTCTGTTACTGGTAAATAACGATGACTCATATTTACACTCCTTAAAAAATTAATTATATTTATTTAAAGTTTTTAACAAATTTAGCTGGGACTTCCCTATTACGAACTTTAATAACAAATTCTTTGTCTAGTTCAAAGAAGTCATTGTCAACTAGAACAAAACCAAATGATTTCTTAGTAGATGGTGATTGTGTACCACTTGTAACTTCTCCAACCTTGTTTCCGTCGTTGTCGAATACTTCATAACCAGTACGTGCAATACCTTTACCAGTGATTTCGAATTTACCACTGCGTCTTTTAACACCATTTTCTTTTTGATCTTTAAGTACTTCTTGACCAATGAAATCACCTTTGTCCACTTTAACGGCGAAACCTAGTTTTGCTTCTAATGGAGTGATTTCTGGAGTAAGTTCTTGACCATGTAATGGTAAACCTGCTTCCATTCTTAAAGTATCACGTGCACCAAGTCCACATTCTACTGCGCCTAGTTCTTTAAACTTTTTCCATAAAGGAAGAACATCTTCAGGCTTTGTATATAGCTCAAATCCATCTTCTCCAGTGTATCCACTTTGAGAAAGAATAACATTGAAACCATCAACTTCAACATCTTGTTTAAAGTTGAACATACCCATTTCACTGATGTCTTCATCAGTTAATGATTGAATTAATTTGCGTGCATTTGGTCCTTGAATAGCGATTTGTCCATAATCACTTGATACGTTTTCAACTGTTACGTCAAAACCATCAACCTTTTTAAGCCATTCAAAGTCATGCTCTGTATTTGCAGCGTTTGGAACTAAAAGATAGTCATTTTCTGCAAGTTTGTAGATTACTAAGTCGTCCTCTACTCCACCTTTTTCATTACAAATGAATGTGTATTGTGCTTTATCTAATGATAATTTTGTTACATCATTTGTAAGTGTGTAGTTTGCAAACTTTTCAGCATCTGGACCAGTTATTCTAATTTCACCCATATGAGATACATCAAATATACCAACGTCTTCTCTTACTGCATTGTGTTCATCTTTGATGCTAGTAAATGATACAGGCATTTCCCAACCACCAAAGTCTACAAGTTTTGCACCGACTTCGTGATAGTAATCATTCAATGGTGTTTTCTTTAATTCACCCATAATATCCTCCTTAAATATAAAAAACAGAACAATAACCAAATATTGCCCTGTTGAATTTCTTCAGGATTACGTCCCAGTGCCGTCCTTTTGCCTGAGAGATTCACCTTGCGGCTTGCTCCTTCGGCGACGAATAACGTTCTCTCCAGCACTGTTCATCCGTACATATTCTTTTGTATCCGTATACATTATATCTTTAATCTGTAAGGAATAGCAAGCGAATTGAGTTTATATTATTTTTTATGCATAAGTATATTGTGAATAATTTCATTAACACTCTCAGAACCATTAATAGAATAATCAGACAGCTCTTTATATAGAGGGATTCTATGCTCGAAAATTTTCTTTAAATCTGATTTCTTAGACTTAGTTAAAGGTCTGTTTTCATCGTTTTTAATTCTGTTAAAAGAAATCTCAAACGGAATTTCCAAATAAAAAATATCTTTAGAAATATTTTTTAGTAAATCGAAAGAATCTGGATATGTAATAATGCCTCCACCTGTAGAAATGATTGCATCTTTTTCAATTACATTTTTTAGGGTCTCATATTCTCTTTGTCTAAATCCCGCTTCACCAAACTTATTAAAAATATCTGGAATTTTCATATTATTTTCTAAAACAATTTGCTGGTCTAAATCAATAAATGGTTTATCGAGAATTTTTGCAAGCTCTATTCCAACTGTTGTTTTTCCTGATCCCATAAATCCAATTAAAATCATTTAATCACCTAGTTAATATTTGTATAATTTCTTTTTCATATAACCCTATTATACTGTTCCTGACTTCTATCACCATTAAAACACGTGACATATACCAGAAAAATACACCTGTAATATAACTGAGTAAAAAGAAAGCAGAAATACTTACGAACCCATCATTGTTTTTTAATAGCAATTTCAAATGTTTTCTTTCCTCCTACATTAACTCTGAAAACATCTTTTGTTTCTTCAACATCAAATTTTGATACATCATACATTAGAGTAATAAAACCATCGTTATTCACAGACTTTATTAGTCTTTTATCAAAATAACGATAGTTTATTTTTCTTTTATCATTTTGTATTTGTATCTCTCTATCTGAAATTTTCTTAACATCATATTCTTCTGTTACATTTATTTCGCTATATATATCTAAAATAAATATGTCTATATCAAAATTATCAGCAGGTACTTTTACTTTTAGAAAGAACTGCAAGATAATTGGGAATAACGTGATAATGACAGATATTAAAAATAATGAAATGAGTACTTCAAGTAATGTGAATCCATCATTCTTTTTTAACTGATTCAATGCACCACGTCCCTTCTTTGTTACAAACATATCCAGATTTGATAAAATATTTATTACTTTCATTAAAATCTAGACCTGAATTAAGGTCAATATACAGTGTTCTATAGAATTCTAACTTTTGAGAAGACTCTTCTTCCAAGCGATGTGCGCCAATTACTGCTGGAATGAGCAAAGAGACAATTAGACTTATGATAAATACAGACATCAAACTATCAACAAGTAAGAATCCTTTATTCGATCCGAAATCTACCTTTTTGAATTTGGAATATAAGTTTTGAATTTTTATTTTTACAAGATAAATAAATTGTTCCAAATGCACTCGAATCTCCTTTATTATTAAATGTAAATTGAGTGAGGCTACCTTCTTTTAGTATGCAATGATTAATTTTTAATACCTCCCTAGAATTATCTTTTGTATCAAGAGAGGTTATTTGGTTGGTTTGATAATCAATACGCACTAATACTAAACTCTCTTTACGCATCGCATCAAATTGCTTTTTCTCTAGGAAATACTTAATATTTTGAACTTCATCCAGACTATGATTATTTTCAAATTTTGGAATATGCACTATGGTAATAAAGAGAAGAATGCTCACGACAAATAGCGTGAGCATCGTTTCTACAAGTGTAAAACCATCATTCTCGAGTTGCTTGTCCATTAACAATCGTAATAGAGTCTCCATTCGCACATGCAGTCTGGTTAGTAGTTAGATAATCCGGTACGAGTTGTGATATAGACGTTGGTGCGATACCTTCATTTAGTGTATAAGCTTCAATTTGCCCTTGTACAACTTTCACTTGAGCAGAGCATCCAGTTTCTTGAACATTCTTACTTTGCGCTGCAATATTAGGGATGATTAAAATAATAAGCACAGATATTACGAGAAGTACGAGTAACATTTCTATCAGAGTAAAACCATCATTTTTCTTTCCATTTAAAATTGCTTTTTTGAATACATTTCTCATTTAGAGACCTCCTAATTTAGTTGGGACATCATTTGGAATACTGGGAGCACAATGACTAGATATAAACAAACAATTAAAAGACCTATCACAGAAAAAATAACAGGTTGAATTCTTGAAGTTGTTCTCTCAATTCTTAAAATCATATTTTCAATCGTGTACTCACTATATAAGAGAAGTTCTTTACCTACATTAGAATTAATTTCTCCATGTTTTATAAAAGCATATATCTTATGATCTAAGTACTTTGTCTCGTTAACGGACTCAGAGAACGACAAGCCTTGTACTATTCCCATTTCGATATGTTCTGCAATTATTTTTAAGTATGGATTTAGATCCTGTTCTTTAAAAATATCGATGATAACTTTTAGTTCAATTCCACTCTTTATGAGGTATCCAACCTCTCGAGCAAATTTATGTGAAATATAATATTTAAAATAGGTTCTTAATATAGGTACTTTGCTTACAATTAAGAGAGTCTTATATTTATTCTTTTGATTTAAAATTAATGTGAAGGTGATAACTATGACTATGGCGATTAAAAAAGTGACAAGTGCAACTTTAGGTAAAGTATTTAAAATACTCACAAGCACTTTTATTAGTGTTCCTTTTTCTGCATTCATAGATAAAAACAGGGAGTTAAATTGAGGAATAACCGTGTAGTTTAAAATCACAAGCATTACGACAAAGATAGAAAGCAAGATGAGAGGGTATTGAACAGCTTTCATTATATTTTTGATCGTCTCTCTTCTTTTTTTCAAATAAACACTAGTTTCAATCAGATTAGATATAATTTCTCCATGAACATCTGCAAACTGTGTTTGTGAAATAACAGAGTTTCTAAACCCAAGAAACTTCAATACATCTGCCAAGCTATTTCCATTTTCAGCCATTTTGATGCCTATGTTTGTTTCAGACACTTTTAGCACATCATATTGTTTAAATAAAAATATAAGTGCATCTCTTTGCGTAAATCCATTTTGAAGTAATTCAGCAAGCTTTAACAAAAAGTCTGCATCATACTTTTTAAGTCTGTTCGAGTGTTTCTTTGAACGAGTGGTATTCTTCATGAGAAATCACCCCTTCTTTAAATAAGTCTTCTACTTTCGATGATATCGTTTTGATTTCAACATGCTCACCATTAAGTATTTTTGTGATTCCATCTTGATTAAGTGCTTCATACACAATGAACGTTTCATTTTTGAAATGTAAAATGCGTTGATTAATAATTAGAGTTAGAGACTCTCTTAATTCTTCATTCAACAAATCAAATTCTTTTAAACGCATGAGTGCACTGACGGCACTTTTAGAATGAAATGTTGAAATAACAAGATGACCAGATAGACTTGCTCGAACGAGTTCTTTTGCAATCTTTTTGTCTCGGATTTCTCCAAACATGATTACATCAGGATCACAACGTAAAACTCCACGTAAGAGTGGTCCGTAATCAAGTTGTGCTTTTTCATTAATCTCAACTTGAATTACACGTTCTAAGTTAAATTCTATTGGATCCTCGATACTAATTACCTGTCTATCTCCAGTTGCAACAATTTCTTCTAATAAACGATACATAACAGTACTTTTACCTGAACCTGTTGGGCCAGTAAAGAGTATGAGTCCTTGTGTTTGCAACATTTGCTGTTTCAAAAATGTGTAGTCTGAAGAATCTCTAAATAATTCGCTTGAAGGAATATATTTAGCGCTGTTTAATATGCGTATGACTATGACTTCATTCATCAATGAAACGGGTAATGTAGAAATTCGTATATTCATAAGTTCATCATCTACAGTGACTTCTAAGCGACCACTCTGTGGTACACGGTACTCATTAACATCTAGATCTGCAATGAATTTTAGATAGTTTATAAGTTTTTTATAAGACTCTAAACTAAGCGTTTGTACATCAATCATTTTTCCTCTTTGTCTTGCGCGAATGATACCTACATCACTTTGATGTATAATATGAATATCTGTAAAATAATTGTCCTGTGCGTCTTTTAACAATGTGTTTAGTAATGTCTTCATATGTCCTCCTATATACATATACTTAAAAAACATGCTTTTACTTTTTTTAATAAAAATATTTGTATCATTAAAACTGAATTAGTATTTACAACACTCTTAGAGTTCATTATAATTAAGGTAATTAATAGGTTCAGGTGGGAGGACAACTCGATGGATAAGGTATTTAAAATGCTGGGCTTTTGGACAGCTATGTTTGCTATTTTGTTCTATATTGGTGATATGACAACAATGGCGTTCTTTTTCCTTGCACAAACTGGTTTCTTTGTATTACTTGGATATATGAAACTAACTGAAAGAATGTACATGTATGTATTCGCTGCATACTTAGTATTCTTCTTTGTAGGATTTACTTACTATTCAACATTCTTAATGGAACCAACATTTGGTAACCAATAAAAATACACGTCCAACTCGGACGTGTATTTTTTATTTTCTATCTAATATATGGATTTTCATGCATTTCTTCTTCAATTGTCGTTGGCATTCCATGTCCTGGATAAACATCCATGTTTTCATCAAGTTTAAATAACTTCTCTTTAATAGAATGCATCAATTCTTTTTCGTTCCCCATATAGAGATCTGTTCTACCTACACCTTTATTGAAAAGAACATCTCCTGAAATTACGAAATCATCAAATACAAATGATTTACTACCTGGTGAGTGGCCTGGTGTACTAAGTACTTCAAACTTAAATGATTCTGTTTCAAATAGGCCATCTTCTAACTCTTCACGTTTTACATTCGTAGTCACTGTTTCACCAAAACGGCTAGAGCCATTTAAAGCAGGGTTTTGTACCCATTCATACTCTTCTCCACCTAAGTAAGTCGTAACGCCTAAATCCTTTGCTACGACGTCCAATGCACCGATGTGGTCGAAATGAGTATGTGTGAGGAATATCGCTTCTACTTCTAGTCCTCTTGATTTAATTTCTGATAAAATTCTCTTACCATCATAAGACGGATCGAACACAAGTGCTTTTTTGTCTTCGTTAAAAAGAATATAGCAATTTGTATCGAGTGGTCCAAGCGGTAATGTAATGATTTCCATGTATTTCACCTCAAATTAATATAGACAATCTCTTGTTTCAATTATACAATATATATAAGTGATATGTTTATAAATGCTAAGGAGGATGAAAAATGCCTTTCATTAATACGGGTGAGTTATTTAATATCGGTAACACGACGATTCACATTGGTGTAAACACACTTTCACTACTCATGCTTTTAATTGCAGTAGTTGCAGTATTTGCACTCGTGAACTCAATTAAAGCTAAAAACATTTTAGCGATCATATTTAGTGTTGGTGCAATTGCAACATTTGGTTTCTTTGCACTTGCAACGATTTTCACATTTGGATATCCAACTTTAGGACACTAAAAATAAAAACACGAACAAATTGTTCGTGTTTTTTTAATACCCTTTACTTCTCATATCTTCTTCTATTGCGCGAAGTTCATCATCATAAATATGATCTCTGTCGATATTATCAATCAACTTTTTCATTGAATCGTAATCATTTGCTTTTCTTAACTCATACAATTTATACTTTAAAGCTAATTCATTCTCAGGATCTAGTTCAAAACTCTTATTATAATTTTCTTTTGCCTTTTCAAAATCACCAGAAATATCATAAAGTTTAGCTAAAATATAATATGTTGTGCTTGTCTCTTTATTGTACTGGAATGTCTCATTGACAGTTTCTAGCGCCTTATCGTACTGTTTTTCGTTCAGATATTTTAGTCCCACTTCGTCCACTGGCTGATAAGAATCATGTTTTAAAACGACGCTCCAGAGAATGATAGGAGTTGCGAGTAACAATACAAGTACTGGCAGTGAAATCTTCCAATCGATCCGTTTTGCTTGGAATAAAACACCGAGCATAAGACCGTAGATAAGTCCGCCGACGTGTGCATAATGGTTCACATTACTAAAGAAGCTTGATATCACACTGATTACTATAAAAGTTAAAGCAATCTGTACGATGAGTTTTGTGTTGATCTTTCTATTGATGAGCATAAATATCACAAGTACTCCGAGTAATCCATATACTGCACCACTTGCTCCAAGTGATAGGCTATCTGTAATAAATGTCAATGACACAACGTTTGCGAGCAGTGCGGTCACGATATAAGTGATTAAGATATGTACATGTGAATATATACTCTCAACAAACTTCCCAAGTATATAGAGTGCAAATATATTAAACAAGAAATGCTCTACATTGGCATGTATGAACGCGCTTGAAATGAGTCTATAATACTCCCCCTGCACGACGTCAAAGTGTGTAAGACCAAGTTGATTTGTAAAGTGCATGGAATCTTTAATATGAATATAAAACAAGTTCATTAAAAAGATGAGTGTATTGATCATGATTAACACACTCGTCATTGGTGTGGATTTAATCATATACATCTCTAATGGATTCCCTGATAATACTCTTCTTTTATACCAATCATTTTGTTTTTGTTTCTTATATTTAGTATCAATCTTATAAAAAGGACTTAAAATAATTTCACCGATATTTTCAATACCATAGTGAGTGACACGTAATTTTTTTGATTTAAATGTACGTTTCCCTTTAGCTGAATTTAAGTAATAAATTTTAACACGTTTAACATTAAATCCTGCAATTGTATCTAGACTATTTTTATTTGAAAAAATAGATTCAGTAATACCTTCGACATGGATATTTTCAATCGGTGTTTCATTGATACACATGAGTGTACGAGTCGATTTATTCTTAAGCCATAAGGTATCCGTTTCACTTTCATAATATGCTGTTACATATTTTGTATACCGTATTATTTCATATGCTGCTTGCCATTTATTTGCCATTAGTTCTATTTTCTTTCGCAATAATTATTTGTGTTGGTGTAATTAAAGTATCCACAGGTAAATCATGTGACTCCGTAATTACTTGACCAAGTTGCTCGTCAAATAATAGAGATACTGTTTCACCTTTAAAGTTTTCAAGGAAGCGGTCATAAAACCCACCGCCGTATCCAGTTCTGTATCCTTCTTCATTGAAAATAAGACCTGGTACAAGAAGCAAATCAACCTGGTTATTTTGTTCGTTAGAACTATCAGGAATTAGTATATTCTTTTCATCTTTCGTGATTTCATCTCGTGACTTGATTTCGTAAAAATCCATAGCTTTCGTCGTGTAAGTACACTTTGGACCATAAACTTTAACCCCTTGGTCAATAAAATGGTCGATGATTGGCCACGTATCAAGCTCATGGCTCATCGATAATACGAGACCTACAGTTTCGTATGACTTACCTTCTAAAAAATCATATAAATTTCTGTAAAGGCTAGACTCTTTCCCTAACTTTTCACTAGGACTAAACCCTTGTAATTTAGAAATCATTTGATTACGTAATTCTTTTTTATTCACCGTATTCACCTCGTTATTTCTATTCTAACAAATAACAATAGAGATAAAAATAAAAGAACCATCAATAGATGGTTCTACTTATATCTTTTACCTGTAAGCGTGAAGAAGATATGTTCTCCAATATTTTCAATATGGTCTCCGATACGCTCTAAATATTTTGCTGTCAGTTGAATCTGACCAGTAACAAATGCATCTGTTTCTTCATAGATATCAGACATTGTTACTTGAACAAATATTTGGTCTATATCGTTGTCTCTCTCAATAATTTCATTTACTAAGCTGAGATCTTCCGTTTTCATTGCAACCATCGCATCATCTAGCATTAATTTAGCAAGACGAATCATTGTTGTTAAGCGAAGTAGAATTTGCTTATTCATAATTTGCGTACGTCTAGATACTTCTGCAATATTAGAAATGTTATCTCCGATTCTCTCTAAATCTTCTGCGATTTTAATGCATGAAATAATTAATCTTAAATCCGATGCTACGGGTGACTGTGATGTAATGAGTGAAACGGACTGATCGTTAATCTTAACTTCCAGTTCATTTATGTCTACGTCGCGCTCGATTAGTTCTTTAGCAAGTGCTCTATCGTTGTTTTCAAGCACATTAACTAGTGAGTCGAATCTTTCCGATAATAACTGTGACATATCATAAATGTACTGTTTCAGTTCTTCCAAATCATTTACAAATTTTACACGTGCAGACATATTAACCGAACCTACCAGTCACGTAATCTTCTGTACGCTTATCGTGTGGGTTCTCGAAGATGATGTTTGTATCGTTGTATTCAATTACATTTCCTTGATAGAAGAATGCAGTTTTATCAGATACACGTGCTGCTTGTTGCATGTTGTGTGTAACGATAATGATTGAGTATTCTTTTTTAAGTTCTTGCATTAAATCTTCGATTTTAATTGTAGAAATTGGGTCTAACGCACTTGTTGGTTCGTCCATAAGTACGATGTCAGGTTCTACAGCTAAAGTTCTAGCGATACAAATTCTTTGTTGTTGTCCACCTGATAATCCATAAGCATTATCATTCAAACGGTCTTTAACTTCATCCCAAATTGCAGCTTGTCTTAAGCTTTTTTCAACCACTTGGTCTAGAGTCTTTTTATCTTTAATACCATGAATTCTAGGACCATAAGCGACGTTATCATAAATTGATTTAGGGAATGGATTTGGCTTTTGGAATACCATCCCTACTTTAGTACGTAACTCTTCTACTGTCATATTCTTATCTAGAATATTCGTGTCACGGTAAAGAATTTCACCTTCAGTTCTAACAATCGGAACCAGTTCTACCATACGGTTTAATGATTTAATGTAAGTTGATTTACCGCAACCTGACGGTCCGATAATCGCACTGATTTCATTTTCATGGAATGAAAGGTTAATATTTTTTAACGCATGGTTATCTCCGTACCATAAGTTAAAGTTCTTTGAAGTAAAGATTTCTTTATTTTGCATCTCCATTGGCGAATGATTTAGATTTTTATTATCTATATGGATCGCACTTGTTTTTTCTTTAGTCATAATCATTTATAATCCACCTTAAAATCTTTTTGAATACTTGTTTCGAATGATAATTGCAACGAAGTTCATCATAAGTAGTAATGCTAAAAGTACAATAATTGCTGCTGCTGTTAAGTTTTGGAATTCAGCTTGTGGCATTTTTACCCAGTTATAAATCTGCATTGGTAATGCCTGGAAACTATCAAGTGGAGAACTTGGTGTTGTTAATAATGCTACCGGAATACCGATAACAACGAGTGGTGCTGTTTCACCGATTGCACGAGAAATCGCTAAGATAATACCTGTAATAATCCCTGGAATTGCTGCTGGTAAAATAATACGCGAAACTGTTTGCCATTTTGATGCCCCCATACCAATTGAAGCTTCACGTACAGCAAGTGGCACTGTTCTTAATGCTTCTTGTGACGCTACTACGATTACTGGCATGATCATTAATGAAAGAGTTAAACTCGCTGCAATAACCGAGTTACCTAAACCAAACTGTCTCACAAAAATAGTTAAACCAAGCAGACCGAATACTACTGACGGCACACCTGCTAAGTTTGCAATATTTGTTTCAACAAACTTAGTAAATTTATTCTTTGGTGCATATTCTTCTAAATAAAGTGCAGTTCCGACTGATAAAAATATAGCAATCGGAGTAGTAAATGCCATGAGCCATAACGTACCAAGTATTGCACCTTTAATACCTGCTCTCGATGGTCGACTTGAACTAAAGTTAGTAAAAAAGTCTACAGTTAAATATTTCCATCCATCTAAAAGCGTAGTTCCAAGTAAAACGACAAGAACTACAAGTCCAATAAGAGTAGAGAAAAGGAATAGCATCTTCATGAAACTGTTTTTCATGAGTCTTGGACTACGTTTTTTTTCAATTACATTTGCATCCAAAAGCATTAATATTCCTCCCTAAATCTCTTAGTAATCCACTGTGAAATCATATTCATTGCTAGTGTAAAGATAAATAATGTCATACCTACAGCATATAAACTATAGTAAACATCTGTACCGAAAGCTGCGTCACCTGACGTTACTTGTACGATAAACCCAGTCATTGTCTGTAATGACTCCAAAATATTAAAACTTGAGTTCGGAGTAGAACCTGCTGCAATTGACACGATCATAGTTTCTCCAATTGCTCTTGAAAGACCAAGTACAACTGCTGCTCCTACACCAGAAATTGCTGCTGGTAATACAACTTTAGACACTGTTTCGAATTTAGTTGCACCCATTCCGAGTGAACCTTCTCTCATTGAGTTTGGAACAGAAGATAACGCATCTTCTGTTAAACTCGCGATCATTGGTAAAATCATTATACCCACTACAATACCCGGACTTAGGGCGTTAAAGTGGTTCAGTGGAGGTATGAAACTTTGTAAAAAAGGTGTTACGAATGTAATCGCAAACGCACCGTAAACAACAGTCGGAATACCTGCAAGCACCTCTAAGATGGGTTTAATAATTCTGCGCGTTCTATCAGATGCATATTCACTTAAATAAATCGCTGCACCAATACCTGTTGGTACTGCGACAATTGCACCGATCACTACGATTTTTAAAGTTCCTAAAATTAACGGGAAAATACCCCAAGATGGTGTGCTACTAAAAGCGTTCCATTTAGTAGATGTTAAAAACTCTACGATAGATACACGTCCGAAAAAGTGTACTGTTTCAACGATTAACGTATAAAGTATCCCAATAGTTGTTAAAACCGAAATGATAGTAATAGAAAACAGTACGATAGGTACTGTTTTCTCTACTAGTTTAGATCTTTGATTATTGGCGATACGTTCACGAATGTTTAAATCAACCATTCATACTGCCTCTTTCCTAAACTTATTTAATTGAGTTAAGTTTGTCTTGCTCATCTTTTAGTTTTTCATCGTCAAGTCCAACGTATCCAGCTTCTTCAGCTGCTTCTTGTGAAATTTCTAAAGTGTATTCTAAGAAAGTTTTAACTGATTCATTTTCTTTTACACTCTTATTAGAAGCATAGATGTAAAGTGGACGTGATAATGGATATTCGAATGATTTAACATTCTCTTCAGTTGGTTCAACTGCTGAGTCATTATCAGGACCTTGAATTGAAATTGCTTTAAGTGTTTCTTGGTTATTTAAGTAGTAGTTGTATCCGAAGAATCCAATCGCATAATCGTCAGATCCTACTGCGTTTACTACTTGGTTAGTGTCTTGGATTAATTCTCCAACAACATCTTCATCATTCATTACTTCTTCAACGAAGAAATCGTGTGTGCCGTGTGATTGATCTGGACCGTATACCTTGATTTCTTCATCTGGGAAATCAGAACGAACGTCCTTCCAAGTTTTAGCTTCACCACTATAGATTTTGTAAAGTTCATCGAAAGTTAAGTCTGTTGCAAAATCGTTAGCCATGTTAACAGCAACTGTTAAACCGTCTGTACCAACTTGTAATTCAGTGTATTCAACACCTGCATCTTCAAGCGCTTTTTTCTCTTCATCTTTAATTCCACGAGAAGCGTTTTGGAAATCTGTTTCTCCAGCGATGAATTTTTCAAATCCAGCGCCTGTACCAGATACTCCAATTTCTGCAGCTTTACCATATTCTGCATTGAACTCTTCGTTTACGATTTCAAGGATTGGGAAAACTGTACTAGAACCGTCACCGATGATTTTTTCGTCTTTATTAAGTTCAGTAGTTTCTCCTCCGTTTGCAGTACCAGTTTCTTCTGAATCTGATTCTGTTGATGAATTACCACAAGCTGCAAGTACAATACCTGCTAATAGAATTGCTAAAAAGCTAAATAACTTTTGTTTCATGTCTGATGAGACCTCCGAAAGATTTAATGATTTTTCTTACAGTTCTTATAATAGGCCCCTAATATAAATATTAAATAAACGATTTGTAAAGAATATGTAAATATTAATTCATAAAAAAATAAGACTAAGAGAAATCACTCTTAGCCTTAATAAGAACCTTCTTTAATTCTTGGATAGAATTCATCTAGGTTATAATTGTATGGTTTTTTAGGTGCCTGTCCATATTCTAATTCATAATACTTCAGAACAAGATCTTGTCCTAAGAACTGTGCTGGGAAGAATGGAATTGTCATTGGCATTGTTGGCCATATAATAGAGAAAGCCATATCTGGATGCTCAGCAGGCGCATATCCGAGGTATGTTTGGTTTAATACTGAGTGACCTTCTCTAAATGCTTCAGCTGTCCCAGTCTTACCTGCAGCTTTCGGTTCTAAATTATGGAATGCATCCCAGCCTGTACCATAACGGTCAGTCGCTTGGTCATGCGTATTGAATACGTCGTACATCCCTTTTTTCAGTTGCTCAAACTCTTTATCATTAATTTGAACTGTATTTAATACATTTGCGTTGAATGTTTTAACAACAGGACCATTTGCATTTGCATCATACTCTCTCACTTCTTTAGCAAGATGTGATTGAATACGGCTGCCGCCGTTTGCAACAGTAGAAATATATTGTGACAACTGCATTGCAGAATACGTATCGTACTGTCCAATCGCTAGATCTAGATAGTTCCCTGGATTGTTTGTTAAAGCAGGAGCAATACCAGTTTCTTCATTAGGTAAATCAATCCCAGTTGATACTCCTAATCCAAATTGATTCAAACCGTTTCTTAGTTTATAACTGTTATCTGAGATATCAATGGGTAGTGGCATACCTTTCTCATATTCTAAACCGAGTAGTTTTAAAGCAATCTTCATCATATATATGTTAGATGAAACCATGATCGCTTCTTGGTCATCGACTGCGATACTATCATTTCTATTGAAGAAAGATGTTTTCTTCGTACCATCTTGGAATACTAACGGTTCATCCACAATGAATTCACCAGGTTCTAGTACATCATTTTGATAGCCTGTTACAACTGTACCCATCTTCACTGATGATCCTGGTACATAGGTTACTGCGAATGTACCATAATCGAAGTCTTCAACTTCGCCTTCTTCATTAATATGTTTACCGACCATCGCTAAGATCTCTCCATTATTAGGATCTTGAACAACGATATTCACTGTGTCTATATATTCTGGATGGATATCCCAGTCTAAGTCATTATTTTCATCGTTTCGTTTTTTCGCATCTTCAGCTAACTTACGTAACGACTTTAGATGATGCTCTGCAAGCTTTTCAATTTCTTGTTGAAGTTCAATATCAATAGTAAGGTATAGATCATTCCCTGGTTTACCTGGGCGAACAACTTCTTGTCCAAGTATTTTACCTGAACGGTCTGTCGAATATTTCACTTCTTCTTTAGTTCCTCGTAAAATATCTTCATATTGAAATTCTAAATATGATTTCCCAACTCTATCGTTGTTTGAGTATCCAAGAGATTTATAGTATTCCGTTAATTCTTTTGGTAGACCTTCTTCAGATGAACTCACGTCACCAAAAATAGTTCTTAACGTACTGCCGTATTTGTAATCTCTGGTCCAATCCATTCCTGTAGTTATACCATCTAGCTTATCTAAATCTTGGTTAACTTTCGCAAACTCTTCTTCAGTGACGTCTTTTGCTTTTACAGCAACAGGATTGAGTTCTGATGCGACAATCATTCTTACATATATACTTAGAACATTTAGGTCATCATCTGTCAGCAATGTATCAACAAATTCTTCAGAAAGTTGATTATACGCTTCTTCATAAAACTCTGTTCTTGAAATCGCTCCGTCTTTTAATAGTTGAGCTTCATTTGGTAACTCTCTCAGCACTTGCTCATAATAATTATTTAAAACAAAATCTTGTTTGTCACGAAGAGCAAGACGTTGGTCGTCTACGTTAATATAACTGGAAAGTTCATTAGCAAGTGTTAAAATCTCTTGGTTTGACATGTTTCTATGACGTGTAAAGAAAATCGCGCGTTCTGATTTGTTTCCAACTAATAGTTTACCGTTTCGATCAAAAATCTGGCCACGTGGGACGTTTTGGTTGATCTCAACATATTGTGCGTTCTCTACACGTTCTTGGTAGGAATCTCCTTTAATAATTTGGAGATATCCGAGACGCAAAATAAGGATAAGACAAAGCAGAAATACAACTGCTAAGACTAAGCTTACCCTTGATTTGAAAACTTGATATTTAATTGCTTCAGAACTTTTCTTTTTTACACGTCTCAAAATTAAAACCTACTTTAATGTATAGAATATCTCATTCATTTTATCAAAGAATAGGCAAAATAAAAAGGCTGATGGTAGCCATCAGCCTTTTTAATTAACTATTTATTTAGCAGCTTGGTAAAGTTCGTTCACTTTGTCCCAGTTTACTACGTTCCAGATATTTTTAAGGTATTCTGGACGTTTGTTTTGGTATTTAAGGTAGTACGCATGTTCCCAAACGTCTACACCAAATACTGGTTTTTGACCATCCATTACTGGGTTGTCTTGATTTGGAGTTGAAACGATTTCTAATCCGTCGTTACCAATGATTAGCCAAGCCCAACCTGATCCAAAACGACCAGCAGCTGCTGCTTCAAATTTTTCTTTAAATGAATCTACAGAACCGAATTTGTCCTCGATTGCTTCTTTTAATTCAGCAGGAATTTCTTTTTGTTCAGGAGATAAAAGTTCCCAGAATAGTGAGTGGTTATAGTGACCGCCACCATTGTTGCGAACTGCAGTTTGAATATCTTCTGGTAGTGATGATAAGTTTTCAACAAGTTCGTCTAATGACTTATCTGCAAATTCTGTTCCTTCTACTGCATTATTTAAGTTTGTAACGTAAGTGTTATGGTGCTTAGAGTGGTGAATCTCCATTGTTTCTTTGTCGATTGATGGCTCTAAAGCATCATAAGCATATGGTAATTTTGGTAATTCAAAAGCCATAATAAAATTCTCCTCCCAAAAATTGTTTACATCACAAATATATCAAGAAGATGGTAGAATAACAATGTAAAAGCTTGCTATTCAATATAAATACGACTTCTGTCTGATATTAAGGATGTTATAAACATGAAATATTTTGAGTATTTAAAAAGGATTCTAACCTTTAAAAAATACCCTCTCTTTAGGACTGTACCCTTTAAGCAGGTACTTCTAAACGTATTAATTATCGGAATTATTCTTTCGGTTCCATCAATCACACATCAACAAGACACAACAGCTGCTATGGAAAAATTAAATCAAGTAGAATCTCAAATTCCTACTTTTGAAATAAAAAATAATACTTATTATGGCGAAAATAAAACGATAGATGAAAATGGCTTTTTGATAAGTTTTTCAAATAGTGAGGATATAGATACCAAAGTAGATATATCATTCCAAAAAAATGGAATATATATCAGCGGTTTCGAAGACCAAGTACTTCCATATTCAAACTTTGGAGAAATTGAAAATGATGAAGATTTAAAAGAATATGCGAACCAGCAATCAAAAGATAAGTTATTCTTTATGAGTGTATTCATCTCAATTCAAGTATTTGTACTCGCATCATTTGCTTTTATCATCCTACTTGTCTTATCATTTATATTTGATTTTATCTCTAAAAGATTAAATCGTAAGAGTGACTATATGAACTGGTTAAAGCTAGAATCATTCGCATTTGTAGTGGCATCAATAGTGCAGTTATTTGTCCTAATAATATTCAGAGATACTACATTCATTGTTTATGTACTCACGATTCCATTTCTAATATATTATTTTATGAAATTGCCTATTTTAAAGCGAAAGACAGTTTGAGTTCATTACAAAAATTATATCTTCATGTATAATGAAAGTACTCTAATTTAGTATTATTATTGAGGAGATTATAAATGTCTGAAATTACACATCGTAAAAATACAAGGCCAGTTCGAGTCGGAGACTTAGTGATTGGTGGTAGTGATGAGATTATCATCCAAAGTATGACAACAACTAAAACACATGACGTTGAAGCAACTGTTGCAGAAATTAAACGTTTAGAAGATGCAGGTTGTCAAATTGTCCGAGTGGCATGTCCGAAAGAAGAAGACGCACTCGCAATTAAAGAAATTAAGAAACGCATTAATATTCCACTTGTTGTGGATATTCACTTCGACTACAAATTAGCGTTAATTGCAATAGAAGGTGGCGCTGATAAGATTCGTATCAATCCAGGTAACATCGGTCGACGCGAAAAAGTTGAAGAAGTTGTAAAAGCATGTAAAGCAAAAGGAATTCCAATTCGTATTGGAGTAAACGCAGGTTCATTGGAAAAACATATTATCAAAAAATATGGTTACCCTACTGCGGATGGTATGCTAGAGAGTGCATTACACCACATCAAGATTTTAGAAGACTTAGACTTCTATGACATCATCGTTTCAATGAAAGCATCAGATAACAAGTTAGCAATCGAAGCATATGAAAAAGCGGCAAAAGCATTCGACTACCCACTCCACATTGGTATTACTGAATCTGGTACATTATTCTCAGGTACAGTGAAGAGTGCCGCAGGACTTGGAGCAATCATTTCTAAAGGTATCGGTAACACAATGAGAATTTCATTATCAGCCGATCCAGTTGAAGAAATTAAAGTACAAAAAGAACTGCTTAAGAGCTTTGGCCTCGCATCAAACGCCGCAACATTGATTGCATGCCCAACATGCGGCCGTATTGAGATTGATCTTATCTCAATTGCGAATGAAGTAGAAGAATACATTGCAGATATCAAGGCACCACTTAAAGTGGCAGTACTTGGATGTGCCGTGAACGGTCCAGGAGAAGCACGTGAAGCGGACATTGGAATCGCAGGCGCACGCGGAGAAGGACTACTCTTCATGCATGGTAAGACAGTACGTAAAGTACCAGAAGAAACAATGGTAGAAGAACTCAAAAAAGAAATTGATATCTTAGCAGAAGCGCACTACGAAAAAGAACGCGAACGCAAGAAACAATTACAAGAAGAGAACAAATAAAACGAATCACCCCTATTTCAGAGGAAATCTGATTACGGGGTGATTTTTTAAAATTTTAAGATAGCGTTTACAATTACTATAGTTTATAATAAAGGGGATTACAACATTACCTTTATGTGGGAGATGTTCAGATGAAACCTAATCCTTATTATTACATTGCTCTAATCGTTTCGTGGGTTCTGTTTAGCATATATTTCCTAAACAATGAAAGTGTTTCAATGCTTCCTATGGTGTTGAATATTCTAGTTATTGGGGCTATTGTGACAATCATTCCCAGAAGAGTTGAGAAGAGAAATTAAAAAAGCAGTCTAACCATTAATTTAGGTTACACTGCTTTTTTTCTACGCTATCTTTTTCTGACACTTCGTACATAGTCCGTAAAGTTCTATTTTATGACTATTAATTTTAACGCCTTCTAATTCATTCTGCCAAGTATCTACTGGACAGTAATGGACTACTTTTATGAGTCCACATTTTTCACAGATAAAGTGATGGTGATGATGGTCACTACAAGAAATTGTGTAATGTAATTCACCTTCAAATGTGGATTGTTCTAATATATTCACTTCATACATTGTATATAGATTACGATAAATCGTGTCATAACTGATACCTGGATAGAGTGCATTCATATATTCATACACTTCTTTTGGACTAATATATCTATTATGATCATTAAAATATTCAATGATACTCAATCTTTTTTCTGTAACTTTTAAATTATGACTTCTTAATACTTCTTTATAATTCACGTGCTCTGTCACTTTGACCCACCCCTACTTTCTTAACTAAAAATGTAAGTGCTAATATGACTAACGCAACAAGTACGATTGTTCCTCCTGGTGAAATATCCAGATGGAATCCGAGGAATAATCCACTGATTACAGAGAGTTCTCCAAACAGGATACTCACAAAAATTAATTGCTTAAAGCTTGATGTAATACGAATCGCTGCTGCTACTGGTAATGTCATCATCGCACTTACCAAAAGAATACCTACAATTCTCATTGACGCACTGATGACTAAAGCAACTAATACAATAAAAATAATATGAATAAAACGATTAATCTTCATTACTTCACTGTATTCTTCATCAAACGATAGTAAAAACATCTCTTTATATAAAAGAATAATGAATGTAACCACTACTACGCCAATAATGGAAATTAAAATTAAATCTCCCTTAGTCACTGCACTAATGCTACCGAATAAATATCCAAATAAATCTTGGTTAAATCCATTTGAGAGACTTAAGAAAATTACGGATAATGCGATACCGAGACTCATGATAATCGGAATCGAAATTTCTGAGAAGTTTTTATATGCTGTACGCATCTTTTCTATTCCCAGCGCTCCGAGTACAGAGAACACAACTCCTGAAATTAACGGATTAATCACTAATCCTGTGAGACTTGTAATATAAAGTCCAAATGTAATCCCACCTAATGAGATATGAGATAACGCATCAGCTATTAAGCTTAGACGCCTCACCACAATAAATGCACCTAATAACGGTGCAATCAGACCAACAATCAGTCCACTAATAAATGAATATCTTATAAAATCAAACGTAAATAGTGCCTCAATCATTGTGTGCCACCTCGCAACATTGACGGTCATGATCATGGCTGACGAGTTGAAGCGGGAATCCGTAAACTTTAGAAAGATCTGCTTCATTCAAGTTTCTGAACTCATTATTGGTTCCATGAAAGTGTAAGTGCTCATTTAAGCATGCTACTTCGTCAGCTTGATCGATGACTACCCCAATATCATGGGTAACAAGTAAAATCGTTGTCCCGGCTTCTTTTAGCTTTGTAAGCACTTCATAGAAACTGTGGATATTTTTAGCATCAATACCTTCTGTTGGCTCATCAAGTACTAAAATTTCTGGATTATTAATTAATGCTCGTGCGATAAACACACGTTGCGTCTGTCCACCTGAAAGTAATGAAATGTTTTTATCTCTTAAGTCATCTATATCTAAGAGTTTTAACACATCATCAAGTCGAGCGTAATCTTCTTTTTTATATCTAGAGAATAATCCACGCTTTTTAGTTAAACCAGCAAGTACAACCTCTTCTACTGTTGCTGGAAATCCTTTAGCAAATGATGCCGCTTTTTGCGACACGTATCCAATTTTTTCACTAAATGTAGATTCTTTAGGTTTCTTACCGTCGATTAAAATTTCACCTGTTTGTAGTTTTTTAATACCGAGGATCAGTTTTAGTAGCGTGGATTTACCAGAACCATTTGGCCCCACAATTGCGACGAAATCGCCTTTATGAATTGTTAAGTTAATATCTTTTAATGCTGTTGTATGTTCTAACCGATCTCTATATTCATAACTCACGTTATTAATTTCAAATACCGCTTCAGTCATTACTTCACTCCTTAATCTATAAAATTATAACGTAACCATTACGGTTTGTAAATGTAAAAACATTAAAAAAGAACGCAATATGCGTTCTTAATATTAAATCATATTCGGATTAATTTTTTGAAGTAAATCTGGATCAAAGTGGCCAGATCTAATCATTTCAATTTCATACTTGTATGGTGGTTGTTTATCGTTCTTATCTGGACCAACGAACGGTGTTTCTAATATTTTAGGAAGACCGTCAAATACTTCATGATGTAGGACATTCATTAGTGCATCGAAACCGATATGTCCAAAACCAAAGTTTTCGTGTCTATCTTTTTTAGCACCTGTTTCGTTTTTAGAGTCGTTAACGTGTACAACTTTAATACGGTCTAAACCTACAATTTTGTCGAACTCTGTTAAGACACCATCTAGGTCATTCTTGATATCATATCCTGCATCGTGAACGTGGCATGTGTCAAACGTTACTGAAAGTCTTTCGTTATTAGTAACACCGTCAATAATTTGAGCGATTTCGTCAAAGTTTCTTCCGATTTCACTCCCCTTACCTGCCATTGTTTCTAATGCAATTTGGACATCATGGTTTTCTTGTAGTACAATGTTAAGTCCTTTTACGATAGACTCAATTCCGGCATCTGCTCCCGCACCTACGTGAGCACCTGGGTGAAGTACAATTTGTTTAGATCCAAGCGCTTCCGTACGCTTAATTTCTTCAATTAGGAATTCAACACCGTGGTCAAATACACCTTCACGTGTTGTGTTCGCAATGTTGATGATATACGGTGCATGGACAACAATATTTGAAATCCCATTCTCTTTCATGATCTCTTGACCACGTTCGATATTTAAATCTTCAATAGGTTTTCTTCTTGTGTTCTGTGGTGCACCTGTGTAAATCATAAACGTGTTTTCACCGTAAGAAGCTGCTGTTTCTGCTGATGCCTCTAACATTTTCTTACCGTTCATCGGTACATGTGATCCAATTAACATTTAAATGCTCCTATCTCTGTTTTCTATTCTGTCTTTTTGTACGTACAGCATGTTTTTTACGTTCTTCACGTTCAAGCTTTTGTAACTTCGCTTGCATTTTTTTCTTGTACCCTGGTTTTACCTTTTTAGGCTTTCTTACTTTATAAGATAAATCCTGATCAAGTGACGCTTGTTGTTTACTTCTGTTCGTACGTTTTTTTCTGTCTTTAATTTCTTTTAACTCACCATGAATGAGATCTTCGTGAACAAATTTATATCCTTTTTGTTCTAAGATGTCCACTAAGTGTTGTTCGTCTGGTGTATAAAGCGTGATTGCGACCCCACTATATTGACCACGACCTACACGACCCACGCGGTGTGTAAAGAATTCAATTTCTTTTGGAATATCATAGTTGATGACGTGTGAGGCACCATCAAAATCAAGTCCACGTGAAGCAAGGTCACTTGCAATCACCCAGTGATATTCTAAATTTTCAATTTTCTTAATTTCTTTTTGACGTTCTCTTGGTTTTAATCCACCATGGAATAACCCTACGTTAATTCCGTTTTCTAATAGATATTCGAACAGTTCATCCGCACGTTCTCTACTATTTGCGAAGATGATACCAATGTATGGTGTCACTGATTTTGTGATTTTAAGAATTTTATCTTTCTTATCTTGTCCTTTAACTGGAATCAAGCTGTAGTGAATAGACGTTTTATTCTTAGGCGTGTCAATCACAATAACTTCTGTATTTCCTACATATTTCTTTAAAAACGTTTGAAGCTGTTCTGGAATTGTTGCTGAGAAGATTAAGAACTGGGCATCTGAATTAATTGCGTTAGACACTTGGTCGATCTGTTCTAAAAATCCAAGGTCAATCATTAAGTCCGCTTCGTCAATAACAATCATTGTCGTGTCACTAACTTTTAATACCGAGTTATCGATTAAATTCTTCACGCGCGTTGGTGTACCAATCACAATGTGAGGTTGGCTATCAGCTCGTCTTAAATCTCTTTCTAATTCAGTTCCACCTACAAATACTTTTGCTTCGATTTCAGGGAATGAAACAAGTAGGTCTTTTGTCATTTGGTTAATTTGTCTCGCTAACTCTCTTGTTGGTGCGAGAATTATCGCTTGTGTTGATTTATCATCTTGAACAATTTTACTAATAATCGGTAATAAAAATGCATGGCTCTTACCACTACCTGTCGCTGACTGTGCGATTACATTTTTACCTGATATCACTCTAGGAATAACTCTTTCCTGCACCATCGTCGGATGCGTGAAGTGGATATCATCAATTGCTTTTAATAACGTGTCATCAAAATTAAATCTTTTAAAAGCATTCATGTTTTCACCTATTTCTATTTTAAACTCGTTAACCATTATACATGATAAATAGCCCGATTCCTATTAATTATTCAGTATTTCGTTTGATTTGAAATTCATAGAATATCAGCTATAATCATTAAGGAGGAGGCTTCTAAATGAATATAATTAAAATTTCTCCACGTGGGTATTGTTATGGAGTCGTAGACGCTATGGTAATTGCTAGAAACGCATCTCTAGATAAAAACTTACCTCGTCCAATATATATTCTCGGTATGATCGTCCACAATAAACATGTGACAGATGCATTTGAAGAAGAAGGCATCATCACTTTAGATGGTCCAAACCGTTTAGAGATTTTAGAACAAATTGAAGAAGGTACGGTTATCTTTACAGCACACGGGGTATCACCAGCAGTTAAAGAACGTGCTAAAGCGAAGGGACTTACGTGTATTGACGCAACGTGTCCTGACGTTGAGTTCACACATGAACTTATCAGAAATAAAACTAAAGAAGGATTCGACGTTATTTATATCGGTAAGAAAGGTCACCCAGAACCAGAAGGTGCGGTTGGAGTTGCACCAGACAATGTGTTCTTAGTAGAAGACCTTGACGATATTAAAGAACTTCCAGAGCGTTTGAAAGACTCTAAGCTGATTGTGACGAACCAAACGACGATGAGTCAGTGGGACGTTAAACATCTAATGGAAGAATTAGAGAGAGTCTATCCAGATATCGAAGTTCATAGAGAAATCTGTTTAGCAACGCAAGTGCGTCAAGAAGCAGTAGCAGAACAAGCGAAAGATGCTGAGCTTCTGATTGTTGTGGGTGACCCTAAGAGTAATAACTCAAATAGACTTGCACAAGTTTCAAAAGAAATTGCGCACACAAACGCATACAGAATTTCATCACTATCAGAACTTAAACTCGAATGGTTAGAAGGTATTGAGACAGTTGCAGTAACAGCAGGAGCATCAACTCCAACACAAATCGTAAAAGAAGTCATTACATTCCTATCTAAATACGATGGAACAGACAATACACTACCAGAATCAACTGTACCGAGCCAAAAAATCTTACCAAAGATCAAAAATCCAGAACCAGTTAAAATTATGGAATAAAAAATCACCCCTTAAAGTTGGAATCTCAACTTGAGGGGTGATTTTTTTATCTCTCAAACGGATCTGTCACTACAGTAGTTTCTACGACTTCAACATCTACTTCTTTTTCTAGTAATTCTTTTAATCCTTTGATCATCAGATATTCTAAATGGTGACCTGCGTCTATAATATTATAACCGTCTCTCTTTGCATCTAATGCTTCGTGATATTTAATATCTCCTGTGATTAAGCAGTCTGATTTTTTCATCGCTTGACCTATATAGCTCGCGCCGCTTCCACCAATTATTGATACTGTCTTAACTGGCTCATCGTTTCCTTTAACTACCGAGTGTACTTTTCTCCCAAGCACCTTCTCGATATTTGTAACGAGGTCTTCCATCGAACCATTGAAGTTTGCATACACCCCTAATCCTTTTTCTACAGGTTTCTTAATTTCAATCAGATCGTATGCTACTTCTTCATACGGATGTGCTGTTTCCATTTGACGCACCATATCCATATTTCCATCAAAAATTGCCTCTAAGACATATTCATCCACATATTCTATATTACCTCTCTCACCGATATATGGGTCTGCAGAATCTAATGGTTTGAACTGTCCTTTTACCGGATACTGATAAAAACACGCTTCATAGTTACCTTGTTTTCCAAATCCAATTTTTATGAGTTCCTCTTTAAATGATTCAAGGTCTTGTTCTGGCACATTAACTCTCAGTTTCATTGAGTTTTCTATTTCTGGAATCAAAATTTGATGATTCATTAGTCCGATAGATTCAGCAATCATCGCACTTACACCGTCTGACTGAAAATCTAGATTTGTGTGTAGTGCAAATATATTAATATCATTCTTAATAATCTTTTTTAGAAGCCTGCTTTCAGCATTGTCTGTGATTGTTTTTATTTTAGAAAAAATGAGTGGATGATGCGCAACAATCGTGTTAATTTTTTTAGAGATTGCTTCGTCTACAACTTCATCTGTTACGTCGAGCGTCGTCATAATCCCAGTAACAGTGTCAGTTCTCTCTCCTATCAATAAACCCGTATTATCCCATGATTCACTATCTTTAAATGGTGCAATCTTGTTTAAGACTTTAAATAAATCATTTATTTTCATTATCTAAAACCGCCTTTATACGTTTATATCTACTTTCTAGAACATCCAGACCTGACTTATTTTTACTCTTATTATTTATTGTTTCAATGACAGTATTTAAATGTTCTGCTTCACCATTCAGTCTTTCTAAGAACATTTCACTACGTTTTTCTAAATTGATTGGTCCAAAGTAAAACTCTTCTTCAGAATACTCTTCTTTACCATAATCCATCACAATCGTTTCGTAGTACAACTCTTTCTTTTCGTCTTTCACGATTGTCTCATCTACTACGTGATAACCTCGGTTTACGAGTACACGTCTAATCGGTTCTGCAAATGTATTTGCCGATAAAATGAATCGTGGCTTGTTAATTAATTTAACGAAGCCTTCTTCAATAATGTCAGCAATAAGTGGACCACCCATCCCGCAAATAGTGATAGTGTCTATTTTTTCATTATCTAGTACAAGAAGACCAGAGCCAAGTCTTACATCTATCTTGTCATCTAACATATTCAATCTGACATTTTTTAGAGAGTTCTCGTAAGGACCATTTACCACTTCACCACATATTGCATTTTTGACTAAATCATTTTGTACAGCATAAATCGCTAAATATGCATGGTCAGATCCAACATCAAGTAGAGTGTCTCCATTGATGTATTCACTTACTTTTAATAATCGATTATCTATCATAATCATACCTCATCATTTTTAAGTATAAAAAAATAAAACTCCCAACAGACTCGTGGGAGTTTTATTATACGTTATTATTCAGTGAAATACTGATATAAAACTTTCATATCATCATCTGAAATTTGATCTTCTGAGTGTGCCGGCATAGCGTTTTTACCGTTTCTTACAATATCATGGAACTCGTCTTCAGATAAGCCAGTACCCTGTAATGCAGGCCCCATAGCACCTGAGTAGTCTTGACCGTGACATGAAGCACAGTTTTGTTTAGCGTAACCTTCAGCATCAAAGTCACCGCTTGAAGCTGCGTCTTCTCCGCCTTCTTGTTGTTGAGTTGCAACGTCTTCTCCGCCTTCTTCTGACTTGTTAGCGCCATATGAAGATAGTAAGAATACTAAACCAACACCAAGGAAAATAATAAGTAAAAATGGAATGATTGGATTTCTATTCATTCACTTGCCCTCCCTAATTGTTTCAAATATTCATATTTAATTGTATAGTACTTTTACGAAAATTCCAATGAGAATTTCAGTAAAACTCACAATTTGTTCACATTTTTAGTCCATGAAGTCTTTTAATTTTTTACTTCTTGACGGATGTCTAAGTTTTCTGAGTGCTTTTGCCTCAATTTGACGAATACGTTCTCTTGTTACACCAAATACTTTTCCAACTTCTTCTAATGTGCGAGTTCTTCCATCATCAAGACCAAATCTTAATCGAAGTACATTCTCTTCACGATCAGTTAATGTATCTAGTACATCTTCTAATTGATCTTTAAGCATTTCATATGCCGCATGTTCTGAAGGACTTTGAGCTTCTTGGTCTTCAATGAAATCTCCTAAGTGACTATCGTCTTCTTCTCCGATTGGAGTTTCTAGTGAAACTGGTTCTTGAGCAATTTTTAAAATTTCCCTTACACGTTCTGCTGGAATATCCATTTCTTCCCCAATTTCTTCAGGAAGGGGTTCACGACCCAAGTCTTGTAGTAATTGTCTTTGGATACGAATCAACTTGTTGATTGTCTCAACCATGTGTACTGGAATACGAATTGTACGTGCTTGGTCTGCAATCGCACGAGTGATTGCTTGACGAATCCACCAAGTCGCGTATGTTGAGAATTTGAAACCTTTAGTGAAGTCGAATTTCTCAACTGCTTTAATGAGACCCATGTTACCTTCTTGAATTAAATCTAGGAATAACATACCGCGTCCAACGTATCTTTTTGCGATACTTACAACAAGTCGTAAGTTTGCTTCAGCAAGTTTGTTTTTTGCTTCTAAATCTCCCGCTTCAATACGCTTAGCAAGTTCTACCTCTTCTTGTGCTGTAAGTAAATCTACTCGACCAATCTCTTTTAAGTACATGCGTACAGGGTCATTAATTTTAATGCCTGCAGGTGCACTCATATCTTTTAAGTCTAGCTTCTCATCAGTGTCTGATGCATCTTTTTCATTTATTAATTGAATTTCTTGTTGATTTAACTCTTCAAAAAAATCATCCATAGCATCTGAGTCTAAATCAAAATTTTGTAATTTATCTGCAATTTCTTCATGAGATAATTGACCCTCAGCCTTACCCTTTTCTACTAGAAAATGTTTCACTTGTTCAAGTGATGTAAGATCGAGTTCTGCCTCGTCAGTAACTAAAGCTTTTTTATTAGCCATTGTTATCCCCCTAAAATAATAGTCTACAATTTGTGCGCTTGATCGAGTTCTATAAGTTGCTGTAGAAGTTCTAGCTGACGATTCATGTCACCTAAAAGTTCTGCTTCTTCAATTTCTTCTTGTAATTTCTCTCTATCCTTCATACTGTTCTTAATACCACTTAAGTCGTTGATGTAATCATCTAATTGACTAATACTATCAATTATAGGTAGATTAATATTCATCAAGTCATTTATTATTGTCATTTGGTCTTCATCTAAGTATGAATAAAAGTGAGAAATATCAAAGATTTCTTCGGCACTATAGTATTCGACTAACTTATTAAATATACCATAATTCCCAATTGAATTGAAAATTTCTACCTCATATCCTTGAATAAATCTGTCTAAATATTCTTTTTCGTTGATAAAAGTTTTAAGAAGCATCTTTTCTTTAAAATCTCTAGGTGAAGTAGTTGTAATATTTCTCGTTAAGGAAGGATTTACTTGTCGAATCGTATTTCGTCTATTCGGTAATCGTTTAAAGATAACTTCACGATCCACTTCGAACATTTCTGCGATTTCCTTAACCAGTCTACTCTGTTCTATATCGTCATTAATATATTTTAATAGGTCAATGAGTTCTGTTAAACGTTCTGTAAATAGTAAATCATTGCCTTTTGCTTCTTTAATAGATTTCTCTGCAAGATAAAGAACGAATGATATTTTATTTTCATACACATACTTTTCAAAGGCTTCTACACCTTTCTCAACAATTAACTCATCAGGATCTTGTCCTTCACTGAGTGGTATGACATACACGTTCAGTCCTGATTTAATTAAATTCTCTCCGATTGACTTTGTCGCTGTTTGACCCGCAGTGTCACCGTCGAACATCAATGTTACGTTATCACATGAACGTTTTAATATTTCAACATGTTCATTTGAAAGGCTCGTCCCCATCAATCCAACGATATTCTTTACTTTCGTCGTTTTTACTTTTAGGACGTCCATGTGTCCTTCCATCAAGAAAACTTCGTTTTTACTACGAATCATTTTAAATGCATCAAATAAGTTATAAAACAGTCTTCTTTTTTGGAAAAGATCAGTTTCTGGTGTGTTTAAATATTTAGGTGTTGATCCATCTAAACTCCGAGACGTAAACCCCACAAAGTTTCCTTTATGGTTTTTTATCGGAATCATAATTCGATTTCTAAATCTGTCGAAATACGAAAATGTTTCTTCGTTTCTAGATAAAATACCCGCCTGAAACATAGCTTCGTTTGAGTATCCTTTTTCACTTAATGCTTTGATTGCAAAGTCATTCATATTAGGTGAAAGACCAATTTTTTCTTTTTTAATATCTTCTAATGTGAAACCTCTGTCAAGCATGTATTGTAAGGCCGCTTCGCCTTCGGTCGTCTGCACCAAGATATGGTGGTATAGCTCTATCATGATGTTATGCATAGCAATGAGCTGCATATCCTTCGAGTTCATCTCAGACTTAGAAATTTCTACATCTACGCCCACTTTTTGTCCAAGTTTTTGAACTGCTTGCTGGAAATCAAGATGGTCCATTTCCATTACAAAATCAATCGATGAACCATGCGCTTTACATCCAAAGCAATGATAAAAGTCTTTTTCAGGGTTAACGTTAAAGGACGGTGTTTTTTCATTATGGAATGGACATAGTCCTAAATAGTTATTCCCTTTTTTCTCTAAATCAATGTATTCAGATATGACACTGACGATATCTGTCTTTTCACGAATTTCTTCAATTGTTTGTTTACTAATCGCCATATTTTTTCATACTTTCTATATACCTAATATTTTCATTATCTCATTCGCTGATTCTTCAATCGCTTTATTTGAAACATTGATTGTCTGACATCCAAGCTTCTTAACAATCTGATCAAAATATTCAAGTTCTTCAGAAATTCGTTCGCTTTTACCATAATTAGCTCCGTCTAATAGTCCCAGTTGTGATAGTCTTTCTTTTCTGATTCTAAAGAGCGGTTCACTGTCTATTTTTAGACCGATAATCTTACTTGGATCTATATTAAACAACTCTTTTGGTACAGCAACCTCAGGGACTAATGGTACGTTTACCACCCTATACCCTTTATGAGCAAAATATTGCGATAATGGTGTTTTAGATGTTCTGGAAACACCAAGAAGGACAATATCTGCCTTTAAAAGACCACTTGAATCCTTGCCATCATCATATTTAACGGCAAATTCTATAGCATCAATTTTTTTGAAATAGTCTTCATCCAAGATATGAACGCGTCCTGGTTCGTAAAACGGTGTGAGTTCTGTTTTAGATTCAATCGCTGACATGATTGGTCCCATAACATCGACATGCGTGATATTTTTTTCGTTTAAGGTTTTTTGCACGTAGTCTCTTAATTCAGGGTGGATGATCGTGTATACAATAATAATGTCTTCGTCTTTATGCTGACGAATGACAAAATCAAAATCCTCTTTGTCTTTGATATGCGGGTAGCGTGTGAGTACTTTTTCATCAATTTCAAAATTGAATTGTGAAAGACCAGCTCTTGCAACGAACTCTCCAGTCTCTCCAATTGAGTCTGAAACGATGACTATTTTAAAAGAAGCCAAAAAATCATTCCCTCGAAAAAATTTCTTTGATTAAATATTATATTATATTTTCTCTCATAATGGTATCATTCTTATTTACTAGTTTCCTTGCAATATTATTATTCTTTAATTATAATTACTTTGAAAGCGAGCTAAGGATGGTGAAAGCTTAGCGCACAAAAACTGGCTTAAAATTTTATATCTAAAAGTTGAGTATAACGTAAGTTTATATACTAAAATGGGTGGAACCGCGGGCTAGATGCTCGTCCCTGGATAACATATTTTGTTATCCAGGTTTTTTTATGGAAAAGGAGAAGATTATTATGGCAAAAGAACACATGTACACAATGGATGAACTTGTAAACTTCGCAAAAACACGTGGATTTGTTTTTTCTGGATCTGAAATTTATGGTGGCCTTGCAAACACTTGGGACTACGGTCCACTTGGAATTGAATTAAAAAATAATGTAAAACAAGCATGGTGGAAAAAATTCATTCAAGAATCACCCTACAACGTAGGTATCGATGCCTCGATTCTTATGAACCCAAAAGTTTGGCAAGCATCTGGTCACTTAGAGAACTTCAATGACCCTATGATTGACTGTCGTTCTTGTAAATCAAGACTTCGTGCAGATAAACTGATTGAAGACGTTATGCACAAAGAAGACGATACTTTCGTGGCGGACGGTCTTTCATTCGATGCTATGAAAGAAATTATTGAAGAAAGAAATATTAACTGCCCTGTTTGTGGTAAGCACGAATGGACAGATATTCGTCAGTTCAACTTAATGTTCAAAACGAGCCAAGGAGTAACTGAAGGTTCTACTACTGATATTTATCTACGTCCTGAAACAGCTCAAGGTATCTTTGTTAACTTTAAAAACGTTCAAAGATCAATGAGAAAGAAATTACCATTCGGTATTGGGCAAGTAGGTAAATCATTCCGTAACGAGATTACACCAGGTAACTTTACTTTCAGAACACGTGAATTCGACCAAATGGAACTTCAGTTCTTCTGTAAACCAGGAACTGAAATGGAATGGTTTAATTACTGGAGAGACTATGCAGATCAGTGGTTAAGAGATCTTGACATGGACATGGAAAACATTCGTATGCGTGACCACGATGAAGATGAACTCTCACACTACTCTAACGCTACAACTGACTTTGAATACAACTTCCCATTTGGTTGGGGTGAACTATGGGGTATCGCAAGTCGTACAGACTTTGACTTATCCCGACACATGGAACACTCTGGAGAAGATTTCAAATATCATGACCCAGAAACTAACGAGAAATATGTACCATTCGTTATCGAACCTTCACTCGGTTTAGACAGAATGACTTTAGCGTTCTTAGCTGATGCATACAAAGTAGAAGAATTAGAAGATGGACAGTCTAGAACTGTGCTACAACTTCATCACAAGCTCGCACCATTTAAAGCGGCAGTTCTTCCTTTATCTAAAAAATTATCTCAAGATGCAATGAAAGTATACGAGCAACTTGCTGGTGAATTCAACGTAGAATTTGACGAGAGTCAATCTATCGGTAAACGCTACCGTCGTCAAGATGAAATCGGTACGCCATTCTGTATCACATTTGACTTCGATTCATTAGAAGACAACAAAGTTACAGTACGTGACAGAGATACAATGGAACAAGAAAGAATTGACATCAAAGACCTTAACGAATATTTAGAAGACAAATTTAAATATTAGTCAAAAAAATGCACATAAATCCTTTTTGGGTTTATGTGCATTTTTATATATCAAGCATTTTTCGTGCTTTAAAATATTCACCTGTATATTCTTGAAACAACATTTCAACAACTTTAAACATCTTTTTAGCAGTCTCTGTATTGATATCAATTGAGTTTAGATCATTTATTCTCACATGCTTTAAAAATGCTATTAAATAAACAATACGATTTTCAATCAAAACTGAACGATTTATATTGTCTTCTGTTTGGCAATCCGTACAAAGAAGTCCATGAAACTTAAAACTATATCGATTTAATTTTTGAAAATCATAGGTTCCACATTGAATGCATCTATCAAAATTTAGTGCTGCACCATATTTAGGAAATAGTTTAATGAGAACGAATGATAATACTGCATACATCTCACTACCATCTTCTAGACGGTCAAATGCAACTTTACATAAGTCATAGAGGGTTTTATCAGGAAACTCCTCTTCTACAACCCGACTAATTGCTTCTAACACATAACTTGCACCAGTGTATAAATCAAAGTCAGTATTCATATGTCTATATGGATGAATTACATCAACCTCAGTCAATGTCCCCATACCACGATGTCTTGAATATGTGAAAAGACTATTTTGAAATCCTTGTCTCAAACTTGCAAATGGACTATTGGGTTTGTTAAACCCTCTAGCCATAAGTGGGACACTTGCCCCATTTTCAGTCAATATAGTAATAATTCGGCTAGACTCACTATAGTTCGTCTGCCGAATCATTATCGCTTTATCTTGGTAAATCATTGACTCACCCTAATATTCTTCATCTTTATAGCCAAGGCTACGAATAAACTGTGTCTTATTTCTCCAGTCTTTTTGAACTTTTACCCAAAGCTCTAAGTACACTTTACTGCCAAGCAAGTTTTCAATATCTTTACGTGCTAATGTACCAATACGTTTAAGCATCTTACCGCCTTTACCTATAACCATCCCTTTTTGAGAATCACGTTCTACATAAATCGTCGCTTGAACGTGCACTTTCTCTCCTTCGTTTTCAGCCTTCATCTTCGTCACTTCAACCCCAATTGAATGTGGGATTTCTTGTTCTGTTAAATGAAGTGCTTTTTCTCTGATTAACTCAGAAACAACAAAGTGTTCTGGATGGTCAGTGACTCTATCTTTAGGATAATACATCGGCCCTTCAGGTAAGTGTGATTCAATCACTTTTAATAGTGAATCTACATTGTTTCCTTGAAGCGCACTAATCGGTACAATATCGCTAAACTCTAACTCATCTTTATAGCTTTCAATAATTTCGATTATTTCATCAGGATGAATTAAATCAATTTTATTAATTACTAAAACGATCGGGGTAGAGTTATTTTTTAGCATATCTATGATGTATTTATCTCCAGGGCCTTTTTTCTCAGTAGCATTAACGATGAAGAGAATCACTTCACTCTCACGAAGTGTATTTCTCGCTACTTTCATCATGTGCTCACCAAGTTGGTGTTTCGGTTTATGAATCCCTGGTGTGTCGATAAAAATCATCTGTGCATGATCAGTCGTATAAACACCTTGAATCTTATTTCTTGTTGTTTGTGGTTTATCACTCATAATTGCGATTTTTTGGCCGAGTACGCGGTTCATGAATGTCGATTTACCGACATTCGGACGACCTATGATTGTAATAAAACCTGATTTAAATCCATCAAACATTAATCCATATCCTTTCCAGAGAAGCCTAGTGGTAATAACTCATCAACGGTACGCTTAATAACACGACCGTCTTTAGAAGTCATATATACAGGCATATCATCGTGTGTTAATTCTTTTAGTACTTGTCGGCACACACCACATGGACTTGCTGGGTCTTCCGCGTCAGTAATCACTACGATTGCTTTAAATTTAGTTATTCCATTCGCATAAGCTGAAACAAGCGCAGTTCTTTCCGCACAAATTGTAGCTGGATAAGATGCGTTCTCAATGTTCGCTCCATAGATATATTCATCATCTTCAGTAATTAATAATGCACCTACATTAAACTCTGAATACGGTGTATATGCGCGCTTTTGTGCTTCTTTAACTTCTTCTAACCATTCTTCTTTAAAAATACCATCTTTCATATTAATACTCCTTTTTAATTAAATAGTGATAAGATTTTTGGGATGAAAACAATCATGCCCACAACACCTGCATAAATACATGCTAAAAGAACTGCAAGTGCTGCAATATCCTTTGCATGTTTAGCAAGTGGGTGATATTCATTTGTCACGAGATCTACTGTTTCTTCTAAAGCGGTATTTAAAGTTTCTAAAATAAGTACAGCAAATATGGCTGACACAATAAACAACCACTCTACAGCATCTATTTTAAAAATGAATCCAAAAATGATAACAGCAACACTCGTTAAGAGATGTGCGATGAAATGATAATCCTTTGAAGTAATATAATAGAGACCTTCAAACGGGTATTTAAACCTCTTCATTGTCCTATCCTCTAGGAATACCAAAATCATCTAAGATTTCTTTTTGAATACCAAACATCTCTTTTTCTTCTTCTTCATTCATATGGTCAAATCCGAGTAAGTGTAAAAATCCGTGTAAAGATAAAAACAGAATTTCTCTCTCATAAGAATGTCCATACTCTGCTGATTGTTCTCTAGCACGATTCGTATTGATGATAATATCACCGAGTACTGATGGCATACCTTCAATCACCGGTTCATCTTCATCATCTAAAAAAGCGAACGAGATCACATCTGTCACTTCATCTTTTTCACGATAATCGCGATTAATTTCTTTAATCTCAGAGTCAGAAACAAACGATACAGATACTTCCGCTTCGTCTTTTAATTCAAGATGTGAATATGCAAAGTTCAGTAGTTCATTGATTTGTTCTTCTTCTACTTCTGTAATGTAATTATCTCTGTCTGTAAAATCGATTGTTATCATATTTTTACCCCTCATATGCTCGAATTATTTTTGTAACAAGCGGGTGTCTCACTACGTCTTCAGCTTTGAAATGATTAACCCCAATACCTTTAATACCCTCTAACATACGGACACTCTCAATCAGGCCACTTGGAGTGTTCTTCGGTAAGTCAATTTGAGTCTCATCACCAGTAACTACCATTTTTGAACCAAATCCAAGTCTTGTTAAGAACATTTTCATTTGCATGCTTGTAGTGTTCTGTGCCTCATCTAAGATAACAAACGCATCATTCAACGTACGTCCTCTCATGTATGCGAGTGGTGCAACTTCGATGATGCCACGTTCGACCAATCGATCTGTCGTTTCCACTCCTAGTACAGTGTGAAGACCGTCATATAGAGGTCTTAAATACGGATCTACTTTTTCTTTTAAGTCCCCAGGTAAGAAACCGAGATTTTCTCCTGCTTCTACAGCTGGTCTTGTTAACACAATACGCTTAATTTTATTGTCTTTAAGCATTTGACAAGCAAGGACAACAGCTAAGAAAGTTTTACCTGTTCCAGCTGGACCTACTCCAAATGTTAAATCGTACCGCTCAATCATTTCAATATACTCTCTTTGACCACTTGTCTTTGGTCTGATTGGCTTACCTTTAAAATCTTTAGCAATTGTTTCTTTATATAAGTCTTCAAGGTACTCTAACGTGTCTTTACGTGACATTTGAATCGCCGCTTCAACGTCACGTAATCCTATTGTATTTCCTTGATGCATAATTTTAAGTAAATTTTCTAAGATCGTCTCCACTTTAGAAACGTCTTCACTGTTATCACCTTTCACGCGAATTTCATTTCCGAGGGTATGAATTGTGACTTCAAATTCTGATTCGAGGGCTTTTAAATGAGCATCATTTGCTCCAATTAATTCTTGTGCCTCGTCTAAATTATTTAAATGTATTACATTAGTCATGCACTGACTCCTTTATATTCTACTGATTTAAATTTACCATAAATCCTATTGTCTAGCTAAGATTAAAGGCTATTCTACCGTGTTTTTCATATAACAATTTTTAATCACGGATTCTAGGATATGAGGGAGTTCGTAAAATGCACTCTCCTTAAGAAGACGTTCACTGACTTTATGTGCATCTTTACCAATTGGACCAATATTGATTATAGGAGCAGAAATTTCCCTGATACTTTCAAATGGAATAGCATACGAACGTCCGAATGAAGGTGTATTTTCTTCATACATCGCATCACTTAAATTGTTCGTTGTATATTTAACATAACTCAAATCACAAATTCCGTTGAAATATCTAACTTCTTCAGAGATTCGACCTATTTCCGAAGCAGATCTAATAACTTCTGCGACTGCAAGTCGTACTTCTAAATCGTCGGAACTATTTGCTGCAGGATAATATGGTGGTGTGTAAAAACTAATCACTGCGGGTCCCATACTTCTCATAGTTGCCATCAAGTCATCAACGATTTGAACACTCTTCATATGTGATTCTGTCACTTTTTCTTCTGCTCTAGTAATAATCGTATCTACTTTTTCTTTACCAATCTCATGCACAGCTTTTTTGTATAATTCACCATATGTCATGACTGGAATAGAAAGTTCATTTGAATAGAAGCCTGTATCAAACTGTTTATTTAATACCTTTGTGCAATCATCCACAGCTTCTTTTACAATATGATTAAACGTTTCAAATACCTCTTTTGCATTTCTGTTAAAGATGAATGCATTATATAGACTCACTGATTTAAACGGTGTTTGAACATCATAATGATCTTTTATATCTCTCATATATAACGAGACTAAAGGTGGCGTGGTTTCATCTTTGTACGTTTCAATAAATTCAGTGTTATATTCTAATTTTTGGTTGATGTAACTCATAATATAGTTCGAACTTATCCCATTTAGAGCATTACCGACATGTGTTTCTAGACCATGAACAAACACTGCAGGCATTATTTTTCCAATTGTTCCTGAGTACACATAATGGTTCGTATCACTGCCCTCTTGTTGGAAAGTAGGTTCACTATTTAGATGCAAGCGTATATTCAAGTCTTTCTCTTCTTTTAGTGTTTTTAATACTTCAATTGCTGCTAACATTCCTTTAGATCCAACTTCTTCGTCTGGCACGGTGACGAGGATTAAGTTAATATCCCACTCTTCTATAATCGCTTTTTCAATTAAAGAGATATGTAACATGAGACCCGCTTTCATATCCATTACACCTCTACCAAAGAGATATTCAGATGAATTTAAATCTTCTATAGCATCAGGATCTAAGTATGCGTTATTTTTCTTAAACCGCTCCGTGATTTTATCGGCATCAAATGCGAGATTCTTGTACTCTGCATAATCATCAACACCAACGGTATCAAAGTGATTGATTAACACAATCGTATCTTTATTTTTAACACCCTCATAATGAGCGATTAATGCGCGGCGGTTATCATCAGTATGTGCAAAATGAATACGTTTACTTTCTTTGAAATAGGGTAATTGTTCTAGAGTCTTTTGTACAAGATTAACAAAAGTCTTCTCACCGTCCGAATGTGTTACTGAGTGGTGCAAAACAAATTGTTTGAGTAATTTTTCTCTATCTTTACTCGTTTGCCAAAGTCCCATTAGTGTCACCTCAAAATTATTTCTATAATTTTAGATTACACGTGTTTAAAATTTATTACTACAGTTTTTGAAATATTCTAGCTATATGTTTTTTTATGATTTATTATGTATTAAAATACTAAAAAGATGAGGTGTAATATGGAGACAGTTGTTAAGTTTACAGATTGGTTGTGGGGATACCCTATTGTTATCCTGTTATTCGCTGCAAGTATTTTTCTTAGTTTCTATTTAAAAGGAATTCAATTTAGGCATTTCTTCTATATTATTAAGCAAACGTTTTTCAGCATAAATAAACCTGTTAAAGGCGAAGGAACGATTACACCAAGACAAGCACTCACGTCTGCCCTATCGTCCACTGTAGGTGCTGCTAATATCATTGGGGTACCAGTTGCTATTGCACTCGGTGGTCCTGGTGCTGTTTTCTGGATGATTTTTATTGCATTCTTTGGTATGGCATTAAAGTATAGTGAAGTTGTTCTCGGTGTATTTTATCGTGAGAAGAATGCTGTTGGTGAATTTGTTGGTGGACCGACATACTACATGAAAAAAGGAATAAAGAATAAGAAACTTGGTACATTTTTAGCATCATTTTTTGCAATCGCTATCGTCATAGAGATTATTCCAAGTGCGATGGTTCAAGGAAACTCAGTTGCATCTACGATTGAAGATACATTTAATATTGCACCGTGGATTACTGGTGTGGTTGTCGCTATCGTCGCTGCTCTTGTTGTTTTTGGTGGTGTAAAACGCATTGCTAGTGTGACAGAAATTATCGTACCGTTTATGGTTTTCTTTTATCTTTTATTTGGATTTATTATTATCATTATGAATATTACAGCTATACCTGAAATTGTAATGCTCGTGATTGAAAAAGCATTTAAACCAGATGCTGCTGTCGGAGGTGGAGTCGGAGCTGCACTTGCTACAACAATACGTTGGGGATTTGCTCGAGGCATCTACTCAAACGAAGCAGGTATGGGGACGTCTCCTATCGCGCATGCCGCAGCTAAAACCGATCATCCCGTTCGACAAGGATTCTGGGGCGTTGCTGAAATCATCGTAGATACAGTGATTATCTGTTCAACAACAGCATTCGTTGTGTTACTGTCAGGACTTTACGATACAGAAGAAGCACAAGTGAATCCAGGCGCACTCACAGCACGCGCATTCGGAGATGCATTTGGATCATGGGGGAGTATATTAGTATCTATATCACTCACATTCTTTGTTATATCAACAATTATAGTCATCATTTTCTACGGTTCAAGAATGGCAGAATATCTCTTTGGTCTCTGGGCAGGTAAAGTGATGAAATTTGTATATGTAATAGCGATAGTACTCGGAGCACTGAGTCTAGGAAATACAGTATGGAGTCTACTCGACTTAACACTCGCCTTTGTACTCATACCAAACATTATCGCAGTAGTATTACTCGCACCAAAAGTAAAAGAATTGACAATAGACTTCTTTAAAAACGTAAAACCAAATGACTAGAAAATTAAAAACACACTTGCTTTTTTGGGGCGTCTGCAAAAGACTGTAGTCTTATGCAAATGCTTCTCCCCTAGGAGTCAAGTGTTTTTAATTTCTTTTATATTTTACTTGCTATTAAATGATCAAATAAATTCCACACCATACGGTTACCCAGATGGCATGAAATATCTCCATAATACCTAATTTCTTTGGTGTCCATCCTCTTCCATATACATAGATTGCGCGGATCATTCCGAAGATGAAGGCGACTCCAAGTAACCAGTGCATAAATAACATACCAACAAATACGAGTGTGTTATATCCAAAACTTAAATTCTTATACACTGGGTTATTCTTCTCGCGAATAACTGTCTTAACTACGAATGTGACTCCCATAAAGTATAAAAACGATACAACAAATGCAAATAATACACCAAAGTTTATTTCATGTGCATTTAAAAATGATACAGTAGCTCCAGCCATTGAGAAGATTATGATCGCTGAAACATCGTTAAGTATATTTCTTTCATCTTTCTTCTTAGAAAAATATGCATTAATGAAACCAAACGGAATCATAAGTAAAAAGAAATAGATGATTCTGTAATCCACAATTAAAGGGTAAATAAATAGAATTGCAGCAATGCTAGCGAATAGAATCGCTGATTTTATATATCCATACTGTTTTCTTCTTAATGTTTTTATGAAGAACAGGACTTGATCTGCTGAAAAAAATATGAGTAACCATCCGATTATAAAAAGAACCTGTGATATATTAAAACCATTTGCGAGTATACCAATGATTGGTGGCATAAACACCATTGCCCATGCACCATGTTGGTTTTGCTTTTTAAACTTCATGATAGACACCTCTCACCTATAATTATAGCGAGATAAACACATAAATCATGGCCAATTTTTCACATATTTGTGAATTAAAAAGAAACGAAGAAATTATCTTCGTTTCTGTCTTGATTTAGGTGGTCCTAGTATTTCATTCATGATTACACCATTAACAAACGCCTTTTCATCAAAAGAGATATTGCCGACATCAAATGTAGGGTGTACGTTTGGTTTTTTAGAGTTTTTTGTAACACCTACTACAGGTTTATCAACTTTGACATTTGATTCAGCTACTTCTGCAACATGAACTTCTGGCTTAGCGACTTCGGGACGTTTACGTGTTCTTTCTTCTGTACGTCTAGCTGTCTGTCTTGCAGCTGTCTTAGAACGCTCCAGTGCGTTTTTCATGTCTTGTTCTAATCTCTTAGACTGTTGTTTAGGAGAATATGGTTGTCTCTCAGTAGTTTGTCTTGGCTGCTCTTTTCGTTGTTCCTCTTGTTCCAGCTTTTGATACTCTTCTTTAAAGTCATCAACAAGGGTTTGCCAAATACTTTTACCATTTTCTGCTTGATTCTCGTTATTCATAGGCTTTTGTTTTGGTAATGGTGTATTCTTAGGTTTTGGTCTTTCCAGCTTATCTAAATCAATATTTCTTTTTTGTTTCTTTTTAGATTCTTGAGCAGATTGTACTGCTGAAAAGGCAATACCTATACCAAAAATGAGTAGTGGAACTAAAAATTCCATGTGATCACATCCTACTCTTTATCGTTATATTGAGTTGGGTTCGTCAACTTGTTAATTGAGTCTCTCATGTTTGTATCTGCTTCAATATTTTTAAGGTCGTAGTATTCTGATACTGTAATATGACCTTCTTCTAATGCTTTCGCGAATGCAAGTGGTACTTTAGATTCTGCTTCTACCACTTTCGCTCTCATTTCTTGTACACGTGCTTTCATTTCTTGCTCTTGTGCTACTGCCATTGCACGACGTTCTTCTGCTTTCGCTTGAGCAATGTTTTTATCTGCAACCGCTTGTTCAGTTTGAAGATCCGCACCGATGTTTTTACCAACGTCAACGTCTGCAATATCGATTGAAAGAATTTCAAATGCAGTTCCTGAATCCAGACCTTTGTCTAAAACCGTTCTAGAGATTCTGTCTGGATTTTCTAAAACTGATGTGTGGTGTTGTGATGAACCGATTGTAGATACGATACCTTCACCAACACGTGCAACGATTGTTTCTTCACCCGCACCACCGACAAGTCGTTCGATGTTTGCTCGAACTGTGATTCTTGCTTTTGCTTTAACTTCGATACCGTTCATTGCTACACCTGCAATAAATGGTGTTTCAATTACTTTAGGGTTAACAGACATTTGTACAGCTTCTAGTACGTCACGTCCAGCTAAGTCGATCGCCGCACATCTTTCAAATGTAAGACTGATATCTGCACGTTGTGCTGCAATTAATGCGTCAACAACGCGGTCAACGTTACCACCAGCAAGGTAGTGTGACTCAAGTTGGTTCGTTGTTACTTGAATCCCTGCTTTTCTCGCTTTAATTAATGGCTCAATAACTCGTTTTGGTCTAACACGTCTTAATCTCATCCCAATGAGTGAGAAGATACCTACTCGAACTCCTGCAGCGAGTGCAGAAATCCATAAACCGATTGGTACAAATGAAAGAATAATCGATAAAATAATTAGTCCAATAATAAGAAAGAAGACTAATGCGATTGCTCCTCCAGAAAGAAATCCAACTGTCATATAAATCACTCCTAATTAGTTTACAGGCCTAACAACGATCCTAGTTCCTTCCACATATACTACTTTGACATCCACGTTGGCATTGATGAATGTACCATCTGCAACTGCGTCTATTCTTTTATCATCAATTAAGACTGTTCCAGATGGTCTTAAAGGAGTCACTGTAACTCCCACTTCACCGACGAGGTATCCTCTATCGTCAAACGACGTATAGCCACTTTCAGTGTCTGTAGCATCCGTCAAAATTAAGCGTTTCCAGAGTGGAACTCGTTTTTTCTTCATTTTAATAAATACACCTACTTCAATTACCGTGATGACAAGGACTATCAGAAGTACAATTCCGTATACTGTAGGATCAGTTGTGACCATTATCATGCTGAATATGATCATCGCTAACCCAATTGCACCAAGAATTAACCCAATAACAAAAAACTCTAATGTGAGTAGTATGACACCAAAAAATAGTAATGCCAATGACATAAAAGTAAACCCACCATTAAAGAAGTGCCCAATGTAATAGACACTAATTGAGATGATTGCCAATAGTGTAGAAACATTGATTCGTTCAGAAAATACTTGGTAGACGATACTCGAAAAGAATATCAACAGTAATATACCAGAAGTCACAGGATATGTAATAAATGATACTAAAGATTCCATGTTGCTAGCCTCCTTTTCAGTATACATGAATCAACTTCAATTAAACAATGATATATAAAAAAAGAGACGATAAAATTATCGTCTCATGATATATAGTCATGTTACTCGAGGGAGCTTACACTATACTATATAAATAAATTTATTATCTAAATTTACGTTTACGTGCTGCTTCTGACTTCTTCTTACGTTTTACAGAAGGTTTTTCGTAAAATTCTCTTTTACGAGCCTCTGCAATTGTACCGTTTTTAGAAACTGTACGCTTGAAACGACGAAGTGCATCTTCGATTGATTCGTTTTTTCTGACTACTGTCTTACTCATAAGTGTGTCCCTCCCTCCGAAATAACACATAGAACATTAATAAAGGTACAAGAGTACCATAGAAGTATTATATTATATATTAACAATAATGGTCAACTCTTTATTTAATAATTAGAGTCACTAACCTCGTGATTAACGATTTTTACACCACTTGATGCTCCGAGGCGAGTCGCACCTTTTTCAATCATTGAGATTGCATCTTCATAGCTGCGAATACCACCACTTGCTTTCACACCTAAGTCTTCTCCAACTGTCATTCTCATGAGTGCGATAGCTTCCACTGTTGCACCGCCACCATTAAATCCGGTTGATGTCTTAACGTAATCTGCTCCAGCTTCTTTTGAAAGTTCACATGCTTTGATGATTTCATCTGAATCAAGCATTGATGATTCAATAATTACTTTTACTAATGCGTCACTTTCTGCAGCGTCACACACAGCTTTAATATCGTTGTATACGAGATCGTAGTTGCCAGACTTTAATGCTCCGATATTGATAACCATATCAATTTCATCTGCACCATTATCTATGGCATTTACAGTTTCAAAAGCTTTAGTTTCGCTTGTGTTTGCTCCGAGTGGGAAACCAATTACCGTACAAACTTTTGTACTAGAGTCTTTAAGTACATCTGCACATGTACTTACCCATGTTGGATTTACACAAACACTGAAAAACTCATGTTCTTTTGCTTCTTCGCATAGTTTAAAAATATCATCTTGTGTTGTTTCTGGTTTTAATAAAGTATGGTCTATATAGCTTGCTAATTTCACGACTGTATCCTCCGATTAAATCTCAATTTTATTGATTAATTTACGGTCAAGATAGGCATATTCTTTAACCATTGGTTTTTCTAACACTCTAACTACTTCACCTTTAGACACTGGGTATCCAGGCTCTGTAATCTTAACTTTAACAAGTTCACCTGTTAATGACTCGTCTCCATCAATCTCCACTTTCAGGTAGTTATCAGAGTGTCCAATTAACTTACCATCTTTTGAAGTTTCAGGAATAATCTCTAACACGTCATCTCTAAACCCTTCAGCATAACTTGTTGCAAGTCTGTCTGATAAGTCAATAAGTCTAGATACACGCTCATGCTTAATTGTCTCATCAACTTGATCTGTCATACGTGCAGCTGGTGTACCTGTACGAATTGAATAAGGGAACACATGTAGTTCTGAAAAATGGTGTTTCTCGATAAAGTCATACGTCTCCATGAACTCTTCTTCAGTTTCACCCGGGAATCCTACGATTACGTCAGAAGTAATTGCAACACCTGGCATGATGCTTTTAAGCTTTTCAATGCGAGACTCAAAGAACTCCATCGTATACTTTCTTCTCATGCGTTTTAAAACTGAATTACTTCCTGATTGAATTGGAATGTGTAAGTGTCTTACAATTTTATTCGACTTATCGATTACGTCGATAACTTCATCTGTTAATTGGCTCGCTTCGATACTTGAGATACGTAGACGGTTTAGACCTTCTACTTCTTCAAGATCCCGTAAAAGTTGTGCTAAGTTATAATCTTTTAAATCTTCACCATATCCACCAGTGTGAATACCTGTAAGCACGATTTCTTTGTACCCTTCGTCCACGAGTTTCGTTGCTTGTTCGATTACTTTTTCTGGATCTCTTGAACGCATAAGTCCACGTGCCCAAGGAATGATACAGAATGTACAGAAGTTATTACATCCTTCTTGAATTTTAAGTGTCGCACGTGTTCTGTCTGTGAAGTATGGTACATCCATTTCTTCATACGTACGTTTTTTCATGATGTTTTTTACACCATTGATTGGTTCACGTTCTCTATGATATTGTTCAACATAACCAAGTAACTTATCACGATCCTCCGTACCGATAATAATATCAACACCAGGGATTGCCATAATTTCTTTAGGTGCAGTTTGTGCATAACATCCTGTTACTGCAATCACAGCTTCTGGATTTTTACGGATTGCACGACGAATCACCTGACGACTTTTTTTGTCACCAGTATTCGTTACTGTACATGTATTGATAACGAAAACGTCTGCATTTGTATCGAAATCGACACGCTCATATCCGTCTTCTTTAAATATTTGCCACATTGCTTCAGTTTCATAGTGGTTCACCTTACAACCGAGCGTATGAAATGCAATTGTTTTTTCATTCATGAAATCAAATCTTTCCTACTTAAATTTAGACTCATTCTAGCATAAAACCACTATACTTACAATGTACGTTTAGTCCACAAAGCATCTATAACTGACAGCATATAGAGTGGTGCAGTCTCTGCTCGAAGAATTCTTTCACCCAGTTTCACAAAAGATAATTCATCAAGTTTGGTTTCTTTTTCTGAAAATCCGCCTTCAGGTCCGAAAATGATAGATACAGCATCAATTTTCTTATTTTTGTTAAGCGTTTCGATAAGTGACTCTGATTTTTTAAAGCTTAAGTCTTCATATGCAAATAGATTTACATCAAATCTCGTTAAGTCAATGGTGTTTAATTTACCTACAAATTCAATTGTGGGTACCGATAAACGCTTAGACTGTTCACTGGCACCTTGAATAATCTTTTCAAAACGAGTTAATCGATTTTTTCTTTTCTTATCATCCAATTTTACAACGGCATGCTCCGCTTCATAAATTAAAAATGCATCTGCACCGAGTTCAGTTGCTTTTTGAATCATAAAGTCGAATTTCTCACCTTTTAAGAGTGGACAAATTACTGTCTTATGTAGCTGATTATCGATGACTTCAACTTTTTCAAATGTCTTGTATGTAAGTGGTGAAATATTTGTGAGTTCTGCTTTAAAGACATTTTTGTTTTTATCTACAACACGGAATGTATCACCTAAAGACATACGCATCACATTTAACATGTGATGCGCGTCTTTTTCTAAATCAGTGTAATATTCATTTAGATTTAAAGCTTCGAAAGAAAAATATTGTTGCATGATTACGCCTCTTTCTTAGCGAGTATACTTACCCAACCATTATCTTCTAATATTTCTAGTACAGTAAATCCTGTTTCTTTTAATTGAGCGAGTATATCGTCTCTCTTCTCCACGATAATACCACTAGAGATAAAGTAACCGCCAGTATTTATACAATCATATGCATCAGTAATCATCATCTCAATAACATGAGCGAGAATATTTGCGATGACGATGTCATATTTACTTGTTTCATTCTTCAGTAAGTCAGCACTATGCACATCTACACCATCAATGTCATTTAATTCTAGATTCTCTTTTGCAACTTTTAATGATAACTCATCGATATCGGTCGCAGTTAAATCTCGAGCACCCATCAAATGAGCACCAATCGTAAGAATTCCAGAGCCTGTTCCTACATCAATGATTTTATGTTCCGGCTTAACAATTTTTTCAATGTACTTTAAACACATTGAAGTAGTTGGATGATCTCCTGTGCCAAAAGCCATTCCTGGATCCAATTTGATTAATCGATCATCTAGTTTAATTTCGTGATCATCAAGTTCCCAAGAAGGAACAATAACAAACGTATCAGAGACTCTAAAACTATGGAAATACTTCTTCCACTCATTTTCCCAATCCGTCTCTTGTACGACTGTTTGAGTGATTTTAACATCTTCTTTATCACTTAAATTTGTAGTTTCTCTAACAAACGACTCTATTTGAGATATTTTTTCATCAACTGACACACTTTCATCATAGTAAACGGTTAATCTGATATCCGAATCTGGATAGTCGTCTGGATTCAGTCTAAATTTATTGTCAAAATCTTCAACACCAGATTTCATAATATCCATAGAATAGTCGACAGATATACCATTAGATATTTCTGTTAAGAATTCAGTAAATACTTCTTCATTATCCACACTTGTATGAATTGAAATTTTGTGCCAGTTCATATTTTATTCTCCTTTAAAGAATCTTTTAGCCTTTTCAGTAAAGCTTTCATTAGATTCTTTGATTGTTTGTCCATTTAATTGTGAGAGTTTTCTAAATAGGTCTCTTTCTTCTTCAGATAGTCTTGTAGGCGTTTGAACTTTAACTGTTACAATCTGGTCACCGTATCCAAATCCATTGACATTCTTAATACCTTTTTCTCTCAGTCTAAACTTACGTCCAGATTGTGTTCCGCCAGGAACTGTTAATGAGACTTTACCTTGTAGAGTTGGAATTTCTATCTCATCACCAAGTGCTGCCTGAGAGAATGTAATTGGAAGTTCGTAATGTACATCATCTCCATCACGTTCAAACCTACTATCTGGTTTTACTCTAAATACAATATATAAGTCTCCTGCAGGTCCACCATTGATTCCAGGTTCACCTTGACCTTGTAGTCTAATTTGCTGCCCGTTATCGATACCTTCAGGAACAGTCACTTCAATTTCAACATTTTTAGTGATTGTACCTGCACCATGACATTTATCACATGGGTGTTCAATTTCTTCACCAGTACCGCCACATGTAGGACATGTACGTTGAGTATGAATTTTTCCGAATGGAGTGTTTTGTTCAACAGTGACTTGACCAGTACCTGAACATGTGTGACATGTCTTTTTAGATGTACCTGGTTTAGCCCCTTCACCGTGACAGACGTCACAAAGCACTTCTTTTTTTATTGAAACAGTTTTAGTAGTACCAAATGCTGCTTCTTCAAAATCAACTGTCATAGTGTATTGTAAATCATCTCCGCGTCTTGGCGCGTTTGGATCCATTCTTCTTGAGCCACCGAAAAAAGAGCTGAAAATATCCTCGAATCCGCCGAAGCCACCATCACCACCGAATCCACTGAAGCCGCCTCCGCCTCCAGCACCTCCACTAAATGCGCTGTGACCGAAACGGTCATATTGTGCACGTTTTTCATCATCATAAAGTACATCATATGCTTCTGTTACTTCTTTAAATTTTTCATCTGCGCCATCATCTTTGTTAATATCCGGGTGATATTTTTTTGATAATTTACGATACGCACGCTTAATATCGTCTTTTGTTGCATTCTTATCGACGCCTAGGACGTCATAATAATCTTTTTTAGCCAAATTCTCGCCTCCAACATTCCAATATTATCATTTAAAAAAGTCAAAGCCAATCCATTTGGCTTTGACTTTTATTACTAGACATTACTTATTATCGTCATCTTTAACTTCTTTAAAGTCAGCATCGATTACATCGTCATCTGCTGACTCTGTAGTTGCTTCTTCAGCACCAGCCTGACCTTGTTCTTGTTGCATTTCTTGGTAGATTCTCATTGATATGCCTTGAAGTGCTTGCTCTAGAGCTTCTTTCTTAGCTTTGATATCTTCTGTGTCGTCACCTTTTAATGCTTCTTCTAATTTAGATTTTGCATCTTCGATTTGTGATTTTTCATCATCTGAAACCTTTTCACCGAAGTCTTCAATTGTTTTAGTTGAAGAGAATACAAGTTGGTCAGCTTCGTTTCGAAGATCTACTTCTTCACGACGTTTTTTGTCTGACTCTGCGTTTTCTTCTGCTTCTTTAACCATTCTTTCGATGTCTTCATCAGAAAGGTTAGATGATGACTCGATTGTAATTCTTTGTTCTTTACCAGTACCTAGGTCTTTAGCAGACACGTTTACAATACCGTTTTTGTCAATATCGAAAGTAACTTCGATTTGTGGTACTCCTCGTGGTGCTGCTGGAATATCTGTTAATTGGAAACGGCCAAGTGTTTTGTTGTCCGCTGCCATTTCACGTTCACCTTGTAGAACATGAATGTCTACTGCTGGTTGGTTGTCTGATGCAGTTGAGAATACTTGTGATTTACTTGTTGGAATTGTTGTGTTTCTTTCGATCAACACAGTGTTAACTCCACCCATAGTTTCGATACCAAGTGATAGTGGTGTTACGTCAAGTAATACTACGTCTTGAACGTCTCCTGCTAATACTCCACCTTGGATTGCTGCGCCCATCGCAACTACTTCGTCAGGGTTAACTGAACGGTTAACTTCTTTACCTGTTTCTTTTTTGATTGCTTCTTGTACAGCTGGAATTCTTGTAGAACCACCAACTAAGATTACTTCATCAAGGTCGCTGAAGTTTAAGCCAGCATCTTTGATTGCATTTCTAACTGGAACCATTGTTCTTTCAACTAAATCATGAGTTAACTCATCAAATTTAGCACGTGTAAGTGTTGTTTCTAAGTGTAATGGACCAGCAGATCCTGCTGAAATGAATGGTAATGAAACTTGTGCTGAAGTAACACCTGATAAGTCTTTTTTCGCTTTTTCAGCTGCATCTTTAAGTCTTTGCATTGCCATTTTATCTTGTGATAAATCAATTCCGTTGTCTTTCTTGAATAGGTCTACTAGGTAGTCAATGATCTTGTTGTCGAAGTCATCTCCACCAAGTTCGTTATCACCGCTTGTAGCAAGTACGTCGAATACGCCATCTCCTAATTCTAGGATAGATACGTCAAATGTACCCCCACCTAAGTCGAATACTAAGATTTTTTCTTCAACTTCATCTTTATCTAAACCGTAAGCAAGTGCTGCTGCAGTTGGTTCGTTGATGATACGTTCAACTTCAAGACCTGCAATTTTACCAGCGTCTTTTGTTGATTTACGTTGTGAATCGTTGAAGTATGCTGGAACAGTGATAACTGCTTTAGATACTTTTTCACCTAAATAGCTTTCAGCTGTTTCTTTTAAGTCTTGTAAGATCATCGCTGAAACTTCTTCTGGTGAATATGTTTTGCCTGCTGCTTCTACTTTATAGTCAGAACCCATGTGACGTTTAACTGACATGATTGTATCTGGGTTAGTGATTGCTTGACGTTTAGCAACTTCACCTACTTGGCGTTCTCCGTCTTTGAATGATACTACTGATGGAGTTGTTCTGTTACCTTCACGGTTAGCAATTACTTTTGCTTCTCCACCTTCTAATACAGCTACTACTGAGTTAGTTGTTCCTAAGTCTATACCAATAATTTTACTCATATTAAAAATTCCTCCAATTTATTATTCGCTTACTTTAACCATTGCTGGTCTTAGTATTCTATCTTTTAACATATAACCCTTTTGGAATTCTTCAATAATAATTCCACTTTCTAAGCCTTCCGCTGCTTCAGTCATTACTGCTTGGTGGAAGTTCGGGTCAAATGCTTTATCTTGTGCTTCAATTACTGTAATTCCATTTGCGTTCAGTTTATTAATAAAGTCGTTATATACAATTTCTACCCCTTTATGAAGAGATTCAAATTCTTCAGAAGTTCCTGAAATTTGTAATGCACGTTCTAAGTTATCAATAACTGAAAGCAAATCTTCAGCAAATGATTGGTTTTTATATTTATTATTTCTTTCCGCTTCTTCTCTAGCTCTACGTTTGTAGTTCTCGAATTCAGCATAAAGTTTCAAGTATTTGTTTTCTTCTTCTTCTAATTTAGACTTTAAAGTGTTCAATTCTGAATTTTCTTCAGTCACTTCTGACTCTGTAGAAGTTTCTACAGTTTCTTCATTAGAAGATGTCTCTTCATCTCCAACTGATTCCGTGTTTTCTTCTTCGTTACCAGTCTTTGTGATTTCTTCGTTTACATCTTCCTTTTTCACAAAGTCACACTCCTTATTTTCTAAATGCATTCACTGCTTTAATTACATTTTTGTACCTCATCATCTCTGGTCCTATGATCATGAGTTGTCCATCAAAACCATTCTGATTAATATTTGTCGTAATGATTGATAGTGTTTGATAGTCTTCTCTAAGTTCATCACCGAACAGTACACTGATTGGATTGTCATCTGTTTTGATGACAGGTAAACGTGCATGCTCAATATCTTCGTAAAGTGTTTCTAAAGTTTCGATTTCGCTCTGGAAATCTTTTAATAGAAACTGTAATCCCGAATATGCGACTATTTTGTTATTTTCACTGATGTTCTTCTCTATTTTAGAAACGAGTTCAGCTACAAATTGTTTGATTCTATCATCATCTAACTGATGATAATATTTTAGAATTTCAAACGCATCGTAAATCGGTCTTTCACGCAAAAGGTTGTTGAGTTCTCTACCTACTTTTTCCATATCTTGTTCGGAAATATGTGCGTCTTTTTCAACTGTGAACTTTCTGACTGATTCACTATCCATTACAAGAATGATTAGAATCAGGTTGTCTGATAAAGGTGTGAGATAAACACCTTTTAAAATTGCTTTTCCATCAGTGAGTGTAACATAAGCAAGATGCTGCGTCTTTTCACTAAAAGAATTGGCAATTGTTTGGCCTATAATCTCAATATCTGAAAGGGACTTATCAATCTCAAATTTACTCGACTTTTTAGAATCGTATTTCCTTGAGATATCTTCTATATAATGTTTAAGTCCATTTCTTGATGGAATTCTTCCTGATGAGGTATGTGCTTTTGTGATGAATCCTTCTCTTTCTAGTACTGCCATTTCATTACGAACCGTCGCACTAGAAATATTCATTTTGTACTTATCTATTAAGTACTGTGAACTAACTGGATTACCATCATCTAAAAAATCATCAACTATAAAATAAAGTATTGATTTCTGCCTTTCTGTAAGCACTACATCCACCTCATTAGCACTCTCTTCAATCAAGTGCTAAGTTAATAATAACGTATTAGTCAAAGTATGTCAACACTAATCACTCGAAATCATGAATCCTTCTAAACTATTGATACACATAGGTTTGTTGACCTTCAGAACAAACTTAATCAACTAAGGTCAAATATTATTTTAGCAATAATTACACGAGAGTGCTAATTATATGCATGAAAAAAGAGCTTTCTTTTTGAAAACTCTTTAATCTCCAATCAGGAAGTCTACAAATACGTCATTTCCAATCATCCTGCCTTCATCTGTGAGACTAATATATTGGTTATATTGTTGTAAATGACCTAAATCGATATGTTTTTTAATCGCATTTCCATATACATCATATATTGGTATATTAAACTTCTCTTCAAATCGCTCAGTTGAAACACCTTGATTTAAGCGAAGTCTTAAAAATATTTCTTCTTCCATCATATCATTCTGATTTAAAATGATTCTTTCTTTAACTACACTATTTTCTTCATTCATTGCATTGATATAATGTGTCACAGGCTTAATATTGTAATAACGTGTGTCACCAATATAACCGTGACTTCCTGCTCCTGCAGCTAAATAGTTTTCATTTAACCAGTACGTCTTATTGTGCTCAGACTGATATTTTTCCTTACTAAAGTTTGATATTTCATATTGAGGATATCCAAGATTATCAAGTCCATTGATCACTCGGTCGTATATCTCTCCTTCTTTAATCGGAGAACCAATCGACATCTGTCCTCGATTTATCTTGTTATAGAATACTGTATGTGGTTCTATAATTAGTGAATACCAAGAGATGTGTTTTGGTTTTAATATTTCGATATTTTTCAAGCTATCTTCAATATCTTGATTCGTCTCACCTGGCAAGTTATACATGAGGTCAATTGAATAGTTATCTAAATTAATTTTATCCATATGTTCAATAGAACGATAAATATCATCAAAATTATGTGTACGTCCGAGTACTTTTAATAGATTATTATTAAATGTTTGAACGCCTAAAGAAATACGATTCACACCATAATCTTTTAATAAAGATATCTTTTCAGTCGTGAGTTCATCTGGATTTGCTTCAAATGTATATTCTGAAGCAGTGCCAAACTTGTTATTTATAATCTCTAATAAAAACTCAAGTTGCTTCATAGATAATGCAGTTGGAGTGCCGCCACCTACATAAATTGTCTGTAAATTTGTTTCAGGGAAAGAGTCGATTTCTTTTTTTAACGCATTTAGATATTCGTCTACGGGCTGGTTTTTAATGAGTACTTTATTAAAATCACAATACGTACATATGCGATTACAAAATGGAATGTGAACATATAAACTTCTCAAATCATCACTCCTAAATATAAAGGAGAAACCTTTCGATTTCTCCTCGTGACTTAATCTTCGTCCATTTTTAATACTGCTAAGAAAGCTTCTTGAGGAATCTCTACAGATCCTACCGCTTTCATTTTCTTTTTACCTTCTTTTTGCTTCTCTAATAACTTTCTTTTACGAGAGATATCCCCACCATAACATTTCGCAAGAACGTTTTTACCCATTGATTTAATGTTTGTTCTTGAAACGATTTTATTACCAATCGCTGCTTGAACAGGTACTTCGAATTGTTGTCTTGGTATGAGGGTCTTGAGTTTATCTACTAATGCTTTACCTCTACTATATGCAAAGTCTCTATGAACAATTAAACTTAATGCGTCGACTTGTTCACCATTTAAGAGAATGTCCATCTTAACGAGTCTAGATTCTCTGTAACCAATAATCTCATAATCAAGTGATGCATACCCTTTTGTATGTGACTTTAATTGGTCAAAGAAATCAAATACAATTTCTGATAATGGGATTTCATAGATGATATTTACGCGAATGTCATCAAGATAGTCCATAGTAATAAAATTTCCACGTTTACGTTGACATAACTCCATCACTGCCCCTACATAATCGTTTGGTACCATAATCTGAGCTTTAACGTAAGGTTCTTCTATATAATCGATTTTTTGTGGATCTGGCATCTGAGACGGGTTATCAACATTCACTTCGCTACCATCCGTTAATTTAACTTTGTAAATAACTGACGGTGCTGTTGCTATTAAATCAATACCAAACTCTCTTTCGATACGCTCTTGGATAATTTCCATATGAAGCATACCTAAGAATCCTGTACGGTAACCAAATCCTAAAGCTTGTGATGATTCTGGTTCGAATTCTAACGCAGAGTCATTCAACTGAAGTCGCTCTAACGCTTCTCTTAAGTCAACGTAATCTGCAGAATCGATAGGATAAAGACCACAATATACCATTGGATTTAATCTCTTATACCCTGGTAACGCTTCTTTTGCTGGGTGCTTCTTTAATGTAATTGTGTCACCTACTGGTGCGTCTGATACAGACTTGATTGCTGCCGCCAGATATCCTACGTCACCCACAGTTAATTCTTTAACAGGCATTGGTGCGGGTGTGTTGATACCGACTTCTGTCACTTCAAACACTTTACCTGTCGACATCATTTTAATTTCGTCTCCAACTCTAACCGTACCTTCCATCACACGGATAGATGAAATCGCCCCTCTATACTGATCATAGTATGAGTCAAAAATGAGTGCTTTAAGAGGTGCTGATGGATCTCCGCTTGGTGCAGGAACTACTTCAACAATTTTTTCCAATATATCATCTATACCAATATCTGCTTTAGCTGAAGCTTTGATTGCATCTTCTGCAGGAATTCCTATTACGTCTTCTACTTCTTGAGCGACACGTTCTGGATCAGCTGCAGGTAAGTCAATTTTATTGATTACAGGCACCATTTCAAGGTCGTTATCTAGTGCAAGGTATACGTTTGCTAAAGTCTGTGCTTCAATACCTTGAGCTGCGTCTACAACTAAAATTGCACCTTCACATGCTGCAAGAGAACGTGACACTTCGTATGTAAAGTCTACGTGCCCTGGTGTATCAATCAAATGAAAGATATACTCTTCACCATCACGTGCAGTATATTTTAATTGAACTGCATTCAGCTTGATCGTGATTCCACGTTCACGCTCTAAATCCATCGCATCTAATAAACGATCTTCCATATCTCTTTTTGCTACAGATTCTGTGTGCTCTAAAAGGCGATCTGCAAGACTAGATTTACCATGGTCGATATGTGCGATGATTGAAAAGTTTCTAATATGTTTTTGTCTTTCTAAACGTTCTTTATCAGTCATAAAATTTCCAACACCCTTTTCTACAATGCTAATATTTTAACATTTTGCACCACTTTTCTCAATTCATTTTCATCTCAATATTGCAATTTTAAGGTTAATTTGGTAAAATATTTCTTGTTGCAATCAAAGTTGTACAACTTTTTATCTCTGGAGGTGTAACATAAATGGCAAATATTAAATCTGCAATTAAGCGCGTTAAGACGTCAAACGCTGCGGGCGAAAAGAACATTGCACAGAAAAACCAAATGCTTACAGCAGTTAAAGCTGCACAAGCTGCTAAAGCTGAAGGCGCAAACAACGCTGAAGAATTAGTAAACGTTGCTTTCAAACATATCGATAAAGCTGCTAAGAAAAACTTAGTTCACAAAAATAAAGCAAGTCGTATGAAATCACAACTTTCAAAATAAACTTCTCTTTCTAGAGAGGTTTATTTTTTTGCATTTTTTCAAACATTCTCGCTCTTAACCCTATGGAAACACTAATTTATAGTAGAGATTGGAAGCTTTAAAGATAACGACAACATATTAGTTGTAGCAAAAGAAGGAAAAGTACTTAAAGATATCAGATAACATAAAACCAGCGATGTAGATCATTCTACATCACTGGTTTTCACTTTAAATCTTAGTCAAGAACACTTCAAATAATGCTTCTCTTTCTAAATAACTCGACTTAAATTGATAGTCCATGTCTCTGCATAGAATCATCTTATTTAATAAATAATTTAATGGATATCTATCAACCGTTCTATATGCAAGCTTTACTCGATATGGATGTACCTTTAATCTCTTAGCAATCGCATCAGAGTTTAATCCTTCTTGTTTTAAAATTTTAGTCTGATAGAACAGTCTAAATTGTCCAGCTACAAGTCCAAGTAGTTTTATTGGTTCTTCTTTTTGTAGCATAAGATCTCTAAACAACATCACAGCGTCTTGCTTCTGATTTTTTAAAAGATAGTCTGTCAGTAAAAATACATTCTGATCTAAGCTTTTACTAATTACATCTTCTACATGCTCTGTAGTAATCTCATCATCTACATACAGAAGCAATTTCTCTAGCTCCTGCTTCACAGTGTCATAATGGACACCTGTTCTTTCAATGATCATGTTAATAACTGGAGGGTTGAATGTGACATTTTCATTCTGTATTTCACTTTGTATATAGTCGCGGAGTTCCGCTTCATTCATTTCCCCTACTTCAAAAATATCTCCATTTGCTTTCGCAATCTTAGTAATCTTTTTACGGTTATCCAGATTCTCTGACTGCACAGAAAATACGAGTAACGTATCGTCTTCTTTGTTTTCTAGATACTTAATCATCAAGTCGATATTATGATCTACTGTATTTTTAGCACGAAGTGCTGTAAACAGAGTGGCATTTTGAATAATAATTGCTTTTTTTTCACTTAAAAAAGGAAGTGTTTGTGCTTCTTCAATAATTGATTCAACAGTCGTGTCATTATAATCCAGTACAATTCTGTTGAAATCATCTACTTCACCAAGATAATCTGTGACAAGAGTATTCACTTGTTCTTCGATACGGACTCGATTTGTTCCATAAACAATATTAATTAACTTCATATTATCCTCCATATCATCTCTTATCTTATTATAGTATAGATTTTTTTCTCATACTACATTATACTAGAGATAACGATTAAGGGGGTTATGTCATGAACAAGTTTGAGAAAAATGTACAATCTAAAAACAACGACGTAATCGATTCAGGTCTTGCATTCGTAGTTGGGTTTGCATCACTTACTGTAATTTATATAATTGCACAAGTATTTGGAATCGTTGCTGGATAATACAAGCTACATACATAGTAGCTTGTTTTTTTATGTCTTGTTTACACAATGATTCTTCTGTTTTGATAGCTTTGACTTTATACACATTCTATTCTTCTTTATCTCCATCTCAATCATTCCGTCATTTGCTGTATTTAATATTATTTTATCATTCGCGGTTAGACGTTCTATTACTTCAATATGTGGATGTTTATACCTGTTGTTTAATCCTGCACTAATTAATGCATATTTGAATGGAAGTTCTGCTAACTCTTCACTTGTACTCGTATCAGAGCCATGATGTCCTATTTTTATTACGTCAATATTGCTGAGTTTTTCTATAATTTTATTTTCTTCTTCAGTACGCGCATCTCCTAAGAATAGAAATGAGTAATCATTAAGGGTTAACTCTAAAATAATTGAGTTTGCATTGGATTCTTTTGTGTTTTGTTCTTTTACAGTGAGATTTCTTATATTGATGTTACCTAGATTGAAGTTTGATAGATAGTTACTGCCGATTAGTTTTGAAGGTTCTCCTGTATATGACTCTAAAAATGATTCTAGTTTTTCATCATTAGTATTGATCATGATCCTTTCTACATTTACTTTTTCGTAAATGTGACTGTACTCTCCGATATGGTCATTATCAAAATGTGACAGTACGAGTAAGTCAATCTTACGAATCCCTTGTTCTTTTAAGTAAGGCAGAACTGTCTTATCTGATAGCCTGATTCTCGGTGTTTCTCTATAGTGACGTCCGCCTGTATCAATAAGTATTGTGACATCCTTTTTTAAATCTTGAATTAAGAAAGAGTCTCCTTGACCAACATCTATCATCGTTACTCTAAAATCGTTTTTATTGTAATTGGCAAATGTAAAAATGATTGTGAGTAATAAAGATATATGAATCAGTAACAGTCTGTAGTTTCTCTTAGCAGTAGTTTGCACAATAAGAAAAGTCAGCATAATTACTAAACTTGAAAGATACGCATTTATATTTTTTATTATTACTCTATGTTCAATCACTGTGCTGAGATAAAGTATAAGCTTATGGTTGTAAGAAAAGATTATGTTTAAAAGAGAGTCAAGAATCTCTGGAAAGTACGTGAATAGTGCGATATTGAATATCAACGTTGCTGGGAAGATTACAATCGTAAATATTGGATCGAATATGAGATTCATGAGTAATCCACTGAGTGAGAGTTCGTTGAAGAATAACAGTATCACAAGTGTCGTTGAGAACTCAGCTATAAGTGTTATAAAAAAGAGTTGTAGAATTGTATGCATATTTGCGAAGCTTTTTCTACTTAGTAAAATTGTAAATGTTGTGAGATATGAGAGTATAAATCCTGCGTTATAAATCATAAATGGATTTAATATAAGTTGTACTAATGCAGAAATTGAGATTACTGCAACATATGGTTTCTTTTTGAAGAATGAGGATATGATTAGGAGTATTGCCATGAGTACCGCTCTGAAGACACTAGGGCTAAAGACGTTAATAAATAAGAATAGAATTAGAACAATGATTGTGAATACTTTAATAATTTCTATTGGTATTCTAAAACGCTTTAGTATCACAAATATAACCACTGACAGATAAGCGACATGTGTTCCAGATATTACATATAGGTGGTATATACCAAGTTTCTGTAATCCTTGAAAGAATTCATTCGTGAGATACATTTTATTTCCAATTGAAAGCATGAGCATGTCACCAATATATGAATGCTCTGAACTAGCTTTAACTCTCTCTATGTACTGATATCTGATTTCATTTATTTTCGTACTTATTGTGTGCTTTTCTTTGAAACAATTAACAAGAGAGAGATTATCAAGGTAGACTTTTCCACTTATATTCTTTGTAAGTTGCGTCATGATGTCGTTTCTTTTTATGAAGTTACGCTCTACTTCAGGTGTCACTGTATCTATTGGCATGACTGTTTTACAGAAGCTTCCTAGCGGTATTCTGTTGCCTTCTTCTACATAAAGAATAAAACTTTTATTATTAGACTCTATTTTATATCCAACGCTGTCTTCGTAATATTCATAGTCCACCACCTTAAAATTATCTATTTTTGAATCTACACTCTTAAAATCATAGTTGTAATATATTGTCCCAAAGATGATGAGTCCTAACGTGTAAATAATAATCTCTTTCTTAGAAAACCCTCTTCTATTCAGCATAAAGATAAAAACAGACAAAAAAAATAACCCAAGTATTGGGTTACTCACGATTAAACAGCTAATTACAATAATCATAGCGCTGTTAAAGAAAATCATAGCGTTGACTCGTCTAAGTATGCTTTTAAGCGATCTACATCTAAATCTACTTTAGTAGCAGTTGCACCTGTCTTTTCGATTAGTTCAATCGCATATGGATGATTTCTATAGTCTTCTCTGTAATAGATATTTGTAATACCTGCTTGTAATAGCGCTTTTGTACAGTTAATGCATGGGAAGTGTGTGACATATACACTTGCACCTTCTGTTGATACACCGTTTTTAGAACATTGTAGCAACGCATTCACTTCCGCGTGAATCGTACGTATACAGTGGCCATCTTCCATATAGCATCCATGATCTGTACAGTGGTGCTCTCCTGATACTGCACCGTTATACCCACTCGCAATAACACGATTGTCCTTAACAAGTGTTGCACCTACTGACAGTCTTGAACATGTTGATCTTAATGATAAAAGCATCGCTTGCGCCATAAAGTATTCGTTCCAATTAATTCTCTTCATCATTTAATCTCCTACTGTTATATAAGGTTTTAAATTTTCTAAAGTCTTCTCGCCGATTCCAGGGATGTTAAGCAAATCTTCCACTTTCATAAATAGTCCATTTTCTTCTCTATATGTAAGTATCGTCTGTGCTTTTTTCTCACCAATACCATTTAAAGTCATGAGTTCCGCTTCATTTGCCGTATTGATGTTAACTAATGATTCATCAGGTGTATCCGTAGCACTTGAAGACACTGCTACAGGTATCGTTTCACCCTTAACGGGAACATAGATCACCATTTCATCTTTTAGCTTCTCTGCTTGGTTAATGAGTGTTAAGTCTGCATCACTCGTCGTTCTCGCAAGCTCAATCACGTTTTTCACACGACCGTCTTTTGGAAGTTCGTAAACGCCTGGATTATAGACTGCACCTTTAATTTCTACAAATACAGTGGCAAGTGGTTCTGGTGGTGGCTCTTTTTCTGGTTCAGCTGCACTGATACTCTCTATATCAGTTTGTTCTAACACCTCAATTGGATGACTGTCATCCTTAAAGAACAAGAATAACGATGTACCGAGAGCAACAAAAACTACTATAACCCCAAGCCATTCTTTGTATTTAAAAAATAATTCAGTAATCGTTTACACCTCCGTAAAAGTATCTCTTATATACATATAGGTGTTTTTACTGAATTATCTTTTTTATTTTAATTTTATTATGAAAAAGTTTCTTTCACACATCTCTAAAATCTCATTTTCAGCATCAAAATCACTAAAACTCGAGATTATTTCAAAGCCTAGATTATCTAGTAGCTCAATTGTTTCATCATGAGTGAATCCTTGCTGATAGTGCGTCTCTTTATACTTATCATATTTATTGTCTTGATCTTTTATAAAGTAAGTAATGTCATGAATAACCGAAAGTGCTTCTTCACCGTTCGACACTTCCCAAATATAGGTGATATCTGATGTCTCATCCATGTAGATTTCACCGTCGAATTCATTCAAGATCTTAAACTCACTATGCATATCAAAGATAAACACACTGTGTTTATTCATGTGTTTCTTAACGCTAAATAGAACTGACTTTAGCTCTTCGATATCAGAAACATAGTTCAATACGTCGGCTGTTGCAGTAATTAAATCAAATGTTTCTTCGAGGTCAAAGTCTTTCATATCAGCGACATGAAACTCACGGCTTGGTGCAGTTTCTTTAGCTATTTCAATCATCGTTTCAGAGTTATCGATACCAACTCCTCTACTTGCTTTTAACATATTGAGCAGCGCTCCAGTACCACAGCCAATATCTAATACAGACGTTTCTTTGTTATATGGACTGACAATATCAAACCATAGATTATACGGGAAATCATAGTTCATGACCTTGTATACATGGCTAAACTTCTCGTATTTAGACTTCAATGGCTTCTCCATCATAGAAGAGACGTTCTAGGTTGTAGTATTCCCGTTCTGTCTTCATAAATACGTGTACAATCACGTCATCTACGTCGATTAAAACCCACTTGCCTTCTCTATAGCCTTCGATGTGAGTATCAATTTCTAGTTCCTCTGCGACTTCTTGTACTTCATCAGCAATTGCTTTAACTTGTCTGTCTGAGGTACCGTGACAGATGATGACGTAATCACTTACTGAGCTTGTCTCTTGCACATCAAATACACGGATATCGTAAGCACGTTTGTCATCAACAGCATTTTTTAATTTATCTAAAACTAATTTTGAATCCAAGATATCATTCCTTTACTCTATTGTAGTAGTTATAACATTCAATTGTACGACTAAAAATCATACGATCTTTTGAAATTAAGTGTAATAAGTTTGCCTTCGTGATTAAGAAAACAGCCTTGTCTAAATTCTTATCACTAAAGACTACTTTTCTAATGCCTTTTACCCCAGGTATTTCTCTTTTAGGTTCGATATAATCCGCAACATAGACAATCTTTTCAACTAATGTCATATTACTTCTACCTGACGTATGGTTTTCCATGGCATATAAAACATCTGCATCAGTCACACCATATTCTGTCTTCATAATATGTGCTGCAATTGGTCCATGTAAAATTTCAGATTTGTACTGAAGATATTCAGGATCCATATGATACTTCTTAACAATCTTATGCATATCTTTTAAGTCATCATACTTAGCATAATCATGAAGCATTCCAGCCAAAAAACATTTCTTCTCGTTTGCCCCAAATATCTCTGCCATCTGAACTGCAGTATCTGCAACTCTACATGAGTGCTGGTATCTACGGTCAGGAAGTTTCTCTTTTGCTAGACTGATTGCTTCACTTTTCTTCATAAAGATTATGCTCCTTAATATATGCGTATACGTGGTCGTTTATTAAATGTGAATATTGCTCGTTTTGATTTATTCTTTTTCTAATCTCACTTGAACTTACTTCAAAGATACTCGTGTTTTTAGCAATAAATGGTGCTTCTATTTGTTTCGTACTTCCATTCCTTCTAAGTACAATAAACGTTATAAGGTCTAATAAATCATCATATCTGTACCATCTATCAAATGAGTCATACTGATCTTCACCCATGATAAAAAATAATTCATCATCAGGATACTTATTTTTCAGTTCAACAATAGTATCATAAGTAAAGCTGACACCACTTCTATCTAATTCAAGTCGATCAATATCAACAAAATCTAAATACTTCGTTGCACGTTTAATCATTTCAACTCTGTCTGAGTCTTTCATTGGTTTGTCAGTTTTAAGTGGTGACTGTGCTGCTGGGATTATAATTACTTTATCCAGACAAAAATGTTTTTTTGCCTCGCCAATAGCATTTGTGTGACCAAGATGGATCGGATTAAAAGTTCCACCGAAGATTCCAATTTTCATTATGGTAACTTGATTTCCTTGTTTTCTTTAGATTCACGATATAAAACAATCGTCTTACCAATCACTTGTGCAACGTGTGAATTTGTACCTTCAGCTAACTTCTCAGCCGCTTCATTTTTATCTTCTGAACTATTTTGTAAAATCGACACCTTTAAAAGTTCGTGAATTTCTAAATAGTCATTAATTTGAGCGATAAGATTATCATTCACGCCCTCTTTACCAATTTGAAATACTGGTTTTAAGTTATGCGCGAGACTTCTTAAATATCTGCGTTGTTTTCCTGTTAATGTCATAAATTTTCCCTTTCTATGAAAGCAGTTTTAACTGCTTCTCTGTTTCCTTTTTTATCTGTCCATATTTCATATGCATCCATCGCTTGACCGATCAGCATATCCAGACCATTTTTATATATATTAAAATGTGTCATGAACGGAGTAATTTCAGGATTATAAATCAAATCCATACCAATCGTATCATCATGAACTACTTGTTCCAAATTGAATGCATTAAATGCATCTTCTTTTTGTAATCCGAGTGGAGTCGCATTTACAATGACGTCAAATGGCTTGTCATAAGCTTCACCTAGCAGATGTGTTTTAAAATTTTTGTCTTTAAAATCATTAAAACTTGTTTTACGTCTCGCAACAATTGTCACGTCATGGCCAAGTGAAAGATGTGCATTTAACACAGCCTTAGAGGCACCACCTGCGCCTAATATAAGTACTCTCTTAAAATCATCTGAAAATGCATCAATGTATGATTGTCTATACCCTGATACGTCAGTGTTATACCCTATATACTTTCCATCCACAATTTTAACAGTATTTACTGCTCCAATAGTAAATGCACTTTCATCGATTTCATCTAAATATGGCATGATTGTTTCTTTATGTGGCACTGTGACATTAAAACCAGAAAGCTCATGCATTTTAGTAATGCCTCTAATATATTTTATATCATCTGGATTAACGTCAATAGAAGTATACCTGTGATCATCATTATTTTCTTTAAAATTCACCTGATGTAAAAATGGTGAAAATGAATGTGCAATGGGATGTCCAATTACTGCAAAATTCATAATTACACTCCTTTAAATACAGACGGACGCAGTGAAACTTCTACTCCTTTAGGAACTGTTACATCTATCTGAACGTCTTCATCGACGGATACAAACGTTAAGCCGCTAATTAACACATCACTTCGCTCAGTCGTTCTAAATGATACTGTTTCAGCATCAAGAATTAATACCGGATGTTCGATTTCTGGCGGCGCGAGCAGTGTGTTGTAATGTTTACCATAAAAGTCTGTCGCAGTTTCAGTTTTTGTTCTATGAATTTTAATTTTATCTGATGCATAGACTGTGAAGCTGCTTCTTTCACCTTTAACAAAATCAACACGTGCAAGTGCAGAAATAAAGAGTGTTTGACCTTCATTCAGCTGAAAAGTCTTCGGCTTAATTTCTTTTTTCGGCATGATCACTTTTAAATCTTTAGGTGAGATAAAGTGCGCAATCTGTGAATCGACGACAACCCCTGGTGTATCAATAAAGCTTTGTGTTTCAGAAATAGGTATATCAATTAACCCTAAAGTCGTTCCTGGAATATTTGATGTCGTAATTACATCTTTCTCTCCAGTACTATCTTCGATCAGTTTATTGATTAACGTTGATTTACCCACGTTCGTCGTACCTACAATATAGATGTCTTGTCCTTTTGCTTCCTTACTAACAAGATTAAGTAATTGATCAAGATTGTGTCCCTTAATTGCTGAAATCGCAATCGTTTCATTTGCTGTAATGCCTTCATCGGCAAGCATCTTCTTCGCTCTAGAAATCACACGGTTCATGTTTGTAGATTTCGGAAGCAAATCAATCTTGTTAATAACCGCAATTACTCTCTTATTTCCTACAATTCTGTTGAATGATGGTATTAAGCTGCCTTTAAAGTCAAATACATCTATGATTTTAAGTACAATACCCTCTTTCTCATAAATTGAGTTCAACATTGCCATGAATTCTCCTGATTCCATCATGACATCTGGTGTTTCATTATAATTTTTAAGTCTGAAACATCTTTGACAAATTACATCTTCTTCTGTCAGTCTGCTTGCTGGTACAAACCCTGGCGCTGTTTTGTCTTCTGATTGAAGCGTTGCGCCACAACCAATACATTTATACATTGTCACTATTTCCCCTCCAGTTAATGAGATCTTTATTGTCCATCCATTTCATTACAATACGTTCCATGCGTCTGTTTAAGAACGTTGCGTATCCATCTTTGTCTTTAATAGGCAATACAAGTATAGAGTCCACGCGTACTCTGTTCGCACCTAATACGTCTGTCATGAGTTGATCTCCAACCATAACAACTTCTTTTTTCGTCACATTCAACATACGTAGTCCTAAATGGAAGTTCTTCATAAGTGGTTTTCTAGCACTATGAATAAACTTTAAATCATGTGGTACTGCAAATTTTTCCACGCGATTACGATTTCCGTTAGATAAAATTAGAACTTCAATTCCATTTTCTTCTAAATTTTTAATCCAATCAAGCACTTCATCGTTTGCATTTGGGTCATCGAAAGCAACCATCGTGTTATCAAGATCAATCATGACTGCTTTCTTGTTTTTATTTTTTAACATCTCTACTGTGATGTCTGAAAAACGATTTACATATTCACTTGGTAAAAAGTACTTTTCAATTAATTTTTTCATACTAGTATCCTCGTTTTAAATTTAATACAAAAAAGCGCCTAATATATAGGCGCCATTAAATTACTCTTCAATCTCTAATTTTTCCGCTTCAGTATCCTTGTATACGAAAAAGCCAATGATTGTTGTAATAACCACTGCAAGAATCATTAAGAATAGCATTGTACCCCTCCGTTATCACAGTTTCCTTAATACTAATTTTACCGTGTTAGATGAGTGAATACAAGCTTTTAAAAGAAACTCTTCATAATTCATATCAGCACTATTATCTGCTTTGTCACTCATAGATCTCATGATTAAACATGGGACTTCTAAACGGTGACACACTTGCGCAATCGGAGCAGACTCCATGTCAACCGCAAGTGCATCACTAAATTCACTTAAAATAAACGATTTACGTTTATCATCATCAATGAAGCTATCCCCACTAACAATTAAGCCTTTATGGAAGTTCACGTCGCCATATTCTTCAAGTGCTTTGACTGCTAAAGATACAGCATTTTTGTCAGCTTCATAATGAAGAGGCATTCCAGGAACTTGACCATAGTCATAACCAAAATTCGTTGCATCAACATCATGATGGACCATGCTATTACCAACTACGATATCAGTGATATCGAGTTTATTAGATAAAGAACCAGCTACACCAGTGTTGATAACGAGTGTCGCATTAAACTGTTGAATAAGTAAAGTTGTAACGATAGAAGCGTTTACTTTACCAATTCCACTCTCTACAAGAACAACATTTTTACCATATAGTTCACCAGAATAATATTCAATCCCAGCAATCTTCGTAGTGTCTTTTATCGACATATCTTTTTTTAGTATATCGATTTCTGGTTGCATTGCACCAATAATACCTATAGTTTGATTAGTCAATTTTAGTAATTTTCACTTTCATTTCGTTACCGTTTGGTAGTGGTACGTTTACTTCATCTTTAATCTTAGCACCAATTAATGCTTGAGCAATTGGTGATTCGTTAGAAATTTTACCTTCGAATGGATCTGCTTCTGCTGAACCTACGATTTTGTAAACTTCTTCGTCACCTTTTGGTAGCTCTACGAAAGTAACTGTTTTACCAATTTGTACAGTCGTGTTATCTTTTGAATCTTCAATGATTTTAGCGTAACGAATCATCTCTTCAATTTTAGAGATTTCTTGTTCTACAAATCCTTGTTCATCTTTCGCTGCATCATACTCTGAGTTCTCAGATAAGTCACCAAAGCTACGCGCGACTTTAATTTTTTCAACTACTTCCGGGCGTTTTACCGTTTTAAGATGCTCGAGATCTTGCTCTAATTTCTCAAAACCTTCTTGTGTCATTGGGTATTCTTTATTTAAACCTACATTTTGTTCCATTATAATTTCTCCTTTAAATTAAACCGTAATTACTAGTAGTCCGTCTCCAACGTTGAAATACATAGTGTGGTCGAAATTTTCTTTTACATAATGATTAAAACGGTCTACTTTTTCTTTCAGTTTTCTTTTGTTTTTATTATCAATCGTTTCTTGAACGATGAGTCCTCTAAGTAAAATATTATCCACAATTATAAATCCACCTGGATTTAATAGTGGTTTATATTTCTCTAAAAATAATAAATTATTGCCTTTAGATGCATCAATGAAGATCATATCAAATTTACCATTGACACTTACTTCTTTCGCATCTCCGTGAATATGAGTCACTCGATCTTGCACTTTATAGGTATTAAAATTTTCATTTGCAATTTTATAGCTTGCTTCATTTAGTTCAATTGTTGTTAGTTGAATGTCGTCACTGACCGACAACATGTGCAAGCCACTATAACCAATCGCCGTTCCAACTTCTAAAATCGACTTTACAGACTTTAGCTTGATGAAATTTTTAACGATGTTTAGTGCATCACTATCAATAATAGGCACTCTATTTTCTTTTGCATATTGATAGAGTTCAGGGAAAATTTCGTCTCTAATATTCAGCTTTTCTATATACTGATTTTCATTCATTACATCACCACAAAAAATATACAACCGACACTTCTCGTGTCAGTTGTATAATCATTAATTTGTACTATACCACATACAGCATAAAAATGAAACTGTTTTCTTTTAGATTATTACCCATAGTTCCATTAAAAAAACACGCATCAAAAGATGCGTATTTTTACTCTGCATTATTAATGTATTTCTCTCTCTTTTCATTATGTTCATCTAAAGTTTCAGAGAAATGGTTCACCCCATCTTTATCTGCCAAGAAGTAATAGTAGTTTGTGTTAGACGGGTTTAAAATGCTTTGAATCGAGTCTGTTCCTGGTCCTGCGATTGGTCCAGGTGTTAATCCTTTATGCTTATATGTGTTAAACGGATCGTCTACTTCTAAATCTTCATAAAGCACCACATCTTTATGCTTACCTTGTGCGTATAGAACTGTAGGGTCCGTCTGTAATGGCATTGAAGGATTTAAAGCGAGTCTATTTAAGAATACACTTGTGATTTTAGCACGGTCAGCGAGTGAAGTTGCTTCCTCTTCAACAAGTGATGCTAATGTTAAGAATTGATGGAATGTTAACGTTTCGTTGTTTCCTTCTATATTGATGTTGTATTCATCAACAGATTTATATAGACTGAATGAGTTATTCTTCGTTGCGTCTAACATCTGTCTAATCAACTTGTCCATATTTGGCTCTTCTTCAGTAATATCATACGTTGCTGGGAATAAGTAACCTTCCAGTGCATACTTAATATCTTTTTCTAAAATTTCATTTGTTAACATATCTGGATAATCTTCAATCAGCTGTTTGATATAATCTTCATCTTGAATCTTATTGATAAACACATCCTTCTTAACAGGAAGTGTATTTTCGATTGTGTCACCAATCTCATCAATTGTATATCCTTCTGGAATTGTTAACTTATAAAGTACTTCTTCATAGATGATACCTGTTTCTAACGTTTTAGAAATTGTCTCAAAATCCATTGAAGGTGATAGGTTATATTGTCCAGCTTGATAGTTAGAAATACTATTGAGCCTTAAATACATTTGAAATAGAAAACTATTTTTAATAATTCCATTCTCTTCAAGCGTTTCACTAATATCACTTGAACTTGCACCCGCAGGAATTTCAATTTGTTTGATTTCTTGTGATTCTGGATCTAGTGGTTTAGAACCTGATTTAACATAGATAAACCCAGAAACTGCTAAAACGATTAGAACTATTGCGAGAATAGACACTATAAAAAGTGACAGATATGAAGAAACATTTTTTGAGAATCTTACATCATCATTTCTACTCATAAATCCTCCATTTCTAATCTTAAAAAGTGCTTCCAATATTTAAACACACTGGAAGCACCGAAATTAATTATTTAATTATTCTACATCATCAAAGTTTGTGTTTACGATTTCTTCAATCATGTCCCACTCTTCGTCTGTTTCAACTGGTAAGAAACGACCTGTTTCACCATCTTCATCTGGCTCTAAAATCATTGGAATAAGTTCGATTTCAGTTTCGTCGTCTTCGTCGTTGAAGTTTCCTTCTTCAGCTAAGATCACATAGTGTTTGCTGAAACCAGGATGTTCAAATTCAAGTAATTTTCTGTAAAGTACTTCGTTACCTTCTTCATCGTATAGAGTTAGAAGTTCTTCTTCATTGTTTAAATTTAATTCTTCAGACATATGTCTATCTCCTTAATGGCTATCTAGGTAGCCTTGAAGTATAAATACTGCTGCCATCTTATCAATGACCTTGCTTCTTTTTTTTCTGGAAACATCCGCTTCAAGTAATGCACGCTCTGCAGCAACAGTACTGAGACGTTCGTCCCACAACACAATTTTAACATCACTAAAATTATTTTCAAGCAATTTAGAGAAGTGGAGCGTACGTTCTCCACTCTCTCCTATGGTATTATTCATATTTTTAGGTAATCCTACTACAATGGTCTTTACCTGATACTCTTTTATAAGTGCTTCTATCTGAGCGATTCCATAGTCATCATTTAAAGTATCAATTTTTAATGTTGTAATTCCTTGAGCGGTCCAACCTAAGAGGTCACTCACGGCAACACCAATCGTTTTTGTACCTAAATCAAGTCCAAGTGTTCTATCCATCAATTTCTCTCTCAAGATAGTATTTCACAAGTACTTCCATAATTTCATCGCGTTCAATATGACGGATTTGGTTTCTAGCATCATTGTGTCTCGGAATGAATGCTGGATCTCCACTCTGTAAGTAACCAACGATTTGGTTTACTGGGTTGTAGCCTCTCTCTTCAAGTGTTTTATACACATTTGTTAGTACGTTCTTTATGTTCATATTGTGAGTATCCTCAACACTAAACTTCATTGTTTTATCGAATTCGTCCATGTAAAACACTCCTGACTACATAATTGTATAAATATTATACCAAAGATCATTGCTTATACAAAATTTTTAATATACTCGTCAACAAATTGTAATGCATCGTTAATATTGTCTACGTTCGTTCCGCCACCTTGAGCTTGATCTGGACGACCGCCACCTTTACCATCAACACGCTCAGCCATACCTTTCATGATATCGCCTGCTTTAATCTCTTTCGTTAATGATTTTGGTACTGAGACAATGAGTGACACTTTGTCATCAATAACTGTAGCAAGAGCAATAATTGCTTCTTGATGACTTGATTTAATCATATCCATTGTATCTCTAAGTTCAGGTACACTTCCTGCAGTTATTTCTGTTTTAATAACCGTGTAGTCACCAATTTGTACCGTATTTTGACTTAAATCACTTAACGCATCTTTTTGTAATGATGCTTTTAGCTCTTTCAGTTCTTTTTGTAATGCTTTTTCACTCTCTTCAAGTTCAGCAATTTTTGATTCAACATTTTGCTTTTTAACTTTTAGCGATTCTGCAATACGTTCAATCGTTTGTTCTTCTCTTTGTAAGAGCTCTACTGCGTATTTGCTTGTTACAGCTTCAATTCTTCTTATACCCGCACCAATTCCTGACTCTGAAAGAATTTTAAATGTACCAATTTGACCCGTGTTAACTACATGGATACCACCACAAAGTTCGATTGAGTATCCGTCGATATCAACAACACGAACCGTCTCACCATATTTTTCTCCGAATAAAGCCATTGCGCCTTTTTTCTTCGCGTCATCAATCGACATTTCACTGATATCTACATTTAAGCTTTCGTAAATCTTTTCGTTAACGATTCTTTCAATCTCTTTAAGTTCTTCTTTTTTAACGCCTTCAATATGTGTGAAGTCGAAACGTAATCTTTCTTTTTCAACTAAAGAACCTGCTTGGTTCGCATGTGTACCAATTACGTCTTTAAGTGCTTGGTGAAGTAAATGTGTCGCTGTGTGGTTTTTGATGATAAAGTTACGCGTCTCTTTATCTACTTTTAGACTATAGTTGTCATGAACGTTGATTGAACCTTCTTTTAGAATCACTGTATGGATATTTTGTCCGTTAGGTGCTTTAGTAACAGCTACTACTTCCATTAAAGCATGATCGTTTTCTATAATCCCTTTATCTGCAACTTGTCCACCAGAAATTGCATAGAATGGTGTACGATCAAAAATAACTTCAACAGGTTCGTTTCCGTCATACGTATCAACTAACTGATCATCCTTAATGATATAAAGAAGCTTTCCTTCACTTTGGACGGATTCATATCCAGTAAATATACTCTCATCTTTAATGTTTGTATATGTTTCAGATTGAACGTTCATTGAGTTATTATCTTTTCTAGATGAACGTGCACGCTCTCTTTGTTTTTCCATTTCAGCGTTAAATCCGTCGATATCTACAGTGATTCCGTCAACAGCTGCGTACTCTACAGTCATTTCAATTGGGAAACCGAACGTATCGTACAGTTTGAACGCATCTTCTCCACTTAGCGTTTTTGTTGTGCCTTTTACGTTGTCTCTCATCTCTTCATAAATCTTAATTCCTTCATCAAGTGTCGTTAAGAAACGCTCTTCCTCTTGATGAATCACTTGTTTAATGAAATCTTCTGAAGCTTGAATCTCTGGATAGTAGTCGTTCATTACTTCTTTAACTACAGGAACGATTTCAGAAAGGAATGCTTTATTGATACCGAGTTCTTTACCGAAGCGTGTCGCACGACGAATCAGGCGGCGTAATACATACCCACGGCCCTCGTTTGACGGTAATGCTCCGTCACCAATCGCAAATGCAACTGTTCTAATATGGTCACTAATTACTTTAAATGCAACGTCATCAATGTCATTTTCACCATATTTTCTGCCACTTAACTCTTCAGTTTTATTAATGATAGGGATAAACACATCTGTATCAAAGTTCGTTGGCACATCTTGAATAACACTCGCAAGACGCTCTAGCCCCATGCCAGTATCAATGTTTTTGTTTGGTAGTGGTGTATATGTGTGATCACTATTATGGTTGAACTCAGAGAATACTAAGTTCCAAATTTCAAGATAGCGTTCGTTTTCTCCACCTGGATACATCTCATTTCTCTCTTCACCGAAATCATAAGATTCGCCACGATCATAGAAAATCTCAGAGTTTGGACCACAAGGACCTTCACCGATATCCCAGAAATTTCCTTCAATTCTAGTGATTTTAGATGGATGTAATCCAATTTCTTCATTCCAAATTTTGAATGACTCCTCATCTTCAGGGTGAATCGTCACAAAGAGTTTCTCTTCGTCAAAATTCAACCACTCTTCACTAGTTAAGAACTCCCAAGCGTATAGAATTGCTTCTTTTTTAAAATAATTACCAATTGAGAAGTTACCTAACATTTCAAAAAATGTATGGTGGCGTGCTGTAAACCCAACGTTTTCGATATCATTCGTACGAATTGATTTTTGTGAGTTTACAATTCTTGGATTCTTTGGAATTTCAGTTCCATCAAAATATTTTTTTAATGTCGCAACACCAGAGTTGATCCATAGTAATGAATCATCGTTCACTGGAATGAGTGATGCACTCGGTTCAATATCGTGATTTTTAGATTCGAAAAACTGTAAAAACAGACGACGTAATTCGTTAGTAGTTAATTGTTTCATTATAATTCCTCCATTTTTAAGATAAAAAAATAGAATTCTCCCTAAATAGGGACGAATTCTATCCGCGGTACCACCCAAATTATGATTAAATCATCACTTTAGCTGTATTTATTTTTCATACAAATATAGCACGTAAACCGTTCTTGTGTTGTTTTCACCAACCACAACATCTCTATTTGACCAAACGATTCACTCAGTATTTGTTCGTGTTTTTTATAATAGTTAAATTATATGAGAATTTCTGACAATCGTCAATTAAAATCAAAGGGTGTGACACCTTTCATGTTAATCATCGGATCGATTTTTTTCGCTTTGACAATTTCCTCTGTCAAAATGAATGACTTTGGTTCTTCAAGCTCTTCTACTCGAGTTTCTTCTTGATTTGTCGTTTCAACTGCTTCGAACATGTTAAATATATCTTGAAGATAAGTTTGTAGCATAGTGTTTCTCTTGATGCCTTCACGCTTAATACCATTTAAAAATGAATTCGCATCTCCACATATAATCAAACTTTCTTTTGCTCTTGTTACACCTGTATAGATTATATTCTTCTGGAGCATATGGTAATAACTAGACACGATTGGCATAATCACGATTGGGTATTCACTACCCTGTGCCTTATGGATACTCGTACAATACGCATGAGCAAGTTCTGATAAGTCTTTACGTTCATACGTAATTAAATTGCCATCGAAATCGACTGTGACGCTTTCCTTACCACCATCATGCTGGTCTACGATTGAATGAATAACTCCAGCGTCCCCGTTGAACACATTGTCTTCACGTCTGTTGATGAGTTGGATGACCTTATCATTCTCTCTAAAAATCTTGTCACCAATCTCAATTTCACTCTTGTCTTCAGTTCTTGGATTCAAGACCTTTTGGAGCACCTGATTTAATGTGTTGATACCTGCAGGACCACGATAGATTGGTGCTAATACTTGAACGTCTCTCATATCGAAGCCACGTTCTACAGCTTTTTTTACGATGATATCGACGACATCTGCGATTTGGTCCGTACGCGCTTCGATAAACGACCGGTCGTCATGGCGTTCTTTAATATTTACATGTTGCCCGTTATTGATTTCATAAGCGAGCTTCACTATTGAAGACCCTTCAGCTTGTCTATAAATTGTCTTTAGTTTTGTTACTGGAATAACCCCTGATTCAATCAAGTCTTTAAATACAGTACCTGGTCCAACGGATGGAAGCTGTGCATCATCCCCTACAAAAACAACTTGTGTTTCTGGCATGACATTTTTAATAAATTGATAAAAGAGCCAAGTGTCCACCATCGACATCTCATCAACGATAATAAACTCTGTATCGATAATGTTATCAATGATTTCGGTGTCTTCAGTTTCACGACCCCAACCGATAAGTCTATGAATCGTAGATGCATCAATTCCTGTCGTCTCTTTCATGCGTTTCGCTGCACGTCCTGTAGGTGCTGCAAGTTGAATCGGATACAGTCCATCTGACTCATCATAATCAACAAATGGTTTGATATCATTTATTTTTCTTAACGTTTCTATAATGCCTTTAACAATCGTTGTTTTACCTGTACCAGGTCCACCTGTGATAATCGAAAGTGGAGAAACGATAGCATTGATAATTGCAATCTTCTGATCTTCGTTATATGTGATATCTAACTCTTTTTCCACACGTCCAATCATGCGCTCAATTTCTTTTTTGCTTGTTTTTGCCATGTCGACTTGAGACAGTTCATATAGTTTATTCGCTGAGTTTCTCTCACTGTAATAGAAAAGTTTATCTGTGACTCGATCATCTTGAACGATGAGTTTATTATCTGTCGCTAAAAGATCGACTTGTTCCGTCACTGATTCCGAGTCAAAGTAAGTCGTCTCATCATTTAAAAGCGTTAGAGTATTCGTGATTAAATTATCAAGCGTTATATATGTATGCCCTTCTTCATTTAAGGCACGCTCTAAACTATAGTGAATACCCGCTGAAAGTCTCTCGTTTGAATTCTTTTGAATGCCCGCTTTTTGTGCGATCAAATCTGCCTTTTTGAAGCCAATACCAAAGATATCCTCGACAAGCTTGTATGGTGTGTTGGTGAGCACATTTAACGTCTCACTTTGATATGTATCAAAAATCTTTGCACGCTTTACGGGTTCAATCCCTAACTCAATCATGATTAGATCTGCTTCTTCAGTGGCGTAGTTTTCCTTAATCGTTCTATAAATCATACGTTTTCTAGAATCAGAAATGCCCGGTACTTCATGAAGGACCGTATAATCTTCTGCAATCTTTTTTAACGCGTTGATGCCTAAAGCATTGACTACTGCTTCAGCTGTTTTTGGACCAACCCCAACAAATTTTTCTCCAGATAAATATTCCACGAGTCCATCTTCAGAACGTGGAATATCTTTTTTAAATTCACGTGCTTGGAATTGTTTACCATATCTTTGATGTTCTGTTACGCGTCCAGAAAAACGATACGTTTCACCTTCATGGATGTCATAGAAATTACCTGTCACAATCGTTTCATCTTTTAATTCCGTATTTGTTTCATGAATAAATAAGACACACACATAGAAGTGATTGTCTTTGTTATGAAAAATTACACGATCAATTTCACCAACAACAAATGGTTCATCATCTAGTGTCATCTGTGCCATATTTATTCTCCTCACTTAGTTTTCTAATTGTTTATTGACTTCTTTTAATGCGTGATGTGCGAGTATGTGATCATTTTGCATCATGATTGCACGTTCAAAATGCGTTTTAGCTCGCAGTAAGTCACTATCTTTCGTCAATTTCACGAGTCCAAGGTTATACTCAGCATCCGCATGATCTTCTAGGGACACAATTCTATTTAATAGTGTTTCCCCTTGTTCTAAAAGTCCGAGCTGACACAGCAATACGCCGTATTGAAATAGAATTTCTGTGTCATCATTGTCTTTGATTGCCGATTCAAAAAACGGAATAGACATTCGTGCTTCGTTTAAATTCACATGACACAACGCAATCATGTAATTTAAATCGTTGTCTTCAGCCATTTTATCATAAATAGATAAAAACAGAGTCCTCGCATCTTTATATTTACCTTCTTCATAATAGATATTACCCAATGAATAAATCGCGAGTGTACTGTCTTCTGCAACTTCAATCGCACGTTCTAAAAACGCAACTGCTTCATCTAGTTTTTCTAGTTTATATAAAACAAGTCCACCATTAATATAGTGGACTTCATTGTCTTTTTCGATCTCAATTTGTTCAAAAATCTCTTTTAAAGCCGCTTCATAGTCACCAGATTCAATTAAGTGTTCGTAATTTAAACTCATGCGAGATACTCCAATTTCTTACCTTCTTTAAATACTTCGTCGATTGTTGCTCCACCAATCACACGGTCTCCATCGTATAATACGACTGCTTGTCCTGGAGTGATCGCACGTGTTGGTTCTAGGAAAGTCACTTCAATTGCATCTTCACCAATTTTTTTAACGGATACTTTCGTATCTTTTTGGCGATATCTAAATTTAGCAGTTGCTGTAAATTCATCTGGTACATCATTTATGAAATTCACTTCTGTAGCGATGAGACTTGTTGAATACAGATATTCGTTATCATAACCAGAAACAACGTAAAGTTCATTCGTTTCTAAGTTTTTACCCGCAACAAAATACGGACCTCCTGATCCACCGATACCTAACCCTTGGCGTTGTCCAATCGTGTAATACATCAGACCGTCATGTGTACCTTTTTCTTCACCAGTTTCAAACTCAATCATTTTACCAGGGTTTGCTGGAAGATAGTTTGATAAGAATTCTTTAAAATCTCTTTCCCCTATGAAACAAATGCCTGTTGAGTCTTTTTTATCTTTTGTAGCTAAATCATATTTATGTGCGAGCTCTCTCACTTCACTCTTCTCTAAGTGTCCAAGTGGGAATAACGTTTTTTCTAACTGTTCTTTAGTTAACTGATTTAAGAAGTATGTTTGGTCTTTATTATTGTCGACTCCACGTAACATTTGTACTTCACCGTCATGTGTGACACGAGCATAGTGTCCTGTTGCTACATAATCTGCACCAAGTTTCATCGCATAATCTAAAAATGCGTTGAACTTGATTTCTTTGTTACACATCACGTCTGGGTTCGGTGTACGACCTCTGTTGTATTCATCTAAGAAATATCTAAACACACGGTCATAATATTCTTTTTCAAAGTTTACAGCGTAGTATGGAATACCAATTTGTTCTGCAACTTTCCTTACGTCTTCATAGTCTTCAGTTGCTGTACATACACCAAACTCATCTGTGTCATCCCAGTTTTTCATAAAAATACCGATGACGTTGTACCCTTCGTCTTTTAAAACTTTAGCTGTTACGCTTGAGTCTACACCTCCACTCATACCAACAACTACAGTCGTCTTACTGTTATCTATCATATTTTTCATCCTTTATTTTAAACTTTCAAATATTTCGCTGAATACTTGTGCTGCACCTTTAATTTCATCTTCAGTAGTCATATAGTTTAAGCTCACTCTAATTGATTGGTTTGCACGTTTTTCATCATACATTTCTGTAATCATGTGTGACGGTTGAACAGTGCCCGCGTTACATGCTGATCCACCGGATACATATACATCTTTAAGATCGAGTCTTGTTAACATGATGTCTGTTGTAACAAATGGTAAATAGATATTAACGATATGAGGACTCACCTTTTTTGATGCATTTAATTCATAAGGCACGCCAAGTGAATCGAGCTCTGATAAGAATAATTCTTTTAAGCGTTGTTCAGTCGTACTTCTCTCGTCAAAGTCACGTACTGCTTTACGCACACCGACTGAAATTGCATGCGCGTAGATTAAGTTCTCAGTACCAGCACGACGTCCGCGCTCTTGTTCTCCACCGTACATTAATGGATTTAATTTGCTACCATTTTTGATGTAGAGTAAACCAATACCCTTAGGTGCACCAATTTTATGTCCGCTGATACTCATGTAATCCACATCTAACTCACTCATAACGAGTGGCACATGACCAAGGGCTTGTGCAGCGTCGACATGGAATAAAACATCTGTATCTTTTAATAATTCACCAATTTCTTTAACTGGTTGAATTGTACCTGTTTCATTGTTTACGTAGTGAATTGTTACGAGCTTTGTGTTGTCTTTAATCTTAGATTTTAAATCATCGATGTTAATAAGACCTTCACTGTCTGTATCTACAAAGCTGAATTCAATATTTTTATCTTGTTCTAACGTTTCTAAGATAGACTTATGTTCAAGCTTCGTCGTAATGATATGTGCATTTTTATGTGCACGACTTACACTCTCTAACACCGTGTTATTTGATTCTGTAGCACCACTTGTAAAAACAATCTCATTTGGGTCTGTCATGATATTGTCCGCGATGAGTTCTCTAGCACGTTCTAATCGTGTCTTCGCATTTTTACCAATTTTATGAATAGAAGATGGGTTACCGTAATGCGTCGATACCATCATCATCTTGCTTAAAATCTCTCTATCTAGCGGATTTGTTGCCGCATAGTCTAAATATATCGGTGTATTCTCTTGCATTATAAGTCTCTCCTTAATACATTGTCAGTTAAATATTCTATCATGTTTAGGGTCTTATTTATAGTCCATTGCTCAAGGCGTTTAAATAGACTTTGCCCTTAAATTTTAGAATAATTGTTTTGAGGAGAGATTACATGAATAAAGATTTATCAATTTCAGTTTTAAACCTAGTCTATGTAAGGGAAGATTATGATAGTAAAGATGCATTTGATCGCATGATTGATCTTGCACAACATTTAGATCATTCTTCTTATAAAAGATACTGGATTAGTGAGCATCATAACATGAGGTCTATTGCTTCAAGTGCGACACGTCAACTCATTCACTACACTGCGTCGAAAACAGAAAAAATTCGAGTAGGATCTGGTGGTGTGATGTTACCAAACCATACACCATATGTGGTTGCCGAAGATTTCGGAACGATGCATGAAATTTATGGAGACCGCTTTGATATTGGACTCGGACGTGCACCAGGTACAGATATGATGACTGCACGTGCCATTCGTCGTGATATCAACCAAGGTGTATTTAACTTTAAAGATGAGATTAAAGAGCTACAATTCTTTTTATCTGACCAAGAATCACAAGTGATTGCAAACCCTGGATCGGGAACAAATATCCCGCTATACGTTCTAGGAAGCTCTACAGACTCAGCGTACATCGCAGCAGAGCTCGGTCTTCCGTATGCATTCGCATCACACTTCGCACCAAAAATGATGAAAGAAGCGTTTGAAATCTATGAGCGTCACTTCCAACCAAGTGAACAATTAGACAAACCATATAAAATGGCAACTTTAAATGTGATTATGGCAGATACAGACGAAGAAGCTGAAGTGTTAGCTTCAAGTCACTATCAAAATATTTTAAGCATGATTAAACATGAACGTGCGCCAATGAAGAAACCAGTCGAAGATATGAGTAAACTCTGGTCTACGCATGAACAATTCGTCGTTGAGAGTCAGTTCCCTATTCAAGTAAAAGGAAGTAAAGAGACTGCTAAGAAGCAGTTAGAATTCTTCCAGCAAAAATATGAAGTTGATGAACTCATCATCGCATCAGCAATCTACGACACAGACGCATGGAAAAAATCATATGATTTATTTGAAGAAGTTGTAGATGAATTAAAAGAATCTTAATAGAAAGTAATGTTATTTTTATAAAAAAACGCACAAGACTCCTAGGGGAGAAACGTCAGCATAAGACTACAGGCTTAGGCGACGCCCCAGGAAAGCGAGTGCGTTTTTTTATTTTAACTAAAGAGCTAACTATTGTCTTTCTTTGTTTTTTCTAATGTATAATACGATACCTGTGAAGGCAGCGACTTGTATCACTAAAATTGGAATGATTATTACGAGTAAGTTAATCATTTAATTTTTCGTTCACTCTTTCTAATGTTTTTAGAGCAACTTCTACCATCGTCTCTACTCCATATTTTAGCCCATCTTCGTTTAATTTGAAACCTGGGTTATGGAGTGGTTTCTGTCCTTCTCCAATTGAAGTACCGAGCCAGTAATAGACACCTCTATATTTCTTCAAGAAACGTCCGAAGTCTTCTCCTCCGAGTGATGGGCGTAAATTTGGCACAGAGGCTTCTCCGTGCATGTTTCCAATGATTGATTTCACGTGTTGTGCGATTTCCTCATCGTTAACAGTAGCAGGATACCCATCATAATACTCAATCTCAACTTTTCCGTTATATGCTTGAACGGTTTCTTCTACAACTTCGTGGAAACGTCTCTTCATTAATTGTTTCACATTGTCAGATTGCGTACGAATCGTCCCGTTTAGTTCTGCTTCTTCTGCAATCACATTATATGCCGTACCTGCTTTCACTGTTCCTATCGTAAGTACAGCTGGGTCAAATGGATCGACGTTTCTAGATACAATCGTTTGGAGATTATTAATCAACGCGTTCATCATGATGACTGCGTCATTAGTTTCATTTGGCATCGCAGCGTGACCGCCTGTTCCAGTAACCTTAATTTTAAAACGGTCTGAATTACCCATGATTGGTCCACCCATGACACCAAATTGTCCAACTGGTAAACTTGGCCATACGTGTTGAGCAAGTAGTACATCTGGTTCATATTCGTCAAATACACCATCATCCATCATCGCTTGTGATCCACCTGTCGGTGAATTTTCTTCTGCAGGTTGGAAGATTAAAAGAATCGTTCCACTTATTTCTGACTTACGTTCGTTCAAAATCCTTGCGACCGTTACTAGCATAGAAGTATGCGCATCATGACCACACGCATGCATCACGTTTTCTACTTTAGATGAAAAAGGTTCTCCACTGATTTCATTGATAGGTAGTGCGTCCATGTCTGCACGGATTCCCACAATACCACCAGGTTTGTCTCCTTTGATAATTCCTAAAATACCATGTTTCGCAAATCCATCCTTATACGGAACCCCGTATTCCTCGAGTTTCTCTTTCACTCTTCTAGAAGTACGTTCCTCCATTGTTGATAGTTCTGGATTTTCATGTAATTCACGTCTAAAATCTATCGTATCTTGTATGTAACTCATATTGCGCCACCTTTCTTGTTACTATTTATTATAAACAAATATCTCTTCGTGGTCACATTCGATATTGTTTTTGAGTGCGTTTAGTACTGCACTCACATGTCCATTTTCTGTAATAGTGAGAACCGTTGGTCCTGCGCCACTCATTACAGTTCCTATAGCGCCAGACTTTTTGGCTATTTCTTTTATCTCTTTAAATTCTTTTATTAAATCACTACGATAACTTTCATGGAACCGATCATTTATGATTGTCTTTCTAATGATATTTTGATCACCATTTAATAACCCGGCAACGAAGACATTTGCAGAAGCATTATGCAATACTGCATCTTGTTTTTTATACGAATCAGGTAATACGCTTCTCGCTTCCACAGTCTGTATTTTATAATTTGGGATTGAAACGATATAGCTAAAATGATGATACGGCGAATGATAATACGTTAATACACCATCGTCATACGAACCAATAAATAATCCACCAGTCACACACGGTCCTATATTATCTGGATGCCCTTCAATCTCTGATCCAATTAAAATCTTATCATAATCTTTTAGTTTTAAGTCACAATAAAAGTTCGCAAGTTCAATGCCTGCAATTATAGCACTAGATGAACTCCCAAGACCACGTGACAGTGGTATCTCATTTATAGTTGTAACTTGAATTTTTGGCATCACTTTGTTAAATTTCTTTGCCACATCAATTGCTGTTTTAATGATCAAATTCGACTCATCCATAGGTAAAATAAAATTCTCTTTTGATTCATGAATGACTTTAAAACTCTCTGATTCTACTGATTTAATATATAAAAACTTCGAAAAAGCCATTCCAATGGAGTCAAAACCAAGCCCTAAGTTCGCACTTGTTGCAGGTACTTTAAACTCAAACATTGGAGTTCAGCTCTTTAATAAATTTACGAATCTCACCTTCATCAACGGGCATTTTTACAGGTTGACTCACGGAATAGTCAATAGCTGTATTTGGATCTTTCAGACCGTTACCTGTAAACACACATACTACTGTCGAACATTTTTCAATTAGACCATTATTTATAGATTTTATAACACCAGCTAGACTTGCGGCTGATCCTGGTTCAATAAATACACCTTCAGTTCTTGCGATTCGTTTATATGCATCGATGATTTCTTCGTCAGTCACTGAATCAATAATGCCATTAGATTCGTCTCTCGCATTAGTCGCCCCTTCCAACTCGCTGGATTTCCTATACGAATCGCTGTACCGATTGTTTCAGGATTCTTGATGACTTCGTCTCTTACAATAGCCGCTGCTCCTTCCGCTTCAAACCCAAACATTTTAGGTAGCTTACTTCCCTTTACTTCATTGTATTCTTTAAACCCTTTCCAGTACGCTGTGATATTCCCCGCATTACCAACAGGTATACTAAGAATATCTGGTGCGTCTTTTAGTGTATCAACAATTTCAAACGCTGCCGTTTTTTGACATTCAATACGGTACGGGTTAATAGAATTCACAAGTGCAATCCCATCATCTTCTTCTGCAATTTTAATGACAAGTTCTAAAGCCTCATCGAAATTTCCATCAATAGCGACCGTATCCGCACCGTACATCATGGATTGTGATAATTTCCCTAAAGCAATTTTTCCGTCTGGTATTAAAACAATCGCATTTAATCCCATACGTGCTGCATAAGCCGCTGCTGACGCAGACGTATTACCAGTAGATGCACAGATTACGGAATGTGCACCCCTTTCTTTCGCTTTAGCTACTGCGAGCACCATTCCACGATCTTTAAATGAGCCCGTTGGATTTAATCCTTCAAACTTGCCATATAGCTTTACACCAAGCTCTTTTGAGAGTGTTTCTAATGGAATGAGTGGTGTGTTTCCTTCATATAAAGTTAGATTCGGAGTATCATCTGTTACAGGTAAAAATGCCTGATATTTATCTAATAACCCTTTGTATTCTGTCATGTTAATCTCCTACCAATTCAAAGTATTGTAGTACTGTATTGTCTTTTTGCAACTGTCCTTCATGTGCTTGAATAAAAGTATACCCTTCAGCTGTTCTCACATAAAATTCCTTTTCAGACATCTTTTTATGAATACGTGCCTTCGTCGTAGGAATATCGTAATTAGGTTCTTCATTATATGCATTAATAATATCTGAAACAACTGCTGAAGCGGTCTCTAAACTCCCTGCACCTGGCCCATACATAAATGCATCATTAAAGGCATTTCCTTTTAGGAACACACCATTCATGCTGCCATTCGTATTTGCTAATATATGTGACGTTTTAAAAGCCTTTGGTGCAACAGATACAAACACTTCTCTACCGACACGCTCAGCATCTCCAACGAGCTTTACCTTATACCCTTCATCTTCAAGGTTCTTAATATCTACAGTATCAATGTCCCTAATTCCTCTTACATCAACTTCATCTAAAATAAGTGACATATTAAATGCAAGTCGTGCTAAAAGCACAATTTTTCTACTCGCGTCGATCCCATCTACATCATTTGTCGGATCTTGCTCTGCATATCCAAGACGTGTTGCCTCTTCTAATGCATCCTTGTATGAGTTATGTTTTCCCATTTCACTTAAGATAAAATTCGTAGTCCCATTTAAAATACCCATGACTCTTGTGATTTCGTTGCTATTAAAACTCGTTTCTATCGTACGTATAATTGGAATGCTGCCTGCAACGGCTGCTTCATATTTAAACTGTACATTATTCTTATCGGCAATATTTTCTAGCTCATCTATGTAGACTGCGAGCATATCTTTATTTGCGGTAACTACTGGTACCTTTTTTCCTAAAAAATGTGCGACGATTTCTTTCGTTTCATTAATGCTACCCATTACTTCTACTACCATATCAACATCTAAATGTTTAGCAATATCTATGTCATCGGTGAGCTCTATATTACTCACATCGACGTCTCTTTCTTTTTTTATATCTTTAACGTAAGCATGAGTTACAGTAATCGTATTACCCATTTTTCTAGTGATTTTATCTTTATTACTTTCTAATATTTTAATAACTCCGCTACCTACAGTACCTAAACCTAACATTAATAGTTTCATAAAATGACCCCTGAATAATAAGAAAATTTGATATTTTCATTTAATTCTAACAAAACCACTACTATTATGAAAGGATATAAGGTAAGATTAATGGAAATTTATTTTTAGAAATGAATAAAATTTCGATTCACCTGAACAAATACTGGAGTTTGTTAAGGAGATAATAACAAAACTAAACCCAGACAACATCTCTTTACAAGAAAGCATGGCTATCATTTATGCTGCAGGTGAAGGTATGAAAAACACGATTGGGAGCATCTATATGCTGACACATGCACTATCAAAAGAAAACATTAATATTATCATGACGATGTCTGGTGCACATGAAAGTAGTATTATTTTTGCTGTTGCTGAAATTGATGAGAAACGCGCAATTCAATCACTATACAATACCTTGTTTAAACCTTAAAATAGACCCATAAGGAAATTAGAGGTGCACGCTATGTTATTACAAAAACAAATAAAGTATTTAAACCGTTTTAGAGAAATTGCTGTTTTATTTTCTAAAAGTGGCCTCGGTTTCATAATCGAAGAATCCGGGTTAGACAGAATTCTCTCTTTGCCGAGAAGACTTATCACAAAAACACAGGTTTCTGAGGAAAAGACACTTGCTGAACGCATACGTATTTTCTTAGAAGAAGCTGGACCAACGTTTATTAAACTTGGTCAAATTGCATCTACTAGAGGAGACATCATACCTGAATCTATCATTAAAGAACTCGAACAACTTCAAAATCATGTGCCTCCGTTTGAAACAGAAACGGCAAAAAAGCTCATCGAAGAATCTTTAGACATAAAAATTGACGATGTATTTTCAATTTTTGAAGATAAACCGATTGGTTCAGCATCGATTGGACAGGTACACCGTGCAGTTTTAAAAGATGGTCGCGTCGTTGCTGTTAAAGTACAACGTCCAAACATTGAACGACAAGTACGTGCAGATCTAGAAATTTTAAGAACGATCGCTCAAACTGCAGAAAATCATTTTAGTTGGGCTGAACAATATCAAGTAACGAGTATTGTAGATGAACTTTCAAGTGCAATGATTGATGAGATGGATTACTTGATTGAAGCACGTCACATGGAGCGATTTAGAAAAGCATTTAAAGATGATCCTACTACAGTATTCCCAGAATGCATTTTTGAACTTACGAATAAGACTGTTCTCACGATGGAATATTTAGAAGGTGTCTCTATACGAGATACAGATGCACTTGAAGAAATGAATATCAATCGAGAGCACCTTGCAGAAGCATTGTCAAAAACAGTATTCAAACAAATATTTGACCACGGCTTCTTTCATGCGGATATCCATCCAGGTAATATTATCGTATTAAAAGACGGACGGCTTGGATTTATAGACTTTGGCATGGTTGGAACACTTACAAGTGACCTGCGTTATAATTTTGGAAATATTTTAATTGGAATGATGCAAAGAGAATCCACAAAAGTGGTCCGTGCAATTATTCGAATGGGGGTCGTGCCAGATAATGTTGATGTGAACGATTTGTATCGTGAAGCAGAAATCCTGCAAGATAAATATTATGACATCCCTCTTTCACAACTTGACTTTAGTGATGCTGTAGAAGATTTATTTACAATTACAAATCATTATCATATCAGACTACCAAAAGACTTTACATTACTCGGAAAAACACTGATCACACTTGAAGGTAATATCGAGCTATTGTCAAAATCATTCAGTATATTAGACATTGCGGAACCGTTTGGAAAAAAGCTCGTATTAGAACGATTAAATCCAAAACGATTTGCACGTAGTAAAATTATTGATTGGATAGAAATTCAAGAAGACGCAGCAAATGCTGCACAAAACCTGCATCAATTTACAAAAGGATTAAAAAATAAAGAATTACCGATTCGACTAACGATTGATGGTAGAAAAGAAATTGGAAAACATGCCGATAAAATCATCAACAGACTAAGTTTCAGCTTAGTACTGCTTTCTCTATCAATACTAATGGTTGGACTCATCATTGGAGCTTCTATACTCGGTCAAGGATCGATATTATTCCGTTTCCCAATAATAGAAATAGGCTCTATATTAGCAGTGCTCATGTTCTTATGGCTTATTTACTCCATAATAAAAACAGGTCGGTTATAAAAAACAGACCTGTTTTTTTAAATGTAAAACATATACTCTTCAATCTCATCTGGACTTGTGATGAGATCATATAGCGTCGTATTTTTCATTACTCCACTCATTGCGTCTCTCATTTCACGCCATAAATACTTTTCATTCTTAGTGTCTTTTTCATCTTGTTCAATGACAAGTATATTTTCTTCCACTGCTTTAAAAATCATATACACGGAAATATCTTCTGGCGGCATGCTAAGCTCATATCCGCCATGCGCACCACGTGTACTCTTAACGAGATTCGCTTTTTTTAGTTTTGCTACAATTTGTTCTAAATATAAATCACTGATCCCACGCTCTATTGCGACTGACTTTACAGAACGCTTGCATGAGTTATAGTTATCTGCTAAAACGGTCATGAAATAAAGTCCATATCTTCCTTTAGTAGAGATAAACAAAGTATCACCTCTCGAATTTAACAATAATTTACTGTACAATAAACTCTACTAAACATATTATCTAATTATTATATAAATGTCAGGTGAAAACAATGGTAAATCAACCACTCAGTTATAGAATGCGCCCAAAAACAATAGATGATGTCCTTGGACAGTCGCATCTTGTGGGTGACGGTGGCATCATTAGACGTATGGTGAAAGCAAAACGACTCTCATCCATGATACTCTATGGACCACCTGGAATTGGTAAAACAAGTATCGCTAGTGCTTTAGCAGGTTCTACAAATTTAAAATTTAGAACCCTAAACGCTGTTTCTAATACAAAAAAAGATATGGAGCAAGTAGTTGCCGAAGGCAAAATGTCTGGTTCTGTAATTTTAATGTTGGACGAGATTCATAGACTCGATAAGCCGAAGCAAGACTTCCTACTCCCTCACCTAGAAAATGGAACACTCATTTTAATCGGAGCAACGACATCAAACCCGTATCATGCCATTAATCCAGCCATACGTTCACGCGCACAGATTTTTGAACTTTATCCTTTAACAAATAATGAAATAAAAATCGCGTTAGAACGTGCTTTAAAAGATAAAGACAGTGGACTTGGGAGTTATGATGTCGAAATAGAAGAAGATGCTCTAGAACACTTCACAAATAGTGCACAGGGCGATATTAGAAGTGCACTGAATGCGTTAGAGCTTGCTGTTTTATCTGGTGAAGACACAGATGGAAAAATTACAATCACTTTAAAAGACGCGAGGGACACGATGCAACAAACAGCATTTTTACATGACAAAGATGGAGATCAGCATTATGACGTGATGAGTGCGTTCCAAAAGTCGATTCGCGGAAGTGACGTGGACGCTGCGCTTCACTATCTCGCAAGGTTGATTTCAGCAGGTGACTTAGTAACGATTGCAAGACGCCTGCTCGTCATTGCATATGAAGACATCGGTTTAGCAAATCCCGGACTCACAAGTAGAACTCTCGACGCGATACTTGCAGCAGAACGACTCGGATTCCCAGAAGCACGCATTCCACTTTCACATGCTGTAATAGAACTTGCACTCTCACCAAAATCAAACACAGCGATTACGAGTATAGATAATGCGTTATCTGATATAAGAAAAGGACGCGCAGGAATTGTGCCGAAACACTTGAAAGACGGACACTACGCTGGAGCAAAAGAACTCGGAAACTCGATTGGCTATAAGTACCCACACGAATATCCGAACCACGTAGTCAAACAACAATACCTACCAGATACACTTAAAAGCAAACAATACTTTAAAGACAACGGAATCTCAAAATACGAATCACTATTAAACGACACGTACACAAGACTAAGTGACTATTTTAAATAAAGATAAAGACACGCTATCAATGTAAAGCGTGTCTTTTTTAATCTAACGTAACATATAAAATTTGCTTACCAAACTATTGGTGAAAACTGGTGACTTTCCGAAGCAAAGTCCTAAATCAAAAAAACACTCGAATATCGAGCGCTTCTATCTATATACCTCTAAAGATATTACGACGTGCTTGTTTTCTCTTTTTAAGTAACTCACACATCTTATCTTCATTTTTAATTTGTTTCTCTTCAATTAACTTGTCTTTATTGGTTTTGATTACATGTGCCATCAAACACCCGCAACCTTTCCATCTCGAATTTACGTTTATTATAATAACATACATTGACATAAAATAAAGTGTTTTTTAGGATAAAAACACAAAAAATAAAAAGCAGCCAATGAATTGACTGCTTTGAAATACCCAACATTAGCCGTGTGTATTTGTCGATTAATTTGGCCTGCTCATTGCAGGTGGGTGCCCTGTTCCAGCTTCCGAACGTCCCGACATCGTCATGTAGGCGTGTTCTTCCACCGAAAACTCGTGCTCCCGTTTTAAAAGGTGTTAGGTCAAAATATAACCGACACATCACGTACCATTCAGGAATTTCTATTAATGTAATCTTATCACTCGAACTGTGTTTTTGCAATAAATATGGCTAGAAAATCTGACATACATTGATATCACAGTTCTCACAGTTATTGATCCTCTTTAATTCCTCTAGATCAAGTACAGTAATTTTTTTCTTATCTATGGTTAAAATACCATCATTTCGCATCTCTCTTAAATGGCGGTTGACCACTTCTCTTGAAGTACCAATGAGTTTTGCTAACTCCTGGTTCGTTAATTTAGTATCAATCAATACACCATTACTTTTTTTAACGCCAAATGAATTCGTAAGACGGATTAACACACTGGCTAATGCACCGTATTTACCAAACATAAATAAATCTCTTATTTTAGTAGAATGTCTCGATCGCTCGATATCTACCCACTTCATCCATTCTTTCGTAAATTCAGGGTGTGCATAAATTGCCTCTTCAAACATATGTTTTTCAATACGGAGCAACTCTGAGTCTACTTTCGCTTGTGAGAATGTCGAGAATGTCTTTGGTCCACAAAAAAGTGTCACTGCCCCAAAAATAGAATCTTCATTTAAGAAGTGCGTCACAAGTTCAATGCCTTCCGGCTGCATTCTACATACGAATACTTCTCCAGACAGTAGCAAATAAATACAGTCTGTTTTGTCACCTGTATGATATATGTATTCATCTTTTTTTACTTTAATATTCGTGCCATTCTCTTTTATAAATTGAATAATTAAGTTTGGTTGAAATACTTGCACCATTACGATCTCACCCTCTTCACAACTTACTTAAAATTTTACCACGAAATGTGACTTTTATCACTTTTTTAAACGTTCGATTGTCATACACTATTCATATGAAGAGATTATGGAAGGTGATTACATGTCAAACAATGAGAAAAAGAAAGACAATGTAAATGAGAATCATCACGACGGAATGAACTTAAAAGGAACGTTCTTAATGGTTATGACACTCGGCGTCATAATGGTGTTATCGTGGTTTGGAGCATTTATGCTGTTTATGGAGAGAATGTAGAGGATGGTGAATAATTGTGCATAAATACGAAAAGATTTGGCTGACATTTGGTACAAGTGCTTTAGTTATTTTCTTAGTTATTTTAGGAATATCAGCTGTGCATCAAGGACACTCACCTGCTGCGAGTGGAATCGAAACAATTAACCCAGAGCATGTTAGAGATGATGCAAGATTTAAAGAACCTGGGTTATACGAAGCAGAGAGTGACGAATACGATTACGAATTATACTTTGTAGCAAGCGCATTCCAATATGAACCACGCGAAGTTGAAATTCCAAAGGGTTCTAGAGTAAGAATTCATGTTACAACTCCTGATGTGATTCACGGATTTGAAATTGCTCATACAAACGTCAACATGATGGTTGAACCGGGACTTATTTCAAAATACACTGCTAACTTCAATAAAGAAGGCGAATTCTTAATCATTTGTAACGAATATTGTGGTGTCGGACACACAGACATGACTTCATTAATTAAAGTAACTGGAGGTGAAGAGTAATGTCAGCAGAAAACTATACTGGAGACGCTATTTTCGATAAAAACACAAAAATCGATCCAAGAGACGGTCGACTCGTTCTTGCGAACATGATTTGGGTCATATTCGCTCTACTCATCGGTGGTACAGCTGGATTACTTCAAACTCTAGTCCGTTCTGGACAATTTGAACTTCCTTTTGGTATTGGATATTATCAGTTACTTACTTTACATGGTGTTATCTTAGCATTAGTGCTTACATTCTTCTTTATTATGGGATTCCAAACTGCAGCAGTTTCGCGCGTTTGTGGTGCCTTAAATAAAGTAGAAAGAACACTTGGATGGATTGGATTCTGGTTCATGACTGTCGGTACTTTAATGGCTGCAGCAATGATTGCAACGAACCAAGCATCTGTATTATATACATTCTATGCACCGCTTCAAGCACATGGATTATTCTATGTAGGACTTACGATCGTTGTTGTAGGTACATGGTTAGCTGCAACTGGTCAAATCATGAGATATCAAAGATGGAGACGTGAAAACAAAGGTCAAAAATCTCCACTACTCGCATTCATGGTCGCAGTAAACAACGTTATGTGGTATGTATGTACATTAGGTGTAGCTTCAATCATGTTATTCCAATTTATTCCTTGGTCATTTGGAATGATGGAAACAATCAACGTTAAATTAACTCGTACGTTATTCTGGTACTTCGGACACGCACTAGTATACTTCTGGTTACTTCCAGCATACATGGTATGGTACGTAAGTATCCCAAAAATTATTGGTATCAAAGGTTTCTCAGATAAGCTTGCAAGAATGAGCTTTGTTTTATTCCTATTCTTCTCTATTCCAGTTGGTATTCACCACCAATTAGTAGAGCCAGGAATTGACGCATTCTGGAAAGGACTTCAAGTAGTACTCACATTCATGGTAATTGTGCCATCATTAATTACTGCATTTAGTTTATTCGCAACGTTCGAAACATATGGTCGTAAACAAGGCGCAACTGGTCTATTAGACTGGTTTAAAAAATTACCTTGGAAAGACGCTAGGTTTGTACTTCCATTTGTTGGTATGTTGTTCTTTATCCCTGGTGGACTCGGCGGTATCATCAACGCATCAGGTCAAATGAACCAGCTCGTACATAACACGATCTGGATTGTAGGACACTTCCATATCACAGTTGGTGCACCTGTTGTTCTCACATATTTCGGTGCAATGATGTTCTTACTTCCACATATTACAGGAAAAAGAATTTCAACATCAATGAACACAATGGGACTTTGGCTCGCATATACATGGGCACTTGGTATGGGTATTATGTCTACAGCAATGCACATTGTTGGTCTAAAAGGAGCACCACGTCGTTCAACATTCTCTGAATACGGTGGACACGAAGTGGCACAAGAATGGATTTCATATCAAATGATGCAAGCAGTGGGTGGAGTATTCTTATTCATTGCAATCATTATTGCTGTAACATTATTTGTTCAGCTGATCATGGGGCCACGTTCTAATGAAGTTGAAGAATTCCCTGTAGCACGATTCTTAGATGATGACGTAATAAAAGTTGGCTGGGTAGAAAACTGGAGATTACTCGTAATTATCACTATCTTCCTAGTACTCATCGCTTACACAATGCCAATTTCACAGATATTCACTGAAAGCATTGCAGGATCTAAAGGATATAAATTCTGGTAACACAAAAATGCAACTGACTTAATTTGTCAGTTGCATTTTTTTATTCAATATAATCAATTGGTTTTCCTTCAATGGAACGTTTAGTTCCTTCTGTTAATGTAGTCGTGATTTTAATGAATAAAAAACCTACTCTTTCGAGTAGGTCTAAACTATTCTTTTGTTTTAATAATTTCTATATTTAATTCTTCTAGTTGTTCTTTTGATACCGTAGATGGTGATTTCATCATTAAGTCTGATGCACTTGTTGTTTTAGGGAATGCAATGACGTCACGGATGTTATCAGTTCCTGCAAGTAGCATGACAAATCTATCTAAACCGTATGCAATTCCGCCGTGTGGTGGTGCACCGTATTTAAATGCTTCGATTAAGAATCCAAACTGCTTATCTCTTTCTTCATCAGAGAATCCTAAAGCTTTAAACATCTTTTCTTGAAGTTCAGGATTTGAAATACGAATTGAACCACCACCGAGCTCATAACCGTTTAACACAATGTCATAGGCATTCGCTTTTGCTTTAGTTGGATCTGTCTCAAGTAATCCTTCGTCTTCCTTTTTAGGTGAAGTGAATGGATGGTGTGCAGCGATATAGCGTCCACGTTCTTCATCGTATTCAAATAATGGCCAATCTGTGATCCACACAAAGTTATATTGGTTCTTATCGAGTAAACCAAGGTCTTTTGCTAACTTATTGCGTAAGTTACCAAGTGACGCGTGAACAACTGATGGCTTATCAGCAACGAATAACACAAGATCGTTCTCTTCAACATTTAGAAGATTTTTTAGTTCACTCTGTTCAGATTCACCAAAGAATTTTGCGATTGGTCCAGTGAATCCTTCCTCGTTATATTTTAACCATGCAAGTCCTTTTGCATCGTAGTTTTTAACGAATGCTTCAAGTTGGTCGATATTCTTTCTTGAATATTCAGATGCTTGGTTTTTCACAACAATTGCTTTTACAACTCCACCGTTTTCTACAGTTGATTTAAACACTTTAAAGTCCACTGTCTTAGAGAAGTCTGATAAATCGTTTAACTTCATATCAAAGCGCGTGTCTGGCTTGTCTACTCCGTACTCATTCATTGCTGTGTCATAAGTCATGCGAGGGAATGGTAACAGAACATCTAGTCCTTTAACCTCTTTCATAACATGACTGATTAAACGCTCGTTCATTTCAATAATATCTTCTTGGTCAGTGAATGACTTCTCAATATCGATTTGAGTGAATTCTGGTTGTCTATCTGCTCTTAAGTCTTCATCTCTAAAACATTTTACAATCTGATAGTATCTTTCAAATCCACCGAGCATTAATAATTGCTTATAGATTTGTGGTGATTGTGGTAGTGCGTAAAACTCTCCTTCATGAATTCTTGAAGGTACAAGGTAGTCACGTGCACCCTCTGGTGTTGATTTAGAAAGAAATGGAGTTTCAATGTCCACGAACATTTCGTTATCTAAGAATTCACGTACTGCTTTTGTTGTTTTGTGTCTTAATCTTAAAATATTTTGTAACTCTTGTCTTTTAAGATCAACATAACGATATTTTAATTTAATGTCTTCATTGATGTTATCATCAGAAATTTGGAATGGTGGTGTCGCTGCTTTAGAAAGAATTGTTACATCTTCCACAATTACTTCTAAGTGGCCAAACTCATTATTTTTATTCACTTGGCTCTCGTCACGACGCACCACTTCACCGATTGCTTCAATGACAAATTCTGTTCTTAGAGTGTCCGCAGTTCGAAGTGCCTCTTTTGATACATCTGGGTTAAACACAATCTGAACGAATCCAGATACGTCACGGAGATCGATAAAGATTAACCCACCTAAATCACGACGACGTTGTACCCAACCGTTTAACTTAATTTTTTCGCCAATTTCTATATTCTTTATTTCATTTACTAAACTACGCTTCATCAAAGTTCACTTCCTCTTCAAAACTATCTAAGTTTGCTTCAACTTCTTCACGTGTTTCCATATTTCTCACGTGAATTTTTCCTGACTCTAACTCACTATCGCCGAGTACAATCATATATTTTGCTTTCTTTCTATCTGCATCTTTAATCTGGGCTTTCATACCGCGTGCTTTATAATCCATATCCGCACGATATCCATTCGTACGAAGACGATGTAAGATGACACTTGCTTCTGTACGCGCAACTTCTCCCATAGTAACAAGATAAAAATCGATCGTGTCATCGGTCGGTAATTCAATACCCTCTGCTTCAAGTGCAAGTAATAGACGTTCAATTGACATACCAAATCCAATACCTGTTTCACTTGGACCATCTAACATCTCAATTAGACCGTTATATCTACCACCACCAGCAAGTGTTGTGATTGCACCGAAACCTTCAGCACTACTCATAAGTTCAAATGCTGTGTGTGTATAATAATCAAGACCACGTACTAAATTAGGATCTACTACAAAACCAATACCCATCTTAGTTAGAGTCTCTTTCACTGCTTCAAAATATTCTTTTGAAGCATCGTTTAGATACTCCTGAATATTAGGTGCAGTTTTCATTAAAGGATGATTAGCATCCGTTTTACAGTCTAAGATTCTCATTGGGTTTTTATCGAGTCTAGACTGACAATCAGAGCAAAATTCACCAATAGATGGTGCAAAGTGCTCTCTTAATGCTTTCTGGTACTCTTCACGACTTTCAAAGTCACCGATTGAGTTGATGTGAAGTTCTAATTTTTCCAGACCAAAACTCTTATAAATGTCGAGTAATAGACTGATCACTTCAACGTCGATTAACGGATCCTCAACACCAATTGCTTCTACACCAAACTGTTCAAACTGACGGTAACGTCCTTTTTGTTGACGTTCGTATCTGAACATTGGACCTTGATAGAATAATTTTATCGGTTGATTTGGATCACCGTACATTTTGTTTTCAATGTAACTACGCACAGCAGGTGCCGTACCTTCTGGGCGGAGCGTCATGCTACGGTCACCTTTATCAGTGAATGTGTACATTTCTTTATTTACGATATCTGTTGTATCCCCAACACCACGAACAAATAGTTCTGTTTGTTCGAAAATTGGTGTACGGATTTCTTTATAGTTAAAGTTACGGCAAGTTTCTCTTAACACTTCTTCGATGTATTGCCATTTACTAGAATCAGTAGGTAAAATATCTTTTGTACCTCTTGGTATTTGTATCATAATTATTCCCCCATATATAAAAATATCCCTTATACCCAGTATCTGGATATAAGGGACGAAAAGTCGTGGTGCCACCCTACTTTAGCACATACGTGCTCTCATTTAAGATATTTAAGTAAAACAGAAGTGTCCATACAAGTGCTGTATTCATTACTTTCACCAACCGTAATGTCTCTAAAAATACGCTACTCTAAGTCTTCTATTCGTTATGATAATAGTAATAATTATAGAGCGTAAAATACGCTTAGTCAAATTATTTCTTCTTGTTCACATAATTATCGATACCTTCAGCAATCCCGTATACCATTCTCTCTTGATATCCTGGATCATTTAAAAGTGAATCATCTACACTATTAGATAAATAGCCAAGCTCAATTAAAGTAGCCGGATAATCGAGTTGCCAAATCACTTGATAGCCCATCTCTTGTGTTCCACGATTTGTTATAAATGCATATTTGTCCATTGATTCACTAATCGTTTCAGCGAGTTCTATCTGATTTTCATATCGATAGAATGTAGTAAATCCAGATACCTCACTACTTTCAAATGCATCACTATGAATACTGATAAAAATATCGCCATCCATTTTTCTACTATCTAAGTCGACAGTTTCATTTTCACCGCGGGTCATCACGACTGTTGCACCGGATTCTTCTAGCACTTTTTGTAGTTTAGTAGCAATAGAATACACAATATGTGCTTCATTGACTCCGAATATACTTGGTGCACCGGGATCATCTCCACCGTGCCCTGGGTCTAACACGATTCTTTGCCCTTTTAAATCAAAAGTTTTTCTTTCAAATTCCATTTGTATTGGTTCATATGATTCATTCGGCTCATATTTTTTTACTATAAAAACAAAAGTAATAATAAATAAAACAGAAAGAGTAAAAATAAAGAGTGGCTTTATATATAGATGTTTCTTATATTTTAAAAAATCACCAAACGCTTTAAGTATTGATTTTAAAACATCCATTACAGAATTTTGCCCTCTTGTGCCTCATAAATGATTGTAATCGGTCCATCATTTATTAATTTGACATCCATATCTTCGCCAAAGAATCCAGTTTTAACAGTGATGTCATGACTCTCTAATGCTTGGTTAAATTTTTCATAGAGCACTTTCGCTTTATCTCCAGAAGCTGCATTTGTAAACGACGGTCTATTCCCTTTTCTAACGTCAGCATAAAGTGTAAATTGAGATACACTTAATATATCTCCACCCACTTCTTTAATTGAAAGGTTAATTTTTCCATTTTCATCTTCAAAGTTGCGTGAGTTCGCAATTTTTTCAGCAAGCTTAATTGCATCTTTTTCAGTAGATGTTTCACTTACACCCACTAGTAATAAATATCCTGTATGAATTTCGTTAAATAATTCATTTGTTGAAACGGATGCATGTGAAACTTTTTGCAATACGATTTTCATATTAAGACCTCACTTAAACACACGTTCTACGCTGTAAATGTCAGGTAGATGTTTAATTTTTTCTACTAATTTATATAATTCATCATTAGATAAAACCATGACAGATAAAGTAATAATCGCAAACTTATTGATATCTGCCTTTCCATTTACTCGTGTAATCGGAATTTTTTCACTTGAAACTAGATTTAATACTTCGTTCACTAAACCGTTACGATCATATCCACTAATTTCTAAATCTACTTGATATCTCTTATCTTTTTTCTTATTCGCAACCCATTCAACGTCAATGAGTCTCGCAGTTTCATTCTTGATGTTTGGACATGTTGTGACATGGACTTTTACCCCATGTCCTTTTGAAATATATCCGATGATGTCATCACCAGGTATTGGATTACAACATTTCGCTAGATTTACGAGCATGTTATCCATACCTTCAACTACAACCCCACTGTCAGAAGATATTTCTTTGTAGTGTTTAGAACGATCCACGTCAACGACAACATTGGACTGTTCGCTTTCAGCAGGTTTGATATTTGCTGTTAAACGGTTTGTTGCTTGAGATGGTGTGATCCCACCATAACCAACAGCAGCAAATAAGTCGTTCTTTTCTTTTAAATTATAGCGTTCTAAGACGTCTGAGATGTTTTTATCGAATAAAACATCATCTATTTCAAGCCCGCGTGATTTAATTTCTTCTTCAATTTGAATGCGACCTTTTTCGATGTTTTCCGCTCGGTCTTGCTTTTTGAAGAAAGATTTAATTTTACTTTTCGTACTTGAAGATTTAACCATCTTTAGCCAATCTTGACTCGGCCCAAAGGACTGTTTACTTGTACGTACTTCAACAATATCACCTGTTTGAAGCACATGGTTGATTGGGACTAGTTTACCGTTAACCTTAGCACCAATCATCTTGTTTCCGACTTCAGAGTGAACTTGATAAGCGAAATCTATTGGAGTCGCACCGCTTGGTAATTCAATCACGTCACCATTTGGTGTAAAGACATAAATTTTGTCACTGAGTAAATCATTCTTCAAAGCTTCCATGAAGTCTTGTGCATTCGCATATGAAGACTCAGTGTCTACAATTTCTTTCACCCATTTATTTGCTGTAGTACTTTTCGCTTTTTGCTCTTTACCTTCTTTATATGCCCAGTGTGCTGCAACCCCGTGTTCAGCAACTTCGTGCATTTCAAATGTACGAATCTGAATTTCTAAAGGATCACCGTTAGGACCCACAACAGTCGTATGTAATGACTGATACATGTTTGGTTTAGGCATTGCAATGTAGTCTTTAAATCTACCTGGCATTGGCTTCCAAATCGTATGAATAATGCCGAGCGCAGCGTAACAATCACGAATATCATTTACGAGTACTCGAATCGCGAGTAAGTCGAAAATTTGATCAAACTCTTTGTCTTGATCTTTCATCTTTTTATAAATACTATAGATGTGTTTTGCACGGCCAGAAAGTTCGTTTTTAATGTGTGATTTCTGTAGTTCATCTTCAATCATACCAATCGCACGATTGATTATAACCTCACGCTCACTACGTTTTTTCTTCATGTAACTTACGATTCTAAAGTAACTAGCTGGATCGATATATCTGAGTGAAATATCTTCTAGTTCCCATTTAATGCTCGAAATACCGAGTCGGTTTGCGAGTGGTGCGTAGATTTCTAGTGTTTCTTTAGAAATGCGTATTTGTTTTTCTTCTGGCATTGCCTTTAAAGTACGCATGTTGTGAAGTCTGTCTGCAAGCTTTACTAAAATCACGCGAATGTCATTTGCAATAGCAATGAATAACTTACGATGGTTTTCTGCTTGCTCTTCTTCAACAGAACGGTATTTTACTTTTTCCAACTTCGTAACGCCATCTACTATTTCAGCAACTTCTTCATTGAACATTTCAACTAAGTCACTGTGCGTATATGGGGTATCTTCAACAACATCGTGTAAAAAACCAGCCACTATCGTTGGCATATCCAGTTTTAACTCCGCTAAGATACCAGCAACTTGAATTGGATGTGCGATGTACGGTAAGCCGTTTTTTCTATATTGCCCACGATGTGCTTTCTCTGCGAGATCATAAGCTTTTTTTATCCTATCGAGTTCTTGGTCTTCAAGATATGCACTACACATGTTAAATACGTCTTCTACTGTATATGGATATTCCTTCTTCATACTCATGATCTGATACCCCCTCCGTAATTTTTAGATTTGATATTAATTTTACACTATGTTGGTTAACAAAAAAAGCCTGAATTATCAGGCTTTCAGGCATTTAATCTTCATATTTAATTAATGAGACATAATCGTATCCTTCAAGTAATGATTTACCATCAAGATATTTAAGCTCAATAAGGAATGCCATTCCTGCTACAACGCCACCTAATTCTTCAATCAGCTTAATTGTGGCTTTTACAGTCCCACCAGTTGCAAGTAGGTCGTCTGTGATTAATACACGTGCACCTGGCTTAATTGCATCTCTGTGCATTTCAAGTGTATTTTGACCATATTCAAGATCATATTCAAACGCTACCGTTTCTCTTGGGAGCTTGCCCGGCTTACGGACAGGTGCAAACCCAATTCCGAGTTTATAAGCAACTGGACATCCAATGATAAATCCACGTGCTTCAGGTCCTACAACAATATCGATATCCAAGTCTTTCGCATATTCTGCGATTTGATCGACGGCATATCCATATGCTTCTCCATTATCCATGATTGTTGTAATATCTTTGAATTGTACGCCTTCTTTTGGCCAATTCTCTACTTCTGAAACATATTGTTTTAAATCCATGATTTCCTCCCAGGGACATTACTTTATTCATATATTTTACCATACAAATGCGTGTAAGACATTTAATTGTTTTGACTCGTAATTAAGTCCTCTAAATATTTTTTTAATTCTGGTCTTGACGACATTTTTAGTTTTGATTCAGATGCGAGTTTCTTCTGCATATCTGTGTACACCTTAGATTCACTGATAAGAATATCCTCTGTGATTTCAGGATTATAAAACACAACTCCATTCTGAAGTTTAACTCTCTCTAAATCTGTTAAAATATTCATCACTTTTTCTAGACTGTGCATTGAAATATTTAATTTTTTTGAAAATCGTGGTGCGTGTACTTTTAGATCGATGGCGCCATTTTTAGCTTCAGTAATGAGATTGTATGCATCTCTCACCGTGTGTTCTTTTGGAATCCCTTGGAAAAAGAGTTCTTCTTTTTCATTTAAAATGGCGATGATCTTGCCTACTTTTATTTCTCTTAATGTATGCTCGAATGCTTGTAGGTCAATCGGTAAATCTCTCAAAACAAGCGTGGATGCAATAAATGGTATCTGTTCACCGTAATGAAAATAATTGCTCCCAAGTTTTTCTTTACCTTCCTGAATTAAGAAGATATCCGTCGGTTTAATTAAATTAAAGTTCTGGTCTGCTTTTGCACGCATATCAATGACTCTTAATTCATCCATTTTAACGTCTTCAATGATCATTTGTAACTTTCTATTACCATTAAATTCATTCACATTCACTTTACCAATCACACTGACATGATCATCCGTCGACACTTCATCAGCCACGTATCCGAAGTTAAAGCCAATATAATCCATTGGTGTATTTTTCAGTTTAAATTTAAGATGGGCTTTATCTTTTCCAATTTGTCTAATCTCATCGATTGGCTTTCTCTCTTCCATAAATACAGGCGCAGGAAACTCTTGTCCAAACGGTCCTAGCTTATAAATTTCATTTAAATGTTCTTCGTTAAATGTCGGTGATAGTTCTAAATCCACGTGACGTGTTGGTTTTACTTTAAGTAAGTGTTCATTCACGTACAAAGTTGCCTTTTCTTTGAATATCTCAATATCCGCTTCAGGCACAGTAATACCGAACGCTGCTGCGTGACCATGAGCAACTTGAGTTGAATCCACACTGCGTATTAATGATAAGAGGTCCACACCTTCAATCGAACGGCTCGAACCTTTATATACACCTTCATCATGTGTGAGTAGAATCGCAGGTACGCCATTCTCTTCAACGATTCTAGAAGCAACGATGCCTAGAATACCAGGGTGCCAATCTCTACCATAAATGATTTGGACCTTATTATCTGTGTTGATCTGATCTTTTGCTTCTAAAAGTGTTGTTTCCACCATTTCTTTACGCGTATTGTTCAACTCTTCAATTTCAGCTGCTAACATGTTCGCGTAACTTGTATCATCAGTCAGTAACAATTCTACTCCAATAGATGCGTCACTAATGCGTCCTGTTGAATTTAATCTTGGACCAAAGAAAAAGCCGATTGTTTCAGTATCAATAGAGTCATTTTTTTCATTTAAATTCATGACCGCACGTAAACCGAGTGGTAAATTTTGATTTAATTCTTTTAAACCATCGATGACAATCCGCTTGTTTTCACCAAACATAGGTACCATATCAGCTACTGTTCCAATTGCAGCAAGCCCTATGAGATTTGATTTTAACAATCCGAGTGCTTCTACAACTTTATATGTGATTCCGACACCTGCTAAATGCGGATCACTGTAGTTCCCAGATGGATGATTTGGGTGAATAATAATTGCGTCAGGCAATGTGTCACTAAACTCATGGTGATCAATAATAATTGCATCGACACCATGATCTTTTAGTAGTTCAAATTCACGTACAGCAGTGACACCATTATCGACTGTAATGATGAGATCAACATTGCCTATTACTTCTTGTTCAAAGAAATCATAGTTTGGTCCATATCCATGGTCTACACGGTTTGGAATGAAGAAATGAACATTATCTGTTTTATCTAAGAGTGCTGAATATAGTAGCACCGTACTTGTGATACCATCAGCATCGTAGTCACCATAGATGAGGATTGTACTCCCTGACTCAATGTGTCTATTGATTGTGTCCACTGCTCTATCAATGTCATAAATCTCTTTAAAATTTCCATATTCAGGTTGAAGTACTGTTTTTATCTTCTCATAAGACGTAATATGTCTACGTTCTAGAAATTCTTTTGCGAAGGGTGAAATAGAAAATTCATTGACAGTCTCATCACTGATTTCCTCTATTTTTTTATTCAAAACCCAGTTGTATAATGATTTGAACATATAATTCCCCTTTAAAAAAACGTCTAGTTTCCTAGACGTTTCGTTTTTTATACGACTACCTTGTCATTATCTTTTTTAGAATCGTCATATACTATAAGTGTACCACCATTTTTACGTAGCTGTTTCTTTTTAAGTACGCCCCAAAGTTGGATGGCAATGAAGAGTGATGAGTACACTCCACTAATTAAACCAACGAGTAGTGCAACTGAGAATGTGAAGATTGCGTCACTTCCCATTAATACTAAGAACACAACGACGATTAAAACAGTCAGTACTGTGTTGATAGAACGAGTCAATGTCTGTCTGAGTGACGTATTGATGAGTCGATCAATGTCCGCTTCACTACGATAGACTTTCATTTTCTTATTGTTTTCACGTATACGGTCAAGTGTAACGATGGTGTCGTTGATGGAATACCCGACAATCGTCAGTACAGCTGCAATAAACGTAATATCCACTTCTAATCTGAAGATGGAGAATACCGCAACCATTATAAATACGTCATGTAAGAGTGCGAGCACCGCTGGTAAACCCATGCGCCATTCGAAACGAATCGTTACATAGATTATGATACCAATCGCAGCATATAGTAACGCTAATCCTGCGTTTCTAACAAGTTCTTGACCAATCACCGGACTCACCGTTGAAAGCATTGGTTCAGCCCCGTATTTTTCTTTAAAGTAAGACTGTACATTGGCAACTTCTTCTTTATTTAAATCTGTTGCATAACGCGCAACTACTGTATTGTTACCACTTGTTGAAATACTCTCAGGTTCTACCCCTAAATCTTTCAACTCATTATTTACAGTTTCAGCAGTGACACCGTCTGTCACTTGAATGTCCGCACGTGTACCACTTGTAAAGTCGATACCAAGATTTAACTTAAAGATAAAGAGCACAACAATACCTGCGACAATAAGCACTCCGCTTAGTGCGAAAAATTTGTTTGCATGTTTCGCGAAGTCTAACTTATCCCAAGCTGTAGTTAGATCTTGAACATCTACACCCTCACTGATTAAGTGGATGTGTTTTTGTTTAAGTCCAAACAGACCAGGCTTGTTGTCTAAATATCCAGAGTTTACAAGTAATCTCATAAGTACTCGTGTTAAGAATACTGCTGTCACAAAGCTCATAATGATTGATAGTAAGAGCATTGTTGCGAAACCTTTAACACTTGATGTACCAAAAATAAAGAGTACGATTGCAGCGATTAACGTAGTAAGGTTTGCATCGACGATGGTCCATAATGATTGACCTGCACCTTTTTGATACGCAGCTTTCGTCGTTCGACCAATCCTTAATTCTTCCTTAATACGCTCATACAAGATGATATTGGCATCGACAGCCATACCGACCCCGAGAATCAGTGCGGCAATACCTGGAAGCGTAAGTACACCGTTAATTAAGTTAAATGCATATACTGTTACGAATACATAAACAATTAACGTAATAGATGCAACAATACCAGGCACTCTGTAGAATAAAATCATAAAGAGAAGAACAAGACCAACACCAATTGCACCAGCAATGACAGTTTCACTTAGAGCTTTTTCACCGAACTGTGCACCAACTGAAGTTGAATAAATCTCCGTTAACTTAACAGGAAGTGCACCTGAGTTTAGTAGTGCTGCAATATTTTGCGCACGCTCTAACCCTTCTTTACCTTGGAACCCACCTGAAATCATTACGTCCGTTGAGTTAATTGGCTGTGCCACATTCGCTGCAGAGATAAACTTCGGATTCTCTTTCATTGCTTCTTCTTTATATGAGTCTACGCCTTCCTCAAAATCCATCCAAATGACCATGATATTTTGACCTTCAGGCATTTCTGAGATCTTTTTCGTCACTTCATTGAATTTTGACGCATCCTTTAATTTTAGTGATACCATCGGGTTGTTGAGCTCGTCATATCCTTGGCTTGCGCCACCCTGTTCTAAATCTCCACCTGAGAGCATCACATTGTCATTGACGTCACGAATTGTGAGCTCTGCTTGAGTTGCGAGTAGTTCACGCGCAGATTGCTGATCATCTATACCAGCGAGCTGTACTCGAATTCTATTTCCTTCTTCAATTTGAATATTTGGCTCACTAACCCCAAGCACGTTGACACGAGAATCTAAAGTTGATGCTGTTGAACGAACCGCCGTATCATCAATTTTTTCTCCGTCATTAAGTGGTTCAACTTGGTATAAGACTTCAAAACCACCCTGTAAATCAAGCCCTAAATTAACATCTTTGAATATATCTTTTGCTGTGAGTGAAATAACTGTAAAAAGTAAAACTACAATCAACAGCCAAGAAATTATTCTACTTGGTTTCTTTTTCACCTCGTCACCTTACCTTTCAATAGCTCAATTATAAACTTATTTGGGTAAAAAAAAAATGGAAAATAAAAAAAGCCGACAGAGTCGACTTTTTAAGCCTTGTTTACAACTTGATGTAACGCACGACGTTCGAATTTTACAACGGTGCCATCACCAAGATCCACATACATGTGGTTTGCATCAAATGAAGTAACAACACCGTTAATACCACCAACAGTGATAATTTCGTCTCCTTTATTAAGGCTAGACTGCATGTTGTTCATTTCTTTTTGACGCTTCTGAGCTGGACGAATCATTAAGAAATACATCACAGCAAAGATCGCGATAAATGGTAGTAACATTCCAAGAATATCCATTATATATTTTCTCCTTAAAAGTTTTTTGGGTTGACATTATTTAACCCGTACGCTTCAAAGAAAACTTCTTTAAAATCAAGCAAACTATCATTCAATATTGCTTTACGTACATCTTCCATTAATTTTAACAGAAAATAGAGGTTATGGTAAGTCGTAAGACGAGCACCTAGAATTTCATTCGATTTAAACAGGTGTCTGATGTAAGCACGTGAATAATTTTTACACGTATAGCAGTCACAATTTGGATCTAGTGGTGTGAAATCACGCTCATATTTTTTGTTTTTAACAACTAGACGACCATTAGATGTCATACATGTACCGTTTCTTGCAATACGTGTTGGTAACACACAGTCAAACATGTCAACACCACGTATTACACCTTCCACTAGTGCGTCCGGTGATCCGACACCCATCAAGTATCTCGGCTTGTTTTCAGGCAAGTACGGAATCGTTTCTTCTAACATTTGGTACATCAATGGTTTAGGTTCCCCTACTGATAATCCTCCAATAGAGTATCCAGGAAAGTCTAGACTTGTTAACTCTTTCGCGCTTTGTTTACGAAGATCTGCGTATTCCCCACCTTGAACGATTCCAAAAAGTGCTTGTGTTTTATCTTTACCAGATTTTGTGTGATACTCGAGTCCTCGTTCCGCCCAACGTGTTGTACGTTCAAGAGAATCTTTTACGTACTCTCTCGTCGACGGAATTGGTGCACATTCATCAAATGACATGATAATGTCTGCACCTAAGTCGTGCTGAATTTCCATCGCTTTTTCTGGAGATAAAAACAGCTTAGACCCATCTAAGTGACTTCTAAAATGTACGCCTTCCTCTTCAATTGTTCTAATGTTTTGTAAGCTAAATACTTGGAATCCACCACTATCCGTTAATATCGGTTTGTCCCAGTTCATAAATTTGTGTAAGCCGCCTGCTTCTTTAACGAGATCATTTCCCGGGCGGAGCCATAAATGATATGTGTTCGAGAGAATAATCTGACTTCCGATATCTGCAAGCTCTTCCGGAGTCATCGTTTTTACAGTCGCTAGTGTGCCGACTGGCATAAAAATCGGAGTTTCAATAACGCCGTGTGGTGTATGAAGACGTCCGAGTCTAGCACCAGACTGCTTACACGTGTGTATATGTTCATAGCGAATCGCCATTTGTTCACGTCCTTATAATAAACATTGCATCACCAAAGCTAAAGAATCGATACTTCTCTTCAATTGCATGTTGGTATGCATTTAAAATATTTTCTCTTGTGCTAAATGCTGAAACAAGCATGACAAGAGATGATTTTGGAAGGTGGAAATTCGTGATGAGGCCGTCGATTGACTCCACTTCAATTCCTGGATAAATAAAGATATCTGTAAATCCACTGTCAGCAACAAACTTGCCGTGTTTTTTATAAATCGTTTCTAGCGTGCGCGTTGAAGTTGTACCTACACTGATGATTTTATTACCACGTTTACGTGCAGCGTTTAGTGCATTCGCTGTATCTTCATTCATCGTGTAAAATTCACTGTGCATTTCATGCGTTTCAATATCTGTCACTGAAACAGGTCTAAATGTTCCAAGACCAACGTGAAGTGTCACCATGTGAATTTCTACACCACGTTCTTTAAGAGTTTCAAGAAGTGCTTCAGTAAAGTGTAATCCTGCTGTCGGTGCAGCAGCACTTCCTGATTCACGTGCAAATACCGTTTGGTACCTGTCTTTATCTTCTAAACGTTCTTTGATGTATGGTGGAAGTGGCATTTCACCGAGCTGATCTAAAATTTCCTCTAGGATTCCCTCGTGGTGTAGTTTCACCATGTGTATGCCTTCGTCGTGTTTTTCAACGATTTCAGCGACAAGTTGTCCATCACCAAATGATACTCTTGTACCAATTGAAACACGTTTGGCTGGTTTAATGAGCACTTTATAGAGAGATTCTTCTGGATTTAATAGAAGAATTTCAATTTTAGCACCGGTATCTTCTTTTACACCAAATAGACGTGCTGGAAGTACTTTTGTGTCATTTAAGACAAGACAATCACCTGGATTTAAATAGTCTACAATATCATAGAATTTTTTGTCCGCAATGTCACCTGTCTCTCTATCTAACACTAACAGTTTTGACTCAGTTCTATTTTTAAGTGGCGTTTGTGCGATTAATTCTTCTGGTAAATCAAAATCAAATTCATTAATATTCATTATTGTTTGCTCCAAACGATTGTTCAAAATAGTCTATTGCTTTTGCCGTTGCTTTTCTACCTCGTGGCGTACGCTCTAAGAATCCTTTTTGAATTAAATAAGGCTCATAAACGTCTAAAAGTGTGATAACTTCTTCACCAATTGAGACCGCAACAGTTTCAAGTCCAACGGGGCCACCGCCATACGTCTCAATGATCGTCTGCATAATTTTATGGTCTACTGGATCGAGTCCTTCACCATCGACTTCTAACACATTAAGCGCATAGTTCGTCGTCTCTAAAGTGATGGATTTTTCCTCTTTTACCATTGAAAAGTCTCTGACACGTCTAAGTAAACGATTCGCAATACGCGGTGTACCTCTACTGCGCTTCGCGAGCTCGTGTGCAGAATCAGCATCAATCTTACTATCAAAGATATCTGCAGTACGATTTATTATCGTTTCTAGACTATCAATATCGTAATATTCTAGTCTTAATTGCACACCAAAACGGTCTCGTAATGGTGCCGATAAACTCCCAAAACGCGTCGTCGCACCGACCAATGTAAATGGAGGCAAATCGATTCTGATGCTTCTTGCTTCATCACCTTTACCTATCACAACGTCAATGAAAAAATCTTCCATTGCTGAATATAAAATTTCTTCGACAATCCTAGGGAGTCTGTGAATTTCATCAATAAATAAAACGTCACCTGGCTCGAGACTAGAAAGAATTGCAGCAAGATCACCTGGACGCTCAATGGCAGGTCCAGTTGTCGTTCTGATATTGACTTCCATTTCATGGGCGATGATGTTAGATAACGTCGTCTTTCCAAGACCTGGTGGGCCGTGTAAGATCACGTGGTCTAGCGCTTCACCGCGCATTTTAGCTGCATCAATAAAAATCTTTAAGTTTCTTTTAATTGTATCTTGGCCAATATATTGTGATAAAACGATGGGACGAAGAGACAACTCAACCATTTCTTCGCCAGTTTCTTGCGCGTCATTTAGTATTCTTTCGTCCATAATTTCCTCCCACTATTATTCGACAATAAATTTTAACCCTTGTTTGACTGCCTCTTCGACAGTGTCGATGTCTAACTGCTTCAGGTGTTTATCTAATTTAGTAAGTTCTCTCTTACTGTAACCTAGGGCCTCTAGTGTCATCAGTGCTTCATCTATAATAACGTCGTTTGATTTAGTAGTCACTTGAACTGTTTCTACTAACTCTTCGTCATAAGAAAGCTTACCTTTAAGGTCTAAAATAATCTGCATTGAAGACTTTTTACCAATCCCCGGAAACTTCTGAAGATACGCCTGATCCTCATTTTCAATAGCATGGATTATTTCGTTTGGTGTTGATGCGGCTAAGATTGCGAGTGCACTCTTAGGACCAATTCCTGTCACTTTAAGGAGAGAGTGAAACATCGCTTTCTCCTTTTCTGTTTTAAATCCATACAACGTTAGACTATCTTCGCGTACAATTTGTTCAATAAAAATCTGCACTTCAGTGTTTAATGCACTTTCAAATCTAAATGGATTTGGTACAACAATTAAAAAACCAATATTATTATTTTCAAGCGTGACAAAAGTTGGTTTAACTTCTGTAATTACTCCCTTAATATATTGATACATTTCTTCACCTATTCTACAAATTCAAATTCAAAGTCCATAATTCTAACGATTTCACCTGTCTTAATGCCACGTTTACGTAGTGCTTCATCAATACCCATAGAACGCATTTGTCGTGCGAAACGACGGACTGCAGAATCTCTTGAGAAATCAGTCATCATAAACAGACGTTCGATACCTTCGCCAGAAACAACAAATGTACCATCCATATCACGTGAAATTTCGAATTGATCGCGATCTTTTTCATGTTTATAAACAACACGAATGTCAGAATCATCAATTTCAACTTCTTCTTGTTCTTCATAATTATCGAGTGTATCAGCAATTTCATAAAGTAACTCGTCAATACCTTGACCTGTAACCGCAGAAATCTGCATGATTTTAGAATCTGTATCGACTTCTCTCTTAAATTTTTCGAGTGTTTCATCGTCTGATAAAATTTCGATTTTATTTAACGCAATAATTTCAGGACGAGATAATAGTGATTCATTATATAATTTCATTTCATTTCTGATTGTATTATAGTCTTCCACGGCATCTCTAAATTCAGTTTCAGCAATATCAATCACGTGAACAAGCACTTTAGTACGCTCTACGTGTCTCAAGAACTGATGTCCGAGACCAGTACCTTCTGACGCACCTTCGATTAAACCAGGTAAGTCCGCCATAACGAAGCTACGTCCGTCTTTAGTGTTCACGACACCAAGGTTCGGCTTAATTGTAGTGAATGGATATGCAGCAATTTTTGGTTCAGCACGTGATACTCTGCTAAGAAGTGTTGACTTACCAACACTTGGGAAACCAACTAGCCCAACGTCTGCCATGAGTTTGAGTTCTAAGATAACTTCAACTTCTTGACCAGGTTCTCCGCCTTCTGCGAAGTCCGGTGCAGTATTGCGACTTGATACGAAACGAGAGTTTCCGCGTCCACCACGCCCACCTTTAGCGATGACAGCCGTTTGACCATCCGTTGTTAGGTCAGCAATAGGTGCACCACTTTCAGCATCCTTCACGATTGTACCTGGTGGTACTTTTAGAATTAATGCATCACGACTCTTACCGTGTTTATTTGCGTTCATTCCGTTTTCACCATGCTCGGCTTTAAAGTGGCTTTGGAATCTAAAATCCATTAAAGTACGGAGACCTTCATCCACTTGCATGACGATATCGGCACCATTACCACCATCACCTCCAGCAGGACCACCCATTGGTACATATTTTTCACGACGGTATGCAACAAGTCCGTTACCACCGTTACCTGCTTTTAAATGTATTTTTACATAATCGACAAACATTTTGTCACCTCCATTAAATTTATAAAAAAAAGCATCAGCTTCTGCTGATGCTACAATTACATTACTTTGCTTCTTGGTATACAGAAACACGTTTTTTGTCTCTACCGAAACGTTCGAACTTAACAACACCATCGACTTTAGCGAATAATGTATCGTCTCCACCGCGTCCAACGTTCACGCCTGGATGAATTTTAGTTCCACGTTGACGATAAATAATTGATCCACCTGTTACAAATTGTCCGTCTTGACGTTTAGCACCAAGTCTCTTTGAGTGTGAATCACGACCGTTTTTAGTTGAACCTACACCCTTCTTAGATGCGAAGAATTGTAAGTCTAATTGTAATTTAAACATTTAAGTCCACCTCACTTATAACTTAATTTAATATATTCTTGGTATGACTCTTCTATCGTTTGTAGTGATATAATCATAGAATTCAGAATGAGTTCAGCACGTTCATCAAATTCTAATATATCAATTTTAAAGTAGCCACCATTCGGATCTTGTTCAACGGATACTTTTCCTTCAGTAAGTTCGAACAACGCATTGGTTGAACCAAACACTACTGCAGATGCACCTGCACAAACAATATCTTGACCATGAACGTCATAGTCTGCATGGCCACGCATTGTGATACGCTCAATTTGATTACTGTTACTCTTCTTAATTTCTATTTCAACCATTAAGCATCAATCTTTTCGATTGTTACTTTAGTGAATGGTTGTCTGTGACCTTGTTTACGATGGTAGTTTTTTCTACGTTTAAACTTGATCACGTCGATTTTTTTAGCACGACCTTGTTTTTCTACTTTCGCAGAAACAGTAGCACCTTCAACTAATGGAGCACCAACTTTAACGCTGTCTCCACCAACGAATAATACTCTGTCAAAAGTAACAGTGTCGCCTTCTTCAACGTCTAATTTTTCAACGAAGATCGTTTGACCTTCCTCTACTTTTAGTTGTTTACCGCCAGTTTCAATAATTGCAAACATACTTACACCTCCTGAATATTAAGACACGCCATATAGGTGGATTTCTCACTTAAACCTTTTCTGAGCGGTTGATGTTTACAAATTCATCAACTTCTATATTATAAAGTAGTTCATTTTCTAAGTCAACGATTATTAAATACAGATTTACGAATTTTTGAAAGTATAATAACTACAATTAAGAGTGGGATATAGAGTATTGAATTTAAGAGTAAACTTGGTACTGCACGTAACGCAAAATAATCGAATACCGGCATCTCAATAACACCTATCACTCTATACATCAAATAAATATACGTATCAAATAAAAATGTGTTCATGATGATGACGAAAAACAATGTGACATAGTCTCTATAGAACACTCTGAAAGCTGAATTCATAAATAGCACGAACAGAACAAATCCAAACAGATGTAATCCATAGATAGTACCAATGTATACGTCAGTCATTAATCCGAGGATGAGTGCAGTAGTAACACTCCACTTCAGTCCGAGATAATAAGATAAAAGTAAAATATACATGAAGAGTAATTTAGGTACGAAATAGACATTTAGCCCAGCGACATCAATTGGGCTAATATTCGTAAAAGAAATATCTACATATAATAGAAGAAATGAGATTAAAAATAAAAAAATAGTTCTCATTTAATCACCTAAAGACTCCGGGTCTCTCTTTAAAACAAATACAGTGTCAATATTGTCGATGTCACTCGCTAAAGACACATGTGCATTTTGACTTAACCCGTATGAATCATTTTCAGAAGTGACAACCTCACCGATGATGATCCCCTCAGGGAAATCACCCGTTAATCCGGAAGTATACACTTTCGCATTCTTATTAATGCGTCCTTCATTCACGATATTATTTACTAATAACGTATCTGTTTTTTCGTCATACTTTTCAATCGTACCGTAATGTTTGTTTTTACCATCTCTAATTTCAACAGAGATATTCTCTTTCGCTGTGTTCGTAGCGATGATTTCAACATAAGAAGACATTCCGTTGACACGCTTTACGATCCCGATTAGACCTTTAGGCGTCATCACTGCCATGCCCTCTTCGATTCCGTCTTTTTGACCTTTATCTATAACAAAAGAATTAAGCCACTGATCCGGTGCTCGAGAAATAACGCGAGCATTGATAGATTCGTAGTCGAGTTTCGAAGAAACATCTAGTGCTTCCTTTAATTCCTTATTCTCTTCGGCGAGTCTCTCGTTATCTGCTTTAAGCTGCGGCAATGAATCGAGCTTGGCCTCTAACTCATTTATTTTTTTATCTGCACCAAATCCACTAAAAATACCTGAAAAAATATTACCAATAAAATTAAATGGCGCATCGATGACGCGTTGAGTGGTTGCAGTCGTATCCGCTGTAAACTGTTCAGCTTTAGTAGTATGCGATCTGTCAGATAATGAAAATCCGATTAATAGAATTAACACGATTACTGAAACAATAACGATGATCATTCTGTTTCTATTCAAAAATCGCATGAACCCACCTCCATATATTCCATACAAGTTTACCACAACCACCCGCACTACTTCTATTGTAAAAAGAGAAAAATGAAGATAGCTTGAAAGGGAAGATTTATACAAAACTTTGTGCCTTATTTGTGCCTTTTAATATGTAAAAAAGAGTATTATAAGTTATCTTAGTAACCCTATAAATAAAGAAAACCACCAGAGATGGCGCTCTCTAGTGGTTTTGTTTTAGACTAGCTAAAACGTAACAGATAATAATATGATATCTAGCAGTATGTGCTATCGGTGAGTGACCGCTGTATCAAAACAGTGTCCGTTCTCTATGTTTAACTATATTCTCATTATATTTTAATGTTAGAGATAATGCAAGGGTATTCATTAAAAATTAATGATTTATAGAATAAGTAAAAATTAGGGTAAGCGATAGCAATGCGCTTGGCAACACATTACTCAGACTTTAATCTTAGTTTAGAATTATCATTTAAATTAATTTATTCGTAGTTTTAAGATGATATCACCATATTATTCATATAATTTCTCTATGAATATGATTTATATCAAATCTAGACGATCTCCCTGCTCTACTTTTGAAATAAAATCGATTTGTTTTAAATCTAGCCGACCTCCCTGCTCTACTTTTGATATAAAAACGATTTGTTTCTAATCTAGACGATCTCCCTGCTCTACTTTTGAAATAAAAACGATTTGTTTCTAATCTAGCTACTCTTACCAGTCCAATTTTGATATAAATACATTTTAGAAATGATCCATCTCTTTCATACTAATGAATTTTCCATTACCAATCACAATGTGATCTAAAAAGTCTATTCCAATTAACTCGCTACCTTTTTTTAATCGTTTAGTAACATCAATATCTTCTTTAGACGGAGTTGGGTCTTATCAAGAGTAAATTACTAAAAATCCATTAACATCAATGTTTTTACTTTAAGAACATATATTTAACGTGTTAAATCAAATGAAAAAATACAATGTAATTATTAGATGACAATTGATTACGGTCAGAAGAATGTACCACAAATAAAAAAACTAATTCCTTTTTATTTTATCGAGGAATTAAGCTTTTGACCTGCAACAATCACGCCCAATTTCGGAATATCTATAATATGATTTCGATCTTAAATTATCTACTTTAACTGACGCTACCTGCTCGTTAAAGAAGACCTATTTAAAAAAGTTTATACTGCACCTGCCTTTATTATGTAAGTAAAAGTAGTAAAGCTTTAAATTGGTTTTCAAAAAAGTAGGGTTGATTATTTCTTTTTCATCAATTATTATTGTGTTATTATCACAATATGAGAAAGGAGGCAAAAAGTAATGGGAATTGATTTCATTAATGTCGAGTTTAGAAAGCATGTAAAAGTTTCAGGGGATTTAGGTACAACGGGATCAGTATGTCCTTTTTCACAAAAACAAAAAATGGAAACACTACCGGAAAACTTTTTGCCTCCTTTTATATAATGGGCAAAAATTTATGAATCTATTGCATTTGTAAAAATGCATACGAATGATTAGGCACCGGTTGTTAAACTGGTGCCTTTTTTTTGTTTGATCAGTTCAGTTAGTTTGGAGAACCGAATCTTTAATCATGCTGTAGAAATATGGTGAGTTCGTTGATTTGGTTTTACAATATAAATAGATATGAGGTGAGGTTTATGGTGAAAGCAGTGGATTTAGCCTCCTAAAATCACAATATATTTTAGGAGGAAATAAAATGAAAAAGGATAGTAAATCTAAAGAAATGATTCAATCTGAAAAAAGGGGTTCTACTAGGCTTTTAATGATGGTACTCTCCCTATCTGTACTTGTAGCTGCAATTACGGTTGATTTAGTCAATCCCGTACTTCCACTAATAAGCAAAGATTTAGAAGCTTCGAAATCTCAAGTGAGTTGGATAGTTAGTGGTATTGCACTTGTTCTTGCGATTGGAGTTCCGATTTATGGTCGAATCTCAGACTTTTTTGAGTTACGAAAGCTATATATCTTTGCCATTATGATTCTGGCAAGTGGTAGTCTTTTATGTGCAATTGCCCCGAACCTCCCATTGTTGGTTTTGGGAAGAATGGTTCAGGGTGCTGGGATGTCCGCAATTCCAGTTCTATCAGTCATTGCAATTTCGAAGGTTTTCCCACAAGGAAAACGTGGGGGAGCTTTGGGAATTATCGCAGGAAGTATTGGTGTTGGAACTGCTGCTGGTCCAATATTTGGTGGAGTAGTTGGTCAATATTTAGGGTGGAATGCCTTGTTTTGGTTCACATTTTTGTTAGCCATTATGATTGTTATTGGTGCCTACTACGCGTTACCGACAATTAAACCGGCAGAATCCGTAGGAAGCAATAAGAACTTTGATTTCATTGGTGGTTTATTCCTCGGCCTCACAGTAGGATTACTCCTTTTTGGCATCACTCAAGGAGAAACTTCTGGTTTTTCTTCGTTCTCATCGTTAACTAGCCTAATTGGTTCTGTTGTAGCTTTGGTGGGATTTATTTGGAGAATTGTTACCGCAGAAAATCCATTTGTACCACCTGTCCTGTTCAATAACAAGGATTATGTCAATACGGTCATAATTGCATTTTTTTCGATGTTTGCTTATTTCGCTGTTCTTGTGTTCGTCCCATTACTAGTCGTTGAGGTGAATGGACTCTCTTCTGGACAGGCTGGAATGATATTGTTGCCAGGTGGTGTGGCTGTTGCAATCTTATCTCCCTTCGTTGGCCGTCTTTCTGATCGATTTGGGGATAAACGTCTGATAATTACTGGGATGACTCTGATGGGGCTGTCTACCTTATTCTTGTCCACCTATGCATCTGGTGCTTCACCTCTGTTAGTTTCCGTGGGGGTCCTCGGAGTAGGGATTGCTTTTGCATTCACGAATTCTCCCGCAAATAACGCCGCAGTAAGTGCACTCGATGCAGACAAGGTTGGTGTCGGAATGGGGATTTTCCAAGGTGCTTTGTACCTTGGAGCAGGAACTGGAGCAGGTATGATTGGAGCATTATTATCCGCTCGACGTGATGCTACTGAGCCGATAAATCCATTATATATATTGGACGCTATGTCCTACTCAGATGCGTTCCTTGCAGCTACAGGGGCAATACTCATTGCCTTAATAGCTGGATTAGGTTTAAAAAAGCGTGGGTAATAACTTAGTTATGTAAAGATTAGTTATTGTTTAGTTCATCTTCTATAGTTTAAGCTGTAAATAAATAGCTTAGGAATCACGCAAATTTGAATTTCTTAGAATAGAATACTTTTAAGTAACTCAACTTTCGTACACTGTTTTATTGGTGCGAAAGTTGAGTATGTTAAGGATGAAACAATGAAAACATTGGTGATCGTTTCTCACCCAGATATGCCAAATTCTCGAATCAATAAAGTTTGGGTAGAAAAAGCAGCGTCTTATTCAAACGAAATTACCATTCATGATCTTTATAGAGAGTATCCTGATTTTATTATAAATGTAAAAAGAGAGCAGGAATTAGTTGAAAATCATGATAATATTATTTTTCAATTTCCATTATATTGGTATAGTTCTCCTTCATTATTAAAAAAATGGATCGATGAAGTGATTATATATGGATGGGCTTACGGATCAAAGGGTAAAAGAATATTTTATAATCGAAAATTAGGATTAGCTATATCAGCTGGCGTAAAAAAAGGTGAATTTACAAGTATGGGTAAAAACAAGCATACATTAACCCAGATGTTAACACCATTCAAATCTTTATGTGCATAGATTCATGCTGAATATGTACCAGAGTTTGTACTTTACGGTGCTAATTCGGATATGAAGGGCGAAGAGATACAGAAAAGTGCTAATGAGTATTTGCAATATATTAAAAAGTATTATTTAAGAGCATAAAACACTTCTGCGATCATGCCAACAATACTAGAAGAAAGCCCATTTCCCCTTAACACATTTAGGGAAATGGGCTATTGAAGTTATTGAAGGTTTTAGCGATTTCATTTTAGGTAGCCAATTCAAAGTGCCCAATAAATTCCAAGAAACACAAATCTGCTAAAACAGCTTGCCATGTAATTTTTGAACTTGATCCTTTAACCGTTCATTCTCTTCTTCTAACGCCTTTATACGGCTTTTTAAGGTTTTTATTAATACGTCCTCTGAACGAGGGCTTTTACTAGGTTTACGGGGGGTTAACTCACTTATCTGCATCCCTCTTAATGTCTCCACTCTAGTTCTAATATCTTTTTGTTTGTAAAGCCATGACTTTGAAACATTTGCTTTTTGTGCAACGGAATTAAAATTAATCTTCTCTTCTTTCAATGCCATCTCTGAAATTGTCTTTTCAACCCTAATTCTTGTTTTCTCCGACTTGTCTTTAGCTAGCTGAACTATGGCAGTTGTGTTACCTTTTCTAATCATTTTAATTCGTCTCCTTTAACGAATGAATAATCTGTTCTAATCTATTTTTAACACGTTCATTGGTTTCAACCTGACGCTGCCATTGGTTTTGTTTAGCCCTATTTAGTATTTCTTTAGTTCGCTCTAAGTGCTCTTCATGTTCAGTAAGAAATTGTTTACTTGTACAGAAATTCGTACAATCTAAACATGCATTTGCGTGAGGACATGGTCCTGCAATTACTGGTAACCGACAATAGCCATTAGGAAGTGCCTGTGCATTGATATTCTTTTTAAACCATTGAAGATCTGTATTGTCAGCTTCAGTATTTTCCTCACTTAAATCCAGAATGCTACCGTTATTCGTTACTAAGGTTTCCTTAAATTTCGTAAATTCCTTCTTTAGGGTTTCATCAAAAATATGTGCATATCTTGCCGTCATTTCCGGTGATTCGTGACCCAAGAACTTCTGGACAATATGTTGTGGCACTCCGTTATTTATCATTCTAGTGCCAACTGTATGCCGAAAGGCATGAGCATGAAAACGAAAAATTTCTCCGTTGCTGTCCGTTATCTTTTCTTCATAAGCTAGTTCATTTAATTTAACCCTAAAGGTATCTTGTTTCAATGGTGAGCAATCTTTTCGGGGAAACACATATACACATCCATCATCGAGTTCATCAGCCACCCTTTGCTCTTGAACTAATATCAATGCAGCAATTTCTTTAGAAATAGGAATGATATGCTCTTTCTTCATTTTCCACTGATAATACTTTAAAAAGCAATCCCCTTCTTTATCGGTTATGACGCTCCCTTTTTTCAATGTACAAAGTTCACTGATACGCATCCCGCATTCTTGAAGTACCATAACCATTGTAGCAATATAAGGTTCCAATTTATCTAATTTCCCATTTAATTGTTCAAGTATATGTTCATCAATATAACGTGGTAGTGCCTTCGGCACTTTAGGGTAATCTTCTTGAAAGATAAGGATCTTAGAAGGTGTATCCTTCCAGTCATATCTTTGAATTGTAGTAAAAAAAACGTCTAAAGTAGATATTCGTCCAGTTACAGTACTGGGTTTTAAACCTTTTAAATTAATATAATTAAAATATTGCTCAATTTCATTTCTAGTTAATTGATGAATCCTTTGTATACCTTCACAATTTTTGTTCATGAAATTAAAAAATTCTTTTAATTTTGAAGCTATATCTACTACGTGAGAAAAGCTAGCTGTGTTTAACATTAGTTTACAATATCGCTTAACTATTTCTTTAAAATAATTATTCTTAAAACCCTTAAAGTTGATCGTATATTCGTAGGATGTTGGGTTTACCTTATCTTCCGGTAATGATAATTTTCTTCGATTCCAAACATCTTTTTCCCATTCTTCCCCATCAAAATAGAAGTCCTCATAGAATTCCATAAACTGCTTAAGATGAGTAACGTAATAGGAATTCGCATGTACAGTAACTTTCTGCTGATTTACATCAAGTTTGTAATTAGTAGTCGTAGTTTTTACTTTTTGTTCTGTTAAGTAGGTCCGGTATTCTGTCAAAGCTTTTTTTATAGGCACTTCGGTTATCGATGTAATATTAGGATATTTTAAATTTAAAAATCCCATCATCCGGCTTATCACTGTTCCCTTTCTAATCCAAACGGATTTTGCATTCCAAGCTCCATTATTCAAGTGAAGGTAATAAAAATATTTTAATTCTGTTTTCAACCAGACATTTTCCACCTTATCGAAATTTACCCAACGATTTCTTAGTGACGGATTCTTACTTAACTCAATTGCACTAGGATGCGGACAAATTCTTATATCCCATCTATCTGCTGCCCAATAACCTTTTAAAACACTTGTCATATTAGCTATTTTTTTATTAATCTCTGTACTAGCGATAAGCTTTCGATTAGTTGCTACACTTGGAAATTTCATTGTCATGTTTCTCTCCCTTGAAGATACTTTTTATATTCATTCTTCATATCTTGATCAGAAAGATGAACATACGTATCAAGTGTTGTTTGTACATGGGCATGCCCTAATCTTTTTTGTACATATGCAGCATCCCATCCACTTCTAATAAGCTCTGTGGCATGCGTATGACGTAATATATGGGCAGTGAAAGTAATCCCTGTCCGTTTTCCTAGTCTTCTTATTAAGTCTAATACACTTTGATATTTTAGAGGGTGGCCAAAATAAGAATCTTTAAGATTAATAAATATATAATCATGATCTAAATCTTCCCCATATTCATGTACTAAGTAATCGGTATATAATGCCATTAATTCCTTACTTACATCAATAGTTCTTTCTTTTTTAAGTTTAATATAAGCTCCATTTTCATTATGATCTCTTGGCCTGATGTTAATCTGGTTATCCCATGTTGAAATATCTTCAATACGAAGGGATAATGCTTCTCCTATCCGAAGTCCCCCTTCATACATAAGCATAATAAGTAACTTATCTCTTTTGGTATGACATGCCTCAATTATTGCTTTGACTTGTCCATGTTCTAATACTTGTACAAGTTTCTTTTTGACCCTAAGCTTTAAAATATTTTTTTTATAGGATCTACCTTTAGAAATATGGTGAAGAAACCCCTTAAAGTTTCTTCCTCTTGCTTCTTTAGACATATCTATAGCTTTAAAATTTTCTGTGCGATTTAAATACTCTAAGAAACTAGTTACAGCGTTAAGTATGGAATTAACTGATGTTTCCTCTCTTTTAGCCTTCTTTGGTTGTATATCTATTACCTTTAAATGCCCTGCTGGATTTCTTAACCATCCTACAAAGTTTGCTAAATCCTCAAATTGTAAATCTCCTAATTCGATTCTACTTTGGCTCATAAATTCATAAAACAGCTTGAGATGATAACAATATGTTTTAATGGTATTTGGAGCTTTGCCCGTATTATCCAAGTACTTTATAAATCGCTTAACCGGTTCTATCACTTCAAATTCTTTATCTAGCAGTATGTATAACGGATATGATTTTTCCTCCACAATTACTTTCTGAACCTTCATCTTTCCACCACCTTTAAATACTTTAACTACTATTAATAATACCCTTATATATTTAATAGTTAAAGCACTGTAATTAAAAAATCCTAAACTTCGAGTACTTAGAGTACTCTAGTTTAGGATACTATGTTTAATGGATCTCCACTAGGATGGTTGTGAACACAAATGAATGCTGCAGCACTACGTTTCACTGCTTCTCTAAATATTTCACGTGGGTGAACTACTGTCGAGTTCAGTGATCCTTTAAAGATAGTTTCTTCATGAATAACCATGTATTTTGTAGATAAATATAACACAACAAAGTGTTCTTGTTGATAGTATCTCATTTTTTCCATTAATAAATTAGAAACATCCTGTGGAGATCTAATATAAATGTCATCTTCAAGACTATGACTATGCATACGAATTGCAAGCTCAATCACAGCAAGTATTGTAATAGCCTTAGCTTCACCTATGCCTTTGATTTCCGTTAACTCCTGAATTGTCATATGTCTGATTTCACGAATTGATTTTATATTACTAAGAATTTTATTCGCAAGACTTAATGCACTTTCATTTTTATTGCCTGTGTTGATAATTATTCCAAGTAGTTCTTGGTTAGTAAGCTTTTCAGCTCCATAAGTTTTTAATCTTTCTCTTGGCTTATCTTCTGAGAACATTTCTCTGATTAATAATTTTTCTGTCATAATAGACCTCCAAATATTATTTTTAATTCTTTTAAATTAATCATTACAATAATAAAAGCAGTGGTAATAAAAGGTACTAATGGATAGACTGTATTTTTATCTTTTAAAATAAACTCAAAAATAATTGCAGCTAAACCACCAATAATAAAAGTAGATAAAAATATAATTAAAAAAATATTTGCTGGAAAAATTAGGAATAAAATCATAAATAATTTTACATCACCGAATCCAATAAATTTAGAAAAATATGGATAAACCTTTAGAATCAGAAATATTATTATTAACTTTAACCAAAAATATGAGGAGTAGATTGGAAACAAAATCACTGAGCATATACTAAGAAGAACTAGCATATGATTTGGAACAATTAATTGTTCATAATCAATAATCGAAAGAGGTATTAAAAATGAAACTATTAAGAAGTAATGAGTATAATATTCAGCTTCTAATGTGAAAAATAAAGGAAGAGTGAAAGAAATGCCTAAAATTATTTCTACAAACAAACAACCTGAAGCTATTTTAGTCTTACAATTTCTACACTTTCCTCTTAAAGCTAGAAAGCTGATTATTGGTATGAGTTCAAGCCAACTGAGACTTTTCAGGCAATGATCACATCGACTACGTCTAGATAATAAACGAAAGTTTAATTTCTCCGAGCAAGAAACCACAAACATAAATGAAGCTATTAGTGTCCCACTTATAAAAAAGAGCACGCTTTCCCTCCTTACTACAGTCAAGGATACTTGATATGTAAGTTTAAATAAAATTGCTTTCCGTAGAATTTGGTTACATAATTTTAAATATAGTAATGTTATTATCTCAATTATTTAATAACTGAGATTTACAACTTTATTTCACTACCATCCATCAATTTCCACACAAAAACCCACACTCTCTAAGAGTGTGGGTCTTCTTCTATCTTTTCATCTTTATTTACTAACTCTTCTTCTTGCTTCTTACGTTTTGCGCTAATCACAGCAGCGATGACTACTACGGCTGCCACTGCGACCATGATCCCTACCATCAATACCATCATCAAAAGCATTACTGATGACATGTCGTCATCTCCTTTTTATTACTTACTATCTAATCTACCGTGCACTGCTTTATAAACCAACTGTATTTCCTTAAATGTCGGGAATCCTTCCACAAATATTACTTCTTTACCCTCTAACTTCTTCAGCGGGAACGTGGATACAATAATTTCATGTTCGGATTTCTTTATTAACTCTAAGTCTAATTCTGGTTCTTTGTACACTTCAAACGATACTCGATCTGGTAATTCTGATTTTAACACAGATTTTACTGCTTCTCCGTGATAGCGCTCGTTGTCTGATACAACAAGCATTGATACTTCACCTTGTCTCTTCAGTAACGCTTCGACAAGTCCTTCCCAGTGCACGTACACCGATTCTTTCATAACACGTACTTTAGAGTCTTTTGTTTCACTCGTCATAAGCTCAAGATATTTAGATAGCTCTTCTTGCAAGTACTGATCAAATTCTGGGTTCAATTCTTTAACGTAGTTGATTAAAGTATTCGTGTTTTCTGTAAAGAATGTCTGTGACGTATTATTGATGTTATTTAAATATGCAGCATTGTGTAGTTCTAGAATAAGAGAGTTTTCATCTACCACTTCAAGTGAAAATTTCTCTGTCATCTGTCTAATAAACTGCTTCAAAAATTCATATGAATTATAAATATATTTCTCTGAAGACTTTAAATCAAACATCTGACGTTCTGAGAGCAAGCAGTTGACGTTTGTATATGGATATAAGAGGTCTAGCAGAGTGCGATCATTAATTTCTATATTATATTTATTAAGTAATGGATCTAGTGAACCAGATATTAAATCAAACATTTTTCTGTTTTTATCTTTAATTTTTGCATCTTCTGAATGGTAATATTTATTTGTTTTTAAACGTGTTAGGTTAACCGCAAGTTGAATTGTTGAATTGCGAGTTCTAAACATGTTTAATTCAAATGCTGATTTACTCAATAAAGTATCGACTAAGTTGAATACTGTATGGTAATCAATATCTTCAAATGGCCATTCTTGTACTGTGTATTTCTCCATGAAAAATGCATGATAGAAACTTCTAATCTCCGCTTCATCTCCAATGATTTCAAACGGTTGTCTAGAGATACTAATCTGATATTTCTCGCTTAGCACTTTATTCGCTGCTGCAATGTTTCTATACATCGTTGATGTACTTGAGTCTGTGCGTTTTGCTAATTCATAAATATCAATTTTTGGATAAAAGAACAGTACTTCTAGCATGCGAATCACTTTTGATTCTTTAAACTCTCTTCTATAGTACGCTTGAACACCTTTGTTTGGATCAATCGATACATCCATCGCGTCTCTTGCCCATGTGAACTTGATGTAATCAGCTTTTTCTTCAATATGGTCCACATCTGTTTCTAAAATTTTATAAGAACAGTTCAGTTTTTCTGCGATTTCATATTTTGTCATCCACTTTTTACCATCGTGTTCTTCTAACACTTTTAAAAGATTAATTTGTCTTCTACTTGGATTAGGTAATAGTTTCGTAAGCAACCATACTCCTACTTTCTAACTGAGTTTTTTATTCAAAAAATAGAAAAATAGGCACCAATAGGATTCTTTCTTATTGGTGCATATCATTCTATTCTTCTGATTTAGTTAATATTTTAACATCTTTAATAATTTCTGCTTCTGGGAAGCTTGCATTTCCATTATCCACACCGGAGTAATCTTTTATGATTTTACCATTTTTGTCAATAAGATAAAAAGCAGTTCCATGTGTCACTTGGTTACTCCCTTTTGGTGGTGGTGCTACAATTGTTTTAAAGTTTTTCTCAGCAAGGTGTCTAATAAAGTCGTAATCATATCCAGTTAGGAATTTCCATTCTACGTCTTCAGGGATATCATAATAACTCTTATATTCTGTTAATACTTCTGGTGAGTCTGTTTCAGGATCCACTGAAAAGCTCATTACACCAAAGTCAGTCACACCGTCTTCGTTTAATTTATTGACGACACTTGTCATGTTCATCGTCATTGGTGGACACACTGTCGCACAATTCGTGAAGATAAAATCAACGAGCCATACTTTATCTTCCATATCCTTTTCAGTAAATGTTTCATCGTTTTGATCTGTTACTGAAAATTCTTCTATAGTATTTCCATAGCGACTCATAACTTCAACGTCAGATTTACTACATGCTGTAATAATAAATGACACTGAAAGCATTAAAAACAATACCTTCTTCATTTTATTCCTCCGTACATACTCTTACATCTAATATAACAACTTTTAAACTATTTTTCCCAAATCTTTCCAATTTAATTTGACAATGGTGTGACAAGCTTTGTACGGCTACGTTCATCTAGCGTCTCTACATACAACACATTACCAATCATTGTTTTCAATTCTTCAACGTGCGAGATGATTCCAATCATTTTACCTGATTTTTGTAAATCAAATAATGTATCAATGGCAACCTTCAATGTTTCTTCATCGAGTGTTCCAAACCCTTCATCAATCAGTAACATGTCCATATCGATGCTCCCAGACTCATGTTGTATAATTTCTGATAATGCAAGTGCAAGTGCGAGCGCTGCTTGGAATGATTCTCCGCCAGAGAGTGTTGCGACACTCCTCCTCGCGTTGTTAAAGTAATCGAATACGTCAATGTGAAGCGCTTGGTCACTTCTATATGTTTCTCTTCGACGTAGCTCGTAACGTCCATTCGTCATCTTACGTAATCTGATGTTTGCTTGGCTTAAGATTCTTTCTAAATAATAGACGAGTACGAATCGTGATAATGTGGGTGTCCCTTGCTTTCCACCTAGGAGTTCAACGAGTTTTACAAGTTCTGTAAATGCGTGTTCTTCTTTTTTATATGTTTCGATTTCGTTCTCAATCTTTTTATATAATCCATCTAATGATTTCAATCTACTTTCAAGTTGCCCTAGTCTTTTTGACTCTATGTTTATGGATTCATTTAGATGACGTTCTTCAGACAATTTATTTGTTAAGTCTACAACTTCAAATACTTCGATATCTTTTTTAATGTGTAGAATTAAACTTTCGACTTGTGCGACTTTGTTTTTATAAGTTTCTATCTCAGTTTTTAATGCATCGTTATCTAGTTCAATTAATGTCTCTAAGTCTTCCACTGACACTTCGCTATTTTTAGATAAAAACACGCGCACTTTTTGACTGTTTTCATCTAATATATTACGTTCAGTTTCAAGTTTAAACTCCGCTGACTCTAACTGACTTTCTAACTTTGTGAGTTCTAGTGTAAGTGTCTGCCTTTTATCTTCTAAAGATTTTTTATTCTTTAGAAATGTATCAATGTCAGCTTCCATTATGTTTAAAGCATCTTTGAAGTGAAGAAAGTCATCAAAATTCGTCTCTTCTTTAAATTGTGAAAATCGTTTTTCTAGAAATTCTACTTCACGTTTTGAAATATCTATACCATGAGCAAACGCGCTTACTTCTGATTTCAATTCATTCAGACGCACTTCTAACACTTGCTTTTCCTCTAGAGATCTTGCTTCACTCGCAATCTGAGATTCTCTTTGAGCTAATTCTTTCTCTGCTTTTAAAATCTCAGTTTCTAAATCTTTACTCGATCTGGTTTCTTTAAGATCTTTTTCCGACAAAATCCCAAGTTTTATTTTTAAAGAATCTAACGATTTTTGTTTTGACTCTAATTCACTGTATAATACCTCATCAAAATCAATTGTATCTGGAATCTGTGCTACGGTTTGTTGGCAAACAACGCAAGGTTTCCCAGCTTCTAAATGAGCGATCATTTCATTGACTGATTTTACATTTAAATTATTTAGTGATTGTACTTCTTGGTTTTGTTTTTCAATAGTGAGAGATAATTCTTCTATCTCTAATTCTAATGAATGAATCGTCTCAGTCAGATCATCAATTTCTCTTTTGTTTTGTTCTGATTCTTTTGCGATCTCTAACTCATTTTGCAATGTAAATAAATTCTCTTTTATGCTGAACAATTCCGCTTCAGATTTCCTTAACTTCTCATCGGTAACGTTCATTTTAGAAATGGATACTTCCAGACCAGTTAATTCTTCTTTTTTTATTTCTAATGATTTACTTTCGCTCTCTTGTTTAACAAGCAAGTTATGAATATCTTGTTCAATGGATCGATATTCTTCTGTATCGTATTTTGAAAAATGTTTAGCTCTTACTTTATACTCATTAATTTCTGGTTCTTTATTCAGTAAATCTTTGAATTCTGAATCATTTTTTTTCTTCTCTGAAGTTTTTTCATCAAGTACTAGACGCATTTCATTTACGCGCGACTTACTATCTTTTACTTTATTGCTATATTCTTTCTCATTAAAATACGCATCTTTAATTGTGTGTACTTTTTGGCTCAGACTTAACTTAGATTCTTTGTCATCAATAACTGACTTTTGTTGTAATAACAGTTCCAAGTTATCTTTCTCTTTGAAATACGTTTCAACACGGTCATTATTTTCTTTTATTGATTGAATTTCTTTTGACAATACGTCCTTCGACTCTAAAGTTTTTTGATAACTTTCTTCTGCTTCTTGTAATTCTTTACGAGCATCCATTTGTATCGTGTGGAATCGTTCTAAATTTTCTTTAAAAGAAGTCGATTGCTCTTCTTCCTTTAATACTTGGCTAAACTGATTCATGATAAGTGCGTGTTTCATTTCAATTTGTTGTTTATCTTTGTCATGATCTTTTTTTAACTTTAGATAAAGTTCATTGAAACGTTCTGTTCTAAATAAAGCTTTTAAAATCTCTTCCTTGTCACTTGAACTTGCAACTAAAAATTTACGAAATTCACCCTGGGGTAAGAGTCCAATTTGCCTAAATTGTGTTGCACTAAGTTGAAGCAACTCTGTTATAAAAGAGGTTACTTTCGTTAGTCCGTTCTCAATCAATTCACCAAACTCGTTATATATCGAAGATTCCGGTGGTGTTTCTGTCGTATTTGTACCTCTAAAATATCTAAGACGACGCTCTACTTTATATGTCTTACCTCTATACATAAATGTAAATATGATGATGGAAGGTTCTGTACTTGGTGCAAATTGACTTCTTAAACTCTCTGTACCGCGAAGAGAAGTGGATGCTGTCGCAAATAGCGCATGCGTAATCGCATCAAATATCATCGATTTACCAGACCCCGTTTTACCACTAATTAAAAACAAAGTCTGGTTAATATCTTTAAAATCAATAGTTTCGTTTTCATATGGGCCAATGTATTGAAGTTCTAAGCTAATTGGTCTCATGTATAACTTCCTTCATTGTTTGATTGAATGTTTCATTTTCGAATTCGGTTGGTTTTCTATCTTTAAACTTTTTTATAAATGATTCAAAGATTTCTGTATCTGATTGTTCACTTACATCAATCGTATTCATATCGTAATCAGCCACATCCATTTGTCTAGATAATACCAACGTATTTGGGTATAACTTTTTCAGAGTCGCCATCGGTTCAGTCGCACTTTCCATATCCGTTAACACAAACTTATAATAAGCATCTCTTGGCCCAACATCTACTTTGTCTTCTACGACAGACTTGTAGCTTCCGTGGTATTCAATCACCTCATGCTTACCTTCTAACGGAATAAATTCATGTGTATTTGCTGATATGTCAATTACTTTAAATCCTTTAGGTTGTTTGGCTTCATCAAAGGAATATTTTAACGGTGATCCGCTGTAGTGAATTGTATCGTGAGTGATTGCGAATGGATGATGGAGATGTCCAAGAAGTGTGTAATCAAAGTCGGTAAATAGTGATTGAGAAACCTCTTCAACGAGGCCAACGCTCATCTTTTCTTCTGACTCAGACTCTTTCGCATGTTTCACAAAAAGATGTCCGACTAGGACATTCGTTTCATCATGATTCATTTCATTCTTAATATCTTCTAAAATACGTTCATAAGCCGCTTCAAACGTTGTGATGGATTTATCTTTATAAAAGACACGTGCTTCTGTCACTTCAATGTATGGTAAAAGATAAAAGTTCGTAATTCCAATTGTAAGTTTCTCGTAGCATTTACTTAAATCAGTATTCACGTATAATTGTGTCGCTTTAAACCACTCAGAATTGCCATCTAGAAAAACCTTTCCATCATGATTTCCACTGATCATCACGATTGGTACTTTCAAATCAAGATTGATGCGTTTTAAATATGTATTGACGAGATTCATTGCACCTTGCGAAGGATTCACTCTATCGTAAATATCCCCTGCAATGACAACTACATCCACGCTATTATTTTTAATATATGAGACTATCTGATCGAGCGCAAACGCCTGGTCATCGAGTAAACTCTGACCCGCCAAACGTTTACCAATATGCCAGTCCGCAGTATGAAGAATTCTCAACACAATCATCCTCTCTATTCTTATATATGGTACTAAAAAAAGCCCATTTTGTCAGTATCGACAAGAATGGACAATAAAGAAAAAATAAACACATTTGACCCTAGGGAAGTAGCGTTAGCATGAGATTACAAGCCAACACCCCCCAGGAAAGCAAATGTGCTTTTCTAAGAAATATTTTACTGTGAGATCTGTTGTAAGGTTGATATTAAGTCATCGAGTTTTCTCTCTACACGGTGCAGAAGAAAAAATGTGATGGCTGCCGGTACCCCGACATCACTCACAAACGGTATCCAATCCATTACAGTAGGACAGTTGTGTCAGTTTGAATAATCTTAGCACTGACTAAAGATACCGGCTTACCTGAAGATGGTCTAAGTACATCTGTTGCAATGATTTTATTCGCCTCACGCACAATGTCTGCTTGAGTTAATCCTTCTTTTGGATCATTGATTGTCATGTTAAACTTTCTGTCATACTCTGTGTTAAAAGTTAATACAAGTTTTTCTGCCATTTTAATTTCCTCCTAATTATTTAATAACGTGTGTTACGTTTTTCTCAACTGCGAAGTAGTTTTCGTTCTTTAATGCTCCATATGCTTCACCAAGTAAAACAACATCTTGGTCCGGAGCATTGATAGATAATCCAGAAATCGAACGAGACTTCATGCGTTCCTTTCCTTCATCATCTACAACAACAAAGTAGAATCTTGCACTTAATGCTTTAACCATGTGTGTCACCTCCCTTACGCTTTATATATCGTATGGTCAGATTAAATGGACAAATAATTTTTTGTTTTTTATAATATGTTAGAGAGGTGAAGAAAATGTATGCTGATTGGGTCATGATTTTAATTGCCGTTTGGGGCTTTATTATGATTGGTTTACTCGCTATCGGTGGGTATTTCATGTTCAGAAAATTTTTAAAAGCATTGCCGAGAGAAGATGGTTACTCAGAACTCGATTGGCAGGAATACTACATAAATGAAGCTTTACCACTATGGAATGAGGAAGCAAAAGATTTACTTAACGAGCTTGTCAGTCCAGTACCTGAACTATTCCGTGACGTAGCAAAACAACGAATCGCGGGAAGAATTTCTAAAATTGCACTTGATGAAAAAGTAGATACAATAAGTTTAGACCAAATAATGAAGGGATATATCATCGCAACACCAAAACGAGACCACAAATTCATGAAGAAAAAACTAAATGAATTAGGTATTGATTATACGGATTATCTCGAACTTTTTGAGCTTGCTGATGATGAAAAACAGAAGTTCTCTATATTTGAACAAACGGAACTTGTAACAAAAAAATCTCGACAAGAAGACTAATTACCTTCTTGTCGAGATTTTTTAAATTTGAGATATTTATTAAGCATTGAACTTCTCCAGATCACAATCATAGTGAATGCGAGTAAAAAGAACATGCCCCCGATTTCACCTGGTGTCGTATTAACACTAAGTATTTGTTTCATTACAGTACGAATGATGAGTAATCCAACTAATATTACTGGGAATAACTTCGATGGTTTCACATAGAGATCATCCCCACGAGATTCATACTTCGTTGTAACTAAAAGTAATATAGAGAAAACTGCACCTACGAATACTGCTTCTATTATTTCAGATCCACCAAGCCTAAAGTACGGAAATACGAACATCAACGCACCAGTACTCATCATAATTGGTGGGATGATAATCTTTTTAAGGTATAACGGCGTTTTCGTCTCTTTATTTCTCCAAAAAATGACTCCAATTCCCATAAATATTGCAGCTATAGAGAATATAATAAAGAGTGTATCTTCATGTGCTTTTAAAAAACTTATTATCTCTTCCATTTAGAACCCTCTGAAATCTCCAAAGTATGGTGCTAACCAAATAATGATTTTTGTCAGTCCATCAAAGTATAGTAAGATACCCATTAAAATCATGAGTACTCCACCAACCTTCATAATCGCGCCAGAGTATTTTAAAATCCAACGTGTTCTTGATACAAAGAATGATAATACAAAGAATGGAACTCCAAACCCTAGACAATAAACAACCATCAGCATGAGTGCATCGTTTGGTTGACTAGCGCTCATCGCAAAAATTGCGCCAATGATTGGACCGTTACACGGTGTCCAACCTGCTGCGAATGCCATCCCAATTAGAATCGAACCAATAAACCCTGCAGGTCGATTCTTAAATTCTACTCTATGGTTCTTCATTAAGAAATCTACTTTAAAGACTCCTAATATAATTAGTCCAAATACAATAATTAATATCGAACCGAGTTGACGAATGAGATTCGAATGTTCTATTAAGAATCCGCCAAAGAATGACGTACCAAATCCGAGGGCAATATAAATTAAACTAAATCCTACTAAGAAGAACAGCGTATGTAGAATTGCTCTTATGTTAAACTTCTGTTCCTGTACTTCACTAAAACTCATCCCTGTAATGTAAGAGACGAATGCTGGGAAAACAGGTAATACGCATGGTGAAACAAATGATAAAACACCAGCACCAAACGCTAGAAGAAATGTAACATCACTTCCCATGAAATAACCCCCTATCGTACCTAAGTGTATCAGACTTAGATTATAGGGGGAATATGTTTTTAAAGCTAATTATGACAATTTTGTAATACCGTTTTGTAGCTGATACATTTTATGATAAATTCCTTTTAATGCAATCAGTTCATTATGCGTACCCTTCTCTACAATTTCACCACGATTTAAGACGATAATTTGATCTGCATCTTGGATTGTTGATAATCTATGTGCAATCGCGAGCGTTGTACGGTTTTTACGCATTTTCTCTAGGCTGCGCTGTATTTCCTCTTCTGTTGCAGAGTCGATATTTGCTGTGGCTTCATCTAAAATTAAAATCTTAGGTTCCGTTGCGATTGTTCGAGCAAAAGCTAAGAGTTGTCGTTCACCACTTGAAAAACTACTTCCTTTTTCTGTTACTTTTTGATGATAACCATCAGGGAGTCTTTCAATGAATTTGTCAGCAGAAACAAATTCAGCTGCATATTTCACTTGCTCGAAAGTCATTGTCGGGTGGTAGAGTTTTATGTTTGACTCAATCGTTCCATAAAACACGAATGGATCTTGCAGGACGAGACCAATATTTTTCTTCAGGTTCTCCTTTTTAATTCGTTTTATAGAATGTGAATCAATCAAAATGTCTCCTTTAGTAAATTCATAGAATCTCATGATTAGGTTAATGATAGAACTCTTACCAGATCCAGTGTGTCCTACAAGTGCTACTGTCTCACCTGGTTTCACTTCGAAACTAATATCTTTAAGAACATCCACTTCACCGTCATAACTAAATGTCACATTTTTAAATTCAATATGTCCATCTGTGATTATCTCTGTTTCTTCTTTTTGTGCGGGTTCATGTCGTTCATCGTCCATCAATGTGAACACACGACTTGCTGACACAAGTGCTTGTTGAAGGATATTCAAGTTTTGAGACACTTGATTGATTGGTTCAAAGAATCGTTCCATATATTGAATGAATGCGAACACTACCCCTGCAGTTACTACTGTACTAAAACTCATGACTCCAAAGTAACTTAAGATAATACTGATTGCGATGATGTAGATCATATCGAATGCCGGTCTTAAGAGAAGACCATCGAGTTTAATATTTTTTACGTTGTAATGGTAAAAATTATAGTTCGTTTCTTCAAATTCATCTTGTAATCTTTTTTCTTGGTTAAATGCTTGGATGACGTTCATACCGTCAATAGATTCAGCAATTTTGGCATTGAGTTCTGATAAAAACCCACGTGCTTTACCGAAGTAAATCGCTGAATACTTTCTATAAATAGCAATGATAATGATGATAATCGGTACAAATAAGAATGCAATCAACGCGAGTCTAAAGTCGAGCATAAACATCATTACAAAGCTCGACAGAACCATGAATAGAGCCATCATAAATGTAGAAAGTACCCCGATAAACATGTCTGCGATTGACTGTGTGTCATTGGTCAGTCTTGATACGACACTTCCGCTTGGTACAACATCAAAATACTTCATACCTAAAGTACCGATCTTTTTAAAACTATCTATTCTAAGTTGTTGTATAACTTTAAAAGCAAGTACCTGGAATAAATACGCTTGGAAATATCCGCTTATTACAGCAACTAACTCAACAATGAAAAAGAGTATGATTAGTACACTGATATCTTGCTCTGGAAAGTTCATTGGTGTCAAATAGTTATCTATAAATATCATGACTAAATAAGGGACCATGACTCCAGCTACTGTTGTTAAGACAAGCATTAAGAATGCGAGTGCGATTAATCTTTTATACGGTAATGCATATTTTAATAATCGTATTAAAACACGCATTTGATCTCTAAACGTTAAGTTTACAGTTTCATTATTCATGATCCTCGCCTCCATCCGTCATGACTTCTAAATCATGTTCTAGAGTTTGAATTAAAGACTGAGCCATGAATGTTTCATAATACCACCCTTTATTATTCATTAACTCGTCATGCGTACCCATTTCTACTACCGTACCCTTACTCATTACGATAATTTTATCTGCTTCCATCACTGCACTCATACGATGCGCAGTGATGATATTCGTTTTTCCTTTTCTTAAAGTCTCTAGATTGTTTAGTATGTTTTTTTCCGTTTCTGCATCTACTGCAGATAATGAGTCATCTAAAATTAAAACATCTGGATCCATAATTAATGCGCGAGCAATTGATATTCTCTGCTTTTGTCCTCCTGATAAAGACACGCCACGCTGTCCGACTACTGTATCATATCCATATTGGAATCTTTCAATGTCATGATGAATGTAGCTATTCTTTGCCGCTTCAATAATCTTATCTATTGATAAATCTGGATTCGCGAACGCGATATTATCTTTTATCGTTGTTGAGAACAGGAAGTTTTCTTGCGGAACAATGCCAAACTTTTGACGTAATGTTTGTACATTATATCGACTCAGTGGTTCACCGCCATATGTTACTTCATTTAGTTTATTCGGGTCAAATTCACGTAGTAACAATCGAATTAAACTCGATTTACCTGATCCTGTTTGACCTACAATTCCAACCGTTTCACCTTGTTGTACTGTGAAGTGGACATCTTTTAAAGTAATTGTTTCAGAATCATCAAAACAGAATGTATCAATATTAAATTCAATATCGCCGTCAGGAATACGATCGATTTCATGAGTTACTTTTATTGTATCCTCAGTATTTAAAATGTTTATAATACGATCATAAGATGCATTTCCACGTTGTAATATATTAAAGAACATACCGAGAGCGAGTAATGGCCAAACCATCATACCGAGATATGTAGTAAATGTAACAAGTTGTCCAATCGTTATCTCATCGCTGATTACCATACGTGCTCCAAAGAAAATACTTAGGAAGTAACTGATACCAATGATTGCTGTAATTGTTGGGTTAAATAGGGCATCGACTTTCGCAACACTCAAGTTCTTCTGTACAACATCAGTAGACAGTTCAGTAAAATCATCTAAATCTTCTTTTTCATATCCGAAAGTTTTCGTTACTTTAATACCTGCAATGGATTCCTGTGTTTTATCATTTAATGAAGAGAATGCTGCTTGTGCAACTCTAAATAGTCTATGAAGTATAGAACCGTAATAGCTCGTTAATAAAACCATAAACGGAAGAGGTATCATCGCGATGAGCGTTAACTTTGCATCTACAGTAAGTGCCATTGTGATTAAAACAGCACCTCCGGAAATTAAACTATCCGCAATTGTTAAAATCCCCGCTCCAGCTACCATGTTGACGGCATTGATGTCGTTTGTTGCATGCGCCATGAGGTCTCCAGTTCGATGTTTTTGATAAAAAGCTGGAGACATCGATGCATATTTCTTGAATAATTGACTGCGCAGTTCCATTCCTAGTCTATTTGCTGTTCCAAAGATTAATAATCTCCAGAAGTATCTAAATACATACATTAAAAGCGCAACGACAATGAGGAGTACAACAAGTCCGATGAGTATGTTAACAGTTAATGAGTCTGTTGTAATATAGTCGATTGTACGACCAATGACTTGCGGTGGTACAAGTTGTAACAAAGCAACGAGCAGTAACATGAGTACACCGACTATGTAATGCTTATAGTATGCTTTAAAAAACCAGGCTAAATTTTTATAGACACGCACATTCTTTCCTACTCTCTTCAGTTATCATTTGGTTTATCGTACCATTTTATTTCGAATATTGAAATACTTCTTAGGACCTACAAAAAATAATACACTCCAAAAATATTTTTGGAGTGTACTATATTTACTTGAATTTAACGTCTTGAATATGAACAGCACCTGCTGAGTCTAGTTTGAACCCTGTTGCTTTTCTAGTATTCACACCTACGAAGAACGTATTGTGCATTAAGAATACGCTTTGTCCATCATCTACGATTAATTGTTCTGCTTCTTTATATATGTCAGCACGCTTAGCTTCATCTGTCTCAGAACGTCCTGCGTCAAGTAACTCATCAACTTTATGGTTTGTGTAGAAAATACGGTTACCAGCTGATCCGTGGTTCTTAGAATGGAAGAGTGCATATAGACCATAGTCTGCATCTTGTGTCACTGTCGTCCAACCTAAGATGAACATATCGTGATTCCCTTGAACCAGGTTATCGAGGTATGCACCCCACTCCATTTGTTCAATTGAAACATCGATATTGATTTGTTTAAGTTGCTCTTGGATGTATACTGCTGTGTTGATGATTTGCTCATCTTCGTTCACCCATAAAGTAGTTTTAAAGCCATCAGGTTGTGAAGATTGACTTAGATATTCTTTTGCTTTTTCAATATCATATTCTGCACCAACGAGTTCTTCACTATATCCCCATACTGGTGGCGCGAGTGGTCCTTTTGAAGGTATACCCATTCCGTCAAAGATACCATTCACGATGTCTTCTCTATCAATTGCATAGGCAATTGCTTTTTTGATGTTTTCATCTTGGAATAGTTCTTTTTTGTAGTTCAATCCGAGATATGTTGTACGAACAGAATCTTTCTCGATAATTTCCATGTCTGCGCCACCTTCAATACGTGGCACACTTGCTGTGTCGATGCCTGTTGCAACATCAATTCCACCAGTTTCTAACTCACCTACTCGCGAGCCGTTTTCTGGAATCACTTTAAACGTCACTGTGTTAAAGAAACGTTCGCCATTGTTAAATTCTTCGAATTTTTCAAGAACAACGTTATCCCCAGCAGAACGACTTTGTAGTTTTAAGTGGTTTGTTCCGTCTGGTTCTTGGTTAATGATTTGTCCGATGTTGTTTAACTTACTTGCGTATTCAGCAAATGTTTCACTACCTTCTTCACGTTCAGCGTAGTATGTGTCAAGTGAAAGTCCGAGTCCAGAAGCTTCTAAAGCATTCTCATAGTCTTTATCAATCAATGACTTACTCATGATTCCTGCAGTACTATGTGCTAAGTGACGATCGAGTGGTGCAAATGGCTCTTTGGTCTTGATGTTAAGTTCGTGATCATTCACTACTTCAACATCGTCGATCATCTCAAAAAGGAACTGAACAGAAGCTGCGACGTTTGGGTCTAGAACTCTTGCATATGTAGCTTTCACGTCTTCTGCAGTAAATTCTTGTCCGCTATGGAAAGTTACGCCTTCGCGTAATTTGAAGTTCCATGTATTTTCATCTACCTGCTCCCATTCCGTTGCAAGCCCAGGGACTAACTCTCCGTCCGGATTTTGGTAAATCAATGTTTCATAAATATTCATCCTTACTTGAGCAGACGCACTATCGTTTGAGTTATGTGGGTCTAGTGAAACAACTTCCTTGTCGACGCCTATCACAATGTCTCCTTGTTTTTCACTATCCTCCGCTGACTCGTTACTTTCGTTATTATCGCCTGAACAAGCGACTAATACAAGCACTGATAAAAACAAAATACCGAGTGATAATTTTTTCCAGATATTCATATTGTATCCTCCTATATATAATTACAGTTAATTATATACATGAAAAATTTAAATTCAATAAATATTTAAAAAAATCTGAATTTAATTAATATTTATAAATTAATAAAAGCACTCTGAAAATATTTTCAGAGTGCTTAAAATATTACTTTTTAAGTTTTAATGTTTCGAGTCTTATATCACCTGACGCGTCGACTTCTACTCTATCGAGCTTGTCTGTGTTAATACCTATAGCAAATTGGTTATTGTAAATAAATGCTGCTGGCGATTCTTCAAGTATAATTTCTTGCGCTGTCTTGTATAAATCAAGCCTAATTTCTGGATCCATTTCTTTTCTTGCGTCACGGATCACGTTATCGAACGCTTCGTTATCAAAGTTTGTTCTATTGTTTGCTTCTGTAATTGAAGTTGATTCAAATAATGCGTTAAAGATATAGTCCGCGTCTGCTGTCACTGTTGACCATCCTAAGATGAACATATCGTGCTCACCTTTTTGAAGTTCTTCAAAAAGTGCTGCATATTCATAGTTACGAATTTCCATTTCGATGTTAAGTTCTTTTAACTCTTCTTGAATATAAAGTGCTGTAGAGTTAATTTGAGGGTCTTCGTTAATCCACACTGTTGTCTTAAACCCGTTTGGCATTGAAGATTTACTCATATACTCTTTTGCTTTTCCTATGTCGTAGTCTATGCCTTCAATAGAATCATCGTATCCAAAAACGTTTTTAGCTAAAGGTGTTGTTGCTTTTGTGCCGACACCTTCTAATATTCCATTTACGATATCATCGCGGTTTATGACATAACTGATTGCGAGTCTGATGTTTTTATCATCAAATGGTGCTTTTTTTGTATTGAACCCTAAGTACGTTGTACGAACCGAATCTTTAGTGGCAACTTTTGAGTGGTCGCTGTCCTCTAATAGATTTATTTCAGAAACGTCTAATGCGTTGATGATATCTACACCATCAACTTCTAGTTCACTTACTCGAGAGCTCGGCTCTGGAATTACACGGTAAGTGACATCTTTAAATTCACGTTCGCCGTTATTGAACGCCTCGAACTTTGTAAGTTTGATGTTGTCACCATTTGTTCTAGATACGAATTTTAAATGGTTTGTACCGTCTGGATTCTTTTGAATAAATTCGCCGATGTACTCACCCATCTGTTTAGAGACTTCTCCGAATTCTTCGTCCTTTTTGTCTCTTAACTTATAATACTCATCAACAGTGATATCGAGTCCTGCTTTTTCAATTGCTTGTGCGTAATCTTTGTCAATTGAAGTCTTAGACATAATACTCGACGTATTATACGCAAGATTCGCAGTTAATGGTGCAAATGGATAAGATGTATGAATATTTATTTCATGATTGTTAACAATGTCAATCCTCTCAATCATTTCATACATAAACGATGAACTTGATGCCACTGTTGGATCGAGTCCACGCTCTAGTGAAGCTTTAACGTCTTCTGCAGTAAATTCTTGACCACTGTGGAATACCGTATTTTCTCTTAATTTAAAGTTCCATTCTGTGGGACCGAGTTGTTTAAACTCTGTAGCAAGCATAGGTTCTATTTCTAAGTCTGGATTTTGATAAATAAGCGTTTCATAAATATTTCTTCTGACTTGGCGAGAAGCACTGTCATTTGACCCATGTGGATCGATAGATGAGATGTCTTTATCTACCCCAATAATGATATTTTGATCAATGTTATTTTGTTTATTTGGTTCTTCATTGCTGCATGCTCCAAGTACAAACAGCATTAAAAATAATGTTATGTATGTAAAATTCTTTCTAGTAAACACGATATTCCTCCACTAAACTCTATTTATATTAATTTAATCATAAAAACTGACCTTCAATAAGAGTCAGTTCTAATAATTTTATAGTGGTCAGAAACAAAAAAAGTACCGCCATCTTGACGGTACTTCGTGTCTTACTTTTTTTTCTGATCTTGCATATTTTTATTCATCATCGACATCATTTGATTGATTTTTTTCTGCGACGGTTTTTGACCCATCTGCATCATCATCATTCTGAGCACGTCTTCATTAATTGGTGGATTCTTTTCGAGATAATCCATCATATATTTTCTAGCTAGGAAGAAACCTAGCGCAACACCACCAGCTAACGCTACGATTACAATAATAATCCAAATCCAAGTATCCAAATTGCTCACCTCTTTCACTTTAAACCATTATTAAGTTTACATTAAATATCATTAAATATCAATATTATTTAAGAAAGAAAAACCCCGGTAAAACCGGGGATCACTTGTCTTATTGCTTAATCATTGATACTAGGTTATCAACAGTGTAACCATATTTCTCCATAACTTCGTCTCCAGGTGCACTAGCACCAAATGTATCGATTGTAAGTAGCTTACCATCCATACCAATGAAGCGGTGCCAGCCAAGGCTTGCCGCCATCTCAACCGCTGTTCTATTTTCGATTTGTTTGTTTAATACTGATTCTACATATTCTTTGTCTTGAGCTAAGAATGTTTGAACGTCAGGAATTGAAGCAACTTTAATGTTTACACCTTCAGCGTGTAGTTTTTCTGCTGCGTTGATAGCAAGTGGTACTTCACTACCTGTTGCAAATACAATTGCATCGTCCCCTTGGTCATATGCAATGTATCCACCTTTACGCACACCCGCTTCAACCACATCTTCATTAACATCAATCACTTCGATGTCTTGACGTGTTAACACTAGAGCTGTTGGTGTATTCTTAGACTCTAAAGCTACTTTCCAAGCTACACGTGTTTCGTTACCATCTGCTGGACGAATCACTTTTAAGTTTGGAATTGCACGGAGTCCTGCTAACTGCTCAATTGGCTCGTGTGTTGGACCGTCTTCACCAACAGCAATTGAGTCATGAGTGAATACATAAGTGACAGGAAGACCCATTAATGCACTGAGTCTAACTGCTGGTTTTAAGTAGTCACTGAATACGAAGAATGTGCCGACGTATGGGAATACTCCACCATGTGCTGCCATACCATTCGCTGCAGCCGCCATCGCAAATTCACGTACACCAAACCAGATGTTACGACCTTTGTAGTTGTCTTTAGAGAAGTCATCTTCGTCCACTACATTTGTTTTATTGGATGATGCCAGGTCTGCTGCACCACCGAATAGAGTTGGTACAGTCTTAGATAACTCTTGAATCATGTCGCTTGAATTACCACGTGTTGCTTTTTTAGTACCTACTTCGTATTTTGGTAGATTATTAGCATAGTCTTCAGCTAACGTACCTTCAATTCCATCCTTAAGTTGTTTGTATCGCTCAGGATGTTCAGCTTTGTAATCTTCCATTAACTTGTTCCACTCTGCTTCTTTTTCACTACTTCTAGAAGAAAGGGTTTCGTTAAATCTGTCGTAAACAGAATCTTCAACGTGGAATTCTTTACCTGAATCTAAACCGTAGTTTTCAAATGCAAGTACACGCTCATCGCTACCAATTGGCGCACCGTGTGCAGCACTCTTACCACCTTTGTTTGGTGAACCATACCCAATAACAGTCTTAATTTCAATCATTGATGGTTGGTTGGTTTCTTTAGCTTTTTCAATTGCCTGATCGATATCAACTAAGCTATTTCCATCTTCTACTAATTGATAGTGCCAACCGTAAGCTTTGAATCTCTCTTCAATCTTTTCAGAGAAACTCATAGAAAGATCACCATCAAGTGATATATCATTTGAATCGTATAATACGATTAACTTATCGAGCTCTAAGTGACCAGCAAGAGATGCCGCTTCATGAGAAATACCTTCCATTAAGTCACCATCTGAAGCGATTACGTAAGTGTAATGGTCAACTACATTATACTTGTCAGTATTGAACTGAGCGGCAAGGTGTTTTTCAGCCATTGCCATACCTACACTCATTGCGAACCCTTGTCCAAGTGGACCAGTCGTAATTTCAACACCATCTGTGTATCCGTATTCTGGGTGTCCTGGTGTTTTTGAATTATATTGTCTGAAGTTCTTTACTTCATCCATTGGTAAGCTTCCTGATAAGTGAAGCAAACTATATAAAAGCATTGATCCGTGTCCTGCACTTAGGACGAATCTATCTCTATTAAACCAGTCTACTGATTTTGGGTTAAAGTTTAGATGGTTTTTCCATAGTGAATACGCCATCGGAGCTGCACCCATAGGAAGTCCGGGGTGTCCTGAATTTGCTTTTTCAATCGCATCAATAGATAATGCTCTTATTGTATTTACTACTAATTCGTCTGTTTTATCAAAGCTCATTTAATAAGTTCTCCTTTAAAGATGTTTGTTTTTCTCTTGAATTTCTTTGATTTTTTCTGGGGTAACATCGTTACCTTCTGGGTCGATAACTTTGGTTTGTTCGATCTGTTTTTTAAATGAATTTCTAAAATTAGTCAGAAACTCTTTTCTAAGTTTTGTGAGCTCTTCGAGTTCATCTTTATTAATTTTTTGATCTCTCTTCTTTTTTGCGAGTTCATTTAAACGATCTAACTGTTCTTTCTCTAACATAATCTCCCCACCCTTCTATATAAATTTACCATAAAAATAAGCACCAGGCTAATGTTCCTAGTGCTTATTTCGAATTTATTCATATATATTTTATTCATTATTTACTTGTGACTTGGCTCAGTACTTTTACAGTAATTTCTGAGTTGATGTTCTGTATATGTTCGTCGGTCATTCCAAAGATTTGTGTCATTCCACTTAGGGCGTCTGTAGAATGTGTGTTCCCCGTAAAATAGAAGTCAATGTATAGATAAATGCTTAATAGAAGCATTAACAGCGCAATACTAGTAACAGTGAATTGTTCTTGCTTTGTCATAATATTCATCTCCCGAACGTTTGTTTGTATTTATAATATACTAGAACAGATGTTCGTTGTCAACAAAAACACGAACAAATGTTTGATTGTTGATTTCATGTATGGTACGATTAAATTAATAAAAATCTGGGGGCACTAAATATGAAAGAACTCACAGCGAGACAAAAAGAAATTCTTGATTTTATAAAACTTACAGTAAATAGTCAAGGGTACCCACCAAGTGTTAGAGAAATTGGAAATGCGGTTGGCTTACAGTCAAGTTCTACTGTTCATGGTCATTTAAATAATCTTGAGGAAAAGGGTTATATCAGACGCGACCGTACAAAGCCACGTGCGATTGAAGTAGTGTCACCTGAGGATGAATTAACAACACCAGTGATTCATGCACCAGTGCTTGGGAAAGTTACAGCAGGTCTTCCGATCACTGCAATTGAGAACGTCGAAGAATACTTCCCACTACCTGAACATTTCACAACTGGTCATAACAGTGAAATATTCATTTTAAATGTAGTTGGAGATAGTATGATCGAAGCTGGTATACATGACGGAGACAAAGTGATTGTTAGAAAGCAAAATATCGCACACAATGGTGAAATCATTGTCGCAATGACAGCCGATGATGAAGCAACTGTAAAACGTTTCTACAAGGAAAAAGGTTATTACAGACTTCAACCTGAAAACAGCACCATGGACCCTATCCTAGTTGATTCAGTAACAGTACTTGGTAAAGTTGTTGGATTATTTAGAGAAATGTAAAATTAAAAGCGCATATGCGCTTTTTTTGTTTTCAAATGATTTCACTAGGGTAAAATATACACTGATAAAAATTTAGGAGATGGTTCACTTGAGTCAATTGCGAGAGGTTGCAAAATTTGCATTCGCATATACTGGCGTGGTAGTTGGAGCGGGGTTCTCTACTGGTCAGGAAGTTATACAATTCTTTACAAACTACGGATTGTACAGTTTCGTAGGTACTTTTATAGCAGGACTTCTTTTAGTCTTTGTTGGTAGACAAACCGCAAAGATAGGTTCTATCTATCACGTAGAATCTCATGAAGTTCCTCTCGATAAGCTTTTCGGACACACAGCAGGTAAAATAATAGACTATGTACTTTCTTTCTTCATGTATGGACTTGCTGTAATTATGATTGCAGGTAGTGGTGCAAACTTAAACGAAGGTTTTGGTGTGCCAGTTGCAATAGGATCTATTCTTACAATTATTTTAGTTCTTGTTACATTACTTATGGATTTCGATAAAATTATGAATGTCTTAGGTTCAGTCACGCCTATATTACTAATTATGGTTGTGATTATGGTAATTACGAACCTAGTAGTTGCAGATACTTCTTTTACAGAAGCAGCAACACACGCAGATATTAGTAGAACACCAAATGGTGTTTGGTGGTTTGATGCCATTGTATACATGGGTCTACAAATGGGAGTCGCATTTAGTTTCTTAGCATTAATGGGTTCTGATGCAAACAAACATGAAATTGCAAAAAAAGGATCATTATTAGGTGGTCTTATTGTTTTAGTACTTGTAGTATTAATGAACGGATCACTACTCACTGTTCTAGAAGAAGCAAACCAAATGTCTATTCCAGCACTCGTTATGGCGAACAACGTTCACCCCATTTTCGGTACATTATATTCTATATTAATCATCGCACTAATTTATAATACAGTTGTCGGATTAATGTACGGTTTCCTAGCAAGATTTACAACACCTAGATCTAGAAATTATAAGATTATGCTCATTGTTTCATTAATTGTTGCATATATCTTCACGTTCATCGGATTCGTTGATCTCGTAAACATGTTCTACCCAATCTTTGGTTATCTCGGAGCACTACTCGGTCTTGCACTTGCAATATTATGGGTACGTAAGAAAATTCAAAGAAGCTAAAAAACAATAAAAAAGCCAAGCTTCCTTAAATGAAAGCTTGGCTTACTTTTTATCATGTCCCACAAGTTGTATTAAAGTTATGGTCTGTCGGTTGTTTTAAATATTCTGGTACACGGTCGTTAAATGGTTTCGTTATAAACTTCTCTAACTCATGCATTTTGCTATAATCACCTTCTAATGCAAGCTCTATTGCTGCATTAACTGAATGATATCTTGGGACAAATGATGGATTCACACTCTTCATGAGTTCATAGTCTGGTGTATAGTCACCATAATCAGGTGTAAAGTCCAGCTTCTTTAATGCTAACTGTCTGAACGTATTTGTGTAATCGAGTTTTTTATCTTCAATTTGTTTTAAGAAGTCTAATACAATACCTCTGTCATCATCATTCGTATAGTCAAAGTCATTGATACCTATCTTTTCTCCCATCAACATGAACCAGTGATTTAGATAATACGTTCCAAATCTGTCTAATATTTTTTGAAGTACTTCAACCGCTTCATCTTCAGTATCAAATAGTTGAACAAGAGATTCTCCAAGTTTTCCTAAATTCCAATGCATTATACTTGGCTGATTATTAAATCTATATCGACCATTCACATCAATTTCACTGAACCACTGATTTGGATCATACGTCTCTAAAAACGCACATGGACCAAAGTCAATTGTGTCTCCTGAAATCAGTACATTATCTGTATTCATTACACCGTGGATAAACCCAACAGACTGCCATTTTGCGACAAGCTCTGCTTCTTTACGTACAACCATATCAAAAAACATTTCATATTTTTCTTCATGATTGGTGAGATATGGATAATGTCTTTCAATCGCATAGTCTACGATTTTTTGAAGTTCATCTTTCCCTTTTAATGCAGCAAGTTGAATCGTACCTACCCTTATATGACTACTTGCTACACGAATAATTACGCCTGATTTCTTTTCAGTTCCGCGCTCGATTGAATCCTCTAACTCTAAAATCGCTAAGCTACGAGACGTCGGAATATGAATGTTATACATAAACTCAGAATAAATATATTCCTTTAACACAGCTTCTAAAGGTGCACGGCCATCACCATTTCTACTGTACTTTGTTGTACCGCTACCTTTTAACGCAATATCAAAACGCTCACCATCAACGACACGTTCACCTAAAATATGTGCGCGACCGTCACCTAAGATAACTGGGGAACCAAACTGGTGACCCATATAACTCTGAGAAAATGTATTTTCATCGAACGTTAAAATATCTTCCACTTTGTCTAGATTAAGTTTTCTCATCAGCGAGTGATTCAAGAGATCTATTTTCTTAACTTTTAGATCTGGTTGATTCACACTATAAAACACATCTGGTAAGTCCAAATATGTGTATTCAAAATTCATAACTACACCTCATTTATGTTCTAACTCAATTGTAAAATAAAAAAGCTTTGTAACATAGTACAAAGCTTATAATGTGTCTTCAATATATTCACCTTTAGCTGCAAATTGTCCAAATACACATAATAAAACACCCATAATCAGGAATATAAAGTTAGTGATATTCGAGGAGTTTGTAATATCAAATACGAGTCCCATAAATAAAGGTCCTAATGCAGCGAACATATAACCAATGGACTGTGAAAAACCGGATAAGGCGATACTTCCATGATATGTTTTTGCTTTGACAGAGAAGAAAGTCATACATGCACTGAATGCAGCGCCAATACCTGCTCCAGAAATTAATACACCTAAAAGTAAAACAATATTATTCTCTATGAATAGTAAGCTAAATCCTACAATAAAACATCCTAAGATTATATACATCGGAATCGTTTGATCTTTAACTCTCGCCACAAATTGTGGGAAGAAGAAAGCGATTGGGATTTGAAGAAACTGACTAAACATGAAGAAGTATCCGGCTATATCTGGTGTTAATCCACGTTCAACGAGTAAACTTGGTAACCATGCGACAATACAGTAGAATACCATGGATTGCATGGCAAAGAGCATTGCTATCGACCATACCATACGACTTTTAATGAGTGTTTTAATCTTAATATTTGGTTCACTCAGTGTTTCATTATTATCTTGTACCTGTGCTAAATTTTTGTTTAGTTCTCTAGTCCAAACGAGTATCGTGATGACGACTAAAACAGCCCAAATGCTGAGCGATAATTTATATCCAAACGATGACATTGTAGACAACGGAACTGATAATCCTCCTCCTACTCCTGCCATACCATTCATTGTAGCTCCGTAAAGTCCTGTGACAAGCCCGACTTGAAGTGGGAATTTAAGCTTTACGAGTCCAGGAATCGTTACGTTACCTATAGCAATACCAATGCCAAGGAGTCCTGTCCCAAGTAGGAATAATTCAATACCACCAAGTGTACGTACAAGGATACCGACTAAAATAATAATGAGTCCGTAGAATACTGTCCATTCAATGCCAATTTTATTTACAATTCTAGGTACAAATGGTGAGACGATCCCAAATAAAAGTAAAGGAATCGTCGTGAGTAATCCAGCAACTGTATTGGAGATTAAGAGGTCGTCTTTAATTAATTCAACAATTGGTCCAACTGACGTAATTGCTGCACGTAAAATTGATGCAACGAGAATAATACCAATAACTTGTATCCATCTTTGCCTTAAACTCGTACTTAAATTAGAGTGAATTCTAATCTCCTCCAAAATTTATTTAATGTGGGAAAGTGATGCTTCAATTGTCGTTTTCTCAGTTGCTACTATCGTCGCGACAAAGCTGATTAAACCAATAATTAAGAAAATAATTATATTCATATTTGTTGAGTTAAATAGGTCAAATAATAGTCCCATTAGAATTGGTCCTATTGCTGCAAAAATATACCCTACAGATTGAGCAAATCCACTCATACCAATACTTCCACTATGTGTTTCTGCTTTTAATGCAAATAGAGCCATACATGAACTAAAGCTTGCACCAATACCTGCTCCAATAAGTAGCATTGCAATAAATAAGAGTATTGCATTTGTCGTAAAGAATAGTAAGAAACCAAATAAGAAAAATGCGCCAATTAAGTAAGCGATAATTTTTTGATTCTCTAACTTAGCAATTAGCATTGGGAATACAAATGTTGTGGGAATGACAATGAGTTGCAACGCCATGAAGTAATATCCTGCTGCGTGTAGAGAAATCCCTTTATCTACTAACATCGTTGGTGCCCAAGCCACTAAGCTATAGAAGATGATTGATTGACCACCAAATAGAGCTGTGATTGCCCAAACAAGTTTAGACTTTGCAACGTTTTTAAATGTAAATTTATTACCTTCACGATTAACAACAAATCTTGCTAATGTCTTCGGATTTAAGAATAATTGTCTTATCCATACAATGAGTGCAACAAGTGCGAGTGCTGCCCAAATACCTAGACCAAATTTATACCCATGTTCTGAGCTGTGTGAAATAGGCACAGCAAATCCACTTCCGAGCCCTGAAACAAGGTTCATCGTCGTACTGTAAATCCCTGTGATGATACCAATCTGGAACGGGAATTTTAACATAACGAAACTTGGCATAGCCACGTTTGTAAATGTAATTCCAATAGCAATAAGTATTGTACCAGTAATAAACATGTTAATATCGCCCATCACTCTGATTAACAGTCCTAAAAATATTAAAATAATTGCTATAAATACTGTATGCCTAAGTGATGACAATTGTACGATTCTAATTACGTATGGAGATACAAGTCCGAAGATAATTAATGGAATAGTTGTAAGTAATCCTGCTACTGTGTTTGAAATCATTAAATCTGCTTTAATATCTCCCATTAATGGGCCAACAACAGTTAGAGGTACGCGCATCATTGTTGCGATAAGTATAATACTAATTAAAAATTTCCATTGACCAAGTATAGGTCGATCACTCAATTGGTTATCTAAGCTGTTCATTTATGTCCTCCTTTTATATTAAATACAAAAAAGAACTAAGCAACACGTGTTGCTTAGCTCTTATAAAGTCTTACAATTACTGAAGAGCTAGTGAATTATAGAGTAATTCTTGTACCTGCTTTACCTTCAAGTGCATCTACTGCGTCTTCTAAAGCACAGATGATTGCAACTTTACCAGTTTTAGCAAATTCAACAGCTGCTTGGATTTTTGGTAACATAGATCCAGCAGGGAACTGATCGTCAGCAATATGTTTTTCAGCTTCTTCTACTGTGATATTTTCAAGTCTTTCTTCGTTTTCTTTACCCCAGTTAATGTAAACGTTGGATACGTCAGTGAGCATCATGAATACATCAGCATCAGATTGTTCCGATAGTTTAAGTCCAGAGCGGTCTTTGTCGATTACAGCTTCAACACCGTGGATTTCGCCGTTTTCGTCTCTCCATACTGGAATTCCGCCACCACCAGATGAAATTACGATTGAACCTGCATCTGATAATGTTTTAATCTCGTCTACACCATGAATTACTTTTGGTTCTGGTGAAGGTACTACTCTGCGGTATCCGCGTCCAGCGTCTTCTGCCATGTTGAAACCTTGTTGTTCCATTTCTCTAGCTTCTTCTTCTGTGAAGAATACACCGATTGGTTTAGTTGGGTTATCGAAAGCTTTGTCGTCTTTGTCAACTTCAGCCATAGTAAGTAAAGTTACTACGTTTGTGTCGTTTCCAGCTTCTCTTAATTTGTTTTTAAGTGCTGTTTCAAGCATGTAACCAATCATACCTTGTGATTCAGCGTTGTTCACGAAGATTGGCATAGGCGTGATTTTATCTTTCGCTGCTTCGTTTTGAGCGATGATGTTACCTACTTGGGGTCCGTTACCGTGAGTTACGATAATGTCGTGACCTGCTTTTGTGATGTTTACCATTGAGTCAGCTGCACTTACAACGTTACCATATTGGTTTTCGAAGTTGGGATGTTGACCTGGTCTTAAGATCGCGTTTCCACCTAAAGCTAAAACTACTTTTTTACCCATTTTTAATTCACTCCTGATTTAAAGTTTTGTATATTCCATACAATGTGTCTAGTCCTGATGAAGAACCAAGTGCTTTCAATGCATTCATTGTTTCTACACTAGGGTTACGCTGTAATGCTGTAACTCTAGAGCTAAATATTTCTTTTAAAGCAAGTAGAATAAATGCTTTTGATACCATTGTTGTTAGATTCTCGTTATAGAGTCGTTCAATTAAACTATAACTTCTATCATCAATGAATTTATCGAGCGCATCAGCATATAGTATGCCAGATAAAATATCATCTCCTGTTGGAGTGAGTCCTTTACCTCGTCCAACAAAATATCTTAATGTTGTTTCAAGTTCTGGACTGTAGTTCTTTAGTCCATCAAGCAATTTTTTCATTTTCAAATCATCGAAATCAGAATTTTGATAACTTGAGAAATCAATGTGCTTAAAATTTTCTCTTAGCTGATTAAGATCTGCTAAATGAAAGTCAAAGTCTGGTCTAAATTCTTCAACCTGATTTAACATGATTGAATAATTTTTGTGTCTGATTTCTTGTCGGTTGATTGTAATTTTATCATGTGGTTTTGATTTTGTAACTACTTCTTTGACACTGTACTGGTCAAGAGTGATGCCAAATGGAAAGTATCCATTCTTATCTGTACCAATGAACAAGAGTGTTCCAGTCTTATTGACAAGATTCACACCATTATTAAAAACAGAGTGGATTTTAAGTTCCCGCTCTGTTTTTAAAAGGTGCAGTGCGGCAGAACCCGCCACACTAGCAGTGTATAACATTACTCCATACCAAGTTTTTTAGCGTATGCTGTAATTGCTTTTTCGAAAGCTTCCATCGGAGGGTTTACTGTACCTGCACCAATTTGACCACGACCAGCGACTTTGTTTGCAATACCAGTGTTAATTACTGGAAGAATTCCTGTTTCAACTACTAAGCGTGCGTCAATTCCTGTAGGAGCGCCTTTGAAGTTCCAAGTTGGAATGATCCAGTTAGGGTTTTCTGCAATTGTGATTTCAGCCATGTCGTTTGAAGTTTCAAGTGCATCGTTGAATCCACCCGTTCCTACGAAACGAGTTACTGCAGGAGCGGCGATCATAGCCATACCACCAACACCGATTGTTTCAGTGATTGCTGAGTCACCCATATCTGGGTTAGCGTCATCTTCTGAAAATCCAGTGAAGTATAGACCTTGCGGTGTGTTCACTGGACCTGTGAACCATTCGTCACCCATACCAGCGATACGGATTCCGAACTCATGTCCGTTACGGCACATTGCAGTTACAATTGTACCTGATTGAATTTCATTACGTGCAGTGTCAGTCATAACTTTACCTGCAGCCATTGCAATGTTTAAGAAGAATTGGTCAGTGTCGGCTAAGAACTGAATTACATCTTCTTTATCTTTTTGATCTACGTCTTCTAAAGCCGTAATGATTGGAGCTAAGTCACGTAAGAATGCATATGAAGCAGCAATATTACGTTGGTGGAATTCGTCACCCATAGCAATTGCACGAGCAATCGCACCGTTAACGTTCATTCCGCCTTCAATTTTTCTTAATGCTTTAGATAATACTGGACCTAAAACATCACGTTGCCATTCTAATCTTTCGATTACTTGTGGACCGAATGCACCGAAACGTAATACCGCACCGATACCTTCGTTTAGAGTACAATATGCTGTATTATTTTCAGTTTCATTGCTTGTATCTTTAACAACTAATACTGGGAAGTTAGCTGAAGTGATACCACCCATTGGTCCAACACCGTTTACATGGTGGAATGGTACAAAACGAATTTCGTCATTTTCTAACATTTTACGTGCGTCTTCTTCGTTATCTGCCCATTTTTCGAAAAGAATCGCACCTACACATGAACCTTGCATTGGATCCGACATTTGGTCGAAACGGATTGGGGGTCCTGCGTGTAATAATGTTTTCGTGTTTTCATCGTTAAGTTCAGGAATTACTGATTTTGCTGGTACAACGTCCATAAGTGTTGGTTGTGTTGAAATCATTCTTTGAACTACTGCTTCGTTTGCTTCATCAATTGTTTTGAATCCCATTATTAAATGTCTCCTTCGTAGTGATTTAAGAACTGAAGTACTTTCATTAATTCTTCGTTACCACCTGCTGATGGTCTCCAGTTGAATTGTACGTAATCGACTTCTTGGTCAACTAGTGCTTCTGTGAAACCTTCTAAACCAATGTTAATTACTGAAAGTTCTCCTGAAATTAAGTCTTTTAAGCTGTCTGCAACTGTAAGATCTTCATTTGTTTTATCAAATGATTTTACTTCTCTTACTGGTTGCTCAACTTTTTCACCAATTAAGTTAAGTGCAGTACGAACCATTTGGTCGTTTGTATCACAGATTACTGCACCAGCACCTTCTAAGATACGACGTTGTGAGTCATAACCTTGTACGTCTTTGTCTGTACCTACTACTGTTGCGAGAACTACTACTTCTTGGCCAGCGTCTTTCTTAGCTGCAAGGAATTTTTCGATTGCTGGAGCAAGTTGTGCTGCCATGTTTTTGTGTGAACCATATCCAAGTACGTTGTCTAAAAGTACAACTGCGATTTCATCGTCTGATGCAGCTGATTCTAGAGCTTTTAGTCTGTTTGCTGGGTCGATCATTGGGTGTGGTGTACCTTGAGTGTACATGTCATCACCTAGGTCAATGATTTGGTGGTGTTCACTCTTATATACGAATGCTTCGTCTTCAGCAGATTCTTCACCAGTTGCATGTTTGATTAACATCGCAGCTTCAGTTGCTAACGTACCACCTGAGTAGAATCCACGGATTCCAACTTGTTTGTCATTAAAGTTCGCTGTAACGTCTTCTTTGATTGATGGTTCGAATGAAACTTCTTCACCTTTAGATTTTTGTAAAGCAGCAATTGCTGTTTCTTCTAAAGTATATGCGTGGAAAATGTTTTCTTCAGTATATTCTGGAGTGTCACCTAGGTAAAGAACAACTACTGGTTTGTCTAATGAACGTAGTACGCTATTTACTTTATCTTGAATTGCTTCTGACGAAGGTTTAGACAATACAGTGATTACGTCTACTGATGGGTCACTGTTTAATGCTTTGATAGCGTCGATCATAGTGATTGCGCCGATAGCATCTTTAAGGTCACGACCACCCGTACCGATAGCGTTAGTTACGCCGCCACCTAAACGGTCGGTAATTGTAGTTACTTCTTGGATACCTGTACCAGAAGCACCAACTACACCAATGTTACCTTTGTTGATTATGTTTGTGAATGCAAGAGGCGTACCATTGATTACACCAGTACCAGCATCAGGACCCATTACGAGTAATCCTTTTTTGTGTGCAGTTTCTTTAAGTTTACGCTCATCTTCTACAGAAACGTTGTCTGAGAACATGAATACGTTTAGGTTGTTATGAAGTGCGTTCATACCTTCCATAGCCGCGTATTGACCTGGTAAAGAAATCAGTGCAACGTTAGGCTCTTTAGCGATTGTTAAAGCTTTTCTCCAGTTATTTGCTTCTACTTCTTCCTCGTCATCTGCGCCACCAGCAAGTTCTGAATCAACTAAAGCTGAAATCTCTTCTACTTTAGATTCATCATCAGTGTCAACAACGATAACGATGTCGTTAGCACCAGCTTCTCTCATTTCTTCAGTATCAAAACCACCACCAGCAAGGATATCTTTGTTTGCTGGAGTTGCCATCATAGCTTGTGCTTTGTTTACACCCTCAACTTCGTTTAATTTGTTAGATAATAACATCAAAACGATTGAGTCTTGATAAGTGTTTGGTTTAGTAATTGTGTATAACATTATGTGCCTCCATATTTATATTATTCAGCAAATTTATTTTTGCCGTGGTATCGATCGTAATGAACATCATCACTGATTAAATATTCATAGATGTCATCAACAATTTCAATTCCACCAGCTTCATCGTACTTTTTAGCACGTAGTAATCCGCGTTCACCTGGGTAATAGATTTCCCCATAACCTGGTGCTGCAGGTTGTTCTTTAAGCTCATCAAGCATTGTGCTGATTTGCTTTTTAAACAACTCTAAATCTGTAAAATAGCGTGGATTAATTACAATGTGTAATTGACCAAGGTCACGTCCTTTAGTTAAATCATGATACATTGACGAGACATGTTTACCAAATGGTAATCCGAGTAAGCTACCTGAAAGTACGTCTACCATCATCATTAAGCCGTAACCTTTTGGTCCAGCAGCTGGTACAAGAGCATGTACATCTCTTGAATCGGTTGTTGGTTCACCTTTATCATTTACAGCCCATGTATCAGGGATTTTTTCACCTTTACTTCTAGCATCAAGAACTTTACCCCACGCCTGAACAGTAGTTGCCATATCAAATGTGATGATACGATCATCGTTTGATGGCGCACTGAATGCGATTGGGTTCGTTCCGAAATATGCTTCAGTACCACCAAATGGTACAACCATAGGATCTGATTGGCATACTGATAAAGCCACCATGTCTTTTTTACCAGCCATCTCAGTGAAATATCCGAGTGCACCGCTGTGAGACATGTGCTTAATACCTACTACTGCTACACCATTTTCTTCAGCAATTTCTATTGCTTTTTCCATAGCGTAACGTGCTGCTTCATGACCTGCTCCGTTATCTGCATCTAAGATTGCAGATGTTGGTCCAGTTTTTTCAAATTTGTACTCTGGATTGTTAGTGATTCCGCCTTTAGCAATACGTTCAGCATAGTACTCAACACGGACAGCACCGTGAGAGTGAATCCCACGGTGGTCAGCCCATACAAGTACATCTGCCATAGCATTAGCAGTTTCTTCATTTACGCCAGCTTTAACAAATTTATTCTTCATGAGTTCAAATAATTTTGTTTGTTCTACGTGCACTGAATACACCTACTTATTAATATAATCGGTCAGATTCTAAGAAATTTACAATGTCTTCTGGTATTGGAATTCCATCTTTGTCGTACTCTTCTTTTACAGCATTCATTAGTTCACCAGGATAGTATACTTGGTCAAATCCAGGTGCTGGTTTTTGATCGTGTAATTCTTGAACCATTTGTTCCATCTTTTCAATTAATGCATCTTTAGATGAGAAGAAATCAGGGTTAATTACAATGTGTAATTGACCTAAGTTTCTGTACTCAGATAAATCTGCATACATTGATGAAACGTGCTTACCGAATGGTAATCCAAGTAATGATCCAGCAAGAACGTCTACCATCATCATAAGTCCGTAACCTTTAGGACCTGCAACTGGTAAAAGTGCGTTAACTTCCCAAGGATCTGTTGTTGGTTTACCGTCTTTGTCTACCGCCCAAGTGTCAGGGATTTCTTTATTCTTACTTCTTGCATCGAGAATTTTACCCCAAGCTTGAACTGTTGTTGCCATATCGAAAACGATTGGCTTATTACCTTCAGCTCTAGGTGCTCCGAAAGCAATCGGGTTAGTACCAAAGTAAGGTTCAGATCCACCAAATGGTACAACCATTGGGTCAGATTGTACTACTGATAAAGCTACCATACCTTTTTCAGCTGCTTTTTCAACGTAGTAACCAATCGCACCTGAGTGAGAAAGTCTAGACATTCCCACTACTGCTACACCATTTTCTTCAGCCATTTCTATAGCTTTTTCCATAGCTTCATGTGCTACATATGTTCCTTTAGCGTTATCACCGTGGAAAATCGCTGTCGAAGGACCTGTTTTTTCCCATTTAAATTCTGGGTCGTTGTTAAATCCACCTTTGGCTTGTCTTTCTGAGTAGTACTGCATTCTCACAGAACCGTGAGAGTGAATACCACGTTCGTCAGCCCACAGTAATACATCTGCGGTACGATCTGCAAATTCTTCTTTCATACCATTTGCGATAAATTTTTGTTTGAATAACTCTCTTAATTTATCAGCAGGTACTCTAACTAGTTTTTCTGACATCGAATCCCTCCCTTTGACTTTAATTTAAAATTATAGTTCGATATCTCTGTTTGCATCTTTAGAGTAGATGTAAGAGAATTCTTCATCTAATCCAACTGCGTAAGTTGCTTGTGGAGTGTAAGCTGCCATAAAGATGTAATCACCTTTATCTACTGGCATCCATTCGTTGTCTAAGTTATAAACACCACGTCCTGAAAGTACGTATGCACCGTGCTCTTGTACGTGTGTTTCAATGTAACCATGTGAAGCACCTGGTTTAAATGAAAGGATGTGGATGTTCATGTCATAAGCAAGGTCTGCTGGTAAGAAGTCTGTAACTTGAACTTCTTCCATGCCTTCGTATGCTTTCCAAGTAAGGTCGTTTTTATTTCCAGATATTACTTCTGGTTGGCCAACACCTTTAGCTTCTTGGTAACGTTTTTTGTAAAGGAATACTCTTGAATCTTCACCTTTATTGTTGTTCACGAAAGTCATTTCTAAGTGAGGTGGTGCATATACATATCCACCTTCAGTTAATTCATACTCTTTTCCGTCAACAGTAACTGTGATATTTCCGTATACTACATAGATGAATGTTTGAATTCCGTTTCCACCAAAACCTTGAGTGTTTCCACCATTGTTTTTAAGTGTAACTAGATAGTCAACAAAACGTGCACCGATTCTTGGTGAACCTAAGATTGTGATGTCGCAGTCGTCAAATCCTGGTACGACGTTATTTACTAAGCCGTCTGGAGTTAAAACAGCATAATTATCTTTTTTTACTACTGATCTAAGTTCTAATAGGCCTTCTCTGTAGCCTTGTTGATGGTTTAAGTAACCCATTTATATATCCCCCTAAAAGTTTTAAAAATTTAATAAAACAATTTTTTAATTAATAAGCAAGTTTGTAGATTGATTGAGCAAGTACTTCAATACCGCGAACTAAGTCTTCGATATTTGTTTCTTCTTCAATGTTGTGTGAAATACCACCGATTGAAGGAACGAAAATCATACCAGTTGGTACGAACTCAGCAAAGATTTGCGCGTCGTGTCCAGCACCTGACGGCATAACTTTGTAGCTGTCTCCAGCAAATTCTTTAGCAGACTCTTCGATAGTTTTGATGATTTCATCATCCATTAATGATGGTGATTCATCCATCCAAAGGTTAATGTCTACTTCCATACCATATTTTCCAGCAATTTCTTTAATAGTAGATTCTACAGTTTCACCAAATTTGTTAAGTTCTTCTTGGTCAATGTGGCGAGTGTCTACAGAGAATTCAACTTCTCCTGGAACTACGTTTACTGTGTTTGGTACTGGCGTAACGTGACCGAATGTTAATACGAGAGGGTCACCGATTTCTTTCGCTTTACCTACTAAGTTTTGTACGATTTCAGAGAATGCAACTACTGTATCTTTACGGTAGCCCATTGGAGTTGTACCTGCGTGGTTTGCTTGACCTTTGAGGTTGATAGTGTAACGTTTTTGACCAACGATACCAGTTACAACACCGATTTGTTTTTTCTCGAGTTCTAGTACTTGACCTTGTTCAATATGAATTTCTAAGAATGCTTTGATGTCATTTCTTACCTTGTCATCTGAACGGAAATCAAACCCTGATTCTCTCATTGCGTCTACGAATTTTACGCCTTCCGCATCAACGATATCTTCAACATCTTTGTTGTCTTGAAGGTTAAAGAAGTTTTTAGAACCCCAGAATGTGTAAGGGAATCTGCTTCCTTCCTCTTCAGCAAGTGATAATACTTCAATTGAACGTTTTGGTTGTCCGTATTTTTCTTTAAGATAAATTGCTGCAGTTAGTGCTGCTAAAATACCGTATTGTCCATCTAAGTGTCCACCACGTGCAACTGTGTCAATATGAGATCCTGCCATGATTGTTTCTTCTGGTTTTTCAGAACCTTCGATACGACCAGTGATGTTACCAATGCTGTCTTTTTTTACTTCAAAACCGTTTTCTTCAAATTCAGCGATAAGTGCTTGAACAGCTTCTCTCCACTCAGGAGAATATAGAAGACGAGTTATTCCTCGTGGCTCTAATCCACCAAAACTAGTAAATTTCTCATCTAATCTTTCAAAAGTAGAACGAATATCCATCGTTTTTGCTCACTCCTTTTATAGTTATATACAATTATACGCTTGATAAGTATTAACCTCATTGACACTTTCAACAAACCCATACCCTGCTTTTATCTACTTTAGACAAAACCAAGACAATTTTTTGTGATTAAGATAAAATAAACAAAAGAAAGAGGTTATATTAATGAAATCAGCAGAACATACTATTTTTGAAAACGAACAATATTCTTTGAACGGAACTTTTTTTAAGTCTAAAAACGAACATTCTAATAAAACGATTGTATATTTTCATGGTGGTGGGCTTATTTTTGGTACTAAGAACGATTTACCGAATGAGTATGTAAACCTCATCACTGAAGAATTTAATTTGTTTAGTGTTGCCTATCGCCTTGTGCCTGAGTCTGACTTAAATGATATTTTTGAAGATCTTACTCACATTTATAACTACACTAAGAAGAATTTTACAGATGAGATTTATGTACTTGGCCGAAGTGCTGGTGGATATTTATCTTATTTATTCAGTAAACATTTTGAAGTATCAGGTGCATTTATTTTATATGGTTATTACGACTTCACACATAGAGATTTCATGAGTTTACCAAAAGACCAAGTGAAGTTTGCACCGATGTTGAGTAGCTCAATTGAAAAACAAAACGTGAAGTTCGAGGTTATAACAGAAGCATTACCAAATCCAAGATTCTTACTCTATCTCTACTACCGCAATGAATCTTTATGGCAAAAAAAATTAGGTGTAAATTTAGAAGATAATAAGTACTTCCTCACTGATGAGGACCTTAAACACATGCCAAAAACCGTACTCGTCCATGCGAATAATGATCCAGATGTACCGTTTGATTATAGTAAACACGCATCTACACTTATTCCAGATTGTAAATTTATAGAATTAGATAAAAACACGCATGACTTCGATCAGACTGTTACTGATGAAACATTACAAATTTATAGGGAAGCATTAGAATTTTTAGCATGAGTAAAAAGCGCTGCAGAAGCAGCGCTTTTTTTATCGTTTGGACTTCGGTTTGCAGTGGTACATGATTTTAGATAATAAACGTCATGTATACTTAAATTTCGTTGTAACCACATGATGTTTGTGTGTTGATCGTAATGTGGAATTTATTGATCTTGAAAACCACGTTACGATTGGCCCTTAATCATGTCGTGGAATCTTGAATTCTTGAAAACCATGTTACGATTAGCTCTTAATCATGTCGTGGAATCTTGAGTTCTTGAAAACCACGTTACGATTAGCTCTTAATCATGTCGTGGAATCTTGAATTCTTGAAAACCACGTTACGATTAGCTCTTAATCATGTCGTGGAATCTTGAATTCTTGAAAACCACGTTACGATTAGCTCTTAATCATGTCGTGGAATCTTGAATTCTTGAAAACCACGTTACGATTAGCTCTTAATCATGTCGTGGAATCTTGAATTCTTGAAAACCACGTTACGATTAGCTCTTAATCATGTCGTGGAATCTTGAATTCTTGAAAACCACGTTACGATTAGCTCTTAATCATGTCGTGGAATCTTGAATTCTTGAAAACCACGTTACGATTAGCTCTTAATCATGTCGTGGAATCTTGAGTTCTTTGTCAAGTCAATAATTCTGTGTAATAACTTTTATACAATGAATCTTTAATGATATTTTATCATTTAAAGATTTAATCTCTTTGAACATCATTCTGTTTAACTCTATTAACTCTTGTACATTACCCTCTGCAGAAAATTTTCTATATTCTCTGAATGATTATTTTTCTTTATAGATTCATGGATCATATCTGTATTTTGCACAGAATCTTGAGCAGCTTCTTGAATCGTATAAGTCGCATTTTTTATCAAATGAATCATATTTTTAAGCCCTGCGATATTCTTTTCCGAAAATAAGCGATGATTTCTACTATCTCTTTGTATATGGGATGAATATCCTTCTTGTTCTAATACAGTGACATATCCTCTTAAATAACTGACAGTGACATTTAATTCTTCTGCAACTTGTTTTAGTTGTTTAAAATGCTCCAAAGTTACCCTCTCCTTAGCGTTAATTAACAATTAATTAGTATGTTAACGCAATGCCATAATAAGCGTTAAAACCCTTATATATGTAGCTATTAACGCAACATATAAATAATAAAATTAGTTGATATAAGTACGTATTAGATAAACATCTTAGAAACATATTATTTAGGAAATCTACTAGAGAAGTAGAACAAAAATAAATTAATTATTTGAAAATTGTATCTGTATTAAATGCTTGTTATTTTGTTTTATAATTTTATCTAATTAAATATTGATATATCACAATAACTAAAAAGCTAAGTAGAAGAAGTAATAACTCCCTATACTTAGCTTTTTATTGCTCTACTATATTAAAAGTATACGAATTGGTTAAATTATTATGTATAATTAATTCGTATTCTAAGTTTCTTTTATCCGCATCGTCTACTAAAGTATTTATTTCTGTTAGATTAAAATACGAATACGATAGCATAATAATTAATGTTACTAGTGCTGCAACTATTAACACTATTAATATACCCTGAAAATGACCATTCTTAAGTATTGTCATAAATACCACTCCTTTTTAAATGTAATTCTATATTAAATACATTTAAAAATGCTCGTTCTATATTAAATAGAATTAGCATTTTTAAGCTACTCATGATATTTATCATAAGAAATAATTGAAGTTTTTATATTTTTAATAAATTTTTCATTGTTAGTAACAATATCAAGAACATCACTATTCATGTTAATAATAAAATTTTTGTTATAAAAATAAAGATAATTATCTTGAGCTTCTGTTGTTTTCATATATAAATAATAATCATAAACAGCGCTTATATTCACATCTTTTATTTCAGAAAAAGTATATTCTATTAAATCTCCATCATCAATGACATTAATTATTTTTTCTTTCCATAAATGTGAAGATTTATATAAGTTTAAATATTCTTTTGTGGCTATGTTCAATGAATCTTGTGAAGATTCATTGACCGAAACATTAGATAGATAAAGTATATTTAATAATTCTTCATTTTTAAACTGGTCAATAATAAAATTAATAATAAAATTATTTATATTATCAAAATCAAACCTTACTCTATTTTTATTTTCTACATAAAGGTAAGGACTAATATTAACGTTAGTAAGATCTAGATTAAAAGGAGCATTATTACTCATCTAATCACCTAACCTTCTAAGGTTTTTATCATAGGTTCCACTTCTTGTTTCTTTACGTGCAAGATCTTTTACAGTTCTAGCTCCATTCCAATATCCACCAATATGAGAACCATTATCTCTTGTAATATAAATTGGGTTTTTATTTTCATTACTTTTATAAACTTTTTGTCCCATTGAGTAATAATTTGTACGAGAATAGCCTAAACTTTTTGCAATAGCACCTGCACCAGTTTCAAGACCTTTTAAATGATTACGAGTTGAAGAAATAGACACTCCTTCATTGTTCTTAGAAATATATACTTTTGATGTTTGAGCGTGTACTTGTGAATCTGTACTACTAAAGAAAATTGAACTTGCTAAAATTCCCACAATAGTAATAGAAGCAATCTTCTTAAAAAAATACATCTTATTAACCTTCTTTCTATATAAATTAAACATGATATAATACAGATAACAAACGAGGATAGTTTCATGATAAACACATTCCCTTTAGGTATAGTAGTACCTTTGGGGAATTTTTTTGTGACTAGTTACCATAAACAATTATATCAGTATTTGATTGTATGCTAAATAAAGGCGTATAAATCGCCGTTTATATCATTCTTTGCACATAACACATCAATAGTCGCGTTTAAATAAGCAAACATATTCTTGATTGCTTCCGATTTACCTTGATGGTACTGTTTTAATTTTTTAATTAGACTCTGTACAGCGATAATAGTAACTTCTTGACGTAGTTCCAAGTCATTGTGCATAGAGTAATAGTTGTTTAAACGATTATTTGAAGTACGATACAAGGCTATAAGTTCTTTTATGCTAAAGAATGGCTTAAATTTCTTATAGAACTATTCAGGAAGATAGTCAAGTCCATATTTCTGTGTAATAACTTTTAGACAATGATGAGCTATTATAAAAAAGAGGCTAACTCTTTGTGAGTTAACCTCTAAATAATCTTTACTTATAAGAAGCGTCCGATTTTAATATCTGATACGCCATTTTCTAATGAGTAAATTTCTTCACCGCGTAAGATTGTCTTAGCAACTTGCGCACCGTATTCACGGTCTAAGTAAGGTGAAATTTTGTTTCTGTATTCAAGATCTTCAACTTTTAAAGTGTGTGGTGAGTTTGGTTTAATGATTACAAAGTCTGCATCCTTACCAACTTCGATACTTCCTTTATCTTTTAAGTCAAAGCGTTTCGCAACGTTTGTAGCAATCAAATCAGCAAATGTTTTTAATGGCATGTTACGTTTTTGAACTGCTTCGTCAAAGAACATGTCAACGTTACTTTGGATACCAGAGATACCACCCCATGCTTCAAACGCATTGTCTGTATCTTTTAAATCTGGTGTACATGGTGAGTGGTCACTTACGACCATGCTTACTCTACCATCCATAACTCTTTCCCACATTCCTGGTTGACGAGATTTTTCACGAATTGGTGGTGAACATTTAACTACTGGACCAATATCGTCTAACTCTTCTTTGTGGAAGTATAGGTAGTGTGTACAAGTTTCACACGTAATATCTACGCCTTCTTCTTGTGCTTGTTTAACAAGATCAATACCTTCAGCACATGCTAAGTGTGCAATGTGAATGCGGCATCCTGTTTCTTTCGCGAAAAGTATAATACGTTGAATTGGTTCAACTTCTGTAAATACTGGACGCGAGTCTACATAAGCAGCAAGTGATTTCTCACCATTTTTATATGCGATTTCGCCGAGTTTATCTGTTATCGATGCGTTTTCAGCGTGAATTGTTAAAACTTTACCAGTTTTAGCAATTTGCTTCATACCTTCATATAGCGAGTAATCATCTACGTTCATGAAGTCCCCGTCAATTGAACGGTCTCCACAAGTTGATACGAATGCTTTGTATGCTACGACACCTTTGTCGTCTAACTCTTGGATTCCACCATCTAAGTTAAATGGTACTAAACCACCGTAGCTGTAAACATCCACAGATAACTTACCATTACCCGCATCGACTTTTTTGTCGAATGATTCACTATCAACAGTAGCTGGAACTTGGTTTAATGGCATTTCCATGAATGAAGTCACGCCACCTTTCGCTGAAGCACGCGTACCTGTATCATAACCTTCCCATAGATCACGGTAACCGCCACCTGGTTCAGTAATGTGTACATGTGCATCAATCATACCTGGAGAAACAATTAAATCAGTAGCATCAATAACATTTCCTTCAGTACCGAGGTCTTTTCCAATTTCTGCAATTTTACCGTCTTTAATACCAACGTCTACACGTTCTTCACCTTCAGGTAAAATCACTAAGCCATTTTTAATAATTGAATCAAATTTCATAAAAGTTCACCTTTCATATTGAGTATTTCTCACCTTTTACTTATTTCAAATATAAAGCTTTTTTATATTGAACACAATTAATTAAGTCCGAATAAAATAACGATAGAAAGCAAATATGTCTCTATCGTTATTTAAACGGATTATTTTTCTATTCTATTTTCATAGATGGTACCAATCTTGTAGTCAGAGTTTTTAAACATGTACTTCGTAATAATTGGGTAAGCAATCCCTGCTGTTACGAGACCAATAATCCAACCGATGTCTACAAGTAAGAACGCTGCCGCAGCACCAATTGCTAATGCAAGCATCGCTGCCCAGTTAACGCCTTCGTAGTATCCGCCTTCTCTATATAACTCTTTTATGTCAAGATGTTGTTTTCTAAGTACATAATATTCAACAATTAAGATCGCAATCATTGGTCCTAAGAACGCTGAATAGATGTGAATGAAAGTTTCAAGTCCAGTTGCGTTAGAATCTTGTACGAGTACCCATGGGAATGAAACCATTGCAAGTAATCCCGTGATTGTAACTGAAACTTTGTAGTTGAATTTAGTAAATAATTGAATGACATAAGTTGGTGTTACAATGTTTGCTACCATGTTAACTGCAATTGCACCAAACACGATGAACACAGAAATGAATAACTGCATACCTTCGTTATCGAATAATGCTGGTAAACCGAGTGCAGGGTTTGCGTAACCAGTTGCACTTGCTAACATCGCACCTACCATGATTACTGAACCATACGCAATCGTGATTGGTGAGAAGTATAATAAACTACGTTTTACATCTGAGTAACCTGTCTTAAGTTCACGAGAATAGTCTGCAGCACTTAAGAAGATGGCAGCATAGTTGCCAAGGAACGCCATTACGAATCCGAAGAATGGTAATCCCCAAGTCCCTTCTGCTCTTACCCAAGTATCCGCAATTTTGTCTGAGTGATCTCTAAGAAGAATTACAAACACTGTTGCAACAATAATCATTAACACAACTGATGCAATAGATTCAATCCATTTGATACCGCTGAATCCAAACATAGAAATTACGATTTGTAATAAAAGGATTGCTACAAATGCAATTGCTACGTTATCAAATGCATCATTAGTAAGAATCTTTAATGCTTCGTTTAACGCAGTACCACCGATCCAGCTTTGGATACCATACCAGATAATCGCTGGAACAGCACGCAGTAATGAAGAAACGAGTGTTCCTTTTTCACCGAAAGACTGTTTTAAATGTGTGACGTATGAGATACCGTATTTATAACCTGCTCTATCGTTTAACGCGAATAAAACAGAAATGATACCAATTGCAAGCATTGCAGCAGCAATTGTTTGCCAAATGTTGAGTAAAGCAACACCGGCAGCGATCGTACTTGCACCGAGTGTCATGTTACCCATGTTTACTCCGTCACCGATCCATAGAGAAACATATCCTCCTGGTCCAAGTGTACGATCCTCTGGCCCATTAGGCTTTAGTGAATCTGCAACTTTTTTAGCTTCTACAGCTTCAGCCGCTGAATTTTGTTCATGAGACAAATGTGTCCACCCCTTTTAATTTAAATCTCAGTAAAACTAATTCACGAACCCATCCCTCTAGTTGAATTGATTCTCTTTAAAATCAAATATACAATTATATTCATAATTAGTGTTATAATAAGATTCTGTTATTGTTATTAATAACAGAAAGTTTTCTAATTATGTATATCAAACATGTGTCAAATATTATTAAAGAAAACCGAAATATTCGCTTCATAATTTACATTGAATTTAACTATAGTTTACTATATACAAAACAACTTTGTTTTGTTCCAAACACACAAATATGATTTTGTTTTTGTGCAAATGTGACTAAATGTTTTCTTATTTTATTTTTAAGGAGTTTTCATATATGGTAACATTCCAAGAACTACTGGGCGTTGACCGTTTTTCAGTATTTAAACCAATCAACCAAAACGCGGATTTAACGCGTGAAATAATGAGCGCAGACATAACTGAAGCACCTGATATTAAGAATTTCGTATCTCAAAATACATTTCTACTTACAACAGGTATTTTCTTCAAAGACGATCAACAAGGACTCATTGACTTAATCACTGAGCTCAATAAAGTTCCAATTGCAGGTCTCGGAATCAAAACAAGTCGATTCTTAAAAAAAATCGACAAAGAAGTTATTGAGCATGCAGATGCGTTGGGATTTCCTATTATCGAAATCCCAGCAAATTGGAAGCTCGGCCAAGCAATACATGAAGTCAGCTCTTATATTTCTAGTGATGAAACACAAAAGTTATACTTTGCATTAGAAGTACAACAGCGCATGAACAGCATGTTAATTAAAGACTTTACAGTAGAAAGAATGGTGGATTCACTCAGCAAGTTTCTAAAGCTTCCTCTGATTTTAATGAACCCATTCTTAAAAGTAGAAGTCGCAAGTTATCAATTTAATAATAATAAAAGGATGTTAGAGGAACACTTGAAGTACTTCCATGACATTTATATTCCAGCTGAGGACAAACAGCGCGTAAGTTTAGATGATAAGTATGCAGTGTTTGAAGTACCCGCACTTACCTACTTCCCGTATTATTTAGTAGTAAGTGATATACACAAAATAAATTATCCATTTAGTTTACTTGCGATTGAACAAGCAATAAATACACTGTCATTCGCGATATACAAAAACACGAAGATTAAGGCTACTGAACAAGATGAGGCAAACACGTTCTTCCAGTCTCTCGTGAATTTACCGGATAATTTACCACTGAATATGCACAACAACTCAGAGTTTTTCGAACACTACAATCTTATTAAATCGAATTATTACCGTGTATTTGTATGTGGAATTGATAAACACAGCGACATAGAAAACAGTGAATATGTAGAAGAAAGATATCATTTAACATTCCAATGGCTTGAAAGTGTGTTAAAAACATTAGATGAATCAATCTCAGTATTTGGATTTGGTGAACTGAATAAATTTGCAATCCTATTCCAAAAGAAACACGAGTATTACTTGCCGTACTTAAAGCATTTACAGAAAGAATATAAGAAGTTCTTTAGAGATTCATTATCGTTCGGTATTGGTAATGAGGTATCAGAACTTTCACAAATTGGTTCAGCATTCTTAGAGGCTCTAGAAACATATAACATTCACAACAGTGAAGGTAGTATGGAATTCTTAGAGAAATATAGAACAAGAAATCTTGAGGAATTAATGCAACTCTTACCTGTCGACAAACTGAGACCATTCGTCACATATACTTTAGGAGATCTTGCCTTCCCTACTAATACAAAAGATAAAGAACTTAAAAACACTTTAAAAGTTTATATGGAAAATCAGTTCGATATTACGAAAACATCAAACTTGATTTATGTGCATAGAAATACAGTTAAATATAGAATTAATAAATGTGAAGAAATTTTAAACACAGATATCACAGACCCAAAAAAATCTTTAGATATTAGACTCGCGTTATTCATCTCAGAAGTACTTCCTGTAGAACATTTATAACATCTAAATAAAATAAAATTAATCATTGTGCATGTCGCACAATGATTTTTTTAATTTTTCATATTACCATCAATATATAAAATTCAATAGGAGGTTAAGAAAATGTCACAAAGTGATTTAAACAACAATTATTATAAAAAGATAATTGTAGCACTTGTACTTGGTTGGGTTGCAATTTGGATATATAGAACGATTCTTACTCCAATCTACCCACAATTACAAGAAGCACTCGGCGATGTTTCTCAAAGTCAAATCGGGTTAATCGCATCATGTTATTTCTTTGCATATACAGGAATGCAAATTCCGTCAGGTTTTTTAGTTGATAAGTTCGGACAAAAAACAGTTTTAATCCCTGCATTTATAGGGTTTGCATTAGCGACATTCATCATTGGAACTTCAACTGGAATCTTGCAAGTTTATCTGGGAGCAATCTTAGCAGGTATCTCTACAGGTTGTTACTATGGTTCAGCGTTCTCTCTTTCAGCGAAACACGTTCCACAACACTTCAAGAGTACAGCTAACGCAATCATCAACTCAGGTTCAGCACTTGGTATGGTAATTGGGTTAATTGGGTCTTCAGTACTAGTAGGAGCTTTAGATATCCAATGGAACTTCATGCTTTATGGTGCAGGAATCATAATTCTAGCAGTAACTGCATTGTTCTTCTTACTCATCAAGAGTGACAAGAATGATGTAGAAACTGTTGAACAAGTAACAACTGCAAGCGTAATCGAAGAAGACACAAACGTAGCAGTTAAATTATTTACTGCAACTCACTTAGTAACTTACTTCACATACTTCGCAGTATGTTATGGTTACTATATGATCGTTACTTGGTTACCAGCGTTTTTAGTAGACGAAAAAGGTTTCGACCAAGGTTCAGTGGGGTACGTAGCAGCAATTGTTGCAGTTACAGCAATTCCTGGGGCTTTATTCTTTTCAAGATTTGTAGATAAAAACCCTGGTAAACGTAACATGACAATCGTTATGTTATTACTAGCAGCAGCAATTACTATTGGTTTAACAGTATTCTCACCAAACCCATGGGTACTTTACGTTGCATTAGTGTTATACGGATTCCTTGGTAAACTTGCAATTGACCCAGTGTTGATTACATTTGTATCAGACTCTGTACCACAAGCTAAAGTTGCAAAAGCACTCACAATCTTTAACACATTTGGTATGGCATCATCTATTGTTGCGCCATGGTTAACAGGTTTCATCGGAGATACAACTGGATCTAAAGTACTTGGATTCTACATTGGATCTGGATTACTTCTTGTAGCAGTTGTTCTATTCTTCATAGTAATTGCAACTAGAAAAAACAAAGTAGCAAATTAATAGATCTTAAATAATAGTGAGGATTAAAGTATCCTTACTATTATTTTTATATGTATTAATGGAAACGATTTCAATTTTCTGATTATTTGATATAATCCTCTTATTGATGCTTACAGAAATCACGTCAAATACTGCAACAGCTACAATGATCTTACCATTACTTGGTGCACTCGCAATTACATTAGATGTACACCCAATGATTCTAATGGCACCAGCAGCGATAGCTGCAAACTGTGCATTCATGTTACCAGTTGGAACACCTCCAAACGCGATTGTGTTTGGTACAGGAAAAGTATCCATCAAGGATATGGTATCAGCAGGATTCTGGCTCAACATCATTGCTTGGATTGGAAATGATCATGTTAGGTTATATAAGTTCGACATTGCCATAAAAAAGAATTCATTTGATATTAAATAATCAAAATGAATTCTTTTTTTATTGGTTCATTTATATGTATTTTAAAGCACGAAATAGTTTTACTTCAATTTTACTATTAGTTGTTTGATAAACATTCTACTGCGTTTTACTTAAAAACCTATGGTAAAGTATTTAGTACTAAAGGTAAAAAATACTTTACTTTTTGTACTAAATACTTTACTATCATAGTATAAGAGGTGATTGAAGGTGCCATTAAATAACAATAGAAAAATTCAAAATAGAATTGTTGTATTAAGAGCTGAAAGAGGCTTATCACAACGAGAAGTCGCTGATAAATTAGGTGTCAGTAGGCAGACCATTATATCCCTAGAAAAAAATAGATACAATCCATCCTTGAAGTTAGCATTCGATATTGCACTTCTATTTGGTGTAGATTTACATGATGTTTTTCAGTATGAAATAGAGGAGGAGAAATAAATATGGATATTTTCCTAGCCATTTTACGTGTTGTATATGTATTAATATTCTTTGTTGCAGTGTTTATTTCTTTAAAATTCGAAATGGGAGAAGAGAATAAAGATGAACGTGGACAAAGTATTTCAAATAAATCTTATGGTCTTGTTTTTCCGTTAATACCTCTTGGATGGTTTTTAATTGAATTATATGATCAGTTCATTAGTCATCTGGACTATGAAACATATAAATTAGCCATTTGGTTTTTAATTACAGGTTTAATGATTCTTCATGCTAGTATCCTAACGGTATTAAAAAGAAGATATTAACACAGATAAATGTGGAAAGGAAGTTTTAGATGAATATATTTTCATGGATTGGGTTGACAGGAATCATTATATTTACCCTTATCCCCTTATTATCAAAAGAAAATAGGACAAAACAAGAGGTACGAAAAGCAATTATAACAATCGTTATTGTGATAGGTATTATCGTTGCGGTTATGATTTTTAACGTTAATTTTTTAATTGCATTTATATTTGGTGCCATTGCAATGATTTTATTCGATAAAAAAACATATACAAAGAAACGATTAATTATTTATGGAGCGATTATTCTAGTTATTGGAATTGCAGGCTATTCCGTATTTCGAGATAATCCTGATTATGTACTTAATCATCTGAAGGATTATCCAGAGTCGTCCTCCCTCTATGTTGCGGAAAATGGTGAGGAATTAATTACCTATCAATCAGATGTTGTACGCCCTTTAGCTAGCACAGTAAAAATACTAATAGCTGTCGAATATGCGATGCAGTTGGAGGAAGGAATACTCAATAAGGATAATTACGTATCCCTAGATAAGATTAATAAGTTCTATTATGAGGATACAGATGGGAATGCACATGAATCTTGGCTTAAAACAATGGAAGACGAAGGGAAAATCGTTAATAATGAAATAACATTGCATGATGTTGCAAAAGGAATGATTACTTATAGCTCCAATGCTAATACCGATTATCTTATTCATGTACTTGGTATTGATTCGATCAATGAGCAAGCTCAATCTCTTGGACTTACAAGCCATGAGGAGATTTATCCACTTGTTGGCAGTCTTCTAATTCCAGATTATCTAAAAAATAATGAAAAAGATGAAAATAAATTAATAGAAGAGCTAGAAAAGATGCCGATGGAAATGTATCGAGAAACAGCTGAAGAATTAAGCCAACAAATGAAAGATGGAACTTTCAATATTGAAGACCATACTTTTGATATGCCGCTTGATTTACAAAGAGTATGGTCGGATCGCCTAATTGGGGCATCAGCGAATGATTACGGAAGATTATTAGGGATTATTTCCAATGATGAACTACCAACAGGTGCAAATCAAATCGTTAGAGATTTACTTGAATGGCCGATGGAAGTAAATGAAGCAAATCAGGAACGTTTCAGTCATCTCGGTGCAAAAGGTGGATCGACAGCATTTATACTAAATGATGCAATGTACGCAGAAGAGCATAATGGCAACAAAGTAGAAATAGTTCTTCTCACAAATGATTTAAACATTTGGCAGCAGATTCGACTCAGTCATAATTTAAATTCCTTCGAGTCAAAATTAATTGGTGACAAAACCTACCGTCAAAGAGTTCAAAAAGAACTTTCTGAATCGTAATTTTTTACTGATGTGGTTTTAAAAAGGAGTGATTTTAGTAGTCAGAACTATTTAATAATACATTTAAAGGAGGTGGGACTTATGAAAATAAATTTGTCATTATTTTTACCGTATATTTTTGTGTGGGCGTTGGCTGGTATGATGGTATTTGATGCTGTAATTCCTATGATTGCTTTCATATTTTTCGGGGGAGTATGCGGTGGTTTGATACTTGCTGCTGTATTATCCAACTTTCATAGCTCCTTCTGATGCTCGAAGGCTTTTACTACGAGCTGTTTAACATGCTCATCATCCAGTGAATAATAGACTAATTTTCCTTCTTTGCGGTATGTTGCAATACCTAAATTTTTCAATAATCTTAAATGATGGGATGCCGTAGCCGTTGAAGATTCAATGATATTAACTACATCACAAACACATAATTCTCCCTCTAAAGACAAAACATAAGCAATTTTAACCCTTGTATCATCTGACAGAGCCTTAAAAACTTTCGCTACATCCATAAGATTCTGTTTAGCAAGGTCTTTTTTAGCCCTGTTTACCTTATCTTCATGAATACAGGTAACTTCACACATATCTTTTGTCATAATTACCCTCCTTATTCAAATGACTGTTTGTTTGATTGATATGTAATTAATATTACAATAAAAAGGATTGGTTTCTAATGTTAGAAACCAATCCTTTCGGAGATTTTAACCAAATTTTAAAGTATCTTAAACATAACTGCCCGTTAGTTTAAGTAGATTTTATCACAAACTTTTTATAATCATTCAATAAAAGGTGATGTTAAACTAGTCTCCATTATTATATGACTTTTCAGATCCATCTATTTGAATTTACTGACCATGTAAAAATTCTCTTCCAGATTGGATTTGTTCTTCGATAAGATAATCCTCTAACTTTCCATATCTTGATGCTTGCGTCAAAGATATACCAAATCCTTTCTTACAATTTCACGATGTTTAGGTGTTAAACTAAGGAGAAATGTATGTATATCCTCTTGCTGTACAGTATCCCATGATGTAAGATGACTTTTATTCTCTTGAAGCCAACGCACTAATCGTACAAAAATTTCCATATCCGTCTTTACGGTTAACAAAGATAATGGAGTTCTTGCTTGAAACTTTAATTGCCTCTTTCTTAATTCCATCCGTTCCTTAAAATATATTTCTAATAGACGCTTAAATCCGTTCGGGATTATTTCTATTAACTTGTTATACTTGAGAGAAGATTTTGGTCTTCATTAAAAGTAAGAAGATCTTCTTTTAATAAAAAGTTGAATAAACTTGATTTAACAGTTTTAACATTCTTATTTTTTCTATAATATTTAATAACCAGTTTTCCGTAATATCGGAAAGCTTGATAAATTCCTTTTCTGCTATTTGAAAAATCTTTAAAACTTTACCACTGTGTTTACGAATCGTTTCCACACTAATATCAATCTCTTTTAAATACAGGACATATTTATTAAATAATTTTGCACTCCTTGTTTTCTCAAAATTAGTATTTAAGAATTCAGCTGTCTGTATTCTTTCCACACGTGCTTTAGAATAGCACAAGTGACAAATTGTAGCTTTTTTATTAATTTCTGAATTGTTTAGTTGTCCCCCACACCGATTACAAATAAAATTGCTCATTCTATCTTCTCCTAAATTGGTGGTAATTTATCATTAGAATTCATTTCATTAACAACCTTTTTCAGCTCGGTATTGGTTGGTTTTTCAAGTCTATTAACAGGTGTAGGAGTATGTTCCCATATATCATTTGGTGTACATTCAAGTGCAGTGCATAATGCATCCATTGTTTGTGCTTTTACTTGTTTTGGTTCACCAGTGATGAGGGCACTTATAGAAGGAGGAGAAAGCTTATAAGCTGCCTTATCTTCTAATAATCTACCTAATTCCGCACCAGACCAAACCCCCTTTTCTGCCATGACTTTTCTTAGTCTCCATTCAATTGCCATGTCATTCACCTTCTTTACTAAAGTTTAATAATTGGTTTTTCCACTTCTCCTGTGCCATTCTCACCCTTTTTTCTAAATGATATGAACCAGGATTAGAATAATTAAATGTAGTGGCAACATCAGCGTGTCCTAACAGTTCCTTAAGGGTCAATAAATCTACACCAAGTTCTGTTTGTCGTGTTGCAAATGAATGCCGCAACTGATGAGGACTAAATACTTCCTCTTCTGTAAAGCCCATTTTCTTTTGCCTTCTCGTCAAACTTCTTCGAGCTGTATGCTTACTTAATCTTGTACCACTTTCTGATAAAAATAAGGAACCTTCTGTATTAGAAACGAACAGAGGTCTTACTCCTTCCAAGTACCACTTGATAAGTAAATCTACACCATCTAACATAGTTACCCATCTACGCTTGTATCCTGACCCTTTAGATCCTTTTCCAAAACGTACATGTATTTTTCCTTTTTCACCTAAATCAAATCGGCAATCTTTTACATCCATCATGATTATTTCGTGAGTTCTTAAACCTGTTAGCTCGAGCATTCTAAAAATTGTATAATCCCTCGCGATAGTAGAATATTTTCTTGCAGTTTTCATTTCATGCTTCAACCCATCCCAAAACCTTTCTAATATTTCAGGTCTCGGTGGTATTACCTTGCCATTATGATCATCTTTTCTGTGATAGTAACGATTAAATTTATAGAATAGGTTAGGAACTTGAACTCTGTATTTTTCCCATATCTCATATCCATGTCTGGACTTTAGATATTCTAGAAAGCTTGATATAGTGGATTGATACTTCCTCCTTGTTGAATAAGCTAATCCTCTTCCAACTAAACCTAAATAAAATTGATCTGCATCTAACATATCAACTTCCCATATAAACTTATTGGAGACATCTAAAAATTCATTTAAACAATTTATTCCAAGAGCGATTGTACTCTCTGTATAACCCAAAACACGTTGTTGCTGTTCCCATAACCCCATTAATTTCGCTTGGTATTCTCTAGATTCTTAATATGTAGGATAAGATAATTCTTCTTGTGTATTGCTAATAACCGACAGAAAAGGATATTTCCCCATTTAATAACCCCTTTTTTAGGTATTACCTAATTTTTTTAGGTATTACCTATTTTTTTAGGTTTTACCTAATGTAACATATGATTACTAAACGGGCAACTTGCTCATTCTACGGTGTTATCATCATTGTTTCAATTGTATTTTTACCAATTATATTCAACTTCGATATTTCACCTTTCCCGTCGGCATTTAAATAAGATTAAATTCACGCTCCTGACGACAATGTCAGGAGTTATTTTGTGTTTATCTATTAATAAAAATTCAAAAAAATCACCCATCAATTGATAAATACTGATGGGTGAAAAACTATATATTTATTAGTTTGCTTCTTCTGTGTGAAGTTCAAGCTTCTTATGCTTTTTCATTCTGTCAATATTATCTGACTCATCGAGTAATGATGATGCGATAATACCTACTAATGTAAATCCTGCTGCTACGTAGAATGCCATGTTGAAGCTTCCTGAAACGTCTGTGATCCAACCAGTAAGTCCTGGTGCTAAGATTGACGCTGACATACCGATGAAGTTATATACACCAAATGACGTAGATAATCCAACACGTGGAGCTGCGTCTGCTACTACAGCGATTAACACAGGGTTAGTTGAGATCTTACCGAATAATCCGTAAAGGATTAACGCAACGTATAATACAGTCATGCTATCGAAGAATACGATAGAAATCATTGAAATGAATGCTACTGGTAGCATTACGAGTAATACTGGTTTACGACGACCTAGTTTGTCTGAAATCCAAGATAGGATTAATGAACCAGGAATTGCAGCCCAAGGTACTAAAGATGTTACGAATGCAACGTCTGAACCTTGTACACCACGTTCGTTTAATAAGTACGTTGGTAACCAAGTTAAGATTACGAAGAATCCGTAGATTGAACAGAAAATTGTGATGAACGCTAAGATTAAGTTACGCTTCTTAAATAAGTCAATGATCTTAAGTTTTTCTTCAACAACTACTTCTGCGCCACTTTCTTTTTCTTGTTGTTTCATTGCTTCGATATGTGGTGCACGTTCTTTAACTAAGAACAACATTACAATACCAAGTAAGATTACCGGGATAGAAATAATGATAAATGGCCATTTCCAGTCTAGTCCCATGTCAAACACAGTGATTGTTGAAATATACATACCGATTGAAGTACCGAATGCCATACCGGAGTTAATTAATGCAGAACCTAAAGTGATTCTTTCGGGTGGAATTGCTTCAGATGATAATGCATATTGTGGTCCGTAGTACATTCCTTGGAATAAACCAACTAAGAACCATGCAACAATGAACAGGATGTATGTTGTCATCATACCTGTCAGTGCTGCGAAGATACCAAATCCGATTGTACCGATAATAACCATAGTCTTACGACCAACTTTATCTCCAATAATTCCTGATGGAACCTGAGATAATGTATAACCAATAAAGAATATAGACATGATGTTACCAGCTTGGCTGTTAGATAAGTTGAATTCCTCCATGATTGTTGGAATTAATGGTGCGAGGACTTGGCGTGTCGCATAGATTACGAGCCAACCAAGTGTGAACAGTACAACTATCTTGATCCAATATTTATTGGATACTGCAGTATTTGAATTGTTCAAAAGAAACCTCTCCTAAATATATTTTTATTTTTTAAATCATTAAAACCAATTGTTGTTAAGTCATTGTGTATGCAAGCATAAAGTTAATAATACAGATGATTGTTATTAACAGTAAACTATACTTTAGCGTAAATGACAGTATTTCTGATTCTTTACCATTTTGTCCAACAGCTGCTGCTGCAATTGCGAGTGACGTTGGTGCAATTGGTTTAGCCATTGCACCACCTACTGTGTTCGCAGCTACAAATAATGATGGATTTAATGCAAGTTGTTTTGCTGTCACAACTTGAAGACCTGCAAATAATGCGTTGTTGTTTACTACTGATCCCGTTAAGAATACCCCTAGCCAACCAAGTAATGGACTAAATAGTGGGAATAACATTCCCGTATTTGCGAGTGCTAATCCAATAGATGCACTTAATCCAGAGTAATTTGAAAGGCTTGCAAATGATAATACTAAAATAATAATGATTAATGGTGTCTTTAATTCTTTTAGTGTTTCACCAAAGAGTCCGACACGGTCTTTCATTGTAATTTCTGAGAATACTGTAGAAGTAATAATTGCTGCTACTAGAATTGCAGTACCTGTTGAAGAAATAATATCCCAGTGGAATATCGCTGGCATCGCTGTTTCTTCTAAAGCAATCGGTGCAGATTGTATTATGCGTTCATGCAAGTTAGGTATCTTGATATGAAGTGTTGTGAATGATAAAGGTCCATTTTCAGCAAATAGTTTACTGAAGAATGGTAAACTCCAGATACCAATTACAATGGTAAGGAAATAGAATGGTGACCATCCTCTTAATAGCTGTTTAAACGATAATTTTTCAGCTATTTTTGTGCGATCTGCATTAGGCTCATAATACACATTTTTCGGTTCCCATTTTCTCATTACGAGTGCGAGTGTAAGCATCGCAAGTAGAGATGGAATAATGTTTGTAAGTTCTGGACCAACAAAAGTCGCAATTAAGAACTGGAATACTGAGAATACAAGACTAACAGTAATCAGTGCTGGGAAAATTTCTTTAACACCTTTGATTCCATCTTGAATAAAAATTAGTAAGAACGGAACAATGAATGCAATCACAGGTACAGATAAGGCTGTAAGTGCTGAAAGTTCAGACACAGGCATATTTCCAACTTCTGCACCAGTAAATACTCCAATACCAACTGTTGCAAATACACCAGTTGCAGCGTTTGAAATCAAACAGAAGCCAGCTGCTTTAATTGGATGGAATCCTAGTGAAACAAGTAATGCCGAACAGATGGCAATCGGTACACCGAGTCCAGAAACTCCTTCTAAGAACGAAAGGAAACAGAACCCGATAACGAGCAATTGAATGCGTTGATCATTTGAAATTCCGATAATCGTTTTACCAACAATATCGAATTTTCCGGATTTTACAGACATCTTATATAACCAAACTGCCATGATAATAATATAACCAATTGGCCATAACGCTTTACCTACCCCTAATATGAGTGAAAGTAATGCTGCATCAATTGGCATCTTATATACGAATGTTGTGATTAGAAGCGCCGAAATAAGTGTCAAAGACGCAGCAATTGTCCCTTTCAACTTAAATACGGTTAGTCCGAGTAAAAAAACTACAATAGGTATTACAGCAACGAGTCCACTTAGGATCTCGTTTCCAATTGGGTTATATTCTTGAAACCACATGTGTTCATCAATCTTTCTTAATTGTTATTTTTTTATAAGGTTTGTAGGATTTCCATTTAGGAAGTTCACTGTATTTTTGAATGCTGTTTCAGCACGGAGTACCATGGCTTCATCTGTTAAGAAACCAACATGTGGTGTTAAGATTGTATTTTTTGCTGAGAGTATTTTATAATCCCTTGGAATCGGTGGTTCCATGTCGAAGACATCGAGTCCAGCACCGGCAATCACTTCATTGTTCAATGCATCCGCAAGTGCATCATTGTCTACAACTGGACCTCTCGCACAGTTAATTAAAATCGCACTTGATTTCATTTTTTCAAGTTCTTCTTTACCAATCATGTGCTTTGTATCTTTTGTTGCAGGCACATGAAGTGTAACAATATCCGATTGTTCTAAGAGATCATCCATTGAAACGTACTCTACACCAAGTTCTAGTGCTTTATTGTTTACTGATGAAGTATTTGCTGCAAGGAGTTTTGCACCAAACGCTTTAAATAAAGCTGCGGTTTCAACACCGATTTTTCCAGTACCAATAATACCTACTGTTTTATTTTTAATTTCACGCCCTTGGAATGCACCAGGGAAGTCTTCTGCTCTTCTTGTATCCTTGTCACCTTTAGTGATTTGTCTATAAAGATCTAATACTAAACCAATAACGAGTTCTGCAACTGCTGTATTCGCATATCCAGCTGCATTACAAATTAAAATGTCACTGTTGTCATCAAGCTCAACATGGTCTACTCCTGTAAATGCAACATTGATTAGTTTTAAATTAGGGTTATTTTCAATCGCTTCTTTTGGATACGGATTGTTTGCGATCATGATGACATCTGCATCCTTACTGCGTTCTACGAGTTCTTCTGTGTCAGTTGTTTTTGTATTGTAATACTCGAACTCATGACCTAAATCTTTTATTTCTTTCGCAAGTGTTTCAATTGTTTCATCACTTACGTTTAAAGGCTCTAATAATTTTACTAACATACATATCATCCCCTTTTAATAAAATTTCATCCTTAACTTAATAGTATAGCTTTATACACGACTTTTAGTATGTCTATAAAGTACAAAACACCTTACACTCTTTTGTATGTTTTTAACAAAAGAGTCTTTTATTTATTCAAACCATCTAAAATATATTCGAGTGCATAAGTCACATGTTCTATTGTGAGTCCACCTTGTACAAAGGCAATATACGGTGGTTTAATTGGCCCGTCTGCTGAAAGTTCTAATGATGCACCTTGCACAAACGTTCCTGCCGCCATGATGACTTCATTTTCATATCCAGGAATTTGATCTGGAATCGGTAGGAATCTTGAGTTCACTGGTGACGCACTTTGAACCATTTGAATGAACGTGATCATTTCGTCTGGATTGTTAAAATAGACACTCTGAATGATGTCTGTACGTCTCGCATCAAAACTTGGATTGGTTGTAAATCCAAGTTTTTCTAATGTTTTACTCATGAGAACTGCACCATTTAAACTTTCAATGACTGCATGGGGTGCCATGAAGAATCCTTGGTACATTTCGTTCAATCCAGTGAGCGTCGCACCCATTTCTTTACCAATTCCTGGTACAGTGAGTCTGTAGCTGATACGTTTAATTAAATCTTCACGACCAACGATGTACCCACCCATCTTAGCGAGTCCACCACCCGGATTTTTAATTAAGCTTCCTGCAACAACGTCTGCTCCAACTTCAACAGGTTCTCTTGTTTCAACAAATTCTCCGTAACAGTTGTCTACAAAAATAATGATGTCTTTATGTCTGTCTTTTATCTCTTTAATAATTGCAGCTATTTCAGAAATCGTTACTGATTTACGCTCACTGTATCCGCGTGAACGCTGGATTCCAATAATTTTAGTATTCGGTTTTATACTTTCTAGAATTTTTTCAGTATCAAATGTGTTTTCCTTTAAGTCAACAGTATTGAATTTGATTCCAGATTCCATCATGCTCCCTACGTCATCTACACTATTTCCGATCACTTTTTCTAAAGTGTCATACGGAGTACCCGTGATGTAAAGTAACTCATCTCCTTTATTTAGGAGACTGAGCAATGAAAGTGAGATGGCATGTGTACCTGAAATGATTTGTGAACGCACGATTGCGTCCTCTGCCTTAAATACATCTCTGTAAATATCTTCTAATTTATCTCGACCTGTATCATCGTATCCATATCCAGTCGTACCGTAAAAATCACTCTCCATCACAGAATGCGCTCTAAATGCTGACATCACTTTTTTAAAATTAAAATAAGCAATTTTCTTATTTTCTTTTATAATTGGATCAATTTCTAATAACGTTTCTTGTATTAAATCAAAATTATTCATGTTTACTCCTTCAATGTTCTCTTAACGATACTCATATCTTTTGCAAACCCTTCAACTTCATACTTCAAAGTATCTTCATTGAACGTTTCTTTTTTAACATACGTATCTCGTTTTAACGTATATAATTCATCTGTCTGTGCCATTGTTAAATGTCGTTTATACGGAAAATAATGTTCTTCAATCAATGACAACAACACAGATTTGATGTCTTCTTTATTCATATGATAGTTTGTGAACGTATATTTCTCTTCTGGGATGAATCTGAGTTCATCATTTAAATCACTCTTGTTGAAAAATACAATTTGCGGAATATCACCCATCTTTAGTTCTTCAATAAGTGCTTTTACTGTACGATACTGACTCATAATATCCTCATTGTTGTTATCAATCACGTGAATGAGAAAATCACTGTCCGCTGCTTCTTCTAATGTCGATTTGAAACTTTCAATCAACATCGTGGGTAGTTTCTGGATAAACCCAACTGTATCCGTAAGTAATACTTCTAGCCCTGTATTAAATTCTAAGCGCTTTGTTTTTGGATCCAGAGTCGCAAACAGTTTATTCTCTTGTAATTCATCCGCTTCAGTTAAAGTATTAAACATCGCTGACTTTCCAGCATTCGTGTATCCAATCAAACTAAATTTCGTAACAAGTGTTTTATTGCGGTCTTCACGATAACTCTCACGATGTTTCTCAATTGTCTTCAATTGGTGTTTTACTTCTTTGATACGTTCTCCAATGTGTCTTCTGTCAGTCTCTAACTTCGTTTCACCTGGACCTCTCGTACCAATTCCGGCACCAAGTCTTGATAGATTAATCCCCTGACCTCTTAGCCTAGGCACTAAATAATTTAGTTGAGCAAGTTCGACTTGAAGCTTACCTTCGCGCGACTTTGCTCTTTGACTGAAGATATCTAAAATGACTTGTGTACGGTCAATCACGGACGCATCAAATAAAGCTTCTATATTTCGATTTTGTGAAGCGAGAATTTCATCATTCACAATCACGTAATCGATATCATCATACATCGCTCTCACTTCATCTAAAAATCCACTACCGGCATAAAACTTACGATCTTGTCGTGAACGATTTTGGATATGCGTACCAATCACTTCGATATCAATCGATTCAGCAAGTTCTTTTAGTTCATGAACTTCTGTTTCGATTTTATACGTTTCTTTTGTATTTACAGCAACGATGACGCCTTTATATTTAAATGTCAAAATCCACTCACTCCATTCAATTTTCTATAAAATGTTTAGTAATTCTCTTTTTAGTCTATAATCTATAGACGATAATTATAGGTGGTTAAAATAATGAAACAAACTTTATATAATTTTTCAGTTTTGAATAATGATTATGAAGAAGTCCCACTCTCCCGCTACAAAGGCCGTGTTCTACTGATTTTAAATACTAATTCAGATGATATTTACTACGAAGAATTTAAAACGTTAGAATACTTATATAAAAAATATCAACCCTTTGGATTAGAAATCCTCGCCTTCCCTTCTAATAAATTTTCTGAGGGCATGATTTTAGAAGACCAAGATTTAAAAGAAGATTTTGATCGCAAGTATGATATAGATTTTCAAGTTATGAAAAAAATTCAATTAGATAAAGACAATACTCATCCACTGTTTCGGTATCTTACTGAAAGTAAAAACCGAATTTTTAAGAATGAAATTAAACGTGCATTCACTATGTTTTTAATCTCGAGAGAAGGCCGCATAGTAAAACGATTTAATTCTAAACGTTCTTTGGACGAATTAGAGAATTCTATACAAAAATATATAGAAGGATAACGTTTCCTTCTATATATTTTTTTCTAAGAACTGGTCGATTGTTTTAAACACATCTTCTTTTCTGTCTTCATCTGTATCAAACCATATGACTGGAAGCTTATTTCTAAAATAAGTCAGCTGACGTTTCGCATAGTTCCTAGAATTCTTCTGTATATTTTCTTTTACTTCTTCTAGAGTTAGACTTCCTTCAAAGTATGGAATAAACTCTTTATAACCAATTGCACCACTTGCAGTGAGTCCAAATGTATAATTATCAAAAAGTTTCTTTACCTCGTTTTCTAATCCCGCTTCAAACATCTCTTCAACGCGCGCATTAATTGCTTCATAAAGCTTAGCTCGGTCTCTATTTAAACCGATAACTAACGCATCATATTTAATATCTGTGTCTGTTTCATTGTCTTTATCAAACTCAAATTCATAAAGCAACGCTTGAATATAAAATCCTGTTCCCCCAACGATGAACGGAATTTTTCCTTTAGCATATGACTCATCAATAAGGCTTTTTACATCTCTTTGAAACTCAGCAACTGAATAAATTTCTTCTGGTGTAATCACATCAATCATGTAATGATTAACACCATCCATCTCACTTTCAGTAATTTTTCCAGTTCCTATATCCATACCCTTATATATTTGCATAGAATCCCCACTGATGACTTCAAGGTCATATTTTTTTGCGATATCGATAGAAAGGGCGGTCTTCCCTACTGCTGTTGGTCCAACTAAGACAATGATTTTTTTATTCATTATTAATCATCCACTCTATAATCAAATCATAAATGTCATATTTAGCACCCTCATTTAATACTTCGTGTCGATACCCTTCAAATAAATAGGCGGAGACATCTAAACCTGTTGCCGTATATTTATCTTTTAGTATTTCTATATCTCTTCCATAATGTCCGAAGGGGTCCTCTTTCCCAGAGATGAAAAGATATTTTGCAGACTTACTATACGTATCTATAAATGATTCTCTATCAGCGATTTGAATTGCTTCCAATGTTTCTTTTAATGCAGTGTTCGACATCAAATTTCCACTTAACGGGTCTCTGTTATATTCATGAATGTTTGCATAGTTTTCTGAAAGCCATCTATTTCTAGTATTACCTTTAAAGTGCGCGTCGTAACCTAAAAAACCAAGCGTGTTGATCACTGGACTACGTCTCACTGGAAATTGATGCGCTAGTCTCGAAATAAATTTCCCGCCGATTGAATCTGTCAGTTGATTTTTCATTCCAGTTCCAATGATAATAGCACCTGTTGGTTCAATATATTTAAGAAGTATTCTGAGTACGATACTCCCCATTGAGTGACCAAGTACATACTTTGGCATGTCACCCGGTAACATTTCAAAAACTGCCTTCGCATCCTCGACAAGATCAGAGAATGAATCAAAATGACCGATTTTTTCTTTTTTTCTTGTACCATGACCTCTATGATCATAAATGACTGCATAAATATCATTATCATAGAAATATTGCAACATTGAATGATATCTTTTTTTATGCTCAGCCATTCCATGTAATATGAGAATACACGCTTTTGGATTCTCTGGAGCATATACTCTCACTTTAAATTCTGTATCTTCTCTTATTACTGTTTGAACTGTAAACACATACTCTCCTCATTTCATAATTCGATTAAACATGCGTTCGATTTCGTATGTTGTAAAGTGAATGATGATTGGTCTTCCATGTGGACATGTAAATGGTGAATGACATTGACCTAATTCATCTAAAAGATTTTGCATTTGTCTTTTATCAAGATAATGATTGGCTTTAATTGAATCCTTACAACTCATCATGATAGACATTTCTTCTTTATAGTCTTCCACACTAAAGTGATCTGTGTTAGAGATAAAATCAATCACTGCACGAATATCGCCCTCAGGATCTTTTTGATTAATCCAGCTAGGGTATTCTACGACTGTGTAGTTCTTCATGCCAGTCTTCTCAATTTTGAAGCTTAGATTTTTCAAGTCATTGAGTTTTTCATCTATTTTAATGACATCATCATATGCGAACTCAAATGTATAAGGAAGCAGTAGTTGCACCTTTTCGTCGCGGTTTTTAATATGATTATAATAATACTCATATTTTATGCGCTCTTGTGCAGCGTGTTGATCCATTAAATAAAGTCCTGTCTCATTTTGCATTAAGATGTATGTACCATGAAACTGTCCAATGATTTCAAAGTACGGAAGTCTTTCTTTTTTTACTTCTACTTCTGTTACTCCTCTAGTATCGTCTTTAAAGCTTTGTGGTATAGATTCATTTGCTCTAGATACGTTTGGTGGTACCTCTCTGTCCACATTTTTATTGTTATAACTTAAGATATTATCTCTAAAAGTTTTGTCTTCACTATCAGTATTCTCTTTTGAGTAGTCTTTTTCTCTTTGAATCCATGGATTGATACCATCAGTAATTGAACTAAAATCAATTGCTTCTTGTTCTATACGTGGCTTTTCAATCTTAGGCTTTTGAAACGTTGTATGTTCAATTGAATCAGGGATCAAGGTCTCGCCATGAAGCACTTTTTTAATTGACTCTTCTATCAGTGCTTCTAGTTCTTTTATTTTAGAAATTCTGACTTCAGTTTTAGCAGGATGTACATTGACGTCTACGATTTTCGGATCCATATCCACGTTTAAAATGACGATTGGGTATTTATCTTTTGCTAAAAGTGTGTGATATGCACGTATCACACTATTCGTTAGTCTAAAGTCACGAATCATTCGGTTATTGATTGAGATATTAATATAGTTTCTATTACTTCTCGTCATTTCGGGTCTAATGATATAACCTGTTAATGAATAATCCGGTGATTTCGCTTCGACTGGAAGGGCGATTCTTGCGGTGTTTATGCCATAAATATCTGCAATAATCTCTTTTAGATTTCCGTTCCCTTTAGTTCTAAATCTCTGTTTACCGTCGAACGTCAGTTTAAAACTAATATTTGGATGGTTAAAACTAAACTTCTGCATGACATCAATAATTTTACCTGCTTCAGTCGTCAAACTACTTACATACTTATAACGTGCCGGCGTGTTAAAGAATAGGTCTAGAACGATAACTTCGGTGCCTTTACGTTCAGCAGCTGGTTCACGAACGACTTCTTCACCACCATACATTTCGATCAAGAATGGTGCGCTCGATTCGTTGAAGCTCTTCACGATCGTTCTAGAAACAGAGCTGATTGACGCAAGTGCTTCTCCTCTGAATCCCATCGTGCGAATGGAAAAGAGATCATAATCCGATGAAATTTTAGACGTCGCGTGTCGTTCAAATAGTAGTGATGCATCTTCTTTTAAAATGCCATCACCATCATCGATAACCTTAATTGATTTCATACCACTCTCTTCAATGAAGACTTCAATATAACTCGCATTCGCATCGATACTATTCTCGACGAGTTCTTTTACGATGGAGCTCGGTCTTTCTACAACTTCACCAGCAGCAATTTTATTTGTGATAATCGGATCTAATACTTGAATGTTTGCCAAGATATATCCTCCTTTACACTATTTATTAACTCAAGCACACGCTACTTCATTTCTTTTTTTATTTTATCGATAAACATGAGTGCATCAAGTGGTGATAATTCATTGATGTTTAAGTTCTTGATTTGCTCTAATATTTCAGTATTTGTGTCATCGAATTTGCTCGTATCATTATCCATTAAATCGAGTTCTAATTGTCTCACATTAGACGTTTCATTCACTTCTAGTGTACTCAATATATTTCTCGCTTCAACGATGACCTCAAGCGGTAATCCGGCAAGTTCGGCGACATGAATACCGTAACTCTTTTCTACTGCACCATATTCTACTTTGTGTAAGAAGATTAGTTCTCCATTGTGCTCTGTCGCTTTTACATGTACGTTAACAAGTCTATGGAGTCTCTTATCAAGCTCAGTCAATTCATGATAGTGCGTTGAAAATAGTGTCTTTGCACCGATTTTATTATGAATGTATAAAAGCATTGCTTCAGCTAAAGCCATACCGTCATATGTTGACGTTCCGCGACCTATCTCATCGAAGATTAAAAGAGAGTCTTTCGTTGCGTGTTTTAATGCTTCGTTTGCTTCCATCATCTCAATCATAAATGTCGATTTACCACTCGATAGATCGTCGCTAGCACCGATACGTGTGAAAATCGCGTCAAAGATTGGAACTGTTGCTTTACTCGCAGGAACAAACATCCCCATCTGTGCCATGATCGCAATGAGTGCTATTTGACGCATGTACGTACTCTTACCACTCATGTTGGGTCCTGTGATTAAATAGATACCCGTATCCTGGTCAAGTTTCACATCGTTTGGTACATAATTCGTTTCTCCACTCATCTTTTCAACGATCGGGTGTCTTGAGTCTTTCAGTTCTAAAATAGAATCACTAAACTCTGGTTTTACAAGTCTATACATGTTTGCTACGGTCGCAAAGCTGATAAAGACATCGAGCATCGCAAGTTGTTCAGCAATGATTTGAAGTCTCGTGATATGCTCACTAAGCATATCTTTTAATTCTAGGAACATACGATATTCTAGTAAGATACTCTCATCTTCTGATTTCAAGATTTTATCTTCCATAGATTTTAACTCATCGGTAATATAGCGTTCAGCATTCGTTAATGTCTGACGTCTTGTATAGCCATATGCATCTGAGTCAAATGAAGTCGCTTGCCCTTTTGATATTTCAATAAAGTATCCAAATACTTTGTTGAAACCAATCTTCATGTTTTTAATGCCTGTGCGTTCACGTTCTTTTTCAAGATAATTTTCAAGCCAAACTCTTGAATTATCACGGATTTCTCTTAACTCATCGAGCGCTTCACTCACACCTGACTTAAAGATTTCACCTTCACGAATGGTTTTTGGGGCTTCATCTTTTAAAACTTTTAGAGTGTTGTAAATATCACTCATATTATCGAAGTTTCTGAAAATGTGGTTGTCCGTAAGTTTCGTTTCTATTAGTAAAGTTTCTATTTCAGGAAGATGTTCGAGCGAATCTCTCAGTTGAATAAGTCCTTTCACATCAATGTTACCGAAGCTCATTCTACCGACAAGCCTTTCAATATCGTAAACGTTGTTAAGAAGATTTTTCATGTCTTCTCTAGGCAAGAAATTATCCAGAAGAATTTCGACGATATTTTGACGGTTGATAATATCTTCTTTATTCACTAATGGTTGTTCGATTAAACGACGCAGTCTTCTTTTGCCCATTGGCGTTTCTGTGTGGTTAAGATACCAATAAAGCGATCCTTTTTGTTTTTTCGTCTGTAAGTTTTCGAGTAACTCTAAGTTAGATAATGCTGCATAGTTCAACTTTAAATATGCGTGTACATTATATTTTTCTACCGGTTTTAAGTGCTCTAGTGGTTTCATATTTTGCGTTTCAATGTAAGAAAGAAGTAAATCGACTGCGTTTCTATTTAAAACATCTGAATTTAACTCAATATCATGTGTTTCAAATGTATCTTTAACTGTAATCATCGGCGGTTCATAAAACATATCTCGGACACTTTTTAGAGCGTGACTATTCACTACGATTTCTCGAGGCGTGATACGTCTGATTTCACTTGTAACTACTTCTAAATCAGTTGTGTCGAATTGGTAAATTTCTCCAGTTGATATATCACTATAAGACACTTCGTATGTTTGATTATTAAAATAGACAGATAAAATAAAGTTACTCTCTCCAGAGTCAATTCCAAAGTCATCGATCAGAGTCCCAGGAGTAATGATACGCACTACCTCTCGCTTCACCATACCTTTTACTTCTTTAGGATCTTCCATCTGCTCACAGATTGCTACTTTGTATCCGTGATTGATAAGTTTTTCGATATACCCCTTTGCAGAATGATGAGGCACGCCTGCCATAGGTATATTATTCTTTTTATCTCTAGTAGTAAGCGTAATTTCTAATACTTTTGCAGCAGTCACTGCGTCGTCATAGAAGAGTTCATAAAAATCGCCAAGTCTAAACAAAAGAAGCGCGTCTTTATGGTCTTCTTTGATACTAAAATATTGTTTCATCATCGGGGTTACGTTCGTCATTTCTTACACATCCATTATAAAAATTTAAAAAAGAGGCGAATATAATCGCCTCTATGAGTTCTTATTTAACGTCCTTGCTCGGTCTATTTGCCATTGCTGCACCAGTTTCACCTTCAAGATGATCTCCACCAGTACGTTCAATGATTTCGTGTGTAACAGTGCTGCTGATTGCATGTGACACCATCTGTAAGATACTGTTCACGTCATCTTGTGCATCCATGAACTGATTTACAATTGGCATGTTGTCTAGTTCTTCTTCAAGTACAGAAATCTTCTTCTCAGCAAGTTGGTGTGCTTTGTCTTTACCATAGCTTTGGAAGTTTACAGATTGTTGTTGTAGAGAACGTAATGACGCCATTTTTTCTCTTACATCTTTATTTTCGTGGATTTTTGCTTCAGCTTTTTCAAAGAATTTAACTTCGTCAGTTTCAGCAATCATTTTACCGAGTTCTTTTGCTGCATTTACTATTTCATCTTTTGTATACATTTAATTCTCACCTTTAATTAGTCGTTGTCTTCATTATAAAGTGTTTAACTCGATTACTCAACATTAGCCATTCACCATTTTATAATAGATTCCTTTTTGACTTAGTAATTCTTCGTGAGAACCCATTTCTTTGATAATTCCTTTTTCAAGTACGATTAATCGATCTACTGCACGCACAGTATTTAACCTGTGTGCAATAATAATTGATGTACGTCCCTTCATTAACTCTTCTAATGCTTCTTGAATCTCAATTTCAGTGATTGTATCAATAGAAGATGTGGCTTCATCTAAGTATAACAGACTAGGATTTCTGACAAATGCACGTGCAATTGAGACAAGTTGTCTCTGTCCGACAGATAGACTTGTATGTTCTTCGTCAATAATTGTGTCATAACCGTCAGAAAGTTTCATGATGAAGCTATGCGCATTTGCACGTTTAGCCGCTTCAACAATTTCTTCGTCTGTTGCATCAAGATTACCGTACTTAATGTTCTCTTTAATTGATGTCTTAAATAGAAACGGATCTTGAAGTACGAATGCTGAATTGTCTTTTAATACATCACGTTTATAATCCATAATCGGTATGCCATCTATTTCAATTACACCCTGATCGACATCATAGAATCTATTTAAGAGCTGTACAATCGTTGTTTTACCAGCACCAGTCGCCCCAATTAAAGCAATGGACTCCCCATTCTTAATGTCAAAAGATACATTTTTAATTGTTGGCTCATGTTGGTCTTTATTATAAGAAAATGTGACATCCTTAAATTCAATTGAACCTTTAATTTTTGCATTTTCTATATAACCACTATCTTCTTCAACTTCAGTGTCAATAATTTGGAACACACGCTCAGCTCCGGCAATTGCTGATAACACTTGGTTAAATTGGTTAGCAAGATCTGCAAGTGGTCGTGTAAATTGTCTCGCGTATTCTGCGAACACTACAATTGTACCGACTGTCACGACGTTATCCATTGTAAGTGCGAGTAACCCACCGACACCTGCAACAATTGTAAAGCTCAAGTTATTTAAAACGTTCATTAATTTAGGAATCATACCTGAATAAAGGTTTGCCCAGAATGTAACATCTCTTAAATTTTTTGTCTTTACTTCAAATTCTTCAATAACGCGTTCTTCTTGCGAGAATACTTTTACTATTTCTTGACCAGAAATGACTTCTTCAATATATGCGTTCAATTCTCCAGTCGTTCTTTGGCGAATTTTATATAACGGACCTGTACGGTTTGTTATAAATCTAATTCCTACAACAAGTAACGGAATAATTGTCACCGTTAAGATTGTTAATAATGGAGATAAATACAGCATTACAGAAATCGTACCGATCAGTGTGATAATACTTGTCGTGAATTGTATGAATGATGAGTTCAATGTTTGAGAGAGTGTCTCAATATCGTTTGTCATACGACTCATTAATTCACCATGTTGTCTTCTATTATAGAAATCAATTGGTAAGTACTGCATGTGGTTAAATAACTCGTATCTCATATTAAATATCGTACGTTGTGATGCCCCAACCATTAAGAATGATTGTGTCAATGTTGTCAGTGAGTGCAAGATATATATGAATAGCAGAAATAATAGGATTTTTCCTACCCCACTAAAGTTTCCTGGAACAAAATATTTATCGATAATTTGTCCAACAATATAAGGTCCTAGTATTCCAAGTAAACTCGTCACTACGACAATACATACGATGAAGATAATGACATTTCTTTCTCCACGCATGAACTGCCACAGTCGTTTCAGTGTACCGGTAAAGTCATTCGCACGACGTTTATTCTTCTTGTTTCCGATATCTTCTTTTTTTAGTATACGCTTTTGACCAAATGGTTCTCTTAAGAAGTTAATCATCAAATGACCCTCCCTCCGATTGTGACTGCACAATTTTATTGTAGAGTTCTGACTTTCTTACAAGTTCTTCATGAGTACCAATCGCACTGATTTCTCCTTCATCTAAGAGAAGTATACGGTCCGCAGCTTTTGCTGTAGAAATCTTTTGTGTGATGACAATTCTAGTCACTTCTACGTCTTCGATTGCTTCCCATAGACTCGTCTCCGTTGAGACGTCAAGTGCAGAAGTACTGTCATCTAAAATAAGTACAGCTGGACGTTTCACTAATGCACGTGCAATTGAGAGTCTTTGTTTTTGTCCTCCAGATAATTGCACACCGCGTTGACCAACTTGCGTTTTGTACTGATCATCAAATTCTAAAATTGAATCGTGAATTTGTGCTTTCATTGTACTATCGTAGATACTGTCTTCATGCGCCTCTCTATCACCCCAGAGCATGTTCTCATAAATAGAACCTGTGAAGAGAATCGCGGATTGTGGTACATATCCTACTTTTTCTCGAAGTTCTACAATGTTCCATTCCTTGATGTCTTTATCATCAACTAAAATTTGTCCCTCAGTTGCATCATACATGCGTGGGATTAAGTTTACGAGCGTACTCTTACCTGCTCCTGTTGCACCCATGATGACAAAGTTTTCATTCTTTTCAACTTTAAATGATATGTGTTTTAAGGCCATGAGTGTATCATTTGGATATTTAAATGACACATCTTTAAACTCTACAGAACTACCTGTAATTGTCTTTTCAAAATCCTCATATTCATATTTAGTAATTGGTGCTTCAAGAACTTCTTCAATACGGTCTGCAGAAGCTTTTGCTCTTGTTGCTGCGATGATCAGCCAGCTGAACATTGAGAATCCGCCTTGCATTCTAAGCGCATAGTTGATAACCGCAACAAGCTCACCGACTTGAATACTTGATGATTCTAGTAAATCTCTTGCAATATATAATACAATTAATAAACTACCGTTCATGATGAGTAGTAACACAGGTAGAATTGATTCCATAAGTCGTAAACCAAAGATCATATCATCACGAAGATCCCCTGCTGTCTTACTAAATCTACTCGACTCATATTCCATACGGTTATTCACTTTTATGAGTGTCATCGCAGATAAGTTTTCTTGGAAGAATCTGTTAATACCATCGAGTCTTCTCTGAATACGTGAGAAGATTCTCGCACCGTAATGCGCTGTTATAAGTAAGAAAACAAATAAAATTGGTGTCAGTATTGTTAGATAAAACCCAAGTTTTACATTTACAACGAATGACATCGCAAGAGAACCGATAACCATTAGTGGTGCTCTGAGCAGGATTCTCATACCCATGAACACCAGGTTCTCTGACATTAATACGTCTTGTGTAAGTCTCGTGATTAATGTAGAACTATTAAATTTCGCAAGCGTACCAAGGCTAAATCCTTGGATTCTTCTAAATATCGCATTTCTTAAGTCGTTACCGAATGCGTTCGTTGCGTAACTCGAAAAGTATGTATTAAATATACCAGCAATAAACGAAACGGCACTTCCTCCAAGCATTAAGAATAGATATAAGTAAGCTTTTTCTAAGCTATTTTGTTGAATCCCTTCATCAATTACACCTCTGATGAAGAGAGGTTGAATTAACTCTACTCCGAGTTCAACGAGCATTAAGATTAACCCGAGTATGATAATCCACTTATATTTCAAAGCATAACGAAAGACAGTTTTCATGGAACCCCTCTTTTTATTTCGGAAATCGAATTGTTTATTCTAGTATGACATAAAATGAAGTGAGATGACATCAATCATTTGACTGATGTTTGATTTTTCTAAAAATACATATAAAAAAAAGCGACATCCGAAGATGTCGTGAATATAATTATTTAAATGCTGCCATAATATCGTCAAATTGATCTTGTTCAAGTTTCAGTTCACGTTCAACAAGTGTTTCATCTAAATAACCATCAATGTATTCTGAGTATGATTTTCTCTCAGTGTCTCTATAAAGAATACCTGTTAACATACCTTCATGTTCATTAATGTGACGAGTTACAGCATTCGAATCTGTTTCGTCATAGTCTTCAATTGTATCAATAGGTACGATATGTTCTTTGAACCAATCGTATGTGTTTACTTTATTGTAAGTGACACATGGACTAAATACGGCCACGAAGCTGAATCCTTTATGGTTCATTGCTTCTTCAATGATTTTTGTAAGTCCTTTGATATCACTTGAAACACTTTGAGCAACAAATGTTGCACCAGATGCCATCGCTGTTTTTATCGGTACAATAGGTGCTTCAATCGATCCATCAGGTGTTGATTTAGTTACAAACCCTGTACTTGAAGATGGTGACGTTTGTCCTTTAGTTAAACCGTAAATTTGGTTATCCATAACGATGTATGTGATATCGATATTACGTTTTAATGCATGAACCGTGTGGCCCATACCAATTGCAAAACCGTCTCCGTCTCCACCTGATGCTACAACTGTTAAATCATCGTTAGCCATTTTAACACCTTGAGCAAGTGGTAAACTTCTACCATGTGTTGCGTGGAAACCGTATGATTTAATATAACCACTCACACGCCCACTACATCCGATACCAGAAATTAATGCAAGTTCTTCTGGTTCGATTCCATTATTCGCTGCTGCACGTTGAATCGCTGCTTGTATACTGAAGTGTCCACAACCGGGGCACCAGTTTGGCTTCACGTGATTTCTAAAATCTTTAAATGTTGCCATTTATTTCATCCTTTTTATAATATATCGTTGATATAATCTTCAATTTCTACAGGCTTGAATGGCGTTCCATCATATTTAACGAATGTGTCCATTTTGTCATGTCCACCATAGTTCATCTTGATGATGTTAAATAATTGACCTGTATAGTTCTGTTCGATTACTGAGATTTTTTTCGCACCGTCTAAATAAGGTCTTAATGCCTCGATTGGGACTGGGAATAATTGACGCATGTGAATTACAGTAATGTTGTTATCAATACGTTCTACCGCTTCATCTACTGCTCCATTTACACTTAGGAAGCTGATGATGAGTAGCTCACTTTCTTTTTCACCATTAACTTTAAATGGCTTATCTAATGAGAAGTCTTTTACTTTCAACATTCTCTTATCCATTTGTGCTTTTCGGTTTACTGAACCTTCATTTGGTGTACCGATCGAGTTGTGTTCTACACCAGTTACGTGGTGAATTCCACCTTTAACACCTGGAATTGGACGACTAGAAATACCGTCTTCAGTAATTTCATAGCGCTCATAGTAATCCCCATTTTCGTCAGCAATCTGATCCGTAATCATCTTACCTCTGTCGATAGTGACTTTACTTAAGTCATACACAGGTGTTGTTTGCTTACCAAGTGACATCTGTAGGTCAGAAAGAACAATCACTGGAAGTTGGTATTTATCAGCTAAGTTAAATGCTTTTGTTGTAAGATAAAATGCATCTTCCACATCAGTTGGTGAAAGAATGATTTTTGGAATATCTCCATGCGTTCCATAAATCATCTGCATGAGATCTGATTGCTCTTGCTTGGTTGGTAGTCCTGTTGACGGACCTCCACGCATTGCATCTACAATTACAAGAGGTGTTTCAGTCATGCCAGATAAACCGATAGATTCCATCATTAGAGATAGACCAGGACCTGAAGATGATGTGAAACTTCTTGCACCAGCATAGTTTGAACCGATTGCCATAGTGACAGCTGCGATTTCATCTTCAGTTTGAATGACTGTTCCCTTAACACTTGGTAAGTGCTGAATCATGTATTCCATGATGTCACTTGCGGGTGTGATTGGGTATGCTGCCATAAATCTAACACCTGCGTTTAATGCTCCGAAAGCTATCGCATCGTTACCAATGAGGTAAAGTTGATCGCGTTTTTCAACTTTCTCTAGTTCAAAATCACCTTCGATGAATTCTGATTTATTTTGAATGTATTCATATCCAGCAAGCAATGCTTGAATGTTGCTATCAACAATCTCTTGTCCTTTTCTAATGAACATTTTGTAAATCATATCTTCAAAATCTTGACTATGTAGGTGCATGAGTCTTGCACTCGCACCTACAGCAACCATGTTCTTCATTAATTTACTGCCGTGTTCCTGAGCAATTTCTGTGAATGGCACTTGTATTAATGCTGCTTCAATTCCTTCAGGTTTCGTTGGTTTAAATTTAGCATCAGCTAAAATAACCCCGTCAGAAACAAGTTCATGTGCATTGACGTCGATTGTTTCTTGGTCAAATGCAACGAGTATATTTATGTGATCGGAAATAGATCTTACTTCTTTTGATGAGATACGAATGTTGTTATTTGTATGTCCACCTTTAATTCTAGATGAGAAATGACGATAACTATACAAGTGATACCCCATTCGATTTAATGTAGTGGAAAAAATTTCACCAGTCGAGTCGATACCTTCACCTTGCTGACCGCCGACTTTCCACGATAATTGACTAATCATTATTTCTAGCCTCCTAGTAATGTAACTATATCAAAAATATTGGGTTTCTTTAAGAATCTTAGTGTGCTTTTAACAAAATCAGTCTATCGGACGACTATTCCTCAATTCTTATTTTCTCAATCGTTTTCTTATTCGTATCAATGACTACTGCCGATAAAATACCAGGTCCATTTTCAGGTACTTCGTGGCGTTTGGGTAGTTGATCTATGAAACGGTCGATTACTGCTTTTCGGTCAATCCCAAGAACTCCTTCACTATATCCAGTCATTCCAACATCTGTGATATATGCAGTTCCTTTTTCTAATATCTTTTCATCATTTGTTTGAACGTGCGTATGTGTACCAACAACTGCATTGACGCGACCATCTAAATAATACCCCATCGCTATTTTCTCGCTTGTTGTCTCTGCGTGGAAATCTACAAAAGCTTCGTCGTATGTGTTCGCTTCTAAAATGGAATCAATTTTTGTAAATGGATTGTCTATGGCTTCCATAAAACTACGTCCTTGAATATTTACAATTAGGAGTTTAATACTATTTATATTTACGATTTTGTACCCATCACCTGTAACACTATCTGGGTAGTTTGCAGGTCTGATAATGTTTTTTGTTTCTAGAAGTTCATGCACTTCATCTTTATGGAACGCATGATTTCCTAGAGTGATAAAGTCTACACCAGCTACTGTGAGTTCTTTATAAATGGACTTTGTGATTCCTTTACCATGTGCACTGTTCTCACCATTGGCAATTGTAAAATTAATATGATGTGTTTTTTTCAATTCTGATAGATGATCTTTAACCATACGTCGTCCGATTTTACCGACGATATCACCGATAAATAATATTCTCATAATAACCCTCACTATTTTCTAAATAAAAAAGATTGGAAACAGAGTTCCAATCTTTATTTGGCATATTCTACTGCCCTCATCTCGCGGACAACTGTCACTTTAATGTGCCCTGGATATTGCAGTTCATCTTCAATTTGTGCTTTAATGTCACGTGCAAGTCGATGTGCTTTTACATCATCGATCTCTTCTGGACTCACCATGATGCGGATTTCTCTACCTGCTTGAATCGCAAATGATTTTTCCACACCTTTATAACCGAGCGCGATTTGCTCAAGGTTTTCCAGTCGTTTGACATAGTTCTCAAGAGTCTCTCTACGAGCTCCTGGTCGTGCTGCACTCAGCGCATCTGCTGCTGCTACAATGATTGAAATTATATTATTCGGTTCTACATCACCGTGATGCGACTCGATTGCATTTATTACAACATCAGATTCTTTATAGCGTTTTGCTAAGTTTGCACCGATTTCTACGTGAGATCCTTCAATCTCATGGTCAATCGATTTACCGATGTCATGTAGTAATCCTGCTCTACGAGCAAGGGATACATCTAGTCCGAGTTCTGCTGCAAGCATACCTGATAAGAATCCAACTTCGACTGAGTGTTTTAAAACGTTTTGTCCATAGCTCAATCTGAACTTCATCTTACCTAAATGTTTGATAAGTTCAGGATGTAAGTTGTGAATATCTACTTCAAATGCTGCTTGCTCACCTGCATCTCGAATCTCTGTTTCGATGTTACGGCGTGCTTTGTCTACCATTTCTTCAATTCTACCTGGATGAATACGTCCATCTTTAACGAGCTCTTCTAAGGCATTTTTTGCAATCGTACGTCTGATCGGGTCAAATCCAGAAAGAATTACTGCTTCAGGTGTATCGTCGATAATTAAATCGACACCTGTCAGCGTTTCAATCGTTCTGATGTTACGACCTTCACGTCCAATGATTCTACCTTTCATTTCGTCATTTGGTAGGTTTACTACTGACACCGTAGATTCACTTGTGTATTCAGCTGCATAACGCTGAGTCACAGTTGCAAGAAGCTCTCTTGCGTCTTTCTCTACAGTTTGTTCCATTTCGGCTTTCTTTTCTTTGACCATTACGGCCATATCATGTGACAGTTCTTTTTCGAGTTCTGCAAAAATTTCTTCTTTTGCTTCGTCTCTTGTTAGTCCGGAGATGCGAGTTAGTTCTGAATTTTGTTGACTGATAATTTCGTTAATCTCTTTTTCTCTGGCATCTACCATTTGCTGTTTTTCTTCAATTTTTGCCTCTTTTGAATCAAGCATCTCGTCTTTCTTATCTAAGAGTTCGCTCTTAGTATCAAGAGTCGTTTCACGATTTAAAAGTCTAGATTCAAATGATTTTAGATTATCACGTGACTCACTCGTTTCACGATCAAATGCTTCTCTTAATTTTTGATTCTTTTCTTTTGCTTCAAGCAACTTTTCTTTCTTCAAGTTCGTTGCTTCTTTTTCAGCTTCCGCAATAATATGACTCGCTGACTTTCTTGCTTCTTCTTGTCTTTTAGTCAATATATTATTTACGATAAAATATCCGATAACAACACCTAGGATAATACCAAATAAGATTAAGAAAATGTCTTGTAAGTCCACAAAAAACACCTCCCTAAAGCTTATTTTTCAGTGTGTTGATTATAATGTATTTTAAATTTTTGAATTTATCATACATATTTATAGTATAGTTTATTTTAAAATAAATCAAGCACTAGGAGAGCCCAGTGCTTGATTAAAGATTAGTTATCTAATAGTGTATCTTCGTCTTCAAATTCTTCAGTTGAAACTTCGTTTTGCTCACCATTAAATCCAAGTGCTTCTCTTAGTCGACTTTCGATCTCATCTAAGATCGCCTTGTTCTCTGAAAGATACTCTTTAACATTTTCTTTACCTTGTCCGAGTCTTTCACCGTTGTATGAATACCAAGCACCGCTCTTATCAACAATGTCGTATTCTACACCTAGATCAATGACTTCTCCTGTACGAGAAATGCCTTGACCATACATGATATCTACTTCTGCGACTCTAAATGGTGGTGCCACTTTATTTTTAACGACTTTAATTTTTGTTCTGTTACCAACGATATCTTGACCGAGTTTAAGCTGTTCTGCACGACGTACTTCTAAGCGTACTGAGCTATAGAATTTTAACGCACGTCCACCAGGAGTTACCTCTGGATTACCGAACATTACGCCGACTTTTTCACGAATTTGGTTAATGAAAATTGCTGTTGTATTACTTTTAGAAATTGCACCTGAAAGTTTACGTAGTGCTTGTGACATTAGTCGTGCTTGTAAACCAACGTGCGTATCTCCCATTTCTCCTTCAATTTCTGCTTTAGGAGTAAGAGCTGCTACTGAGTCTACAACAACGATATCCACTGCACCACTTCTAACAAATGCTTCTGCAATTTCTAATCCTTGCTCACCTGTATCTGGTTGAGAAAGGTAGAGGTTTTCAATATCTACGCCTAAGTTTTTAGCATAGACTGGATCAAGTGCGTGCTCTGCATCGATGAAAGCAGCGATACCGCCTTGGCGTTGGACTTCTGCAATCGCATGAAGTGCAACAGTTGTTTTACCGGATGATTCTGGTCCATAAATTTCAATAATTCGTCCTTGTGGATATCCACCTACACCAAGTGCACTGTCAAGTGTAATAGAACCTGAAGATGTTGTGTTTACTTTACGACCTGGGTCGTCACCAAGTTTCATTACTGATCCTTTACCGAATGCTTTTTCCATATTTTTTATAACAGTGTCTAATGCTTTTTGTCTTTCGCTCATAATAAACCTCCGAAATTTCCGATATATAAGTTCTATCAAATTATAACACAGCAAAATAAAAAAAGCGAATATACGTTCGCTTTTTTAGTGACAGTTCTTTAATTATATTTTAGCATTAATCATGAACTGCATATGAATTTTACAGTTGTCTATTTTCTGTACTATTTTTGATTCATAAAAACGTTTCTGCCTTTATAAAAATACTCAATCATTGAGAGTATTGTAAATAACACAGCAATATACATGAAAATCATACCAAGTGAAAACTCAATATACTCTACGAATATATCACCAAATAGTAAAAATACGAGTGCAAGCATTTGGAAAACTGTTTTCACTTTCCCAAGTTGGCCAGCGGCACTTACAAACCCTTGTTCGACTTGTAAGAGTCTTAAACCAGTCACAGCAAATTCACGTGCAATGATGACGATAGCAATCCAACTTGAAATTGTATGCCATTCAACTAGAATGATCAGCCCACTTGCAACGAGTAGTTTATCCGCTAATGGGTCTAAAAATTTCCCCATATTTGTAATTAAATTTAATTTTCGTGCAAGATATCCATCGAGTGCATCAGTTAAACTTGCGACAACAAAGATAATTCCCGCAATTAATTGCTCTACACGAATCTCTAATCCACCTAAAAAGCTTGTATTACCAAATCCAAAGTCTACAATTGCAAAAACGATGAAGACAGGAATCAGTAAGATACGTACAACGGTAATCTGATTTGGAAGATTCATAATTATTTCCTTTCTATATTGAACTGATAGAATACAGTTTTCTTATCGCTTCTATCTTCAGGATTTAACTGAATATTATTGATTGTGATATTCATGCTTGTTGCATCTTCAACAGCAAATAATAATTCAGTCGCATCATCATTGATATCATATTGACCTTCACTAATCGTATCATAGACATATCCAGTATTTAGATTGTCTGTTAGATTGATTAAGGTATTTTTAGAATGGAACGAAAAACTAATTGGTTCACTCGTTTCAATGTTATAAACGAGCGTGTTACCATCTAAACCAACAAATTCTATATTAGTCTCACTTTGGACTTCTTCTTTTTGGTTCTTTACGATTGCACCTTCACTTGAAACTGCGTCATAAATTGGCTTTTTAGTAAAAAGATTGCCGTCTGCTCCAATCTGTAAAAGAATAAACCAAACAACAAACAGAGATAGTATGATGGCTCCTAGAGTGATGAGAGACTTTCTTAAATACTGGAAAGCATCATTTTGACTCTTATGCCTTGTTTCAATCACTTCTTTTTTTGTTGGTAATTCATCTTTATAGCGCTCAATTAACTCGTGTCCATTCAAGTTAAGCGCTCTTGTGTATTCTAGTATTAATAATTTTGCATGTTTTGGGTTAGGAAGATTTAAGAACTCCCCTGTTTCTATAATTTGTATAATTGTTCTTTTTAATTTAGAACGTTCAGACATTTCTTTTAAAGTAACACCAGACTGTTCACGCCTTTTTCTAAGCAATGGACCAAGTTTCAATTGTTTCACCACATTTCCTTAATTCCATTTAAGTATACCAACCACCGTTTAAATTGAATACCTCTCCAGTAATAGACTTTGAAGATTCAGTACAAATAAATTCTACAAGAGATGCTACTTCACTCGCATCAATAAATCTATTTTGTGGAAGTTCATTTAATAAAATTTGTTGATCCACGTCACTTAATTCGTTTGTCATAGACCCTCGAACAACGCCAGGTGCGACCGCATTAACTGTAACATTGGTTAATGCGAGTTCCTTGGCGAGCGATTTTACAAGTGTGTTTTGAGCACCTTTCATAGATGAATAAATGCTTTCACAACTCGCTCCTACTTGACCCCATATTGAAGTAACAACAATTATTCTTCCATTTTTGCTTTTCTTTAAAAGTGGAAGTGCTGCTTGGATAAAGACTACTAAGTTTTTAATTGAGAGTGTGTACTGAGTATCGATATCATTCATCGTCACATCTTGGATCATATCGAACTGTGCGAATCCTGGAGTATAAATGAGTGCATCAAGATGCGTTAATCCGGCAAATATTTCTTCCATATCACCATTATTCACTTCTTTAGTAAGATCTAAGAAGTGATGGTTACTCTTTAGTAGTGGTCTTCTTTTTTTAGATACCGTAATAATGTAACTCTCACTAAATTGTTCATGAATCGCATTACCTATGTCTCCTGTTGCACCGACAATTAAAATATTACTCATACGGTACAATGAGTGATTCTGACATATATTTAGGGTCTAAGACTTCCTTAAACGTCACTTTCACATCTTCCAGAGTAATACCATCTACGATTGATGGCACTTGATATAAGTTGTTTCCGTCAAGTAGATATTTTGTATATTGGTTTGCGATATACTCTGGTGAGTCAAGGGATGATAAATAATCTCCGAGTAACTCTCTCTTTTGTGATAACAGCATTTCATCTGTGAAATAATCCGTCGTATTCACTTCTTCGATAATTTCTAATATGCGTTTCACAACGTCTTTAGCGTTACTTCCTCGTGACGTAAAGAGTGTGTGTCCATATGTGTGCTCTGCTGAAAATCCAAAGTTAAATGATTCGTCTATTAACGACTCATTCATCAGCTCATAATAATATTTAGACTGTGCACCAAATACCATATCTAGCGCAAACATCATGATAATATCACGTTTGGCTTCGTTGTATTTATCTTCTTCACCAGACTCTAAATATTTAAATCCAAGCATGAGTCTAGTATCTGACACGTTCATTGGAGTCGTTGCAACACTTTCTAAAACGTCTTTAGGTTCTACTTCAAAGTGGTGCGTAATTTCTTTTAAGACCTCGATATTACGGTTGTCTTGATGCGTACGGATAAACTCAAACAACTCTTCAGTATCGAAATCTCCGACGATCACCATGACCATGTTGTTTGGTGCATAAAATGTCTCATGGCACATATAGAGTGTATCTTTTGTAATTTCACTGATTGACTCTAGTGTGCCTGCGATATCAATTCTGATTGGATGCTTCTGATAAAGAGATTCTAACAATTGGTTATACACTCTAAACCCTGGATTGTCTTGATACATCTTGATTTCTTCATTGATAATACCGATTTCTTTTTTTACCGATTCATCTGTGAAATACGGTGTTTCCACCATATCCATAAGTAATTTTAAGTTCTCATAAAAATTTTCAGTACAAGAAAATAGATATGTTGTTCTGTCATATGATGTAAATGCATTCGCGTTTGCACCGTTCTGAGAGAATTTGTTGAATACATCTCCGTCTTCTTTCTCGAACATCTTATGCTCTAAGAAATGAGCGATACCGTCAGGTATTTGGTGACGTATGCCGTCTACAGTAAAGTCATTGTCCATTGAACCAAATTTAGTTGTGTAGGTGACAAACTTCTTGTTGAATCCACCCTTCTTGATATAAACAACTTCTAAACCGTTATTCATTTTTTCATGATAGACTGTCTCGTCTATATCTTTATAGTGTGTGACTTCCATTTGACTCACCTCCAGTCAATGTATATACAGTATCTAAATGCGTGTGTTTGGCTACATTCATTACAGATTCTTTTGTAACAAGCGATAGTTGCTCATCTACATAATCAAAATCAATACCTGCTAAGAAGTGACCATATAATGTCGCAATAACACCTTTAGGTTTGTCCATCGCATCTAAGCGTGCTGAAAGGAATTGATTTTTAGATTCTTGCAAGAATTCTTCTGTGAAATCACCATTTCTAAATTTCTCTAATTCTTTCATGACATGAATCTCTGTTTCTTTCACTCTGTTAAAATCTACACCTGCAATTGCGAAGAGCACACCGTTTTTAATATCTAGTTCTGAATGAATTTGGTACGCTAACGATAACTTTTCACGCAAGTTCATGAATAAGAATGATGCAGCACCGCCACCAAACATTCTGTTAAAGATTCGCGCACTCATCATGTCTGCTTGTTTTTTATCGATTCTAAAACCTAAGATTGTTTTTGCTTGTTCAATTTTTTCGACATCTGTTTGATAATTGATAACATTCGACACTTGTCCATTAAATCCATTGAACGGCAGTTTCACATAATTATCACGTGAATAAATTTTTTCTAAAGATTTAATGTTGTTGTCTGTTGTTTGACCGACAACGAGAACGACCATTTCGTCTTCTTCCATCATCTTTTTGTGCTCTTTCATGATGTCTTCTAATGTGATTGAATCAATCTCATCGATTTTACCGAAAGACATGTGACGATTTGGTTCATCTTTAAACATGATATTTAGCATGTTGATATACGCACGCTGCATAGAACTGTCCAGGAGAAGAGAGAGCTTATTTTTATGAAGTCTCTTCTCTTGGTCTAAGAATGATTGCCATTCGTCTGTATATTCAAATGGTGTTGTTAAGATATCATTTAAGAATTCACATAAATCATTAAAGATGTTTAAATCTTCATGAATAAAACGTTCGTTGGCAAATTCTAATGTGAAATTCACGATATGCGAATCTCCACGTTTTGTCGTTCCTTCAGTCAGATGCGCACCATAATATTTAGCTAAGAACTGAACAAGCTCTGTTTCAGTTCTTAAATTTTTCGTGCGTTTAATCATCATTCTTGAAAGAATATTTCTAATCGTTGTTGTTTTTTCATCTAACGTATTTCTGAATGAGATACGTATCGTAAATGTTTTGAACTTATCTGTTCTAATATCTATTATCGGAATATTATTTACAGTAGTTTCATTAATTTTCACATATAAAACTCCTTATACATCATGCTCTTGTACCAGTACATTACGTGGTTTTGAACCACTCGCTGGTCCAATGATACCATTTCTTTCTAAATCATCGACGAGTCTAGCTGCACGGTTATAACCAATTCTAAATTGTCGTTGGAGTAAACTTGCTGACGCGCGCTGTTCTTCAATAACAAACCATTTTGCTTCACCGTATAGTTCGTCTTCTGATTCGACTTCTTCTACTTCTTTTTTCTCTTGATTTAAAATAACAGATTTCTCATAGTTTGCTTTCATTTGTGATGTAACAAATTCTACGACATCGAGTACTTCATCGTCTGAAAGAAACGCACCTTGCACACGAAGCGGTTTAGAACGTCCAGATGGTAAGAAGAGCATGTCTCCTTTACCAAGTAGTTTTTCTGCGCCTCCAGAGTCGATAATTGTTCTTGAGTCTGTAGATGAACTTACGGCAAATGCAATTCTTGAAGGTATATTTGCCTTGATAATACCTGTGATAACGTCAACGGACGGACGCTGAGTCGCGATAATCAAATGAATACCCGCTGCACGTGCCATCTGTGCGATTCTTGTAATCGACGCTTCTACATCTTTTGATGCAACCATCATAAGGTCTGCAAGTTCATCTATGATTACTACGATATAGGGCATCTTAGTGACCTTATCAGGATTCTCTGCATTTTTCTCTAAATATTTATTGTATGCTGAAATATTTTTCGTATGAGTCGCACTGAATAGATCATAACGACGTTCCATTTCATTTACGATTCTGTTTAACGCATCTGCAGCTTTTTGTGGATTTGTAACAACAGGGCTCAGTAAATGAGGAATACCATTATAGACATTTAATTCTACCATTTTAGGGTCAATCATCATGAGTTTTACCTCATGTGGTTTAGCGTTCAGTAAAATAGATACGATAATACCGTTAATACATACAGATTTACCACTACCTGTAGAACCTGCTACAAGTAAGTGAGGCATTTTATTTAACTCTGCCATGATGGGTGCACCTGAAATATCTTTACCAAGTCCCACTTCAAGCACATTGTCTGTTGATTTACGTTTCATAACTTCGCGTAACGTCACCATAGAAATAACTGAGTTTGGTACTTCAATACCAACAGCTGACTTACCTGGAATTGGTGCTTCAATACGAATATCTTTCGCTGCTAGAGAAAGTGCAATATCGTTTTGAAGGTTGATTATTCTAGATACTTTTACACCAATATCAGGTTGGATTTCAAACTGTGTAACGGCTGGACCAATTCGAATCTTAGAAACTTTCGCACTCACTCCAAAGTTGCGAAGTGTTTCTTCTAGCACTTTACCTTGCTCTAATACTGCTTTATTCGAAACTTTTTCTACGTTATCCGCATCTTTCAGTAATGTAATTGGAGGAGTCTTATATTCGATGAGCGCTTTAACTTCAGAATCATCAAGCTCATCTTCTTCCGTATTCGGTTTTGGTGCATCCGTGCTAATGGTTTCGTCGAGGTCTTCTTCTTCGTATTCGAGTTCTACAGAATCGCTTTTCTCTTCTTCAATTTTAAAGTCAGACGGTTCTTCTGAATTTTCTTCCTGAATATCGTCACCTGTATCCATATATTCTTCATCAGATACAAAAATCTGTGGTTCAAATACTTCAGGAGCTTCTTCTGTTGTCGCTTTTTCAGTCTGATCTTTCTTTTTAAACGCATCCATAAGTGGTTTTTTTCTCTGTTGTTTATTCTGTTTTTCTGGTTTTTCATCATCTGACGTTGATTTAACAACAGGTGTTTCTTGTTTTTTATCTACTTTAGTTTTAGATTTCTCTCTTTGAGAAGAAACCATCTCTGAAGTAGATTTAAATAATTTCTTAAACATCTCACCCACTCTTACGAAATCTCTTCTAAGTGCTGCTTCAATACTTTCGTTTTTAATTAGAATAATCGCAAAGTAAATGAATACGATAGATAAAACCATCGTCCCGAAGAAGCTAATTCCACTACTTAAGAATGAAAACATGGATTGGCCGATTGTGCCTCCACCAGTGAAGTTTTTAAATCCAGTCTCTTCAATTAGAACTCTCGTTTCCATAAACGTATAGAAGTTTTCAGTCAGTGGTCGATTCGTAAAGTATAGAATCCCGTGGAATAAGTATATAAAGCCAAACTGTAAAAATACATAACCCATCATACGTCTAGTAAACGGAAAATGAAGGTTCATTGCTGTATAAACACTTGTCAGTACGATAATCATATACGTAAAATATCTGCTTGTTCCAAAGAGATAAGTAAACATAGAATCGATATATTCACCTACGGAGCCGAGTTGAAAGACTGCAATAAGTATAATTAAAATTATTAAGAAGCTTGTGAGGGCAAAATATCGTTGTCTATCCTTCTTTTTACTACGTCTCGTACTTTTCTTTCTCGCCATAGCAAAAGTCCTTTCAATAAATAAAAAATGAGGAGATACAAACGAGTATCTCCATAGTGTGATTATATTTCAGAAACGATTGGAATGATCATTGGTCTGCGTTTTGTGCTTTCAAATAGATACTTCCCAAGAGCATCTCTCACATTTTGTTTCAGTGTACTATAATCGACACGTCTGTTTGATAACGAATCTTCAACAATTTCTCTTACAAGTGCTTCAGATTGTTTTAACAGTTCTTCGCTCTCTTTTACATACACGAATCCTCGTGATTGAATTTCAGGTCCTGCTTCAATTGTTCTAGTTTCTCTGTCAATGGTAACAACCGCAATAAAAATTCCATCTTCACTTAAAATTCTACGGTCTCGTAATACGATATTACCGACGTCTCCGACACCCTTACCGTCAATTAATACGTTACCAGCGGTCACTTTATCACTTGATGTCATTTCTTTTCCATCAAAGCTTACCACGTCTCCTTTTTCTAAAAGGAAAATCTTCTCAGGTACAACACCTGTTTCTGTTGCAAGCTTAGCGTGAGCAATTTGCTCTTTGTATTCCCCTTGAACTGGAATGAAGTATTCCGGTTTAAATATGTTTAACATCATTTTTAATTCTTCACTTAGACCATGACTAGATGCGTGAATATCTGAAGTTGGTGAATGTACGTCGGCTCCAGCTTTTACTAAATCATTTAGCGTGCTGTATAACACCACTTCCATGTTCGACGATGGTGTCGTTAAGATATAAACAGCATCGCCTTCTTTGATATTCGTAACATCATGTGAGCCACGGCTCATACGGCCTAACGCTTCGATTGGTTCACCTTGAGAACCTGTTGCGATGATTACAACTTCATTATCTGGATATTTTTTTAGTTCATGAGATGGGATTAATAATCCATCAGGAATGTTGAAATATCCTAAATTTCTCGCTACTTTAAAGCTCGACTCTAAAGTCTTACCTAAGAATGTCACTTTACGATTTGCTTTATGTGCGTTTGTTAATACTTGCTGAATTCTAACAAAGTTAGATGCATAACAAGACACAATAATACGACCACGTGTTTTTAAGAATGCACTTAAAATATGGCTTTCGATAATGTTTTCTGGTGTATTATACCCTCGTTTTTCCGCTTCAGTTGAATCACTGATGAGTGCGAGTACGTCATTGCTTTTTGCAATTTCATACATTTTACCCATATTGTAGCCATAGTCTCCTTCAAGACTTTGGTCAAATTTGAATTCACCAGCATAAACGATTTTTCCCCACTTAGTTTCAATTGAGCAACCATATGAATCTGGAATCGTATGTGACGTTTCAAAGAATTCAAATGAACAATTTTTAAAGTTCATTTTAGAGTCACATGTAATAGTAAAGAACTTTTGTTTCTTTCTCACTTTATGTTCTTTAAATCTTTCTTTGATTAAACCAATCGTTAATTTTGAGGCATAGATTGGTGCATTTAATTCTTCGATGATGTAAGGTAAAGCACCGATTGAGTCCTCATGCCCATGAGAAATAAAGATACCTTTTAGGCGATCTTTATTCTCTTTAACATAAGTGATGTCAGGGATGACGACATCTACACCGAGCATTTCGTCCTCAGGAAACATGAGTCCCGCATCTAACATAAACATTTCGTCTTCTACTTCAACGATATACATGTTTTTTGCGATTTCACCAACACCGCCGAGAGGTATAATTTTAATTTTTGGTGTTTCTTCTTTCTTTTCTGCCAACTTTACCCCTCCTTACTTATCTTTTTTCTCTTCGTCATTCTTTATTAAAACTTTGCGCGATGCATTGACGCGTCCTTGTTTGTCAATTTCAGTTACTTTAACTAAGAACTGATCGCCCTCTTTAACAAAGTCTTCTACTTTTTCAACACGCTTGGTGTCAAGTTGTGATACGTGTACGAGTGCGTCTTTTCCTTTGAATAGCTCAACGAATGCACCGAATTTTTCAACACGTTTAACTGTACCCATGTACACTTCTCCAACAACCGCTTCACGTGTAATTTCTTCAATAATCTCACGCGCTTTAGTGATCATTTCTTGATCAACTGCACCGATGAAGATTGTACCGTCTTGTTCAATATCAAGAGTTACGCCTGTTGCATCAATGATTTCGTTGATTTTCTTACCACCAGGTCCAATAACATCACGGATTTTGTCCGGATTGATTGTCATTGTTTCAATCTTAGGTGCGTATTTAGAAAGTGTTTCTCTTGGCCCCTCTAATGTTGCTAACATGTTTTCTAAAATGTGTAAGCGTCCAACTCTAGCTTGTTCTAATGACTCGCGTAGAATTTCTTCAGCTAATCCATCAATTTTAATATCCATTTGGATTGCAGTGATTCCTTTTTCAGTACCTGCAACTTTAAAGTCCATGTCTCCTAAAGCGTCTTCCATACCTTGAATATCTGAAAGAATTGTATAGTTACCGTCTTTCATCATCATACCCATTGCAATACCTGCAACGGGTGCTTTAATTGGTACACCAGCATCCATTAATGCGAGTGTACCACCACAGATTGATGCTTGTGAAGATGAGCCGTTCGATTCTAATACTTCAGAAACAACGCGAATTGTGTACGGGAATTTCTCAGCTGAAGGAATAACTTGTTGTAATGCGCGTTCACCTAATGCACCGTGTCCGATTTCACGACGACCTGGTGCACGTAACGGTCCAGTTTCCCCTACTGAGAAGTGTGGGAAGTTATAGTGATGCATGAAGCGTTTTTCACTTGCTTCACCTAAACCATCGATGATTTGGTACTCGCTCATAGAACCTAGAGTCGCAACTGAAAGTACTTGAGTTTGCCCACGTGTAAATAAACCAGATCCGTGTGCTCTTGGCAGTAGACCTACTTGTGAATTAAGTGGTCTGATTTCGTCTGGCTTACGTCTATCTGGACGAATTTTGTCTTCAGTAATTAAACGACGAACTTCGTCGTAAACCAATGCTTCAAATACACCACGTGCAGCTTTAACATCTTCTTCGTATGTTTCAGATTCTTCGTCAAATAGTGCGATTACTTTTTCACGAATTTCAGCAATGCGTGCTTCACGGTCTTGTTTGTCTACAGTTAAAATTGCGTCCCCAATATTATTTTCTTCAGCAATTTCTTCTACTTGTGCTTTTAATGAAGGATCTACTTCAGCTGGAATGAATTCCATTTTTTCTGGGTTGATGGCTTCAATAATTTTGTTTTCAAACTCTATTACTTTTTTGATTTCTTCATGTGCGAAAAGAATTGCTTCTAACATTTTGTCTTCCGGCACTTCTTTTGCTCCTGCTTCAACCATGTTGATGGCTTCATATGTACCAGCAACATCAAGTTCTAGTTCAGAGTGTTTTAAAATCTCTTCGCTTGGGTTTACAACGAACTCTCCGTCAACAAGTCCAATTTTAACGCCAGCGATTGGTCCGTTAAATGGAATATTAGATACTGATAATGCGAGTGAAGATCCAAGCATTGCTGCCATTGCAGTAGATGCTTCCGGGTCAACTGATAATACAGATGAAATGATTTGAACATCATGTCTAAATCCATCTGGGAATAATGGTCTTAATGGTCTGTCAATCAGACGACTTGTCAATGTTGCTTCTTCACTTGGACGACCTTCACGTTTGTTAAATCCTCCTGGGATTTTACCTGCTGCATATAATTTTTCTTCAAATGCAACTGTTAACGGGAAAAAGTCGATGTCTTTTGGTTCTTTAGATGCTGTAGCTGTTGATAAAACCACAGTATCACCGTAACGTACAAGTACAGCCCCATTCGCTTGTTTTGCTACTTCGCCATACTCAACGATTAATGGACGTCCTGCCCATTCTGTTTCAAACACTTGTTTGTTTGTTTCAGTCATAATCTTTTTACTCTCCTCTATATACACTCTCTTTATCATACCATTATTAGTCTTTATATTATAGCAAAAAAAGTTAGGCTAAACACTGATGTCTATAAGGAAATTGAATTCAAAAACCGTACCACCTAATCTTTATAAAACGCTTTTAAATAACTGGTTAAAACCTAAAAACAAAAGGCATGTCCCCTTATAAAAACAAGGAAACATGCCTCTATTTTACTAAATTAACGACGTAATCCAAGTTTACCGATTAAGTCACGGTAACGTTGAACGTCTTTTTCACGTAAGTAAGTTAATAGGTGTTTACGACGACCTACCATTTTAAGAAGTCCACGACGTGAGTGGTGGTCTTTTTTATGAGTACGTAAGTGTTCGTTTAAAGTGTTGATTTCTTCAGTTAGAACTGCGATTTGAACTTCTGGAGATCCAGTATCAGTTTCGTGTACGCGGTACTCTTCAATTAATTGTTGTTTTCTTTCTTTTGACATTGACATAGCAATATCCTCCTTTTTCTTTATACGCTAATATCTGAGTGACAGTTGGAGTTTCTAATCACCAAGATAAAGCACTTAGACAATTATACAAAATTCACATCACTATAGCAAGTCATCTGGCGCTTTTTTATTTGTCTTTTAACAGTTCGATTGCCTTGTCTTTATCTTCTTGAATCGCTTCAATTAACGCGTCTAATCCATCAAATTTGAGTTCATGTCGAATGAAGTGCTCCCAGTAAACAGTAACTGTCTCACCGTAAATTGTACGATCGTAGTCAATGATGTGCACTTCAATTGTTACTTTGTGATTTTCATGGAACGTTGGTTTCACACCGATTGAAGCGACTCCTTTATAAACTGTAGGATCCGATCCAATTGTCAATGTTACTGCATAAACGCCGAGCGATGGTAAGAAATATTTATAAGACGGCTCGATATTCGCTGTTGGGAAACCGATTGTGCGACCACGCTTTTCTCCTTGCACGACGAAACCTTCTATACTGTATGAGCGACCAAGTAGGCGGTTTGCCTCTTCTAATTTGTCTTCGCTTAATAACTCTCTAATACGTGTTGTTGAGATCTTTTCTCCATCATCTTCTTTTTGAACGATACTTGTTATATTAAATTCGCTATATTGCTCTAGAGTTGCTACAGAACCTTTGCCCATATACCCATATGAGAAATCAAATCCAGCAATGACTTCTTTTACATTGCTACCAATTAGATAATCTTTTACAAAAGTATCTGGTGAAAGTTGTGCAAATTCACTTGAGAAATTAACGACAAACAAATAGTCGATACCATATTCTTCAAGCATTTTCTCTTTAACTGGAAGAGGTGTGATATATGTCGTGCGTTGTTGTTTTTGACTTAGAACAACGGACGGATGTGGGTCAAATGTTAATACAGATTTTTTTAACCCTTTCTTCTCTGCAATTTCGATCATTGTATTGATAACTTCTTGGTGTCCGATGTGTAATCCATCGAAGAATCCAAGAGCAACTGCGATTTGTTCATCTTCATTTACTTTAAATTCGTTTGGATACTGCAGTCTGATAACTTCCATTACTCCATTAAATCCTCTCTTGTTAAAAACATTTTAAAAGGTTTATACCATCCAGTTTTTGTGGGATGTTTCTGATAAATACCGACAGGTTTTTCTTCAACAGTGAAGAGTACACGGCTTAAATCAGAACCAATTATTTTAATCATATCAATATCTGTGATTTTTTGCCCAGTTGCAATACGAAAAATGTCGTTTTCTTCTGTGATTTCGAATCTTGGAATATCATCTAAAACATCTAAAATTGGTATTAAGTCTTCTTTAGACAGATGATCTAGCGGTGTTGTCTCTTCTAGTTTAATACCACACGATAATGTACGACGAAGTTTGGACATGTGCGCGTGGATGCCGAGCTTACGACCGATGTCTACAGCAAGCGTTCTGATATATGTTCCTTTCGAACAGATAACGTCGATGTCGAAGCAAATCGTGTCTTTATCTTCGACAATATCAGAGACACGAGTGATTTCTTTGATTTCGACAGTACGTACAGGACGCTCTACTTCAATCCCTTTCCGAGCGTAATCATAAAGCTTCTTACCGTTCACACGAACTGAGCTATACGCTGGTACTTGCTGATCATAATCCCCTAAGAAACTCTCGATTACTTCGTCGATTTTAGAGATGTCGACAGCTCTAATATCAGAGGTTTCAACTACTTTGCCCGTCTGGTCCTCAGTATTAGTGCTGAAACCAAGAGTCACCGTCGCACGATATCCCTTGTCTCTCTCCTGTAAGATCTCAGTGAGCTGAGTCGCACTACCAACAACGATTGGAAGCACACCAGTTACGGCAGGATCTAGCGTCCCCGTATGTCCTACCTTTTTCATTTTTAATAGACGACGAACACGAGTAACCACATCATGACTCGTCATCCCTTCCGGCTTATCAACCGCAAAAACACCATTATACATAACTATATCTCCTAATATTAATCATCTTTAATTATAACGAATATGAGAGTAGTCAGAAAGGATAAAGTGACTGAAGTATAGATGAGTAATCTAAAACAAAAAAAGACACGAGAAAAGTTTCTCGTGTCTAAACTTCTAATTAGTCTTCTTTACTAAGTTGATTTAGTAGTTCGTCGATACGGCTACCGTATTCAACTGATCCATCGTAATGGAAGAAGATTTCTGGTGCTTTTCTCATACGGATTTTTTTAGCAACTGCTGTTCTAAATAATCCTTTGTATTTGTTAAGCATCTCTTTTGTTTTTTCTTTATCGTCATTCAGAGTTGTGAAGAATACATTTGCATTCTCCATTTCTTCTGTAACTTCTACTTCAGTGATTGTTATGAGACCTAAGTTGTCTTCTTTCTCGCTCACTTCTGTAATTAAAGTTTCACTGATTACTTTTTTAATTTCTTCAGCTACTCTGTCAGATCTTTTTACCATAATTAAACCCTCGCAATCTCAACCATGATAAATGCTTCGATAATGTCGCCTTCTTTAAGGTCATTATAATTTTTAACAGTGATACCACATTCGTATCCTGCTGCAACTTCTTTCACATCATCTTTGAAACGTTTAAGTGCGTCAAGTTCTCCCTCGAAAATCACTACGCCGTCACGAATCACACGTACGCCTGCGTCTCTTGTAATTTTACCGTCTGTAACGTAAGAACCTGCAATCGTACCTACTTTAGATACTTTGAATGTCTGACGTACTTCAGCATTACCAATTACTTTTTCTTCGTACTCTGGATCAAGCATACCTTTCATCGCTTGTTCAATTTCTTCAAGCGCTTTGTAGATCACTCTGTGTAGACGAATGTCTACTTTCTCTGCATCCGCTGTACGACGTGCATTTGAGTCAGGACGTACGTTGAAACCAATGATAATCGCATTAGATGCGTTCGCGAGTGTTACGTCTGATTCGTTGATTGCACCTACACCAGTGTGGATGATACGGATGTTAACACCCTCAACATCGATCTTCATAAGTGATGCTGCTAATGCTTCAACTGTACCTTGTACATCTGCTTTTAAGATTAAGTTTAAGTCTTTTAGTTCACCCTCTTTAAGTGTTTCAAAGAGGTTTTCTAGGCTGACTTTATTCGTAACTTCTCTGTCACGAAGTACTTTGTTTTCTGCACGTTCTTCACCGATTTGACGGGCTTTTTTATCATCTTTAAAGACAACAAAACGGTCTCCCGCTTCAGGAATATCGTTTAAACCAGTAATTTCAACTGGTAAACTTGGACCTGCAGTTTTAATTCGTTTACCTAAATCGTTCACCATCGCACGTACTTTACCGTAAGTATTACCTACTACTAGAGAGTCTCCTACGTTTAAAGTACCGTGTTGAACAAGTAAAGTTGCAACTGGTCCACGTGACTTATCAAGCTCTGCCTCGATAACTGTACCGATTGCTTCACGGTCATGTGACGTTTTAAGTTCTTGCATTTCACCAACAAGCGTGATCATTTCTAATAAATCATCGATACCTTCACCCGTTAATGCTGACAGTGGTACGAAGATTGTGTCTCCGCCCCAGTCTTCTGGGAATAATCCGTATTCACCAAGCTCAGTCATAACTCTGTCTGGATTTGCTGTTGGCTTATCTACTTTGTTTACAGCAACAATAATTGGTACTTCTGCAGCTTTCGCGTGGTTTAATGCTTCAATTGTTTGTGGCATTACACCGTCATCTGCTGCAACAACTAGAATTGTAATATCTGTTACTTGAGCACCACGTGCACGCATTGTTGTGAACGCTTCGTGTCCTGGTGTATCAAGGAAAGTGATGTCTTTATCATTCCAGTTAATTTGGTAAGCACCGATGTGCTGAGTGATTCCGCCCGCTTCTCCTTCAGTCACGTTTGCATTTCTGATAGAGTCAAGAAGTGTTGTTTTACCATGGTCAACGTGTCCCATGATTGTAACAATACTTGGACGCTCTTCAGTTAATTCACTCTCATCAATATCGAAGTATACATCTAAGTCTGTATCGTCAATCACAACTTCTTGTTCTACAGTATAACCATAGTTATCTGCTACAATCTCAACTGCTTCATTATCTAATGATTGGTTAATATTTGTCATGATACCAAGCATGAATAAATCTTTAACCACTTTAGAAGCATCTACACCGATTTTCTCAGCAAGTTCACCAACAGTAATACCTTCTACATAAGTAAATACTTTTGGTCCTTCTTCTTTAGGAGCAGTCTTTTTATCGTTACCATGGTCTTTTTTAGCAGTGTTGTTTTTGTTTTGGTTGTTTTTGTTTTGGTTGTTTTTGTTGTTCTTGTTATTTTTGCTATTCTTGTTGTTTTTATTGTTCTTACCATGAGGTTGATTATTTTTCTTGTTGTTATTGTCTTGCTTTTTGTTTTCAGGCTTTTTATTTTCTTTCTTTGGCTCAGCCTTTTTAAATTTATTATCGAGAACTTTAATATCTTCATCCTCTAATGATGCCATGTGACTTTTAAAGTCTCCCCCATTGGCATTTAATGTGTCGATTACATCTTTACTCTGTAAATCATGAGCTTTCGCGTATTCATGAATTCTCATCTTACTCATTGAAACACGTTCCTTTCCTATAAGAGCTCGAGCATATGTTTTCTAAATCCACTATCTGTTACTCCTATAACTACCCTATTTAACGCGCCAGTAGCCATTGAAAGTTCAGTTTTTGTAAACTCTGTAACGAGTGGAATATTATTACTATTACATTTATTTTCGATTCTCTTTTTTGTACTTTGTCCTGCATCACTCGCTAAAAATACGAGTTGTACTTGATGTTGTTTTATTGCATCTAATGTGATTTCTTCACCATTAGTTACTTTTCTTGCACGAGTGGCTAATCCCAGCATATTAAGTACTTTACTCATCGCTTTGGAATATCCTCTCTGTAGATTAAACGAATAATCTCGTCATAAATAGGTCCAAGTGTCTCTGAATCTACTTTTAACTTCGACTCTAAGATTTTCTTTTCGCGTGCCTCATTGACTTTATCTAAATCTTTCACCACGTAGGCACCGCGTCCGTTTTTCTTGCCTGTTTCATCAGCAAATACTTCTCCGTCTTTTGTTTTTACAATACGAATCAAGTCTTGCTTTTTAAACATTTCACCAGATAAAATATCTTTTCTCATCGGAATTTTACGCACCACTATAGAAACACCTCTTATTCAGTTATTTCTTCTATGTTACTGTCCGAGTCATCTTCTTCGTTGTTAAAATCAGACTCAGAAATGATATCGATTTTCCAACCTGTAAGCTTAGCAGCGAGTCTCGCGTTTTGTCCGCGTTTACCAATTGCTAATGATAATTGATGATCCGGTACAATTACAGTCGTTGATTTGTGTTCTTCATTTACAATTACATCAATAACTTCTGATGGTGACAGTGCATTTTTAACGTAAACTTTAGGATCTTCATCCCATAATACGATATCAATTTTTTCTCCAGAAAGTTCGTCCACAATTGCTTCAACACGAGCACCACGTGCACCAACACATGATCCAACAGCATCTACATCACTATTTACTGCATGTACAGAAATCTTAGAACGCTCACCCGCTTCACGTGCAACACTCATAATTTCTACAGTACCGTCATAAATTTCAGGTACTTCTTCTTCGAACAATCTCTTAAGAAGGTTTGGATGAGTTCTTGAAACATAAATCTGTGGTCCACGAGTCGTTTGTTCTACTTTATTTAAGTACACTTTAATGCGCTCTCCTGGTTTATATTCTTCACCTGGAATTCGTTCTGCTTCAGATAAAACAGCATCTGTCTTACCGAGAGATACATATACGAAACGGTGGTCGATTCTGTCGATTACGCCGATGATGAGTTCATCTTCTTTGCCGATGTACTCTTCAAACAGAATCTCACGTTCTGCATCACGAATACGTTGCATTACTGCTTGTTTTGCTGCTTGAGCACCAACTCTGTTAAAGTCTTCTGGCGTTACATCTTCGTCAAAAGGGTCACCAATTTCATAAGCTGGATTATATGTGCGCGCTGTTAGAAGGTCAATTTCTTCACTTGGATCGAATACTTCTTCTACAACGTCTTTACGTGAAACAACGCGGTAATTTCCTGTTTCCATGCTTAATTCAACGCGGACATTTTTGTGGTCCTCATAGTTCTTTTTGTAAGCAGTAAGTAATGCTGCTTCAATCGCTTCAATTAATACTTCTGTAGGAATATTTTTTTCCTTTTGAATGTATTCTATCGCATTCAATAATTCCTGATTCACTTAACTTCCTCCGTTCATAGTAAAACTGCTTTTCTGATTGTAGCAATTAAACTTCTGTCGATATCTACTGTTTTTTCTCTTGTTTTGTCACGGTACATCACTGTCACCGTATCTTCATCATATGATTTTAAAATACCTGTCCACTCTTTATTACCATCTATGTTTTGATAAGTTTTCACATAGATACCATTTTCCAGTGTCATTTCTAAATCTTCATCATCTTTGATTGGTCGCTCAGCGCCTGGTGATGACACATCTAAGAAATACATTCCAGAAATTAAATCCCATTCGTCAAGCTTATCTCCAAGGACCTCACTCGCTCTTACACAGTCATCCAGTGTAATTCCGCCTGGCTTATCAAGATATATTCTTAAAAAGTAGTCTGGACCTTCTTTCGCATATTCAACTTCAATCAGTTTGTAGCCGAGTTCACGTACAACGGGTTCAGCATGTTCAAAAATACTTGTTTCTCTACTATTCATGTGTCACTTCACCTCAATCAGAACGTAAGAAAAGAGCGTACTTGCGTGCGCTCTTCTCCCCATTACAGTATTTAATATCATTGATATTGTACCATATATATTTTTAAATGTCGAATATAGAAAGCTGAGCCTTATCTGGTAAATGATCAAGACTGCCAAGCTCTGTGAGATATTCTACAACTTTCTGTGACACTCCTGCTTTTTTGTTTAAATCTTCTTTAGAGATAAACTTCTCAGTCTCTCTAACTTTAGCTATCGTTCTTGCAACACTTGCTCCAAGTCCAGGAACTGCTACAAATGGAGGAATTAAACTATCTCCATCGATAATAAAGTTAATTGGATCTGATTTTTCGATGTCGACTGGTTTCATCTTAATATTTCTATGAAGCATTTCGTTTACAACTTCTAATACAACAAGTAAGTCTTTTTCTTTCTTAGACAATTCGTTGTACTCATCTTTCATTTCTTTCACACGTGCACTTACTGTTGAACGGTCTCTTGTCATGAGTAATAGATCAAAGTCTGCTGCTCGTACTGAAAGATAAGTCGCGTAATATTCCTTTGGATAGTGAACTTTAAAGTATGCGATTCTAAATGCCATCAGTACATATGCGGCTGCGTGTGCTTTCGGGAACATGTATTTAATCTTCTTACATGATTCAATATACCAGTCTTCGACTCCGTTTTCTTTCATAATGCTGATCCATTCCGGACGAAGTCCACGTCCTTTACGTACGCTCTCCATAATTTGGAAGGCGACTGCTGGAGGTAATCCTTTGTACATTAGAGTTACCATGATATCGTCACGACACCCGATTACACTTGATAAGTCACAAATACCTTTTCTAATTAAATCTTGTGCGTTTCCAAGCCATACGTCCGTTCCATGTGACAGTCCTGAGATTTGGACGAGTTCACCGAATGTACTTGGTTTTGTATCTACGAGCATCTCACGTACGAAGTTCGTTCCGAATTCAGGTACACCGTATGTTCCTGTTTCAGAGTGAATTTCTTCTCTAGTCACTCCAAGTGTTTCTGGACCTTTAAAGAGGCTCATCGTACGTTCATCGTTTGCTGGAATTGTTTTCGGATCAAGACCCGTTAAGTCTTCGAGCATACGAATCATCGTTGGGTCAACGTGACCTAATATATCTAGTTTCAGTACGTTCTCATCGATTGAGTGGAAGTCAAAGTGCGTCGTACGCCACTCTGCTTCTGTATCATCTGCTGGATATTGAATTGGCGTAAAATCAAATACGTCCATATCGTTTGGTATTACGATAATACCACCTGGGTGTTGTCCAGTCGTTCTCTTAATCCCTTCCGCTTCACTTGCGAGGCGATCGATTTCAGCTTTACGCTTCACGAGACCATTGTCGTTCATGTATCCATTAACGTAACCGAATGCTGTTTTATCAGCAAGTGTTGAAATTGTTCCTGCACGATACACATAGTCTTCCCCGAACAGTTCTTTCGTATACGCATGGGCTTTTGCCTGATACTCCCCACTGAAGTTAAGGTCGATATCTGGTACTTTGTCTCCTTCGAATCCTAGGAACGTTTCGAACGGGATATCTTGTCCTTCTTTTATCATAGGAACGTCACAGACTTCACAGTTTTTATCAGGCAAATCATAACCTGAGTTATATTTACCATCGTTAAAGAAGTGACTTTCTTTACAGTTTGGACAGATATAATGCGGTGGCATCGGGTTCACTTCTGTAATCTCCATCATTGTCGCTACAAGTGATGAACCGACAGAACCCCGCGAACCAACTAAGTACCCATCATCCAATGACTTTTTAACGAGTTTTTGCGAAATTAAGTATACTACACTGAACCCGTTACCGATTATACTATTGAGCTCGAATTCTAAACGTTCTTCAATGATACTTGGTAGATTTTCACCATATAGTTTTCTTGCATTACTATAAGTCATTTCTTCAATTTCTTGTTCTGCATTTTCAATTTTTGGTGTGTATAAATCTTTTTTGATGACTTCTACATCTTCAATCATATCTGCAATTAAATTCGTATTTTTAACGACGATTTCAAACGCTTCTTCTTCACCTAAAAACGCAAAGTCTTTAAGCATTTCTGTCGTTGTTCTAAAATGAGCATCTGGTAATACTGAACGTGACAGCGGATTACCTGGGTTTCCTTTTATGATAATTTCTCTTCTGAGTTTATCTTTTGGATCAAGGTAATGTACATTTCCAGTGGCAACAACTGGAATACCGAGTTCTTTACCGAGCGCAATCATATTGTGCACAAGCTCTTCATACATCGCGTCATCTTTGATCATTTCACGCGCGAAAAGATTGTTGTAAAGTGATTTCGGGAAAATTTCGAGATAATCATAGAAATGAGCCACGTCGCGTGCCGCTTCATATGATTTTTGAAGCATCGCACTAAACACTTCACCGTTGTCACACGCACTTCCAATTAATAGACCTTCGCGATATTCTTCTAGTACACTACGTCTCACACGCGGTACTTGATAAAAACTTGTCGTCAATGAGTCTGAAACAATCTTAAATAGATTTTTCAATCCTTCTTGAGACTTAACTAGAATTGTCGCGTGATCTGTCAGACCTAGTTTATACGCGTCTTCTCTCGCTAGTGTGTTCAGTTCATTATGTTTCGTAATACCCGCTTCTTTTAGTTGCTGAAGCATTTTTATAAAGATATATCCTGTTGCTTCTGCGTCATAAATCGCTCTATGGTGACTCACTAGTTCAACGTTGTAATATCTAGAGAGCGCCGCTAAGTTATGACGTTTTAGATCTTTATTTAAAACTTTAGTGATTTCTAAAGTGTCCACAACACCGTTTGTTGACGGACCATATCCGAGTGTTTCATACGCTGTGTCGATAAAGCCCATATCAAAAGTCGCATTATGCGCAACAAATATTGCGTCTCCAACCCATTCTTTAAACTTAGGAAGTACATCTTTAAACTCAGGCGCATCTACAAGCATACCGTCTGTGATTCCTGTTAAGTTCTTAATGACTTCTGAAAGTGGTTCGTGTGGATTAATAAAGCTTTCAAACTTATCTACTATTTCACCGTTATGAACTTTCACTGCTGCGAGTTCTATTATTTTATCGAATCGACTGGATAGACCTGTCGTCTCAACGTCAAATACGACATATGTACTTTCTTCTAAAAATACATCTTTTTCTTTAAATGCAAGTCTTGCACCATCGTTTACGAGATTAGCTTCCATACCAAAAATGACATTGATGTCTTTACCCTTCGCATAGTTGTATGCTTCCGGGAATGCTTGAACATTATTGTGGTCAGTGATTGCGATACTCGTGTGCCCATACTCTTCAGCTCGATCAATAAACTCTTGAACTTTCGTTACACCATCCATTGCACTCATCATTGTATGTAGATGAAGTTCTACACGTTTACTTTCACTACTATCAGTGTGCTTGGGTTTATCGATAAGAGTTAGAGCACGTAAGTTTAAAACGAGATCACGCGCAAATTCATCATATTCTACGTTACCTTCAATTATGACCCAGTCACCTTTAGATAATGCTTCGAACACATCTTCTTCACCATTACGACCGAACTTTTTCACTTGAATTGAATCGGTATAATCCGTTACTTTCATATTCAAGATTTTTTTGCCTGTTCTCGTCGTAATAACATCTTTTTGGAAAATCACACCTTCAACTTTTACGTTGAACTCTTCCTCTATAACGTTTTCAAGTGGACGTACCCCGTCAAAGTTCATATGTTTACCAATCTGTTTAACAACTGGTGCGTCAACCACTTCAACTTTTTCATTTTGTGACTTCTGGAATTCTTCTAAGAACTTGATACGTTCTTCTTCTAAGCGCTCTTGCATAGAGTTTTCTTCCTCTTGCTGCTGTGCAATATCCACAACCGACTCTATCATCTTAATGTTAATTCCAAGATTCGTATATTGTTTTAATAAATTTGCTTTGATGTTTTTATCGAAATAATTCTTTAAAATATCATTATTAAAACTGAATCTCAGGACATCTTCTTGAAATGTTTTTCGTGCATTAAGCACTTGTCGCAAGAAGTTTGTACTCACATTTATATCTTCTAAACAACATTCTAAGTATTGATAAACATCATGATCCGTAAAATTATCTGTCGTCACTATGAGTTCTACATTCGCAATTTTACTAAACGTTTCATGAATATTTACTTTTAGCTGTTGATAGATTGGATATGATATTAGAGTTTCAAAATGAATGTGTAGTTGCCACTCTCGATTCTTATCATCAACAACAACACGTTTTAATTGACCTGTATCGAGCGCATCAGTACTCTCCATATCTAATTGCGTCAAAAGCACCTTAAATTGCTCTTTTGTATTCACAAGTCCCACTCCTAAAAAACCGCGTAAATCGTGTGATTTACGCGTTGTAGTTTTCTTCTATAAAGCTCTGTAATTCATCTAATTTGACTTCATGTTTTTCATCACTATTTCTGAACTTCACTTCTAGGATTCCTTCAGCTGCACCGCGACCAACAACAACTCTAACTGGGATACCAATTAAGTCTGAGTCAGCAAACTTAACGCCTGCACGCTCATCTCTGTCGTCGTATAGTACTTTGTACGACTTCTCTAAATCTGTGTAGAGTGAGTCAGCCACTTCAACGATATCGTCTTTTTTAACATTCATTGAAATGACATGAATGTCGAAAGGTGTCACTGATTTTGGCCACATAATTCCGTTATCATCATGATATTTCTCAATGATTGCAGATAATGTACGCGAAATACCAATTCCGTAACAACCCATTAACACTGGAGTCGCACGTCCATTTTTGTCTAGCACTGTAAGTCCCATTTTTTCAGAATAAGTCGTACCGAGCTCGAATACTTGGCCAACTTCGATACCTTCTCTAAATTTAACTGGACCACTGCCGTCAGCAGCCATTTCCCCTTCAGTAATAAATCTGAAATCTCCTGTACCTTCTACTGTGTAATCAGATTCGTTTACATTCTTGAAGTGGTAACCATCTTCATTCGCTCCAACCGGATAGTTTCTCATCGCTTCAACTTGATAGTCGATGTAAACTTTAACCGGAGAATTTACAGGACCAAGAGATCCAGGATGTGCATTAAACACTTCTAAAATTTCTGCTTCCTCTGCAAATTCAACATCGTTACTCGCTTCAAAATATTTCTTCACTTTTATATCGTTTAACTCATGGTCTCCACGTAACACGATCATAACAAGCTCACCATCAACTTTAACGACCATTGTTTTCGTTGTTTCTTTTAAGTCGATTTCAAGTAAATCTGCAAGTGCCTGACACGATGCAACATCTGGAGTCTCGATTTTCTCAATATCTCTTTTCTCTTCAATACTGAATTCAGTTGGTCTTAAGCATTCCGCTTTTTCGATGTTCGCTGCGTAATCACTGTTTTCAGTGTATGCAATCGTATCTTCACCAATTTCAGATAAAGCCATGAACTCATGCGTATGTGAACCACCGATAGCTCCACTGTCCGCTTCAACTGCTCTGAAGTCTAGTCCTACTCTAGTAAAAATGTTTGAGTATGCTTGATACATATCTTGATATGTTTTTCTTAATGATTCTTCATCTACATGGAACGAATATGCATCTTTCATGATGAACTCACGTCCACGTAATAATCCAAATCTTGGTCTTAATTCATCTCTGAATTTCGTTTGAATTTGGTAAAGCGTTAGTGGTAATTTCTTGTAACTCTTTAATTCATCACGTACAAGTGACACGATGACTTCTTCATGAGTTGGCCCAAGTGCAAACTCACGATCATGACGGTCGCTCATTCTCATTAATTCACTACCGTATTTGTCCCAACGACCGGATTCTTCCCAAAGTTCTTTAGGATGTAATACGGGCATTAAGACTTCTGCTCCACCAATTGCATTCATTTCTTCTCTCACGATTTGTTCGATATTATTTAAAACTAATTTCGTGATAGGTAAATACGTATATATCCCCGCAGCGAGTTGTTTAATCATTCCTGAACGTAACATCAGCCTATGACTTAAACTCTCTGCACTAGATGGTACTTCTCTTTGAGTTGGTATAAACATTTGTGTTTGACGCATTTTTATCCTCCTATAATGAACGTTTTAATATCATTCCAAGTGACTAAGATCATAATTAAAATAACAAATAATACTCCTACGATTTGAATGTTAATTTCAACTTTTCTATTCACAGGTTTTCTAAAAATCATTTCGTATAATGCAAACAGAATTCTCCCACCGTCTAAAGCGGGAATCGGTAATAGGTTGACGATTCCTAAGTTCACACTGAGCATGCCCGTAAATAATGTCAGAGCAATCAATCCTTGTGCAGCAACTGTTTCTGTTACTTTATAAATTCCTACTGGTCCGTTTAACATATCGAAACTAAATGTACCGTTAAAAATCGAACCAATCATTTGCACTAATAATTTGAAAATTTTTGTCCCGTTATCATATGTGTCTTCCAGTCCCCATAGTATTGGAGCAAATGCACCTTTTTCTCTGACTGGCATCACACCAATAATTAGACGTTCATGAACTGACCCATCAGGTCCTTCAATTCTGTCCACTGCGGGTTCTAAATTAATTTGTTCGACATTTCCATCGCGTTCAACTTCAAGGTTTAGTGCTTCTCCACCTTCACCATGTTTTTGGATTAATACAGTCATATCTGTCCAGTCTTTCACAGTTTCATTGTTGATTCCGATAATTTTATCGTTTTGCACTAATCCTGAATCTTCTGCAGGAGACTCGCTCTGTACTTCTCCAACAATCGGTTCAGTACTTGGTCGTCCGATTGCATACGCTAAAACGATGAAAAGTACTGCAGCTAGTAAGAAGTTGAATAATGGCCCCGCAAATAATGTCATAAATTTTGCGAAGGGACTCTTAGTCTCAAATCTTTCATCACGTCTTGGGATACGTTCTAATTCAGAGTTTTCAACGTAATAAGACGTATCTGCAAGATGGTAAGTGATCACTTCATTATCACTATATCTATTTGCAACGAGAACCATTTCTTTCATAAAATCATTCTCGATTACTTCTACTTTTTCTACATTTGTGAAGTTATGTTTATCATCCAGTAAAACGTGAGTAATTTCATTTTGTTCGTTTAAACGAATACTAATGCTCATACCTGGTTTTAGTGGGTTAACTTCCATGTCCGCACTTGACATTCTAACGTAACCACCAACTGGCAGTAATCGAATCGTGTAGAGTGTGTCATTAAATTTATATGAAAATATTTTTGGTCCCATACCAATCGCAAATTCAGGACAGTAAATACCTGCACGCTTCGCAAATAATAAATGTCCAAGCTCATGGACTGTAACAAGTAGACCAAAAACGACGATAAATGCTAAAATACCTACCACTCGTTTACCTCCACTCTTTTGTATAGTGCATCGTAATAAAGAATTGTTTCTAAGTCTGGATTTTGTACAACTTGGTGTTGATTCATTCTACTTTCCACAATATCTTCAATCTCTAAAAACTCTATTTTTCCATTTAAAAACTCTGCTACAGCAAACTCATTCGCTGCATTCATAACAGCAGGCATTGTTCCACCAATTTCTAATGCATCGTATGCAAATTTCAACATCTTGAAGCGTTCTAAGTCCATTGGTTTGAAATTTAATGTGCTGATTGTATTAAAGTCTAATGGGTTATCTTTATAAATACGCTCAGGATAACTAAATGCATACTGAATTGCAGTCCTCATATCTGAGTTACCAATTTGAGCCATCATACTGTTATCTACAAATTCTACCATGGAATGAATAATACTTTCACGATGTAAGAGTGTCTTTATCTGTGTGGTCTCTAAATCAAAAAGATGTTTCGCTTCGATAACTTCTAATCCTTTGTTCATCATCGTCGCACTATCAATTGTGATTTTTTGTCCCATTGACCAGTTTGGATGATTTAAGGCATCTTTAAGTGTCACAGACTTTAACTCTTCACGAGTTAAATCTCTGAAGCTCCCACCACTTGCTGTGATGATAATATTTTTAACTTCATTTAGATTCTCACCATTTAAACATTGATAAATTGCCGAATGCTCAGAATCTACAGGAATAATTTTTACGTTATATTCTTTAGCTTTTTGCATGACTATACTTCCTGCTGCAACAAGCGTCTCTTTATTTGCGAGTGCAATATCCGTACCACTTTCAATGGCTTTAATTGTAGGTATTAATCCAACACTACCCATTACAGCGGTAAGTAATAGATCGGTTTTATACGTCGCAACATCTATGAGACCTTCATCACCATATGTGAATTCTATCTCGGGATATTTTTGTTTTAAATTAAGATAATCTGATTCCTCCATCACTGATACAAGTGGTGGATTAAATTCTTCTAGGATTTCTTCTAAGTAATTGATATTTCTTCCTACAGAAATCGCACCTAATTGAAATTTATCTTTATGGTTTCTTAATACATCTATCGCTTGTGTCCCGATAGATCCCGAAACTCCAAGTATTGATATGATTTTCATAATCTGTCTCCTATTGGATAATTGGTAGGATGTTCATGAGGGGTAGAACAAAAATAAAACTATCAAACCGGTCTAATATTCCCCCATGTCCAGGTAGAATTGTTCCTGAGTCCTTCACATCAAAATGTCTCTTTAAAGCAGATTCCACAAGGTCTCCCATTTGACCAAAAATACTTAAAATTACAGTGAAAATTGCAAGTGAAATCATGCTCGTATCAAGATAATTCATTAACGAGAAGGAAACAGCTAATAAAACAGCACACAGAGTGCCACCCACTGAACCTTCAATTGTTTTATTTGGGCTAATTCTTGGCCACAATTTATTTTTACCAAATGCGCGTCCAAATAAATAAGCACCCGTATCTGTAACCCACACAATTAAAAGTGCATAAATTAAGTAGATAAACCCAGCACTTCTTGTCTCGTAGGCATACATAAAACCAATTCCGATGTAAGCGACAGCAAGGACACAAAAGCCCATATCTACAAAACTAAATCTATTATTAGATATTACTGTAAATGACAGCATGACAAGCGCGATCCCAATTAGTAACTCTACTTGATGCCCGTGTAGAAATGGTAAATATCGATCATTTGGACTGAGTACGAAGAATAATGCAATCATTGATAATATTCCAGGCGTGCTGAATATATGTATGCGATTCATTTTCAAAATCTCATAAAGCGCAATATAAGCCATGGCATATACTGCAATTAAAAATGGTAGTCCGCCATAGATGACAAACGGTAGTGCGATAAGTAATGCAACTACTGCAGTAATCGTTCGAGTCTTCATGCTATTCCTCCTTTAAACCTCCAAAACGTCTCTCTCTCTTTTGATATTGAGATAGTATATCTTCAAAGTTTTCTGGTGTAAATTCTGGCCAACTTTCATTAGCAAAAAAGAGTTCGCTATAAGAAATCTGCCATAGTAAAAAGTTACTGATTCTATATTCGCCACTTGTTCTAATTAAAATTTCTGGGTCTGGCACATCTTTTGTAAAGAGGTGTTGACTGAAGAATTCATTATTTATATCTTCTATTGCTGTATCTCCATTTTGAACAGACTCTACGACTGATTTAACTGCGTGAATAATCTCATCACGAGATCCGTAGTTCAGAGCGAAGATTAGTTCCATACCTGAATTTTCTGCTGTTTCTAAAACAGCTTTTGAAACAGACTTTTGTGTATGTTTCGGTAATCCGTCAAAATTACCGATTGTTCTAATTTTAATGTTTTTATCTTTTAGTTCTGGTAAAAACTTTCCTAAAAAATTACCGGGTAGTTTCATTAAAAAAGACACTTCTTTAGAAGGTCTTGTCCAGTTTTCAGTAGAAAATGCAAAGAGAGTTAAATATTTTACACCGCACTCATTTGCAGTAAGCGCGATTCGCCTAACATTCTCCATACCTTCTTGATGTCCTTTAATACGAGGCATTCCAAGGCGTTTTGCATATCTACCATTTCCATCCATAATGATGGCTACATGTTGCGGTATATTCCTCATTAAAGTGTCCATTTAGTGTAGCCCCTTTTATAAAATAATACACATGTGTTTTAAGCATAGATATTATTTAATTTTATCATAAATGCACATAAAAAAATACAGGTACGCAAGTTACCTGTATGATTGAAATTTAAATTAAACAGCCATGATATCTTTTTCTTTGTTATCGCAAACTGTGTCGATTTCAGCAGTGTATTTATTTGTCAAATCTTGTACTTGTGTTTCTAAAGTACGTAATTCATCTTCACTGATTTCTGAATCTTTTTCTTGTTTTTTAAGTGCGTCATTTGCATCACGACGGATATTACGGATCGCGACTTTCGCTTGTTCACCTTCAGCACGTGCTTCTTTAGAAAGGTCTTTACGACGTTCTTCAGTAAGTTGTGGAATTGTGATACGAATCATTGTACCGTCACTTGTTGGGTTCACACCTAAATCAGCAGCTTGGATTGCTTTTAAAACATCATCTACTGAACTCTTGTCATACGGTGTTACAGTTAACATACGTGCTTCAGGTACTTGAATGTTTGCAAGTTGGTTTAATGGAGTATCTGCACCATAGTAATTTACAGTTACTCGATCTAAAAGACTTGCGTTTGCAGTACCTGTACGAATACTTGCAAGTTGTCTTTCTAATGCGCTAATAGATTGTTTCATTTTGTCTTCTGCATTTTTTAAAACTTCGTTAGCCATTTTGTTCCCTCTTTACTTAGTAATTGTAGTCCCAATATTTTCGCCTGTTACAGCGCGTTTAATGTTACCATCTTCTGATATTGAAAATACCACAAGTGGAATAGAGTTGTCCATACAAAAGGATGTTGCTGTTGCGTCCATAACTTGTAAATTCTTTTGTAAAACTTCGATATATGAAAGCGTATCGAACTTTTTAGCTTTTGGATCAAGCTTCGGATCTGCTGAATATACACCATCAACGTTGTTTTTACCCATAAGAATAACATCTGCATCGATTTCAGCCGCTCTTAATGCTGCAGTTGTATCTGTTGAGAAGTATGGGTTACCAATACCAGCAGCAAAAATTACGACTCTGCCTTTTTCTAAGTGACGAATTGCTCTTCTACGAATATACGGTTCAGCAATTTGCTTCATTTCGATTGATGTTAATACGCGAGTATCTAGTCCAAGTTGCTCTAAGCTATCTTGTAAAGCAAGAGAATTCATAACTGTCGCAAGCATACCGATATAGTCTGCTGTACCACGTTCCATACCTAAGTCACTACCTGTTTTACCTCTCCAAATGTTACCTCCACCAACGATAACTGCAATTTCTACACCTAATTCACGCGCTTCTGCAATTTCTTTGGCAACTGTCTTAATAACGTCAGGCTTAATTCCAAAACCTTCCCCACCAGCTAAAGCTTCACCGCTCAACTTTAAAACGATACGTTTATATTTTGAAGTTTCCATTTTGTTCATCCTTTTATATGTTTTCTGCTATATAGAGAAAAAAGACACCGAAGTGTCTTTTTATATTATTGGCCCATTTGACCGAATACTTCTTCTGCGAAGTCTTCGTTACGTTTTTCTAGACCTTCACCAAGTCCGTAACGTACGAATGTATTAAGAGTTGCACCGTTTCCTTTAAGGAATTCGCCAACAGTTTTGTCACTGTCTTTAACAAATGGTTGGCTTGTGATTACGATTTCTTCTAAGTACTTACGCATTCTACCTTCAACCATTTTGTCAACGATATTTTCAGGTTTACCTTCGTTAAGTGCTTGGTTACGTAATACTTCTCTCTCTTGATCTAATTCTTCTTGTGATACTTCATCAGCTGAAGTGTATTTAGGATTTAAAGCAGCAGCATGCATTGCTACATCTTTAGCTACTTCTTCATCTGTAGAACCTTCAACTACAGTTAACACACCGATAGTACCACCCATGTGTTTGTACTCACCGAATGCATCGTTGTCTGTTTTAGATTCAACTTGGAAACGACGGATGTTCATGTTTTCACCAATTGTTGCAATTGCTGATTTCATTAACTCTTCAACTGTTTGACCATCGATTTCAGAGTTGTTTAATTCCTCAAGATCAGCTGGTTTAGTTGCTACGATATGTTCAGCGATTTTCTTAACTAAGTTTTGGAATTGATCGTTACGTGCTACGAAGTCAGTTTCAGCGTTAACTTCAACGATTGCAGCATCGTTACCATTGATTGCAATTTCAACAAGACCTTCAGTTGCGATTCTGTCTGCTTTTTTACCAGCAGAAGCAATACCTTGTTCACGTAAGTAGTCGATTGCAGCATCGATGTCTCCGTCAGTTGCTTGTAACGCTTTTTTACAATCCATCATACCTGCGCCTGTTTTATCACGTAATTCTTTTACTAATTTAGCTGTAATTTGTGCCATTATGAATTCCTCCACAATTATATTTTTATCAGTATTTTCAAAAAAAGGTGATAAGAAACGAGTTACTTATCACCATGTTGTTTATTTTACTCTTCAGTTGATGCTACTTCTTCAGTAGTTTCTTCTTCAGTTAAATCAATATTTTGCTCTTCAGCAACTTCTTGATCAGATACACCTTTTTGTGCTTCTAGAACAGCGTCTGCCATTTTTGAAGTCATAAGGCGTACTGCACGAATTGCATCGTCGTTTGAAGGGATTACGTAATCAACTTCATCTGGATCACAGTTCGTATCAACCATTGCTACAACAGGAATATTTAATTTCTTAGCTTCGTTAATTGCGTTTCTTTCTTTACGTGGGTCAACGATGAAGATTGCTTTTGGCATATCTTTCATGTTGCGGATACCACCTAAGAATTTGTTTAAGCGGTCGTATTCTTTACGAATTTCAACAACTTCTTTTTTAGGAAGTACTTCGAATAAACCGTCTGCTTCCATTTTTTCGATTTCGTCAATTCTCTTAATACGTCCTTTGATAGTGTTGTAGTTCGTTAAGATACCACCTAACCATCTTTCGTTAACGTATAATTGACCAGCACGTTCAGCTTCTTCTTTGATTGCTTCTTGTGCTTGTTTTTTAGTACCTACGAATAAAACTTGTCCGCCTTCTTCAGCGATACCTTTAATGAAATCGTAAGCTTCTCCAACTTTTTTAACTGTTTGTTGAAGATCGATGATGTAGATGCCGTTACGCTCAGTGAAGATATATTTCTTCATTTTTGGGTTCCAACGGCGAGTTTGGTGTCCGAAATGTACACCAGCTTCTAGTAATTGTTTCATACTAATTACTGACATTTTATTTCCTCCTTGGTTTTTACCTCCGATAAAGCGATGTTTACCACCTATAAAGGCACCGATAAACAACCTACTAAATCGTGTGTAATTTGGCTTTCAAGCCATTAAAAATATTATCATACATAGAACGCATTTTCAAGTATTAAAAAGATTCTTTATTTAACTCTTCTAAGAATCCAGGCTTTCTTACTCTAATGAATGTACCTTTCATACCGAGTGAACGTGATTCGATAACACCAGCACTCTCTAATTTACGCAGTGCGTTCACGATTACAGAACGTGTAATACCTACTCTGTCTGCCACTTTTGATGCAACTAATAATCCTTCAGGAGCGTTTAACTCTTCAAAAATGTGCTCAATCGCTTCTTTTTCAGAGTATGAAAGTGAACGAATTGCCATAGCAATGCTCGCTTTATCTCTTGCTGCTTTTTCTATTTCGTGTTGACGTTCTTGCATCATTTCCATACCTACTACAGTACTTGAATATTCACATAGAACTAGATCTTCACCGGTGAATTTTTCTTGTACACGACCTACAATTAAAGTTCCTAGACGAATGCCTGAACCAAAGATTGGGATGATACAAGTTTCTGATGATTGGTATGATTCTTCTTCTGGAAATATTGTCATTGAGTTTTCAAAGCCAATATTTTCTAAAGTATCTTTTAGATTCATAATTTGTTTCATATAGTAATCTGGGAATTGACGCGTTTCAATCATTTCTTGCATTCTTCTGTTTGTTAATTCTTCATGATGCGTCCCATACCCGAGTAAAGCGCCCTTGTCTGAAACGATGAAAGTATTACAATCTAAGATATGGCTCATCTGATCTGCCAATTCTTCAAAGTCTACATTCTCCTGTATTAAGTTCTTTAATTCCCGTGCTCGTTTTAATAACGTTGCCATTTTAATTTAACACTTCCTATTCTATAAAATAAACTCACTTAAGTTTTTATCACTTTTAATTTTTTCTAATTTAGAGTCTACATATTGTTCTGTAATCTCTACGTGCGTACCAGCCATGCCGCTCGCTTCAAATAGAAGTTCTTCAAGTAGCGTTTCCATGATTGTATGAAGACGTCTTGCTCCAATATCATCCGTTTCACTATTGACATCATATGCATATGTCGCGAGCTTCTCTATCGCTCCATCAGTATATGAAATTGTTACTTCTTCAGTTTGTAAGAGTGCTTCATACTGTTTTAAGAGAGAATTCTTTGGTTCTTTTAAAATTCTGATGAAATCATCTGCAGATAATTTGTCGAGCTCTACTCTGATTGGGAAACGACCTTGTAATTCTGGAATTAAATCGCTTGGTTTAGACACATGGAATGCTCCAGCACCAATGAAAAGGATGTGTTCTGTGTTTACTGGACCATATTTAGTCTCTACGACACTTCCTTCAACAATTGGCAAGATGTCACGTTGCACACCTTCACGAGATACTCCTGCTTGATTGTTATTATTCATAGCAATCTTATCAATTTCATCGATAAAAATAATACCAAGTGATTCAGCAAGTTTTATTGCTTCTTCATTTACATTATCTGAATCAATCAAAAGTTCTGCTTGTTCACGCTTTAAATACTCACGCGCTTTTTTTACTTTCATCGTACGTTTCTTTTTCTTTTTCGGCATCATGTTTTTTAACATGTCGCCCATGCCATTATCCATGCCAGGCATCATCATACCAAGACTTTGTTCTTCTGCCACTTCAATTTCAATATCTTTTTCTTCAAGTAGACCTTTTTCTAAATCATTTGCGACATCTTTTCTCTTTGTACGAACAGTATCATCTACTTCTTCAATATCTTCTTGTTCTTGACCAAAGTTTTGTAACATCTCGAATGGATTAGTCGTTGTTTTCTTCTTAAAGATTCCTGGTGCTAATAGTTTTACAATTTTTTCATTTGCAAGTTTAGTCGCTTCATCTTCAACAGTTTTTACAGCATGTTCTTTCACGAGTTTAACACTTGCCTCAACGAGGTCACGCACCATAGATTCAACATCTCTACCTACATACCCTACTTCAGTATATTTAGTTGCTTCTACTTTAGTAAATGGGGCGCCAGTAATCTTAGCCATACGTCTTGCAATTTCTGTTTTACCCACACCTGTTGGTCCGATCATTAAGATATTTTTTGGAATAACTTCAGCACGTAGTGACTCGTCTAAACGCATTCTTCTATATCTATTTCTCATTGCGATGGCTACTTTACGTTTCGCATCTGTTTGACCCACAATGTTTTCATTTAATTTCTCTACTATTTCTCTTGGTGATAAATTGTTTGACATAATCGTACTCCTTTACTCACCGTCAATTGTCTCTAAAATAATTCTATCATTAGTGAACACACATATCTCACTTGCAATCTTAAGTGCATCATACGCAATCGTTTCTGCTTTCAGGTTTTCACCATGAAGTTTCATTGCGCGTCCTGCACTGAGCGCAAAGTTTCCACCACTTCCAATTGCTAAGATACCATCATCAGGTTCGATTACTTCTCCTGTTCCTGACACTAATAGCATCGTGTCTTTGTTCATCACTATAAGCATTGCTTCAAGTTGACGAAGCATCTTGTCGCCTCTCCACTCTTTTGCAAGCTCTACTGCTGCACGTTCAAGATTACCGTTATATTGGAACAATCTGCCCTCAAATTTTTCAAAAAGTGTAAATGCATCAGCTACACTTCCTGCAAATCCTGCAACAACCTTATTCTCATATAATCGTCTCACTTTACGTGCATTATGTTTCATTACTACTTGATTGCCAAGAGTCACTTGACCGTCACCTGCCATTGCAGATTGTCCATTGTGTTTTATCGCAAATATCGTAGTTCCTTTAATTGCCAATTTAATCATCCCTTCTATTTGATGGGTGTGCATTTAAATATTCTCTTCTAAGCTGTTCTCTCGATAAGTGTGTATATTTCTGAGTCGTCGATAACGACTCATGTCCAAGCAACTCTTGGACTGCTCTGATATCAGCACCACTATTCAACATGTGCGTCGCAAACGTATGTCTTAAAGCATGAGGATGAAGACCCGTTTGAATGGCGCTTTTCTTCATCAAATCATTCACAACATATCTGAGACCTCTGTCTGTTAATGGTCTCAAATTATGATTTAGCCATAAAGCGTCGTGCTCAATAATCTTGTCTTTAAAAATTTCAACGTATTCATTAATTGCATCTGTTGCATGTTCATTCAAAGGAACAAGTCTGTCTTTCTTACCCTTACCTGTTACTTTAATGATACCCATCTTTAAGTCTATTCTATCAAGAGTTAGAGTCAAAAGTTCTTCTGAACGTATACCTGTCGCATAAAACAATTCTAGAATTGCTCTATTTCTTGTATACATTTTTGAATTTTTGTCTAGAGATTCCAAAAGTTCATTTATTTGATTCTCAAATAAAAAATCTGGTAAATGCTGCTCTTCTTTTGGAAAAGGTACATTTAAAAACGGATTCTTTTCTATGTGACCATTTCGAATCAGATAGTTATAAAAACTTCTGAGACATGAAATTTTTCTTGAAACACTTGATTTTTTAAGGCCTTGATCATATAAAAAACTCAAAAAATTTCTTGCGTCCTGAAATTGAAATGTATCAAATGTTAAGTGCTCATTTGATAAAAACACGTTGAACATTTCCAAGTCTTTTTCATAACTTCTAACAGTATGCTCTGAATATCTTTTTTGATGTGTTAATAATTCAAGAAATTGTTTTTCTAATGACATACGTCTCACACTTTCTAAACTGTCCTTAGATATTTTAATACATTTGTTAGAAAATTGCACTCACTTTATAATATTCTGAACACATAAAAAAGTACCTAGCGTGGCTAGATACTTTTATGATGCATCTTCTTCATAGTCACAGTTTGAACATTTCACTTTTACGTTTTTACCTTTTCTCGTTTCGACAAGGTAATGTTCACATTTTGGACAATCTCTTCCAATTGGTTTGTCCCAAGATACAAAGTCACAATCTGGATATTTGTCACATCCGTAGAATATACGTCCTTTTTTTGACTTACGTTCGATGACTTCGCCCTCTTCACACTTCGGACAACTCACACCAATCTTCTTAACGATTGGTTTTGTGTTTCTACATTCTGGGAAATTTGAGCAAGCCATAAACTTACCATAACGTCCCATCTTATAAACCATTGGTGATCCACATTTTTCACAGTCGATTCCAGCAGGTTCATCTTTGATTTCAATTTTCTCCATCTCAGATTCCGCTTTTTCAACTTGTGGACTAAATCCTTTGTAGAACTGATCGATAACTTCTACCCAACCTTTTTTACCTTCAGCAATTTCATCGAGTTGCTCTTCCATTTCTTTTGTAAATGCAACGTCAATAATATCTGGGAAGTACTCTGTCACTTGTTCATTGACGATTTCTCCTAACTCTGTTGGAACAAAACGTCTTTGGTCAAGCTTCACGTAGTTTCTCTTCTGAATCGTTTCAATTGTTGGTGCATACGTCGATGGTCTCCCAATTCCTGATTCCTCAAGAGTCTTAACAAGGCGAGCTTCCGTATAACGTGGTGGTGGTTGTGTGAAGTGTTGTTTTGGATCAATTTGTTCACTCTTCACTTCATCATTTTCACTTAATTCTGGTATTCTATTTTCTTTATCTTCTTCTTTTTCATCTGTGCCTTCTTCATAAACACGAAGGAAACCATTGAATTTGAGCGTTTGCCCATTACTTCTGAAGATAACGTCATTATTGTTTAAATCTACACGTACTGTATCGAACACTGCTGGTGCCATCATACTTGCTGTATAACGATCCCAAATTAGCTTGTAAAGTCTATATTGGTCACGAGTCAGATATGGTTTCATTTCTTCAGGCGTTCTAAGAATTGATGTTGGACGCACAGCTTCATGTGCATCTTGTGCACCTTCCGTCTTCTTATCTTTACGTCTAAGAACATAATCTTTACCATACTCTTTTTCGATGAAGTTAAAACCTTCTTCTTTCGCAACTGGCGAGATACGAGTTGAGTCTGTTCTCATATAAGTGATTAAACCAATCGTACCTTGCTTTTTAATGTCGATTCCTTCATATAGTTGTTGCGCCAACATCATCGTTTTTCTTGCACGGAAGTTTAGTTTTCTTGCTGCTTCTTGTTGTAGTGTGGATGTTGTAAATGGGTATGCTGGGTATCTTAGTTTTTCTTTCTTTTCAATTGAGTCGACAATGAATGAATCTCCTGAAAGTTTAGAAAGAATTTTATCAACAGTTTCTTTATTAGGTAGTTTTGTTTTCTGTTTATCTTCTTTTAACTTATAAAACTTACCTGTAAATTTAGAACGTTTATATTTAAAAGTACCTTCTATTGACCAGTACTCTTCTGGTTTGAAATTACGGATTTCGTTTTCACGATCAATAATTAGTTTAAGTGCAACAGATTGTACACGACCAGCAGATAAGCCTTTTTTAACTTTTTTCCATAATACTGGTGAAATATTGTACCCAACAAGACGATCAAGCATACGACGTGCTTGTTGTGCATCTACTAATTGTATGTCCATCTCACGAGGATGTTTGAAGCTTTCTTTAACTGCTTCTTTTGTAATTTCATTGAACACTACTCTGTGATATTCATTATTTTCTCCAAGAGCTGTTGCAAGGTGCCAAGCAATTGCTTCACCTTCTCTATCGGGGTCACTCGCTAGAAATACTTTTTTTGCTTTTTTAGCATCTCTTTTTAATTGTGTAAGAAGTGGACCTTTACCACGAATTGTAATATATTTCGGTTCATAATTATTTTCAACGTCAATACCTGTTTGACTGCGGGGCAAATCTCTTACGTGTCCCATTGAAGCAACAACTTTGTATCTTTTTCCTAGATACTTACCAATTGTTTTTGCTTTTGCTGGGGATTCTACAATAACTAAATTATCTGCCAAAATTATTGCCTCCCAATTGATTTCTGTATTCAACAACAAATGATACACAGAACAAAAGAATAATGTCAAACTTTTCGTATCAAATAATTTTAGATTCATTCAAAATTGTAGTAATATCTTCAGGAAAAACAACAGGTATGCTTCCTTCTTGGATTCTTAAGTTTGTACCAATGCTCAACTGTGATGTCATATTACCCGGAAGACAAAAAGTATGTCTATTTTCATCCATAGCCATCTCTAAGGTGATCAGACTACCACTCTTAATTTCCGCTTCAGTGACGAGCGTGCCAACAGCAATTCCTGCAATTAACCGATTACGACTTACAAACTTCCATCTTTCTATCTGTGAATTTGGTGGAAATTCACTGATTGTTAAATATTTTTCTTCTATTATATTTCTCGTTTGTTCCGTAGTCTTTGGATAATGTGTGTTATGACCAAAACCTAAGACACCAATTGTTGGTATATTATTATCAATTGCGATTCTATGTGCAATATCATCTGCACCGTATGCAAGTCCTGAGATAATACAATAGTCTTTTAGATAGGGAATGATTTGTTTTAATGCAGCTTTAGTGTAGGTCGCCGCCTTTCTACTGCCGACGATAGCAAATGATTGTTTTTTAAGAAGAGATATATCTCCTTTGTAATAAAGGAGATATGGTGGGTCATAGGTTTCTTTTAATAATGACGGATACTCTGGATCATTGATTGTGATAAATGATATGCCATTTTTGTTTAACCCATCTAATATTTTATCTGTGTCTAACTGTTCAGCTATTCTTAACTTTTTATAGAGCGTTTCATTAGGATCTCCAAGATTCTTATATTCTTTCGCTGTGATGTGAGCAAAACTGTATTTAAGTTCTTTCATATTATACCTCCACCCATATTATAAGAAAGAATGTACTCGCGTGCGTTTACATATTGGATACAGTTTTTTTAATGAAACACGAAAAACACGTTAGATTTTTTTCACTCTAACGTGTTAAATCGTGAATTCGATTCAATTTATTACTATTATTTTACAGTTAAGCATTTTTCATATAAACCGTCTTCTTTTTTAATACGGTTAATTAAAGTTTCACCGATTACAGATGGTGTGTCTGCAGTTTCGATTCCAGCTTCATTAAGTGCTTTAATTTTTTCTGCAGCAGTTCCTTTACCACCTGAGATGATCGCACCAGCGTGGCCCATACGTTTTCCTGGAGGTGCTGTTTGCCCACCGATGAATCCAACAACAGGTTTAGTCATGTGTTCTTTAACCCATGCAGCAGCTTCTTCTTCTGCCGTACCACCAATTTCACCAATCATCACTACTGCGAGTGTTTCTGGATCTTCGTTGAATGCTTTTAATACATCGATGAAGTCAGTTCCGTTTACTGGGTCCCCACCAATACCTACAGCAGTTGTTTGACCAATACCTTCTTCAGTTAATTGGTGAACTGCTTCGTAAGTTAATGTACCAGAACGGCTTACTACACCTACGTGACCTTTTTTGTGAATATATCCAGGCATGATACCGATCTTAGTTTCATCTGCAGTGATGATACCAGGACAGTTTGGTCCTACTAGGCGCGTGTTTTTATCTTCTAAATATTTAACAACCTTCACCATATCAAGTACTGGAATGTGCTCTGTAATACAGATAACTAGTTCTAGTTCTGCATCAGCAGCTTCCATGATTGAGTCAGCAGCAAATGGTGCTGGAACGTATACTACTGATACTGTTGCACCTGTTTTTTCTTTTGCTTCTTCTACAGTGTTGAATACTGGTACGCCTTCAACTTCTTGGCCACCCTTACCAGGTGTTACTCCTGCTACAATTTTAGTTCCGTACTCAAGCATTTGCTTTGTATGGAATAACGCAGTAGAACCAGTGATTCCTTGTACAATTACTTTTGTGTCTTTATCTACAAATACAGCCATTGTTTTTGTAACCCCTTCTTATTTGCTTTCGTCTACTAAAGCAATGATTTTTTGTGCACCTTCAGCCATCGTGCTTGCTGGTGTGATTGCGAGACCTGATTCACGTAAAATTTCTTTACCTCTATCTACGTTTGTACCTTCAAGACGTACAACTAATGGAATTTCAAGTCCTACATTATGAACAGCTTCTACTACACCTTCAGCGATTACATCACAACGCATGATTCCTCCGAAAATATTAACGAAAATACCTTTAACATTCTCATCACTTAAGATTAATTTGAATGCTTCTGTAACTTTCTCAGCAGTTGCGCCGCCTCCCACGTCAAGGAAGTTTGCAGGCTTACCGCCGAAGTGGTTAATTGTGTCCATTGTTGCCATAGCAAGTCCGGCACCGTTTACCATACAACCGATGTTTCCATCTAATGCAATGTAAGATAAATCAAATTTAGATGCTTCGATTTCTTTTGGATCCTCTTCGTCAAAGTCACGTAGTTCTACAACGTCTTTTTGACGGTATAGTGCGTTTGAGTCAAAGTTAAGTTTCGCATCAAGCGCCATAACATCTCCGTCACCAGTTGTAACTAGTGGGTTAATTTCAACGATAGAGCAATCTTTAGTTACGAATACATCGTATAGTTGTAAGAATAATTTTGCAGCTTTGTTTACGAGTTCTGTCGGAATATTAATGTTGAATGCAAGACGTCTTGCTTGGAATGGTAAGAGACCAGTTGCTAGGTCTACGACTTCTTTGAAGATTTTTTCAGGTGTCTTTTCAGCCACTTCTTCAATGTCCATTCCACCTTCTTCAGATCCCATAAGTACTACTCTATTTGTAGCTCTGTCTACAACAAAGCTGATATAGTATTCATCTTTAATATCGCAACCTTCTTCGATTAGAAGACGACGTACTTCTGTTCCATCTGGACCATTTTGGTGAGTGATGAGTGTAGAACCTAAGAGTTCTTCTGCGTATGCGCGCACTTCATCGTAGCTTTTAGCGATTTTAACTCCGCCAGCTTTACCACGCCCACCTGCGTGGATTTGGGCTTTGACTACATATACCTCACTGTTTAATGTTTTTGCTACTTCTACCGCTTCATCTGGTGTTAATGCAACATGACCATTTGGTACGTTGATACCAGCATCGCGGAAAATTTGTTTCCCTTGATACTCATGAATATTCATGGTTTGCCTCCTAAAGGTTGTATGATATTGCTTTCAATACTAATTATAAAAAAGACTAGTGATAAAGTAAACCAAACGCCACTAAATTCTAGTTGAATCTTGATAGAAAATGAGTCTCATACATCATAAGTAAAAATTTATTCTGATCGTTTTGATAAGATATCTTTGATAGGTTGGAATGATTTTCTGTGTATTTCTGTGACACCATGTTGATTGATTCCTTCTAAATGTTCTTTTGTACCATAACCACTATTTTTTTCAAAGCCATATCCAGGATATTTTTTTGCGTAGTTTTTCATGCGTTCATCCCTAAAAACTTTCGCGACAATGGATGCTGCTGCAATTGAATTTGAGACGCTGTCCCCTTTAATGATTTTAGTTTCAGGGATCCCAATGTTAAGTGTCATGGCGTCTATTAAAAGATGGTCTGGCTTTGATTCTAGTGAGTCTACTGCACGTTTCATTGCAACCTTTGTTGCTTCGTAAATATTTAATGTGTCAATTTCATCTACTGTAGCGATTCCGATACCGTAATCACATGTTTCGATAATTTTGCAATATAACTCGTTACGTTTTTTTTCACTGAGTTTTTTGGAATCATCGAGCCCGATGATTTTATCTTTTAAAATTACTGCAGCTGCAACGACTTCACCAGCAAGTGGACCACGCCCGACTTCGTCGATACCAGCGATGACAGATGTATCGAAGCTATTTTCGTAATAGTTCATTTCTTTGTACTTCTCTACTAGCAGCAGATCTTTTTGAAGTAAGTTGAACTTTTGTTTAAGTAGTTTTTGAACGCCAACACGCTCGTCACTGTGGAGTGCGAGCGCATTGTATTCATTAATATTATTTATTGTTTCTAGAAATGCTTTAACTTCACTAATCTTCATCTAAAATCTCTACCTTGTCGAATGTATATCTACCAATTGTACCGTTACGAATATCATGAATCACGCGATTTGTGACAGCTTCATAGTCAATTTCATTTCCTCGTAATTTCATGCCACGGCTTATACCAATTGCGTCATAAATTGATAGGACATCTGTCTCATCATAATTGTTAATTTTGTAAAATGAGTCAAACGTGTCTTTATCTTCTACAATTAAATAATTGATGCCATAAATCGCAACCTCATCGAGAGGAACAACCGTGTCTTTGATAGCGCCTGTCAGCGAAAGTTTTAAACCAACCGTCTGATCCTCAAACTTTGGCCAAAGCACACCCGGAGTATCTAGAAGTTCAATGATCGAGCCTGCTTTAATCCATTGCTGCGTCTTAGTGACCCCAGGTGTGTTACCCGTTTTTGCAGACTTTCTACGCGCCATACTGTTGATAAATGTCGACTTACCCACGTTAGGAATACCGACAATCATCGCACGAATTGGACGTGGTTTAATACCGCGCGCAAGCATTCTATCAAAAATATCTTGAGTCGCTTCACGAGCGATCGGCTCAATTTTCTTTAAGATATTCGTCTCACGAGAATTTAGTGCGATCGGATAAACACCCAATTCTTTCAGCTTGGTGATCCACCTGTTCGTCTCCTTCGGATCCGCTAAATCCATTTTATTTAAAACAACGATTCTCGGTTTATTTTGTACAATCTTATCCATCATCGGATTCTTACTCGAATATGGGATTCTCGCATCCGTAATCTCGATGACCACATCAACTTTTTTTAAATTGCTCTCAATTTCACGACGCGCCTTGGCCATGTGACCAGGAAACCAGTTAATCGTCATAATCTCACCTCTATAATAATTATCTTATTTTACCATATTTTTGTGGGTATTAGAAAATAGGTCGTGCGCTTCGAACGTGAGTTTTGGAGATAAAAAATAGTACTTAGGATTGTATAGTGATAAGCTTCGTAAATAATTTTTGGTGGAATGAGACATGTAATTTTAGAAAATTAATTTACATGTGGTACTATCGTATGAAATGATACACGTAATCTTAGAAATAGAAATTTCATGTCCTATTAGCGATCAGAATTCTACATATACTTAAAAACTTCAGTTTACATGTTCCTATTATCCTTAAAACGATAAATACCAGCTAACCAGATGTACGTTACTCATAATCGAGTCGTGGAATCTGAGTTCGAGGAGAACCACGACTTTTTTAACTTATAATCGAGTCGCGAAATCTGAGTTCGAGGAAAACCACGACATGATTAGCTCATATTTGAGTCGTGGAATCTGAGTTCGAGGAAAACCACGACATGATTAGCTCTTATTCGAGTCGTGGAATCTGAGTTCGAGGAAAGTCACGTCATGATTAGCTCTTATTTGAGTCGTGGAATCTGAGTTCGAAGAAAACCACGACATGATTAGCTCTTATTCGAGTCGTGGAATCTGTGTTCAAGGAAAGTCACGACATGATTAGCTCTTAATCGTCATGTCTAATTCCCATTCCCAGAAAACCGCAAGACGTTTAGCTCTTAATCGTCACGTCTAATACCGATTCGCAGCAAGCCACATGTCGATTTGTTCAATTCCACTCATATGATAAACACCACACACCATAACTGCTCACACTTCCACCAAAATACAAAAAAACTCGAGACATGAGTCTCGAGTTTCTTTAAATTAGCGGATTTCTCTAATACGTGCTGCTTTACCACGTAATTTACGTAAGTAGTAAAGTTTAGCACGACGTACGCGTCCTTTACGTGTAACTTCAATTTTATCGATTTTTGGTGTGTGTACTGGGAATGTACGTTCTACACCTACACCGTAAGAAATTTTTCTTACTGTGAATGTTTCAGAAATGCCTCCACCACGGCGTTTGATTACAACACCTTCGAAGATCTGAATTCTTTCACGTGATCCTTCAACGATACGTACGTGAACTTTAACTGAGTCTCCAGCTTTGAATTCTGGAATATCAGTGCGTAACTGATCTTTAGTAATGTCATTTAATAATTGTTGTGACATAATAATTCTCCTCTTCTTCCAATTATCTTGCAAATTTCATGCAGCGGATTATTGTGATATATATGCATGTGCACTCGTATTATAATAGCACAACACGCGCTCTTATTCAACTTATTTTTTATTGTTTTTATCAAAATTTTCGAGTAAGTCTGGGCGACGTTCTTTAGTTTTCTTAAGAGACTGTTCTTGTCTCCATTCTTCAATCAATTTATGATTTCCACTGAGCAGTACATCCGGCACTTTCATACCACGATATTCTCTCGGGCGTGTATAATGTGGGTACTCGAGCAGACCTGTCGAGAAACTGTCATCCATATGACTTTCTTCTTCAATCACTCCAGGGATTAAACGCACGATCGCATCTGTCATTGTCATAGATGCGAGCTCTCCACCTGTCAGCACATAGTCTCCAATTGAGACCTCATCTGTCGCAAGATTTCTAATACGCTCGTCATAGCCTTCATAGTGTCCGTTGATAAAGACAATCGTCTCTTCTTTAGACAACTCTTCAGCGAACTTCTGATCGAACGGACGACCTGATGGACACATTAATAAGACACGCGCATTTCGAGTATTAATCTCATCCATGGCGTTGTACACAGGTTCTGGTTTTAAAACCATTCCTGCACCTCCACCGTATGGATAATCGTCGACTTGATTGTGCTTATTTTCTGCATAGTCTCTAAAGTTTACCGTATGATAGTTTACGATCCCCTTTTCTTTTGCACGCTTTAAAATGGATTGGTTGAGCACTCCGTCATACATCTCTGGAAATAATGTTAAGTAATGGATGTTCATTCAATCATCCCTTCAATCGGAGTGATCTGAATGATTCCTTTTTCTAAATCGACTACTGGGATAAACTCCTCAACAAATGGAATCATAATCTCTTTCTTCCCTTTGATTACGAAGACATCCTTAGCTCCAGTTTCAACGATATTAACTACTTTCCCTAAAACTTCTCCAGTTTCTAGTAATTGTGCTTCTAGTCCGATGATATCTTTGTAATGGTACTCACCTTCAGCAAGTTCTTCCTCTTCACTCACTTCACCATAAACTGGTTTTCCTTTTAGATCTTCTACTTCATTGATGTTTGTTACACCTTCAAAAGTTAACATGTGGAATCCTTTATGCGTTCTGTACCCACTAATCGTATATTCTGTGTTGTTTATTTCTACTACATTACCGGGTTTAAAGCGAATTTCTGCAAAGTCTGAATCGCTTAAGACTTTTACTTCGCCTTTAATTCCATGGAAATTCACCAAATCTCCAATAACAATTTTCATCTCAATCACCTCAATAAAAAAACACATCACAAAGTGATGTGTTTTTAGTCTACATCGACAAACACTCTCTTTTTGTGATCATTATTTGAGCTAGACATAATTGTGCGTACTGCTTTGATCATACGTCCACGTCTGCCAATAATTCTACCGATATCACTTTCGTGTGCATCGATATGATAGACCACTTTACTTGGCGTCTCTTCCACCGAAAGAGTCAAACTCTCCGGATGCTCTAGCATCGGTTCAAGAATTGTTTGTAGTAGTTGTTTCATAATTATTTACCGAATTTTTCGTTATGGAATTTCTCCATAAGACCTTGTTTACTGAAGATGTTACGTACAGTGTCAGATGGTTTCGCACCATTTCTTAACCACTCAAGCGCTTTTTCTTCGTTTAAAACAACGTTATCTTCGTTTTTAGTAACTGGGTCATATGAACCAATTTGCTCAATAATTCTACCATCTCTTGGGCTGCGTGAATCTGCAACTACGATACGGTAGAAAGGATTTCTTTTAGAACCCATACGAGTTAATCTAATTTTTGTTGCCATTTATATGAACTCCTCTCTAATATTCATTTTTACTTTAATAACTATACCAGATGAAAAAGAACTTGTAAAGGCCTTTCCCTTTACAAGTTCAATTTATTTTTAAAATGGTAGTCCCATCCCACCGAATGGGTTTTTCTTCTTACCTTTACCATTTGTAAATTGCTTCATCATCTTCTTCATTTCGTTAAATTGTTTCAGTAAACGGTTCACTTCTTGGAGGGATCGTCCACTTCCTGCTGCGATTCTACGCTTTCTTGAGATGTTGAGCTTCTCTGGTTTCTCACGCTCTTCCATCGTCATAGAACGAATGATTGCTTGAACGTGATCGATCTCTTTACCATTCATTTTAACTTTATCGAGACCTTTGATTTTGTTTGCTCCAGGCATCATTTTGATGAGTTCGTCAAGAGGTCCTAACGTCTTCACCTGATCCATTTGTGCTAAGAAATCATCGAGCGTAAATGTATTCTCTTTGAGTTTTTGTTCAAGTTCAGCTTGATCTTCTAAGTCCACATTCATTTGCGCTTTTTCGATAATAGATAAAATATCACCCATACCTAAAATACGGCTTGCCATGCGTTCTGGGTGGAACGCTTCTAGACCGTCCATCTTCTCAGAAACCCCAATAAATTTAATTGGTTTTTCTGTTACAGAACGAATTGAAAGTGCTGCACCACCACGAGTGTCACCGTCTAATTTAGTCAGTGTCACACCTGTGATATCGAGTAAGTTGTTAAAGCTTTCTGCAACGTTCACTGCATCTTGTCCTGTCATAGAGTCTACAACGAGCATGATTTCGTTTGGTTTTGCGATTTCTTTAACATTTTTTAACTCGTTCATTAAATCTTCATCAATGTGCAGACGACCTGCTGTATCAATAATTACAGTGTCGAGATGGTTTTCACGTGCATATTTTAGACCATTCTCAACAATTGTTTCCACACGCTCTTTATCTCCCATTGAGTATACGGGGATGTCGAGTTGCTTACCGATTGTTTCTAACTGATCGATTGCCGCTGGACGGTAGATGTCACCTGCAATCAGCATTGGTTTCTTATTGTATGATTTACGTAAAAGTAACGCGAGTTTACCTGCAGTTGTTGTTTTACCTGCACCTTGTAAACCTACCATCATGATTACTGTTGGTGGTTTTTGACTCATATTGATTTTTGAGTTTTCTCCACCCATTAAACTTGTCAGTTCTTCTTGAACAATTTTAATGACTTGCTGTCCTGGTGTCAGACTCTTCATAACGTCTGCACCGTTTGCACGTTCAGATACATCTTTGATGAACTGACGTACTACTTTAAAGTTTACATCCGCTTCAAGTAAGGCAAGACGCACTTCACGCATCATTTCTTTAATGTCTTGTTCTGTGACCTTACCCTTACCTTTAATGCGGTCCATAATGTCTTGTAAGCGTCCACCTAATCCTTCAAAAGCCATTATATAGCCTCCCTAATCTAACTCTTCAAGTTCTAAGAGTATTTTCTCTATGTCACTTGGGACTTCACCAAGTTTCTCTTTAAGTGTCTCTAATAATTGTACACGATGTAGATAGTTTTTATACATCGAAAGGTTTTTCTCGTAGTGTTCTAAGAGTTCTGATGTACGTTTTAAATTATCATACACAGCTTGTCTCGTCACGTCTAAGTTTTCAGCAATCTCAGTGAGTTGTAAATCTTCTAGATAATACATCTCTACATATCTTTGCTGTTTTTCAGTGAGAAGACTATGGTAAAAATCATAGAGATAATTCATCCGCATTGTGCGTTCTAAATCATTTGTCATCTACATTTTCACTCTTTTCATCATCACTTGCTTCAGCGATCATGTCTGAGAAGAGTCCATATACATAGTTCTCTGCACTGAATACTTCTAGGTCATCGATTTTCTCACCAAGTCCAACAAACTTAACTGGAATACCGAGCTCGTTCTTAATTGCAAGCACGATACCCCCTTTTGCTGTACCATCGAGTTTTGTTAAAACAATACCAGTAATTTCAGTCACGTCGTTAAATGCTTTCGCTTGGCTAAGAGCGTTCTGACCTGTCGTAGCATCGAGAACTAATAATACTTCGTGCGGAGCATTTTCGTCTACTTTTTTGATGACATTTTTAATTTTCTCTAGCTCTTTCATAAGGTTACCTTTATTTTGCAGACGTCCTGCCGTGTCACAGATTAACACATCCGTTCCGCGACGTTTCGCTGCATTGACTGCATCGAATACAACTGCAGCTGGGTCAGATCCTTCTGATTGTTTGATGACATCTGCACCAACTCGGTCTCCCCAAACTTGAAGTTGGTTAATCGCACCTGCACGGAATGTGTCACCCGCTGCAAGCATTACACTCTTACCTTCTTTAACGTAACGATGAGCGAGCTTACCAATAGAAGTTGTTTTACCTACCCCGTTCACACCCACAACAAGAATAACTGTGAGATCCTCTTGCATGTTCATTTCTTCTGAAATATGATTGTTTCTTTCATAAATCTCAATCATTTTTTCTACAATGACTTCTTTTAAATCTGCAGTCTCAGTGATATTTTTTAATTTCGCGTAATCACGTAGTTCATCTGTTAATTCCATTACAGTATTGAAGCCAACATCTGCGCTAATTAGTACTTCTTCTAACGCTTCGAAGAAATCCTCGTCTACTGTACGATACGTCGCCATAAGTTGATTGATTTGTACTTGGAATCTCTCACGAGATTTTTCAAGACCCATTCGGAATTTATAACCGATCTGTTCTTGTTCCCATTCTTCAAACTCTTCTATGGAAATCAGACCATCATCTAGCTCATTGCTGAGTTCTTCACTCTCTTTTTTCTCTATTTCTTCATCGGAATGCTTACCAGAAAACTTTCTTTTCAAACGATTAAACAAGCTCATTATTTACTTCTCCTTCACTAGGTTCTACATAATTCTTAAGGTCTACACTAATTAACTCAGAAATACCACGTTCTTGCATAGTCACTCCGAAGAGTCGATCACTCTTTTCCATTGTACCTTTCCTATGGGTAATGACAATGAATTGTGTCTTTCTAGATAATCCTCGTAAGTACTCCGCATATCGAATAACATTGGATTCATCGAGTGCCGCTTCTACTTCATCGAGTATGATAAATGGACTGTTTTTTACTCTCAGCACACTGAATAGAAGACTGATTGCTGTTAAAGCACGCTCTCCTCCACTCATGAGTGACATCTGCGTCAGTTTCTTACCTGGAGGTTGTGCGATGATATCAAGGCCTGAGTTTAAATAATCTCCATCGTCAATGAGTTTTAGTTCGGCATAACCACCACCAAACATTTCTTTAAACACTTCAGTAAACTGTGTACTCACGGATTCGAGTGTCTCTTTGAAACGTTCTGTTACTTCTTTGTCCATCTGATCAATGACAGAAAGCAATGTATGTCTCGCTTCTAACAAATCATCCTCTTGCTCTTTTAAATACGTGTAACGTTCATTTATAACTTTGTACTCATCGATAGCACCGAGGTTCACGTTTCCTAACTCTTCTATACTACGCTTATTTAAAGAAATACGTTGTCTTTTTTCTTCGATATTTTCAAAATTACTATAGAGTTCTTTTGCACGTTCGAATGTGAGTTGATACGTCTCACTTAAATAGTCAATTCTTTGACTAAGATGAGTGGATATTTTTTCTCTCTTACCGTGAATTTCTCTAAGTTCAATTTGAAGATTTTCAATATCATCTAAATGGCTTTGTCTAAGTTCAATACTTTCTTTATATGATGTACTTAATTCTGTGAGTTCTTTTTCGAGAGATTCTGTCAGCTCAGAAAGTGAGTTTAAATTGAGTGATAGTCTGTCTTTATCTTTTAATAACTCATCAATGTCTAGTGCGATGTTTTCATTCTCAGTCATCTTAATGCGCTCGTCTAAAGAACTTATTTCTGACACTAATTCTTCTATTGTATTTTCGATTGAAAGAAGTCGCTCTTTTTCATAGTTCTGAGTTGTTTCGAGTTTTGATAAGTCACGACGCTTTAAATGCAATGCTTCTTTCTCACTTAATAAACGTTCCTCTTGGTTAGATGTCTTATCTGAAAGAAGTGCAATCTCGTTACTTAACTCACTAATCTCTTGTTCTTTTTCTTTAATGAGTGTTGTAAAGTCTTCAAAACCACTTGAATGATTGAGTGACTGAAGTTCAGACACAAGTGATTCAAACGTCTCATTTTTTAAACTGTATGAATATCTTAGACGTTCGAGTTCACGATTAATTTCTTCATTCTCTTCACTTGTTTTGGATCCATGCGTTTCTTGTTTCTTAAGTTCAACAGTGAGATCTGCTATCGTCTCTTTGAATGCATCTAATTTATTAGACAGTTCTTTTGTGCTTTTTTTGTATGAAGCAAGTTTTTCTTTTCCTTGTTCAACATCCTGTTTCATTTTAAGCACTGAGTTTTGGCGCGTTTTCGAACCACCACTCATCGCACCACCTGTCGTAATCGTATCACCTTCTAGCGTAACAATTCTTGCACGATAAGAAATTTCTTTCGCTAGCTTTACTCCGTCGTCTAGATTATCAACGACTATCGTTGTATTGATTAAGTGGTTCACAAGTCTAGTCAGGTTTTTATCTACCTTAACAATACTTGAAAGAATTTTATGGTCGACGGTAGAACGATTTAAAATATTTTTTATATCATTCGTTAAGTGTCTTTCTACAATTGTTGAAAGTGGCAAGAATGTCGCAAATCCGTGACGTTCTTTCTTTAAGAACTGGATTGCATGCTTTGCATCCTGATCTGTCTCCACAACAATATTTTGACTACCAGCTCCGAGTGCTGTATCGAGCGCAGTTACATATTTTTCATCGATATTAATGAGTTCACCAACTGCACCAATAATTCCATTTAGTTTGTTCTTATTTTTAAGAACTGTACGGACACCCGGATAGTATCCTTGGAAATTCTCTTGCAAGTTGATTAAGACATCGAGTCTTGAAGATTCTTGTCTGATCAGATTCTCTGCTTTCTGATAATTTTCACTCAGTCTGTCGTATTCAGCATTTGTCTCATCATATCGTGATTTTAGCTCGCGATATACGTCACGTGCCTCATTTAATGTACGACTTGAAGCTGCTTCAGTTTCTTCTAAAGCTTTGATTTTTCTCTTCATTTCACTGAGTTCTGATCCGAGTGCTTCTTTTCTTTCTCGTTTTTCCTTTTCAGAAGCATCCATTCGATTCTTCGATTCATTTTGATGCGCTTCTTTATTTTCTAAGTTGGTTTTCTCAACCATCAATGCGTAATATTGATCTTTCAAGTCTTCAACTGAAACGTCATCTTGACTTGTTAAACGTTCAATATTTTTACGGATGGTTTGAATATCAGATTTTATATCTTTTTCTTCTGCAAGTAGTGTTTCAATAAAATTCTGTTTTTCCGTATATAATGCGCGCGATTCAGCTAAACGAGATTCCCTATTTTCTTTTTCAATAGAAAGGTCCATTGATAGTTGTCCGCGTGTGTGTTTACGTTCTTCAAAGAGAGCAATCTTACCATTTACAACTTCCAATTCACGCGTCTCATTTATAATTTTCTCATTGTGCGTACGCTCTTTCCTAGCAACACGCTCTCGTTTATCTCTTAAATTTTCAATTTCAACGTCGAGTAAAGCTACATGATGTTTTCGTTCTTCTAATAAACGCTCAGAATTTTGATACTGATTTTTTAAAGAGTTTTCTTCTTTTATATACGTATCAATGTCGTACACAGTGACCTCGATATCACTCGATTTCATTTCTTCCATAAGAGCAAGATATTCTTCTGCTACTTTACTTTCCATTTCTAACTGACGATTTCTACTTTCAAGTTCAGAAATAATATCATGCACGCGGTCTAAGTTCTGTTTTGTATCTTCTAATTTACGTTCTGACTCTTTCTTACGATGTTTATACTTTATAACACCAGCAGCTTCTTCGATAATTGTACGACGATCTTCTGGTTTTGCATTTAAAATATCGTCTACTTCACCTTGTGAGATGATGTTGTAGGCACTTTTACCGATCCCTTGATCCATAAATAGCTCAGTGATCTCTTTGAGTCTTACTCGTTCTCCATTTAAGTAATATTCACTTTCGCCACTTCTATATAAAATACGTGTGACTTTTACGATGTCTTTATCTACTGGTAGTATGCCATCTGTGTTATCTAGAGATAACGTCACGGTCGCACTGTTTTCTGCACCGCGCTTTACTGTCCCGTTAAAAATAACGTCTTCCATTTTAGAACCGCGAATCGTACGTGCGGATGTTTCTCCTAAGACAAAACGAATGGCATCGATGATATTACTTTTACCACTACCATTTGGACCAACAACTGCAGTCAGTCCTTTGTTAAATTCAATTCGTGTTTTTTCAGCAAAAGATTTAAATCCTTTCGCTTCAATATTCTTTAAAAATACCATTCTTTACTCCTTAGACTCTAGGTATAAAAGTCCCTGTTTTGCAGCAATCTGTTCTGCTTCTTTTTTAGAACTTCCCGTACCTTCTCCAATAATTTTGCCTCTGTGTTCTACTGCTTGTGTAAAACGTTTGTTATGGCTCGGTCCGTCTTCGTTCACTAAGATATATCGAACGCTATCTTTATAGTGCTTATGCACATATTCTTGAAGTGTAGTCTTATAGTCCACAACAGCTGAATAGTTCTTTGAAGTAATCTTTGGGAAGACATATTGATTCAAGAAATCATGCACTTTATCTCTACCTTGGTCTAGGTACAATGCACCTAAAAATGCCTCATACATATCTGAGATAATCGATGGTCTTAATGCGCCACCTGTTTTCTCTTCACCTGGTCCGAGTAAAAGCATTTTTTCCATGTGTAAGTCTGTCGCGAATATTACAAGTGATGGTTCACATACAATGTTTGCACGAAGTTTCGTCAAGTCGCCTTCTGGCAATGTCTCAAATTTCTTAAAGATAAAATCTGAAACCATCAATTCTAATACCGCATCTCCTAAAAATTCTAAGCGCTCATTTGATTCAATACGGTCTGCACCGAGATTATGGACAAATGAACTATGCATAAATGCTTGCATATATAATTCAATATTTTTAGCTTCTAAACTAATTTCTTTGCTGAATATTGAAAATAGTTCTATAAATTCTTTTACTCTGACCTTAGAATAGTCATCATTTTTAATTCTGTTTACTACATTCTCCATAGTTCTCACCACCTCTATATATTCTACCTAAAACCCTTCAGACATCATAGTTAAAACAGAAAAAATCCACTTCGAAAAGTGGATTTAAAAAATTATTTTTCGTTTTCTAACTTCTCGATATAATCAAGAGCGTCTCCAACTGTGTTGATTTTTTCAGCTTCTTCATCAGGAATTTCCATGTCGAACTCGTCTTCAAGTTCCATTACTAATTCCGCGATGTCTAAAGAGTCAGCACCAAGATCATCTTTAAATGATGCTTCTTTAGTTACTTGATCTTCATCGATACCAAGTTTATCAACAATAATGTCTTTTACTTTGTCAAAATTTGCCATTACACTTCACCTCCTTACAATGATATCACATGGATTAACCCATGTACATTCCGCCGTTGACATGAATCGTTTGGCCAGTAATGTAGCGTGCTGCATCGCTCACTAAGAACGAAACTGTTCCAGCAATATCATCTAAATGACCAAATGTTTTTAAAGGAATTTGTTCGAGCATCTTACCTTTAACGTCATCAGATAATACATCAGTCATATCACTTTCGATAAATCCAGGGGCAATCGCGTTTACTGTGATATTTTTAGCGGCGAGTTCACGCGCAACGGAACGCGTTAACCCATCAATTCCTGCTTTAGATGCCACATAGTTTGCTTGCCCTGCATTCCCTAAACTCGCAACGACACTTGAAATGTTAATGATACGTCCAGATGCTTTTCTAATCATCGGACGCGATACATTTTGAATCACGTTAAATGCACCTTTTAAGTTAACATCAATTACGTTATCAAAATCTGCAGGTTTCATGCGCATGAGTAGTCCATCTTTAGTGATACCTGCGTTGTTAACAACAACGTCAATTTGACCATACGTATCAGTAATGTATTTGATCATCTCTTTTACGCTGTCATATTCTTGTACGTGGCATTGATAGCTCTCAGCATTTCCGCCCGCTTCTTTAATTTTATTCACAACTGCTTCCGCACGATCTTTACTACCTGAATAGTTCACAATTACTGTATACCCATCTTTTCCAAGACGTTCTGCTATTGCACTACCAATACCTCTAGACGCGCCTGTTACTAATGCAATTTTACTCATTGATAAATCCCTCCACTTGTTCGAATGTATCAATATTTCTAGTTGAAATCTCTTTACTAATCTTTCTAACAAGACCTGATTGAACTTTCTTAGGTCCTACTTCGATTGATTCCGTTACGCCTAATTCCACTGCCGTTTCTACACATTCTACAAAACGTACTGGTGATGTAATCTGTTCAATCAAGTTTTCTTTAATTGTGCTCGCATCCGTCTCAGCTTTTGCAGAAACGTTTTGTATTACAGGAATTACAGCATTATTGAATTCAATTGACTCTACGAATTCTCGGAATAAGACTTTCGCATCGTCCATTAAGTATGAGTGGAATGCACCGGATACTTTTAATGGCATCGCTCTTCTTGCCCCATGTTCTTTTGCGACACTTGTGAATGCTTCAACCTTGTCTTTATCACCAGAAACCACAATTTGGTCAGGTGCGTTAATATTCGCAGGTGCTACTTTTTCTGTATCTGAGGATAACTCTTCACAAAGTGCTACAAGCTTGTCTTTATCCATACCAATAATTGCTGCCATCGCACCAGTATCTGCTTGGCTCATCAGTTCACCGCGTTTTACAACTGCTTTAATACCATCTTCTAAAGATAAAACACCGGCATGTACAAGGGCTGGCAACTCTCCAAGTGAATGACCAATCAGGTAGTCTCCTTGAATATCTGTTGCAGCAAGTACAGCAAGTGAATGTGCAAATAATGCAGGTTGCGTGTACTGTGTTTCATTAAGTCTCTCATCATCTTCACTAAACATAATTGACTTTAAATCAAAATCGATCGCATTAAAAATTTTGTCGAGTAATTCACGTGCTTTGTCACTATTCTCATATAAGTCTTTTGCCATAGTGCCATACTGCGCACCTTGTCCTGGAAACAGTACTAGTTTAGACATTATCTTTTATTCTCTCCTTAATTTTCTCGATCGCATTTGATTCTGCTAGACTTCTTGTAACTCGAATTGCATTCTTGATTGCTAATGAATCACTAGAACCGTGTGCTTTTAATACTATGCCATCAAGACCAAGTAATGGTGCTCCACCAAATTGACGATAATCCATCATATCTTTAAGAGCTTCAACATCTTTCTTTAGAACGAGTGCCGCAACTTTATTTACCGCACGTTTCAAGAATACATTCTTCACTTCGCTTAAGAGACTCATGGATGTTCCTTCTATCGTTTTTAAAATGATGTTACCAGTAAATCCATCTGTTACTGCGATATCATATTTACCAGATAAAACGTCACGTGTCTCAAAGTATCCTTGGAAATTTAAATCACTATCTTTAAGTAGTTGATAAGTTTCTTTTGTAAGTGTTGTGCCTTTGATTTCTTCACTACCATTATTTACAAGACCCACAGTCGGGTTTTTGCGACCTTCAACCGCTTCTACATAAACAGTTGCCATCTGTGCAAATTGTAATAAATGATTTGGCTTGTTTTCTGAGTTTGCACCCATATCTAGAAGCATGAGCCCTTTGTCACCTGTAGTTGGAATCATCGATGCAATCGCTGGTCTTTCAATTCCTTTAATTCTACCCACAACAAATAATCCAGCAGTTAAGAGTGCACCTGTATTACCTGCAGATAAAACTGCAAGCGCTTCTTTATCTTTTACTGCTTTAGCTGCTCTCACAAGTGAAGAATCTTTCTTACGTCGGATTGATTTTACTGGGTCATCATCAGAGTTAATTGATTCTGATACCTCAATAAATTCAACGCGCTCATGTTGATGTGGAAAAGATCCTTTAAGCCCGTAAGCTAAAATCTTAATATCATCATACTCATTTACTGCTTCTATCACACCATTTGCGATAGATTCAGGGGCGTTATCGCCACCCATTAGATCTACTGCAATTGTTTTCATTTACTTTCACCTTCATTTTTAAAATACATCTCAAACTCCCCGACAAAAACGAGGATATCTTCAACAAAAGATTCTACTCTTATTGTAGCAATTTTTCCGATCGTTTGAACTACTTTAGCGTGAGCGACTACTCTATCTCCTAAATGAACAGGTTTTCTAAATTCTATATTGGCACTTTTAGTCAGTGCGAGCGGTACATTAATCATTGCAACACAAAGTGAATTTGCTTGAGCAAATAAAAAATGCCCTCTTGTGAGCGTATTGTTATTAAATACATGTGCTTCTTCTACATTGAATACAGAAGTTCCACTCTCATTTAATTTAACATTTACGATTTCACCGATGACGTCTTCAAGCATAATGCTCTTAATTTCATCTACTTCTTCCGCCACCCTTTTAATTCGAACTCTATGCTCTGGAATCTTTAATACTTGCCTATCAAGTCGAATCGTTTGAATAGAAACATTCAATCGCTCCGCAAGTGCTTCATCAGTTAAAAAAGGATCTCTCTCAATATATAACTTTAAAAGCTTTTGCCTATCTTCTTTTTTGTATTTAACCAAGTAATCGCCCCATTTAGTAGTTGGTACTAATTTAGTATATTAAACTTAACTCATAAATTCAATTAAAAAAAGACTAGTTTATGGACTAGTCTTCTTCTATGATTTTTGCTTTTACAATCAAGCGTTTCTCAAATAAAAGCGTTTCTGGATTATAGTCTTCACAAGTAATTAAAGTAAGAATTTGTGGTTCATCCTCATGTTGGTCGAGTATATCCACTTCAGTAGGCGTGACTTCAAAAATATCATAAATCTTATATTTTTTTATGCCTTTTCTCGTTATGAATTCAATCTCATCTCCTACATTTGCTTTATCGAGATAGTTAAACCGAATTCCTGCACCTTCAACGCGATGACCAGCGATTGGTATATTCTGCATATCAAGATGATCAGATGCTTCTAATAATCCGACACCATTTCTTAACTTCTCTTCAGAAAGTGGCCCGTAATAAACAGGTTCAGTGATATTTGCAGCTTCAATTTTTAAGATGCCAATCATATCATCTTTAATATTGATACCCGCTTTACCTGACGGTTCAGCACCAGTGATGAATTTTTCAAGCGCATTGACTTTCACGTCATTATCTTCATTCTGAAAGCCTTCGATTATTTTATCGTTTAAGCGATCTGTAAACACTTCTCTAATGTCTTGCCAGAAAAATAAACAAAGGGCAGTGAGTATAAGTAATACTCCCAGTATTCTTGTAAAAATTCTCATATTTCACCTCTCAAATAGCTGAATTGCTTCGTCACGTGCGATCTCAAGCATCCTATAATCTTCCGCTAAATCTGCAGCCTTAAATTCTGGAAGCCCACTCTGTCTAATTCCGAAGAAATCACCAGGACCTCTCATTTCTAAATCTCGTTCAGATAGAATAAATCCATCTGTAGTCTCAGTCATGATATTCATTCTCTCCGCAGCCTGTTCTGTCTTAGGATCACTGATTAAAATACAGTAACTCTGCTTATCGCTACGTCCAACGCGTCCCCTGAGTTGATGAAGAGTTGAGAGACCAAATCGTTCTGCGTTAAATATTGCCATCACTGTTGCATTCGGAACGTTAATCCCTACTTCAATAACCGTTGTAGACACTAAGATGCGTTTATCTAATGACTCAAAAGTTTCCATTGCTTGGGCTTTTTCATCGTTTTTCATTTGGCCGTGAACAAGAACCACTTCTTGACTGCCAAATTCATTCATAAATAACTCATAAATTTCATTCACTGTAATAAGATCGAGTGTTTCTGATTCTTCAATGAGTGGTGCTACGACATATATACTGTGACCTCTATTATGTTCACTTCTAATGAAGCTCATGACTTCATCTAATTCGTTCGAACGCCTCCAGGTCGTTTCAATTGGCTTACGTCCTGCAGGCATCGTTTTGATTATAGACACATCCATATCACCAAATGTCGTAATAGATAACGTTCTTGGGATTGGAGTGGCGGTCATGTACAATACATTTTTGTGTCTCGCTTTATTATTCAATTTTTCACGCTGATTCACACCAAAGCGATGCTGTTCGTCTGTGATGATAAACCCAAGGTTCTTGAATACGACGTCATCTTCAATTAAAGCATGAGTACCTATGATTAAATCGATATCGCCACTCTTCAAACGATTTAATATCTCGTGCTTTTCCTTTTTAGTCGTAGAACCTGTGAGCAATGCAAGATTTAACTCTCCACTAAATGTTTCAGAAAGAGATTCAAAGTGTTGATTTGCAAGTACTTCAGTTGGAACCATAAGCGCACTTTGAACACGTGCCGTTTTTGCAGCGTACACACAAATACCTGCAACAATAGTTTTACCGCTCCCCACGTCACCTTGAAGTAGTCGGTGCATTGAGTAATCCGATAATAAATCTCGACAAATCGCATTGACGCTCGTCTTCTGATCTTTCGTCAGTTCAAACGGGAGTGTTTGTATAAATGCTTTTAACTGATCAATATCATAATGGACAATAGTTTCTACATCCCTCACACGCTCTTGTCGACGTTTTTCCATGATTTTTACTTGATACATGAACAGCTCGTAGAATTTTACTGTTCTACGCGCACGATTCACATCTTCAAATGATTCAGGAAAGTGTAGCAGATATAACGCATCTTTAATCGGCATGAGTTGGTACTTTTCTATTAATATGTCTGGGATATCATGCTTGAACTGTGCTTTTTTGAATGTTTCTTTTACAAGGTTTTTAAACGTCTTGTTATGCATGGCCTTGTTTAATGCATATCTGATTTCTAACTTCTCATTAGTGTTAAAAATAAGCTTCTGTGCGCTCATCTCTTGCTTTAGCTTATTGAATTTACCAAATATTTTGACGGTCTCGTTGACCTTGATTTTATCTCTTAAAAAAGGTTGATTAAAAAACGTGACCTTAAAGTAAATATCATTTGCTTCCATAAAGAATACAAGTCGATTCATACCGCGTCGCATATAAGTAACTGTCGGATCTGTTTTCACAATTCCTTCTGCAGTCACTGTCTCTTCAACTTCTACTGAATTTAGATCAACGGGTATATGACTCATATAACTATTCGGAATCTTAAAAACAACGTCATTTGCATCGACGATATGAATACTGTTCAAACGTTCTTTTGTCTTCGGACCGACGCCTGGTAAGTCATCAATTAAAAAAGCCGGCTCTATCACGTGGTACATCGTTAACTACCAAATAGTTCTTGTTTTAATCTTTCACCAGTCGGCGTAGCTGCAAGTCCACCACGACCTGTTTCTCTTAGAGATGAAGGCATCGTTAAGCCAATTTTGTACATTACTTCAACAACCTCGTCAGCAGGAATTCTTGATTCAATGCCTGCTAACGCCATATCTGCTGCAGTAAGCGCATTTGATGCTCCTGCTGCGTTTCTCTTCACGCATGGAACTTCTACAAGTCCTGCGACTGGGTCACACACGAGTCCAAGCATATTTTTTAATGCGATTGCGAATGCATGCGCACACATTTCTGGTGTGCCTCCATTCATTTCAACGAGTGCTGCTGCTGCCATCGCAGATGCACTTCCGACTTCTGCCTGACACCCACCAGCTGCTCCAGAAATACTGGCGTTATTTGCAACAACTAAACCAAATGCACCTGCAGTGAATAAGAACTTAAGCATTTCTTCACGAGTAAGGTCTGGATTTTTTTGCCTCATGGCAAATAAAACGCCGGGTACAACACCAGCAGATCCAGCAGTAGGCGTGGCACAAATTTGTCCCATTGCAGCGTTCACTTCATTCGTACTAACAGCAAATGCAATTGCGTATAGATTTAGGTCTCCAGACAATCCACGCCCACTCTCAATGTACTTCTGCATTTTTAGTGCATCCATTCCAGTAAGTCCTGTTGTAGATACAACACCTTCTATACCTTCAGCTGCTGCGTTTTCCATTGTCTTTAAGTTCAGTTCCATGCCATTCATCACATCTAATGGAGTGAGTCCAGACACTTCAACTTCTTGTTCAATCATGATGTCCGCAATCGATTTTTGTTCATTTTGTGCTTTTGTAATGAGTTGATTTATACTATTAAAAATTGCCAATATGATCTACCTCTCAATCTCCGTGAAGCTCAATTACGCGCTTAACACCTTTTGTACTATTAATTTTATCGACAGTTGATTTTTCAATTGAGCCATCTAGCTCAATTGTCATGAGTGCAATCTGTCCAACTTCTTTTCGTGATACGTTCATATTACCAATATTTACTTTTTGGTCTTTTAATATCGCAGTTACATCTGCAATTGTACCAAACTCATCCACGTGGAATACGAGTAGCGCATGGTAGTTCCCAGATATACTGATTGGATAATCGTTGATCGATACAAGTTGTATCTTACCTCCACCAATTGAGATACCTTCGACCATTAGTTCCTCTTCACCCTTAAAGAGATGGAGTAATGCTGTATTTGGGTGACTTCTTTCTTCCATCATTTCAATGATATTGATTGTCACACCCTGTTCTTTTGCATGATCTAGTGCATGTATGATTCTGCTATCATCGGTGTTATAGCCAAGTACCCCACCTACTAAAGCAACATCTGTCGCATGACCTCTGTATGTATCTCTAAATGATCCGTACAGATAAATATCCACTTTATCTGGTTGTTCTCCAAATAAATTTCTTGCTGTGAGTCCGATTCTCACTGAACCGGCAGTATGTGAACTCGATGGACCTACCATTACAGGACCTATAATATCAAAGACACTTTTATACTTCATAAAAAAACCGCCCATTCTATAAAAGCCACACCCATTGGTGTGGCTCTGAAATTATTCTGCTGAAATTAAGTAACTATATACTGGTTGTTTACCATCATGAACTTCAAATTCGACATCTTCGAATTCTTCTTCAATCTTATCCAACACACTTTCTAGTGTATCATTATTTCCGTCTTCACCGATGAATACAGTAACGATTTCTGTATCTTCATCAATCATCTTACGAATTAGGACATCTAAAGTCTCAGAGCCTTCATCGTTTGACGTTATAATTTTACCGTCTAAAATACCCATGTGTTGGTCTTTCTTAATATCGATATCATCGATTTTAGTATCACGTACTGAGTACGTAATTTGACCAGTTTTCACATGCTGAATTGCTTCAACCATGTCATCTTCATTAGCTTCTAAAGATGCGTCTTTCGTATATGCAAACATCGCGCTGACACATTCAGGAATTGAACGTGTTGGAATCACGATGCTTGGCACTTCCAATAATTCTTGTGCTTGCTCAGCTGCCATGATGATATTTTTATTGTTTGGCATAATGATAACTTCTTTTACATCTTCGTCTTTAATGATGTTAATGATATCTTCAGTTGATGGGTTCATTGTTTGACCCCCACTGATGATATGTGTCACACCGATACTTTTAAGCATCTCATTAATACCTTCACCACTTGATACTGCGATAATTGCTGTGTCTATTTTTTCTTTTTTCTCATTAGACTTGCCACGTTTATCTTCAATTGCTCTGAACTGTTCACGCATATTGTCTACTTTAATCTTGATAATCTCACCGTATTCTGCACCGTAAGTAAGTGCTTTACCTGGTGTTTCAGTGTGCACGTGCACTTTAACGATTTCATCGTCATTAATCACAAGTAATGAATCTCCGAATTTGTCCATATCGTTTCTGAAGTCTTCTTCAATAAACTCTTTCTTACCATCTTCAAAACGAACCATGAATTCTGTACAGAAACCAAATGTAATATCTTCTGCAGACATAAACTCTTCAAATTCATGCGTATCATTAATAAATTCATCTGTATCAACTGAATCCGCTTCATCTTCTACAATTTCTTCACCAGTTAATGCTGATAAAAATCCTTCGTACACATAAACTAAACCTTGTCCCCCAGAGTCTACTACACCAACTTCTTTTAGAACGGGTAATAAGTCAGGAGTTCTCTTAAGTGACGCTTTAGATTCTTCAACAACGATCTTCATAAGTTCTGCGATGTCTGTCACAGAATCTACTGAATCAACGGCTTTTTGAGCTGAATCTTTAGCTACTGTTAGAATTGTACCTTCTACTGGTTTCATTACAGCTTTATACGCTGTCTTAACTCCAGCTTCTAATGCTTCAACGAATGAATGAATATCTAGAGTTTCTACTTCTTCAACGTGCTTAGAAAACCCTCTGAATAATTGTGATAAAATTACGCCTGAGTTTCCACGTGCACCCATTAAAAGTCCTCTTGAGAAATGTTTACCTACTTCTCCGACATGCGTAGATTTTACATCCTTAACTTCATCTGCACCCGATGACATCGATAAATTCATATTAGTTCCAGTATCACCGTCAGGAACTGGGAATACGTTAAGTGAATCAACGTAGTCCGCATTCTTTTTTAAGTTGTTTGCACCAAGTAAAATCATCTGGCGAAACTGTTGACCATCTATTTTCTCCATTATAATAAATCCCTTCTTATTACTCGTCAGAGTTAATCACTCTAACTCCTTGTACATGAATATTCACAGAATCAATTTCTAATCCCAAAGTCTTCTCAAGTGTATATTTTACAGTTGATTGCACATTACTTGCAACCTCAGAAATCTTAACTCCATATAGAACGATAATATATAAGTCTATTTTCAATTTGTCAGATTCATTTTCAACTACGACTCCACGTGCATAATTTTCTTTTCCAAGTAGTTCAGCAAAACCATCCCTAAATGTTTTTGATGCCATACCCACGACTCCGTAGCTTTCACTCATGATACCACCAGCAATGTTTGCGATGACATCCATAGAAATATCAATTGTTCCTAAATCATTTTTAATTTCTAGTGACATATAACTCACTCCTAATCATCATATTATTATAGTCAATTTACATGCCTATTGACAAGTGCTATAAAACAGGGCATTATTAATAACAGTTGTAATTTACGAACTTTTTGTTGAATATAATACTATATTCATGTATTATATTATAGTATTCGTAAACTAGAATTAGCAATTAAATTGTAAAGGAGTGGGACGAATGGCAAAAGAATGTTACGTAACTGGTCGTAGAGCAAGATCTGGTAACAACCGTTCTCACGCACTAAACGCAAGCAAAAGAACTTTTGGTGCAAACTTACAAAAAGTTAGAATCATGGTTGATGGCAAACCTAAACGTGTTTGGGTTTCAGCACGTGCTTTAAAATCAGGTAAAGTAGAACGCGTTTAATCGCTATATAAAAAAGAACATTGCAAACTGCAATGTTCTTTTTTATTTTGCCTATAATTAGTTAAAAATACTCATAACCCAAACCATGAACATACCGATGAAGATAGATGGGATCATGTTCCCTACTCTCATCTTAGTTACGTTTAACATATTTAGTCCAATCGCAAGCAGAATTACTCCACCTGTCGCACTTACCTGTGCTGTCATATCATTCAGTACAGCCTCTGGTATAAAACTTGCGAAGCCTTTAGCTCCAAGTGAAATTCCCGCTTCATATAGAAACGTCGGTATTCCTGAAATTACAACACCTAAGCCATAGGTTGCTGTCATAACTAGTGCAATAAAGAAATCCATGATTGATTTTGTAAATAGTACGTCATGAGATCCACGAAGACCTGCATCTAGACCACCAACGATACCCATCGCACCGATGATAAAGACAAGTGACCCTGAAACAAGACCTTGAGAAATATTACCACCGTTTTTATCTCCCATTCTGTATTCAATCATGTGCCCCATTTTGTTGAGTTGTTCTTCAAGGGCTAAAACTTCACCAATGACGACACCAATAATCAAACTGAGTAGCGTCGTTAAAACGTCAGTTGAACCAGCAACCATCTGTATACCTAAACTCATGATTACAAGTGCTTGAACTTTTAAAATGGAATCTTTTATATGCTCTGGAATAAATGTAAAAACGAGACCGAGTAGACCACCTATGACTATCGCAAGTCCGTTTACAAAAGATCCTAATAATATCATCCACTCACCTCTTATCCATAGAATGTATTAATAAAATATCTTTATTCGTAGTTACTGTTGCCACGTCACCTATAAATTCATTGCTTACTGTTAATGTTTTTCCTGGTGAAATATTTTCCTCATTTAATTCATATTTAAGTTCTTCTAAAGAAAGCACTGTGTTTTCATGAATTGGAATAAATGAGACATACTTAAAACCTTTATTGATTATCTTATGTTTACCACTATTTAAAAGACTTAAATCATTCTCTTTATCTTTTAAGTGGATGTTAACCTCGCGTAGCGCATCATTTTGTAGTAAATAGATGTTCATAAGCGTATGATCCATTCTGCCCCCAAATGCCCCATATACGTCGATTTCAGTGTATCCTTCTTCTACGAGCGATAAAAGACAGAGTTCTGTATCCGTATAATCTTTTTCGCTTTGTACGACATCTATTTTTAAATGGCTCTTTAGAAATTTGAGTTCTTCTTTCGTTACTGAATCAAAATCACCAAAGGCATAAGTTGGAACAATACCCGATTTTAATAGGATAAGTGCACCTTTGTCAACACCTGCCCAGTCCCCATCTAAATTTAAAAGAGAGACATTCGTCTCTCTAAGCAATACATTTATCATCATTTTTGTTTAATATCCAAAATTGTTTGTTTTGGATCCTCTGATTTAAATAAGAATGAACCACTCACTAATAAATCCGCACCCGCTTCAGCACATAATTTACCAGTTTCATCATTCACGCCACCATCCACTTCAATGAGGAAGTCTAATTGTTTCTTCTTTCTAATTTCATCGAGTTCTTTAATTTTATCGATACCACTCATAATGAAGCTTTGTCCACCAAATCCAGGATTTACAGTCATTACAAGTACGAAATCTACAATATCTAGGACATATTTGATTGACTCTACAGGTGTGCTTGGATTTAAGACAATCCCTGCTTTCATACCTTTAGACTGAATATGAGTGATCAATCTATGCGCATGAGCAGTTGCTTCGATATGAAAACTTAAATACTCTACACCCATCGCTTGAAATTCATCAACAAATTGTTCTGGATCTTCAGTCATTAAGTGAACATCTAAGGGTATATTAGATTCTTTTGCAATCGCTTCACATACTGGAATTCCGTATGAAATGTTTGGTACAAACTGTCCATCCATAATATCTAGATGAAAAATATCAGCCCCAGCTTCTTCCATTCTCTTCATGTCAGAACCTAAGTTTAAAAAATCACTTGCTAATAATGATGGTAATACTTTAACCATTAATATCGCTCCTTGTAGTTTTCTATTTCCTCATAAATTTGTAGATAGCTCTCGTATCTCGTCCTATTTATATCTTCAGATTCTACCGCACTCTTCACACCACATTTGGGTTCGTTGATGTGATTACATCCACGGAATTTACAAGACTCACTCGGCATATCGAAATCTATGAAACAATATTTAAGTGCCTCTTTTTCTATGTGCGTAAATTCTATAGTAGAAAACCCTGGTGTATCGGCAACAAGACCACCGTTCTTTTCAACGAGCTCTACATGTCTCGTTGTATGCTTTCCACGACCAAGCGCCTTACTCACCTCACCAGTTTCGAGTCCAAGTTTTGGTAATAATGTGTTAAGCAAAGTGCTCTTTCCAACCCCTGTTTGCCCTGCAAGTACTGATAGTTTATCTGTAAAAACCTCTCTTAAATCTTCGTCAAAATGCTCTTTAGAAGTAAAGAATATCTTATACATTTTGTACGTTTCTTTTATCTTCTCAATTAACGCTTCATCAGTATTTAAATCTTTTTTCGTAATAATTAACACGGGCTCAATATCAAATGATTCGCTATATGCAATAAAGCGGTCGGTCAGATAAAAACTGAAATCCGGACTTTTCAAACTCATCGTAATGAGCATTTGGTCGACGTTTGCAACTTGCGGTCTCTTCAGTGCATTCTTTCTTTCGTGAATAGTTGTGAGTGTACCTTCAGTTAAATTGTCTGATTCAAAATCAACAATATCCCCAACTAATGGGCTGTTCATTCCTGATTTACGAAATATGCCACGCGCCCGTGTTTGATATACCTCTTCATCTACTTTGATGTAATAAAATCCTGAGAGTGCTTTAATAATTCGTCCTGTTCTCATGACACGCTCCTCTTATAATTTATCTATAATAGTATATCAAATATCTGAATACCTATGGTATTTTGTTAAAATATATTATACTTATATTGCATGTATACACATAACTGGGAGGAATATTTGTGGAAGTACACATTAATGAAATACCAAAACTTCTTAATGAAGATAATGTAGAAATTTTAGATGTAAGAGAAATTAACGAACTGAGTGAAGAAGGTTACATCGAAGGCACACGTCATACACCTATGTCAGAATTTGACGTTGAGACGGTTTCACTCGATAAAGACAAGAAATACTACATCATGTGTCGTGCGGGGGGTCGTAGCGCGAGAGTTGTAGAATACATGGAACATAATGGCTATGATGCAACGAACTTAGAAGGCGGCATCAGTGCATACGACGGAGAAAAATTATTTAAATAATATAAAAACCAGCAGAATTCACTAAAGAATTCTGCTGGTTTATTTTATGCTGGTGACACTTTTTCTTTTCTACTTTTAATAATGTTCAGTGCAAATATCACAATTACAATTGCGAGTCCGATGATATCCGTGATTGTTTCAGGGATAATCAGAGAAATTGCTGCTGCACCGATTAGGATTCTAAATAGCCAGTTTAAGTTTGTAGCAAAGTAACCTTCAAGTGCTGCAGAAATCGCAACGATACCAATAACTGTGGTTGTCACAACGACCGCGACATCCATCATATTCGCAAGTGGATATTCTCTCGCATTCATCGCAAGTCCTTCCACATTAATGAGTAATAATGATGGATCGAATACGAATACAAATGGGACTAAGAAACCAGCTAACGACAGTTTAAATGCTGCAAATCCTGTCTTCATCGGATCTCCACCTGAAATACCTGCACCCGCAAATGCCGCTAGTGCCACTGGTGGTGTTACGTTCGCGAAAATACCGAAGTAGAACACAAACATGTGTGCAACAAGTACTGGCACTCCGTATTCAGCTAAAGCTGGTGCTGCCATAGTTGCTGTGATGATATACGCTGGAATTGATGGTAACCCCATTCCAAGTACGAGTGAAGCAATCATCGTGAAGAAACATGTAAGTAGTAATGAACCTGCGCCAAGTGCAGCAATTGCTGAAGCAAGTACTGAACCGAAGCTTGTTAGTGATACTACCCCAATGATGACACCAACAATCGCACAGGCAATCATAACTGACAGTGATTGTTTCGCACCAAGTTCAAGTGCCTCCAACACATCTTTAAATGACATGCGCGTTGTTTTCTTAATCTGAGCGACTAAGATTGTGATACCAATCGTATAAATCGCTGCTCTACCGATTGGTAAGTTCAAGTAAAGCATATAAATTAAAGCAACAATTGGTAATAGTAAATGTCCACGTTCTTTAAGTACTGTTGAAACTTGTGGTAATGCTGCTTTACTAATTCCAGTTAGGTTATTTCTACCTGCTCTAAAGTGAACCTGCATGATCACTGCACCAAAGTAAAGTAGTGCTGGGATTGCTGCTGCAAGTGCGATCGTAGAGTATTTAATTCCTGTAGTCTCTGCCATGATAAACGCACTCGCACCCATGATTGGTGGCAAGATTTGTCCACCAATTGAAGAACTTGCCTCAACGGCTCCAGCGAATGTTCTACCATATCCTACTTTTTTCATTAGTGGAATAGTAAATGCACCTGTACTTACTACGTTTGCTACTGCCGCACCGTTGATACTACCCATGAACCCACTTGATACAACTGCTACCTTAGCAGGACCACCTTTATATCCTCCAGCTAATGCAAGTGCTAAATCGTTAAAGAATAACCCCATTCCAGACTTTTGTAAGAATGCACCAAATAAAATGAACAGAAAGATAAAGTTCACAGATGCACCAATGGCTGTAGAATAAAGGCCTTCAGTCTTAGTGTATAAGTGTCCAAATACATCGCCAAAATCAAATGGACGTGTATATAGTAAGTTCGGCATAAAATCTAAGGAACTAATGAACGGGTAAATTAAGAACAGTAACGCAAGTATCGGAAGAATGAATCCCGTTACCCTTCTCGTTGCTTCAAAGATTAGCACAACAGTTAGGACCGCAAAGATTAGGTCCGTCGTATTTGGAATTCCACCACGTTCCGTTACGATTGCTGTGTAGTTAAATACTATGTACCCTGCAGTCGCAAGACCAAGTAATGCTAAAACCCAATCATACCAAGGTGCTTTCGTTCTATCTGACGTTTTAAATATTGGGTAAAGTAAGAAGATTAAAGCAAGACCTACTGCAACATGAATCGCACGTGCTTGTAATGTTGGAATCGGATTAAAGACAATGTATATGTGAAACAATGAGTAAAATACTGCAATAATCGATACAATCATTGCGACATGTTTCGATTTAAATACACGAGTTGTTGAATCTCGGTCATATTTTTCTAAAACTTCTTGAACATCAGCTTCTAGATTTTCACCTTCTCTAGCTACGATATCTTCAGCTGTTATAACCTCTTTTTCGTCACGCTTCGTCATGTTATACCTCCTATAATCGAAGTAAATAAAAAATTAGTGGTGTGGACGCTACCTCTATCTCAACTGAACTATAGTCTTCATAAATTTCATATAACTTTAATTCATTAGAATCAAAATGAACTGTTGTTTGTACGTTATTTGAGACATTAAGTAAAATTGGCGGTCTTAATTCATTGATTGTCAGTTCAACAAAACCATCATCATTTAATTTAGATATATATTTCACATCTGTTGGCACACCTGCACCAAATGTTTTAAATGATGATTTTGTTAAGAAAAGTGCACCATCTCTTATTTCATAGGTCTCGAACCACTCTTCTTTTTCAACAGAATGAATCCAATGAATCTCAAAAGAATCATTATAAATTTTTTCAACGTGTCCATTTTCCCCAGTAATTTTTAAATAATCGACCTTGATCAATATTAGAAAAAGGAGCATTAAGATAATGCTCCCAATTAAGATTAATTTTTTACTGCTCATCATAGTAGCGTTTTGCACCTGGGTGCAGTTCGCCTACTGAGATATTTTGTGCTTCTTCAAAGTTGATATCTTTTGCTGCCTGGTGAGAGTTTTCTAATTTGTCTAGGTTCTCAAATAGATATTTTGTAAGTTCATACACATCATCTTCACTTAAGTCAGAACGTACTACAAGTGCGTTTCTGATTGCAGCAGTTGGAATGTCTTCATCATTTCCATATGTTCCAGCTGGAATTGGTAATGATTCAAAGATAGGTACGCTTTCTTTAAGCGTTTCAACTGCTTCAGCTTCGATTGGAACAATTTTTAAATCTACAGAGTTTTGAAGTTCCATCACTGATGCATTTGGTAATCCACTTGTCGTAAATGCAACATCGATCGAACCACTCTTAAGTGCGTCAGCAGCTTCAGCATATCCGAGATAGTCTACTTCTATGTCATCATATGTAATGCCATGTGCTTCTAACACTGCTTTCGTTGCGATTTCAACACCTGATCCTTGGTCACCTACAGCGACACGTTTACCTTTGATGTCATCGACACTTTCTACACCTGTTTTACCAGTTGTGATGATTTGAACATAGTTTGGATAGAGGTTTGCTAAAATTTGAACGTTGTCTATTTTTTCAGTAAATCCATCTGTACCTTCAAGTGCTTGAAGTAATGCGTCACTCATAACAAATGACATTTCAACTTTTTCTTGCGCCATTAAATTTAAGTTCTCAACAGACGCACCAGTGGTTTGCGTTCTTGAGTTAATGCCAAACTCTTTAGAGTAACCGTCTGCAAGTGTCGTTGCGATAATGTTATATGGACCAGAAGATCCACCAGTCGCGATCGTAAGGATACGTGTATCTAAGCCTTTTGTATCCTTATCTCCTCCATCGCTACTTTCTTTGTTGTCGTTACCACATGCCACTAAAACTAAGGTAACAGCAACTAATAAAAACATAACTATACGTTTGTACATATTTATACCTCCAATTTCAAGTTTAATTAAATTATACCCTAAATACAAATATATGAAAACGCTTGAATTCAGAAAATTAAAAAAGACACTCAAAACTTTGAGTGTCTTAGTCTTAATATTATGAGCGGTCTACGTTTTCACGTACGTTCGAAATGATCATTCCGCTGTTTACGTATCCTGGGATACTATTTAAGTTAACATCCATGTCTTGTTCTGGTACATCGTAAACAATTTTGTTTGCGAAGTATTTGAATGATTCTTCCATGATGATTACTGTGATCCACTCACCAGCACAACGGTGGTTAGTCCAGTAGTCTCCGCCACCTTGCGGAATAAGGTCGAATGGTGATCCATCCCAATCTAAGAATCTTTCTGGGTTGAATTCATTTGGATTATCCCATAATTTTGGATCATGAGTTGTTCCGTAAATATCAATAACAAGTGATTGATCCGCTGGTAATGTTACCCCATCAATTTCAACTTCCACTTTCGTTTTACCAGGTAAGAATGGTACGAATGGGAAGAAGCGACGTACTTCTTGACTGAACATATAAGGATAATCTTTAACTGTTTTCATTTTTTCAACTGCTTCAGGGTGTTTATGAAGTGCAAGTACTCCATAAGAAATGAAGCGGTTGATTGCGATTAATGGACGGAATGTGTTCATTAAGTCTATCGCACATAATCTAGAATCCATTTGATTTCCTTCATAGTCAGTCCATCTAGCGAACTCATAAAGTGCAGTTCCTTTTGGAGGGTGAATTTCACCTTTACGTGTTTTGATTACTTGATCTTCTAACCAGTCTTCAACACGTTTACGTGCAGCTTTAGATGATCTGTATCCTTTAAATGCGCCACCTAGACCTTTGAATGAGTCAATCATGATATCCATGTCTGTAGCAATTTGTTCGATTTCAGATTCTGGAGCTTGTACTCCCGCCCAACGTGTACCAACACGAGTTAATAGAATGATTGATTCACGGTATACGTTAACTTCATCCATTTGCTCCATGCGCTCTGTGTTAGCCATCCAGAAGTTACGTGTTAATTCACGTACATACTCAAGGTTACCCTCAGTCATTAATGACATGAATAAAGCTTTTCTGTCAATGTGTTGTTTTCCTGTTGTTGTATGAATTGCACCTTTTCCGAATAGTGTATTTACAACACGTTTAGGTAATGTGCCCTGACGCTCAATCTTATCGTTATCGTAAAACAGTTCAGCTGCTTCTTTCCCGTTAAGTACAACGAATGATTTACCACCTAACGCGCGTGTTTCAAACACATTTGTGCCGAGGCGTTCTCTTTGATTACTTGTATATAAGTAACCTTCGCGCATCACTTTTAATGTGTTGTCTAAACCTTTGTCTCTTTTTAAAGTTGCCATAATTTATTCCTCCACTTGAAGTTTCCATAATCAATTATACAAATAACTGTCTCACAGTGCCAATATTTACTCGTTTTCTACTACTTCTTCTATAATCTTTTCTCCATCGACTTCAACTTTATACTTTCCATCCTCGCCTTCCTCTAATGCGAGAGTGATTGTATGCTTACGGTCTTCAGTGATTTCAAATTCTTCTAGGATCTCGTCGTAGTCGTGATCCTTATCATCGATATAGATTTTAACTTTACTTGGTTTTTTATCTTTTTTACTTGATGAATAAGGAATTTCGATATTGAGTTGATATTGTGTGATTTCTTTCGGCTCCTTACCTTTTGAAACGATTAAATTGATTGGTGAACCTGGTAAAAATGATCCATAACTTGGATCTTGACTCACGATTGCACCACTTTCAATTTCCTCATCGTATATTTCATTGATGACATTTACTTTGAAGCCAAGCGATTCTAACTCGTTTCTAGCATCTGTTAACTGCCATCCAACGTAGTTAGAAATTTCAACAGGTTCTACACCATCACTCACCGTAAGTGTCAGTGTCTCGTTCTCAGGGAAGATAGATACTCCGCTTCGAATCGACTGCTTCATAATTTCACCAGCTGGCACGTCATTACTGTATTCTGTCTGTATATCTACCTTATCAAACTTCAGTGCATCAATATCTGATTGAACACTTTCCAACTTACTTCCGACAAAATCCCCCATAGTATAAGGTTCAGGACCCTTAGAAACGATTAAATCAACTGTTGAACCTTCCTCTAGTACTGCTCCTTTTTTAGGTGCCGACGCAATGACATTACCAGAAGCGAAATCATCATTGTACTCTTCAGTCACTTCACCTAAAACAAGATTCATCTCGGTTAGTCTTGCTTCAGCATCCGCCTGGGACATTTCGCTTAAATCAACTAGTTCTACAGTATTCGGTTCTTTCGGCCATAGTAGATAAATCACAGCGGCTAAAGAAACGAGTACAAATAGAAGGAAAAGAACCCACGGCCAAATACGTTTCTTTTTCTTTTCAGGCTCTTCTTGAACAGGTGCTACTACTGGTTCTTTTTCTTTTGCTTCAACCTTTGGTGTATCTTCTTTTAAAGGTACTGGAATTGGTGCTGGACGATTCTCAGGTTCTTTTCTACCCTTTTGAAGATAATGAATCGTCTCATTTCTATAGTTGAGTAATACTTGAATGACTTCCCTAACATTTGAGTAACGGTTCTCAGGTTCTTTCTCTGTACATTTGAGTACAATGTTTTCAAGTCCCACTGGCGTTTCTCTGTAGTCATTAATATTCGGAATATCATCTTGGATATGTTGTAAGGCGACAGATACTTGTGTTTCTGCTTGGAATGGTAATTCACCAGTTATTAGCTCAAATAGCATGATACCAAATGAATATATGTCTGCGCGTTCGTCTGCACTTTTACCTTTTGCTTGTTCTGGTGAAATGTATTGTACAGATCCCATCACTTGGTTTGTCTCTGTGAGACGTGTTTCACTAAGTGCCTTCGCAATACCAAAATCTGCGATTTTTATATTCCCTTTTTTATCAATTAAAATGTTTTGTGGTTTAATATCTCTGTGAACAATACCTCTGTTATGGGCGTGTTCAATACCACTTAAAACACTGATAGATAACTCAATAATCTTTTCAAAATCAATTGGATTGTTTTTGTTTATATATTCTTTTAAGTTTGAACCATCCACATATTCAGTTACTAAAATATTGTATTCATCTGAATCATCCACATCTAATACCGTTACAATATTTGGATGAGATAATTTAGTTACGTTTTGTACTTCACGTTGGAATCGCTCTACAGTTTTTTCTTTATTATACGGATCCGCCTTGATGAGTTTTACTACGACTTCTCTATCTAGGATAATATCCTCTGCAAGATAAACAGAACTCATTCCACCGCCAAGATACTTTTTAAGTAAATATCTATCGGCTATAATTTTTTCAGTCATTATGTTCTACCATCTTTCAACTGTGCAAGGATTACACTTATATTATCTTTCGACTTCAAAGACACCGCTTCATTTACTAAATCTTCAGTAATACGATCCACATCATTTCCCTTATACACAATGTTGTGGAGTGTCTCTTCATTCATTTTATCTGTCAAACCATCTGAAGCGAGAAGTAGATAGTCATACTGTCTATTTCTAAGTTTAAAGACATCTGGTTGGACGAGTCTCGTAGTTCCAAGTGCTTTAGTCACAATATTTCTTTGTGGATGAACGAATGCTTCTTCTTGTGTAATTTCACCTGATTCAACAAGCATGTTTACAAATGTATGATCTTTCGTCACCTGTAAAATTTCTCGTTTTTGTAATGCATATACACGAGAGTCTCCAATATTTAAAACATATATTGATTCGTCAGTAATCACTGCCATTGCAAGTGTTGTACCCATGTTATGTTCTGTAGTTTCTTCATTTGAATATAAATAAAGTGCTCGATTTGTTTTTATCACTAAATCTCTTAAGAATGGTTCTAGCTCTTGCTCATTAAAAAAGTTTGAATTTATCCATGTTTCTTCGATTTTATCGATGACAAATTGAGCGGCAACTTCACCTTTTTCATGGCCACCCATTCCATCTGCTACAAGAAGTAGCATTTGATCAGTCTTATTTTTAAACACACCGATACGGTCTTCATTTAATTCTCTATAGTTACCTGTAATACTCTTCGTACTAATGTTCACAATTGACCTCCCTAAGAAGACTAAGCTTTTTTAACAAATCGTGCGATATAAAATCCATCTGTTCCAAATTCATGTGGCAAAATTTGACGATTCGTACCTTCAAATTCAAATGGCTCAATTTGGAAAGAATCAAACTCGATATCATCGTGTGACTTCTTAAAAGTATATGCTACATTCTCGTTTTCCATCTGATGTAATGTACATGTAGAATATACTAAAACACCACCTGGTTTCAAATACTTCACTGCATTATTTAGGATACTAAGTTGAAGTTCTACAAATGATTCGATATCTTCTTCACGAACTTTATACTTTATTTCTGGCTTTCTTCTAATTACACCAAGACCAGAGCACGGTGCATCTACGATAATTTTATCGTACATTTTACCGTAATCACTTTCTGCAGCATCTTTTAGTGAGATAGTCAGATTTTTGTGTCCAAGTCGCTTTGCTTCTTGTTTGATAAGAAGTAATTTGTGTTCATGAATATCACAAAAATCAACATGTCCGTCTTTCATGGATTCTAATGCATGGAATCCTTTACCACCTGGAGCTGAACATGCGTCTAAAATCGTATCATCTATATCTAATTGTAACGCATAGTTGACACACATCGAACTTGCATCTTGAATACCGAATAAGCCATCTTTATAGCCACGTGTATTGGTAAGTCCGCCACCTTTAACATGAATCGCATCGCTATGAACAGGCGAGATTTCCGCACGAACACCTTCTTCAGTTAGTGTGTCAATTAGAGACTCTCTATCCGTTTTTTTCTTGTTTGTGCGCAAGTACATCTTAGGTCGTTCTAGTAGGCTTTTTGCTATTTCCTCAGTTGTTTCTTCACCGTGATGCGAAATCAGTTGTTTTACAATCCATTTTGGTAAAGAATATTGAAGTGAAATTCGGCGTTGTATATTTTGAATCGTACTTGGATCTCTTTTTTCAGATCTTAAATAGTTTCTTAAAATGCCGTTCACTTGGTTAGCACTCTGTCTACCACCGACTTCTTTTGCAATCTCAACTGCCTCGTTAATTACAGCGTAGCTTGGAATTTTATCTAAATAATCGAGTTGGTAAATAGATAAAATAAGCAAATTACGTTGCCATCTTTTCACACGTGTCTTTAAGAAAGGTGCAAGTTTGTATTCAATTGTCATTTTATTGCTAATTGCACCGTAGACGATTTCCGTCAGTAATCCTCTGTCTTCTTTTATGAGATCATTTTCTTCAATCATCTGATTTAAGACTAGATTAGAGTAACCGCCCGCATCCATAATGATTGTGTATGCATCTAGCGCAAGTTCTCTTACATTCATATTATTCTCCTAGTACAAGTCCAACATAACTTGGATTGTTGTTAATAAAATCTACTGCTTGGATTCTTTTCTTACCTGCCGGTTGCACTTCTGTGATTAGAAGCAGTTCATCCTTTGTTGCAACCATGAACCCGTCTACAGTGATTTCGATAATCTTACCTGCTGGTTCTGTTGTTTGTTCATTTGTAATTTTTGATGCATATAGTTTTAATCGTTTTCCATCTAATAATGTATATCCGCCTGGAAAAGGATTCAGTCCTCGAATTTGGTTAAAGACCTCTCTTGCTTTTCTGTTAAAATCTACATACTCGTCACTCTTTAATATATTTGGGCTAAACGTTGCCTCTTCGTGATTTTGAGGTGTCCTGTGATTTGTATCATTTAAAATACTTGGAAGCACTTCTAGTAGAAGATCGCGACCTAAGTAACTAAGCTTGTCATGCATTGTGCCTACACTGTCTTCATCTAGTATTGGTATTTCTTTTTGTGCGATTATATCTCCACTATCAAGCGTTTTTGCCATATACATAATGGAAACGCCTGTTTTCTCGTCGCCTTCGATGATACTTCTATGAATTGGTGCGCCACCTCTGTGCTTAGGTAAAAGACTCGCGTGAACGTTGATTGCACCGAGTCTTGGTATGTTTAAGACTTTCTCACTTAATAGCTGCCCATATGCAGCTGTGATAATTAAATCAGGGTTCAACTGAGTGATTATTTCTAGCCCTTCCTTAGAGACGTTCTCTGGTTGATATACAGGAATACCGAGCTTTTTAGCTGCTGCAGCCACTGGTGGTGCAGTCAAGATACGCTTTCTACCAACTGGTCTATCCGGTTGTGAGACCACGAGATCTACATTATATTCATTGTGTACTGCTTCTAATATTGGTACTGAAAAGTCTGGTGTACCCATAAAAATTATTTTTGTCATTATTTCACCTACATTATGAATTGTGGGTCAACATCGATTCTAAGTGAGACACCACTCTTTTTATATGCTACATAATATCTTTGGTCTAGTTGTTCCAATATTTCTAACAACGCTGGTTCATGTCTATATTTGAGTAAAATTTGGAATCGAAACTTATTTTTGATGCGCTCAATCGGACTTGGACTTGGCCCGATTACGATTGACTGGTTTGAAATATGCTCAAGTAACTTTGTACTCACGTCGTGTGATGCTTTCACACAATGATTGAAGTTCTCACTTGTAATCGTGAATAGGACATGAAAATAATACGGAGAATATCGTGCAATCTTTCTGTATTCCATTTCTTTTTTATAAAAATCAATATATCGATTCATTTGTGCGTCTAATATTGCGTAATGATCAGGGTTATACGTTTGAAAAATAACTTCTCCTGTTTTATCTCCACGACCCGCTCGACCTGCAACTTGTGTCAGCAACTGGAACGTCCGTTCATTTGCTCTAAAGTCAGGTATGTTTAGAGTCGTATCAGCATTCAACACTCCAACAAGCGTGACATTTGGAAAGTCAAGCCCCTTCGCAATCATCTGAGTCCCAAGTAATATTGGAATATTATCCTCTACAAAGTGTGAGAGCAGTGTTTCATGCATCCCTTTATTTCTTGTTGTGTCAATATCCATACGGACAACTTCCGTGTTGAACATATCACGGAGTATTTCTTCAACCTTTTCAGTCCCAGAACCTCTAAATGTCACCGCGGTGCTTTGACATTCTGGACATTTATTTGGTACAGGTGTCTCAAACGCACAGTAGTGACACATCAGTGTACCATTTGACTTATGATACGTGAGTGAAATATCACAGTTCGGACACATCGGTACATGCCCACAATCTTGGCACAGTAAGAAATGTGCATACCCTCTTCTATTTAGAAGGAGAATAATCTGCTCATTCTTTTCGATGCGTTCTATGATTTTCTCTCTCAAAATATCTGAGACAATCGAAATATTCCCTTCTTGTCTAGATAAAGCCATGTCCACAATCGTCGTTTCAGGTAAAGGCTGTGCTTTCGCCCGATGTTTTAGTTCAAGTCTTTTATAGACCCCTTTTTCACTTCTTGCATAAGACTCTAAACTAGGTGTTGCACTCCCTAATATCAGTGGACAATTGAAGTACGCTGCACGCCAAAGGGCGACTTGTCTGGCATCATATAAAGGACGTTCTCCTTGCTTATACGTGGACTCGTGTTCTTCATCGATGATTATGATACCGATATTTTTAAATGGCGCAAAAATACTGCTTCTTGCACCAATCGCGATGCTCGCACGACCTTCTTTGATTTTTCGCCACTCATCATACTTCTCACCATGAGAAAGTGCGGAGTGGAGTACCGCAACATCATCACCAAATCTCGCTTTGAAGCGGTGCACCATCTGAGGTGTAAGTGCAATTTCAGGAACTAGCATAATCGCTTCTTTTCCTTTATTTAATGCATGCTCAATCGTTTCAAGATAAACTTCTGTCTTACCGCTTCCTGTAATTCCGTGAAGTAGAAACGTCTCCTGTCTATTTTCGATCATTGCATCTTTTATTTTATTATATGCGATCTGCTGTTCATCATTTAACGTATGTCTTTCAGATTCAAAAAATACACGTGTATCATATGGATCTCGGTCTACGATCACGTCAACACGTTCAACAAGCCCTTTGACTTCTAGTGCATCAACAAGTTGAACCGAGTAACCAGCGTCCCTAATTCTGAGTAATGTAATCGGTGCGTCTTCACTCTCGATCCATTCGAGTAATTCTCTTTGTTTTACTGCACGTTCACTCGGCATATTGCCCGTATATAGACTTCTCACAGCACGATTTGTTTTCTTTTTTGTATGTTGCGCAATAATCGTTTCTTCTATTAATTCTTTAGATTTCATGAAAGGGACGATTTTTTTGAGTTCATCTTTGTCTAAATTTCTAACAATGACTTCGTTATTCTTTTGAAGTTCATTAAATAGTACAGTCGCCTCATTACCTGCGTGTTCACTCAATTTAAGTATCGTTTTAGATTTCGTTTTGAGCGCGACTGGAAGAATTGCCTCAATCACAGAGATTTGTCTATCCACGTAATATGAAGCGATTTTTTTCGAAAGCTGTATCAGTTCTTCAGTGAGAACTGGAGTTCCATCCATAATCCTATTGATTTCTTTAACTTTAGAAACATCAATGTCTGCAGTCTCTTTTATCTCAATAACAAACCCTTGTATATCTCTATTTCCAAAAGGGATAAACACACGATGCCCCACACGTATCGTGTCGACTAAAGAATCTGGAATCTTGTATGTGAAAAGTCTATCGACTGAATTGCTCGATACCGATACGATGACTGAAGCAAACATGTTTACTCTATCCTTTCAATTACAGTTTCAAGAATCATTTCTGCGATACTTTCTTTCTTAGATTTCGGAATTTTTAAGTCATCGCCTTCTTTAAATATCATCATGACTTCATTATCATCACTATTCATTCCGATATCTTTACGCGACACATCGTTCATTACGATACAGTCTGCGTTTTTACGTTTCAACTTCTCACGTGCATAGCGTTCGACATCATGCGTTTCTGCTGCAAACCCAACAATATACATCTGATCATTGTTATGACCAACATAGTCTAAAATATCCGTTGTTTCTTTTAAGTCTATTCTTAAATGTTCTTGTGTTTTATCTTTTTTCATTTTATTGTTACTAACAACTAATGGTGTGTAATCACTCACCGCCGCTGAAAAAATCCCGATATCCGCATCCATATGCTCTTTTACTGCTTGGTACATATCATCAGTAGACACGACATCTATGACTGTAATGCCTTCTGGTTTTTCAAGATTTACCGGACCGCTAACTAAAGTGACATCTGCCCCTAATTTCTTCGCAACCTTTGCTAAACTATACCCCATTTTGCCACTCGATACGTTTGTGATATAACGAATTGGATCGAGCTTCTCACGTGTTGGACCTGCCGTGATGAGTACCTTTTTACCAGTGAGTCGGTTTTTATCTTTATCAGTAGGTTCTGTTTCATCTAACTCATTTAAGATAAAATTCATATACTCGATAATTGAAGCGGTATCTGCCAAGCGACCTTTCGCTATATATCCACATGCCAGGAATCCAACTTCACTATCTAAGAAGTGATAACCAATTGATTTTAAGTACTCAATATTTTTTTGAACAGGTGGTTGCTCTAGCATGTGAACATTCATTGCAGGTGCGATGATAATTGGCTTTTTAGTTGCAGCAAGAACGTTTAATAACATATTGTCGTAAATACCATTCGCAAGCTTACCAATTGTGTTGGCTGTTGCTGGAACCACGAGGATGATGTCTGCCCATTCACCGATGTTGATATGAGCGATTACACTCGGATCTTCCTCTTTGAACGTGTCAGTGTATACGTGATTTCTACTAATTGCTTGGAACGCTAAGGGCGTTACGAATTCTAACGTATTATCTGTTAGAACAACACGTACGCTATGACCACTTTGGATTAATTTACTTGTTAAGTCGATTGCTTTATAACTCGCAATGCCTCCAGTAACACCAATGACTATATTCGCCATTTTGTTCACCCCTATATCAAGAAAAGCTGACAAAAGTACTTTGTCAGCTTAGTTAGTTTTAATTACCTTATGTTTTGCAATTTCTTCTAATGCTCTTCCTACGTTTTTAACAGATTTGTAAGGACCAAATACTGCATAATCCGGATGGTCTTGTAACTCACGTGCACGTTTAGCTGCCATAGTTACGATCATATATTTTGAATCTACGTTTGATTTTAATTCGTGAAGTGCTGGGTATAACATTAATTGTCTGCCTCCAATAATAATTTTCTTAAAGTACGCTCTACTCTTGAACGTCTTAAATGACTTGCTTCAACAATACTGTGTATTTTTCTGCACGCTTCATCAACAGAATCGTTGATCACAACATAGTCATATAAGTTCATAAGTTCAAGTTCGCGCTTTGCTTCTTGTATTCTATAGTTGATGACTTCTTGAGAGTCAGTGCCACGACCAATAAGACGATCTTTCAAATGTGCAATGGACGGTGGTGCAAGGAAAATAAATAGAGCTTCAGGGAATTTGTCCCTCACTTGTTTAGCACCTTCAACTTCGATTTCTAAGAATACATCGTGACCTTTTTCTAAAGTTTCACGGACGAAATCCACAGGTGTACCGTAGTAATTTCCAACATATTCCGCATATTCTATAAACTTGTCTTGTTCTATTAACGCTTCAAACTCTTCATGTGACTTAAAGAAATAGTCAACACCGTCGACTTCACCCTCGCGTTTTTTTCTAGTTGTCATCGAAATTGAGTATTTAAAGTCTGTATCTGGATTATCAAAAACCGCTTTTCTTACAGTGCCTTTACCTACGCCTGATGGGCCAGATAGCACAATGAGTAAACCTTTATCAAGAGTCATTTCAAGAAACCTTTCAAAATTGTGATTATCTAATAATGTACCATAAATTAGACTTAAATTCATCTCATATTTTTATAATAGTATCATCCCATGTTAGAATAAGTATATTAATTAATTCGGAGGAATGACACATGGCACTAGATGGTAACTTTGTACATGAGTTAGTAGATGAACTTTCGTCACTCATCGGCGGAAGAGTGAACCGTGTACATCAAATTGATGATATGACAGTCACGATAAGAATTAGAAGTAACAGAGTAAATCATCAGTTACTGATTAGTGCACATCCTACTTATTCACGCTTTCATATCACACATGAAAAATATGAAACACCTTTCGATCCACCAATGTTCTTACGCATGCTGCGTCGTGACATCGAAGGTGGCTTCTTAAATAAGATCGAACAGATTGGAAACGATCGTCGTATTCACTTACACTTCAATAATATTGATGAGATTGGCGATCCTATTGAACGTGTCTTAATCCTAGAAATTATGGGTCGTCATTCAAATATTATTTTGACAGATGACGAAAATAAAATTATTTATGCGATTAAACATCTGACACCTAATAATAACGAGCGTACGGTGATGCCCGGGTTTACGTATACTGCACCGCCTACTCTGAAGAAGTTGAACCCAAGAACAGCAGAACTCGACGAATTGCCTAAGTTTATCGATTTTAATAGTGGCAAGGTTGGTAAGCAGATTCTGAAGCATGTCGAAGGTGTGAGTCCATTATTCATTAGTGAAGTTGAAAACCGCACTAAATATTTTAAGCCGGATAACGTAGTTCTCGCTATTCGTGAGACGCTTGAAGCTCTTGAGCGAGAACCTGTTTTATATCATGACGAAAAAGAGAATTATTATTACGCACCACTTTCTATTTTTGAAGATAAAGGGATTGAAAAAACAACGTATAAGACACTTTCAGAGTTGCTTGATGATTTTTATCATAATAGATACGTGCATGCGCGTGTGAAACAGCAAGCACAAGATTATTATCATGTAGTATCGCAAAATATTGCGAAGACGAAGCGTAAACTTGATAATTTAGCTGTGGATTTAGAAGAATCAAAGTCAATGGATGAATACCAGAAATACGGTGAGTTGCTCACTGCGTATATGCATCAGCTGAAACCGTATAGTGAATCCGCGAAAGTGTTTGACTATTACACGAACGAGGAAGTTGAGATTCCTTTGAAGAAGAATCTGTCACCTGCTGAAAATTCACAACGTTACTACTCGCTTTATAATAAGATGAAAAACAGACAAAATGAAGCCGTGAAGCAGATTGAAATCGCAGAGAATGATCTCGAGTATTTCGAGAATTTATTACACCAAATGGAGTCCATCACTACAAGTGATGAGGTTGAAGAAATTCGCGAAGAACTGATGGAACAAGGTGTAATTAAATATAAGAAAACCAATAGGAAAAAGAAGAAAACAGGCGTTACTCTAAGTGAATATAAAACGTCGAACAGATTGCGTGTCTTAGTTGGGAAAAATAATAAGCAAAATGATTATTTAACAAATCGACATGCTCAAAATAACCACCTTTGGTTCCATGTTAAAGATATGCCAGGATCTCACGTCGTGATTACGCATACGGAAAATGAAATTAAAGAAAGTGATATTCGTGAAGCGGCGAAGATTGCGGCATACTTTTCTAAAGGAAAACAGTCAGAATCCGTGCCAGTAGATTACACTTTAATTAAACATGTGAAAAATATTCCAGGAACAAAACCTGGATTTGTCACATATACAAATCAAAGTACAGTTTTTGTAACACCAGATGAAGTGACAGTCAAAAAATTAGAAGTAAAGTCTCCTTAAATTTTAGGGAGACTTTTTTATACAACAAAAAATGTGATTTACTTTTTTTAGAGTGAAATTTTATTAAAAGTTTGTGGGTTTTTATCTGAAACATTTGTGTAAAAGTTGGCCGTGTGATTTACTCATGGTGAAAGGACTGAAGAAAATAGAAAATCCATTAAAACCTGACTTATTAGCTGTCTTGGAACACTTGAATTCTCGCAAAAGTTTACCTGAAATCGAGACTTTGAATTATGAACGTCAGAGTCAGGGCTATATCGGTGAAGATAAAATCCGTAGGTTGTTGTTAGAGCATCTGGATGTGAAGCCGCTTGCGCTTTTTGATTTTAGATTTATGGCGAATAATGATGAATGCCAGATTGACTGTTTGTTGTTATTTCAGAATGAGTGTGTGTTGATTGAGGTAAAAAATTATTCTGGAGAGTATGTGTATCGCGACGCAGAAATATTTTTTAATGGGAGTATGAAGCGGCTATATTCACAACCGTTCCCGCAGGTCGCGCGCGCGAAAGTATTGTTAGGTGATCTGTTTAGATTACTCGGGATTCGTATAAACATTTCTGAGAAGATTGTGTTTATCAATGACAAATTTTACCTGTATGAGGTACCTGGGAATTTACCGGTTTTTTATAATGCGACTTTGGACAGATTTTTAAGAGAATTGAATGACAAACGCTGTGATCTCAGTGACTATCATTTTAAAATTGCAGCGAAATTGAAATCTGTGCGATTGAAGAATTCAGTATATGAAAGAATCCCCGAATATGAATATGACACAATTCAAAAAGGGATTCCTTGTGTGAATTGTAGTAATTGGATGACGAAATTAACCGATAAAAGCAGGAAACATCTAGTATGCGCGTCTTGTGACAAACTAGAAACTATCGACGACGCTATTCTCCGCATGGTTCGAGAATATAATTTACTATTTAAAGATAGGAAGATCACTTCAGCTGCAATTTATGATTGGACTAACAGTATAATTTCTCAAAAAGTAATTAGAAATATTCTTATTAAACATCTCAATCCTGTTGGTACAACTAGGGATAGGCACTATATCATATGATTCATACGATAAATACAGATTACTAAAATTACCGTCCATATCGGACTCATATTCGTACGATAAAATCAGCTTCCTGAAATTATCATCCATATCGGACTCATATTCGTACGGTAAAATCAGATTCCTGAAACTATCGGCCATATCAACTTCATATTCGTCAGATAAAAACAGCTACCTGAAACTATCGGCCATATCGGACTCGTATTCGTGCGATAAAATCAGATTCCTGAAATTACCGTCCATATCGGAATCATATTCGTACGATAAAATCAGCTTCCTGAAACTATCGGCCATATCGGACTTCATATTCATACGATAAAATCAGATTCCTGAATCTATCGGCCATATCAACTTCATATTCGTACGATAAATACAGATTCCTGAAACTATCGGCCATATCGGACTCATATTCGTACGATAAATACAGCTTCTTGAAACTATCGGCCATATCGGATTCACATTCGTACGATAAATACAGATTCCTGAAACTATCGGCCATATCGGAATCCAATTCGTACGATAAATACAGATTACTGAAACTATCGGCCATATCGGACTCCAATTCGTACAATAAAAACAACTTCTAAAAATTATCGTCCATATATTACAAACTTATACAGTTAAAATCCAACAAAAAAATCCTCGTGTATTCGTAAGCCTATTATTAACTCCAACGAATTCGGGGATTTTTGTTTTTATCTTCTAATTATTATAAACTGTCGCGGAATTCTTTTACGGTTGTGACCTGTTCTTTTGTGAGAGCGTCCGACTTCTCGCTCTCTTCTAGTAACTCATCTAAGTTTGTGAGTGTGTGATATTCTAACAACTCTGCGCCAAAGTTTTCTTTCAATTTCGCGAGTTCATAGCTGAAAATTGCGCTGACTCCAAGGACTTCGGCACCACTCTCTTTCAGTGCATTCACTGCTTTCAACGAACTCCCGCCAGTTGATAAAAGATCCTCAATTACTACAACCTTTTTGCCGTCAACTTCGCATCCTTCAATCTGCTTACCAGCACCGTGTGCCTTTTTTTCACCGCGCACATATACCATTGGCAGTGCCATTTCTTGCGCAATAAAAGCAGCATGCGGAATTCCCGCGGTTGCTGTTCCAGCGATGACTTCTACGTCAGAGAAATTTTCTTTAATACTCGCCACAAATGCCTCTACGATTTGTTCGCGCTTTTCTGGGAATCCAATTGTCTTCCTATTATCACAATAGATTGGCGATTTTATTCCACTCGCCCATGTGAATTTTTCGTCTGTGTTTATCTTTACTGCACCGATGTTTAAAAGTATTTCTGAAATTGACTTACTCATTATGACCCTCCCAAAGTGATTTGATGTGATGGTATGCCTCAACTGGATTGTGACTCTGCGTGATTGGACGACCAACAACGATGTAGTTAGAACCGAGTTCACGCGCATGTTCTGGAGTTACGATGCGCACTTGGTCGTCATTTCTATTTTCGCTAAGTCTAATTCCTGGCGTCACTGTTACAAAGTCTTCGCCAATTTTTTCGTGAATTAACGGACTTTCTAATGGAGATGAAACCACGCCATCTAGCCCCGCTTCTTTCGTAAGCGCTGCTAAATTTAAGACTGATTCCTCTAAAGAAATCTCGGATCTCAATTCATTCTTCACCATGTTTTCATTTGTACTTGTAAGTTCTGTCACTGCAATACAAATGCCCTCTGGGTTATGTTCTTTGAATGCTAAATTCGCGCGACGCATCATTTCGCTACCGCCTCTTGCATGAACGTTCACCATTTGGACGTCCAGTTTTCCAAGACCTGCCATTGTTCTTGCCACAGTGTTTGGAATGTCATGTAACTTTAAATCTAAGAATAAATCATGTCCCATAGCGCGAAGTTCCTTGATTACGTTTCTACCTTCTAGCATGTATAATTCCATCCCCACTTTTACATAGAGAGATTCGTCAAACTGACTTAAAAATTTCTGTACTTCGTCGAATGTATTAAAGTCGAGTGCAATAATTGGTTTTGTCATAATGTCCTCCAGAGCTCTTATTTAAACAAATGCGCGACCTTTCAAATCGCTTAAATGTGCAATATTATTTTTTTCGAGGTATTCATCAAGTCCCTTAATTAGTTTCGGACAAATCATCGGATCTGTGAAATTCATTGTTCCGATTGCAACAGCATCCGCACCTACGGAGATAAAATCAATGATATCTTCGACAGTGGCGATACCGCCCATCGCGATAATAGGAATTTCAGGTAATGCTTTTCTCACTTGATACACCATGTTAATGGCAACCGGCTTAATTGCAGGACCGCTCAGTCCTCCAGTCAAGTTCGCTAAAATTGGCTTACCAAAATTATCGAGACGCATTCCAACTAACGTGTTAATCATCGTGATGCCGTCCGCATATGCTGCTACCGCTTCAGCCATCTCAACGATTGACGTCACGTTTGGAGATAATTTCACGTAAACTGGTACTTCTGAAACTTCTTTCACACGTCTCGTGAGTTCTTTAGCAACTTCAGGATCTGTACCAAACTGAATACCGCCTTCTTTAACATTCGGACAGCTGATGTTTAATTCTAGTGCTTTCACGACTGGTGACTTCGAGATTTCTTTAGAAACTTCAACATAATCTTCAATCGTATATCCTGCAACGTTTGCGATAATTGGCGTATCAAATTGCTCTAAAAATTTCAGTTCGTGATTTAATATATGTTCGAGTCCAGGATTTTGTAATCCAATTGCGTTCAACATCCCACTTGACGTCTCAGCAACTCGCGGAGTTGCGTTTCCCTTTCTCTCTTCAAGTGTCGTTGCTTTTATCATAATTGCGCCAAGTTCATTTAGATCATAAAAGTCCGAGAATTCTTGTCCAAAGCTAAAGCATCCTGATGCCGGCATGACTGGATTTTTTAACTCTAGTCCAGGAAGAGATATATTCATGTTATTTTTACTCAAAGCACAATCTCTCCTTTTTCAAATACTGGACCTTCCGTGCATAACTTCACTTGTGTGCCATCTGTTTTCTGACACACACATGCGTAACATGCACCAAATCCACATCCCATACGCTCTTCTAGTGAGATAAACCCAGGAATCGGTAATGTATTATCTAGTACGCTTAACATAATTTTAGGACCACATGCATAAAATTTATCGTAATCACTCATGTTTAATGTATCTAAAACATGCGTTACGAATCCTTTAGCACCATATGATCCATCTTCTGTTACGATATAGGTTTTACCGTATGTATTAAATTCTTCTTCGTAAAAAACATCTTTTTTTGATCTAAACCCAAGCACATGAGTGGTCTTAACACCTCTATCATTAAACTGTTTCGCAAGTTCTAATAATGGAGGAACACCTATCCCACCACCAACGATTAGCACATGATCTAAATCTTCAATCGTATATCCTCTGCCAAGTGGCACGAGACAATCGACAAAGTCTCCAGCTTCTAATTTAGCCATCTCTTTTGTCCCGCTGCCCTCTGCACGATAGACAATCGTAAAGAAATGCTTGTCTTTATCGATTTCAGAAATAGAGATTGGTCGACGAAGCACATGCTCCGTCTTGTTCCCAACTCTCACGTGTACAAATTGACCCGGTGACTTTAATTCTTTTTTGATAAAATTATCGTCTGAATCTTTGATATTCATTTTATAGATATTATCCGCAATCATTTCTTGCGACAACACTTCTAATACATAATTCACAGAACGCACCTCTTATTTTTGATACACACATTTACCGTCAACAATCGTCATAAAGATATCTGAATCTAGCGTCTCGCCAATGAATGGTGAGTTCGATGCTTTAGATACAAAATCATCTTTAGTGATCGTAACTTTATCGTCTAAATCAATGACCGTAATGTCAGCATTTTTACCGACTTCAAGTGTTCCAGCGTCTAAGTTAAATACGTCACATGGCTTTTTCGTCATCCACTCAATGACTTGTTCAAGTGTGAACACACCTGTTTTAACAAGTTTCGTATAGACGAGTTGGAATGCATGCTCAATGCCTACAATTCCAAATGGTGCTTTTTCAACACCTTGTCCTTTTTCATCTTCATGGTGTGGTGCATGGTCAGTTGCGATAAAATCAATCGTACCGTCAAGTAGACCTTCGATTAATGCTTCTCTATCATCACTCCCACGTAGTGGCGGGTTCATTTTAAAGTTTGGATCGAGCTCTGTAAAGTCTGTTTCATCTAATACTAGGTGATGTGGCGTCACTTCTGCTGTTACTTTAATGCCTGCACGTTTCGCATCTCTGATCACTCGAACTGACTCTTTTGTCGATACGTGACATACGTGATAGTGGCAGTTTGCTGCTTCAGCAAGTAGAACGTCACGCGCAATTTGTGTAGATTCTGCTAGACTAGGAATCCCTTGTACACCAAGTCTTTCGCTAACGTCACCTTCGTGAACTGCTCCACCATGCGCGAGTGAGTTGTCCTCAGTGTGAGCAACAATTGCCTTATCGAGTTCAGCTGCACGCTTCATCGCGTCATACATCGTTTTTGCTGTTTGGACACCCACTCCGTCATCCGTGAATGCGAACGCACCGTGTTCTTTTAGCCCTTCAAAGTCAACAAGCGTATCTCCCTTTAGTCCTTCTGTGATTGATACATAAGGCAGAACTTTAATTACTGCTGTATCTTCAATGATTTTGTTTACTCGATCTAATTTCTCAACATTGTCAATGATTGGATTTGTGTTTGGCATTGGGCACACAAGCGTAAATCCGCCACGTGCTGCTGCCTTTGATCCTGACTCGATTGTTTCCTTGTGCTCAAATCCTGGCTCTCTGAAGTGTACATGTACATCCACAAGCCCTGGAGTTACAAGTTTTCCTTTAAGGTCAATGACTTCTCCATCATATTCAATGTCAGTGTCAATCTTCTCGATTTTTTTATCTTTAATTAAAATATCTGTTTCTATAAAAGAATTATCTTGCCATAACTTTGCTTTTCTTAAGAGCACGTTCTTCATCTCCTTGGATAAGTTGTTCTAAAATACTCATTCTAATAAACACACCGTTTGCCATTTGTTCGAAGATTACGCTCTTATCACCTTCAACACATACGTCAGTAATTTCTACACCACGGTTCATTGGTGCTGGGTGCATGAGGATTGCATCATCTTTCATGCGTGCCACTCTTTTTTCATTGATACCGTATTTTTCGTTGTACTCTTCATTTGTCATCGACATCTTTCTGTCGTGACGTTCGTTTTGCACGCGTAGCATCATGACTACGTCACATACTTCAACCGCTTCATCGAGTTCCATGTAAGGAACGTCAATCGTATCGTCTTGATATTCTTTTGGTCCTGAGAAGTATACTTCAGCACCCATTTTTTGTAATGCAGTCGCGTTTGATTTTGCGACACGTGAATGAATGATGTCACCAACAATCACTACTTTAAGACCGTGAATTCGACCGTGGTGTTCATACATTGTCATCATGTCGAGTAATGATTGAGATGGGTGTGACCCACTTCCGTCACCACCATTGATGATTGGGATATTGATATTTTCTAATTGCTCGTAATATTTTACGTCAGGGTGTCTAATAACGAGTGCATCTGCACCGATTGCTTCTAATGTTTTGCATGTATCGTAGAGAGATTCTCCCTTTTGAACTGCGGACTGAGAGACTTCAAATGGAATTGCGTGAATACCTAATTTGTATTCCGCCATCTCGAAACTTGATTTCGTTCTAGTCGACGTTTCAAAGAATAAGTTTACAATCGTTTTATCTGATGAGAACTTGTTGTAGTCACCTTTTTTGATTTCTTGTGCTCTTGAAATGATTTCGTAAATTTCTTTTGGGCTAACGTCTTCCATTGATAATAAGTTTTTCATTATTCATTCTCCCCTTTAGGTAAGATTAGATTTAATACAATTCCGATGAATGCTGCGAGTGCCATACCTTCTAAGTTAAATGGAATTTGTCCGATGACGAAGTCTAAATGTGCCTTACCTATACCGATGACTAGGATGACCGATGCGATGACTAAGTTACGCTTATTATCGAAGTCAACTTTAGCGTCAATCAGCGTTCTAAGACCGCTTGATGCGATGATACCGAACAGTAAGATGGATACCCCACCCATTACTGGACTCGGGATGCTCGTGATGACAGCTGTAAACTTACCGATAAAACCAAGGACTACCGCGATTACAGCTGCTCCACCGATGACCCAAACGCTGAATATTCTCGTGATTGCAAGTACCCCAATGTTTTCACCATAAGTCGTTGTTGGTGGTCCACCGATAACACTTGAGAACATTGTTGCTATACCATCACCTACTAAAGATCTGTGTAGTCCTGGGTCTTTGAAGAAGTTTTTGCCGACAATTTTATTTATAACTACTTGGTGGCCAATGTGCTCACTGATTGTTACGAAAACAATCGGTAACATGACTAAGAAGAGACCTAGGTTGATTTGTGGCGTGTAATCACTAAACGGGACATGCACTTCTGGTAACTGTAACCACGATGTCTCTTTGATTACTGTAAAGTCTACAATTCCGAATAGTACCGCTGTGATATATCCACCGACGATACCGATAAGAATCGGAATGAGTCCCCATACACCTTTAAAGAATATTGAACCAAGTACTGTGATACCTAGTGTGATGAGTGCAACCGTGATATACGTGATGTTGTATCCCGTCATATCGTTTGGATTTTCATACATTGCCATGTTGACTGCAACTGGTGCAAGCCCAAGTCCGATTACCATGATTACTGGACCAACTACGATTGGTGGTAGTAGCTTCATGAGCCAATCGACTCCTACGAAGCGAATGATTATTCCGATTACGACGTACACCACTCCACTGAAGAAGAGTGCTGTGAGTACTTCTCCGAGACTGTTACTCTGTAGTGCAATCGTGATTGGGAAGATAAACGCAAAGCTTGAACCTAGATATGCAGGTATCTTACCTTTAGTAATCATGATGTATAGTAGTGTACCGATACCACTCGCAATCAGTGTTGCTGAAACTGGTAATCCTGTTAAGTATGGTACGAGTACTGTTGCTCCGAACATTGCAAACAAGTGTTGGATACTGAGTAGTAATGCATCTTTTGGACGTGGTTTCTCATGTACATCAAGTTTTGGTTCAACTGTTCTTACATAAATTTCTTCCTGATCATATGCCATTTATTCCGCCTCTTCTTTCTTAAGAAATAAATACTCTTGTTTCACCATCGACTTCTTCGATATTGACACTGACGTTTTCGTCTCGTCTAGTTGGAATATTTTTACCGACATAATCTGGACGAATCGGGAGCTCTCTGTGCCCTCTATCAACGAGTACCGCGAGTGAGATTCTCTGTGGTCTCGCATATTGTAGTACTGCATCTATTGATGCACGAATTGTACGACCTGTTTGAAGTACATCATCTACTAAAACAACGTGCTTATTATTCAAGTCTGTTTCTATTTCAACACCTTGAGCATTTAAATCTCTCTTGGCATCGTCTCTGAAATGTGTGATATCGATTGTACCTTGTGGTACTTTCACGCCTTCGATGCTCTCAATCTTTTCTTGGATGCGTTCCGCTAAGAACTCACCGCGTCTTTTGATACCGAGTACGATCACATCGTCGCTTCCCTTGTATCTTTCTAAAATCTCGTGAGACATGCGCGTTAGTGCACGATTCACTCCTACTTCGTCTAAAATTGTTCGTTTTTCCAACATAATTCCTCCTTGATCATAAAAAAATACTCATGCCTAGAAGACATGAGTATAGTCGTGTGGAGCTATAGGTGTACAAGCGCACTCGTCCCCTATAACTCTATATATTCATGTCTTATTGGCCTCTCTGGACACAATTTAAAGACACATTCGTATTCAGTTATGTTCGTAAATTATATTACTCATGTATGAGCTAAAAGTCAACCTTAAACTTCAAATTCTCCTAATTCATTTAAAACTTCGGTAAATTCAACAGGTAATTCAGACTTAAACACTAAGTGCTCTTTTGTTGTTGGATGTATAAAACCAACCGTACCTGCATGTAATAACTGTCCATTTGTTTTGAACTTCGTCTTCTGACCATATTTTGGGTCTCCTACAATTGGATATCCAATATAGTTCATGTGAACACGAATTTGGTGCGTACGCCCTGTTTCTAAAACACATTCTAAAAGTGTGTAATCTTCATAGCGCTCGATTACATTAAAATGTGTAACCGCATCTTTACCGTTATCGACAACCGCCATCTCTTGACGCTCTTTAGGGTTACGACCAATTGGTGCATCAATTGTACCTTTGTTATGTGGAATCACACCATGCACTAAAGCAACATATTTTCTATCTACAGTTTTATTTTGAAGTTGTTCACTTAAATCTCTGTGCGCAACATCGTTTTTCGCAACCATTAAAAGACCACTCGTGTCTTTATCGATTCTATGAACGATACCCGGACGTAGTTCACCATTGATACCTGAAAGTGAATCGAGTTGATACATCAATCCGTTTACAAACGTTCCACTGTTATTACCAGCAGCTGGATGAACAACCATACCTTTTGGTTTGTACACAACAGCAACCGCTTCGTCTTCATAGATGATATCTAGATTTAAGTTTTCAGGTTTGATTTCTGAGTCGACGAGTTCACGTTCCAGATATTCAATCAAGTCGTCTTCTTTTATCTTATAGTTAGGCTTTACTGTATTTCCATTAACAGTAATTAACCCTTCTTTAATTCGGTTTTGAACATCTGTTCTTGAAGTATCTTCAATGATTTGGACTAAAAACTGATCCAGTCGTTTTCCAATTGCATCTTCAGTTAAATTAATTTTCATTTTTGTCCCCCTTATCAAAGAAGAAAATTTGAATCACCATTAATATAACTCCAGCTGTGAGCGATGCATCGGCAACGTTAAATATTGGAAAATCATATCCAAAAATAACTGTATCTACAAAATCAACCACTTTTTGGAAGAGTAATCTGTCGATAAAGTTCCCGATTGCACCAGCCATTAAGAGTACTAGTGATATTTGTAATAAAAGACTCGTCTTTGCTTCACGCTTATAAAACATGACAAGTACTACAATAACGAATACTGTGATGATGTAAAATAACCACATTCTTCCTTGTAGCATGCCCCATGCTGCGCCTTCGTTTCTATGTGACGTAAGATATAAAAATCCGTCTATTAAAGGAATAGACTCCCCGAGTTCCATAAATTTAACTACGAGGAGTTTAGTCACTTGATCTAAAAATATGATTGCTATTCCTAATATAGACATCGGTAAGAGTCTATAGTTTTTCATGCGTGCACCTTACATACTATCTACAACGTCACGGCAACGATCACATACGTCATCATTACCAGACACTAGATTTTTGTCTGTGACATAGTTCCAGCAACGGTTACACTTTTCACCGTCAGCATGTTCAACTTTAATCGTTGTTTTTCCGTAAGTTTCGCCATCAGTTAATTCATCAACAATTTCAGCTTGTGAAACAATGAATAATTGATTTAACTTAGTATCTACTCCGAGATCAGTCATTCCTTCTGGTAGTACGAGTGATACTTTCGCATCTAATGACTTACCAATGACTTTTTCGCTTCTAGCTACCTCTAACGCCTTATAAACGTCATCACGAACGTTCATAGCTGTTTCCCATTTCTTAAGAAGCTCTGTATCCACTTCACCTTTTTCAGGCATGTACGTTAAGTGAACACTTTCTTTATCTGTATGTGGTGTGTGGTCATAGATGTCTTCAGCTGTATGAACAAGAACTGGCGCAAGTAGCTTAGTTAAGTCAGTTAGCACTTTGTAAAGAACTGTTTGTAAACTACGACGAATGTGTGAATCTTGCTTTTCAATGTACAGAATATCCTTACCATAGTCTAAGTAGAAGTTAGATAGATCTACGTTGATGAAATTCTGTAACGCTTGATAGATTGAAAGATAATCATACGCGTCGTAACGATCTAATGTTTCATTTGTGAATTTAGTAAATACATTGTACATGTATTTATCTACATCTTCTAGGTTATCGTAAGAAATCGCGTCTGTTTTAGGATCAAAATCATTCACGTTACCTAGTAAGAATCTGAATGTGTTTCTAATTTTACGATAAACTTCAGAGACCTGCTTAAGAATATCGTCCGATACACGCACGTCTTCTTGGAAATCTGATGACATTACCCATAGTCTTAAGATGTCCGCACCCATTTGTTGCATTACTTTATTTGGATCAATGACGTTACCGATTGATTTAGACATTTTTCTGCCCTCTCCGTCCATAACGAATCCATGTGAAAGTAATTCTTTATATGGTGACACGCCACGTGACGCAACACTTGTGATGAGTGATGAGTTAAACCAACCACGATACTGGTCAGAACCTTCGAAGTAAAGATCTGCTGGGTATGTGAGGTAATCTCTATAATCTAATACACCACGGTGTGTTGAACCGGAGTCAAACCATACGTCCATGATGTCCATTTCTTTTGTGAACTCACCATTTGGTGAACCAGGATGCGTATATCCTTCTGGTAGTAATTCTTTAGCTGATTTACTGAACCAGATGTTAGATCCATGCTCCTCAAATAGATTTGCAACGTGATCTATTACTTCAACATCAACGATTTCTTCTCCATTTTCTGCGTAGAAGAATGGAAGTGGTACACCCCAAACACGTTGACGCGAAATAACCCAGTCTCCACGATTCTTAATCATATTCGTCATGCGCTCACGGTTCCACTCCACTTGGAATTTAGTACCATCTAGTGCTTCAATGATTTCTTCTCGAACTTTGTCAATTGATGCAAACCACTGTGGTGTTGCTCGGAAAATAACTGGTGTTTTTGTTCTCCAGTCATGTGGATATGAGTGATCATAGAAGTTGAGCTTAATAAGTGCGCCCGCTTCTTTAAGATCGTCCGTGATGACTTTATTTGCATCATCATAGAATAACCCTTCATACTTACCTGCTTCACTCGTAAACACACCTTTGTCATCTACTGGTGAAAGGATTTCTAATCCATATTTACGTCCAATGATATAGTCATCATCCCCGTGTCCTGGCGCTGTATGAACAAGTCCTGTACCTGCATCAGTAGTTACGTAATCTCCTAAGATTACAAGTGATGTTTTATCGAATAATGGATGTTGTGCTTTGATATATTCGAGTTCAGAACCTTTAACTTCTTTAGTTCTTGTCACTTTATCTTTGTCCCACTCTACAGATTCTAAGAAACTGTCTAGTAAATCTTCAACAATGACATATTCACTACCATCATAGTTAAATTGAACGTAGTTTAAGTCAGGATGAACCGCAATACCTTCGTTTGCTGGAAGCGTCCAAGGTGTTGTTGTCCAAATCACAAGTTTTACGTCATTATCTAATACACCTTTACCATCCATAACTTTGAATGATACAAAGATTGATGGTGAACGTTTATCTTTATATTCAAGTTCCGCTTCCGCAAGTGAAGATTCAGAAACTGGAGACCAGTATACTGGCTTTTTACCTCTGTAAATAAGATCTTTCGCAACCATATCACGAAGTACTCTGACTTGTTGTGCTTCGAATTCTGGTTTATATGTGAGGTAGGGATCATCCCAAATTCCATCAACACCCATACGTTTAAAGCCATCGCGTTGGATATCGATTTGGGAGTTTGCGAATTCGATACACTTGTCTCTGAATTCAGCAACCGTCATTTTGTTTCTGTCTACACCTTTGTTTGTGAGTGCTTGTTCAATTGGCAGACCATGTGTGTCCCAACCTGGAACGTAAGGTGTATAGAACCCTCGCATCTGCTTGTTTCTGTTGATGAAGTCTTTGATGATTTTGTTTAAGGCATGCCCAACGTGTAATGCACCATTTGCATATGGTGGTCCGTCATGTAATACATATGGTGTATTACCTTCGTTTAATTCTAATTTTTTGTTGTATAGATTCATCTCAGCCCAACGTTTTTGCATTTCAGGCTCTTTAGTTGTTAAGCCACCACGCATTTTAAATGCAGTTTTAGGCATTAACAAAGTGTCTTTATAATCCATGAATGATCCTCCAATTATTTCGTTCTTTTTAAACTATTAAAAAAAGCGAGCGTATGTCAAAATAGGGACGGAAAACCGCGGTACCACCCTATTTGACGTTAATACGCCCACTTTATCTATCATTTAATATAATTTTTTGTTCAGGATTAGTGATATCAATTTGACGATTTTCTAGAGCTCACACCGTCCTCTAGTCGCTATTTAAAAGAGCGTCAATTGCATGTCTAATACTAATATTATGCGAAAATTTAGTTCAATAGTCAACTACTAAACATTCTCTACATATACTTTTACAGAAATTCGATACTTTCCTTTTCTCGTTTCATGCACGAGTTCATTTACAATAAATCGGCCAAATCCCCGTACAGAAACGATGTCACCAATCTCAATATTTAACGCAGGGTTCGTGACAAGCGAGTGATTGACTTTTACTTTTTCTTTTTCAACTCTTGCTTTAGATTTTGCCCGACCTTCTTTTAGTACTTCACTCACAATCGTATCAATTCTGTAAGATGAAGCCACAATTGTCATGTTGTGTGTTTCGATATTCCCTTGAATCATCTCTTCAGATGGTATTTCAACGAGTTTAATCGGTGCATTCTTGATTCGAGTGAGTTCCATTTTTATATAATCTTTTAAATTTGAATCTATCGCAAATTGAATGCTTTCACCAAATACAATATCTCCTAATTTTGAACGTTCAAATCCAAGAGACATCATGGCACCTAATATATTTCTGTGAGATAAATTTACGAACTTTTCAGGATAGTCGATTTTATAAGTTGTGATTTGAAATACGTCTAACTTGATTGGAATGAGACTAGGATAAATGACAGCTCTCATGCGTTCTCTGTCTTCACTGTTCCCACCACCATAATATTCGACAGTAAGGTCTTCGAAGTGACCACTAATATTATTTACGATTACGCGCTCTCTCGGATCTAAAAAATCGAGCAGCACTGGATAGTAGTCACGTTCAGCGATTTCAAATTTCGAATAAATCTCTATTATTTTTTCTTTTTCTTCTGGTCTAAAATGCTGAAATATAGTTTCCATATTTACTCCTATAAAAAAACATAGAGAACAACTTGTCTCTATGTTAATAGTCCATTTATAATTGTAGCAAAAATTGAGCGCATTCCATAGTTAAACAACTGTAAAACTATGATAAATACAAGTGGTGAAAGGTCGAGCATTCCGCCTAGTGGAGGAATAATGCGTCTAAACGGTTCTAGTAATGGTTCATAAACACGTCCTAAAATTTCACCAAATCTAGATTCTCTAAGTCCAGGAACCCAGCTTGATAATATATATATAATAAATCCCCATGAAAATATTGGGTACAGAATAGCATATATATCAAATATTGTTGCAACAATTCTTGCGATTTGCATATTATCCAATTTAAATCTCCTTACGCGTTGTCAGAATCAGAAATTTCTCCTTCTACGCCAACTGAATTTGGTGTGCATAGAAAAATATCTGTTCCTACACGCTTAATATCTCCGTCAAGCGCATATACTGTACCACTTAAAAAGTCGATGATACGTTTTTTAGCATCTCTGTCTAAACGTGTTAAGTTTACAAGCGCTGTTTGATCGTTCTTTAATTCATCCGCAATATCTTGAGTTTCAGCAAAAACATACGGTTCAAATAGGCATACTTTAGAATTGATTCCACTCATTTTATTATTCCCACCAAGCACTTGTTTTTTCTCTTCTGTTACTTTAGGTTTAGACTGTTGTCTCATTTCTCTTTGTGGACGTTCTCGTTTTTTAGTAGTCTCGGTAAAGTTTACAGAAGTCACTTTATCAGAATCATGAACTTTTTTAGTGCCTACTTCATTCATTTCTTCGGATTCAACAACGAATAAGTCTTTAATCATTTTTCTAATTGCCATATTTAGTCACCTATCTTCCCATCAATTTACTTCCAATGCGAACGAAAGTTGCACCTTCTTCTACGGCAATTTTATAATCATTACTCATGCCCATACTGAGTTCAGTAATAGAAGGATACGTTTCGGATAGTTCATCACGTAATTCACGTAGCGTTTTAAAGCAGTTACGTATTTCGTCTTCATTATCTGTTTCAGGTGCCATTGTCATTAATCCAATGACCTTAACTTTAGAATATTTTTCTAAAGTTTCTAAAAAATCTTTTACTGCAGAAGGTTCTAAACCATGTTTTGTTTCTTCACCAGAAACATTTACTTGTATAAAACATTTTACCTCATGTTGGGCATATTGTTCAATACGTTTGGCTATTGATTTCCTTTCTAGACTGTGAAGATAGTGTAAATCATCGATGACGTCTTTTACTTTTCTAGATTGTAGTGTTCCGATAAAATGCATTTCACCGTCTCTAGGAATCACTTCGCGCTTTTCCATGAATCCTTCGATTCTGTTTTCACCGAAGTTACGCACTCCAGCTTCATATGCTTCTAATGATTCCTCTGTCGAATGATATTTCGTAACAGCAATCACCGTTACGTCTTCTCCAATTTCATTTAAAATTTGATCATAATTTTCTTTAATCATTTAGATCTCCTTCCAATAAATCCGAGTGCACGGCCAGTGTTTCCTTTTTCTAATCGATATGAGAAAAATTCATCCATTTCTGTGCCATAGTGTGTGACATGTATTTGTGACTCATCTAATCCAAAATCAATTGCTTGTTTACGGTTGATTTCTTTTAAATCAAGCAAGTATTTATCACCATATATATCGATTGCACTACTAGGTATATCCCAAGTGCCATCGACGACATTACTATCAACTTCATAGCTGTTTTTATTGATTGCTACACCTATAACAACACGTAAATCTTTGATATTTCCTTTGTACACTCTAAGTAACTCTTTTAGAACTTCTAATTTTGTACCCTGCCATCCTGCATGTGCGACACCAATAAAACTATCACTCGTACTGTAGATAAAAATAGGCGTACAGTCTGCATAGTTCATACCTAAAAGAATATCTTTCTCATACGTATACATCGCATCCACATTCATGAGTTCGTCACTAAGTGTCTTAACATTCGTACCTTTATCTTTTGATGTTACTTCTACGACTCTATTGCTATGACGCTGATTTGGAATGATCCAATTTTCCGTTTGAAAATCTAATTCTTTTGCCAAAATCTCTTGGTGTTTATGTACATTGTTTAAATCATCATTTATATACAGTGCCATGTTGAATGCATCTTTAGGATAGTCGCTAAACCCATATAGACGTTTTGTATAACCAAAACATAAGTCTCTATTATTTACACCAACAAAATGTTTATAATCTTGTAACATAATAGTCCTCCTATATAAATAAACGGAGATATTGAAATCAATATCTCCGTGAGTACTTTAAATAAGATTATCTTCTACGGTTACGTCTACCGCGAATGAATGATGGAACGTCTGTATCGTTCTTTTCTTCGCGACGTACTCTTGGTTCTTCATCAAATGATGGTCTAGAAGTTTCAAAGTTATTCTCATCAACAACTTCACGCTCTTCGAACGTTTGGCGTGGTTGTGGTGTGCGCTCAACTTGTGCTGGACGTACTGTTTCTCTAGCTACTGATTTTTCGTTAAAACCAGTTGCAATCACAGTGATGATGATTTCATCTTCAAGCTCTGGGTTAATAACCGTACCAAAGATCATGTTTACATCTTCGTCTGCAGCATCTTGTACGATGTCTGCTGCTTCTTGTGCTTCAAATAGAGATAAGTTTTCCCCACCTGTGATGTTCATTAGGACACCTTGTGCACCAACGATAGATACTTCAAGTAATGGGCTTGAAATAGCTTTTTTAGCAGCATCAACTGCACGGTTTTCACCAGATGAAACACCGATTCCCATTAATGCAGAACCTTTGTCAGTCATAATTGTTTTAACGTCTGCGAAGTCAAGGTTTACTTCACCACTTACTGCGATTAAGTCAGAGATACCTTGAACCCCTTGGCGTAATACGTTATCCGCTTCTTTAAATGCTTCCATCATAGGTGTAGATTTATCAACAATATCGAGTAAGCGATCGTTAGGAATTACAATTAAAGTATCTACTGCTGCTTTCATTTGTTCAACACCAGCAGCTGCTTGTGTTTGACGTTTTCTACCTTCGAATGAGAATGGGCGTGTAACAACTCCTACTGTTAATGCACCCATCTCTTTTGCAATTTTAGCAACTACAGGAGCTGCACCAGTACCAGTACCGCCACCCATACCAGCAGTAACGAACACCATGTCCGCACCTTGGATTGCGTCTTCGATTTGTTCACGTGACTCTTCAGCTGCTTTTTTACCGATTTCAGGGTTTGCACCTGCTCCAAGTCCACGTGTTAATTTTTCACCTATCTGAATTTTTGATTCAGCTTTAGATAAGTTAAGCGCTTGTCCATCTGTGTTAATTGCAATAAATTCAACGTTTTGCATACCCTCATCAATCATTCGGTTTACGGCGTTGTTCCCACCGCCACCTACACCAATAACTTTAAGAGTTGCTTGATGGTTAAACCCAGTTTCAAATTCCAACATCTAATCATTTCCTCCCAATATACTTACTCGAATAGATTCTTAAATACTTTTTTCATGAAGCTCGTTTTATCGGACTTCTTCTCTTTAGGCGCTTCGTCAACGTAGTTAACATCTTCATCAGACTCATCTGGTTCGATTTCAACGTCTTCCTCAACGTATCGTGCCTCTTCGTTGTTGTATGGTTCTTCGTAAGAGATTTCTTCTTTTTCTTCATCATCATTTGTTTTAATGTTCGCGTTCTTTTCTTTGCGTTCTTTAAACAGTGATGAGAAGAAAGAACCATCTGTTGTTTCGACGATTTCCTCGTCTTCATCTATGTCTTCATAGACGTTAGCATGATTATCAATTGTAACATAATCTAAAAGTTCATCAAATAAAATACCACTCTCGATTGTTGCAATTGCGCTTGTGAATTCAGGTTTTCTTGCACCCATTTGGCTCGGAATATGAATTCTCACTTTTTCCGATACGATGTCTTGTACAAGATCCTTAATTCCACGTAAGTTTGCTGTACCTCCAGTGATGACGAAACCGCCATTCACTTTCGTAATTCCATTTTCTGCTAAATCTTCAAAGATTTCCATAAATATATCTTCTGTTACGACTTCAATCACGTCAGCAAGTGTTTTTGCACTTACCTCAATGTCACCATCTTTACTGTTTTGCGGTAATGTCACTTTTTCAGTGTCACTCGCTTTTTCATAAAATGCATGACCATATTGTTCTTTTGCACGATTTGCAAAGTGATAATCAGTATTGAATTCTTCTGCAACAGCGTGAGAAATGTCGTTACCACCTACATCAATCACGTTTAGATAGCGGAGCGTGCCTCTTTCGTAGTATGCATATTGCGTTAAATCAGCACCGATGTCAATGACAACCGCACCGAGTTCTTTTTCTGTATCTGATAATATATGAGCATAGTTAAATCCATCTGATGTTACATCAATGATGTCGAGACCCGCTTCTTCAGCACAATTCCCCATGTTGATGAATAACGTACGGTCTACTGAAATAACTCCAGCACGTACAGTTAAACTTTCTCTTGCAAGTATTCCCTTAGGGTCTTCCACTTCATGAAGTTCGTCTACTAAAAAGGATACTGGAAATACAGTAACAATTTCTTTTTCTGATGAAATTTCTTTTAATCTAATATTTTCTAATAATTCTTCAATCAGTTCACCATCGATTTCAGTTTCTCTTCCTGTAAATCTAAGTGTTTCTGTTTCAAAAACAATATCCGAATTCGTAATCGGTACTTTTAAAAATACTTCATCGATTTCAATGTTAGATAAGAGTTCAGCTTTTTTAACTGTATCTATGATTCCACTTTTAGCGAGATCGAAGTCTCGGATCATACCTTTTGATACACCATCAGTGAAGGTTTGGCCGGTTCCAATGATGTTTACACCATCGTGAAATTTTTCTCCAACCACGACTTTTACACTCGATGACCCTATGTCAAGGGCAACATAATACTGTTCCTTCACCTGAATGCCTCCTAAATATTGATTCTTTTCACAATAGTCTAATCTATAGTTTACAGTATTTATCAATAATTGTGAACTGAATACAATATGTTTTCACAATATTTTATACTTATTCTTCGCTCTCTATTTCGAATGCTTTTAAACTGCGTTTAATGTCCTCTAAAGATGCCTCTATTTCTTCTAAATACGGTACTTGTCTTGGTACACTTCTCATACTTCTCTTGATTCTCACGACTTCTTCTGAGGAGTAAGGTAAGAAGGTGTTACTCACTTCTAAATCAATCAATCCTTTTTTATTACCAATCTCTTTTTTCATTCCCGCATAATAATCTATTTTATCACCAATTGTATTATAATCGGCAATAATTTCTTGGCCATCATTCATATATAATTGAATGCGTGCATTCGTCTCTTCATTTGGACGATAGAATATTTCCGAAATCATCGCCAGAATTTGAGGATTCATTTGGTTTAGACTTTTTACCATGCCTTCAAACTCAACACCGTCAAAGAAATGAATGATTGGTGCATCCGTCGGTGTCATGTCAAATCCACGAAGTATTTGCACATTTTCTAGTACCGGATAATAGCGTCCTTTACTCTCTACATATGCTACAACCTCAAATTCTTTTACAGTAATATTCACTGTGTTCGGAAAGTCACGTTCCACAGTAATACTTTCAACAATTGGAAGGAGTGAAATATTTTGTTCTGCTTTACCTTCACTTGTTAGATACATCTTGTCTTTTTTCTTAATCTCAGAACGTTCGAGAATTTCTTCAGTCGAAAGATGTTCATTCCCATTAACAACGATTTCTTTTACATCACTCTTACTACTAATTAGGTATGATGCAACCAAGAATATAATTGTTGCTGAGAAAAGTATAATCGACCATTTTTTATAGTTGATATTTCTTTTCTTCTTAGGCTTTTTCTCTATATTTTCTGGTTCAGAATCTGACTTTTCTTCTGACTCACTCGGTTCAAGACTCGTTAACTCTGTGACTTCTATTTTGTCTTGGGTCTCATTTAATTCGATACTGTCACTGTCGTCTTTAGTTGAGGTTTCTTCTGATTCAGTGTCCTTCTTGTTTTCTTTTTGCCCTTTTTCATCGTCATTATCTGTATAGTGCTCAATGACACATCCATCTAATTCTTCATGATCATTCTCTTCTTGTTGGATAGGCGCATGATCGTCTGATGAGTGAATGGATTCTGTTTCTTTGATTTCTTTTTTTTGTTCAGTTTTAGATGTGTCGTCATTCTTATTTTTTCTGAGTTTTTTCTTTAACTCATCAATATTAGGCTCATCTTTCATGGCTATCCTCCTTTTTAAAGTGCGTTAACCCCTTCTTTGAAGTGGTTTCCACGAGTTTCAAAGTCTGTATATTGATCCCAAGATGCACATGCTGGTGAGAATAATACAATGTCACCTTCTGTACTATTTTCATCAGCAATTTTTACAGCTGTATTTGGGTTTTCAGTTTCAATTGTTTCAATTTCATGTGCAGATAAAAACTGAGCTAATTTATGTTTCGTTTCACCGAAAAGAATTGCGAGTTTGACGTTTTTTATATATGGAGTAATCTCTACAAAGTCTTGTCCGCGGTCAAGTCCACCAGCAATCCATATTGTATCTCTATCAAAACTTCTTAATGCAAATGTCGTTGCAAGTGCATTGGTTGCTTTTGAATCATTGTAGTATTTAACACCATTTTTTTCTCCGACATATTCGAGTCTGTGTTCAATTCCTTTAAATGAGGTAAGTATTTTTACCATGTGTTCTACAGGTACATTTTTTTCATCAGCAACTAAGAGACTTGCTAAGATGTTTTCTAAGTTATGTGGTCCTTTTAAAACAATATCATCTACATCAATAATATATTTATCGTTCACATAAACTTTTCCATCAAGCACATATGCATCAGCCTGTTCATTAAGGCTAAAGTACTTAATTTTCGCCTTACAATCTATAGGGTTTAGAATATCTTTCTGTGCTAGATTAAAAATAACAAGATTGTCTTCTGTCATATTTTTTAATAAGCTTAATTTTGCATTTCTATATTCTGTCGCATCTTTATGATAATCAAGATGTGCCTCGTAGATGTTAGTAATCACTGCGATATTCGGTTTAAAGTCGATGATGCCCATTAACTGAAATGATGAGAGCTCCATAATTAGATTTTCAGAATCATCATTTAACACTGCTTCAGCAGCTGGATAACCAATATTTCCACATAATATTGGATGATGAGTTTCATCTGTAAGCATTTCTCCAATTAAAGTAGTCACTGTCGTTTTTCCATTCGTACCAGTGATACCAATAATATCTTTCTTATGAAGTTCATATGCGAGCTCCACTTCAGTAATGATTGGTACATTTCTCTCGATTGCTTCTTGTAAAAATGGAATACGATATGGAATTCCTGGATTTTTTACAATGAGATCTGCATCATTTAATAAATGAGTCGGATGGTGTCCATCTACTATTTGAACAGTTTCTTTTCTTAACTCTTCTAATACCGCTTCATCTACTAAGTTTTCGTTAGTAGTCAGTGTAACTCGTGCGCCGAGTTTATTTAACGCATGTACTGCACTTCTACCGCTTCTTCCATAACCGAGTACAATAATGTTTTTATCTTTATATCGATTCATATACTACACTCCTAAGAATACTCCGATTATACCTGCAACAAGTCCGACTAAACTAAAGACAATGACGATTTTCCATTCACTCCAGTTTGATAACTCAAAATGGTGATGGATTGGTGTCATCTTGAAGATACGTTTACCAGTAAGTTTAAAACTCGTTACTTGCATGATTACTGATGCTGTTTCTACTACAAATACAATACCGATGAGTAGTAATAATAAACTGTTGTTTAACATAATTGAGACTGTTGCAATAATCCCACCAAGTGCAAGGGACCCTGTGTCACCCATGAAGACTTTTGCTGGAAACTTGTTATAAATAAAGAATCCAAGTTGTGCTCCAATTAAAATGAATAAGAAAAGACTAATTTCTATTTCATGATTAATTAACGCAATCGCTAAAAATGATGCGAAAGCAATAATTGTCGTTGATGTAGATAAACCATCAAGTCCATCTGTTAAGTTCACCGCATTTGAGAATCCCACAAGCCAGAACACAATCCAGATTACAAAGAAATATCCAAGTGGAATCAAGAAGTCTGTTCCTGGAATCTGAATGCCTCGTTCAATATCAGGAATAAACATAATCATGATGATGAAAATGATGACTGAGACAATGACTTGAAACAGTGCTTTTTGTTTTGATGATAAACCTTCGTTTTGCTTTTTGACTACGATGATGTAATCATCTACAAATCCGATGAGTCCAAACCCTAAAGTTACAATTATCAAGATAATGAGCTTTGAAGTATCTTCCACAATAAACAGTGCGATAATTGATAGAATCGTCGTTACAGCTATGAAACTAATTCCGCCCATTGTCGGTGTCCCTGTTTTAGCAAGATGCGCCTCTGGTCCTTCTTTTCTAATCGATTGACCAAACTTTAATCGTTTCAATGTCGGGATTAGAAATTTCATTAAAACTGCAGTTGCGATAAATGAAATAATCAAAAATGCATAGTACATGATTTCCTCCTAGTTGTTTGGATCGTTTGAATCCAGTTGTATTGTTAGAGATGATTTTTTACCGAGAACTGTATTCGGTGCAATTGACTGACTCTTCACATAGCCTTCTCCCTTAAGACTCGCTTTTATACCAAGGAAATCAAGTAATGTGATGACTTCGCGTTTAGACAATCCGCGCATGTCTGGCATTGTGAGTTCACCGTCAGTTTTTACATATATTGTTTCGTTTTTAAGCAGTGTAGCATTTTTAGGATAATGATCTTTAATCGTATCTCCTTCACCACTATAAATGACATTTAGTGAGTCGTTCGTTAAGTTTGCTACACGCTCAATTTTCTTACCAGTATAGTCTTCAACTTTAACTTCTTCAGCGTCACTACCTTCAGTACTATCTGTAACTTCAAGATATTTTAAAGTACGTTCCATAAGTGGGTTAAACCCAAGACTTACACCATAATCCCATGTGTCGCTCTTATTTTTTGATGCACGTTTGATACCGTAGTAAACAATGACACGTGGATCTTCTTTCGGTGCATATCCAATGAATGATGTAATAAATTGATATGGTTCACTAATGTACCCCCCAATTTCTGGGTCATAAATTTGTGCTGTACCAGATTTACCAGTTACACCGTAGTCATCAAGTGCATACATCGAGTTTCTATCCATAGAACCTGCGACTAATGTATTCATTTCATCGACAGTTTTCTCTGCCGCTTCTTTAGAAATAACTTGCCTTACATTTGTTTCTTTACCCTCATAAACAGTTTTATTCGTATTAGGATCTGTTACTGATTTTACGATATACGGTTTTTTCATCATACCCTCGTTTAAGAGTGCGGTCATACCTTGAATCATCTGAATTGGTGTTACTGATAGCGTTTGACCAAATGACGATGTTTTTTGTTGTAACTCATTTTCCCAAACAATTTGTCCTTTAGCTTCTGTACTAAACTCTGATTCGGTTGTTTCACCGAAACCGAATTTTTTATAGTAATCGAGCATTTTATCAGCACCGACTCTGTCTTGAAGGTCCATCATCAGTGTGTTTGATGAATACTGCATACCCTCATTGTATGTGATTGTCCCCCAGCCTTCTGTTTCCCAGTCATAGATTGTTGTATCCATAACGTCACGAGATCCTGATTCATAGTATTGATTTGGGTTGTACTGTCCTTCTTCAATAGCAGCAGCTAATCCAAACACTTTAAATGTACTTCCTGGTTCAAACTGGTATTCATATAACACGTTGAGCCAGCTGTTACCAAACCCTTCACGTGTGTCTGGGTTGAATGAGGGTCGTTGCCCTGCTCCTAAAATTTCACCAGTTTTCGCGTCGGCAACAAAAGCGAATAACTCTTCTGGTTCAAAGTACTCTTGCATTTCGTCTAGCGACTCTTCTAAATAGAGCTGAATGTTAGAGTCTAATGTAAGTTCAACATCCATTCCGTCTACAGCAGACTCTGTTTCTAAAGTGCCAGGTACAACATAACTCCATATATCTTGTGTGTAATTAGAATACCCTGGTTCACCATCCAACGCTTCATTGTACTCACGTTCAATACCAAGAGATCCTACAAGCCTGCCATCTTCATTTGGCTCAGAAAAACCAATGATATGCGATGCAAATACGCCATTTGGATAAAATCGTTTGATTTCAGGGATGAATGTAAGTCCATCTAACTCCTTACTTTCTAGTTGTTTTCTATTTTTATAACTCACATTTCTACCTTTTGTACCAAACTCTACTTGGAAACGGTCATTCTTAATTCCTTCATCTATCATCTTAGTAATTTCTTTTTCGGACATCGACATGACTTTAGAAAGTTCTTTAGACATTTTCTTTTTATCCGTAAGATGATTTGGATAATTCTCATCGACAATAACCGCAATTCGATATGCTTCCATATCACTCGCGAGTATCTCGCCATGACGGTCTAAAATCTGTCCTCTATTTGAATCAAGTGTGATGGATCTCGTAAACTTTTCTTCCCCAAGTTTTTGTAGATCCGAGTCATCAATACTTTTAAATATCATTAAGTTAATAAAGTTCAATATGATAAAACCAAAAAACACCCCTAATATGATATAAATCAGGAGTGTAAATTTTGGGATATTATGTGTGTTGATTGCTTTAAAATCTTTACTCATTCTTTTTTTCATACTTTTTTTCATGCTTCTTTACAACCTTTACATTTCCATTTTCCATTTTGAGCCCGAGTTGATTGGCTTTTTCATAAATACGATCGTAAGAAGAAAGGTGAGTGACTTCAGTTGTAAGTTCGTCTATTTCTTTTTCTCTAAATGAAATTTCGTTAGTGAGTTGCGCCTGAGTTGCTTGGTGTGCGTGAGCTTCTTGCTTTGTATGTAAAAAGAAGTATGCACTTAGTGCAACCATGATTATCAAACACGCGTAAATAAGCAGCTCGTTAAAGCGCAAGTTGACCCACTTAGATTTCGTAACATACTCGTATTTTGGTTTTTCTACATATTCCATTTGCTGGTCAATTTTACGTATTCTTTCCGCTTGCATATTTTACACACTTCCGATCATTATTTCAATTTTTTTGCAATTCTTAATTTCGCGCTTCGTGCACGTGGATTTTCGTTTAATTCTTCGTCTGAAGCTAAAATAGGCTTCTTATTTACTCTCTTTAATACCGGCTCGTACCCTTCTGGTATAATCGGCATATTTTTAGGCAGCTCTGGGCCTCTTTCATATTCTTGATAGATTTGCTTACAGATTCTATCCTCTAAAGAATGGAACGTAATTACTGAAACACGTCCATCTTTTTTAAGTAAGTCAATTGCTTGTTCTAGACTTTTTTCAAATACGCCTAGTTCGTCATTAACAGCGATACGAAGCGCTTGGAACACGCGTCTAGCTGGATGTCCTGACATTTTTAGAAATTTTGCTGGGATTTTACTCTTGATGATACTTGCAAGTTCAGTAGTTGTTTCAATTGGCTGTATTTCGCGGAGTCTTTCTATTTCACGTGCAATTTGTTTTGAGAATTTTTCTTCGCCATATCTGAAAAAGATTCTCACTAAATCTTCGTATGGATATGTATTCACAATCTCATATGCATCGAGTGATTGTGATTGGTCCATTCTCATATCAAGTCTTGCTTCTTTTGAGTGGGAAAATCCACGTTCAGTAATATCTAACTGTGGACTAGAGACACCAAGGTCATAAAGAATACCGTCAATCTTGTCTATTCCTAATTTCTCCAGTTCTTCTTTTAAATGACTGAAATTACTATGAACAAAAGTGATATTTTCAACATCTTTAAATTTTTCTTTTGCTTTGTCTATTGCGTATATATCTTGGTCAAATGCGATCACTCGTCCATCTGAAACTTGGCTCAGTAGATATTCCGTATGTCCTCCACCGCCAAGTGTCGCATCAACATAAATACCATCTGGTTTTATATCCAGTCCATCGACCGTCTCTTTTAAGAGCACTGTATTATGTTTAAACATAGTTTCACCTCTAGAAATTGAAGTCGATGAGATCTTCAGCGATATCTTCAAAATTATCTTCAGATTCATCATAGAAATCGTTCCATTTATCGGTATCCCATATCTCTACTCGACTAGAAACACCAATAACGGTACATGCTTTAGTTAAACCTGCATATTCACGTAAGTTTTGTGGGATGTTCACGCGACCTTGCTTATCAACTTCAACACGAATTGCACCTGAAAAGAACATTCTCATGAATTTACGTACATCTTTACGTGTGAGTGGGAGTTCTTTCATCTTTTCTTCAATGCGAGACCATTCGTCATTTGTGTAGATAAACAAACACTTATCAAGTCCACGAGTAATCACAAATTCATTTGAGAGTGCTTCTCTAAATTTACTTGGTACAATAATTCTGCCTTTTGTATCTAAATTATGATTATACTCACCCATGAACATAATCTCACCCCACTTCTCTATGTCTAATTTACCACAATCAACCACTTTACTCCACAAATCATATAAATTTTTACAATATTTTTTCTGGAAATAAAAAAAGCGATTTTCCATTGTGGGAAAATCGCTTTATATCAACATTTCTATTCTTTTATTAAAACCAAGCTTTCATGGTAGACAAGTGGGGAATAATCCCAAATATCTGTGAAAAATATGAGTGGATGGTAGATTCTTTCTTGGAGTACTCCAAATGGTAGTAGAATTTGCTCTATTTTCTTAAGATCACTTAACTCTTCACGAATTTTTCTCATCGCCTCTATTTTATATCTTCTCTTGAGATAATCGACTTGCTTCATTTGCGCTTTAAAGTTACTTTCAATGAGTTGGCGTTCCCAGTCCGACTGACAACAGTGTTTCAAGTCATCGTATTGATTCATCACTTTTGCTTCTTGTTTTTTCAGTGCTTTCAATAAACGGCTATTTTCGTTATTTTTCTCAAGCTCTTTTCTTTTTTTCTCTATATCTTCAAGAAGGTTTTTGCTGAACGTTAACTGATATTTTTCTAGCTTTTTATCTATTTCCTTAGGAACATACATGAATTCCATTCGTTTTACCACGAGAGGCATCGGAATTTCTAATGTTTCGAACACTTCACTGAGTTCTCCCCAATATTTTACCTCAGCACCACCGCCAACAAAAATTAGCGTGTTAAAGAGACTTTCTTGCATCACTGGTCTTGTGACGACGTTGTTACTCATTTGTACAGTGTCGTTTTCAATCAGTGCTAGAACTTCATCTCTAGTATACTCATTGTCTTCGGTACGATAAAGACCGTCCTCATATTTTAAGAGTGCACGTCTATCTGTTGAGTTAACAAAAAGATGAACATTTGTTTCAGTCTCAATTGTCCTATCTATATTGAAGTGTGATGTAAACTTCTCTTGACCACTTCTAAATGCAGCATCAATTATTTCATGATTATTGAACATCTTTTTAAATGTCTCTTTTTCTAATTCACGAATATCTTTACTATGCGCATTTACGATGAGTAGACCTTTATCTTTAAATAGTTCATGTACAAGTGCCGTAAAAAAATCTGTCCATGAATGATAGTTTTCTAGTTTTTGGACCAATACTTCTTTAATTTGGACAAGCTTTGGATTGTCATTAAGATAATTAAACATTTCATCTATAACAGACTTCATTGCATTCTTATCAAAGTCATAGAAACCGATACTCATTGGTACGGTTAAGTTTGGTTTATATGAAATCTTCTTAACGCGGTTATGATATCCGTCATATACATGAGTGTGGTTCACTTCTTCATAATCATGATCCTCGCCTGCAATCCAAAAGACGGGTATTGCATCATAATCAAATTTTTTCTTCACATCATTTTGTAAAATGAACAGCGTGATAATTTTATGAAGAATGTATGACGGGCTCATTAAGAGTCCAGCTTGCTGACCACCAATGATTACACGATGACCATTTTTTAATTTCTCTATATTTTCTCTTTGAGCCTCGTCTAAACCATACTTACTCATCTCTTTTTCTATAACTAGCGCAAGTGCTTTTGTATGAGCATGAGTTGGTCTCTCTTTTATCTTTTCAATTGTCTCTTTAGATAATGTATTCATCCCAAAGAATTTTAAATCATCAAGAGTGTTATTCTTGATGAGCGGTTCATTATAAGCTATATATTCGAAGATCATTTAAAATTCTCCTAATTTTATATGTTACTGAAATTATAAGTAAATAACGCAAGTTTCTCAAATAACACGCTTAAAAGTAAACATAAAAAAACATGGGGTTAACCCCATGTTAATTAGTTAGCTACTGTAACTTCTTCGCCTTTATATGATCCACACTCTGGACATACGCGGTGTGATAATTTCATTTCACCACAGTTTGGGCACTCTGTCATACCAGGTGCACTTAATTTAATGTGTGTACGGCGTTTATTTTTACGAGTTTTAGATGTTCTTCTTTTAGGTACTGCCATTATTTAATCCTCCGTTTCGTCACTAAATAGTGATTGTAATTTTTGAAGTCTTGGGTCAACAGGTCGTTCTTTTTCAAGTTCCTCTTCACTCCCAAAGACTTTCCAATTATCAGTGTTCGATGAACTTGGCAATGATTCACTTTCTGTATATACGTTTGGGATATTGACTATGATGAGTTCTCTCACTATTGGCTCAAGGTCAATTTCGTGAAGAACCGCGTGGAGATTGTCATCTTGTTCATCAATCTCACTATCCGATTCAATCGATTCATCGAAAATTTCGACAGTATCAACTGAAAGTGGATACTTCACAGTATCACCTGAGCGACTATCAATCATGTGTACATCTGCTTCGATATGTAAGTTCACATCGAATCTTCTGTTTCCATGAATAATATCACCTGAAATTTCAATATCAAAAATTTCGATGATATCACGTCTATCAGTAATATCCTCTAATTGTATACTAGAGTTAAAAGTAAATGCATTATCTTTAAACTTCCTAAGCTGTGAAAGTGACCACTTCATCTCTCTTCACCTCTTATAAGCACAACAAATATTGTACAGAAATATCTATTTAGTGTCAAGTTATTTTCTTAACACAATACTTATTAATTTAGTAATCTTTGCTATACTAAGTATAACTATATCATGGTGGTGTTTAACTTGAAAATACTTTCTCTTATAACTGAATATAACCCGCTTCATAACGGACATCTGTATCACATCAAAAAAGCGAAAGAGCTTGTGGATCCTGATGTTACTATTGCTATTATGAGTGGCAACTTTACTCAGCGCGGAGAACTCGCAGTCATCAATAAATTCGACCGTGCAAAAGAAGTCATTAAGCATGTCGATCTTGTTATCGAACTTCCTCTAATTAACGCCATTAGTTATGCCGATGACTTTGCAATTGGTGCAGTCAAAATGGCAATGGAACTCGGTACGACAGATATTTGTTTTGGTAGTGAATCTGGTGACATGGCTGCATTCAAAGAAGCACTTAAAAATGAACAAGAAATCAATCAAGATGAATTAAAAGAGTTAATAAAATCAGGCATGTCTTATCCACGTGCCATTGAAACATTAACCGATAACTCATTATTATCTGAACCAAATAACACACTAGGCATCAGCTATATGAAAGCAATCGAGATGTTGGGAGCAAATATCACGCCTCACACTATTAAGCGTAAAGGTACCGGTTTCCACGATACGCATGACGAGTTGCAAGAATTCCAGAGTGCTACTGGACTTCGTAAGTTATTAAAAGATAAAGACCAACAAACTGCAGAGAAGTATATGCCATATCGCTTAGCACGAAAAATTATTGAACGTGGTGTTGTCGACAACGAGACTATGTTTAAGACATTAAAAGCAATTCTCTTAAGAAGCACAGAAGACGAACTAAAAAGTATTTACATGATGACAGAAGGTCTTGAGAATAGGCTCATTGAGTATATTAAACAAGCAGAATCATATGCTGAGTTCTTGACCTTAATTAAGACAAAACGTTACACATGGACGAGACTTTCACGACTTCTTATATATGTGCTCTTAAATATTACAGAGTATGACGTAAGTGAGACAGAATTACCTACTGCTGTACGCGTGCTTGCAATGAACGTCACTGGTCAATATTATCTATCTACTTTAAAAGATAAACACATATTTACTAATATCAATAAAAAGTCGCGTCAATATTTCAAAGATGAAATCAAAGCAACTGAAATTTATAACACTTTAACTGGTACAACAATGAATGACTTTAACACACCTGTAATCATTCACAGAAGAGTTTAATAAAAGACCTTGTATCTGAATAGATACAAGGTCTTAATTCATATACACCTATTTTTTAAACTTCTCTTTTAATGCTTTCTCTACTACCGGTGGAACAACGTCTGACACTTTACCACCATGGCTCGCAACATCTTTTGCGATTGAACTTGAGATGAATGAGTATTTATTATTTGTCATGATGAACACCGTCTCAACGTTATCATTAAGTTTTCTGTTCATAGACGCCATCTGCATCTCATACTCAAAGTCAGAGACTGCACGTAGTCCTCTGACAATTGCAGTTGCACCCACTTCATTACAGAAGTCAATTAATAGCCCATCAAAAATTTTAACTTCTACATTATCTAAAGTACTCATCGCCTCTTCAATCAGTTCGACACGCTCTTGTGGTGTGAATAATGACGACTTACTCACATTTTTTGAAACACATACATAAACGATATCAAATACGCGCGACGCACGCTCTATAATATCCATATGACCATACGTGATCGGGTCAAATGAACCTGAACACACAGCGATTCTTTTAGTCATTTAAATCTCTCCTTAAAAATTGACACTTAGTTGTACCTTGCTCGATTGCTTTTTCTAGTTCAAATGGCGCAATTTTTATATGTTCATTCTTACCACTCTCCACAATAATCGTGCCATCCGGTTTTAACAAATCAAACTCATCGATCATGTGAATCGCAATATCTGCGACTTTTTTATTATACGGCGGATCTATAAAGATAAAATCAAACTGTCTCTCTCGTTTATGTAATGCCTTGATTGCTCTTCTATAATCATTTCGGTAGACTTCTATCTCTTCATCAAGATCCTCCACGTTATTTTTTATAACCTTAATTGCGTCCATCGCTCCATCGATAATTATAGCGCGTTCACCGCCACGAGAAATCGCCTCTATAGTCAGTGCCCCACTTCCTCCAAAAAGGTCAAGGATATCGCCATAAATCGCTCCTAGAGAACTGAACATAGACTCTCGTAACTTTTCTCCAGTTGGACGTGTATCGTTTTTATTTAGTGTCTCGATACGTTTGTTTTTATACTTTCCTGCGATGATACGCACTCTTGTCACCTTTCTTTCTAATCAAATTAATTTTATACTGTATATAGAACATAATTACGAAGGAGAATTCCTGTGCAAAAATTTATTTTATTAGGAAATGGTTATAGTGAAATTTTTGAGCTTCAGGCGCTCATTGAATATAACCATACCCGTATTGATAAAGCTGTTTTTATCCATCACGAAGATGCACCATCGACATTTGTCCTCATCATGAAGCCTGTTGAAAAGAATTTCCAGGCACTCTACACTATATTGAGAGGCCTAAGAAAAGGTCATGAAGGAGAAATGTATACTATTATTTCTAAGTGGTTAGACGATAAAAACATTCAAAAAATTGATATGTCTTCAAGAGACCCTGAAGATTTCCATGAAGAAGAATTGTACTATCAATACATCATTGGAGTATTAAGATTAAACCACATCATTCCACCGCTTCAGTAGCCTCGAATGAAGGTGATGTTCCTTCATCAAATTTCTTATACTCAGTCTTGATGTTTCTATACTCTGACTCTAATACATTCGTCACATACTTTAGTTTTGAAAGATGCTCGAGTGTCTTTTCGAGATCAGAGTCATTAATATAGACAAGCATGTACTTTTGTTTTGTATTCACATACACGACGTTGCCATAGCGACGCAATTGTCGTATAAATTTATTTTGTTTAAAATATATATATAAACCAATACGTTTCGTTATCATAATATTCACCCATAAATCCCTTTAAACGTATCATAACATATTTATGAATTTCACTAATATACAAAGATGGAGGATTCATATGTCAAAATTAAAAAAGTCAATTATACTCGGCACGCTCATTGGGAGTGTGGCCTATACAGCAAGTAAATGTATTGTTAAGCAACCTGTTGTAGAAGTTAAACCCTATTTCAAAAGGAACTCTCCATACTTATTCGCACATCGCGGCGGTCTTGGGCTCCGTCCTGAACATACAAAACTCGCATTCGATAATGCTTTAAACTTTAATGTCGACGGATTTGAAATTGATATTCGTCTCACGAAAGATGAAGAGATTGTTGTCTTCCATGACGAATATATCGATCGTGTATCAGACGGATTCGGTAAAGTCTCAGATTATACTCTAGAAGAGCTTAGAACGTTTGACTTTGGACATCACTTCAAACTGTCTGACGATAGTCATCCATATCGTGATCACAAAGATGCTAAAATTATGACTCTGAATGAATTGCTCGACTTGTACCCAAGTATGCTTATCAATATAGATATTAAAGACCCAATCGAAACACGTGCTGGTGGAATTGTTGTAAAAAAGTTATATGATTTATTAGAGAGTAAATCCGTAAGGAACCGTGTACTTATTACAAGTTTCCACGATGACCAAATCAATCAATTTAACTTATATGCTAAAAATAAGTATGCATTAGGTGCTGGTGTAGACGAAGTACTTAAAGCCTATTTACATTTTATATCTGGCTTCAGCCACTTCTATACTCCAACAAGAGACACATTCCAGTTGCCTACTTCAGTTGGTAAACTCAGACTGGATTCACGTTTTTTCATCCAATTCCTTAAAAAGTTAAATATCACACCAGGATACTGGGTGATCAATGATATAGAAACGATGAGTAAACTACTAGAAAGTGGTGCACACACGATTGTCACTGACTATCCAGATATCGCACATCACGGTTTAAGAGATAAATTTGAACTGTAACTAATTTTAACAACATAAAAGGTATGTCTCCTAAATATTGAGACATACCTTTTATTAATATATTAACTTGCACAACTGCATGAACTACCTGTACTACAACCGCCGCTAGATTTACCACTAAAGAATGGATTATGACTCACAACATTCGCATGTTCTGACACAGATTGACCGATTATAAACATCACTTCGTCTAAGATGTTTTGAAGGAGATATTCTGCACGTCGATATTCGATAACAACAGGATTCATATCCACTTCTTTTTTCATCTTGTTTACTTTTTTACGCATCTCACTAAAGTCTGGGTGATATTTACCGAATCGTTCCACTTCACTGAACTCTTCTTTCAACTTAGTAAATTTATTTATAAGCACACGACACTCATTGTCTGTATGTAGCAATTCTTTATATTTTAAATATGAATGATATTCTTCTGATTCACGAATCATGAGGCCTACTTTGTCCAACTGATCCAATATTTCAACATCTGAAAAGGTTAGAAACATAACACTCACTCCCTAACGCTATTTTATCACATGCAATTGATTTAAACTTAACAAAAATGTATTTGTATTTAAGGTTTGAATAGATTAAAATGAATGTAATGGAACAAACGGGAGGGCAATTCGATGGTATTTGAAAACTCTGGTATTGAAAACGTAATTATACCACAAGATGTTTTACAATTAGTGATGAATAAAAACGGTTGTGTACTTGGTGGAAGCTGGGACTACGAACGTATGACTTTTGACTACAAATATGAAATTCCAGAAGGAATTTATTACTTACGCTTCCCAGGATATGCAGTGGAAGGAGACGTAGGTGCGCGTAATGCAACTTTACAACTCATGGACCCTTACATGGGGAAACACTACTATCCAACAGGAATCGAATACGGTAAAGATGAGTATTTCCCTGAGCGTATTGTAGATCATGCAATCCAAAAAATTAAAAAGATTCATACTGACTTAGTTGAATTAGCATAACAAAAACCCGAAGTGAGGATCACTTCGGGTTTTATTATGTCCTTAATTATTTGTGATTAAAAATAGCTTCGAAGAGTCCTGCTTGTTCTCCACCTGGATACATGATGTAAAGTAACACATACACCATAACTCCAGTGATTGCAGTAATAAACCAAATCACAGATGTTAACATACCTAACTTTCTATGAATACCTAGTTTGTTTTTCTTACCAGTAAATACTTGATAACCCCCAAGTACTCCACCAATAGTAGACAAACAGATATGCGTAATTAGGAAGATTACATAATATGTTTTTAATGTTTCTGGTCCAGCGAAAGTCGTACTACCAATAAAGACTGTTTTAGAAACGTAGATTACAAAGAAAATACCAGCAAAAATTGCTGATAAAGTCATGAATCTGTCATGACCTTCTAAATCTTTATTTTTTCCGAGAATTTTTGCTAAACCAATCGCCATCATAATCGCACTTAAGACGATAAATGATGTACTGATCGTTGGCAAAATAAAATGTAAGTTCATAAATGATTATCCTCTTATCTATATTGTCTATCCAATTCTTGTTGTTTAAGTACTTTCTCTAAATTCTTTCTAGTAATTTCTTCTTGGTCTCCACTTTCAGATTTCCACCAGTGGAAGAAGATATATCCCAGAATAACAGAGAAAAACACTTCTTGTAAAATTTTCATGATAATACCGCCTGTACGTTGGTCCCCAAGAGGTGTCATCGTACTGAAGTACTCTGGTCCTGAAATCATATTTTGACCTTTAAGTGAGTCTAATACGCCTGCAGGCACACATAATTCCATCGCTTTTAACCAAGAACCGCTTTCTGTATACGTTTTAAACATTGGTGCTTCAGCGAATATAATCAGACCACACGCTGGTAGTAATAGTCCTCCGATACCAAATACATATAGCATCTTAAATAATCCACCCATATGTTTCTCTTGTGGATCGATTGTGTTTAATACTGGCCAGAAACACATCGTCGCAGTAATAAAAAGAATTGCAAGTGCAAGTACGTGTAGTGATTGGTTCATCTTAAGTGCATCCATGACAACAGGAATGTGATAAAGACTAAACGCTGCACAGAATAATACAAGTACAACTAAAGGCTTTTGGCACATCTTATGTAGTTGTCTTAACACGGGTTGCTTAACGAGATATCGCCATAAATAATCAGGAACTGCGAAATACAGCATTGGCGGTACAAGGAGTAACCCAAGCGCCATTTGAATCATATGGAATGTAAATAGAATATGACTCAATATATCTATTGGTGAACCAAAAGTAATGTAGAACAGTATGAATACGCTAAGAGACATAAATATCTCAAATGGTGTTAGTTTTCTTCCACCTTCGAATTCTTTATACCATTTCATTGTTAGTAAGAAATATGCAATTGCTACTGCAATTGTAAATACTAGTAGAAATGGGCTCCAGTTAGCTATAAATCCGAAGATTCTAATAGATAGAAGTCTATCCATTATTCATCACCCTTTTTTATTCGATAGCTTAATTATAAAGCATTATTGAGAAATCTCAATAGACCCTAGTTGACAATATTATTACAAATTAAAAAAGAGACTAGAACTTCTAGCCTCTTTTATAGTTTTAGATTGGGTTACCAATCCAAACGATCATGATGAAACATACTACGAATGCAATTGCAAAATACATACCTACAAGGATGAATAGTTTCGCAAATTCATGACCTTTATCTTTCATATGCATGAAATAGTAGAATTGTAATACTACTTGTAAGAACGCTAATCCAATTACTATTGGAATAACAAAGTTCTTATCAATTTCAAGTGCAACAAGTGCAAATGCTATAAATGTTAAGAAGATCATGAGTCCGAATGAAATCATTTGGATTCTCATTTCTTTCGTACGTTCCATTCTCAGATACTTTAATTGTGATTCTGTTAACTGTTCATGATTTTGTTCAGCCATCTATAACACCCCTAACAGATAAACGATAGTGAAGATGAATACCCAAACTACGTCGATGAAGTGCCAGTACAGTGAAGCTGTGTTCACTTTAGCAGCAGTATAAACAGATAATCCACGGTTTGCATTACGGATGATTAAGAGTGTAATCCAAATCAAACCGACGATAACGTGGAATCCGTGTGTACCGATTAAGAAGTAAAAGGCACTACCGAATGCACTTGATCTAAACGTATGTCCAAGTTTTACGTATTCTACGAACTCGTAAATCTCTAGTGCTAAGAATCCTGCACCTAAAAGTACAGTGATTCCTAACCATAATTGCATCTTACCAAAGTTATTATTTCTCATGTGATATACAGCGAACACTGATGTAAGTGATGATGTTAATAAGAACATCGTCATTACGAATGCAAGTTCTAGGTGATATAAATCAGCTGCTACTAAATGTTCTTGGCTTGGTACTTGGTCTTTAAGCGCTAAGTACGTTGCGAATAAACTAGCGAAAAGTACTGTTTCCCCAGCAAGGAATGTCCAGAACCCAACAAACTTGTTGCGTCCTTCTAAAGTTGCTTTTTCTGGGTGCACTGGCCATTGTTCATTTGGTACATCGTATCTTATTTCAGCCATTATTTTGCACCTCTTTCTCTAGCTTCTAATTCTCTTAAATCAGCTTCAAGCTCTTCTTTAGGAATGTAATAACCTAAATCATCTTTCCATGATCTAACACCCATTGAAATGAATGTAATTGCTAGACCAGCGATTAACACGTATAGTGCCCATGGTTTTTCTGGTAGGTTTGCTACCGCATCGATTGCCCAAGGTTTTCCTGATGCGAAGTATAACGCACCAAAACCAGCTACGAATAAACCAAATGAAATCATGAATGGAATGAATGAATTGTTTGGCATATGGATTGCTTCTACAGGACCTGCTGCAGGAATTGTTCCATCGCCCTCTTCTTTTTCTAACGCTAAGGCGTCAATACCACGGATAAGCGGTGTATTAGCAAAGTTGTAATATGGAGTTGGTATTGGTAATGACCATTCTAATGTACGGCCGTCACCCCATGGGTCCGTTCCAACTTTTTCGTTTTTAACAAGTGTTTTAATAATATTAATTAATAATATGATTACCGCAATCGCCATCAAGGCTGCGCCTATAGATGAAATCATGTTGGCAGTGTTATAACCTTGTCCGTCTAGGTATGTGAATACACGACGTGGCATACCCCATAGACCTAACCAGTGTTGGATTAGGAAAGTACAGTGGAATCCAATAAAGAAGATTACCATTTCAATCTTACCTAATTTTTCACTTAACATTGTCCCCGTTATAATTGGCCAATAGAAGTGAAGTCCAGCGAGTAATGCGAATACTACCCCACCAACGATTACATAGTGGAAGTGAGCAACGATGAAATATGAGTCATGGTACTGGTAGTCTGCTGGCGCTGCTGCCTGCATGATACCTGTTACCCCACCCATTACGAAAGATGGGATGAATGCTAATGCATAAAGCATTGGCGTTGTGAACTCGATACTTCCGCCCCAGATAGTTGCGATCCAGTTAAAGATCTTAATACCTGTCGGTACGGCAATTGCCATTGTTGCTAAAGCAAAGATTGCGTTCGCAGTTGGTCCAAGACCTACAGTGAACATATGGTGTGCCCATACCATGAATCCGAAGAATCCAATAAGTACTGTAGCGAATACCATTGCTGAGTAACCAAACAGTCTCTTACGAGAGAATGTTGAGAAGATCTCAGAGAATATACCGAATGCCGGTAAGATTAATACGTATACTTCTGGGTGTCCAAAGATCCAGAATAAGTGTTCCCAAATAATTGTGTTACCACCGGCTTCTACAATAAAGAAGTTAGATCCGAACATACGGTCAAACATCAGTAAGAAGACACCGATTGTAAGTGGTGGGAATGCGAATACGATAAGAATAGCAGCTACAAGAGTTGTCCATGTGAATAATGGCATTCTCATGTAAGTCATACCAGGAGCTCTCATCGTAATAATAGTTGTTACAAAGTTAATACCTGAAATTAAAGTACCTGCACCTGCAATCTGTAAACCAACTGCATAGAAGTCAATACCATGACCAGGTGATGCGATAGATAGCGATGCATAGCTTGTCCAACCTGCATCTGGTGCTCCGCCTAAGAACCATGAAAGGTTAAGGAAGATACCACCAAATACGAACAACCAAACACCTAAACTGTTTAAGAATGGGAACGCAACGTCACGTGCACCAATCTGTAACGGAACTACTGCGTTCATAAATGCAAACAGTAGTGGCATGGCAGCTAAGAATATCATCGTTGTACCGTGCATTGTAATTACTTCGTTAAACAGACCTGCTGATAAGAAGTCGTTGTTAGGTACTGCAAGCTGAGCTCTGATAAGCATCGCTTCAATACCACCTAAAGCGAAGAAGAATCCACCAGCAACCAAGTAAATAATCGCAATTTTCTTATGGTCAACTGTTGTTAAGTAATCCCATAATACTGCACCAAAGCCAGCTTTTTTACCTTTTACCTGTGCCATTACTTATCTCCTCCTTCTTCGTCTTTACTTTCGCGTAATTTTGATTTGTCGCCTGTACCTTCATCAACTTTTAATGTCATGAGGTATTCTGCAACTTTTTCAATTTCTTCATCATTTAACTGATATTTACCAGTCATTTTGTTACCTGGTTTGATTGACTCAGGATCTTTGATCCAGTCAACTAAGTTTTCTTTGTTATGCTCTAAGATACCAGCAACTAGTTCACGGTCACCAAAGTTAGTTAAGTTTGGTCCCACTGCACCAGCACCAGTTGGAGTCACTGCGTGACATCCGATACATGAGTTATTGAAGATATCTTGCCCTTCTTTTGCGTCTCCTGCGTCAGCTTGGATTGGCTCTTCAATTTGTTTCATGTCAGCTAACCATTGTTCATAGTCATCTTTTTCTAGAGCATTTACTTTGAAGTCCATTAAAGCATGTGATGGTCCACATAGCTCAGCACATTTACCGTAGAATAAACGGTCTGCATCTTGTGCTTTGTCGTCATCAAACACTAAGAAGAAACTGTTCACACCATCAACGTTAGTGTCAAGTTTACCCCCCGCTGCTGGAATCCAGAACGAGTGTTTTACATCTGCCCCTTTAAGGTTGAAGAATACTTTCTCTCCAGTTGGAACAACTAAATCTTGAGACGTTACTACACCCTCATGCTCGTATTCAAACTCCCACCAGTATTGGTGTGCTGTAACGTTGATAATTGTTACATCTTCGTTTGCTTCACCTTTAGCATTTACCATTTCAGTTGTGTCACCTTGTTGGAAAGTGAAATATACTGTAGGAATTGCAAGGATGATTAGTAGAACAATCGGAATAGAAGTCCAAATAACTTCTAGTGTGTGGTTACCAGCAACTTGTTTAGGTTTGAAATCTTCACCTAACTGGCTTCTTCTACTCTTGAATACTGCGATACTGAATGCAACTGTTACAACGACAATTACTAGTATCATGATTACGATGGAAATAACCATCAGATTGAATTGTTGTCTCCCAACTTCACCTGCAGGCTTTAGTGTACTGAGATGATTCTCTCCACACCCTGCAAGGAACATAGTAAGAACAGACATTAACATAATAAATTTTGTTTTTGTCCAACTGTTCTTCATCTAATTTAACCCCACTTTCAAAAGATTATGTTCAGATTAATAGTCCGGCAACTATGATCATCACATAGAATATAAGAATGTAATTCAACGAGAAGACAAATACTCTCCCGGCATAACGATTATAGTCTTCAATAGGTTTGAACTTGTTTAGAGCAATTACGAGCCAACTTAAGTTAAGTAAGCTTGAGACTACTACAAACCAAGTTCCAAGTTCTGCCATTAAAATCGGTGTGAGAATAAGTAAAGCGATCCACATAACGATTGAATACATCGCGCGTTTATTACCTTTAACTGAAGGTAACATTGGTACTTGTGCATTGCTATACTCTTCACTTCTTCTAATTGCTAGTGCATAAAAGTGCGGTGGTTGCCAAATGAACATTACAATAAACATCGCCCACGCGAGGATATGTAAGTTTGGTTCAATAACTGCCCAACCGATCAACGGTGGTGCTGCGCCAGGCAATGCACCAATAACGGTGTTTGATACAAGATGTCGTTTAGAATATATAGAGTAGAGCACCACATATCCAAAACCTGCAAGTAATCCAATAACACCCGCCGTACTGTTAATCATGAAGAGAATAATCTCTCCGAGCACTGCCATTGAGAAACCAATTTTCAAAATGTCAGGACCTGAAAAAGTACCGTCTAAACTTGGTCTATCTTGTTTTGAAGACATAACACTATCGATATCGCGATCGTAGTAGTTATTCAACGCACAGACACCGCCGATTAAAAGAGTTGTTGCGAGTAACATGAGTAATAACACAGGGATGGATTTAAAAAATGACTGATTATAATACATTACTGCTAAGAATCCTGCAGCAAATGCGGGAATCAAGTTCGCTTTTATAATTCCTTCTTTAATTAATACTCTGAATGCACTAATTCTTTTACTGACTGTCAGATGTTGTCTATTGCTAGACATTTCTCCATGCATCTATACGCCTCCCTTCAAAGACACTTCTCCCTTATAATGATAAAGGATATTACAAGCTTAATCTATAGTATAAGTCTAAATTTCACTAACAAAGTTCAAAGAATGTTCATTAATAGTCATTTTTGAACCTTTGGTTCTATTCTATACTATAGTGAGTTGCCATTTACATATTGATTTTACCACAAATTTACGATTTGTTAAGTCTATTTATTAACTTTAATGATTGCAAGAACAGTTTATTTAGTTTATATTTATTAATTGTAAAACATAAGCAACTCAGGAAACTTGGGGTGTTACATTTTGTATAGAAACTTGAAAATTGTCGCAGTGATAACAACCCTGATCATGATTTTCGTTCAAATCGGAGGTTCACTTGTAACGAAAACTGGTTCCGCTGAAGGGTGTGGAGATTCTTGGCCACTCTGTCACGGACAGTTATTTCCAAAAGATTGGCCACTCGACACAATAATAGAGATTGCACACAGAGGTGTATCTGGACTAGCAATTATCTTTCTAATTTTATTTGGTGTTATGGCATGGAGACAAATGTCACATGTACGTGAGACTAAATTTTTAGTCTATGTATCACTATCATTTATATTAATTCAATCATTAGTAGGTGCAGCTGCAGTAGTCGGTCTCTGGCACGGAGATTTTGTTCTAGCAGCACACTTTGGTATTTCACTTATTTGTTTTGCTGCAGTATTTGTACTTACATTACTCGTCTTTCACGTCGATCAGAAATTCGATACTAAAGATTTAATTATTAAACAAACGCTTAGAAATCACACGATTGGTATTACAATTTTTATCTATTTTGTAATCTATAGTGGTGCTCTAGTAAGACATGCAGATGCGTCACTTGCATGTACATCTTGGCCTCATTGTATGCCAAATCAAATCATTCCAACGAACTTCTATCAGTGGGTTCAGATGGGTCACAGATTTTTAGTTCTAATATTATTTGTGTGGATGGTCATTGCACTAATCCATGTATATAAGCATTACAGTAATTATAGAGTGATTAAAAATGGTTGGACAATTATGTTTGTACTGTTACTACTTCAGGTACTTACAGGAGCTCTTACTATATTTACATATGTGAATATCTTCATTGCCCTATTCCACGCACTCTTCATCACTTTGCTGTTCGGAATGCTTTGTTACTACATCTTATTATTATCTAGAAATGAATATAGAGAAAAATAAGGCTTGGGGAAATTTCCCAAGCCTTATTTATTTCTCTAAGCTTCTTCTATACCTTATTTCTTTTGCTGCAATTGAAAGAAGTGCTAAAGCAATCGATATACTAAGAAAACTCGATCCTCCAAAACTCATGAGAGGTAACGGCACACCAGTTAATGGTAACGCACGTGACATTCCTCCAATATTTAAGAAGCATTGAACTATTATATAAATGCCAATCCCAAATGTGATTAGTTTTAAAAATAGATCTTTAGATACTGTTGAATAATAGAAACATTTATACACTAAAAATGCATAAAGTAAGAGTACTATGATTACTCCAACGAGACCAAATTCTTCTGCAAATACTGCAAAAATAAAATCTGTTTGTGGTTCTGGAATATAACCAAGTTTCATGATTCCATTTCCAAGTCCAGTTCCAAATAATCCACCATGTGATATTGCAATCAAGCTGTTAGATAGCTGATATCCACTACCTAACGTGTCTTGGAAGGGATGCATAAATGTCTGTATTCTGTTCATTTGATAAGTGGGTATAAAACTACCATCAAATATAATAAACGCGAGTACAAATAATGCTAAACCTATGACTACTGTTCCAACAATATAAAATGTATATTTTCTCGGAAAGTTTAAATAAAAAAACATTCCAAAAATAATTGATAATATAATTAAACCAGTACCAAAGTCGTTATTTAATATCCAAGCACCGAGTCCTAGCATAATTCCAAAAGGCGCTAAGTGTTTCCAGTCCGTTGCTTCTAATCCATTGTGTACTTTATTTCTAAGATCATAGATATAAGCTAAATATAGAATCGCAACAATTTTCAAGAATTCTGAACCTTGAATATTGATGAAACCAATTCTCACCCAGTTTTTCTCACCGTTAACCTCGTCACCCATCACTAATATTAATATGAGTAAAATCACGATTCCAAAGACCATAGCAACTTGTAACCATGTTTGTTTATAAAAGCTGCTCTTCGTGAAGAAAAGCATAAACATGAACACTGTGGATCCAATAATCACATATCTTAACTGTGAATTAAAATAATATGCAGGATTGTAACCCAGGTTTGGATTTTGACCTGCACTCACCATCGTAGCGCTAAGAATCGTGATAAGTCCAATTACTGCTAGGATGATATAGATGAGTGGTATTGTATAATCTATGTACTTATTCAGCTGCATCGTTGTCTTGCTTTTAACTTTCTTTTGTTCCATAAAAAATTCTCCAATTTAAAAAAGTCTAAAGATTATTCTCTAGACTCGATTTTCTTCTTTATGTTTATAGTAAGCATCATGAACTTTAGAAACTTCTTTTTCAAGGTGTTCTAAAATCTCCTTACCTCTATCTTTATCAATGAGACCTAATCTCACAGCGAAGTTAATTTCTTTAGACAAACCAAACATTTGAGTGTCCAATACTTCTTCATATACAGGACATTGTGGCATTGTCAAATTAGCCATTTGAACTTCGATGAGTTGTACAATTCGATTCGCATCTATTTCTAGTTGTTCGTAAGCCAATCGGCTTAGAGTTTCGATGTCAGACACATGAGACAACCCCTTTCATATCTCAATTAAATATTACTCTACATGGTTTAGTTTTACAAGAGAGACCAGAAATATGAACAATAAAATATGTACAAATTCAAAAAACTGTTATACTTTAATTTGAATATGAAAGGAGCACCACAATGTTACTAACAATTTCTGGAAAAGTAGAGTTTACAATCACACTAGATTCTAGTGCATGGATTTTTGATGATAGAAAATTACACCTAGATACTTTAGTATCTTCTGAAGATGAAATCTCGTTCGAAGATAATAAAGAATGGAATAGACAAATCATTGAAGGTGATACACTACCTCCAACTTTAAAAACTGAAAAGCAATTTAAATCAACAAAACAAGAGCTTTTAGAAGGTACATTTGTAATGAATCTCTCTCCATTCCTTGAATATGCAGAACCAGAGACATTTACATATAGAATTACTCATAAAGATGGAGTAACTGAATTACCTTATAAAGATCGATACAGTCATTATGCTCAGTTTTCAAAAGAAGGTAAACGTTTATACGACGATGGTATGATTGATATATTAATCATCGAAAACAACTTACTCCTTGAACGTTATGAATACGTGACTAAAATAGAATTTATTTAAAAAAATGCATTCCCAAATATCTGGGAATGCATTTTTAGTTTGTCTATTATTCACTCTTTACTTTTATCTTGCCACTTTTCTTATCTTGGTGGAGTCTAAATCTATAGATTCCCATAACCGCTGCAATAACTACCATACATTCTGCTACTGGATAAAACGCACCAAATAACGTGAGTGGTATACAGCCAATAAACATCAAAATATAGATAACAATATTTTGCCAAAGCTTAATTTTCTTTGCAAAACCAAGCACGTACGAAAGTACAGCCAATAGATAAATTGCGATGAACAATAACCACATGCCTACTTCTGGATTTGTATCTACTCCAAACAATCTCGCAAAAAATGAAAGTCTGTTATCCAATAAATTCGCACCCGTATTCAGCAATACTTGAGGGAAAAACAACTAATTTCACTCCTCAGATTTCTTTTTTTCTCTTTTCGCAGCGCGATCTCTTTCACCTTTATCTAGAATCTTTTTACGCATACGTATTGATTCTGGTGTCACTTCAACAAGTTCATCCTCATTGATATACTCAAGCGCTTCTTCTAACGTTAAAATTCTTGGACGTTTCATAGTTTGTGTTTGTTCTTTTGTTGCTGAACGAATGTTGTTTGCTGCTTTAACTTTAGTGATGTTAACAGTTAAGTCGTTATCACGAGAGTTTTCACCAACAATCATTCCTTCATATACTTCAGTTCCTGGTTCCATGAAGTTTGTACCACGGTCCTCTAAATTAAGAATTGAATACGTGCTAGCTGAACCTTTGTCCATAGAAACAAGTACACCATTTCTACGCCCACCAATACGACCTTTGAGTAATGGTCTGTAGCCTTCAAACGTATGGTTAAGTATACCATAACCACGCGTTAACGACATGAATTCTGTGGAATAACCGATTAGTCCACGTGCAGGAATATGGAAGATTAGACGCGTCTGTCCATTTGCACTCTGAGTCATATCTGCCATTTCACCTTTACGAGTTCCAAGCGATTCAATTACAGAACCTGCATATTCACTTGGTACATCAATTTGTACACGTTCATATGGTTCCATTTTTTTACCATCGATTTCACGAATGATTACTTCTGGTTTAGATACTTGTAACTCAAATCCTTCACGTCTCATGTTTTCGATAAGAATAGATAAGTGAAGTTCACCACGACCTGACACCTTCCATGCGTCTGGACGGTCTGTAGGATCTACTCTTAATGATACGTCTGTCTCTAATTGAACATTTAAACGTTCTTCAATTTTACGTGCTGTAACAAATTTACCTTCACGACCAGCGAATGGTGAATTATTTACTGAAAATGTCATTTGTAATGTTGGTTCATCAATAATTGGCGCTTCCATTGGTTCTTGAACATCTGTAGGTGTAACAGTTTCACCTACATTGATATCTTCAAGTCCAGATAAAGCAATGATATCTCCAGATTTTGCACTCTCGATTTCATCTCTTTGCAATCCAAAGTAACCAAACATTTTGCTGATTCGGAAGTTTTTAACTGTACCGTCTAATTTTATAAGGGATACTTGTTCACCAACATGAAGTTCTCCTCTAAAAATACGGCCAATACCAATACGACCAACGTAATCATTATAATCGAGTAATGAAACTTGGAACTGTAATGGCTCATCACTGTTATCAATTGGTGCTGGGACACTTTCAATAATTGTGTCATATAAACATTTCATGTTTTCATCTTGCTGTTTTGGATCAAGACTTGCTGTACCATTCATTGCTGATGCGTATACAACTGGGAATTCTAACTGATCATCATCTGCATCAAGTTCAATGAATAATTCTAATACTTCATCCACTACTTCTGTTGGGCGTGCTTGTGGTTTGTCAATTTTGTTTACAACTACTAATGGTTTTAAACCAACTTCTAATGCTTTCTTTAATACGAAACGCGTTTGTGGCATTGTTCCTTCAAAAGCATCGACAACTAAGATTACGCCGTCTACCATTTTAAGAATACGTTCAACCTCTCCACCAAAGTCAGCGTGTCCAGGAGTATCTAGAATGTTAATACGCACACCCTCATAGTCAATCGCTGTATTTTTTGATAGGATTGTAATTCCGCGTTCTCTTTCAATGTCATTTGAGTCCATTGCACGTTCTGCAACATGTTCGTTTGCACGGAAGATTCCTGATTGTTTGAGTAACTGGTCTACAAGTGTCGTTTTTCCGTGGTCAACGTGGGCAATAATTGCAATGTTTCTGATATCTTTTCTTAAGTTCATCAAATAATTCCCTTCAATCTGTGTATCTAACTAAAATATTATATCACAATGAATGTTATTATATGTGCTACAATAACTATAAATATTTATTTTTTCTGGAGGCGTCACTTTTGAAACCAAAATCAAAAGCACCATTTCTAATTTTAGCCATTTTTGCAGTCTTACTCATGGTCGTATTTGCAGTTCTTTTAGTTGAAGAAATGTGGCTACTTGCAATCTTCACTGTTGGTCTATTCATTGCTACATTCGGTGTAGGCTTTACTCTTAAAAAACGGTATAGAGAAAACGATTGGTTATAAAATTAAATTAAACTTTAATCTAAACACAGTCTATAATCTTTTTACCTACTGTTTATAACGGACTGTGTTTTTTTATCTCGAAAATTCAAAAATCACGTTTTGAACATTTTTGTAGCAACTTATATACTGAAAAAAACTTGAGGTGACTACATGAAAATTAAAAACGATAAACTCAAGGTCTATGAGTTCCTTTATAACCGTGTTTCATTTAGTGAAGAAGAGCTAGAAGAATATGCACATTTAAAACGCATGAATGTATTAGAATCTGTGTTTAACACCTATCTCAAAAAAATCGATCATTCTAAAATCGAAATCTATTGGCATTTAACATTACCCATCGAGAATAAAAAAGAAACAATCGAAGCAATGATTGTCACTTCTACAACCGTCCATCTTTTTAAAATTTTAGATCTTACTGGTCTACATACTATTAATCCGTTTAATATCCTACTTAAAAACAACCTTCCCGTACTTGATTTAAATCTAGGTGACGCCTACTACAATGTAATCAAAGATACTAAGATTGAACAAGATGGATTTAAGAAACCAATTTTCTTAAATTATGTAGTCTTAGATGAATCTTTTTCACTCATTGGTCAATCAAACTATCCTTTTTTAACACCACGTACACTATCAAGCTATTTAAAAAGAATTGAAAATACGAGTCAATCAAAAAAGCTCAACGCCCTGTTTTAAATCTCATTGATAAGAAAGATGAAATAAACGATACATTTAAAACAGGGCTAAAATGTATCAATTGTCACTCATTAAATATTGAAGTGAATACACATGTACTAAACTGTCTAGACTGTCCATCGATATTTGATATCGAGGAGTTAGTATATTCCTATATTACGTTTGCATTCCAAAGACCATTTAAAAAAAGTGAGGTCTACGCTCATTTAGGAGGTAAACTCTCACTCTACCGAATTCAATCGATATTAAAAAAGTACTTTAACAAAGTAACACCTAAAGGTCACTTTTATGAATGTTATGGAACGTATCATGTGCCAAGATAAAACCATCATCTTTTTTTATAATATCTGTTATTTCTTTTTGTAAAACTGCATTTGTCGCAAGAACACTTGTTTGTTCTAGCCAATTATTTTGCCTGCCTAAGAAATCCGTTGTAATAATCCCTACTTCATTACCAATAATTTTTCCTCCTGAGAAATCCCATGGAGAAAGTCTAAAGAACATAGCCGCTTCAATTCTCCCTTCGATGAGTTGTGCATATTCAAGTGCTGCGCTACCTAAGGATCTTGGGCTACGGCACTCTTTTACAATTTCTATGAGTGGCGCTTTAATATCCTCTCTTATTAACCATTTATGACTAATTCCGACAAGTGAATCTGAGAGATGTGAAGTCTTTACTGTTTCTAGTTTTTCATCATTTACAAATGCACCTTTACCCACTTCAGCAGAAACTAGTTTATCTTTCATGACATCTAAGATGAGCCCAGCATATGGTTCGCCATCTTTATAAATACCAATTGAAATCGCAAAGTTCTCCCTTTGATGAACAAAGTTTAAAGTCCCGTCAATTGGGTCAATAATCCAGAGATAGCCAGACTTGCTGTCTACTATATCAGCTTCATATTCTTCTCCTACAATATTATGTTCTGGGTAAATTTCTTTTATTTTCGCTCTAATATATTGTTCAGTTTCCAAATCTACAGTTGTTACAAGGTCATTTGGATTTGATTTACTTTCTACTTGAAAGGACTCCTCCATACGATTCCTAATAAATGCCCCACTATTTCTTATTAACTCTTTTGCAAACAAGTAAACACTCATTGAATCCCTCCATTTGAAAGTTTCTTATATCTATTTTATCATACAAGAATAGATATAAAAGTATACTACTGGAGGACATAATGACTAAATATAAATTTACTAAACGAGATTTTGACGTGTTTAAAATTGAGGGTCTTGAAAATAGAATGGAAGAACTCATTGAAATCACACGTCCTAAGTTAGAGAATCTTGGTGAAGACCTCACACCTTTTCTTACTGAATTAACTGGTGAAGCACACTTCCCGCATGTTGCAAAGCATGCACGCCGTACAATCAATCCACCTGATGATACATGGGTTGCATTCTCAACGAACAAACGTGGATATAAAATGTTGCCAAATTTCCAAATTGGATTGTTTAAGGACCATGCATTTGTACAATATGGCATTATCTACGAAGCACCCGGTAAACAATACGCGAGTAAAATTTGGATGAAACAGATTGATGATATTGAATCGCTTGGTAAAGACTTCTTTATTACACTCGATCATATGAAACCTGATAAGTTACTCCTTAGTGATATAGATGAAGCTGAAATTAAAAAAGGGCTAGAAAGATTAGCTCACGTTAAAAAAGGCGAATTTCTAATCGGAAAAATATATTATCCAGATAGTGATGCATTAAAGACAGACAATAGTTTCTTGGAAGATATTAAAGAAACATTTAAAATACTTTCAAAATTTTATATTAATAATGATTGATGTTAAAAGACACCGTACATTTATTGTACGGTGTCTCTTTTAATACGAAGTATATTCATTAGCAAGTTTATGGAATTCTCCAAATCGGCTGATATCAACATTACCTCCACTGATCACTAGTCCAATATTTTGCTCTACAATATCTTTATGGTGATACAGTAGATATGCGAGTGGACTCGCACCAGCTCCTTCAACTAATGTCTTATTTCTCTCTAACATATAGATCATCGCATTGGCGATTTCACCATCCGTTACCGTCACAATATCATCCACATAATTTTTACATGCCTGTTCAGTAATCTTTCCTGGTTCTTTCACTGCAATGCCGTCCGCAATTGTATCTACTTTTTCAAGTACAACATGTTTATTTTGATGAAAAGATTCATACATCGCTTTTGCACCATATGCTTGAACTCCAATAATTCGAATATTCGGATTAATTGACTTTGCTGTAAATGCAATGCCTGAAGCGAGACCCCCTCCACCAATCGGTACAATAATACATTCTAGATTCTTAATTTCCGCAATCATTTCCCTAGCGATTGTTCCTTGTCCCGCTATTACATGGACATCATCAAATGGATGAACATACGTTGCACCGGTTTCTTTTTGAAACTCGAGTGATGCATGATATGCATCATCAAAACTTTCTCCAATTAGAACGACAGTTGCCCCATAGCTTTCAGTTGCTCGAACCTTTTGTATAGGTGTATTCACAGGCATATAAATCGTTGCTTTAACACCTAATTTATATGCTGCTAATGCAACACCTTGTGCATGATTACCTGCAGATGCTGTTACGACACCTCTATTTAATTCTTCATCAGTTAACTTCTTTAACTTAAAACTTGCGCCTCTAAACTTAAATGCACCAGTTTTTTGTTGATTCTCCATTTTAAAGTATACAGTCTTACCTGTTATATCATTTGTCGTTTGCGATGTAACTAAAGGTGTTTTTTGAGACACGCCTTGAAGACTCTCCCATGCATCTCTAATTAAATCGCCAGTTAAATAATCCCCACTGGCACTTCACGCTCCTCGTATTCTTTGATTTTATCCTCATGTAACAATGTTAGAGAAATATCATCCCAACCATTTAATAATTTCTCACGATGATACTCTGAAATATCAAACGGCGTAATTTCACCGCTTGATTCTTTAATCCATTTATTCTTTAAATCAATTTCTAGATTAAAGTCACCACTTTGACTTTTCTCAGTGTATTCCTCAATTTTTTCCTCATCTAATGTAATAAGCAAAATACCATTTTTAAATGCGTTATTATAAAATATATCTGCAAAACTTGGTGCAATGATCACCTTAAATCCATAATCTAATAATGACCATGGTGCGTGCTCACGACTTGACCCACATCCAAAGTTTGGTCCTGTAACCAATACACTTGCACCGCTGTATTCCTCATCATCTAGATGGAAGTTTGAGCGAAGATTCCCGTCGTCATCATATCTCCAATTATAAAATACAAACTCACCGAACCCTGTACGCTCAATACGTTTCAAAAACTGTTTTGGAATAATCTGATCGGTATCTATGTTTTCTCTATTAAGAGCGAAAACCTTACCTGAATGTGCTATAAATTTTTCCATCGGACTCCCTCCTAATATTATGCAAAACTATATGCTCTAACATCTACAAAACGTCCTTCAATCGCTGCTGCTGCTGCCATTTCAGGGCTGACTAGATGTGTTCTTGCACCGTTTCCTTGTCTACCTTCGAAGTTACGGTTAGATGTTGATGCACAACGTCCACCGCTTGGAATAATATCATCGTTCATTCCAAGACAAGCTGAACACCCTGAATTTCTCCATTCAAATCCAGCGTCAGTAAATACTTTGTCTAGTCCAATTGTCTCTGCTTCTTCTTTAACTAAGAATGAGCCAGGTACAACAATTGCCTTTACGCCTTCTTTAACTTTTTTGCCTTTAATAATCTCTGCTGCTCGTTTTAAATCTTTTAGTCTACTATTTGTACAAGATCCAATGAATACGTGTGAAACATCAATATCTGTGATACGTTGACCCTCTTCAAGTCCCATGTATTCTAAAGCTCTCATGACTTCATCTTTATTATCCACTTCGCTTATTTTTGGTGTCTTGCCTGTGATTGGTACAACCATCGATGGGTTTGTTCCCCATGATACTTGTGGTTCGATTTTAGTCGCATCTATTTCTATTGTTTTATCGTATTTTGCACCGTCATCCGTTCTAAGATTTAGCCATTCTTCTTTAAGTGCTTCAAATGCTTCTTCGTCTTTAGGCACATATTTACGTCCATATAGATAATCGATTGTTTTCTCATCTGGACTGATTAAACCAGCACGTGCACCGCCTTCAATAGACATGTTACAAACTGTCATACGCCCTTCCATAGTAAGATCCCGAATTGCTTGTCCAGTGTATTCAACTACATACCCTGTACCGAAGTTCACTCCAAACTTAGCGATAATCGCAAGGATTAAGTCCTTTGCCGTAACACCAATTGGCAGGTCACCATTCACCTTAACATTCATCGTTTTAGGTTTCTCTTGAGCCAATGTTTGTGTTGCAAATACATGCTCAACTTCACTTGTACCAATACCGAATGCAAGTGCACCAAATGCACCGTGAGTCGATGTATGTGAGTCTCCACACACGATTGTCTTACCGGGTTGTGTTAACCCCAGTTGTGGCCCAATGACGTGTACAATACCTTGATCTTTGTGGAACATTCCAGCAAGTTTAATACCAAACTCACTACAGTTTTCCCTTAAAGCGTCTAGTTGCTGTTTTGCAATTTTATCTTTGATTTCTTCGACATTTTTAGTCGGTACATTATGATCCATAGTTGCAAAAGTTAAATCCGGACGACGGACCGTTCTATTTGCGAGTCTAAGTCCTTCAAATGCTTGTGGAGAAGTCACCTCATGAATAAGATGTAAGTCAATGTAGAGAATATCTGGTTTACCTTCTTCTTTATACACCACATGCTTATTCCAAATCTTTTCAATAATTGTCTCTTTACTCATAGACTACTCCTCCCTCATAAATTCAATAATCTTGTCCGTCATTTCAACCGTATTTAAAACTTTTCCATCCATGTCTAAATCGCCTGTATGATATCCTTCATCTAGTGCACGTTCTACGGATTTTTCAATTACCTCAGCTGCTTTTGGCATAGATAATGAGTGTTGTAGCATCATAGCAACTGATAAAATCATACTGATTGGATTAGCAATCCCCTTACCTGCTATGTCTGGTGCAGATCCATGAATCGGTTCGAATAACCCAAGACTTTTATCGTTCAAGCTAGCAGATGCAAGTACTCCGATTGTACCCGGTATAATAGACGCTTCATCACTTAAAATATCACCAAATAAATTTTCAGTAACAATAGTATCAAATGACTTTGGTTCTGTAATGAGTTTCATAGCTGCAGCATCCACAAGTAAATGCTCAAGCTCTACCTCTTTATACTCTTTCGATACTTCTTCTGCAATTTCTCTCCACATTCTAGATGATTCTAAGACATTCGCTTTATCTACTGATGTTAATTTCTTACTTCGTCCCATTGCTGACTGAAAACCAATATGCATGATGCGTTTAATCTCTTCCCTTGTGTACTGGAGAGTATCTACAACAGTATTGCCATTATCTCTACGTTCTCTTGGTGTTCCAAAATAAAGTCCTCCAGTGAGTTCACGAACAATTAAGATATCAGCGCCTTCGACACGATCACTTTTTAACGGGGAAGCATGAACAAGCGGTTTATAAACACGAATAGGTCTCAAGTTAGCAAATAGGTTCAATGCTTTTCTAATCCCAAGTAATCCTTGTTCTGGACGCTTACTGACTTCGATATTATCCCACTTTGGTCCTCCTACAGCACCGAGTAAAATTGAATCTGCATTTTTACATGCTTCAATTGTCGTTTGTGGTAAAGGTGTGTGATGATTATCAACTGCCACTCCCCCAATATCTGCTGTTTCGTAACTGAATGTTACATTAAAGCTTTTACTTATCTGATCCATTACTCTTACTGCAGATTCCATAATCTCTGGTCCAATACCATCTCCAGGCAATAAGACAATTTTTTTGGCCATTAATACGCACCTGCCTTTTGTTTTTCATGAATCATAAATCTATTTACTGCATTGATATAAGAATCAAGTGACGCTTTTAGTACATCTTGATTTGTTGAACGACCTGTAATCTGTTGATTTTCGATGTTAACTTTAAGGTGTGCCTCCGCTAATGAATCCTTACCTTTACCTACTGATCGCATTGAATAGTCTATTACGTTTACTGTATATGGAATCATTGATACAAACGTTTTAAACAATGCTTCAACACTACCGAATGCAGAACCTTTAGAAGTACGTACTGTACCATTTGGAAATACCATTTCGATTTGTGCCGTACACACACCATCTTCGTCATAATTAATTTGGAAATCATTCAAACGATATCGTTCTACCATTTCAGATTCTGATTTAATCTCCATCAGAATTGCATAAATATCATCATCTGTGACATCTTTTTTAACATCTGTAATTTTCTTAAATGCTTTAAATGCGGCTTTCGACTCTTCATCTGATAAAGACATGTTAAACTCTGCGATTTTTTCTTTAAATGCATGAGATCCTGAGTGTTTACCTATGAAAATTGTATTTGCATCAGTCACACCTACAAGTTCTGGAGTAATGATTTCGTATGTCTCTCTATTTTTGAGCACGCCATCTTGGTGAATCCCAGATTCATGTGAATGCGCGTTTTGGCCAATGACTGCTTTATTACGTTGAACTTGCATACCTGAAAGATTGGATACAAGATCACTCGTTCTTTTAATTTCTTTTAAGACTGCACGTGTATGATACGGGTAAAAATCTTTTCTAATATGAAGTAATACGGCAACTTCTTCTAATGCAGCATTTCCTGCTCTTTCGCCAATACCATTCATCGATACTTCAATTTGTGTTGCTCCGTTTTCAATTCCTGCAAGTGTATTTGCAACTGCAAGACCAAGATCGTTATGACAGTGTGTTGATAATTCAACTTTCTCGATATTAGGAACATTCTCGCTTATATATTTGAACATAGCACCATATTCTTCTGGAGTTGTAAATCCAACTGTATCCGGTAAATTGATTACAGTTGCTCCTGCATCTATTACCTTTGTGATAATGCGTACTAAAAAGTCTAAATCTGATCGTGTTGCATCTTCAGCAGACCATTCAATTTCCTTAAATTTTTCTTTAGCATAAGCGACACATTCTACAGAAGTCTCTATCACTTCATCTTCATTCATTTTGAGCTTATGCTCCATGTGTATAGGGCTAGTTGCTAAAAACACATGAATGCGCGGATTTTTAGTATCTTTGAGTGCGCTCCATGCACGGTCAATATCGCTTTTTACACATCTTGCGAGTGCAGTTACTGTCGAATCTTTAATTGTGTCAGCGATGAGTTTTACTGCTTCAAAATCCCCAACACTTGCCGCTGGGAATCCCGCTTCAATCACATCTACTCCAAGCTTTTCCAACTGTTTCGCAATCTCAAGTTTCTCACTTTTATTTAGATTTACACCAGGTGATTGTTCTCCATCTCTTAGAGTTGTATCAAAAATTTTAATTCGAGTCATACACATACATTCCTTTTCTTATTCGTTAATTGGGTTTTCAACAAATGGCATCAGTGCACGAAGTTCTCTTCCCACTTCTGTGATTGGATGCTCTTTTTCACGTCTATTAATTGCATTAAACCTTGGTCTACCAGCTTGATTTTCTAAGATCCACTCTTTTGCAAATGTACCATCTTGGATATCTGTTAAAATATCTTTCATTCTGCTCTTCGTATCTGCATCTACAACTCTTGGTCCACTTACGAAGTCACCCCACTGAGCTGTATCTGAGATTGAATATCTCATATTTTCAAGGCCACCTTCGTACATTAAATCAACGATGAGTTTTAATTCATGTAATACTTCAAAATAAGCGAGCTCTTTTTGATACCCCGCTTCTGTTAATGTTTCAAAACCAGCTTTTACAAGTGAAGTTAATCCCCCACATAATACTGCCTGTTCTCCGAATAGATCTGTTTCAGTTTCTTCTAAGAACGTCGTTTCTAATACTCCGGCACGTGCAGAGCCAATTCCACTTGAATAAGCAAGAGCTGTCTCACGCGCAGTACCTGTTTTGTCCTGATAAACACCGAACAATGCAGGTACACCTGCACCTTCAACAAATGTGCGTCGAACTAAGTGCCCTGGTCCCTTTGGTGCAACTAAGAATACGTCCACATCTTCTCTTGGTACGATCTGACTGTAGTGAACGTTAAAACCATGAGCAAATGCGAGCGCTGATCCTTCTTTTAAATTCTCATGGATTTCATTGTTGTAAACAGCAGGTTGGTTTTCATCTGGTAATAAAATCATTGTTACATCAGCATCTTTAACTGCTTCTCGAACTGATTTCACTTCAAAACCATCTTTTTCTGCACGTTCTTTTGACTTACCTTCACGAAGTCCGATAGTAACTTCATATCCGTTATCTTTTAAGTTTTGAGCATGTGCATGTCCTTGCGAGCCATATCCTACTACTGTAATTTTTTTGCCTTCTAAATCTTTTACATTGATATCTTTTTCATAATAAACTTTAGCCATAATCTTTTTCCTACTTTCGATTAATTTTATGCTTTTATAATTCAGCCTCTTGTGAAGGCTGTAATTCCTGTTCTTGATTCTGCTTCAATTCCATACGGTTTTATAAGATCAAAGAAAGCATCTATTTTTGAAGGTACACCCGTCACTTCAATAATCATCGAGTCAGTTGAAATATCTAAGACTCGTGCTCTGAACGGACGTACGATTGCTTCAATTTCGCTTCTTTCTATACGACTCACATTAACTTTAAACATCCCGAGCTCTCGTTCAACGAAAGATTCTTCAGTAATATCTGTCACTTTTAGGACATCGATGAGTTTATTTAATTGTTTTGTAAGCTGCTCGGCTCCTAATGATTTAGGGATATCAACAACGACAGTCATCTTTGTTGTCCCACTTTCAGAAGGACCGCCGGTAATTGAATGGATATTAAAATTTCTTTTACTCAACATTCCAGTAATTCTATTTAAGACACCACTTGAATTTATTAGGTCTAAAACAATTATGCGTCGCATGATTTCACCCCGATCATTTCATGATTACCTCTGCCAGCTGGCACCATCGGATATACAAGATCCAGTTTCTGTACCCTAGCATCGATTAAAACAGGTCCATCATAATTAAATGCTTCTTCTAAACATTCTTTTACCTTGTTTTCATCTTTAACTCTCATACCTTTTATGCCAAATCCTTCAGCTAACTTCACAAAGTCTGGGTTGGCACTCAAAAGGGAGCTTGAGTATCTCTCGTCGTAAAATTTTTCCTGCCACTGTCTCACCATTCCAAGTGCTTCGTTATTTATGATAATAATTTTGATTGGAAGGTTCTTCTCCTTTATTGTGGCAAGTTCTTGCATGTTCATCTGGAATCCACCGTCACCATTAATTGAAACAACAACATCATTTTTAAATGCGAGTTGTGCCCCAATTGCTGAAGGTACACCAAATCCCATTGTGCCAAGGCCACCACTTGTAACGAATCGTCTTGGCTTCTTAAACTTATAGAATTGTGCCGCCCACATCTGATGTTGACCAACGTCTGTCGTTATAATTGCATCGCCATTAGTAATTTCATAAATTTGTTCTAATAACCACTGAGGTGATATCAATTCTTCTCCTGTTTTATACCACAGTGGATATTCTTTCTTTAGAGCCAGTACTTTATCTCTCCAGGCCCCTATACTATGAGTTTTAATGTGTGCTTTATTTAGTGATTCTAACGCTTCTTTTGCATCCGCAACGATTGGAATATGTGTATGGATGTTTTTTCCAATCTCGGCTGGGTCAATATCGATATGTGACACAATTGCATTTGGTGCAAATGATCGGATTGCACCTGTTAAACGGTCATCGAATCGTGATCCAATATTGATAAGCAAATCTGCTTCATGTATTGCCAAATTTGCTGAATACGTGCCATGCATACCAGCCATTCCTAAGAACAACTCATGCTCTCCATCGAAAACGCCTAATCCATGTAACGTGGATACCACTGGTATTTGATACGTATCAATAAATTTTTTGAATTCTTTTTCAGCACCAGACACTCCAAGTCCTGCACCAGTTAACACAACTGGTCGCTCTGAATTTCTTAATGCTTCTTTTAATTTATTGATTTGATTCATGTGTGGTATCACATTCGGTTGATATCCTGGTAAATCAATTTTGTCATCGTGTTGTTGTGTAATGATTGTCTCTTGAATATTCTTAGGAATATCAACAAGTACTGGACCCTTTCTTCCTGTTGTTGCAATGTGGAAGGCCGCCTTCACAATCTTTTTTATATCTCTTGCATCTTGTATTTGAAAGTTATGCTTTGTGATTGGAGTTGTAATCCCAATGATATCTGCTTCCTGGAATGCATCTGTTCCAATCACTGCTTGAGCAACTTGTCCTGTAAAGATGACGATTGGTAAGCTGTCCATCATTGCATCCGTGATTCCTGTAATTAAATTTGTTGCTCCCGGACCACTTGTTGCAAAGACGACTCCGGCTTTTCCGCTTACTCTTGCATATCCTTCTGCAGCATGAATCAATCCCTGTTCATGCCTACATAGTATATGTTCAAGTGATTCACCTGATCTATATAGTGCGTCGTATATTGGTAACACTGCACCTCCAGGATAACCAAAACAATATTCCACGTTTTCCTGAACAAGTGCTTCAATTAAGATATCCGCACCAGTTTTCAAATGGTTTGTTTGTGAATTCATCGTGTGCCTCCTCCAAAGTAAAAATAAAAAGACCTCTCTCCCCGACAGTTGAATGTCAATGGGGAGAAGAGGTCTTCACGGTACCACCCAAAATTTGCGTTCTTAAACTAAACGCCTCACTACGTATGTAGTTCACATGTAACGGTGTGTGCCGCAAACTCTTACTCTAATTTCAGAAGCTGAACTCTGGGTGAGAATGCTACTCACGTAATTCAAGCTTTCACCATCCGCTTGATCTCTTTGAAATACGTTATAGTAGCATGTTGTCCCTTCAATGTGTATTTTTATAATTGTTATTTAAATTTTCAGAAAATTCAATGTTGAAACTAATAATATAGTGTTCCAAACAAAAACGCAAGTGTTTTTCATGAATTTTCTAAATTCTTTTAATTTTAAGTTAATTTATTTTACAAAGGCTTATAAATCATCCCTGTTATAGAAATCTGTAACTGCACCTTTCGATGAGTTAGACACAATATGTGCATATTTTCCGAGTACACCCTTATTGTATAACGGAGGTAAAACTAATCTTTCTTTACGAGCTTTGTATTCTTCTTCACTAATCTTGAACGAGAGTTCTTTTGTATCTTGATCGATTGTAACTTCATCTCCAGTTTCCACAAGTGCGATTGGTCCACCATCTTGGGCTTCAGGTGCAACGTGTCCAATTACAAGTCCATGTGTACCTCCTGAGAAACGTCCGTCTGTAACGAGTGCAATATCCTCGCCGAGACCTTTCCCAACAATAATTGATGATAAAGACAGCATCTCTGGCATCCCTGGTCCGCCTTTAGGACCAACGTAGCGAACGATAACAACGTCGCCCTTTTCAACTTCGTTATTCATTACCGCTTCAGTCGCTGCTTCTTCAGTATTAAATACTTTTGCAGGACCAACATGTCTTCGTACTTTTACGCCTGATACTTTCGCAACAGCACCAAGTGGTGCTAGGTTACCTGTTAATACTATAAGCGGTCCATCTTTACGTTTAGGATTTTCCAGCGGCATGATAACATCTTGTCCTTCTTTTAGATGTTCAATTTCTTCTAGGTTTTCTGCAACTGTCTTACCAGTACATGTAATACAATCTCCATGAATTAAACCATTTTCATAAAGATATTTAATAACACCTTGGACACCTCCAACCTCAAATAAATCTTGGAAAACATATTTACCTGAAGGTTTTAAGTCAGCTAAATGTGGGACTTTTTCTTGCATTCTATTGAAGTCAGAAATGTCTAGTTCCACTTCAGCAGCATGTGCAATCGCGAGTAAATGCAGAATCGCGTTAGTAGAGCCACCAAGTGCATAGACAACTGTAATCGCATTTTCAAAAGCTTTTTTCGTCATGATATCTCTTGGATAAATACCGAGTTCTAACATGTTCAATATCGCTTTACCTGCTTCGTAAACGTCTTTTTCTTTATTTTTCGTAGCTGCAGGGTTAGATGCAGATCCAGGCAATGACATCCCCATCGCTTCAAGCGCAGATGCCATTGTGTTTGCAGTGTACATACCTCCACATCCACCTGGTCCTGGACAGCCATTACATTCAATTGCGTTTAATTCTTGGTCTGTGAGGTCGCCATTGTTCCATTTACCGACACCTTCGAACACACTTACTAAGTCAATATCTTTACCATTAAGTTTTCCTGGCGCAATTGTTCCACCATACACAAATATTGAAGGTACATTCATATTCGCCATCGCAATTGCTGCGCCAGGCATATTTTTATCACATCCGCCGATTGCAATTAATGCGTCTAAGTTTTGACCACCGACGACTGTTTCTAATGAATCCGCGATGATATCTCTTGAAGGTAAGCTAAATCTCATTCCTGGTGTACCCATCGCAATTCCATCAGCAACCGTGATCGTATTGAACTGAATTGGTACTCCACCTGCTTCACTGATACCTTCTTTTGCAAATTGGGCAAGATCATTTAAGTGAATATTACAAGGTGTTGTCTCTGCCCAGTTTGCAGCAACGCCAATTTGTGGTTTTTCAAAACTTTCGTCAGTAAAACCGACTGCACGAAGCATCGCTCTATTTGGTGCTTTAATATTACTTTCTGTATAGACATGACTCTTTATTCTAAGATCTTTTTTCTCTACCAAGTTTAAACACTCCTATATTAAATTTCAGTTTCTAATGTATAAACTTTAGATTTTTTCTTGTTTTTATCTTCACTCATTTTGCTGTAGAAATTTGCAACAATACTACCTGAGAAGTTATGCCATATGCTAAAAATAGCACCTGGCACAGCGGCAATCGGGTCAAAATGTGTTGTAGCAAGCGCTGCAGCAAGACCAGAGTTTTGCATACCCACTTCGATGGATGTCGTCTTTTTATCTGCAAGATTGAATTTAAACAACTTACCAATAAAATAACCAAGCACATATCCAAGTACGTTATGTAATACAACGACAATTAAAATGAGTAATCCTGATTTAATAATGTTTTCTGTGTTGTTCGCAACAACTGCTGTTAATACACCGATAATCCCTACTACAGAAATGAGTGGCAGTAAACCAACTGCTTTTTGTGTCGTAGTCTCAAAGAAGTATTGAACAGCAAAACCTAGGATAATAGGAATTAAAACAATTTTTACAATCGATAAAAACAGACTGTTAAATGAAACAGGTAAGTATGCTCCTGCAAGCCATAAAGTTAATGCTGGTGTTACGATTGGTGCAAGAAGCGTTGTTACTGAAGTAGCAGTAACAGATAAAGCCACGTTCCCTCTCGCAAGATATGTGATTACGTTCGAAGAAGTCCCTCCTGGACAACATCCAACTAAGATAACTCCAATCGCAATTTCCTTAGGTAAGTTAAATAGAAAAACGAGAGAAACTGCAATGATTGGCATCGCGACAAACTGCGCGACAGCCACAACTAAAATTTTAAACGGAGCCTTCAACACATTTTTAAAATCTTGTGTTGTAAGTGTTAGTCCCATTCCAAACATGATAATCATGAGTAACGGGTTAATATAAGGTGCGATCCAAGAAAAAAGATTTGGAATCATAAAAGCAAGTACTGCAAAGATAAGCACCCAGATGGCAAATGTTTTACCAATAAATGTACTAAATCGAGTCAATGATTTCATTGTGTGTTCCTCCAAAAATGTAATACATGTAATGTTATCAGAAAATTCAAAATATAAAAAGAGCATTTTACTAAAATATCAGATAATTCCGAATAAATACGTTTTCATTTGATGGTTTTAGACTATTTTGGAACAAAAAATAGGATGACGGTGTCGTCATCCTATTTCTATATTATAAATCGTCGTTATTGCGGCGATCTACATTTTCTCTTCTTGTACGTGCTGCGTCTTCTGTATCGTAATTGTATTCTTCATCAGTTACAGGATAGTCTACATCTTGTGATTTAAGGTTTTCATCAACTGCACTAAATTGACGTGTTTTTTCTAAATCATCATAACCGTCACGTTCGTCTTGAATTCTGTTTAATTCTCTTTGATTATGAGATTCGATGTCACGCTCATATTGAGATTCATTTCTATTTCTAATTCGATTCAGTTCTTCTTGGTTGTGATCTTCAACGTCTCGTTCAAAATCGTCACGATTCTGTTTGATTGAACGGTCGTTTCTGTCATAATTATCTCTCGCATAATCTGGTCTTCTGTTGATATACTCATTCGTTGCGCCTTGAGTAATCACTTTATCTTTTCGAGCAAATAATAGAATTGCCGCAATCACGAACATCAGTGAAGAGAATAAAGTAATTACAAATGGAGCAATAATAATAGCAGCGATTAGTAATAAAATACCTGCTAAAATACGTTTTCTCATTTTAATTAAACCAAAGAATGCAATGATTAATGGAATTAATAAAATGACTGCAGCTAACCAAAAGTTTTGAGTGGTAACTTCAATAACCTGCATGAGCTCATCTACTGTTAGGTCAGTTCCTTGAACTGCATCTTGTGCGTTCATACGAATCGACTCCATGAATTGTGGATCTCTCGCAGTGAATAATGAGAAGAATGCAAGATACGCTGTTAATGCGAGTAGCGCAATCCACCCAATCCACCCGAATATTTTTTCAGGAACACGGCTGACTGGTTGCACAACCTGTGTGTATTCTTTAACCATATTAATTACCTCCGAAGTAAGTTTCTGTTCTATAATTGTTTTTACCCTGAAATCTATAGTGAAAAACACTAATCTAGTGACATTTTAAATTCTAATAGTAATTCATTGTAGTATTCTGTCCACTTTGGACCTAAATCTCGGTAAACCTCAAGCGTGGCCATCGTTTCTTTATCCGGATAAAATTCCTTAGCACTTTTTACTTCTTCATCTAACGCTTCAAAAGCAGCCTTATTAGGAGTGGCATAGCCCACCCAATCTGTATTTTGTAATGCAACATCTTTTTCTAATAGGAAGTTGATAAACTGATGAGCACCATCAATATTTTTAGCAGATTTTGGAATTGCCATTGTATCAAACCAAAGGTTTGTGCCCTCTTCAGGAATCACGTACTGTAACTCTTCATTCTCATACATGATATCCATCGCCATTCCGCTCCATACAACAGCAGCTTTCGCTTCATTTTCTCTCATCATAGAAGAAATTTCATCACCAACGATACCACGAACATTCGGTGAAAGCGATTCTAGTTTTCTTTCAGCTTGTTTGAGTTCATATTTGTCTATTGAGTTTAAAGAATACCCTTCACTATTCAGTGCAAACCCAATCGTTTCTCGTGCACCATCAATTAGGAGAACATTGTTTACAAGTGTCTCATCATAAAGACTTTCCCATGAACTAAAGTCAATGCCTTGAGTTGTTTCTGGATTATAGAGAATACCTACAGTCCCAAAGAAGTATGGAAGAGAATATTCATTTCCTGGATCAAATGGAAGGTCTAAGAATGACTCATCTATGTTTTTGATATTCGGTATCTTGCTATGATCAATCGGAATTAGTAATCCCTCTTTTTTCATCTTTTCAACAGTATATTCACTCGGGAATACGACATCATAGCGTTGCTTTTGTTTGATTTTTACAAGCATCGCTTCATTAGAATCATATGTCTCATAAACGACACGAATTCCTGTCTCTTCAGTAAATTGCTTGATTAGTTCAGGGTCAATATACTCGCCCCAGTTGTAAACATATAACACATCTTTCTCGGCATTTGACGAATGATTCAATAGTTTCGTACCAAATAAAAAGAGTCCGCCAACAACTAAGCTTGTTGCAATTAATGAAATTAAAAATCTCATGTCGTCTTACCTCTCTTTATATTTTTGTCCGATACAAAGTAGTAAATGATTGCGATGATTAAAACAACGACAAATATCACAGTTGATATCGCGTTGATTTCGAGTGTAATTCCTCGTCTTGCCATTGCATAAATTTCTACCGATAATGTGCTAAATCCGTTACCAGTCACAAAGAATGTCACTGCAAAGTCATCAAGAGAATACGTAAGTGCCATTAAGAATCCAGCAAATATACCTGGCTTTATATTCGGTATTAAGACTTTTGTTAAGACATCCCATGCACTTGCTCCTAAATCTTGTGCTGCAAGTACCAAATTGTTATTTTGCTGATAAAGACTCGGTAAAATCATGAGTACAACAATTGGGACACTAAATGCAACATGCGCTAGAATGACGCTAACACTACCTAATGTAATTCCAAATAACGAGAATAGAATTAACAGTGATGCGCCGATGATCACGTCAGGTGACACTATTAATACGTTATTTAAAGTTAATAACGTATTTTTCACATACCTTTGTCTAATAAAGTAAAGAAACAATGCGCCAAACAAACCAATCACAGTAGAAATGCCACTTGAAATAAGTGCTACTGCTATAGTATTCATTAAGACTGTCATGAGCGCTTTATTTTCGATTACACTCTTATAGTAATCTAATGTGAAACCGTCAAAGTTCGACATTGTTCCACCTGCATTGAACGAATAGAACGCGAGATAGAGAATTGGGAAGTACAAGAAAATAATCATCAGTGTTAAAAAACTTTTGCTTAATGTGTTCATCTTATACACTCTCCTTCTTCGTTCTCGTGGCTAGCATGACGAATACCATGAAGAGTATAAGGAAAACGCCAACCGTCGATCCCATGCCCCAGTTTTCATTTATTAAGAACTGTTGCTCAATCGCAGTTCCAAGTGTCACAACCTTGTTTCCTGCTACAAGTCTTGAGAGCATAAATAAACTAAGTGCTGGAATAAACGTGATTTGAATTCCTGACTTTACACCTTCTAAAGATAAAGGAAAGATCACCCTTGTGAGTGTTTCCCATTTTGAAGCACCAAGGTCATAAGATGCCGAAATGAGGTTCTTGTTGATCCCGTTTATAGAGTTAAAAATTGGGAGCACCATAAATGGAATAAAAATATAAACTGCAACAGTTATGAATGCAAAATCACTAAACAGTAACTGAATTTGTGTAAGTCCAATTGTTTCAAAAATAGTGTTTACGACACCATTAATACCTAGAATTCCGATAAATGCATACGTCTTTAGTAAGATATTAATCCAAGTAGGAATAATAATGATTAGTAACCAAAACGTTTTGTGTTTTAATCTTGAAATAACGAGTGCTAATGGATAACTAATAAGTAAAGTAATCACTGTAATTAAAAAGGCATACCAAAACGAATTTAAAGTCATTTTTAAGTAGTTACTACTTAAAAATTCTGCATAGTTTTGTAACGTTAGATTGCCACTCATGTCATTGAAAGAGTAATAAATCATAAACGAAATCGGAAGTATCACAAATACGACCATCCATAATAAATACGGAATTGCTAATACTCTTTTCATTATAGAATACCTTCATATGATTCTAATCGTTCGTTAAATTCTTCTTCTTTTTCACCTGGAACCATGATATGCATGTTTTCTTTATCAAAATAAATGCTGACCTTTTTACCTTCTTCACTTCTTTGTGTCGTATGAATCACCCATTCATAACCATCTTCATCAAGGACACAAATTTCATAATGAACCCCTCTGAAAAGAATTGAGTCCACAGTAACATTTAAATGTCCTTCGCCTGCAGGTTTTAGAATGATGTCTTCAGGACGTACCATTACTTCGACTGGTGTACCACGTTTTACACCACCATCGACACATTCATACGCGCGACCATAAATCGACACTTTACCATCTTCAAGCATTTCACCTTCGACGATATTGGATTCACCAATAAAATCTGCAACATATCTATTTAACGGTTCATCATAAATATCTTTCGGACTACCTGCTTGTACAATATGTCCTCTATCCATGACTAAAATTTCATCACTTAATGCGAGTGCTTCTTCCTGGTCATGTGTGACAAAGATAAAAGTAATGCCTAATTTTTGTTGGAGTTCTTTTAATTCATACTGCATTTCCACTCGTAAGTTATGGTCTAATGCAGACAATGATTCATCTAGGAGAAGAATGTCAGGTTCGTTTACAATTGCACGGGCAATCGCCACTCTCTGTTTCTGTCCACCAGATAAGCTCTCAATATCTCGTTCTTTAAAATCTGTTAAGTTAGTAAAACGAAGTGCTTCTTTGATGCGCTCATCTCGTTCACTCTTAGAGACCTTCTTAATTTTTAAACCAAATGCGACATTTTCATATACATTTAAATGTGGAAAGAGTGCATAATCTTGGAAAACTGTATTCACTTGTCTCTTGTTTGCAGGAATGTCATTCATTTTTTTATCCCCAAAATAAAGGTCTCCAGAAGTTGGATTAACAAATCCCCCAATGATCTTTAATAATGTTGTTTTACCGCATCCAGATGGACCTAAGATTGTGTAAAATTTGCCTTCAGAAAAAGTAAAATCGATATTTTTTAATATATGTGCATCATCAAAATATTGGTGAATATTCTGTAAACGTATCTCTGTCATTTTCTCCTCCTAATCTTTAATTCAATTAATTATATTTTTTTTGCTCGCATTTAACAATACATTTTTTAAACTTTTAAAATGTCTTCTGGACGACTTATCTTTAACTGTTTAACTAACGTAAACGGTTCTAAACTAGAAACAGATTTAAACTCTCTAAATATTGTTTTCTCTTCTGCTTTTGAAGGAACAATATCTTTAAAATTGTTGTATGCATCATTCAAATCTGCTGCTTTTATCCCATTTTCATATCCTGCTTCAATACATTGAAAAAATTCTACCACTGTAATCATTTCTTCTGTACTCCAGTCTAAATCTAGCGGATAACTATATGATTTCTCCATTTTTTATCTCCTTTCGGTTATAAAAAAAGCGTCCCTAAGGACGCTTATTAAAAATTACATTGAGTGAATTGGACGACCAAGTGCTGCTTCTGCTGCTTCCATAGGAATTTCTCCTAAAGTTGGGTGAGCATGAATTGTAAGCGCGATGTCTTCTAATGTCATGCCAGTTTCAACTGCAAGGCTGAGCTCTGAAATAATATCAGAAGCACCGTTACCAGCGATTTGAGCACCGATAACAAGCCCGTCTTCTTTACGTGCAACGATTTTAACAAATCCATCTGTTTTGTTTAGACCTAAAGCACGACCGTTAGCAGCGAATGGGAAACGACCAGTTACGTAGTCGAGACCTTCTTCTTTTGCTTGTGTTTCGTTGTATCCTACTGAAGCAAGTTCTGGTTCAGTGAAGCATACTGCTGGCATTCCGATGTAATCTACTTCAGATTTTTCTCCAGCGATTGCTTCTGCAGCAACTTTACCTTCGTAGCTTGCTTTATGCGCAAGTTGTAGCCCAGGAACAATATCACCGATTGCATAGATGTTGTCTACACTTGTACGGCTTTGTTTGTCTACTTCGATAATTCCACGATCAGTCATCTTAACACCAATTTGTTCTAAACCAATTTCGTCAGTGTTTGGACGACGACCTACAGTTACAAGAACGTAGTCTGCTTCAATTGTATGTGCTTCACCATTTTTATCTTCATAAGTGATTGACACGCCATTTTCAGTTTCTTCAGCTGATTTCGCCATCGCTTGTGTTACAACTTCAACGCCTTTTTTCTTAAGGTTGCGTTTAACAAGTTGTGTCATATTCTTTTCGAATCCACCAAGGATGTCTTTAGTACCTTCTAAAATAGTTACTTCAGTGCCAAAGTTAGCATATGCAGTACCTAGTTCAGTACCGATATATCCTCCACCGATTACAACTAACTTTTCAGGTTTTTCTTCTAGATTTAACGCACCAGTTGAATCAATGATACGTTTACCAAATTTAAATCCTGGGATTTCAATTGGTCTAGATCCAGTCGCAACAATTGCATTTTTGAACTCATAAGTTTGTGCGCTATTTTCCTGAGCAACTTTGATGCTGTTATTAGATGAGAAGTAAGCTTCACCTTGAACAACTTCAACCTTGTTACCTTTAAGTAGTGATTCAACACCACCAACAAGTTTTTGTACAACACTTTCTTTGAATGATTGTACTTTTGTGAAGTCGAGTTTAACGTTTTCTACTGTCACACCCATATCTTCAGAATCTTGTGCTTCTTGGAATCTATGTGATGAAGAAATTAGTGCTTTAGAAGGGATACAACCAACGTTTAAGCACACGCCTCCAACTTTATCACGTTCTACTAATACAACTTTTTGACCGAGTTGAGCTGCACGGATTGCTGCAACGTATCCACCAGGACCGCCACCTACAACAACCGTATCTACCTCAATTGCGAAATCTCCAACTACCATTCTTTACCCCTCCATTAATAATAAATCTGGATTATTTAATAAGCGTTTAATATGATTTAATGCTTTTTGAGCTAATGCACCGTCAATGACTCTGTGATCATAACTGATAGAAAGTGCTAAGACACGTGCCGCAACAACCTCACCGTCACGTACAATTGGTGCCTCTTCAATTCTACCAATACCGATAATCGCTACTTCTGGTTGGTTGATGACTGGCGTAAACCATTTTCCACCTTCTGAACCTAGGTTAGAGATAGAAATTGATCCGCCTTTCATTTCATCTAAAGTAAGTTTACCGTCACGCGCTTTATCTGCAAGTTCTGAAATTGTATCAGCAATTTCAAACATTGATAATGCATTGGCATCGCGAACAACTGGAACGACTAATCCACGTTCAGTATCCGCAGCAATACCTACGTTGTAATAATGCTTCTGAATAATTTCCATTGTTTCGTTATCAATAGACGTATTTAATTCAGGATATTTCTTAAGTGCTGAAACGACAGCTTTCACGACGTATGGTAAGAAAGTAAGTTTCGTACCTTGCTCTGCTGCAACATCTTTGAAGTTCTTACGATGCTCCCAAAGTTTATCTACAACTACTTCGTCAATATTTGTAACGTGTGGTGATGTTTGTTTAGAATTAACCATTGCATCTGCAATTGTTCTTCTGATTCTAGACATTTTTTCACGTGTTTCACGTTCTCCAGTAGATACTGCTGCAACTTTAGATTCTTCTTTTGTTTCAGCAACTTCTTCTACTGACTCCGTTTCAGTTGCGATTGTTTCTTCAGCTGATTTTTGATCTCCATTTAGATAAGCATCGATATCTTCAATTAAAATACGACCATTTTTACCGCTACCTGATACTGCTTTTATGTCAACATCGTTGTCACGTGCATATTTACGTACGCGTGGCATAGCGATAATAAATTTCTTATCTGAATCAGACTCTTCAGCCTCTACATCTTTAGATGCAGATTCTTTTTTAGGTGCTTCCTCAGGTTCAGATTTCTCTACCTCTTTAGCAACCTCGTCTTTTGTTTCTTTTTCGTCTGACTCTTTTTCATCAGTTTCTGGTTCTTTATCTTCAGTAGATTCTGAAGGACCAGAACCATCATCGATTGTTACGATGATACTACCTACCGTCGTTACTTCTCCTTCAGGGACGTGAATTTTTTCAATCGTTCCTGAAACTGGAGAAGGTAATTCAACAACTGCTTTGTCGTTTGCAATTTCTACTAGGGTATCATCTTCTTCTATTTTATCGCCTTCGGCAATAAACCATTTTGCAATTTCACCTTCATGAATACCCTCACCGATATCATGAAGTTTTACTTCATATGCCATTTATTTACCCTCCATCTGGTTAGAAATTGATCGCGTCTTTCGCTTTCTCGATAATATCTTCTTTGTTTGGTAACCAAACTTTTTCCGCAGCTGTGAATGGATACACTGTATCCGGAGCAGCTACAATCTTGATTGGCGCTTCAAGAGATAAAATCACACGCTCTTGTAATTCTGCAACCACTTGTCCAGCAACACCTGCTTGACGTTGTGCTTCTTGAATTACTACTGCACGATTTGTTTTCTCAATAGAAGCTACAAGTGTTTCGTAGTCTACTGGAGAAACTGTACGTAAGTCGATGACTTCAGCACTGATTCCATCTTTTTCAAGTGCTTCAGCTGCTGCTAGAGATTCTTGTACCATCGCACCATATGCGATTAAAGTAATGTCTGTACCTTCTCTTCTCACTGCTGCTTTACCTAATTCCACTTCGTACTCTTCTTCAGGTACGTCTTCACGGAATGAACGGTATAACTTCATGTGTTCTAGATAAATAACAGGATCATTAGAACGAATCGCTGCAATGAGTAATCCTTTCGCATCATAAGGTGTTGAAGGAATGACTACACGTAAACCTGGTGTTTGTGCCATTAATCCTTCTAATGAATCCGCGTGAAGTTCTGGAGTGTTTACTCCACCACCGAATGGTGCACGGATTACGATTGGCATTGGTTTTGTTCCACCTGAACGTTGACGGTGACGTGCAATTTGTCCCGCAATTCCATCCATAGCTTCAAATAAGAAACCAAAGAATTGAATCTCAACAACAGGTCTAAATCCTTCTAATGTTAAACCTAAACCAAGTGATGCAATTCCACTCTCAGCTAATGGAGTATCGAATACACGATCTTCACCGAATTCTTCGTATAGTCCTTCAGTTGCACGGAATACACCACCGTTGACACCGATGTCTTCACCGAATACTAGAACGTTTTCGTCGTTCTTTAATTCAGTACGCATCGCATCAGTTATCGCTTGAATCATTGTCATTTGTGCCATGTTACTTTGACTCCTTTTCTTTGTAGTAGTCATATTGCTCTTCCACATTGCTTGGCTTTTCATCGTACATTAAGTCCATAAGATCTGTGACTTTTTGTGAAGCAGCTTTGTCAGCTTCTGAGATTGCTTCTTTCACGTCTGCACGTGCTTGTTCGATCACTTCATCTTCTTTTTCTTTAGACCATAGACCTTTTTCTTCTAAGAACGTACGCATACGAGTGATTGGGTCTTTTTTCTCCCATTCAGTTTGCTCGTTGTCCTCACGATATCTCGTTGGATCGTCACCAGCTAATGTGTGTGCACCATAGCGGTAAGTAACAGTTTCGATAAGCGTTGGTCCTTCTCCATTAATAGCACGCTCTCTTGCATCTTTAGTTACTTTATAAACCGCAAGCGCATCCATTCCATCTACATAAACGCCTGGAATACCAGCAGCAACTGCTTTTTGCGCTAATGTTTTAGCAGAAGTTTGAACGTGTCTTGGTGTAGAAATAGCATATTGGTTGTTTTGTACTACAAAAATCGCTGGTGCTTTAAATGCTCCTGCAAAGTTAATACCTTCGTAGAAGTCCCCTTGTGAAGTACCACCGTCACCTGTATATGTGATTACTACATTATCTTTTTTACGTTTTTTAATCCCAAGAGCAACACCTGCTGTTTGAACGTACTGAGCACCAATGATGATCTGTGGGCTAAGTGCATTCACACCTTCAGGGAATTGGTTCCCTTCATAATGTCCTCTTGAGAATAGGAATGCTTTCGATAAAGGCAGTCCATGCCAAATCAGTTGTGGTACATCTCTGTACCCTGGTAAAACGTAATCCCCTTTTTGTAATGCATAATGACTTGCAATCTGTGATGCTTCTTGTCCTGCAGTAGGCGCATAGAACCCAAGTCTACCCTGACGGTTTAATGATGTAGAACGCTCATCTAGTACGCGTGTCCAAACCATTCTCGTCATAAGCTCAACAAGCTCCTCATCAGATAAGTCAGGCATTGCTGATTTATTCACAATCTTACCGTTCTCATCTAAAATTTGAAAAAGTTCAAAAGACTCTTCAATTTCTTTTAATTGAGCTACCGGGTCAAAACTTTTGTTTTTCGGTGCCATACTTGTTCACCATACCTTTCAATAAAATGCTTACATTAATAATATCATAATACATACATAACCGTAAGTTTTTCACGTGTTTTAATCTATAAGTAAGCTTGATGATAAACAATCACAAATATCGTAGATGAGTCGTGAAAATTCTGTGAAATTATAGTATAATTAAGAAATGTATTTTGATAGGAGGCTAAATATGCTTACGATGAAAGATGTTGTTCGAGATGGTCATCCAATTCTTCGCACAAAGGTTGACGAAGTGACTACTATTGACGAACAAACACAAAACGAACTCCGTGAAATGAGACAGTTTTTAATTAACTCACAAGATGAGGAAATTGCTGAAAAATATGATTTACGTGCGGGTGTTGGATTAGCGGCACCACAAATAAACTTAAACAAGCGAATGCTTGCAGTATATTTAACTGATGAAAATAATGAACCTGTCTATGATTTGATGTTAATCAATCCAAAAATCATCAGTCATTCAGTTCAAGAATCATTTCTTCCAACAGGCGAAGGATGCCTAAGTGTAGATGAAGACATCGATGGCTTAGTCCATCGTAAAAAAAGAATTAAAGTCCGTGCATTAGATATTGACGGAAATGAAGTTGTGATTAAAGCGAGTGGTATGCTCTCGATTGTATTACAACATGAATTGGATCATTTAGATGGAATTTTATTCTATGATCACATTAATAAAGAAACACCATTACTACCAAAAGAAGGCGCAACACCACTCGAGTAATAAAGCTAAATAAATTCGTCGACACGTTCAATAAAACGTATCCCTCTTTCAATGAGTAACGACTTTAATTGGTCGTATGTTTCCTCATTTAAAATTTCGGGATCAGTGTCATGTCTATACGTATGGTGATCATCACTGCTGATATATGCGTTTGTTTGATACACGATATTCATAACGATATGGGAATCACGTTTATTGAACTCGACATAATCAAACGGCTTATCCTCGCGCTTTTCTTCTGTGCGTATCTTATGATATAACGCTTGAGCATCCATTTATCTCACCTCTTACTATTAGTATAAAGTCTTTGCAACGTATAAGTCTATAAGGTAAAATAAGGATAAGTGATAAAGGTGTGATTTTCATGTTGAGAAGGTTAAAAGAAAAACTCAAAAAGAAGTTAAAGAGCATCTTAGGTCGTAGTGGGTTACTGCAACAGGAGTATATGAAGGATAAATAATCCTAATTTATAGATGTGCTTGCTAAAAAAGGAGCACATCTTTTTTATGAAAAACTTACAATACATTTCTATATATTTTTAAGGAGAATAGATTTATGAAAACATTTAAAGTATTTTATCAAGGCCACAAAACACAACGCTTAATTAGAGAAGAAACTCTTATTAAATACGTTGAAGCCGAAACAATTGAAGACGTAAGAAAGTTCTTACAAAATGAAGATATTACAATCGAGTTCATCGAAACACTCAGTCCCGACCACTTAGAGTATGAACGTGATAACAACGCAGATTTCAAGGTTACGAAGGTAAATGAGTAACATTAAAGATGTAGGTGTTTTCGCCCTCGGGGGACTAGGTGAAATTGGAAAGAACACTTACTGCATTGAAATAGGTAACGACATTCTAATGATCGACGCGGGTATCAAATTCCCAAACGATGACGAACTCGGTATTGATTACGTAATACCTGATTACACATATCTAAAAGAAAATGAACATCGTATCAAAGCGCTCGTTGTAACGCATGGTCACGAAGACCATATCGGAGGAATTCCTTTCCTATTAAAAGAAATCTCAGTACCTATCTACTCTGGCCCGCTTGCTTTAGGCTTAATTAAAAATAAGCTTGAAGAACACAAGCTCATGCACCGTACTAAACTCATTCCTATCGATGAAGACACGGTTCTCGACTTCGATAGTTTCAAGGTTGAATTTTATCTTACAACTCACTCTATTCCTGAAGCATACGGAATCGTAGTAAAAACTCCTGTTGGAAACATCGTTCATACTGGAGACTTTAAATTCGACTTTACACCAGTAGGTGCGCCAGCAAACATCGCTAAAATGGCACAGATCGGTGAAGAAGGTGTACTCTGTCTTTTATCTGACTCAACGAACGCAACAGTTCCGAACTTCACAATCAGTGAAAAACAAGTCGGACAAAATGTAGAAGACATTTTTAGACAATGTGCAGGACGTATTATCTTTGCGACTTTCGCATCAAACATCTATCGTGTGCAACAAGCAATTGATGCAGCAGTAAAGTTTGACCGTAAGATTTGTGTATTCGGACGAAGCATGGAAAACAATATTAGAATCGGTACTGAGCTTGGTTATATTAAAGCACCACCTGAAACATTTATTGAAGCAAAACAAATTAACCGTTTTGAGAAACATAAAATAATGATTTTATGTACAGGTTCTCAAGGTGAGCCAATGGCTGCCCTATCACGTATTGCGAATGGTACTCATAGACAAATCAGCATTATTCCTGATGACACTGTTGTATTCAGTTCATCACCAATCCCAGGTAATACACTAAGCGTCAACCGTACGATTAACGCATTATACAAACGTGGCGCTGAAGTCATCCACGGTCGTCTATCAAACATTCATACGTCTGGACACGGTTCACAAGAAGAACAAAAACTGATGTTACGTCTGATGAAACCAAAATACTTCATGCCAATTCACGGAGAATTCCGCATGCTGAAAATCCATAAAGACCTTGCTGTAGACACAGGTGTCGAAGCAGACAATGTATTCTTAATGGAAAATGGTGAAGTCCTAACTCTATCTGAAGATCATGCTGAAGTCACTCATTCAGTGCCAAGCGGTACAGTGTTTGTGGATGGTATTGGTATCGGAGATATCGGTAACATCGTACTTCGCGATCGTAAAGAATTATCTGAAGAAGGTCTCGCAGTTATGGTTGTCTCTATTGACTTTGAAGACCAAGTATTATTATCTGGACCAGATATTATTTCACGCGGATTCGTCTACATGAGAGAATCATTCGGACTCATTAGAGGTGCAGAGAAAAAGTTACGTGAATCCATCGAAAACTTGCTCGCATCTGAAGAAAACGTTGAATGGTATAACGTAAAACAACTCATCATTGAAGAATTGTCACAATATCTATATCAGAAAACACAACGTAGCCCAATGATCTTACCAATGATCATGCGCGTAAACGACAAAACTTTAAAATCGAAATAAAATATTAGAGCTGTTTTGTGGGTTTCCTTTTTGGGAAACTTATCAAAATGGCTTTTTTTCTGCTGTAATCCTATGTGGCGATTTTTATCATTGGAAAAGTCATCATATGGGCGTTTTAATTATTACTTGTAACCCTTATGGTTGATGGATTCTAAATTTAAATTATTCAAATTTGAATATTTGATCCGAATTATCTTGTAGGTAGGTGTTCGGCTGTATAGAATCATGTTTAGTTGGAGGTGCGTCATGCTTAAGATACCTAAAAAGACAAATATGAATACGACAGCACAAATTTTAATGAAACGCGAGTTTGTTGATATGGTTATTTCTGGACAGATACGACGAGACGAAACAGGTTTAGAGGGAGAACTTTATCTTTCGAAATTATTTGAGGAAGAATTGCAAGTTAAACCAATTATTTTGTACGGCGTTCGCTTGGTTGTTGAAGAGAAAGAATGTCAATTTGATTGTCTGATGATTTTTCAGGATAAATGTATGCTGATTGAAGTTAAGAATTACAGTGGAGATTATTTTTATGATCGCGGTAAATTTTATTTTGTATCGAGTAAGGATGAGATTGATAGTCCTCTAGAACAATTAAACCGAGCAACTCGAATGTTTAGAAAATTTTTACGAGAAATAAAGATGAACTTTGAAGTTATTCCACGACTTGTTTTTACAGGGAAAGAATTCCAGCTCTATCAATCCGACTTGTCCCTACCCATCATTCACCCTGGTCAAATCAGGAGATTTATTAAAAAACTGAACAATGAATCTTGTTACTTGAATCAGCGACATACCAAACTAGAAGAAATCATATATGCACGACATCGTGTGTTTTCATCTTATGAGAAAAAGTATGAATACGAATATGACCAACTAGATAAAAAAATGAGCTGCGAGAAATGTGATGGGAGGATGGAGAGCATCAGTCAAGTGAAGATGAAATGTTCAAAATGTAAAGTAATAGAACGAACACAAATAGCCTTGACTAGAAATATAGATGAGTTTATATGGTTATTTCCTGAGATGAAGATTACAACCTCACGTATTTATGAATGGATCGGAGAATCGATTTCACAATATAGTGTTAGAAAATATTTGAAATCTCATATGATTGAAAAAGGAAATAATAAAGACCGAAGTTATGTGAAACTATAGTTTATTTGTAAAGTAGACGTTAGTACATCTCTACTTTAAAGATAAAACCAATTTATTTGTAAAGTAGACATCAATCCATCCCTACTTTAAAGATAAAACCAATTTATTTGTAAAGTAGACGTTAGTCCATCCCTACTTTAAAGATAAAACCAATTTATTTGTAAAGTAGACATCAATCCATCCCTACTTTAAAGATAAAACTAATTTATTTGCAAAGTAAACGTCAATCCATCTCTCCTTTAAAGATAAAACCAATTTATTTGTAAAGTAGACATCAATCCATCCCTACTTTAAAGATAAGAATCCTAAACCCCATATCACTCAAAAAACCACCCCCGAACTTCACAGTCTGCAGGTGGTAATCTTATAAAATCTACTCATCTATGCCGAATCTAGTCTCGAAGCGTGATAGGTCGGTGTCTTTTCCAATCAGGATTAAGACATCGTCTGACATGAGCTTGATGACGGGGTCTGGATTTACGATGATTTGATCGCCGCGCTTAATTGCGAGGATCGAAACTTCGTATTTTTCTCGGAACCCGAGATTCAGTATCGATTTGTTATTTAATTTCTTTGTCGTCTTGAACTCTACAATTGAATGTTCCTCTGAGATTTCTAAAATATCAAGAGTATGACTCGACACGATTCTATGTGCGAGTAGTCTACCGATATCGCGCTCTGGGTGAATGACATGATCGGCACCAATTTTCTCAAGTACTCTACCATGATATTCATTTTGAGCTTTCACAGTAACTTTCTCGACACCTAAGTCTTTTAAGATTAATGTCGTCAAAATGCTGCTTTGAATATTTTCGCCAATTGCAACGATGACATGGTCAAAGTTGGTGATACCAACACTTCGTAACACCGCTTCATCTGTCGTATTTCCGATAACTGCTTCAGTCACAATATCTTTATACTCATTTACTACATCTTCGTCTTTATCAATTGCGAGTACATTCGCATCTAATTCTCGTAACTCTTGTACGATACTCGAACCAAATCGCCCGAGTCCGATTACAGCAAATTCTTTTTTCATACTCTAATCTCCTTAGTTCTCTTTACCTTGGACATAGTCCTTATCAAAGAGGAACATTCTCATTAACATTATAAGACTTGGAACTAGGAGTAGCAATCCTAAAATGAATACGACTGTGAGCCAGAACGCCATTGCCTCATTCACTACACTGTCAATTTTCACGTACGGATACAGGATATACGGTAATTTACTCATACCATATCCAAAGAACGCACAGAAGAATTGCAGCATTACCATAATGAATGCCATGCCATAATTTCTTCCCTTGTAGATTAAATACACAGCTATACCCATAAACATTAAAGATAAACCGAATAGATACCAATAGTTTTGTGCGTTCAAGAAGTGCGCTTCGTTATTTGTTCTGAGTCCTAAGAACACGAACTGTGAGATTGCTAACATTGGAATTGTCCAAGTTAAGAACCACTTACGAATCACTTCTACTGCTTGAAATGCACGTGCTCTGTTCGCATAGAACGTAAGAAATGCACTTGAGATGTAAAGCACAGAGATGATTGCTAAGAATACTACTGACCATGCATACTGACTAAATAATAACTCTGTTATGTTCAAGTCAATGCCGCCAAACTTTTCTTCTATAAATCCACCTTCAGAGATTACAAGTGTAATCGAAAGTGCCGCAGGAATCAGTAGTCCTGTACTTCCGTAAAGAAACGCCCACACGATATTCGAATCTTTTGAATACTGGTTAAATGCATAATAACTTCCACGGATTGCCAATAAAATTAAAGCAATTGATGCAGGAATCAGTAATGTTGTTCCGTAGTAATATGCTGTTTCAGGATAAAACCCTACAATCCCAACAAAGAAGAAAACAAAGAAAACGTTTGTTACTTCCCAAACTGGGTTTAAATATCTCGTGATGATTGGTGTGATGATGTTCGACTTTCCTGTCGCTTTGGCGTAGAAGTTATAAAACCCTGCACCAAAGTCAACAGATGCGATAATTACGTAGCCATATAGAAACGTCCAAAGTACCGTGATTCCAATAATTTCATAGTTCATTAGAATCGACCTCCTTGTTCCATCAAGCTCTCTTTACCGTAATATTCAATTTGAGAATCACGTGCAGATGTGTTCTTGAACATATTCACCATTACTTGGATTGTTGTATATCCAAGGATGAGGTATAAAATACCAAACATAATCATTGTGATTCCGAGTCCATCTGCTTGAGTAATCGCTTCTGATACTCTCATGTATCCTCTAATGATCCATGGTTGACGTCCAAGTTCAGCTGTAAACCAACCTGCTTCAATTGCTGCGAAACAGAGTGGTCCAGATAATGCATATAAATATAGCATAAATCTAGAGTGTGCCCATTCTTCTTTCTTGAACAGTTTTAATGCAAAATAAAGGACAGATACGCCGAGCCCGAACATTCCAAAGACAACCATGATGTCAAAGAAATAGTGGACAACAAGTGGTGGCCATTCATCTCTCGGAATATCATTTAACCCAGTAACTTCAGTTGATGGGCTCGTTCCTGACAGAATGGATAATGCTGACGGAATGCGTAGCTCACCTTTAACTTCTTGATTCTCTTCATCTAATACACCAAAAAGAATTAAGTCTGCATTCTTTTCAGTTTCGAAGTGCCATTCAAATGCAGCAAGCTTTTCTGGTTGTTCTTCATGTAAGAATTTTGCTGATAAATCCCCAGCTAATAGAGTGAGTGCTGCTACCGCAACACCAATAATCATGTTTACTTTCAAGCCTTTTCTGTGATACTCTCTATCTTCTTTGTGTTTTGCGCGTAGTAAATTCACTGCTGCAACTGTCACCATGAAGAATGCTGCTGTCATATATGCTGTCACAACGACGTGGAATACACGCACGCCTGTTGATGCGTTAAACATTGCCATGATTGGATCAACGTTTTTAAATACGCCATCTACAAGATCAAAACCAGCTGGTGTGTTCATAAAGCTGTTTACTGTTGTAATAAATACTGCTGATATTGATGATCCAATTACAACTGGAATTGTAAGCAACCAATGGTGCCATCTATTTTTGAATCTATCCCATGTGTAGAGATAAATCCCAAGGAAAATTGCCTCAAAGAAAAAAGCAAATGTTTCCATGAATAATGGTAGGGCAATGATTTGACCTGCGAGCTTCATAAAGTCTGGCCAAATGAGACTGAGTTGTAACCCGATGATTGTCCCGGTCACTACCCCTACTGCTACAGTAACTGTATATCCTTTTGCGATACGTCGCGCCATAGTTAGATAGTGATAGTCATTTTTCTTTATTCCTAAGAATTCAAAGACCATAATGACGATGGGTATTCCTACACCTACAGTAGCGTAAATGATGTGGAACGCAAGTGTCATACCGGTTAGAATTCGTCCAAGAAGCACATCTTCCATTAAAAATTCCCCCTAAATGCGTTAACTAGATTTTATATATACCCTATATTGTCTGTACTCCATGATATGTTAACATATTCACAAAGTTAAGTTAAGCCGATTAAGTGAATTATTTGTGACGAATCACCATCGCTACCATATCCATCATTTCACTTTCACTTTCTACTTCATAAATGTGACGTTCAAATGCTTTTAATTTTTCGTAATCGAGTTCATGGATGAATTTTCTGACTTGTAATACGTGTGACGGATGCACACTGAGTGAATCAACTCCAAGTCCTAAAAGAATTGGGATTGCTCCTCTATCATGTGCGAGCTCTCCGCATAGTCCGACTTCTATATTTTCTTTATGTGCGCATTTAATAACATAATGAATAAGCTTCAATAATCCTGGGTTCAATATTTCAACAAACGATGAAACGTTAGGGTTCATTCGGTCTGCTGCCATCACAAATTGTGTGAGGTCATTTGAACCGATACTAAAGAAATCAGCATGCTTTGCGAGATATTCTGCATGCATTGCTGCAGCAGGTGTTTCGATCATAATTCCAAGAGGAATGCGTTTCTTTAATGAAAGTCCTAGTTTCTTCTCTTCTTCAGCAAAAATACGTGCAAGTGTTTTAAACTCTGCAACCGTATTTACCATCGGAAACATCACACGTACATCCCCATACTCACTCGCACGAATAAATGCACGCATCTGTGTTCTAAAGACATGCTCATTCATAAGTGAAAAACGAATCCCTCGCGTACCTAAAAATGGGTTTGTTTCCTCATCGTGATCATAGTAAGGGAGATATTTATCGCCACCGACGTCGAGTGTTCTAAACGTTACTGGCTTCCCGTCCATCTTTTTGGCTACGTCTTTATAGATTTCGAGTTGCTCTTCTTCACTTGGATAATTCGAGCGACTCATGTACACGAACTCCGTTCTGAATAAACCAACCTGATCTACGTTGATATCAAGCGACTCATCAACCGTCCCCTTTGTCGAAACGTTCGCACCTAAATTGATGCGTTTTTTATCTTTAGTCTCTGTAATTTTTGAACGATACGGCGCTAGGCGCTCACTTGCTTTCGACTTATCACTTTGTTTTTTAAGATAAAACCACGTATCCGAAATGGATGCGTTGAATACGACTTCTGCGTTGTCACCGTCTACAATCATCATATCGAAAGGCCGCGCCATCCGGAGTGCGTTCTTTACGTTCGACACTAGTGGAATCCCATGGCTCATTGCAATGATTGCGGTATGTGAGTTTTCTGATCCATTCTCTAAGACGATTCCCTTTATCACCGTTTTGTCGAGTTGCGCAACAATAGATGGGGGTAAATCTTTCGCAACGATAATAGATGGTTCTGTTAATTCTGTTAAATCTAAAGTACTATGTCCTTCTAGTTTATAGAGTACGCGCTTCAAAACATCGTTTATATCTTGCTTACGCGCACGTAAATACGCATCATTAATTTTTTCAAATGATTCTATAATATCGTTCTTTTCCAAATATAATGCATGAGTGACATTGTGGAGGTTTAATACTTTGTTTTTAATATTTTGATGAAGTTCTGGATCATCTAGCATCATAATTTGAGCTTCCATAATCGCTGCATCCGTATATTCACCATTCTGAATCGTTCTCTCTTTAATTTTAATAAGCTCATTTCGTGCAATATCTACTGCAGAAACGAGCTTATCAAGTTCAGTCTGAATTTCTTCTTCTGGTATTCTGTTTTCATCAATATTAAAGACAACTTCTTGGTATTTAACGACTGTACCAAAGCCGATACCGCCACCACCGCGATTACCTTTAATAATTTCAGTCATTACTCAGTCAGTCCTTCTTGTTTCAATGCCTCAGTAATTTTTTCTAATGCTTCCGCTTCATCTTCGCCATCTGTATAAATTGTAACTTCTGCACCTTTACCAACGCCAAGTGACATGACACCCATAATTGATTTCAAGTTGACTTTTTTATTGTTATATTCGAGTTCAATATCTGATTCGAATCGTGTCGCTGTTTGAACTAAAATCGTAGCAGGTCTAGCGTGAATTCCTGTTTCATCTACAATATCAAATGTTCTTTGTTGCATTTTGGTAACTCCCTCATCAAATTAAATTAATAGTTTCACAAACTATTGTACACGATTTCATAAACAATTGCACACTAAACTACAATCTTGGAGTTTAAATATTTAACAACTTTTTCAATATGATCCATTCCGAGCTTTCTCATAAGCGTGTAACTTACGATTGCGCTCGTACCATGAGAGACCACTGTTCCGACAGATATAGGACCAACTTTTGTACGTTTATTTCTATTTTGAAGTTGCTTTAAAACGACTTTAGTTGTTTGCTTCGCAAGAAATTCACCTGCACCACTTGAAACCATGATTGCAATACGTGTTTTAAGAGAATCTTTACTTTTTTCTAATTCTTCACTTGTCACGCCAAATATATCGTTTATATCTTCTTCAATTTCAGTCATTAATTTATAGTCTGTTCCCATATCAAAAAATGGAACAGGTACGATTGCTGCGATTCCAGATTGTTTCGCTTTTTGTTTAACTAATTCTTCTGCTTCTTTTCTTCTTGCTTCAATTTGTTGTTCTGTTAATGCCATAAAACCACTCCTTATTTAACACTCTATACCCAATATTAAGACTTATTATTCTTAGCGTTTAAAAATGTTACTGCTAAAAATGCAGCAAGTGCACTCGTCATATCGTCTCTGTCAAGTTCTGGTGATACTTCTGAAATGTCGAATGACACTAAGTTTTCGAGTGTAGCAACATGTTCTAAGATTGTTTTTATCTCTAAACTTGTGAATCCATTTGGACTTGGTGCTGACACACCAGGTGCGTCACTCGCTTTCACCGAATCCATACATAGTGTCATAAACACCTTGTCGTAATTTCCAAGTTTTTCTGATAAAGCCATGAGTAACTCTTTATCTTCTCTAAACTCATCAATGGTGTTGTACTCAACACCAAAGTGTTCTGCTGTTTTAAACAGTGTTTCAGTATTCCCTAATGGTTGAATACCAAGGACATGATAATCTATGTTTTTATCAGTAGATAAAATTTGATGGAACATCGTACCACTAGACGGCGACTCATTTCTCAAATCAAAATGTGCATCAATATTTAGTACACATAATTTTTCATCTTTAAATGCATCTCTTACACCTAAATAATGCCCATAAAGCGTTTCATGTCCACCACCGAATAATAAAACAAAACTATTTTTCTTTAAAAGAGTGCTGACTTCATTGCCTAATTCATGTTGTGATGCCTCAAGGTTTTCAGTACCTACAACTGATCCTCTATCAAAAATCTCACTTGTAAAGGGAAGAGAAGCGAGTTTTTCACGAATCTTTTCTGGGGCTAGAGACGCACCAACTCTCCCCTTATTGCGTCTAACGCCTTCATCAGACATAAAGCCTAAAATCACGTCACTTTGACTTTCATCGTTATAATCTTTTACAACTTGATGAAATCTTTCTTTAATGGCTGGGTCATCCGTACGTCCAAAGTAGCTATGCTTTTTTAGAGTCATTGTTCTCACTCCCATTAAATGATTTAAAGATACTGATTAACATGAGTGGTAGAGTCAACACTACTAAGAAAATGTTGAGTGGTAAGATAAATATAGACAACTCAACCGCTCTAAAGATTGTAATAAATAGACTCGTACTAAATTTAATAAATAATGCGACAATGATAATCATTTGTCTGTGATAATACTTATTTTTTAACGTATTCATTATTGTAAAGTACATATACAAGAACGCTAAAATAAATGTGATCGCTAAGTTTACCCATTCATAGATATATTGTACGTTTGAGATTTTAAATAATCCTTCAAACACGACACCGTTTCGGTTATTGAACTCTAAGAAAATCATGAGTAACATAACAAGTCCTAAAGTAAGTTCCACGTAATTGATTCTGAACCAGTGTTTAGGTGTGATTTCGAAGAACGTAAATAACTTATCTACAACACGTTTTCTGAATTGATATAAATATTTCGTAAAATCAAAGTACTTGTTCACGTCAACATTGATTTTTCTTGCACGTCTCAGTTCTTTTACTCTCGAATATTCTTGTTCATTCATTTCAGAAACAGGTTTCTTCAATATATTCTCTGCTTTAGATAAAAACACGCCCACCGAAAGTGAGAGTAGCGCCAACATCCAAGTGATCGAGAAATACATATTGATTGATAAGACGTCTGTTGGCGTGATGCCACGTCCAATATCACTATATACAGCATTTTGTGTAAAAAAGTACGCAATCATATAGAAAAACATGATGATGAGATATTGTTCTTTTCTAAATCTATGATCTAAATATTCATTAAAAATGTTATAAAGTAAATGAATAATAAAGGCAATTAAGAATAAAATACTTGTATATCCATAAACTTGGAACATGAGAACCGTTGTCCAAATAAACATGACTCCAGTTAACGAAAAGAAGAATATAATAAATCTACGATCATATCGTGTCGTTATCTTCATAACACGTGCTGCTTTAAACATCCAAGCACCAAGCAGTATGAATAATACTCCAACAACGACTGGAATTAAAAAATGAGAACCTAAAATCGGTTCTAATATATTAGTCAGTTCTATAAAGAATACATTAATTAAATCTATGATATTTTTAATTTTATCGATTTCAATACTTTCATTTTGACTACTGATTCGTCCTGCATTGATTATCAGAAACAAACCTTGAATCATAAAGAATACTCCGAGTAAATAACTCGCAATAATCTCTGTATTAAACTTCAACTTTTTTAACATGATGTCACCTCAACTATACATATTATATAAGAGTGACCTTCATAATTCATCTGATAAGAAAAAAACAGATGCAATTTATGCATCTGTTTAAACAGGAGTTCCTAGTGCTCTATGAGCAATATCCTTTCTGTAATAAAAATTCTCTGGATTATAAGAAAGCTGGTCCATATTATCATATGCCTTCTTGACCGCTTCATCGATCGTCTTAGCAAATCCTGTGACCATTAAGACACGTCCGTCAGATGAAATGTAATCTCCCTCTTCGGTCTGCGAGACTCCACTAATAAATATTTCGTCCATCAATTCTTCTGGAATATAGAGTGGCAGTCCTTGATCTACTTTCATTGGATAGTTTTTTGTTGCAAGGACAATCCCTGCTAAGAATCCATCTTTCCATTTCATTTCAAAAGGCTCTTTATTTTTAAGTTTGTTTAACATCTCTAGGAAATCATTTTCTAGTAAGCCCATTAATACTTGCGCTTCCGGATCACCGAATCTTGAGTTATATTCGACGACCTTAACGCCTTCACTTGTGTGCATCGCACCTAAGTAGAGGACTCCAAAATAGTCGAGGTCTTCCTCTACCATCGCATTGATTGTTGGTTCAATTAATTGGTTTATGGCTTCCTCGCGAATATCTTCAGTGATGTGTGTCACTGGTGCATATGCACCCATACCGTTTGTGTTTGGGCCAATACCTTTAGCGTAAGCACTCTTATGGTCTTGAGCAATTGTTTCAAATGCATGGTATGTATCACCGTTGACTAATACCATGAGCGAAAACTCTTCTCCGTCCATGTACTCCTCGATAATGAGTGGTTCAATGCTATCATCTTGCGTGACGATTGCGAGATTCTTCAATGCTTCCATCGCTTCATCTAACGAGTTTACTACTTCTACACCAACACCTGTGACACTTCCGAGTCCGTCTTGTTTGATGACTTTCGGGAAATTTGTTTCCATTAAATAGATTTCTGCTTCACTGTAAGTTCTAAAGATTTCAAAATTTGCTGTTGGTATATTGTATTTCCTTAAAAGTTCTTTCGTAAATACTTTAGAAGTCTCCATTTGAGCTTCTTTTTTGCGCGGCCCAAAAACTGTTAACCCGTACTCGTCAATTAAATAATCGGCAAGTCCTTTTTCTAGAGGTTCCGGTGGACCTATAATCACCCAATCCACTTGTCGTTCAATACAAATCCCTGCGATTGCATGAAAGTCATCTTCTTGCACTCGATACATCACTTCACAAAGGTCGTTCATGCCTGCGTTACCAGGGATTGCGTAGATTTCATCTACATTCTTAGATTCAGAAAGCATTTTAACAATTGCGTGCTCTCTTCCTCCACTACCTATTACTGCAACATTCATTATAAAACACCCTTTACGGAATTGTTCTGTAAATCCATTGTACTAAAAACGCTTTCAATTTGGAATCAAAAAGTAACACTTTTGTAATATTGATACTAGCAATTATAGACGTAATTTGAAATAATAAAGGTAACACAAAGTCTAGGGGGATTTAAATGACAGCAGAAATTCTTAATGGTAGAGAAATCGCAAAAGATTACCGTGCGGATCTCGAACGACAAGTAAGTGAATTAAAAGAAAAAGGGGTGACTCCTAACTTAACGGTAGTAATCGTAGGTAATGATGGTGCTTCACTTAGCTACGTTAAATCTAAAAACAAAGCTGCAGAAAACATTGGTATGGAGTCGGGCATTGTTCACTTAGAAGAAGATGCAACAGAAGAAGAAGTACTTAAAACTGTTGAATCATTAAACCAAGACAAGAACGTTCACGGAATACTTGTCCAAGTTCCACTTCCTAAACAAGTAGATGAAAACAAGGTACTCGATGCAATCACACCTGAAAAAGATGTTGACGGATTTAACCCAGTTAACATCGGTAAACTCTACACAGGTCAAGAAACATTCGTACCATGTACACCACTTGGGATTATGGAATTATTAAAACACACGGGTTCTTTAGAAGGTAAAGATGTTGCAGTAATCGGTCGTTCCCATATCGTTGGACAACCAGTAGCAAAATTACTGACTGACCAAAACGCAACTGTTACTTTAATGCACTCAAGAACTAAAGACATGGTTTCAAAAATCAAAGACTTCGACGTAGTTGTATCTGCGGTTGGTAAACCAGGATTACTCACTGGTGCAGACATTAAAGAAGGTGCAATTGTAATCGACGTTGGTAACACTGTAGTTGACGGTAAACTCGTTGGTGACGTAGATTACGAAAGTGCTTCTGAAAAAGCAAGCTACATCACACCAGTTCCAGGCGGAGTTGGTCCACTTACAATCACTATGGTATTAAACAACACATTGCTTGCAGCAAAACGCCAAAATAATCTGTAATACTATATTTAGCTGAACATTTCTATGTTCAGCTTTTTTATTTTGTCTTTATCTTGTAAAATAGGAGTAACGATTGAAGTTAGAGGTGTTCTTTATGAATTCTACAATTATAAAAATGTTGATTGCCCTACTTCCGACTGCACCAGTGGTTGGCGAATACGTGGCAGATTATGAACCGAATCAAACTGAAACATCTAAAGAAGAGACAAGTAAAAATGAATCTGCTGAAACAATAGAAGATATTCAAAAGAAAGTAACAACAAGCTATCCGAACCTTTTTAACGTGGATGAATTTAATGTGCAAGTTGGTGATTCTTTTGACCCATTAGCTGGCGTGTACGCTGTAGATAAGCGTGATGGTGATGTGACTTCTAATATTACGACGAGTGGAGAAGTAGATACGTCAAAAATTGGTGACTACTACGTGAAGTACAAAGTAACAAATAGTACTGGTGGTTGGTATGAAATCACTAGAATTGTGCACGTTTCTGAAAATCCGACGGATGAAATCAAGCCTACTCCGAAAAAATCTGAATCCGCTCAGAATAATAAGAATACACGCGTAACATTCACAAATATTGATGATGTAGAGATTTCAGCTGGAACAGATTTTGATCCGAAAAAGGGTGTAAAAATCTACGATACAGATGGACATGACATCACGAATGATGCGGTAGTCCAAGGAGACGAAGTGGATACTTCTAAATCTGGTGAATACTATATTGCTTATACAGTGATTGATCGCTTCGGAAAAGCAAATGCTGCTGCGAGAAAGGTAACAGTGAAATAATGGGTTACATAATTGCACTCATTGCACTTGTCGCACTCGCAATCTTTTCAACATGGTCTGTACGAAATAAGAATAAATAGGAAATCTCCGAGCTTCTTGAATGAAGTTCGGAGATTTTTTGTATTGTACGATAATTGAATCGTGTATTTGTCGTTTACGTTGAATCACGACTTGATTACGTTCTAAACGAGTCGTGAAATTTTGATTCAGATGAAACCACGACTTGATTACGCTCTATTCCAGTCGTGGAATCTTGATTAACAAGAAACTACGACTTGATTACGCTCTATTCGAGTCGTGAAATTTTGATTAACAACAAACCACGACTTGATTACGTTCTAAACGAGTCGTGGAATTTTGATTCAGATGAAACTACGACTTGATTACGCTCTAAACGAGTCGTGGAATTTCGATTAACAACAAACCACGACTTGATTACGTTCTATTCGAGTCGTGGAATTTCAATTAACAATAAACCACGACTTAATTACGCTCTATTCGAGTCGTGGAATCTTGATTAACAAGAAACTACGACTTAATTACGCCCTATTCTTCTTTTTCCTCTCTTAACTTTTCTTTAATTTTATCTTTTACTGTATTGATGTGCGCTTTGAACGCTGAAACATCCGTGTAAGAGTGTGATCCGTAGCGCACCTTGCTATAGATTTCGAGTTCTTCAGCGCTAAAGATGTCAGTAAAGCCTTCTCGCTCAATCCATTCTTCAATCGTTTCATCAGAAAAACGACCGACCCCCATCTTTTTCGTCCATCGCTCAAAGTCAAAGTACACCTCTCGAATTGGATCATCTGGTTTTACTAATCTAATACGTTGTCTCAGTTTATCTGTAATTGCAGGAACAACCTTTACCTCAGGCTTATCTTTATCGTATACTTCTTCATTTTTACTTCTCATCACTAAAATAATAACAGTTATAATAACCGCAACTACGATAAAACCAATCACGATCATATCCAGTGGTAGATTCTCCATAAGACTCTTTTGCTCTTTCATATTAATTAAATCAAGTACAGTCTCATCAAGTCCTTCCTCTGTGCGCTCTTCTTCAGAAATCTCAGGAGTTACAAAATCTAAGTTTTCCATCCACAAGAAGAGTGGTTTCATCAAGAAAAAAATACCGTTCAAGACACCAATGAGTGCAAGTTTCAATAGTCCAGTGATTCCTTTAACTAGAACGGCTACGACACCACCGCCAATAATTAGAATTAAACCTACCGGGATAATCGTCTTCAGATAATCCGAAAACTTAACGGTGCTATCTGTCATTTGCTCCACAATTTTTAACATAAAATAAAGAATCAGTTGAGCAATAAACATCCAAGCGTAAAAATAATAGTTATCTGCACTCAATATTCCCGTTCGAATAAATTGAGATAAAATCACGACAATCAGTGATATACCAATTGCTTCTTGTTGTCTATCTGTCGTACGATCCATATAGAGTCTGTCAAAACGAAAAACTGATAATACACTATACAAAATAGCGACAAGTAGATGGTTACCAACAATCAAAAACAATACAAAAAATACTGGTATTAGAAAATAAAGAATGTACGATCTCGCTTTACCTGTAATCACTGCGCCAATAAAAAATACGAACACAAGAACAATACTATTCAAAAATAAATGAGGTGCTTCGTTAAAGACAGCGTTCATTTGTGCAAGAATGATAATCACTGTCATCATTTCAATCACATATTTTGGAAAAAGTTCTTTAAATAAACGGATCATCTTGCACCTCCTGAAGGTCCAAATAGAACGAGAGACTCTTTATCTAACTGATAGATATTAATATGTTTCTTCTTGAGCTCTAACAGTGCTTCTTCTATCGTCTCATCAGTCGGTCCCGTAAAAATTACGTGGCTCGGCACATGATTTAAATTTGGCACTCGTCGTATAAGATGTTCAAACGGTACAGTAAAATCAATAGATTTCAATCGTGCTAAAAATTCTAACGTACGCTTATAATGAGTCGCGCCACTCCCGAGAGGCACGTGTAAATAATCATTGATATGAATATGTCTTACATTAGAAATTAGTTGATATGGGATATTATCATGCGTCAATTGGTACGAAATATAAGCGACCTTTTCATAAATCTCTTCGATATACTCAACAGCAACATACGATTTATCCGATCGTAAATTCACCAAAATCAAGACTTCTAAATCTGTCACTTGTTCATATACATTTGTTCTGAGCGTACTAGTGCGCGCCGTCTGTTTCCAATGAATATCTCTCAATTGATCAGTCGGCATGTATTCTCTCGATCCAACTTTTAACATTTTATCTTGGAACAATGCGTTTTGTTTGCGATAATTACCATCGATATTTCGTAGTCTAAACGGCTTAAATTTCGAAACTTTAATCTCTGGATAGACAATAACCTCCGTTGTATTACTCGATTTTTGTTCGAGTACAATGTTATTAAATCCAAACAGGTTAGGATAAGATAAAGTGCTCCCAAACACTTTTGAAACGCCTCGTTCAATTGCTGTGTATTTCGCTGAAATATAAATACTCTTCTTAGGCATAACACTAAAAGAAAGACGTTTATGCGTTCTCGATACAGAGCGCTTCTTTTTATCTCCCTCAAAAATAATGTAATCACCTGCATTAATATCTAAACTCGCACCAACAATTGGGAAGAGACCATGTTGCGTGATTTTGAAAGTCATGATTCCTTCTTCGCCCTTATATTTACGGTCCGACTTCTCTACAAATTCAACTTCTAGTTTCTTGTGAGATAGCGCCGCATATAAATCAGAAAGAAGCAAAATTGCACCAATGATTCCTAAAATATAGAAAAATATACGTGAATAATCTGCTGGATAAAAAGCCGCCCACACTAAATAAGTGAGAAATACACCGTAAAGCATTGTATTTAACCACGATGGTAAATAATGTGCTTTGAACTTCATCGTTCGACTCCAGTTTCGACTGGTACTTCTACACCTCTCACGATTGTCTCAGCAACGCTCTTAGGCGAATCTACTGTCATACCTTCAATCGACAGCATGATCCTATGACTAATTACCGGTAAAATAATTTCTTTTACGTCTTGAGGTGTGACATAATTTCGTCCGTTTATAAACGCTACTGAACGTGCTGTATTCATAATGTGTAAAGTACCACGAGGACTCACCCCAAGATCTACATAAGGATGATTTCTCGTCTCTTCAACAATGTCTAAAATATAATTTTTAACCGTTTCATTAACCTCTACCTGATATACTTCATTTTGAAGTGAGATGATTTCTTCAAGTGTGAAGACTGGTGTAATTTCATCTAACTTCGATTGCACCATGTGTTGATCCATCATTAGAAGTTCACTCTCACGACTCGGATACTCTAAATCAATCTTCATTAAAAATCTATCGAGCTGTGCTTCAGGTAAATCAAAAGTCCCTTGTGACGATTCAATCGGGTTCTGTGTCGCGAGTACAATAAATGGACGTTTCAATTCAATACGTTCACCATCAATCGTTACTTGTCTCTCTTCCATGACCTCAAGTAATGCGGATTGTGTTCTTGGTGTTGCACGGTTGATTTCATCTGCAAGTAGTACATTCGTATCCACTGGACCTAACTTTAACTCAAACACTTCGTCTTTCATGTTGTACATATTCATACCAGTAATATCCGTTGGTAAGACGTCTGGAGTAAACTGTATTCGTTTAAAATCTCCACCAATCGCTCGCGCAATCGCTTTTGAGAGCACTGTCTTCCCAGTACCTGGCACACTTTCAAAGAGGATATGTCCTTCTCTTAAGAGAGAGATAAAAATGAGGTCTATTGTTTTTCTGTCAGAAATAAACACCTTGCTAATTTCATTATGAAACTCGTCTAACTTATCCGTAATATTCATTATGTATCCCCTTTCAACACTTAATAAAATTATAGCAATAATAAAAATATGTCACAATGAAAATAAAAAAGCCTTCTAACCGAATGAGGCTAGAAGACCTATAAACAACAATTATTTTAATTGCTTTTTAATTTCTCTATTAAAGTCATCAAGGTCATCTGGTGTTCTTGATGAAACTAAGTTTTTATCGACAACTACAGATTCATCTTTGAATTCTGCACCTGCGTTAATAACGTCATTTTTAACGTTTTTAACTGCAGTCATCGTACGTCCTTTTAATTTACCTGTATCTACAAGTAATTGTGGTCCGTGGCAAATTGAGAATACTGGTTTATCATTTTCTAAGAAATGAGTTGCAAATTTTGCTGGTAGATCATCTTTGTCTCCACGTAATCCGTCTGGAGAAAAGCCACCAGGAACTAATATTCCGACGTAATCTTCTGGATTCGCGTCACTCACCTTAACATCAGATTCGAATTCTCCACCATTTTTACCTTTTACAGTCCCACCATTTGGAGAAACAATCACTGTTTCATAACCCGCAGCTTCAATTGCTTCTTTCGGGCTTGTATATTCGATATCTTCTACCATATCTGTCATTAATACTGCTACTTTTTTATTCAATGTGAATGCCTCCTAAAAGTATATAGTTATATATTGCCACCTTTTAGAAATATTAAACATTAAAACCACAATAAATAAATCAGACTTACGCTTATACTCATTACAATAACTGAAAGTGGTGCTCCGACCTTAATATAATCACTGAATTTATATCCTCCAGGCCCATAAACGATTAGGTTTGTCTGATAACCAATTGGTGTCATAAAGCTGGATGATGCAGCAATTGTTACAGTAATAATAAATCCTAGGTAATTTGCATTCATGAGCTCGGCCATTTCAAGGGCAATTGGGAACATGAGGACGGCTGCTGCGGAGTTTGTAATAAGTTCTGTAAAGATATTCGTTATAATATAAATAACAAACAATAATCCGAGTATCCCCAATGGCTTAACGATGTCTACGAGATGTATCGCTAAAAAGTCTGCCAGTCCAGAGTTTGTTATCGCCTTACCTACACCAAACGCACTGGCAATTAAGAGTATCACGTCAAACTGTATTGCACCCGTAACATCATGGATAGAAATTAACTTAAATACGAATAAAATAATAACGAGTAGTAACATCGCTTTAAACATAGAAAGTACACCGAATGTCACAAGACCAATCATTATCCCCATAAGTCCAATAACAAACCAACCTTGCTTCTGGTTCTGCAAAAATTCTTCTGGAGTTTTCACTGCTGTAACAACGTAGAAGTCATCAGTGAACTTGTTTTTATCGATAAAATCATTATGAGCAAGAAGCAGTAACGTATCCCCTGCTTTTAAGACAATCTCTCCCACTTTTGAGTTAATTCGCTTGTTATTTCTGTGAATCGCAATTACTCCTGCGTTGAATCGCGATTTAAAGTTTGATGTTTTTAACGTTCTATTTAAAAGAGATGAGTTATGTGAAACGACCGCTTCAACGAGCACTGTGTTTTTGTTTTGCAGATCATCTAGCGTTAATTCACTACCCGTACGAATCGATAGTCCTTTCACTTGTTTAACAATTCCAATTGTATCAAGCGTCGCTGAGAACACAATTCTGTCACCTGCACGTAATCGTGTGAATGCTGTGACTTCTGGTAGTCGTTTTTCATCTCTAAATATATCGACTATGTATATCCCTTTTAATGTATCATTTGTAACATCAATTACAGACTGATTTACTTGTTCAAAGTCAGTTAAAATATAAGCTTCAGCTAAAAACTCTTTTGTCTCTGAATCGATTTGTTCCATGGCACCTAATGTATCAGGTAACAGTTTATACCCAATCGTTGCAAGATAAATTAAACCGACAGAAAGAATCGCAACACCAACTACAGAGAATTCGAAGAATTTAAATCCTTCTAACCCTTCCCCAAGTAATAGTCCGTGTACAATTAAGTTCGTACTTGTACCAATTAAAGTCAGTGTTCCACCCATGATTGTGACATATGAAAGTGGAATTAAGAGCTTTGAAGGACTAAATCCATTCTTGATCGCCCAGTTCTTGATAATAGGCGTTAAAGTAACCACTATCGGAGTGTTGTTTAGAAACCCAGATGCGATTCCTACCGGCGCAGTAAATTTAATCATCGCTGTGCGTGCACTTTTATTTTTACCGAGCATTTTATATATTAAGTTCTCGATTACACCATGTTTTTGTATTGCACTTGCAACGATAAAGAGAACGACGATGGTCATTACCCCTTCATTAGAGAATCCAGCTAATGCATCATTGGTAGAAATGATGCCAGTCATCAGAAATATAACTAAGAATAAAAACACAACAAAGTCTGCTCTAATGACTTCAAATAAAAGTAAAGTCAGCATAGCAAGTATTAATATAGAAACAAAAATCATTTCAACGGTCATTGTCATCACCTCAAGGGTATTATTAAATCTATAATGCATGTTTTAGGCAAAAAAAGAAACCACTAAATCACATTTTGTGACTTAGTGGTTAAATTTTTATTCTTCTGATTTTACAAATTTATGTTTTAAGTTCATTAACATCTCATAAACAACAGGTACTACAATTAGTGTGAGTAGCGTCGAAGACAATAGACCACCAATAACTGTTACACCTAAAGCTTTAGAGATTAACACAGAACTATCTCCACCGAATACTAGAGGTACAAGTGCACCAATTGTTGCGAGTGCCGTCATCAGAATTGGACGCACACGTGTTGTGGCTGCTTCAAGGAGTGCTTCTCTAGTAGGTAAACCTGACTCTTCCATTCGGATGACTCGGTCAATTAATACAATCGCGTTCGTTACAACGATACCGATCAACATTAAGAGTCCAATCATCGATGGTACAGAGAGTGTTTCACCAGAAATTAGGAGTGCTAAAATGACACCTGTAATTGTAAATGGTAACGAGAAGAGAATTGAGAACGGTGCAATACCACCATGGAATGTAAGTACTAAGATTAAGTACACAATCGCAATAGCTGCGAGCATTGCCATTCCTAACTGTTTAAAGCTGTCTTCAATATCCTCAGTCGTTCCTCCGACTTTAATTGAAACATTATTTGGTGTTTCAATTTTGTCAATCTCTGCTTGAACCTCTTCTGTTGTCGTACCGATATCTTTTGCGTTGATTTTCGCATCTACAGTTGTAGAGATATCTCCATTCTTACGTGTAATCGTGTCGGATGATGTCCCTTTTTCAATTGTCACAAACTCAGAGAGTTTTACTTCTTTACCAAGTGGTGTCGTGAATTTCGTATCTTCAAGTTCTTTTTCAGTCCATGACTCTTTCTTATCATGCACTAAGATAACATCTGTTTCCACACCATCTAATGCGACAGTAGCAACTGTTTCTTTCGGATCATATTGGTTTAACTCTTGTGCGACTTGTCCTGCAGAAAGTCCAAGTTTGGCAGCTTTTTTATGATCCACTACAAGTTGGTACTCTTCATAAGAGTCACTAATTGATGAAGACACGTTTGTCAGTGTGTCTTGATTATTTAAAACATCTTCAACTTCTTTTACAGTGTCTCTCATAGCTTCAATAGAAGGTCCTGTTACAGTTATAGAAACTGAGTTTGAAGATCCTCCTGTTGCGACGTCTAAGTTCTTCCATGTACCCTCATGTTTCAACTCATCAATCTTATCTAATACTCTCTCAGCTTCAGTATCCCAGTTTTCAGTGTCTTTATCATACTCAACAAACATCGCCGTATCAGTCGTAGAACCGGGACTCATTGGGTTTTCCCCACCTACTGAGTATTGGATATTTAATACATCTTTATTCTCATTTAAAATATCTTCTACTTTTTCAGCTTTTTTCACTACTTCACTTTCCGTTTCACCAGGGCTTGGTTTATACGTCAGTGCTAGGAATTTATCATCACCTGTTGATATGAATGATGTCCCTACGAGTGGTGTAAGCATAAGTGACCCAATAAAGATTGCTATTGCTACAATACTCACTATCCATTTATGAGATAAAGACCATTCAAGCACACTATGGTACACGCGCTGAATGACCCCTTGTTTTCCTTCTTTACTCTTAGAGTTCTTTACACCTTTTCTAAAGAATACATGTGCGAGCATAGGCACAATAGTAATCGCAATAATGAGCGATGCAACGAGTGCAAATACTACTGTATATGCAAACGGTCTAAAGATTTCTCCGACTTCACCTGTTACCATCGCAAGTGGGAAGAATACTGCAATCGTAACAACAGTTGAAGACATGATTGGAATAAACATCTCTTTTGTTGCATCCGCGATTAAAGCACGGCCTTTTAATGGCTCGTCATCTAACTTCATTCTTCTATAGACGTTTTCTATTACAACGATGGAGTCGTCAATAACACGTCCAATCGCTACTGTCATTGCACCGAGTGTCATAATGTTAATTGTAATATCAAACTGTTTCAGCACTAAGAATGCCATAAGAATAGACATTGGAATTGAAACAACCGCAATTAATGTGGAACGGATATTTCTTAAGAATAAAAGAATCATGATGATTGCGAATAACGCACCAATTAAAGCTTTCTCAACCATTGTTTTAATTGAATCAACGATGGGTTTCGCTTGGTCCATCATAAGAACCGCTTCAGTGTTGCTGTTCTCTTTTACATAATCATCTATAACTTCTTTAACACCATCTACAACAGATACCGTGTTTGAAGTTGTTGTTTTTACAATTTGAATTGAAAGAGAATCTTTTCCGTTAGTCTTAGAAATAGACTCACGCTCTTGTGTATTTTCAATCGAAGCGATATCTCCTAATTTCACTGTTGGAATATCAGCTTCTTTCATCTTCTCTTCCATCTCTTTTTGCATCTTTTCAAGTTGCTCAGGAGACATTTGTGCTTTTTCAGCATCTGAAAGTTCAGGCGCATCAGCACCCTCTTTTTGTCCAGCAGGAACTTCTAAATCTTTTAATGCTTCAATAGAAGTGAACTGTCCATCAACTACAATTGACTTTAAGTCATTTTCAAATGTGTATAGCCCAAGTGGGAAATCACTTGCTGAAGCTTTGATGTATTGAAGTACATCTTGTTCAGTTAGGCCATTTTCTTCGAGTGCTTTTTCATCGAAATTAAGCGTAATTTCTGTCAACATTTGACCAGCAAAAGTTGCACTTGAAACGCCATCCACACCTTCAATTTTAGGCAGTAAGTTCTCTTCGATATCTTTTGTTAGCTTTTCTAGGTCGTTGTCTTTATCAGTAAAGCTATAGCTGATAATCGGGAACTCATACATTGAAATCTGGTTGATTGTCGTATCACTTGCCTCTTTAGGTAAGTCAAGTGACTCGATGGCATCCTTTATTTCCTCTTCAGCTTTGTCCATGTCTGTGCCGAAATCATATGTAATCGTAATAGCAGACGCATTTTGCATAGATTGCGATTGAACGTCCTCTACTCCTTCCATACTCGCCACACGGTTTTCAATTGGATCTGTTACACTTTCAAGCACGTTCTCAGGAGTCGCACCAGGATAAGGCGTCGTCACTGTGAGAACAGGTGATGAAATGTTCGGTAACATTTCCATGTTCATTTTCAATGCAGAATAAGCACCGGCAACCGCAACAATGATTGTCATTAATACAATTGCGAGTTTATTCTTTATTGAAAAATTGATTATATTTTTTATCATTTCCTACACTCCAATCCTAAAAAATTATAACATATTACGCAAAATAAATACGCTATGAAGCTAGCGCATTTTTAGTGTATTTTCCCCTTTGTAATGGGACATTTCGGAAACAGTCACAAACTGATATCCTTCACTTGTTAAGTAATCAATAACATCATCTATAGCATCCACACTTTCCATGTGAATATCATGAAGTAAAATCACAGAACCATCTTGTACATTTTCTTTAATTTCTTTCAGAATGGCATCTGTGTTGTGAGTAAGCCAGTCTTTCGTATCGACAGACCAATAAGATGTTTCGATGTTTACCTTCGCTTCAAGCGTGGCATTAAATGAACCATACGGCGGTCTAAAGAACTTCGGTGTCTGATTTGTATACATTTCAATTAAAGCACTTGTATCGTTTATTTCTGCTCGTATTTCATCAAAACTCACTTGCATCATATCCTGATGTGAATATGAGTGATTGCCAATCTCATGTCCTTCTCTATCCACGCGTGTAGCAGTGTCCGAGAAAGCTTCTATGCTAGAACCAAGCATAAAGAAGCTCGCTTTCACATTTTTAGCTTGAAGTTTATCGAGTAATTTATTTGTCGTATCAGACTTAGGACCATCGTCAAAAGTAAGAGCAACCATTTTTTGGTTTGGGTCAAGTTCACGAATAGTTAAATACTCCTTTGCCTGTTTATTATCCTTAGACCCTTCTGTTTCTTTAGAATCAGTCTCTTCAGGCTTAGGTTTCTGACCAGTGATACAATGCTGGATCGTTTCATCCATTAAAGGAATTAGGTCTTTTTTTAATACTTTTACTTTAGGCGTTCCCATTGCAGGCAGTCCTATTTCCTCAGAATCAAATTGAAAAATTGCGTAATCGTCATCAAATTCGATATTCAGAAAGCCGTTTGTCATATTATTTACATACGCTTCAAGTTTATGGTGCTGATAATAAGGAAAAATAGAACCATCAGCACTGATGGCTTCATCTAAAATTTTAAACAAAGACTCACGTGTCTTAGAATCTGTCTTAAAAAATGACTCCGTACTACCCACTTGACCACTTTTTAGATTTACAGCAAAAATATTGTGCTGTGAAAAAATATCAGAATCAGAGATACGCGCTTTCTTTGTCTTGTTGAAGAAATAGACATCATCATTGAACTGTTTAGGATCAATGTCGATGATTAATAAGTTGTTCTCATTATCATCTTTAACCATTTTGATGAATTCAGTGATATCGTGATCACGATATCTAATGATTTTATTATTGATATCATCATTTTTAAAAACAGGATATTTAATTTCAATGAGAGGATTCTCTTTAGATTGATACGTGGCAATTTTAAATTCAGAGAACTCCGTATCCATATGCTGGATAGAATCATTAGACTTCCCATTATTAATATTATTAGCAAGATCTTCATTATTACATGCGGCTAAAGTAAGAACGGCAAGAATAATACTGAAGAGAAATATGTATTTTTTCATGGTTGCCTCCAACTCGTAACTATTGTAATGGAATTGTAACATAGCGAAGTGTTAAATTAAAATCAAAAATGAGGAAATTTTGTGTCGGAAATATACTTAATAGAAATTAAATGGCTAGATATGATAATGAAATAAATTGACCAAACCCGTTAATTTAATTAACATATATATAGGTAATAATGAAGGAGAGAACTATGAATAGCTTAAGTTATATCCTAATCTCTAACGAAAATATTGCACTTTCATTAGAGACGGTAAAAAGTATTATTAATCAACGTAATCACGATTTTAAATTTATTGTAGTTACAACACCCGATATTGAAGACAACATTGAACTGTTGCATGAAGCTATGTCTGATACAAATATTGAATATCAAATAATTCCTTCATTAGGTAATAGCAACAAACTTGAAATAATGAATGAAGTGATAGATGGTATTGAATCAGATTATTTCATGTTCTTAGATGCTGGAGATATTTTACCAAGTTACTCTACATCACACTTTAGAAAATTCTTAGGCGAATATGACATGATTGTACCAAGTCTTTTCCAAAAAACATTTACCATTCCGCAATATGTAGACTATGACAAGTTGAAACAAACAGAAGACTCTTCGCAATTAAGTAATGCTAAGTTATTGAGGCAGAGCAGTATAGTTGGTGTTTTATTTAAAACTGACCTGTTGAACAAATGTAACATTAGATTAAATACAAACATCGATATTTATGCCTATTGTGCAATGATCTTAGAAGTAGCCTCAATAAATTCATCTATTCTACTTTTCAATGGATTCCCACTCTATTATAAAGAAGATGGTTACCCTACTTTAGATGTTTTAAAGTTTGCGGAGAATGACTTCGATGATGAATTTATGGATTATGTTGATCGTGTAATTTATTCATATGAACATGCACATACTGAAGAAATAAAATCATTTATACGAATGGATTTAATTTCTAAATTAGAGATAGAATTTGATCCACACCATGCCCAAATTGCAGAACGACATGCAAATAATAAAGAAGCTCTAAATAAAGCTGTAGCATTTATCGATACATTCTTAATAGATAAGAAAAAACCATTTTTTAATTTAGAAATGTTTTCTATGAAGTTTAAGAAAGATAAACTTGCTTCTCAAATAAATGACTTTAGATATAGGGCTAGACTTTTAAAACATGTTTTAACAAATCATAGAACAAAAAACCGTTCTTGGTATGAATTAAAAAATAGGTATACTAAAGTCGATCCCGAAACAATACTCTTTGAATCCTTTGCTGGACAAGCATATAGTGATAGTCCAAAAGCTGTATATGAGTATATGATGAAGACTTATCCTGAGTATAACTATAAATGGATACTTCGCCGACCTGGATCTACACGAGTTCCAGGGCATGCTGAAAAAATCAAAAGATTTTCGAAACAATCCTACGAAGCATATTCTAAAGCAGGTTTCTGGGTAACAAATGCAAGAACACCACTTCATCTTGAGAAAAAGAACGATCAGCTTTATATCCAAACGTGGCATGGTACACCATTAAAACGTCTTGGAAATGACATGGATAATGTTAAAATGCCAGGTACAAACACACAAAGATATAAGAGAAACTTTAGAAACGAAACAAAGCGATGGGATATTTTAATTTCTCCTAACAGATATTCAACAGAAATCTTTAAGTCTGCATTTTGGATGAAAGAAGAAAACATTTTAGAAATCGGCTATCCAAGAAATGATGTATTGGTTAATCGTGCAAATGATAAAGAATATATTTCTCAAATCCGAGAAAAGCTTAACTTACCAAAAGATAAAAAGGTCATACTTTATGCACCAACTTGGAGAGATGATGAGTACATTAAAAAAGGACAATATAATTTTGAGTTAAAGATAAACTTAGAGAAAATGTACGAAGAACTAGGAGATGAGTATGTTATTTTATTACGTATGCATTACCTAATCTCTAACGTATTAGATATTAAAGGATTTGAAGACTTTGCTATAGATGTATCTTCATATAATAATATATCTGAATTATATCTAATCAGTGATTGCCTGATCACTGATTACTCAAGCGTTATGTTTGATTACGGGATACTTAAACGTCCTCAATTCTTTTATGCTTATGATTTGGAAAAATATGAAGGAGAACTTCGCGGATTCTACCTTGATTATATGAATGATTTACCTGGTCCTATTGTTAAGACATCTGATGACTTGATTGAACAACTCTCAAATATGTCTAAGGTAGAAAAAGATTATACAGAACCAATAAATCATTTTTATGATAGATTTTGTTCTGTAGATCACGGTATAGCTTCTAAAATTATTGGTGATATGATTCATAAACAAATACAAAATAGCAAAAAATAAAGCAAGAGCCAATATTTTTGGCTCTTGCTTTTTACATACCTAATAAATTCTTATAGTTTTCTTGTGCAACTTCTATTGAAAATTCAGGCAGATTTTCTACATGACGAAATTTTTCTTGTGTTATTTGTTTCATAGCTTTAGCCAGTTCGTTTATATTATTCTGCTCAACTAAAATTCCATTTTTACCATTTTTAATAAGATCTGATGGTCCATAGTTTAAATCATATGATACTACTGGACAACCAGCGTTCAGACTTTCCATAACTACCAAACCAAAGCCTTCGGTTTTACTTGTAAGAAAAGAAGCGATTGATTCATTAAATTTAGTTTCAGGATTAGCACAATATCCTTTTAAACTTATTTTGTTATCTAACCTTTTACTTTCTATCAATTTCTTTAAATTCTCAATGCATGTTTTAGTGCCGTTACCGTATATGATGAGTTTAACTTGATCCTCAGTTTTACAAAATTTTGAAAAGGCTTCTACAATGTGATCTACTTGTTTATTTTCATCGATTCTGCCAATATAAACAAATTGATTTTTTATATTATTTCTATCTACTTTTTTAAATTTTATAAAATGAGGTATAACTTCAATTTTGTTATTTTGAATATTAAATTCTTGCTGCAAATGGGCCTTTTGTTTATGAGTTAATACTATAAAAGAACTCACCTTATCATGATTATTAATTGAATATTGATAGCTTTTTTTTAATTTGTTTTCATTATTTAAATGATTAGAATGCACGACAATAAAATTTCTCGTATCTTTAGTATTATTTAGCAACCCATAGTCTAATAACCTTGCATCGTTAAATATAGTATCTCCATCATTAAATATTTTACTAAAGAACCAAACAAATAATTCATCTTCATTTGAAAATGATAGTGATAATAGATTATTAGTATCATATATTTGTATACCAATAACTAGATTTGGTATTTTGTCACTGTAAAACTTTTCCATATATTTTTGACCTTTAAGATTGAAAAGTTCTTCATGAATCTTAACATTCTTTTCTACTGAATAATGAATTATTCTATGTAACATGCCATATGAATTATATTCATTTCTTTGTATTTTATGTTTACACGATTGAGTCATTATATCCTCAAATTGAATAATTCTCGTTTTATCATAATACTTTCTAAAAAGAACGTATTCACCGTCATAATAATATCTGACCGCATTTCTTTTTGGCACAATTTCACTACTATACCCTTCTATTTCTACTTCTGTTTCTATTTTCTTCATCAGGGATTCGTCAAGTAACATACCACGACAAATATAATCATATATATTTATGATATCAATGTTTTTAGAAATTTTTTTTTGTTGTAAATAGCTCCTATAAACCTCATAATAATTTGCATTATAGTTCGTAGTGATTATTTGTTGATCTTTTATACCTAGTTCTTCCTCAAGAAATTTAATTCTTCTCAATAGCGCATGTGTGCGCCCACCATGAATTAGAGGTAACGTGGATGTGATTGTTTTAATCATACTAATTGCCTCCTAACTCATTAATAAGATAAATGAATCTATTTTGAATACTTTCTTTTGTAAACTTTTCATCTGTCTGTACATTTTCAAAAGTAATCTCATCATTTATAATTTTTTTAATAGTATCTGCCAACATTTTTACATTGTGCTTTTCTATTAGTACTCCCGTTTCAAGTTGAGTAATTATTTCATTCGGGCCATACTCTATGTCATATGCTACTACTGGACAACCATAGTTAATACTTTCCATAATCGAGAGAGCAAATCCTTCGAACTTACTAGTCAAAACTGATACTTTTGCTGTTTTATAAACTTCATCTAAGTTATTTGCAAATCCCATAAATTTAACTCGTTTTCCTAGCTTTAGATTCTTAATTTGACTTTTCAAAGACTCTAAATTAGGACCTTCACCGTAAATTCTAAGGACACAATTTTCTGGTATCTCGTCTTTAATAGAATCAAACGCTTCAATAATATCTATAACTTGCTTATTTTCGTCTAGTCTACCTACGTAGATAATGTCACTATTATCTCTGTATGAAATTTGTGAAACAGGATCTATATAACTAGAAATTACATTCACTTTTTCTTCAGGAATTTCATAATTATTTATTAAACTGGCTTTTTGCATTTCAGTTGATGTAATGTATTTTGAAACATTAGACTCGTTTTTAGTTGATGTTGCGTATGAAGCCTTTAACTCTCCATTTAAATCACGTTCAGTACTATGGTAAACAATAACATTTTTTGTATCTTTAGTCTGAACGAAATTTGCACGATCTAAAAGACGTGCATCATTAAATACTATATCTCCATCATTAAATACATTATTAAAGAAATCTATGAAAAATTCTTTTTCTCCTTTGAAAGATTTAAATACTTTGTCATTTTTGTATAAAATTATGCCCCTAATTTTATTATTTTTATAATATCGACGTTCACAAAATAATCTAGATTCATTGTCATATAATCTATCCAATAATTTAAAATCATTATTTGGATTATATATAGTTATCCTATGCATCCTACCGTTCTTATCATACTCTTTTCGTTTTATTCGTTTTTTAGTAAAAACGCTAAATTCATCCTCAAAGATTATACGATTAAACTTTGAATCATACTTCCTATATTTTACATATAGCTGTTTTTCATCAATATTTCTGTAATATCTAACACAATGTTTTTTTTCATCTAATTTATCTGTTAAACCATCAATCGTTAGAGAATGTTTTTCAAATTTTGATTTTAGTTTGAAGAAAAAAGATGGAGATTTGCAGAATAATTTACTTCCAGAGTAGTAATCATATATATTTATATGTTCTATTGATTCAGGCAATTCGTTACTCTCTTTTAAATCTGAAATTATATCAGGGTAGTCGATGTTATAATTCGTAGTTAATATGTCTTGTTTTATATTCATAGCTTCATGAATAAGTTTAATTCGCCTTAGAATTAATCTTGTTCTTCCGCCAAATTGTTTTGGTATAGTAGTTGTTATATTTCTAATCATTATAAATCGATCCTTTAAATTAGATTTTCTAATTGATTTACATGTAGCCAGAATAACTTTCCTTTTTCAACTGTTCCTTGATACCAAATGTTTTTACCTATGAGTACTGTTTTAACAATTTTTATTTTTTGTCCTTCAAATACAGCTAAGTCTTTATATGCTAACTGTTTCTTTCCGCCCCATGGTTCTTTTGAACCTGAACCTATTCCTTTTAATATACCCTCTTTTTCATCAGAGTCTACTTCAACATAAAGATGACTTTGAACGTCTTGTTCTTTCATCCAGCCTATTGTACCTGTTTCAGAACTTTTTTCTGTGCTAAGTAAAAAGTATTTATCGAATCTAAAGTTCGCTTCTTTTGTTACATGATACACATGATTTTTAAATTCATCTGAAGGGATGTATTCTTCACTGTTTGGCGCTTTATAAACTTTGGATTGTCCTCCTCTGATGTGTGCTAGACGACTTGTAGGTACAGTTGTATAGTCGTCTGATGATTCGAGTAGAAGTGCCTCATCTGAATATACTTGTACTTCATTATCGTTTTTAACAGCTTCGCTGTTGGCTGGTTCTGAAAGCACGCGCTGTTTATAATCTTCTCGTTCTTTTTTAGACATATTTTGCCATTTGTTTAAAAATGCTTCATACATACCTAATACTTCATTTACTTCTCCGTAAGCTTTTACTCGTCCAAATTCTAACCAAAGAATCTTGTCACAAAACATCTTCATTTGACCTATGGAATGAGATACGAAAATCATTGTTTTACCTAATTCTTTGAATTCTTTCATTTTCTTTAAGCTCTTATCAGCAAATGCTCTATCACCTACGGATAGAGCTTCGTCAATAATTAAAATATCTGGATCTACACTGACTGAAATTGCAAATCCGAGTCTTGATTTCATACCACTAGAATAAGATTTAACTGGCTGATCTATAAATGAACCAAGCTCTGAAAATTCAATGATTTCAGGCTCTAGTTCTTTTATTTCTTGTTTGCTAAATCCAAGCATTAAACATTTGAGCTCAATATTTTCTCTTCCAGTTAAGTCATTATTTAAACCAGCTGCGACAGCAATCAGCATGACGCTACCTCGCGTATGAACTTCACCAGAAGTTTCAGGTACAATACCTGAAATTATGTTTGAAAGCGTTGATTTACCAGAGCCGTTTGTTCCAATAAAACCAACCACATCTCCTTCAACCGCTTCAAAGTTAACATTATCTAGGGCGTAAAAATCTTCACCATATTTGTCCCTATTAAAAATACTCAATAATCGTTCTTTTGTATTTCGATAGAGCTTATATCGTTTAGAGACATTTTTTACCTCAATTACTTTACTCATAAACTCCACCTCTATAAATAATCAATAAAATTACGTCTAAATTTCATGTGTAAAACTGAACCAATTAGTAACATAATTAAAACGACAGCCCAGAAGTATAATCCATATTTCCAATGCTCAACAATATACCAACCTGATCCTAAGAATGAATATCGATATCCGTCAATCACATAGATTAATGGGTTAAATTTAAGTAATGCATGAATTTTAGGGAAATCTGCTAATATACTTAATGGCCATAAAACTCCTGATACGTATAATCCCATTCTTAATGTTGAGTTTAAGAATAAATGCACGTCTCTTACTATTGTAGATAGTGTTGACATAATAAGACCAAACGCAAATGTAAATGCGTATAGACAGAAAATAAAGTATATAATCTGAACAAAATAAATCGATACGTAATATCCAGCAAATTGATAGATAATAAATGCAATACCTAGCATTCCAAGATGAATGTATAACTTAGAGAAAATTACTACGTTTGGAATTACACTAAGTGGAAAGTTCATTTTTGATAACATTCTAAGTCTTGAGTAAATAGACTTTGATGCTCCAATGGATGCTTGGTAAAAGAATATCCATACAAGAAAACCGACAATTAGCCAAATGATAAATGGTATTTCTTCTCCTGCAACTTCTACTGGTGCTCTGCTTCTTAATGTACCGAATACAAACCAGTAAATAACAATCTGTGTCATTGGGTTTAACAGTTCCCATAATATACCAAGATAGTTATTTTTATTACTACTGACAAGATCATACATGGATAATCTACGAACAAGATAGAAGTTATCAATCTGTTCTTGAATTAACTTAAAAAATGATTTCATTAATAATATCCCTTCAATGTTATAGCACTCTATTCATGACACGTTTTGATGCTGCGCCATCTTCGAGACTACAATATACCTTTCTAAACTCAGCAAGTCGCTCACTGAATTCAAATTCGCCATTTTCAATCAAGTGTACCTGCTCAATAATTTCTGCTGTATCATAAAGTAACGGACCTGGCGCTTCTTTTTCAAAGTCAAAATAAAACCCTCTTAGATTATCTCTATAACTTTCAAGATCGTATGTGAAGAATAAAACAGGTCTGTTTAATATCGCATAATCAAAGAATACCGATGAATAGTCCGTAAGTAGTATATCAGAAATGAGATATAAATCTCTAATATCTTCATATTTAGACATATCAATTACAAAACCATCATACTTTGATGTATCAATATTCTCAGCAATGAGATAATGCATTCTAAGAAGAATCACATAATCATCAGAAAGCGATTCTCTCATACGTTCTAAATCTAATTTAATATCAAACTTATATTTACCTCTTTGGTAATACTCATTATCTCTCCATGTCGGAGCATATAGAATAATCTTCTTATCTCTTCTGATACCCATATCAATCTTTAATTTGTTGATGTATTCATCATTATTACTATTTACTAAGATATCATTCCTTGGATATCCTGTTTCAAGCATTGTTTTATTGAAATTAAATGCGCGTCTAAATATTTCTGTAGAATATGGATTTGGCGAAATTAAATAATCCCATTTACTAGACTCAGTTGTAAAGTTTTTCTTATAGCTTTCCGTATCTGTTCCTGGCATCAAAACTGCATCCATATCGAGTGCGAGTCGTTTTAAAGGCGTACCATGCCAAGTTTGTAAATATTTTGTTTTCCTAGGTTTTGGGATCCATAAAGGCATTCTACTATTAGAAATCCATAACCCTGCTCTATTTAATGTAAGTAACCATTTTAACGAAAACCTTTTTAAGTATTTAATATTGTTCTCTTCAAATACATCTACGTATCGTCTATCCACACTCCATACGAGATCATACTCATCACCATATTGGTCTATCATGTATTCATAAAGTGCTCTAGGATTATCACTAAATTGCTTCCCTAAGAAACTCTCAAATACGATTAATTTGTTATTTTTCGGCAGTACTTTACCTGCAAGAACAAAAAAGTCTTTATAAATTTGTAATAATATTGCTTTTATAATTTTCATTAACTCGTAACTTCCTTGATAATTGTATTATAATATGACTATCTATAGTTTATATTATACCTAATATTGATTAGAATAGATTATATAATAAAATTAATAAAAGATTAAGGTGAAAGATATGAAAAAAATCATTACTTACGGAACATTCGACCTTCTTCACGCAGGTCACGTTAATATTTTAAGAAGAGCTAAGGAAATGGGTGACTACCTTGTAGTTGCTACTTCTACTGATGAGTTTAACTCTCTTAAACACAAACATGCCTACCATTCGTTTGAGGATCGCAAATTAATTTTAGAAGCAATTAAATATGTTGATGAGGTTATTCCTGAAGAGTCTTGGGATCAAAAAATTTCTGATGTTCAAAAACATAACATCGATACATTTGTTATGGGACACGACTGGGAAGGTAAATTCGACTTCCTAAAAGATTATTGTGAAGTCGTATACCTTCCAAGAACTGAAGGTATTTCAACATCTAAAATCAAAAATGACTTAGGCCAAAATGATTAAAGAACTTGCATTACAACTTTATGTATTATTCGTAAAGTTGTTTTTCTTAATTAATAGAAGAAAGCGACCTCAACAAAAAATTGTATTCATATCTACATTTTTAAAAAATGCTTCTGATACGATACCTGAACTTATGGATCAAACAAAAAAACAAGTCGTTTTTTATAACTATAGTAAACAACCTTTAGATTTCAAACATAGCCAATTAACTATTTATAGTAAGCATAACTTAAGGACACATATACAGATGATGAAAGACTTAAGTAACGCTTCAGAAATTGTCATTGATAATTTCTACCCATTTCTTGGTGCAGCAAAATACTTAAATGGTTCTATCTTCCAAACATGGCACGCTGTTGGTGCGTTTAAAAAGTTTGGACTTGAAGATCATTCTTTGAAGAAGAGAAGTGCTCTTTCTGTTAAAAGATTTAAAGAGTCATATCGTAATATTGATTATGTACTTAATGGATCTACGATTATGGGCAATATTTTTAAACAGTCTTTCGGTGTAGAGGATAAAAGTCTATTAAATTTTGGTATGCCATCGAGTGATTTTTATGTGAATGTCGCTAAAGTCAATAACGCTAAAAATTATATGATTCGTTCATATCCTGAACTTAATGGACAAACAGTAATCACTTATACACCAACATATAGAGACAATGTTTTTAATGTGAGTGAATTAGAAATTGATATTGAGCATATGCTTACTACCTTACCTGAGAATTATTCGATTATCTTTAGACTACATCCATCTGTAATTTATAATGATCGAAAATTCAATAACAAACGAGTTTTAAACTTATCTAATAAAGAATCTATTGAGAATGTTCTTTCTGTAACTGATATACTAATTACAGATTATTCTTCAGTAGCTTTTGATTTCGCAAACTTTAATAAACCAATCATTTTTTATCCGTATGATTTAGAAGATTATAAAATTACGCGTGGCCTTACTGGTGAATATTCTAATCTAGTTGTCGGACAAATTGCCTATTCTACATTAGATATCGTTAATATTATAAACAGAAACAACTTTGATCTAAGCGACATTGAGACCTTCAAAAATAAATGGAATGAATTCTCAAAAGGGAACAACACACAGTTATTGATTGAAAAAATCTCTTAATACGTTTATATTGGTCTATTGTAAATTAATTAATTGGAGCATATTATGAACAAATTTCTAAAAGCATTCGTTGTACTATTAATACTCGCTGCTATTGCAGCTGTGATTTGGATTGGTTATTTATTTTATACAGTAAATAAAGGTGTCTCCGATTCATACGAAGATATTGGTAATGACAGAAGTAAATCAGAGCTTCGTAGCAAAGAAGTATCTGTTGAAGATAGTTTTACAGTTTTAATTATGGGAATTGATGAGAACGAAAGCCGTTCTAAAAAAGAGAATCTTTCAAGGGATCAATTCCGAACAGACTCTATGATCCTTGCAACATTTGATAAGAATTCTAACTCTGTAAAAATGTTAAGTATTCCTCGTGACAGTTTAACATACATGTCTAATGAACAAACATTCGATAAAGTCAACCATGCACACGCACTTGGTGGTGTACCTAGTGCTGTTGATGCAGTTGAAAATCTTGTAAATGTCCCAGTTGACTACTATATTCGTTTAAATTTTGACGCTTTAGTAGAAATGGTTGATACACTAAATGGTGTTGAGTTTGATGTACCATTCGATATGGTAGAGCCAAACCCTTATGATGACGGTAAAACAAGAGTGAAGAAAGGTAAACAAACGTTAGACGGAGAACAGGCGCTAGCTGTTGTTAGAAGTAGACAATATGACTCAGATTTCGGTCGGGGCGAACGACAAATGCAAATGATTAAAGCTATTATGCAAAAAGCAAAATCAACCGGTGCAATTTCTAAATATGATGATCTTGTAAAAGTTGTTGCACGAAATGTAAACCATAACTTCACTATGAATGAGTTAGGAAACATTGCAACATACTTTAGTAAAAATGAAATCGACTTTGAATCTTCTATGATTCTAGGTGATGATTACTGGGCACATAATGGAGCATATTATTATAAACCTGCGAATGAACACTTATTCGTCATCTCAAAAACTTTAAGAGAAATCTTAAACCTTGATCCACCAGTTGCTGATGACTTTGAGAATATTCGATACGAATATTGGATGAATCCAGGTGCAATCATTCCTACTGATATTGTTGAGAACTATAATTTAGAAGAAGAACCATTCTACACAGAAGAAGGCTATGACAGTCCATATGGAACTGGCTTTGACGTCACAAGAGAAACACTTCAACAGCATGAAATTGAAGGTGACACAAACGTTGATGACGTTGACGGAATGAATAATGAATATTATGATGATGGTACTGAAAACAATGAACAAGATAGTGAAAATAATGGTTGGTAGTATCAATTAAGTTTTAAAACAACACATTATGACCAAATCGTACTTCGGTTTTGTCATTTGTGTAAAAAAGAGGCGAAAAACATGGAAATTCTCGTATCAGATGATAAGAAATATTATCCAGATTGCGTAACAATAAGAGAAACAGTTTTTGTTCAGGAACAAAATGTACCACTAGAAATGGAAATTGATGAATACGAAGATGAATGTGTCCACGTATTACTCCTTTTAGATAATGAGCCGGCAGGTACTGTTCGATATAGAAAGTATGATGATACGACAGTTAAAATCGAACGTATGGCTGTGTTAAAAGAACATAGAGGGAAACATTTTGGTATGAACCTCATGTACTTTGTACACTTACATGCAAAATCAAAAGGATTCACATGGGCTAAGCTTGGTGCACAAACACATGCAATCCCGTTCTATGAAAAAATAGGATATCAAGTGTCATCAGGTGAATTCGATGATGCTGGAATCCCACACGTTGATATGATTTGCAGTTTATAATACAAAAGCTGGGACGAAATAAATTTCGTCCCAGCTTTTTTTTACTTTAAATATCTCGTCTTATTTAGAATCAATAACTCCAGAAACAACTTCATATATTCTCTTACAGTTATCATGATCGATATATTTAAATATACCAGATAGGTCTTCGACGTTAGCTTTAAATCCGTCTTGAATAATCTTTTCTATATCACTCACAAGCTGTTCTTCAGTTTCTGCAATATCACCAAGGAATGTTTCGTTCACTGGTCTTAGGATTCCTCTATTAAAGAATCTAGACTCGTCAAAGTGATAATACAGAACTGGTTTTTTCATCATTGTGAAATCAAAGCTCACACTGCTATAGTCTGTAATTAGAAGCGCATGGGCAATCAGTAAGTCTTGAACGGTTCTCTCACCAAGCTCTATAAAATTTACATAGTCATTCGTCTCAAGTAAATCTCTATTGAAAAATGGTTGTGCTCTATAATGCGGATAGAAATTTAAATACACATTATTCGCTTCAAGTATTTCATGAAGACGTTCGTTTTCAATGAATGATTTATATCTACGGTAATATTCACTTTCTAAGAATGCTTCATCTGTATTAATCCAATCTCTCCACGTTGGCATAAGTAGTATATGACTCGCTTTTTGATTTAATGGTAGCTGGTCGAATCTTGCAAGTCCTGTTACCGCAACTTCATCGATGCTATAACCCAACTCTTTCATTACTACATCAAACTTTTCATTGTCAGATGAAACAATGAATAAATCAAATGGATCATCATAGTACTTTTTATGGTACTCAGCAGGTTTACGTCCAAGCACCCCGTGTTGCAAGAATACTTTTACTGTATCCTCATAGTTAAAGAATCCACATGCTGGTTTATACGGTAAGATATTCTCAAAGTCATGTGTACAAAGCAGCACGCCCGCTTCAAGTGACTTTTGATAATGCTCTAAACTACCAAATGTGAGTACATTGTCTAAATGTTTGATTTTGTCGTAATCGAGACTGTCCTCCTCAATGACATAGTACGCATCAACATCAGTGTGTTCACTCAGATATTTAAAAAGTGTAATCCCATTTTCTTGTGCAGTATCTGAACGCTCACCTAGTAACCAAACATTCTTATTTCTAACTAATCGAGTATCGAGTGCTTTAGGCACCACAAACGTTTCAACTTTCAAGTTATTAAACGGTGTTGTCGTCACTAAGAAATGAACATGATCTCCGTTATCTTTTGTGATGACCTTTTGGTCGTAATAGTTATCTTTTTTATAATCAGAGAATTTATACGTAATCTTAGCCTTTGTAATCACTTCTAGATTGTCATCTAATAGTCCCACAAATACGTCGATTACAGTTTTATTTCTGCTCATGATTTGAAGTAGTTTTTCTACATTTAACTCGACATTAAATTTCTTCTCAATTGGTTCAATATATTGTTCTCCACTAAAACGATCTTCAAAAATCATTACTGTAGACGTAGAATTAAATTTCCCCTTTTCTTTTACAAAACCTGTAAAGGTAAAATCTTTAATTTCTGTGACACGTCTCAATAGTTTGGGTCTTTTCACATTGAATCCCAGGTAATCATCACGACGTTTATAGAAATGAGCAGTTAATACCTCGTCCATAAACGTGACTTCTCCCGACATAAAGTCTTGTATATATGCTTCACTAATATTTACTTGATACTTGATGTCATCGTTGATGATATTAATTTTCTTACGTGTATAGTCACTGACTAGTGCTTCAATTGGTAACTCTACCTTTAAATCATCAGACATATCAAAGCGCTTTAGCACGTCTAAAGTTGGGTCAAAAATACCAAATTGTGGATGCTCTATTACGCCCATTGTGTCGATATCAAATTGTACCTTTATTTTTCCATCCTCGACTTCATTCACAATAAATGATTTTGGATAAACAACATGCTCATCAATATCAATCGTGAACTTTCCATCTACTGAACTAAAGTTGAACAGATATAGTTTCGAAAACAGCTTTAAAGATAGATTCTGTGTATTTGAAATCGGATAAATTTCATTATCGTTCCCAATATAAAGTCGTGCACGTCCATGTGTTAAATCATCTATATTAAAGACTGTGAGTGACTTATCATCATCAACATGCTTAGCAAGTTCTATAAACTTGTGCGGGTAAGATAAAAACAATTGTGTCTTGTTAGACACATTAAAATCCTTAAATGTTAACCTGAATAAATCTTTCTCTACCTGCAAATCACTAATTTCGACAGGTGTATCTTTAAAGTTTAAAGTCATAAATCTTTTAGATAGATACGTATCTTTTTTTGCTTTAATATTATAAAGCTTCTCATTGATTAAATATTGGGTTTTTATTGTCTCATCTTCAGACTCTCTATCTAACTTGATACGCATCGGTACGTCAAACGAGTATAGCTGAATCATCAAATTGTCTGGCACATCATCAAAAAAGTGCCTTGGAAGTACTACTTTGATGATACGATCTTGATAGGTGCACTGTAATGGATAACTACGATCCTTTATAAACACCTTTGCAGTATAATTCGATATTACCCTTAAATTAATAAATGGGAGCACTTCATACGTAAATGTAAAGTGATCCCTTTCTTCGTTAATATCGACAAGCTCTATAAACTTAGTAAACTTTTCTCTCACATGTTTTGAAAAATAATTAGTAAATGTGCTCATCTCTACTCCTATTATTACTGTTTTTCTAAATTATTCACGACACCAATAATGTCAATCTCATGTTTTTCAATTAATTGAATGAGAGCTTCTAAACCTTCATTATCTCTACTTCTGTTGTCCACTATAACAACACCATCTACAAAATCTTTTAAAGCTTCTAGATATACGTCTTCATTTTTACTTGAATTAATATCTAAAACACAAAAATCAAATGAGTTTTTTAGTGTCTTTGTTAAATATTTAAATTTATTAGATAGTAATACCATACCCGTATTATCTTTTTCTAGTCCTGCAAATATAATACTGAGCCCATAAACTGATGTATCATAAATCATATATGAGATATCCTCATCATGTAAAACGGCATCAGACACACCTTTACGCATCTGCATATCAAACGTTTCATTGATTGACGGATTCTCAAAATCTGCATCAAGATAAACGACCTTGCTACCAAGTTTAGCTAGACTAATCGCCGTGTTTGTTGCAACGGTTGATTTACCATCGCCATTTTCTGCAGACATAAAGAGAATGACTTTCTTGTCATCTCCTGCATAAAATTTTAGTTTTTCTGACATTTTCATAAATGCATTCGAAATCATATCGTTTGGTGAATCAATCACAATTCTGTTTCTATTTAAGATACTCATTACTTCACCACCTAATATACTTTGATTGTACCTAGCACAGGGTACTTCGCTATAGATTCAGGTCTCTTACCTGAAGTTTTTTTGTTATTTGGATTACGCATTACATTCATTAATATTCCAATTAACACACCAATTAATACACCTGCTGAGATATATAAAACTTTAGGCAGAATAGATTGGTTACTCACTGAAGACAGATGACTTAATTCATCTACAGAGATCTCATATCCATTGAAATAAGTAACAAGATGTTCTGTATACTCATTTGCAATTTGGACGGAGTCTTCTTTGTTATTGAATGAAGTATGTAATAAGTAAGTGTTATCCTCCTGTTCGATTTTTATTGCATCCATTAATTCCGTTGAAGTCAATTCCCAATCATTTGATTCAATTAATGAATTTATAATTTCTTCTGTTTTTAATTCTTTCGCTAAAGGTAATTCTATATCGCTATCTGCAATCGACACCTTACTCACTGCATCATATTTATTATCAATAAAAAAGAAGGTACCAAGCGCTGCAATGATTCCAGCAATAAGTGCACATAAAATTACGTTTATTAATTTATTATCAGTCATAGTTTCATTCCTATAGTCATTTTCTTTTGAATATGGGTAACTGTCGTATCATAAATTTTAGTATCTTTAAGTTTCTACCAAAACGTTCTGGTTGTTTCATCATTCTATAAAGCCATTCCAAGTTCAGTTTAATCCACATATCTGGTGCACGTTTTACCGTTCCTGCAAGTACATCAAAACTTCCACCAACGCCCATAAATACACCTTTATTAAACTGGTCAATATTATTATGAATCCAATTTTCTTGTCTTGGAACACCGAGTGCCACAAATATAATATCTGGTTTTGTTTCATTAATTTCTTTTGCTATTCTGTCGTCATTCATATCAAAGAAACCATGATGACGTCCGACGACTTCAACATTAGGGAAGTTGACTTTGACATGATCACTCGCCTTTTTATTTACACTTTCCTCTGCACCGAGTAAATAAACTTTGAGTCTTTCTTCATTACCAAACTCTAAAAGATCTACGAGAAGATCATATCCTGCGATTCTTTCTTTAATATTCATTTTATTCATTTTAGCGGCGACAAGTATACCGACGCCATCAGCAACAGTAAAATCACTTCTTAATACTGCTTCTTTATATTCGTGATCATGAATTGTACGATCTACAATTTCAGGATTTGCAGTTACGATAAATGTCTTTTCTTCATTTTTAATTCTAGGTATTAATATAGAATTAAGAAATTGTGATTTTTCAATATTGATAAATGAAACACCAGAAATAGTCACATATTTATTTTGGTTTGCCATACGACTTCTTCCATTCTACATTAATTATATACCATCTAATTATCTTTTTGGATGAGACTCGCTAAGTCAGCGTACTTTACAAATCCAATTGTTTCTTTTTCATCTACTTGAATGTATGATGGTACTTTTTCCACGTCATCAATTTCAACATTCGCATTTACAAATCGACCTAAAATCGTAAATAACCGATGAATTAGAAGTGTCATTTCTTGAATGACTGATTGAGAGATTCTTGCGAGCTCCAGATGGATAATTGGGTTTAGATAATCGCTTTTTGGATAACGATATTTCTTAATAAAATGAGACTCTGATACTGTGAGTGCTTTACGTGATTTAAATTCCACTATAAAGAACGGTGTACGCCCCTCTTCATCAAATGCGTTATCAAATTGACGTTTAAAATGATAGAACTCTAGGTGATGTTCTTCTTTTCTAACGAGATACTGCTCTCTATTTTGTTGAATATAAAACACCGTACCGTTCTCTACTTCGATTTCTTTTAACAAATCATTATATATGTCACATGCTTTTATAAACTGAGTGTAATCAAACAGTAGTAAGTCTGTGTCTCTTTTCTCTTGTTTATTATTTAATATTTCAATCTGGACACTACTACCCTCTACTACAATACGATCCGTGCCATGAAATAGATTACCAATAGTTAAAGATTGAAATTCTTGGAATGGATACTCACCATAGTTTAATTTGCCCGCTTCATGTGTTAAAAATTCTTGGTCAAGAATAATTAATTGCATCAATTTATCTAGTTTTTCTTCTGCAGAAATTTGGTAAGTAAACTGATTTGAACCGAGTTGTTCGCTCTTTACATTTACAGTTAATTTCAAACGATTCAGTCCCTTCTCTTGATACTAATTCTAAGATACAATCATATACTTTTACAAGTTTATTCATTTGAATTACTCATATTATATACAATTTTACCACTATCATTCATAAGATTGCGGTTGTCTCTAGCGATGATAAATTTTCCATATTGATCATTTAAAAATAATGCTCTTGTATATTGCTTTTCAAAAACTGTAAGTGGCACTGGTACATCAAAGAAAGTTCCATTGGTAAATTCAATCGTTACACCAACATCACTTCCTTTAAATGCGTAACATTTACTTAAATTAATCCAGTAATTATTCAATTTGAATTGCTTATTAGGAAGTGGAAATAAGAGAAAACCGTTATGTGTGGTAAAAAGAACTGGAGTTAGTCTGTGGAAATTAAAGTGAAATTTTGCGTGATACTTTCTTGCTTCAATATTTGTAGCATAGTATCTCTTCAAAGTATCATCAATCCATTTTGTAGAAGATTTTGTGCTATATGCGATTCTGTCTGTAAATACTGCTCGAGATGCATACTTTGCATCTAAGATTGGTTCTATATAAAGACAATGATTTGTGAGTTCGATATGCATGTATGTTCCTTTCTGTCTACGCGTATTCGCTTAATATTATTAATATAACTTCAAGTTATACATCGATTATATGACAATATAGATAAAAAACAATATATAAAGTTAACTTATTGTTAATTTTTGTTAATTAGTTGTTTGGTTTTTTTACATCCATTTACATACACTGTGATTATCCGGAAATAAAACGATCGATCAGATTGGAAATCAATTGAAAGATATTAAAACGTATGAACCGATGATTATGAGTATTATAAAGAAACTTGGGATTATGTACCATATTGATGAATACATGCAAATAGGAAGAATTGCAGTATATAATGCACAGACTACATTCAATAAAGAAAAAGCGAACTGTACGCTCGATCAGTTTATTTACACAAGAATCTATCAGCGCATGATTGATGCGATTAGAAAAGAATCAAATTACCAAAACTATCACACCACTACTGAAGATGAACTTATGGAAACTTACTCAAGTTCAGATTACTACGATGACTTATTATTTGAAGATCTAAAAAAACATTTAAATGAGCGAGAACAATATGTGTTTACATACCTCTTACATGGATATAAACTCTCAGAAATTGCTATCATGCTCGGTGTATCAAACTCAACAGCAAAGAATATACGAATGAGTATCAGAAATAAACTAAAGCAAACCCTACAAACTTGAAAAAAGTGTGTTTTTTTAGTATAATAACGTGACTATGCGTTTGGAGGGGTTCATTTGAGTAAGAAAGAAGAAGAAGTTGAAATTATTCCAGCTGAGGTCGGAGATTTCGTTGAATTCAACGATGGCCAACTGGGTAGAGTTGAAAAAGTAAATGAAAACTCTGTAATTGTAGATATTACAATTAATGAAGACTGGGATGAAAACGAAGATTTCGAAAAAACAGTCGTCAATCATAAACGCTACAAAATTCTTAAATAATTTAAAAAGGTGTACTCGGGTATTCTCGAGTACACTTTTTTAGTTTTATTCTTTACCCAACCATCAGTCTTTCTTCTGGGTATTTAAATACTTCTTTTGTTTGTTTTCCACCGATTGAGAGTAAGAATGATACGAATCCTACTCGTCCGATAAACATGAATAAGATTATGACACATTCACTTACCGTTGATAAGTCTTTTGTGATCCCCATCGACATACCACACGTTCCGAATGCGCTCGTTACTTCAAATATAATCGCACCGAGACCGAGCTTAGACCCATCTACAAAAGCGATAATACATACGCCGATAAATACCAAGAACATCGCAATAGCAAGCACTACAAACGCTCTGTCGATGTCTTGACGTGCAATCCTACGTTTAAACATACTCACATGTTTACGTCCCTTAGAAAACGCATATACTGTCACAATGATAATCAGAAGTGTTGTAGTTCTAATTCCCCCACCTGCTGATGATGGTGATGACCCAATAAACATCAGCATCGAAAGAATCATCTGAGTCACTTCATTAAGCGTCGATGGGTCTTCCACAACGATCCCACCACTTCTCGCAGATATCGACATAAACACACCATTCATAATTTTAGAGAATGCTGATTCTTCTGCACTATTCCCGTTCCATTCTAAGAGTGTGTACATAAACGCTCCTAACACAAACAAAATCGAGTACATCGTTACTGTCACTTTTGTAAATAAACTAAATTTGAATCGTTTGTTCTTCTTGCTGAAGTATTCCTTTATCTCTATTAATACCGGATATCCGATTGCACCTAATACGATTTGTAACATAACAGGCACCTGGATAATGTAGTTGTTGCTGTAGCCAATCAAAGACTGTTCATATAAGTCGAACCCACAGTTCGTCGTTGCTGAAACCGATAAAAACACACCATCCAGTAAAGACTTCGCAAAATTTCCTGTTTCTATGTAGAAAATAGTTGTGTAGATGATTGCACCAATCAGTTCTATCACAAAAAGGAGTTGGACGATATTTAAAACGAGTTTTACACCGCCACTCATCTTAACCTGACTGTTATCTACCATGATTGCTGCACGTTCTTTAAGACCGACTTTAACTCCTAGTACAACCCAGACAAAGGTAGATACGGCCATAATCCCAATACCACCGAGATTCAAGATAAACATCAAAACAATGTACCCAGGTACAGAGAATGTTTCTGCGATATTCACTGTCGTAAGTCCGGTAACTGAAATCCCTGATGCTGCGACAAACACTGTATCCATAAATGATACAGATGCTCCACTACGATACAGAAGCGGAATTTGCATGAGTAATGTTGCAACAAATAGACACAGTGCATAATAAAATAGAATGAGTCTTTGAGGACTTGTACTTTTAAACACACTCATAATAGACTGCAAATTCTCTCACCCCTTTAATATCATTTATCATACGCTCTATTTTAAAGTCTTTCAATATAATTCAGATTCTCATCTATAAAAAATTAGACTAGGGAATCCCTAGTCTAAAATTTATATTATTCTAATGTTGCTGTTGTGCTTTGTTTTTCTCCATCTCTATAGAATTCAATCGTGATTTCATCACCGATTTCTTTTTTCTCGTAGAGATAACGACGGAGTTTTAGAGAGTTCTCGATTTTTTCACCGTCAAGTGACACAATTACATCGTACTCTCTAAGCCCTGCGATATCTGCTGGAGAGTTTTCTTGAACTCCAGTAACCAGTGCACCAGCTGTAACATCTTCAGGTAAATTTAGTTGTCCTTGTAAGATATCACTAGAAATCGTATAAAGGTCCATCATGCTTACGCCTAAAAATGGACGCTTTACTTCTCCATGCTCTTCAAGATCTTTAATGATTCTTGTCACTTCGTTTGAAGGAATCGCAAATCCAATACCTTCAACATTGTCTTGGCCAATCTTCATAGAGTTAATTCCGATTAAATCCCCATCACTGTTAATTAATGCGCCACCAGAGTTACCAGGGTTAATCGCTGCGTCAGTTTGAAGTACATTTGCTTCCCAGTCGATGACACCATCGTTGTCAAAGTCTACAGGAATCGCACGGTCCAATGCAGATACGATACCGCGTGATACAGAGCCAGATAGCATCGCACCAAGTGGTGATCCGATTGCAATCGCATCTTCACCTACAAGCACTTTATCACTATCAGCAAACTCAATCGCAACATCGATATTACCACGTTCTACTCGAAGTACGGCAAGGTCTGTCCAAATATCTGTACCAACGAGCTCAGCAGGAATCGATTCACCAGATTCTAAATTCACTTTAAGTTCTGATGCACCTTCTATAACGTGATTGTTCGTCACGATGTATGCATTGTTGTCATCTATCTTATAGATCACTCCAGAGCCACTTCCCGCTTCTTGAATTTCACCTGCACCAAGACCATATAATGATTGTGTTTCTTGGAGGTTAATTACAGAAACAACCGCTGGGCTTGCTTTTTCTACAGCTGCTGTTGTGTCCGTAATCACTTTATCAGAATGCTCTTCTTCTAAATCTTTTTTTACTTCATTTAATTCTTTAGATTCTGTTTGATCCGTATTATTATCTGTTACCGGAGTGTCGCCATCAAAAAACGTATGATAGAGCATCACTACAAGTATGGCGCCAACTATACCTGCAATTAGTGGTAATAGAACAGATGATAAACACCCACCGTTTCTCTTTTCTCTCGGTTCAACGTAATAATCATCTGTCTCCTTAGACGAAAACGTCTCTGTTTCTACTCCACTTTCAGTATCCGCCACTTCGTCAGTGTTATCTTTTTCGAAATCATCATTTTCAAATGAATGAGATCTGCGTCTGAATCTCTCATCGAAAGATTCCGGTCTTTGTTCATTCGACATGTACAACACACTCCTTAGTTCTTTTTAAGCAGCTTTGTTTGTTTTAAATTTATCACTAAACCAACCAACAAGTATAATGATAACCATTACTGACCAGAATATTGCTTTCCAGATTGTTGAATGTGGGAAGTCTTCAGGAATTACTCCAAGATCTGGGTGAGCGAGTGTTAATACCGCAAGCTTAATACCTACCCAACCAACAATCGTAAATGCTGCAACTTCAAGTCCTGGCTTTTGGTCTAAAATCTTAACAAACCAGTTCGCGAAGAATCTCATGATGATTACACCCATAAGTCCTCCGACCACCATTACAGTATATTGACCGACGTTAATACCAAAGAAGTCGCCACCAATGTGTGGTAACGCTAAAGCGATTGCAGCTGCTGCTAAAATTGAGTCAATCGCAAATGCGATATCCGCAATTTCTACTTTTAATACTGTCATCCAGAAACCTGAATGCTTTTTCTTCTTCTCTTTTTCTATCAAATCTTCGGTTGAATGATCATTTTTCTTGAAGAAGGCCAGTATGTGACTAATTGAAACGTATAGTAAGTATAGTGCACCAATTGCTTGTACCCACCACCATTGAACGAGCCAAACGAGCATTAATACTGCGACCATACGGAAGACGAACGCACCAAGTAAACCATAAAACAATGCTTTTTGTCTTTGTTTTGGTTCTAAGTGTTTTACCATTACGGCAAGAACGACTGCGTTATCTGCTGCAAGTAATCCTTCTAATACAACGAGTACAATTAAAACCCAACCATATTCTAATAAAATAGCTGTATCCATTTTTTCTCTCCTTTACTTTTACAAACAAAAAGAGACCATGAACAAATAGACGATATGTCTACTTGCTATGGTCTCACTGTACAAAAATTAATTTTGCTCAACACACCGGGATTTTTCCGTCATGACGATATGTTGATAGAAATTCTAGTCGTTACTCCCCATAGAGTACATATTTGCTTGTTAAGAATACTATACTTAATTTTTTGAGACATGTAAAGATTAAAGTAGACTATATAGTTTTACCACCGGATACTTCTCCACAAACCATCTTAGGGCAAACTCGTTCTCAAATAAGAAGACTTTATTTCCAAAACGATCATCTACTAATGTCGAACGAGTCGTACTCATTGCATCTGTGATTGTCTCTTCATTTTCAATCCATCTCGCAATTTTCTTACCAATCGGTTCCATAATGACATCTGTATTGTATTCATTTTTCATTCTGTGCTCAAATACTTCAAACTGTAATTGACCCACTGCACCTAAAATTGGTTGATTCGTGTGAATCGTCTTATAATATTGAATCGCACCTTCTTGAACAAGTTGTTCAATCCCTTTATAGAAGTGCTTCTGTTTCATTACGTTCTTCGCTGAAACTTTCATGAATAATTCAGGCGTGAACTGTGGAAGGTCTACATATTCGATATGTTTACTTGAAGTTAACGTATCTCCAATCTGATACGTTCCTGTATCATAAAGTCCAATGATGTCTCCTGCATATGCATGGTCAAGTGTCTGCGTTGAGTCTGCCATAAACATCGTCGCTCGCGTAATCTTAGATTTCTTACCCGTACGTTGTAACGTCAAGTCCATACCACGTTCAAACTCACCAGATACAATACGCATAAATGCGATTCTATCACGGTGTCTTGGGTCCATATTCGCTTGAATTTTAAAGATAAACCCAGAAAACTCTTTGTCTGTTGGCTCAATAATCTCTCCGTTTTTCGTTTCATTTGCTTTAGGTGACGGTGCAAAATCAACGAATGTATCGAGGAATTCTGCAATACCAAATGATGCGAGTGCGGAACCAAAGAAAACAGGTGTTAAATCACCACGAGCGATCTTTTCTTTATCGAACGGATCTCCCGCTTCTTCTACCAACATGAATTCTTCCATTGCAGTTTGGTAAGCACTATCTTCTTCGATTTTATGCGGTGTTTCAAGTTCATACTCATCGTTGAATTTTAATGGTTCGTCTTCACGATACGGATTGATTTCACGCGTTCTTCTATTTATGATTCCAAAGAAACTTGGTCCCATTCCGACTGGCCATGTCATTGGATATGTTTCAATATCTAATGTTTCTTCGATTTCTTCTAATAGTTCAAATGGTTCTTTACCCATGCGGTCGAGTTTATTAATAAACGTAAATACAGGGATGCCACGCATTTTTGCTACTTTGAATAATTTTAACGTTTGTGGCTCAATACCTTCCGCTGCATCAATTACCATTACCGCACTATCTACTGCCATCAATGTACGATACGTGTCTTCCGAGAAATCTTCGTGCCCTGGTGTATCTAGAATATTGATTTTATACCCATCAAAGTCAAATTGCATCACAGAACTCGTCACAGAAATCCCACGTTCTTGTTCTACTTTCATCCAGTCTGAAGTTGCGAATTTACCTGTCTTACGTCCTTTAACTACACCCGCTTCACGAATGGCACCACCAAAGAGTAGCAAGTTTTCTGTCAGTGTCGTTTTACCTGCGTCCGGGTGAGAGATGATTGCGAACGTCTTTCTTTTTTCTATTTCTTCTTTAAATCCCATTATGTTCTCCTAGTTCTTTTAAAATTCGATCTGCGAATAATTCCGCATCACTTTCGTCCATCACACTAAATAAGTAAGAGACGATTTCCATTTCGTCTCTTTCCTCTAGTTTAAAAGATAAAAACAAGTCTGGTATTGAGACTAGCGTGTCTTTATCTTCTATCATATAAATTTCTGTTTCAATATCGTTATAATCTATATTAAATTTCTTCGTATTCATCACTTTTAAATCTGCGATACGCTGCGTCGAGAACGATAAGGTCGTCTCTGTGCGGCACTTTCACATGTCCTTCCATAATTTGATACGGCTCGCGGCCCTTACCAACGAGTAACAGGGTATCCCCTTCATCAGCAAAATCGACCATGCGTTTAATGGCTTCTTCACGGTCAATGTACGTCTCATAATTTTTATGGGTCATCCCGCGCTCTAGAATATCGATGAGCATGTGTTTATCATCATTACCTGGGTTGTCTACCGTAATAAAAACGTAGTCCGCCATCGAGGCAATACGCCCCATCGCTTCAGCTTTAGAATAGTCACGCTCACCAGTCATTCCGAGCAGTAAAATGAGCTTCTGTTTCTTGAATGGACGAACTGTTTCAACCACTTTTTGAAGTGCATCTGGTGAGTGTGCAAAATCGATTATAAGATCGATAGGCAGCGTCTTGTCTAAAACTTCAAGTCGACCAGACACAGGCTTCATATCTTTTATTGCAGAAATGATTTCGTCAAACTCATATCCTTGAACCCATTCAGAAATAATCGCACAAATTAAATTCGAGATATTATAATCACCAACGAACGGTGAGTGAATGAAAAATTCACCTTCCGGAGTATTGAGCGTAAACTCTGTATATTCAAGCGTACCATTAATATTCGTTGGATAAAAATCTGCATCGCTCGTATTACCAAATGTAATCACTTCGTATGGTGTCATCGTTCTAAATTCGTCTGACCACTCGTCATCGTTATTTAGAATTACATATTTGCGTTTACGAAGATCTTGACCAAGTTGACTAAATAGAAGACCTTTCGTAAATCCATACTCTGTCATCGTTTTGTGGAAATCGAGATGGTCTTGAGAAAGATTCGTAAAAATTGTAATATCAAAGTTCAGTCCGTATGTACGACCAATCTTTAACGCATGTGAAGATACTTCCATTGTGAAGACATCCATCTTTTCATCTTCAGCTTCTTTTAGATTTCTGTGTAAACGTGTCGTCTCTGGTGTTGTATTCGCTGACGGGAAATGCTTTTCTGAAATCATGAATCCATTTGTACCTAAGTATGCAGTCTCTTTCCCCATAGCGAGACTCAAGTTATGAATCATCATAGACACAGTCGTTTTACCATTCGTACCTGTAACGCCAATCATCGTCATCGATTCGTGTGGAAATTCATAGATGTGCTCACTGAATAATGCTGCAACTTTTTCAGGATCCTTTACTTGAAGAAGTCCCACATTATCTGGCAGTTCTCTCGTTCTATCAGACAGAATAAACGTACATCCTTTGTCTATTGCATCATCAATAAAATCAAATCCATCTAAGTTCGCACCTGCAATCGCGACGAATATACTTGTCGCATGCGCTTCTCTAGAGTCGATTGAAATATCTGTCACTGACTCTGGCAATGTGCCGTGCACTTTTTTAATTTTTAATAACGATAATAGTTGTTCTGTTTTCATCTCTCCACCTCATCACTATTACAATTATACCTTTATTTGGTGCATTTATAAACATTCATGAAAAACACTCTTACGTATTGTAAGAGTGATTTATGAATGTGCTTCTTTTTGGGCTTTTTTCGCTTTTTTCTTATCTCGTCTTTTTATCAGAATAATGCTGATTTCATAGAGTAAGATCATTGGTGAAAGTGTAATTAAATGCGTGAATAAGTCAGGCGGCGCAATGAGAGCCGTCACGACGAGTAGTATAAAATACGCATATTTTCTCATATTTTGCATTATCTCTGCATCGAGTAGTCCAATATAATTTAAGAATAAAATCACGACTGGCAACTGGAATATCAAGCCAAATGGAATTGTCGTCATTAGTAAGAAGCTCATGTATTCATCTGCCGTAACAAGTACGTCAAAGTTACGTTCACCCATAGAGATTAAGAAAAAATAACTGATTGGATGGACAATGAAATATCCAAAAGCTACACCAGCAATAAATAGGACTAACATACCGGGTAAACTACTTTTAATGAACATCGTTTCACGTTCGACAAGTCCGGGCTTCATGAATTGCCATAAGAACCAACAGATAAAAGGAATCGATAATCCTAAACTGATTGCCCCAGAAGTCTGTATGTAGAAACGAATGACTTCGAACGGACCGAGTACAACAATATCCGCACCCTTAGACACAAAAGGGAACCACCAAGTCACAGTCGCAAAAACAATGACAAACCAAATAACGATAACAATTGCACTCTTGATGACCACCGCACGTAAATCCATGAGATGCTCAGTCAAGCTCGCCATATTATCTTCTTGCGTAAGCTTTCTGCGTTTCTGTTTGACAATCTCTGTCTCTTTTTCTTCCATAATATTCACCTGAAATCGTGTAATGATATTAACTAGAAAAAATTCACGCGAGTGAATTTTACCGATTGAAGTTGGTTGATTGGTTGTGTGAATGAATTAATTTTTGCGCGAGTGAGTTGTTGCTCACTTGAGCGAGTTTTTGTTTTGTGATTTATTTCACTAAATAACTGCAAATCAATCACTTTATCGATTAAAACATCACGAAAACCCCAACTTATTCTATTATTTAATAATACTATGCATTTTCGATTAAAACAAATGTGTGGGTGAGGCTATACTATGCCAGATTTACATATCAATCTGCTAAACGCGGTCACTAATTGTGTGACATATGATTATTAGGAACTTATCATCACGTGGGTTTCGAGATTTCTTTGTTTAGCATGATATTTAAAATCTAATCAGGACGTGGGTTTCGAGATTTCTTTATTTAGCATGATATTTAAAATCTAATCAGGACGTGGTTTATCTTAACTCAATTTCACAACCTGATTAAGATCTATTCAAGGTGTGGTCTACTCAAGACACAAGTTCCACGACTTGATTAAGGTCTATTCAAGGTGTGGTTTACCCATACAACAACTTCCACGACCTGATTAACGTCTATTCAAGGTGTGGTTTACCCATACAACAACTTCCACGACCTGATTAACGTCTATTCAAGGTGCGGTTTACCCAGACAACAACTTCCGCGACTTGATTAACGTCTATTCAAGGTGCGGTTTACCCATACAACAACTTCCACGACTTGATTAACGTCTATTCAAGGTGCGGTTGGCCCATAGCACAACTTCCACGACTTGATTAAGGTCTATTCAAGGTGTGATTTACCCATACAACAACTTCCACGACTTGATTAACGTCTATTTAAGGTGCGGTTTACCCATACAACAACTTCCACGACCTGATTAACGTCTATTCAAGGTGCGGTTTACCCATACAACAACTTCCACGACTTGATTAACGTCTATTCAAGGTGAGGTTTACCCAGACAACAACTTCCGCGACTTGATTAACGTCTATTCAAGGTGTGATTTACCCATACAACAACTTCCACGACCTGATTAACGTCTATTCAAGGTGTGGTTTACCCATAGCACAACTTCCACGACCTGATTATGTTCGAAACGAAGATATGATAATGTTTCACTAGTAATTTTTTCAAGATTTTTTTATATAATACGAGCTACGCCCTTTTTTGATTAACTCATATCTCGATAAAAGTATTTTAGTTAAAAACTTTCTTGTAATACATCCACCAACCCATTCCAACACCAGCGTCAGGGTCAGCTCCTTATCAGGAAATAGATATTCTAGTTCTGCAACGTTTCGTAGTATGGCGTCATAAAGTTTTTCTCGAACGCCACACATATTGCAATAGATAAACTTCCTGTCTCCAGTGCTTCTGCGCTCCATCTCACCATCACACTTCGCACAGGTTATGCATTTCTTCAAATCTTCGTATTCGTACACGATCTTTTTCTCATATGCAGATGTTTCGAGGCGTAGCGAATTCAATCTCTCAAAAATCTTTTTATGTCGCTCTCCAATTCTACACGGCTTCTGATTTAACTCCGCCACATATCTTCTCGTTTGTGACAAAAACACGATTCGACTATCTACTCGTGCATGATATAGATAAAAACACGGATGCGTATAAATGACTAACGCCACAATTTTCATACGAATATTCTCTCTCATAAATAATTTCTCTAATCTATCAGTCGCTCGAGCCAGTTGTGCCAATGGGTTCGGATATTTCTTCTTGGAATCCACCTTGGTTATGTATTCATCACCCGAAATAAAATCTCCCTCATAATGCTTCACTTCAATCAACAAACACTCATACTCAAACATCACTAAAAAATCGATTTGGCATTCGCTGCCATCAATCTCGAACAAAAAATCTTCCAATACAAACGGCTGAACTTCCAACCTCTCAGACAACACTTTCGACACATACGTTTCCCCTTCATCGCCCGTTCTTTTAAGAAATAATAATTTAGACTCAGAAGTATTGAGTGCCATACGTTTCTTCAAAATTTCTAACTTGTTCAATCCACGGTTCACCTCTGTTTTTATCTTGAGTGAACCACAACGACACCAATAATGCGAGTTGCGATTTGATAGTAGTTGCATCAAATATTTAAATTTCACAAGATAAATACCCACAAAACTTCAGGAACCGCATCAAATTTAAAATCGCGCACCACAATTCAAAAAATTACTCTCTAATCAAAGTTAGAGAGTAATATGATATAACTATTTCTCCAGTCTACCTGGATTTTTATGGTATTTAATTACCCCTTCAGCACAACGGTATGCCAGTGCACCAACTGTTCCTGTTGGGTTGTAGCCTGAGTTGTGCGCAAAGTTTCCTGCTCCAACTACAAATAAGTTATCTGCGTCCCAATGTTGTAACCAGTTATTTACTACTGAAATTTCTGGGTCATCACCCATCACAGTGCCCCCTGTGTTGTGTGTAGATTGGTAAGGAACGATGTCGTAGTCTTTTAGATCTCCACCAACGTCCACATGCTTCGCACCCATCTTTTCTAATACTTCACCAGAACGTTCCGCAAGATACTTCGTACGTAAGCGATCTTGGTCAGTAAAGTTATACGTAAGTTTTACGAGCGGTAATCCATATGCGTCTGTGTAATCTTCATCAATATCTAGATAGTTATCTTTATGTGGACTCGTTGCACATTGTCCGGACACATTGATAGTACGTGTATAGTTTTTGATAGATTCTTCTTTAAACTCTTCTCCCCAATTTTTTGTACCTGCTTTAACTGGGTTTGAGAGAATTGGTCGTGCACCCGTTTGAGTTGTATATAAACTGCCGCCATGAAGAAAGTCTAAATCTGTATGGTCAAACTCGTCTCCGTTGAAGTCATCGAGTGTAATACCTAATGCACCAGCACCCATAAATGTGTTAAATTGCTCGTCAAAGAATCCTGTAGCTCCACCTGTTGTTTGATAGCAATAGTTACGTCCTAATGTACCTTTTTCAGTCTTAGGATCATATTGTTCACCGATATCTGAAATTCTAAGAAGCTTATAGTTATTAAGCATGTAACTTGTAAGTACAACAACATCAGCCGGTTGAATAAACTCTTCTTTCGTTACAGTGTCCACAAACTTAACACCTTTAACTTTGTTATTCCCGTCTTTAATAATTTCAACAACGTTTGCTTCTGTACGAATTGTATAGTTACCTGTTTTTTCAGCAGTAGGTATTACAGTAACTTCTGGACTTGCTTTTGCAGCATACTCACAAGCAAATCTCTCACAGAATGCACAATATTGGCAAGCACCCATTTTTTCTCCATCAGGGTTTGTATATTCTTGAGACATGTTTGCTGAAGGTAACATGTATGGATGATACTTCATTTCTTTAGTTGCTTTTTCAAACATTTTTAAAATTTTAGTTTTTACCATTGGAGGGTTTGGATATTTGTCGCTTCTCTTACCGCCAAGTGGGTTTTCTTCACCGCTAATACCAGCAGTCTTTTCAAATTGGTCGAAATACGGTTCTAATTCATCGTATGTAATGCCCCAATCTTGAAATCTATATCCTTTATCTTCCATTAGTTTTTCTTTACCATATTTTTCTTCTGTCATCGTCTTAATTTCAAAATCATACGGTAAGAATCGATATGTCCAACCATTCCAGTGCGTACCTGCACCACCGACGTGTTCACCAAGTAAAAAGCTACCCATTTGTCGCATAGGTAACGCACGCTGATCTTGATTATTCCTAAATGTAATCGTCTCTTTAGTAACATCCTGCATCAATTCATATCTAAGTGCGTATTTTAATTCATCATGGACGTGTTGATAGTTCTTCGTTCCACGTCTTTTACCACGCTCTAAACTTACAACTTTTAAACCTGCTTTAGCTGCTTCTGCAGCTACGATTCCTCCTGTCCATCCAGCACCAACTGTTACAACATCTACTTTTTCTAATTCTTTAGCCATTTTATTTCACCCTTCTTTACATACCAAAGTTTGGCATTGGATCGATTTCTTGAAATTCATCTGATTCAATTAACTGTAGGTATGAATGTTGATGTCCTGGGAACTGTTTCATCTTCCAGCCCTCCATATTTCTGTTTCCTCTATACACTGGATCTGAGTACACACCTTCTAAAGTCGCCCCACGCAACATCGTAAAGAAGTAAGCGCTCGTTGCAATATTTTTAGGTACCCCTAAGTCCACTTTACCATCCTGGAAATCTTGTAAAATTGCATCCATATCTTTCTCATCTAGTTCATGGAATCCTTTATCGTGTCTATCTTGTGCTTCACTCTTCAACTTGTTAATACCAATTGTAAAGTATTCTGCTCGTGTCAACGGAGACTGATACCCTTGCGTTGGAAGTCCTTCATGGAATGGTCCAACCATATATTCTTTCGTGTTAGACCCCCACTGCCCTGCAAGTTGACCGTCAAGATAATACGCTGCGCCGAGTTCTTTTGCACCTGGACCTACTTTCGACTCTGGGAAAATTCTCTCCATCGCCGCTTCAACGACTATAAAGTCTTCGTCCGTCATAAAGAACACACGCGTTTTATCTGATAAACCCCCGCCAGAACTTTCGTGTCCGTCAGAATGACCATCTGTCTTATTCTGTTCTGCTTGTTCACTCTGATCATCGTTCAGATTAAACCCAATAAACCCACCGAGTAGCGACCCTCCGATGATTCCGCCAGTTGCTGCACCTGTCGTTTTCAAGAAATCACGTCTCGAAAACTGTTTTTCTTCTGACATTTCTGTCACCCCCATAAAGATATCCACGTGTTTGTGGATTATAATTATAAATACCCTATTTACACATAATTATTCAATTTTTTTAAAAAATAACGAAAAATAAAAACTCGAATTTACACCTTTGAATTAGACGGCTATAAGGGATATACTTATTGTAAGAACACTTTTAAAAAAGGGGGCACGAACGATGGGATTTTTTAAAGATTTAACTTGGAACTCTAAACACATGGATCTAAGGTATGTTGAAGACAAACTTTACCGTAAGCCAAAAATTACGAGTGTATACACAGATGACAACAATGTAGACCTTGATTATGCAACGCGTGAATTCGGTGAAGACATTAAAACTGCACAACGTTCAATCGATTCAAATAGAGTAATCATGCTCGTTCTTTATGTTGCGCTAGTATTAATTCCTGCAATCGTTATGACTGTATTGACAGGAAATATTTATGTAGTTGGTGCTGCGATCCTTTATGCAATTATTGTAGTCTTTTTCGTAGAAATGTTTAATCAAGTCACAATCAACCAAATGCTTCAAAAGATTGATGCTAGATTACAAAACAGACACACATAAAAAATGTTGTGATACAAAAGTATCACAACATTTTTATTTTTCCCCAAATTGAATGTGCATTACCAATCGCGATATAAAACTTATCCTTACCCCGTGTGCCTTCAATCCAGTAATGACCTTCACGATATTCTATTTTCTTAAATTTCATTTCAAAACCGATATGAACGCTGCCAATCCTTTCACTTTTCACACTCATGCCTTTACGCATATTAATTGTGGCTGACGAAATAAATGTCCCTTGAATTTTATCTTTTAAAATATTCATATCCTTACAATCAATGCCATTACACACAAAATCACGTTCTTTTAAATATCCATATTTTTGAAACTGAATGTGCAGATGACTCGCCATATTGACGCCATAATAATTTGTGTTCCCCTGAAAGCCAATTGTGTCACCAACAGAAACATGATCTCCTATTTTCACACAAATATTCTCTTTCAAATGACCATATATAACTTGTCGATTTAGCTTTTTATTTGCCACTACAATAGTCGCACCGAAATTACCTTTTACTCTAGTCCCTGCAACAACCACCCCACTCATCACTGCTGGAATCTTCGCGCCATCTGACTTTACGAGATCATATGCACAATGATACCCTCCGCAATAACTATCATAGTTATACCCATTCAACGTGTAATTCCTGAGACCAAAAACTCGAGACGCATACTGATTCGGATTACTCGTCACCTTAAATCCTTGTTGTTTTAAATACTCAATTGGATTCATATTATCCCCTCCAATTGATATATCGTTTGGTATTAAAATAAAGACAAAAAAGAGCAAGAGATTTCTCTCTTACCCTCCTATTTGATTATTCGTTTTTCTGGTACATCTGATGTGAAAGTATCGGATAAGTCACGGCGATATCTCCAGATATTTTGAATGATTGATTTAATTACAGCGTAGGTTGGAATCGCAACTAAGATTCCTATGAATCCTGCAATGTTTCCTGCAGCTAACACGATTGTAATTACTGTAAGTGGATGCATTTGTAATCTGTTACCCATTACGTTTGGTGTAATTACGTGTGATTCTAATTGCTGAGCACCTAAAGTAATGAGTGATACCCATACGAACATCATCGGGTCTTGAATCAGTGCTAAAATACCTGCTGGTAAGAAGGCTACCCATGGACCAACGAATGGTACAACGTTCATAAATAGTGCGAAGATCGCAAGTAATAATGCATAATCGAGTCCAATTGCTAAATAACCAATGTATAATATAATACATAAAATAGATGAAACTAACATTTGACCTTGAATGAATGCACGTAATGTTAAGTCAATGTCTTTAAGTGCATCAAGAAGGAATAGTTTAAGTCTACCTGTGAATGGCATAGTTATCATTGGTACTAGGCGTTCATGATCTTTAAGCATAAAGATATAGAAGAACGGAATAAGTACTAAGGAAATTGCGACAGACACAGTATTCATAATAATCTTGAATGCGTTACTGATAATTCCTGTAAATATTGTAGAACCAAAATTCACAATTTTATCTGTTATTTCTTCAATATTAACTTCGAATGGTAATCTGTCTCTTTGTGCCATCAGTTGATTCACAACGCTTGTTGCCTCACGTTGTAATAGCGGGGCACGAGTCACTAAGTTATGCACCTGTTCTGACACAATCGGAATAACTGAGATCGAAAGTACAGTAACTACAATTACAATCATTAATAGGGATGCAATAATCGATAGCCAACGTGGGCTTTTATGTCGCTCTAAAAATTCTTGAATTGGGATCGTTATATAATATAAGACTGCAGCCAATAAGAGCGGCAAAGCGATAGTTGCAAATATAGTTATAAATGGTTTGAACACGTAATCAACTTTTGTCACCATAAAGATGATTACGAGCGTCATGATTATTGCGACGCCACTTTGAAACCAAACTTTATTCGTCATTCTATTGCCTCCTTTTTTCTTAAATTTTATTATACCACTTTAATTTTTATTCACATAGGTATAAGAGATAGATATAATGAGAGCTAAGAGGTGATTCTTGATGGATAAAACAGAAGGTATTCATGAAAGTACGATCCACTCCGAAATCCTCGGTGAGGAAGTCACATTTCAATATTATATACCTAAAAATTATACAGATCTTTACAAGTACCACACTATTTTCACATTCGATTCTCAAGACTTCTTTAAGTATGGACAAATCGATAGAATTTATGAGCGACTTTACAAAGAAAATAAAATTGAACGCGCAATCATCATAGGTATTCCATACCCGACAGTAGAGTGGCGTAATCATTATTTCCATCCAGAAGGTGATAAGTCTACAGACTTTATGAGATTCGTTACTAAAGAATTTGCACCATTTATGGATAAAAACTTCTCTACTTTTAAGATGGGGAGTTCTAGAATCTTAATGGGGGAAAGTCTCGCAGGAAGCTTTGCACTAAAAACAGCGATTAGTTATCCGAACACGTTCAACAAAGTGTTGGCTTTTTCTCCGATGATTTCGGACACGTTTAAAGATTTTATCTTGGAAAGTCCTGGTATTGAAAAAATAGACTTCTACCATACTATTGGGTTAGATGAAAAACGATTTACGACTATTATGGGTAAAGAAGCGGATTTCTTAACTCCAAACAGAGAGCTAAATGAAGAAATAGAATACACGCCATATCTATACACATATAAGGAATTAGAAGGCGGTCATATCTGGAAAACTTGGAAACCTGAACTTGAACATGCAGTAGAATACTTTATAAAAAAATAAAAATTTTCCCGATGGCTCGGGAAAATTTTTTTATGCCATAATGCTGTATCCACTGTCCACATGTAATACTTCACCAGTAATTCCTGATGCGAAATCAGATAATAGGAATGCTACCGCGTTACCTACTTCTACTTGGTCTACGTTTCTGCGTAATGGCGCACGCTCTTCAATTTCTTTAAGGATTGTTTTGAACTCACCAACAGCTGATGAACTGAGAGTACGAATTGGGCCTGCTGATACTGCGTTTACACGCATACCTTCTTCACCTAATTCAAATGCTAAGTATCTTACTGAAGCTTCAAGTGCTGCTTTAGCTACACCCATAACGTTGTAGTTAGGCATTGCACGTTCTGCACCAAGGTAAGTGAGTGTAACCACTGAACCATTTTCGTTCATATATTTCTTCGCTTCTTTTGTAACAACTGCTAAAGAATATGCAGAGATATCTAAAGCTAGTTTAAATCCGTCACGTGAAGTTTCAGAATATCCACCTTTTAATTCCTCTTTATTTGCAAATGCGATTGCATGTAACACACCATCGAATCCGCCTGTTTTTTCATTAATTTCTTTAAATGCACGTTCAACGTCTTCGTCTTTTGACACATCACATTCCACGATGATATCGTGATCTCCTTCAAGTTCAGATGCAAGCTTTTCAATCTCTTTTGAGAATCTCTCAGAAAGTGATGTGAAAACAATCTTTGCTCCTGCTTTGTCTAATGCTTGTGCAGCACCCCATGCGAGTGAGCGTTTGTTCGCAACACCCATAATGACATACGTTTTACCTTCTAAATTCATGGTAGACCTCCTAGTTTTTAGTACCTACTACTAATTTTAAAGTTCTTACTCATAAAAATCAATTAAAATCATTTAGAAATTAAACAAGAGCACTCATTAAAGCATTTGCTAATGAGAAATAAATGACTAAACTGATAATGTCGTTACTTGTTGTAATAAATGGACCACTTGCTACTGCTGGGTCGATGCCGAGTTTTGCCATACCCATTGGGATAAACGTTCCAGATAATGTTGCGACAGTCATCGCTACAAATAATGACACACTAACAATAACTCCGAGCATTGGTTGTCCGAATAGAATAGAGATAATACCAAATAATAGTACCCCACAGACAAGCCCCGTGATCATTCCAGTAAAAATATCTTTAAGTGCGAGTTTAATAAGACTCTGGTCTTTTATCTCACCTGTAGAAAGTCCACGTACCGCTACTGCAAGACTTTGCGTTCCAGCGTTACCTGCCATCCCACCGATGATTGGAATGAACGCTCCGAGAATTGCTACTTTTTGTAGTGTTTCTTCAAATGTTGAAAGCATCGTTGCAGTAATCATACCCATGAACGTAAGTCCAATGAGCCATGGTAGACGCTTCTTCGCACTTTGTAGTGCATTTCCGTCTTGCGGAGAACCTTCTTCACTCATCCCAGCAAGTTTATAGTAGTCTTCTTCCGCTTCTTCGTGTATAACGTCCATAATGTCGTCCGCTGTGATGATACCGACTAAATGATTTTGAAAATCCACAACCGGTACAGCTAGGAAATCGTAATCACGCACAATGTTTGCAACTTCTTCTTGGTCATCAGAAACACGTACAGAAATTACGCGTTCTTTCATGATGTCACCAATATATGCATCATCTTCTGCAACAATTAAATCACGAAGAGAGATAATACCTACAAGTTTGTTTCTTGGATCTGTGACAAATAGATAATAAATCGTCTCTGAATTTGGCGCTACTTTTTTTAAGTGCTCCATTGCTTGACGGACGGTCATTTCGCTATCAATAGATACAAATTCCGTCGTCATGATACCGCCAGCGGTATCTTCTTCATAATCCATAAGTGAACGAATTTCTTCGCGATCTTCACGGTTCATGAGCGGTAAGTACGTCGCAGCCATTTCTTTTGGAAGTTCATTTAAAATGTCTACTGCGTTGTCATACTGCATGAGCCCTACAACTTGAGCTGCATAACGTGCGTCCATTTCACTGAAGAGTTCTTCATATTCATCTGGTTCTAATTCGAAGCTATCGAAGAAGTCTGAGACTTCTTTTGGTGATAAGAAATGATAGAGTTTCTCTCTTTCACCTTCAGTTAATGTCAGGAAGAATTCACTTTGCTCATAAGTATGGAGGTCAAGGAACGCTTCTCTAAACATGTCATATTCGTTATTATTTAATAAATTTCTCATCTCAAGAAACACGACTTCAAAGTCGATATCTTGATGTGATTCAATTTCTTTACTATTGTTAGTTTCCATGACTTCCCCCTATTTTAGTTAGAAATAAATGATTCTCTGACACGTTGCCAAAACGGAAATGGTCTAAATCGTGCAAATCGAATTGTATCTTTTGCGACGCGATATTCAATTTCCTCGATTCCATCAATTTCAAAATGTAAATGGTCTACAGTGACTGCATGCGGAGCTTCTGTAGTCGTTGTGATACGTACAAAATGTGTATCTGGAAATACCATAGGTGATCCCACAGTTCTGAAAACACGATTATTTAAAGACGCGATTTCTGTCAGTTGCATCGCTCTAAACGATGGATGAATAATTGCTCCACCTAGCGACTTATTATATGCTGTTGACCCAGATGGTGTTGATATACAAATTCCGTCTCCACGAAACCTCTCGAATAATCCTTTTCTTAAGCTAACGTCGATGACTAACGTCGTTCCACGCGGCATTTTTAAAGTAGATTCATTTAATGATAGAAATTCATGTGTTTTATCTGCACATATTACTTTCGTTTCAACGAGTGGATATTCGATTACGTCAAAATTCTCTTTGATAATCAAATCGATTAATTCATCGACTTCTTCAGGATTCCAATCTGCATAGAATCCAAGGTGACCAGTATGTACACCAACAAAGCACGTCTCTTTTAGGCGATGCTGATATTTATGAAAGGCACTGAGTAACGTGCCGTCACCACCGATTGATATCACAAGTTCTGGACTTTCCTCATTTAAAGCCATACCCGCATCTATGAGTCGTTCGATCATCTTTTTTTGTAATTCTGATGAAATCTCGTCTCTTCTAGATATGATTTGAAAGTGCATACTGTACCTCCTCTATAGATTACGCTTCTTAGAAAAGAACTTTTGTGCTTCTTGAACTTCTTCTCTAATTAATGACATCTCTTGATCGAGTTTATTCGCCGCTTCAGCAGCTGTCTGCAATCTCTCTTTAATTTCTTCTGGATATTCTCCAGAATATTTATAGTTCAATGTGTGCTCTATTGTCGCCCAGAAGTTCATTGCTAGGGTGCGGACTTGAATTTCAGCTAAGATCTTCACTTGCCCGTCAATGTCTTCAACTGGATATTCGATAATGATGTGATAAGAACGATAACCGCTTTCTTTTGTGTTTGTAATATAATCTCGTTCTTCAACAATTCGCATATCTTTTCTTTTTTTGATTTGATCTCGAATAATTTCAATATCATCAACGAACTGGCACATGATTCTGACACCAGCGATGTCATACATACCTTCTCTTAAGTTATCGTATGAGATATTATTTTTACTCGCTTTCTCGATGATACTTTGCACAGGTTTGACACGTGCTGTTACGAATTCAATGGGCGATGACATACGATTGATTTGGTAATCTTTTCGGATCCCTTTTAATTTTATCTTTAATTCTTCGACGGCTTGTCTGTATGGTGATAAAAAAACATCCCATTCATCCATATTAATGCCTCCTATGCCTTAAACGTTTCTACCACTTTCGCTTCAAACTCTTTACCATAGTTGTTGTTGCCTTCGATGTTTGAAATTAAATAGTTAAGTTCGTCATAAAAATCGCTGAGTTCTAAGGTTTCGTTTAAAACTATTTTTTGATTTCTATATCTCTCTAACATTTCCCAAGTCTCACTTACAAAATGGAGTCTCACATAATCGACACCGTTATCTAAAAGATAAATAAATGAGAAATCATCTGAGTCAACAATCATTTGACTCAATGCAGTACAGTTTTCAACGTCTGCCTCTGTAAATACATTTAATACTTCATTTTCAAATTTCATTTCAGTAACATAAATATCCATTTTTTTCACTCCTACCGACATATATTTTACCATATATTTACTCGTATCCCATATTAAATCTGATTGCTTTACAGGTAAAGATTAAATACGCATAATAATGATTGAGGTGTAAGATATGATAGAGACTGAAATTGAATTTAAAAATTTAATTACGAGTAACCAATTCAAACAAATTAGAGATTCCCTTTTTATTGACATTACTCCCTTTTATCAAACAAACTTCTATATTGACACAGAGGACTTACAAATTAGAAAAAATATTTTGATGCTGCGCATCAGGGAACTTGAAGATCGTTTTGTACTTACATTAAAAGTTCCAAACGAAGCACATGTAATTACTGAATATCATCAAATTTTGGATGAATCAGTGCTCGAGAAAACAAATATCGATGAATCTGACCTCGGAGCTGATATAATAAATGTTCTAAAGGAAAGAAATATTGATACGAATACTTTAAAAATCCAAGGGCAATTAGAGACAATCCGCTATGAACGCACATATAAAAATGGTTTATTAGTGCTGGATGAGAGCCAATACTTCGGTGAAACTGATTATGAGCTAGAATTTGAGGCAAAAAATGTGAGTGATGGTAAAGTAGTATTTAATGAGATTCTTGACCACTATGATATTCAGAGAACTGAAGAAGTTGTTAAGAGCGAACGTTTTTATAGGAAGTTAGTAGAAAGGAAAGATGGGTAAATTGGTATCAGTTTATGAGACTATTGGACAGGAAAAGCTTTATGAAATGATTGATGTTTTTTATCAGCATGTTCAAAAAGATGATCGTATTAACTTCCTGTTTCCGGGAGACTGGGAAGATACAGCATATAAGCAAAAGTTGTTTCAAACACAGTTTTTAGGTGGACCAAATTTATATAATGAAACATTTGGCCATCCGATGATGCGTGCTAGACATATGCCATTTAGAATTACGGAAGAATCAAGAGACGCTTGGCTCGATAATATGAGAAAAGCAATGAATGATGTTGGACTAAATAGTGACCTTAGTGAACACCTACTTGCTCGATATACTTTAACAGCCAATCATATGGTCAATACTTTTGAACAATAATGGTTAAATTTCATGAGGTGACATACAGTGAGTAAATCAAATATTATTCCTCTCTTTATAGATCCTGTAGATTATAGGGTAGAGGCGTTTTATTTTTTCGATCCATTTCAAGAGACATCGCTTGAAATGGAGGCTATTATAAATAAGTTATTACTTGAATATAAGGGACACTTGCATATTACAAAAGTACTTGCACCATCTTTGAAAGTACTGACAAAATGCCAGGCTCAATCGACTTCCAACCAAGATAATATTGCACTTGCGTACAAAGCAGCAGAAGTACAAGGTCGCATGAAAGCTCGTAAATTCATGAGATTTTTATTTAATCGAATCACACCAGTGAATGGCCTCTGTACAAGTGAGATGATAGAAGAATGTGCAGAACTTTCAGGTCTCGATATGAGCGCATTCAAAGAAGAAGTTGGCAGCGAAAATTTACACATTCTTTTAAAGCGTGACCTAGCACTTTATCGTGAATTAGAAATAGAAGAACACCCTACTTTCGTATTCTTTAGTGGAGACGTGAAGGAAGACGGCTTGAAAGTAGAAGGTATATACGACTATTATGTGTACGCACATATCATTCATGAAATGCTTGGCATAGATGTGAAGAAAAAAGCATTACCAAACATAAAAGACTACATCATGAAAAATGAACTCGTGAGCTTTAGAGAATTGAAGACAATATACGATTGGCGAGAAGGCGTGTTACTCAATGAACTCAGAAGACTCGAATTCGAACATGTGATCAATCGAGTCAAACTCGTCGACACAGAATATTACAAAATAGCCAAAACAGAATAGATGTTAGATGAATCCAACAATGTAGTTGATTAGAAGCTGCATTGTTGGATTTTTTATTTGGTTTGTAAAATTTTACATCTTTAAGTAGAGTAAGATTCCATTTTACAACTGCTATGAATTTCGAGAGATTAGTCGTTAACCCCTCTCTTTCGAGGTACTAAACCTCATTTTTCTCACAAAAAAAGAGCACACCTTCTATAGTGTACTCCTTACAAAGGGGATGGGAGAAACTTTACTTCACTGTTAACAAAAGGGGTATGTTTTTCAGTGAATTATTTTTCCATGAATTAAATATAGCACGATTACAACGGTTTCTCAAGGATTATGATAATGATTTCACATGTTTGTTGCCTGTGTACAACTTCACAAACTCTTTGGACATTTTGACCAAAAAGCCGAATCGAGACAAAAAAACCGCTCGTAGCGGTTTTTTTGCTATTCTTTGATTAGTTTTTCGAACTGCTCTAGCTTTTCTTCAAAGAATTTCATTGCATTTTCGATTGGTTCTGCAGTTGTCATGTCTACTCCAGCATTCTTAAGAATTTCAATTGGATAGTTTGAAGATCCTTTTTTCAAGAATTCGTTAATATAACGTTCTGCTACTTCGCTTCCGCCTTCCAGTACTTGTTTTGAAAGACTTGCTGCTGCTGAGTATCCTGTTGCATATTGATATACATAGTAATTCATATAGAAGTGAGGAATTCTCGCCCACTCACGTGAGATATACTCATCATATGATACAGCATCTCCGTAATATTTCTTGTTTAATTCACCATAAATTTCATTTAATTTACCTGCAGTAAGTGGTACACCGCTTTCTTTTAGGCTATGAATTTTGTGCTCGAATTCAGCAAACATTGTTTGACGGAACACTGTTCCACGGAAACCTTCTAATTGTTCGTTTAATAAGTACAGTTGTTTTTTCTTGTCATCTAACTTGTTGTACATGTAATCAGCAAGAAGTGCTTCGTTAAATGTGCTCGCTACTTCTGCTACGAAGATTGAGTAACCTGAAATATTAGCAGGTTGATTTTTACGGCTGTAGTAACTATGAACTGAGTGTCCAAATTCATGCGCTAACGTAAATAAGTTATCAACGTTGTCTTGCCAGTTCATTAGGATATATGGATTTGTTCCATAAGTACCTGATGAGTATGCACCAGAACGTTTACCTTTGTTCTCATAGATATCTACCCAGCGGTTGTCTAATCCTTCTTTAACGATTGATACGTATTCATCACCAAGTGGTTGTAATGCGTTTAACATCCACTCTTGTGCTTCTTCATACGTCATTTTAAACTCTTCATTCACAAGCGGTGTGTAAATGTCATACATCTTGAGTTCGTCAAGACCCAGTAATTCTTTACGCAATTCAGTATATCTGTGTAATAAATGTAAATTATTGTTTACTGTTTCAACAAGTTGATCATATACCGCTTCAGGAATATGGTTATTTGCTAAAGCTTGTGCTCTTGCTGATTCATAACCACGTGCATTACTACTGAAGATATGTGCATTCACAACACCCTCAAGTGTCTTGCTCATCGTGTTTTCAAATCCCTGGTATGCTGAATAAAGATTCTCGTATGCCGATTGACGTAATTCACGATCGCTTGATTTTAATAAGTCGACAAATGTACCTTGAGTTACAGAATACTCTTTTCCATCTTTGTCTTTAGCCTTATCAAAAGTTAAATCCGCATTATTAAACATCATGTATGTTGACGTTGGTGTAGATAAAACTTCGCCCGCTTCAGCAAGTAGCTTTTCCTCTTTGTCACTTAACACGTGAGGACGACGCTTATTAATTTTTTCAATATCTAATTTGAAGTCTTTAAATGATTCGTCCGCAGCCCACTCTGTTAAAGTGTCCGCATCAATTTCCATTAGCGTTGGTAGAAAGAAACTCCATGCAGAGGATAATTTCACTCCTAGTGAACGTGCACGTGACTCTAAGTTACTGTAGACATCATTTGAAGTATCTTGGTCATGTTTAAGATGTGCATATACATAAACCTTACCGAAATCTATATCTATGTCACGCTCGAGCTCTAGTGCTTCAAGCAATACTTCTTTAGAATCAAAACCTGATTTAAACTTTTCTTCTTCACCGATTCTAGATTCAATATTTTTCAGCGCTTCTTCCCACGCTTCATCTGATTCAAAAATCGTTGTGAGATCCCATGTATTTTCTAGTAGTTGATCTTCACGTTTCATTAATTCTGACATTCTAAATCCTCCAAACATTCTCTTGATAACTTAATTTTCTCAATATAATATATGATTGGCAAGTTATTCATTCGAAATTCGAAGTATTTTTTTAAAATCATATAGCAAACCATTTGCAATATCTTTACTTGTGAGATTTGTATTTACTTTCCGTAGCGTAATATATTCTAAAAACGCATGATAATCAAACGATTTATTCTTAATATGATAGTAGAGATACAACTTCCATTCTAGTTGCGGTTCTTCTATAAAACGCTCAAATGGAGTCAAATACATGAATAGTGTTGGGAGTTCATCAGCTGTTAATTGTAGTAAATATAGATAGCTTAACGTCTTATTTCGAACACTACGCATCATTCTAGCTCTTTTAATTTCATTATCGATAAAAACACGGTCCATTTTAATAAACTCGTAAATGTCTTCTACTGGTCTGATGAGATCATGATAAGAAATCTTCTTTTTCTCATAACGCCATCTCATGCCTCCAACATTCCCAATCACCCGATACATGTAAAATGTCATTGTCTCACTATCCACAGTGAATAGGTGAAATTGATTCAAAGTAGAAATTTGAAAATGACTCAAGTAAATCGTGTCATTTTTAGCAACAATCCCTGAATCATCATGAATCCATCGAACATCAATACCGAGTGTCTTATATCCATTTGTGCGATCCATTATTAGGGATGGTGAAATTTTAGAAAGTTGAATTTCTAGGGCTACACTGCATTCAACTAAACAATCTGGAATTTGTTCTATCTCTTGTAGATAATACTCTAACCTCACATCGTAATTTGGTTTTAACATCAAATAAAGATTGTTTTTTAATTTTAAATGTAGTGGAGATTCTCTTCTATATAAATACCTCTCACACATATTTATGTTTTGGTGAGAAAAATGTGCGATTTTTATATCACCTCGCTTTACAATCACTTCACTCTGACATACGGGGCAATAATATTTTTTGGATCTAGATGCATGAATGGCTTCTATTTCATTTCCAACTTCATCTATCGCAATAAACATAAAAAACCCTCCTTATACATATATACATGTAAAAGGAGGGTTTGCTTTTTTACGCTGCAAATTTATTTCTCACCATGCGTCTAACGTTGTTAGATAACAGTGTTTTTCCATATTCCATTAGTACTTCTTCAGTAGTATGCGTTAAATTCGCATACTCTAATAGATGTACGCGTGTTTGTTCACGTTTTTCATCAGAAATTTGTTTTCCAAAGTATATTAGGAAATAATACTTTCCTTCATATGTGATAAACAAATCGTCATATAACGTTTCGTCTTGTTCTTGGTGATATGCATAATCGATTAAGTCATCGAATTCGTCAAACTCAACAATTAGTGGTTTTCTATAGAGGTTATGAGAACCTAGTTCTTTATTTAACATACGTTTCACGCGTTCAAGATCAGTATGGTCAATCTCACCTGTCTGTTCTTCTTGTAACGTCTCTTCAAGGAAATTAGTAATTTCATCATGGTCTAACCCGAGCTGGCCTTTTTGAATGCCAATAGACTCAGGGTGTTGTTGTGATTTTGAAACAGTTACTTCAAGTCCTTTATCAAACGCTTGAACTTGAATCCATAACGGACCTTCATTAATGAATTCGACTGTGTGTTCATCTTTAACTTCGTCCATGAGCTGCCAGAAAAATTCTTCTCCGCGTCTCTTATTCATCCATAATTCTTCTCTATCGAAGCCACGAGATTCTATATCTTGATAAGTAATATAGAATTTGAGTGTCGAGTCATCTATTCGCTCTATTCTCATTTTGACTCACTCCCTACTCTCATCTAGTAACATTTATTATACGTGAAATTAACTAAATTTCCACAATAACGAGTTATCATTCTATACCCATTAAAAAAGCGTCTGTAAACATGAGCTACAGGCGCTTTTCTATATCATATCATTATTCTATTACTCTGCTAGTTTTTTTGCTTCTTCTAGGTGTAACGTTCTTACTGTACGTGGTAAGAACCTACGAATTTCATCTTCGTTATACCCTACTTGTAATCGTTTGTGGTCAAGGATGATTGGGCGTCTTAACATGCCTGGGTTGTCCATGATTAAATCATAAAGTTTATTCATTGGAAGGCTATAAATATCCACATTTAACTTCTGGAATGCTTTTGAACGTGTAGAGATAATTTCATCAGTACCGTCTTCTGTCATTCTCAGGATCGCTTTAACCTCGTCTAATTTTAGGGGTTCTGAAAAAATGTTTCTTTCAGAATATGGAATGTTATGCTCCTCTAGCCAAGCTTTTGCTTTACGACACGATGTACAGCTAGGTGAAGTAAATAATGTTACCATATACTTACACTCCCATTTCTTTCGAATATTTGTATAGTTATACCCAATATTCGGTTGTATTAATCAGTATTATAGCAATATCTATCTCTGATTACTTATTATTATACTGCCTGAACATTAAAATAGTATGAGAATTTGTTAAAAAGTTTGAAAACATTATGTCTTTATGATAAATATGTATCGTTGATTGAAATGATTATTCGTATTAAACTAAATATAATAAGATTTTTAAGGAGTATATGATGAAAAAATTATTTTCAGGAATTCAACCAAGTGGCGTTCCAACAATTGGTAACTATGTTGGTGCAATCAGCCAATTCGTTGAAATGCAGCATGACCACGAATCATATTTTTGTATCGTTGATTTACACGCGATCACTTCGCCTCAAGATCGTCTTAAACTGAGAGAGAATACTAAACTCTTAGCAGCTATTTATCTTGCATCAGGACTTGATCCTAAAAAAGCAACACTTTTTATTCAAAGTGAAGTTCCCGCCCATGCAGAGGCAACTTGGATGCTTCAGACAATCAGCTATATGGGTGAATTAGAGCGCATGACTCAATTTAAAGATAAGTCTCAAAAAGCTTCTAAAAAAGAAGGTATCCCTGTTGGGTTATTCACATATCCTACTCTAATGGCAGCTGACATTTTACTATATAATGCAGATGTTGTACCTGTTGGCGATGACCAATCTCAACATTTAGAGCTAACAAGAACTTTAGCACAGCGTTTTAACCATCATTACAATGATATCTTTACCTTACCTGAAACGAAGCTACCAGAATTCGGTGGACGTATCATGAGCTTACAAGAACCAACTAAAAAGATGAGTAAAAGTGATGAGAATCAGCGTGGGTTTATCTCGCTAATGGATGATCCTAAAGCAGCAGCGAAGAAGATTAGAAGTGCCGTGACAGATTCAGATATGGTTGTTAAATATGATAGAGAAAATAAACCAGGCATCACAAACTTACTTGAAATTTATTCTATCTTTGCAAAAAAATCAGTTTCTGAATTAGAAGCGATGTACGAAGGTAAAACTTATGGTGACTTTAAAAAAGATTTAGGAGAGGTCATTGAGGCATTCTTAACTGAATTCCAAGAAAAAGTAAATTATTACCTGAATTCAGACGAATTAAATGACATTTTAGACGAAGGTCGGGACAGAGCAATTAAAGTTACGTCACGTACTTTAGAAAAAATGAATCGTGCTATGGGTCTAGGAAGAAAACAAAGACGATAAAAACACAATAAAACTCTCATTCTTAAGAATGAGAGTTTTATTTTTTAGCTATTCATTGTTGATTTAATTTCTGCTTTAACTTCTTCTAATTCTCTTTCAACATCAATGGCAGGTTTCTTAGTAACTAAGCTCACAAAATATGCCACAAATAAGTTAATAAAGAATCCCGGTACAATTTCATACAAGTTAAAGAATTCATAAGTTTCACCAAGTGGTTTCACCCATACAATCCATACGAGTACTGTAACTGCACCAGCAACCATACCACTGACTGCACCAGTTCTTGTTAGATTCTTCCAATATAATGAAAGGAGTACAAGTGGTCCAAATGCGGCACCAAATCCTGCCCAAGCGTTACCTACAAGGTTTAAAATTGTATCGTTTGGAGTCCAAGCTAAGAAAATCGCAACAATTGCTACGACAAGTACAGATAAACGTCCAACAAGTAAGAACTCTTTACGACGATCTTCTGTTGGTGATTCTTTACGGAACAGTTTATAAAAGTCTTCAGTTAATGAACTAGACGTTACAATTAATTGTGAAGAAATCGTACTCATTATTGCCGCTAAGATTGCTGCAAGTAAGAAACCACCAACTAGTGGATGGAATAATACTTGTCCCATTAAGATAAAGATTGTTTCTGGATCTTTTATTACTACGTCTTGTGCATCAACAAATGCGATACCTGTTAAACCAACTAACACCGCACCTAATAAGCTAATTGCCATCCAGCTAATACCAAAACGGCGCGCTGTTGGTAGCATTTTTACGCTTTTAATCGACATAAAACGTACGATGATATGTGGTTGACCAAAATATCCAAGTCCCCATGCAATAAATCCGATAATACCTATTACAGTAGTTCCTTTAAACCAATCTAAGTTTGTTGGTTCGAGGCGCGCTGCATCCCCTAAAGTATCTAATCCGTTTAATTGCATCATCGTTACGATTGGAACCATAACCATAGCGATTAACATAACTACACCTTGGAAGAAATCCGTCAGTGATACTGCAAGATAACCGCCAATAAATGTATAGAAAATAACGATTGCTGCTACTAAAATTAATCCATAATGATATTTAAGACCAAAAGCACTTTCAAAAAGTTTCCCGCCTGCTACCATACCTGAGTTCACATATAGTGTGAAGAATACAACAATGATAAGCCCTGCTAAAATCTTAATCGTATTAGACTGATCATCTAAACGGTTTTTAAAGAATTCAGGAAGTGTTATCGAGTTATTCGCTTTTTCTGTGTAAACTCGAAGTCTAGGTGCAACTACAAAGTAGTTTATGTACGCACCAAGTGTTAGACCAATTGCAATCCATGATGCGGATAGACCTATTGAGTATACTTCCCCTGGTAGACCCATGATCATCCAACCACTCATGTCTGCTGCACCAGCTGATAGAGCGGTTACATAAGGTCCAATATTTCTCCCACCAAGCATGTACTCATCAAGATCCCCTGTTGAGTTTTTGTATGCGTAATACCCAATACCTAAAAGGATAATGAAGTATAACGCAATCATGATATACGTCTGCCACGATTGGTGAACCATGTCGGACATCGTAGAAACATTTAGTAAATACATGTTCTTTCTTCCCCTTTTCTTTGAAACATATTTCTATTGTACATAGTGTGGAAGCGTTTTAAAATAGGTATAAAAATATTCCAACACTAAAATTACACTTTTAGTGTTGGAATACGATTATTCTGTATATTTTGCGAATACTAAAGTTGCGTTGTGACCACCGAATCCAAGTGAATTCGATAATGCGTAGTTAATATCTAAATCTTCTGGACCATCTTTAACAAAATCTAAATCAAGTTCTGGATCTTGATTGCGTAAGTTAATTGTTGGGTGAATTCTACCCTCTTCAATTGATTTCGCTGCAATGATCGCTTCTACTCCACCAGTACCGCCAAGTAAGTGGCCCATCATTGATTTTGTAGAGTTGATTTTTAGTTTATATGCATGCGCTCCAAATACTGCTTTAATTGCTTTTGTTTCAAACTCATCGTTAAATGGAGTAGACGTACCGTGTGCGTTGATGTATTCAACATCAGTGATGTCAATTCCAGCATCTTTCATTGCTTCTTTCATCGCACGTTGACCACCTTCACCTTCAGGTGCTGGTGCAGTTACATGGTATGCATCTCCTGTTGTACCGTAACCAACGATTTCCGCATAAATTTTAGCTCCGCGTGCTTTCGCGTGTTCAAGTTCTTCAATTACTAAGACTCCAGCACCCTCACCCATTACAAATCCATTTCGATCTGCTGAGAATGGAATTGATGCATTTTCAGGATCATCACTTAATGAAACTGCGCGAGCAGCTTGGAATCCTGCAACACCCATGTTTGTGATTGGAGCTTCCGTACCACCAGTAATCATCATGTCTGCTTGACCACGAGCGATAATTTTATAAGCATCACCGATTGAGTTTGTACCTGTAGCACACGCTGTAACAGTAGCTCCATTCGGTCCTTTTGCACCCGTACGGATAGACACTTGACCACTTGCCATGTCTGGAATCATCATAGGTACGAAGAAAGGACTTACTCTTGATGGACCACGATCAACGAGTTGGCGTAATCCGTCTTCAAGAGTTTGAATTCCGCCGATACCAGAGCCGATCCATACCCCAATACGATCAGCGTTCTCGTCTGTAATCTCAATACCAGAGTCTTTTACTGCTTCGTCTGCTGCAATAATCGCATATTGAGTAAATCGATCCATACGGCGAGATTCTTTACGATCAATGTAATCTTCAACATTAAAGTTTTTAAGTTCCCCAGCAACTTTTACTTTAAATTCTTCTGTGTCAATACGTGTGATTGGACCAATACCATTGACCCCTTTTAATGCATTTTCCCAAGTTTCTCTTGCTGAATTACCGATGGGCGTTAATGCGCCTAAACCTGTAATTACTACTCTACGCTCTGTCATTAGACCGTATCCTCCTTATTTTTTCCCCATGTAAGACAGATTGAACCCCAAGTGAGTCCGCCGCCGAATCCTACAAGAACAATATTGTCTCCATCTTTTAATTTATTATTATCATATTCATAAGCCATGCTTAATGGAATACTTGCTGCTGAAGTATTTCCAAATTTATCTACTGTTTTACTCATCTTTTCAACTGGAATTCCCATGCGTTTTCTTGCTGATTCCATAATACGTATATTTGCTTGGTGAGGGATAAACATATCGATGTCTTCTGATGTGAGTCCAGCTTTTTCAGTTACACTTACGCTAGATTGTCCCATAATACGAACTGCAAACTTAAATACTTCTCTGCCGTTCATTTGAAGGTAATTCGTATCTTTATCATCATATAGCCACTTGCCACCTTCACCATTAGACCCGAGTTCAAATGATTTAATACCATAATTTTCACTTACAGGCCCGAGTACAACTGCTGCTGCTCCATCACCAAATAAAATAGCAGTGCTTCTGTCATCAAAGTCGGTAATCTTAGTCAACTTATCTGCGCCAATTACAAGTATATGTTTATAAGTACCCGCTTTTATAAACTGCATACCCGTGATCATACTATAAATAAATCCTGTACACGCTGCAGCTTGGTCAAAAGACGGCACATGATTTAAACCAAGTGCATGTTGTACCAGGTTTGCTACAGTTGGAAAATGATGATCTGGAGTTGACGTTGCCACAATGACCATATCGATCTCAGATTTATTTAATCCAGAATCTTTTATAGCCGCTTCTGCAGCTTTAATTGCTAAGTCACTTGTATCCATATCTTCTGCAAAACGACGTTCTTTAATCCCTGTCATTTCAGTAATCCACTCATCAGAAGTATCTAAGATTTTTTCAAAATCTTCATTTGTAAATACTTTATCAGGCACATAACTACCAATACCTATAATACCCACATTAGACATATACTCACACCTTATTTCGTTTTTATTACTAGGTACTAATTTATCACAAAAATGTCGAAAATTCAAATAAAAAAGAGCTGAGTACTATGTACTCAGCTCTTTCTAACTCAGATTATTCGTCTACACCTACGCGGTAAAGAAGAGTATCTTCGTTAAATCCGTATTCTTCGCTCCAGTTTTTAACTCTCTCGTTAACTGGGATTACGTAAGCACGGTATAATGTTGGAATTACAGGCATTTCTTCAACCATAAGTTCTTGCCATTGGTTGTAAATGTCTTTACGATACTCAATGTCAAATGCATCTGTTGAGTTACCTTTCTTAAGAAGGTCATCGTTCTCTTCAGTTGCGTAACGTGGATAGTTGAATGAAGCTTTTCTGCCGTATAGACCAGATGGGTCAACGTCAGAGCCTACACCCCAAGCACCCTGATAGATATCGATTTCTGGATCATCTTTACCAACCATGTCGTAGAATGTGTTGAACTCGATTAAACGTCCGTTAGACTTAACAACGTTTAAGCCGATTTCTTTCCAAGACTGAATGTAGTAGTTAGCAAGTGGTTCTGCTGTGTCTCCACCTGACATAGAAGCAAACTTGATTTCAAGTTTTTCACCGTCTGGATCTTCAACAAATCCGTCGCCATCAACATCTTCGTAACCAGCATCAGCTAAAATTTGTTTTGCTTTTTCTGGATCGTATTCAGGTACTTCAACCTCTGTATGCCAGTTTTCATGGTAAGGAGTGATTAAAGAAGTAGCTTTCCAACGTAAACCGTGGTAGAACTTGTTACCTACAGCATCGTTATCCATTGCATGCCACATAGCACGACGTAATTCTTTGTCACCCATTTTCATTTCTTCTGGCTTATAGTTAACTTCGTTTTTGTCTGCATCCCATTCACCAAGTTTGAATCCGATGTAAGTGTAAGCGCCATCGATGTTCGCTAACCAATTAACGCCTTCCATTTCAGAAACATCAGGGTATTGGTCTGTTGGGAATGAAAGTGCAACGTCAACGTCGCCTTTTTCAACTGCATCAGCGATAGAAGATGAAGGAATAACTTTGATGTCGATTCCATCCATTCCTGGCTCGCCTCTCCAGTAATCTTCGAATTTCTCAAGAACGATTGCTTCACCTGAAGTAATTGACTTAACTTTGTAAGGTCCAATACCGATTGGGTTTTTACGCGTTTGGTCAGAAGCAGCCATGTCTTTAACTTCTACGCCTTCATAGTAGTGTTTAGGGAATGCATATGCCCAGAATCCACCAGCTGTAAGTGAAGGTGCAAGTTCTTTGTATGTGAATACTGCTGTTTTGTCGTCTTTAACCTCGATACCAGAGATTGATTCAGCTTCTCCAGCTTGGTATTCTTCATAACCTTCGATTAATGTGAAACCTTCGTCAGATCCACGAACACCGTCGTAGTCTGGGTGACCAATTACTTCATAAGAAGCAACGTAGTCTTCAATTGTTACAGGTGTACCATCATGCCACTTTGCATCGTGAGCAAGTGTGAATGTAACTGTCTTAGCATCCTCGTCCACTTCGTATGTAATTAATCCATCTTGTGTGTATTGGAAGTCTGCATCCATTGAGAATACCGCTTCATCAAAGTAACCGATCATAGTAGCATCAGGTGAACCTTGATAGAACGCCCAGTTTAATGTACCTTCAAAAGGTGTGTCTGAAGTATAACCAACTTTTAGTGTACCAGTACCAGATGGGTCTCCGGTATTAGCAACCGTTTGGTCGAAATCTTCATACGAGAATTGTCCTTCAGTAGACTTTTCTTCAGTCTTGTCTGAAGTATCCTTATCGTCTTTCTTCTCGCCCTCATCTTTACTATCTCCGCCACCACATGCAGCCAAGATAAGTACTAATGAAAGCATTGCCGCGAATAAAATTCGTGACCAGGCACTTTTAGTCATCTTGTTTCCTCCTTTATTTAAAAAAGATAACTCATATTCGTACGATGTACGAATACATTACAGGTAACAATTACCTTAATATGAATATTATCATAATTGTCTGATTAATCAAGTTTAATTTTGATAATATTCAAAATACTTTTACAGATATAAGCAATGGTGTAATTATTTTATGTATCTTATATCTATAAACTCATTATACTATAAAAAACAATAAATGTAATCGTTTTCTTATAAATATTTTAAAAATATAAAAAGTTTGAAAAAATAAAAAAAGAGATCCAATTGGATCTCTTTCTTTGTATTATGCATTACGTTGTCTAGCGTCTCCTGCACGTCTCATAGCTTCCCCTACGTTACGCACACATAACATAAGAACTAAGATTAGGATTGCGGCAGGTGCCCAAATCCATGGTCTATGACGTAATGTTTGTGTTTGAGTTGCATAACTCATGAGTGTACCGAGAGATGGTGTATCTTCAGGGAAACCGAATCCGATGAATGATAGACCGGACTCAATACCGATGTTACCCGCTAAGTTAAGCGTTGCGTTAACAATAATAATACCTACTAAGTTTGGCAATAATTGTGTAAAGATAATCTTAATATGTGAGCTTCCGAGTGTTCTTGATGCGTTGATGTAATCCAGTTCTTTCTCTTGAATCGCTACTGAACGAATCAGACGTGCAGTACCTACCCAAAGGAAAGCAGCCATGATTAGTGAGAAACTAAGGATGTCATAGTCTGGTGAAATAGTAACGTAAACGATAATAACCATTAAGAATGGCAATACCATGAAGAAGTCTACGATACGCATCATAATGTTATCGATGTGGCCACCGAAGTAACCTGCAACGACTCCATAAACGACACCGAACCCTACTGAAATTCCTGTAACTAAGAATCCGATAGCAAGCGAGTTTCTTGTACCAATAATCAATTGTCCAAAGACGTCACGTCCACCGTAGTCTGTACCTAAACGGAATGTATCTCCAGGTGGTTCGTTAATTGCAAATAAGTCTACAAATACTATCTCAGATTGCTTCAGGAATAACGTAAGTCCAAACACATAAGATGTGATTACGACCAGAATAATGAAACTGAACAATGCAAGTTTGTCATGTATAACTTCTTGAATCAAGATCCTCCAACCTGGTGTTGAACGCGGTAATGACTCCTGATCAATTGCCCCATGTCCTTCACCACTCGCGCCTGGATTTGCTTGCATATGTGTGTCAATGTCATGTGGAGTTGCATCTGTACGATCTTTGCTGAATGAGTCATTTTTAGTTGAATGAGTTTTTTCGTGCATATCTTTGTCTAATCGTTCACGATCTTCATTTAGCTCTTGTTTATCTAATTTTCTTTTTTCATCTTCAAATTTTGTCATTATGCACCCTCCTTATTTAATTCTGATCCTTGGATCTACGATACTTAAAATAATGTCAGATAATAACGCACCAACGATTGCTAAGAATCCATACATTAGGATAAGTACGTTCGCTACTGAGAAATCACGCGTAGAGATTGATTCTAAGAATAATCGACCCATACCCGGATACGCATAGATTTGCTCGATAAAGATAGACCCACCAAGTAATCCAGTAATTTCATAACCGAAGAATGCTGCAATTGGAATGATTGAGTTTCTGAAAATGTGCTTCGTATATACTTTACTTTCTGATACACCTTTAGCACGAGCTAATGTAACATAATCTTTTTGTTTCGTTTCGATAATTCCACTACGTAAGTACTGAACTGTACCAACGAGACCAATCAGTGCGATTGAGAAGGCTGGTAAGACTAAGTGATACATCTTACTAATCACGTATTCAAATGTGCCTGGTGTAACTTTTGCATCTACTGAACCTGAAGTTGGGAACCAACCTAAGTTGTAACCAAATACAAGTAACATAAGTAAACCGAACATGAAAGTTGGTGTTGCGAAACCAAGATAAGTATAACCTGTAATTACTGAGTCTAAGAATGTGTCGTTGTATCTACCAGATACTAAACCTAGTGGTAAACCGATAAGGTAGATAAGTACAGCTGAGAATAACGATAACCAAACCGTATTCATTAAACGGTCTCCGATAACGTCAAGAACCGGTTGTTTTTTGAAGTAAGAGTTTCCAAAGTCACCTTGTAACATATTTATAACCCAGTCTTTGTACTGAATGTACCATGGGTTATTTAGTCCTAACATTTCACGTTGTCTCTCTATGGCTTCGGCCGGGATGTTAGGATCAATTACTCCACTTAGTGCATCCCCTGGCATGAGTGACGCTAAGAAGAAGATGAGCAAACTCAAGATGATTAATTGTGGAAGTGATACTAATAATCTTCGTATTGTAAATTTAAGCATTTACTTGTTCTCCTCCTTTTGGCGGTAATGCAACCTTATGGTTTTCACTGATACTCACTAATGGGAACGGCTTGCCGTTTTCATCTAAATATTCGTGGAAGTGATTTTCATATTCAATTCTCACTTCTTCGCGTCTCTGTAAGTTTCTTTCGATGTTATCCACGTTTGTATCTGGAATAGCTGCAATTAAGCGCTTCGTGTAGATATGTTGAGGATTGTTGAAAATTTCTTCTGCTGGACCTTCTTCAACAAGTCGTCCGTGATACATGATTCCAATCCATTCACACATGTGTCTTACTACCCCAAGGTCATGGGCAATGAACAACATTGTAAGGCCCATTTCTTGTTGAATTTCTTGCATGAAGTTTAACACTTGTGCTTGTACTGATACGTCTAGCGCTGATACAGGTTCATCAGCGATAATTAGTTCAGGATTCAGTGCAATTGCACGCGCAACTCCAATACGTTGTCTCTGACCACCCGAGAATTCGTGTGGATATTTGTATAATGAACCTGGTGGAAGACCTACTTTATTCAGTAAACCAAGTACTTCTTCAATCAAGTCATCTTTTGATTTTCTATGATAGTTTTTGATTGGCTCTGCAACGATATCGAATACGCGTTTACGCGGGTTTAAAGATGAATATGGATCCTGGAAAATCATTTGAATTTCAGAACTTACGTCTACTTTTTTACCCGAGTTCATTTTTTCACCTTTGTAAAAAATCTCTCCATCAGTTACATGGTTAAGACCAATAACAGCTTTCCCAGTCGTTGTTTTACCTGAACCAGATTCACCAACAAGACCATATGTCTTACCTTTAGGGATTCTGATTGATACACCATCGACTGCACGAACGTAATCTTTTGTGGTATTGAAAAACCCACCTTTAATTGGATAGTGAACTTTTAAGTCTTTCACTTCTAATAAATATTCGCTCACTACACATTACCTCCTTGCTCAAGCTCATCAAATTGTTCTTGCTCTACTTGTTTAGTAATCTCATCAGATGATTCTAAGTAGAAGTTTTTATAGCATGTACATCTTACAAAATGCCCTTCAGATACTTCACGTAATTGTGGGTTATGTTCATGCTCATCTGCACTAATCCAAGGAATTCTTGGTGCAAAACGACAACCCTCTCTGTCCATCTTGTTTAAGGCAGGAACTACACCTTGAATAACGTGTAACTTACCACCGAGCATGTCCTCACTTGGAAGCGAGTTTAATAGACTTCTTGTATATGGATGCAATGGGTTTTTAAATAGTTCTCTTACTGGAGCAAGTTCAACAATTTGACCTGCATACATTACGGCTACTCTATCTGCCATCTCTGCTACTACACCGAGATCGTGTGTAATCATTAATACCCCAGATCCTAAATCATCTTTTAACTCACGAATCAGATCTAGGATTTGCGCTTGAATTGTAACGTCTAGTGCTGTTGTTGGTTCATCTGCAATGAGAAGCTTTGGACTGTTTGCAATCGCAATCGCAATTACCACACGCTGTCTCATACCGCCTGAAAGTTCGTGTGGATATGAATCACCAACACGTTCAGCATTTGGGATTCCTACTCTATCTAAGAGTTCAATCGCATATGCTTCACGTTCACTTTTCTTTTTAGTTTCATGAATATCTAATGTTTCAACAATTTGTGCTTTAATTCGCATTAGAGGGTTTAACGCTGTCATCGGGTCTTGGAAAATCATCGAGAAATCTCCACCACGAACTTTATTCATTTCACTCTCTTTGGCTTCAAGTATATTTTTTCCATCGAAAGTAACTTCGCCTTCAACACGTGCCTTCTTATGTAGTTTCATTAATGAAAATGCTGTAACACTTTTACCTGAACCAGATTCTCCTACAAGTGCGAGTACTTCATTGTGACCGATATCAAACGTCACATCTTCCACAGCAGGATAATATTCGCCATCGATTTTAAACGATGTAGTCAATCCTTTTACTTGCAATAATTTGTCTGACATACTTATCACCTATACTTTCTAACGATTATGTAACTGTCCAATGTAATTATTGTAATGCTCGATAAAATTTAAAGCAATACGATAATTCAAAAAAATTTCTGTTTTCAGAATAGTAAACGCTTTAGTACTATAATAATATATTCTGTAAATATACTAAAGACGACCTGAAAACGCTAACATCTATTATAGCCTATGTACTATACAATTTGTCTAGTTTAATGTAAAATAATTTATAAGAAATGAAATTTTTTTAGGAGTGTGCATTGTGAGATACATCGCGACGTTCTTTTGGGCATTCTTGCTCACGCAAATGGTGAACTTTATCCTAAACAGCTTAAACGGTGGCGGACAGCTATATGTCGGCATCGGTGTGTTATTAGCTGTTCTCATCTCATTGACTGTGTTTATCTTGGACATCATGTTAAAACCAGATAAAAACTACCGTGAAGTTATAGAAGATGAGCAGTAATTTGGTAGACTCTAATTAATAAGTTAGAGTCTTTTTTTTATTCTTTTTTAATTTAGGAGTGAGATTATGAAAAAATATGTAATGTCAATTGATCAGGGAACAACATCGACTAGAGCTGTCCTCGTAAATAAGCATGGTGAAATTGAACATGCAGCACAGATGGAATTTACACAATACTTTCCGAAAGCTGGGTACGTTGAACAAAATGCGAATGAAATTTGGAGCTCTGTTCTCTCAGTGATTGCCCAAGTATTAAACGATAATAATATTGAGAGTAGCCAAATTTCTGCCATAGGTATTACAAACCAACGAGAGACAACTGTGGTGTGGGATAAACACACGGGACTTCCTATATATAATGCAATCGTTTGGCAATCTAGACAAACCGCAAAAATTTGTGATGAATTAAAAAAAGATGGGCATACAGAAACGTTTTTAAATAAGACAGGCCTTGTTTTAGATCCTTATTTTTCAGGTACAAAAATTCGTTACATCTTAGATCACGTAGAAGGTGCTGATGAGCGTGCGAAGAATGGTGACCTATTATTTGGAACTATAGATACTTGGCTGATTTGGAAATTTACTCATGGAGATACTCACGTGACAGACGTAACTAACGCGAGTCGCACACTCATCTATAATATATATGAACAAAAATGGGATGATGAATTACTTGAAATTCTCGATATCCCTAAAGAAATGCTTCCTAAAGTAAAGAGTTCAAGTGAAATTTATGCGTTTACTGAACCCGATCATTTCTTCGGATCAAAAGTGCCCATTTCAGGTGTTGCCGGTGACCAACAGGCGGCACTCTTTGGGCAAACGTGTTTTAATCCTGGAGAAGCAAAAAATACGTACGGTACTGGTTGCTTCTTACTATTAAATACTGGAGAAGAAGCGAAGCGCAGTAACAATGGCCTCGTCACAACAATTGCCTATCAAATTAAAGATGAACCAGTAAAATACGCTCTAGAAGGTTCTATTTTTGTTGGAGGCAGTGCGGTTCAATGGTTGCGTGACGGGCTTCACTTCTTTAATAATGCGAGTGAGAGTGAAATGTTCGCAACTGAAGTCGATACAACGGACGGTGTCATCGTCGTGCCAGCGTTCACAGGCCTTGGTGCGCCGTACTGGAAACCAGATGTTCGTGGTGCGATGTTCGGGCTCTCTCGCGGGACAACCGATAAACATATTAGTCGCGCAACGTTAGAAGCACTCGCCTATCAAACAAAAGATGTATTAGATGCGATGGAAAAAGACGCTAACCTTTCCATTAATACACTAAAAGTGGATGGTGGCGCTACGGCCAATGATTATTTGATGCAATTCCAGTCAGATATACTAAATACAGACGTCGAACGTCCAGAAGTTTTAGAATCCACAGCACTTGGTGCAGCATATCTCGCAGGACTCGCGACAGGATTCTTTGAGTCAAAAGAAGCGTTATGCAAAATGAAACATATCGATGAGACATTCTCTCCAGAAATGTCAGAAGAAAAACGTACAAGAAAATACGGCAGATGGCAACGCGCAATAGAAGCCGTCATTCATTATCACGAATTATAAAAGATAAAAAAATGCCTGTAGCTTGAGAAATTACTCAATCTACAGGCATCTTTTTATAGGACTTCGAATTTAAGTTCATCGTCAACTAAATCAACGTTTACTTTAAGTCCTTCTTCTAAATCCATTTCAATCATTTTACGCGCAAGAGGCGTTTCAATTTGTCTTTGAATGAATCGTTTTAATGGTCGTGCACCGAATTGTGGTTCGTACGCTTCATCCGCAATCCATTTTTTAACTCTATCTGTAACTTTGATACTCATGTGTTGATCATTTAATCTATCATTTAATTCTTTGATAAGTTTATCAACAATACCAGTCATATTTTCTTTAGATAAAGGACTGAACATCACGATGTCATCCATTCGGTTGATGATTTCTGGTTTAAAGTAATTGTGTACTTCGTTCATTACAACTTCGCGTGTTTTATCTGTAATTTCTCCACCTTGAACAACGGTATCAAGTAGATAATGTGAGCCGATATTTGAAGTCATAATTAAAATCGTATTTTTGAAGTCGACTGTACGTCCTTTAGAGTCAGTCAATCTACCGTCATCCATCACTTGAAGTAAGATATTAAACACATCTGTATGTGCTTTTTCAACTTCGTCTAACAGAATGACTGAATATGGGTGACGACGTACAGCTTCAGTAAGCTGGCCACCTTCTTCAAATCCAACATATCCTGGAGGTGCACCTATTAAACGAGACACAGAATGTTTTTCCATGTACTCACTCATGTCAATTCGAATCATGTTATCTTCTGAATCAAAGAGTGTAGCGGCTAACGCTTTAGCAAGTTCTGTTTTACCAACACCAGTCGGACCTAAGAATAGGAAACTACCGATTGGTCTATTTGGATCTTTGATACCTGCTCTCGCACGAACAACAGCATCTGACACAAGATCTACTGCTTCATCTTGCCCTACTACTCTATTGTGGAGTAGAGATGGTAAGTTCAAGAGTTTGTCTTTCTCAGTCTCAACAAGTTTCGTAACAGGAATTCCTGTCCACTGAGACACGATCATACCGATCTCTTCTTCAGTCACAACTTCACGAATAATACGGTCTTCACCAGCAGTGTCTTTTTGAAGCGCTTCTTCAAGTGTTTTTAACTCAGATTCTAACTTCGGAATAATACCGTGCTGAAGTTCTGCTGCACGTTCTAGTTGATAATTGCTTTCGGCCTCTTCTAGTTCTTGACGCGCTTTATCAATCTCTGCACGTTTAGCACTTACGCCTTCAATTTGTTCACGCTCACGGTCAACACGAGATTGTAGTTTTTTTTGTTCTTCTCTTAAGTCCGCAAGCTCTTTTTGAAGTTCCTCTAATCTATTCTTCGATACAGAGTCATCTTCTTTTAAGAGTGCTTGTTCTTCAATTTCCATCTGCATCACACGTCTGTTAATTTGATCGAGTTCAGTTGGGTTTGATCCCATTTCAGTGCGAATTGTTGCACTTGCTTGGTCAACTAAGTCAATTGCTTTGTCCGGTAAGAAACGGTCTGTGATGTAACGGTCAGATAATTCCGCTGCTGCAACGAGCGCTCTGTCTGTGATACGTACACCATGGTGCACTTCATAACGCTCTTTAAGTCCACGAAGAATTGAAATGGTATCTTCTACATCTGGCTCACTCACCTGAACTTTTTGGAAACGACGTTCTAATGCTGAGTCTTTTTCGATAAACTCACGGTACTCATTAAGTGTTGTCGCACCAATCATGTGCAGTTCGCCACGGGCAAGCATCGGTTTTAGCATGTTACCTGCATCCATTGCACCGTCTGTTTTACCTGCACCAACAAGCATATGCACTTCGTCGATAAAGAGTAAGATACGCCCATCGGCTTCTTCAATTTCTTTTAATACTGCTTTTAATCTTTCTTCAAACTCACCACGATATTTCGCACCAGCAACAAGTGCTGATAAATCGAGTTCAAAAATTGTTTTATCAAGCAATGAATCTGGAACGTCGCGACGTACGATACGTTGCGCGAGTCCTTCCACAATTGCTGTTTTACCAACACCTGGTTCACCGATTAACACAGGGTTATTTTTACGTTTTCTACTTAATATACGAATTGTGTTACGAATTTCTTCGTCACGACCAATGACAGGATCCATGTTCCCTTTTCGAACTTCTTCTACTAAGTCACGACCATATTTTTGTAACACTTCATATTGTACTTCTGGGTTTTGTGTTGTCACATGATTTCCCCCTCTTATTTTTTTAATGATTTCTTTAATAACTTCTGTTTTATTTCCTACAGATTCTTTTAGTCTTTCGTCTATTTCCATTGCTGCTAAGAGAATGTGTTCTTGAGATATATATTGATCGTTCATGTCTTCCATAATGGAAGTGGCTTTACTTACTAGGTTTGAGAAACCTTGAGACATATATTGTCCGTATTGTACATTCTCTCCACTCACTGTATTGTGCATGCTTAGTTTTTTATCATAAGAATCAAGTAATGCATCCACATTGATGTTTGCACGTTGCAGGACATCGCTTGCCATAGAATCTGGCACAGTGAATAATGCTTTCATTACTGCTTCTAGTTCTATTGTTTGTAATTTTAAATCTACTGAAAGTTGTTGCGCACGTTCGATCACGGATTGAACGGCGTAAGTCATTTTGTTAATATCCAAGTCTATCACCTCGAATTAAATTTCGTTTGACCAATTTTGACTATACCTATATTATACACGCTATACAGTATAAAGCAAGACATTCGCACGATAATTTTGACCTTTTTTGACTATTAGTTCAACTTTATTTTTATCGTCAATTAGTTTATAGTTAATATGTTAAACATTAGGAGGCATTTATGGATATTATAGAAATTTTAAAGTACATTTTTCTTGGTTTTCTTCAAGGAATTACAGAGCCTATTCCTGTATCTTCCAGTGGACATTTAGTCATCGCACGTGAACTTCTCGGTATTGAAGCTAAAGGACTTTCATTTGAAATGTTATTAAATACCGCTTCACTCATCGCTATACTCTATATCTATTGGAAAGATATTATTGAAATTGCAAAAAACTTTTTCGGATATCTTGCTGGACAGAGAGATGAAGAAGCAAAAGAAGATTTTAAATATGTCATTTATTTAATAATCGCAACTATTCCAATTGGATTTGCTGGTTTCTTACTTAAAGACGTTGTCGGAGATAACGTGACAGTTGGATTCATTGGAGTTATGTTACTCATTACAGGTGTTGCATTATGGATTATTCAAAATAAAAATGGTGAGAAAAGAGACGGTGAAATCACTGTAAAAGATTCTATTATTGTAGGACTTGCACAATGTATCGCGATCATTCCGGGGATCAGCCGAAGCGGATCAACACTCGTTGCATCAATGGCTGTTGGATTAAAACAAAAAAATGCACTTCGTTTCGTGTTCTTACTATACATTCCAGTTTCAGTAGGTACAGCATTATTATCCGTCAGTGATCTTTTCAACGATCCGGATATGAATACATTATGGTTACCATACTTACTCGCATTCATTGCATCACTAATCATGACATACTTCGGATTCAAGATTCTGAAAGGACTCATGGAAAACAGCAAACTGAACTACTTTAGTTACTACTGTTTCGCACTCGGAACATTCTCAATTCTTTACCAAATCTTTTGGGCGTAAGAAATACCCTCATGTTGAACTCACATCAGCATGAGGGTTTTTATCTTTTAAAACCAAAAAACGTGCCTCCGTAAGGAGACACGCATTAAAATAAAGTTTCTTCTATTATATAGATGCTTCTTTTGGTATAAATATTACTCGCGCTGCTTTGTACAGTAATACCATAACAATCACACAGATGACTAGGTTAATGATTCCTGTTGATCCGTTGACGATTGCTGAATATAGCCAAGCTGGCTGTCCTTCAGGTGCATACATTCCGAAGAACACCATTCCAGATAGGAAATGGAATACCATGTATCTTACAAAAACAGCGAGTGTTGAAAAGATAATGATGTTTGTAAGTGTTGGATTTTTACTTGCAAATCCCGCTAATCCAAGTGCCATAAATGCTAACGGATAGTCTAGCAACACTTGAACTGGGTGGAAAAACCATGCAGCTGCATCGCCGAGTGCCATCTGTAATAACGCCCAGATGAGTCCACCGAGAACTCCAGCACCAACGCCTCGTCGAATTGCTAAAATTAAAATCGGTACCATTGAGAAACTAAAGCTATACGGTCCAATTCTAAAACTAGAATCAATAAAATCAAGCCCCATTGAAAGCGCGGCTAAAATCGCAATTTCCATCATTACTATTAGTCGTTGTCTTGACGCGGTCATCTAAATAACTCCTTTTCAGTTACTTATGAACCACAAGACTCTACCATATTCCTTCGCGAGCATTATCTCAATCAGGTTCTAGGGTTGTGAAATTTCCACTCTCAGCTTTACGCACCCCTTATGGTTCATAGCATAATCATTGTACCGAACTTTAGACAAAAAGAAAACCGCTCTTTAAAAAAAGAACGGTTTTACTCGATTAGCTTACGCCTAAAGCGATTTTTGCATAACGACTCATCATATCTTTGTCCCATGGCGGACTCCAAACGATTTGTACGTTTGTATCTTTAACTTCTGGTAATTCTCCTAATGCTTCTTCAACTGAGCTAACGATTTGAGGTCCCATTGGACATCCCATTGAAGTTAGTGTCATCTCTACACCTGCGTTACCATCTTCATCTAAATGTACACCGTACACAAGGCCTAGATTTACGATATCTATTCCAAGCTCAGGGTCAATCACGTTTTCTAGTGCGCCCATCATGCTTTCTTCCATTGCTTTATCCATAATGTCACTCCTATTTTATCTACTGTATATAATATACCAAATTAACGACAACTAATAAATAATAATGCTATTATGTATAAGTAAGGAGTGAGTGTTCATGGAAAAACATCTCATCTGTCTCGACCTTGACGGGACATTATTAAGAGATGACAAAACAATCGGTACATATACAAAAAATGTAATCAACACTTTAAAACAATACGGTCATAAAGTAATGATCACAACAGGTCGCCCATATCGTGCAACGATGCCTTACTATAGAGATTTAAAACTAAACACACCAGTGGTGAATTTTAACGGGGCATTCGTCCATCACCCACTTGACCAAGATTTTAAGATAAAACACGAAACGCTTAGTCAGGAAGTGTTAAACGATATCGTAAAAAACATTGAAAAATTTGGAATTGAAAACATCGTTGCAGAAGTCAAAGATGATCTTTACATTCACTATCACGACGAAGTCATGATGCAAGAGTTTTTCATGGGAGATCCAATGATAAAAACAGGAGATATCAGAGAAACGATGCTCGAAGAAGCGACGACTGTTTTAATCAAAGCAAAGCATGGACAAGTGCGAAAAATTCGCCAAGCAATGGAAGACGTATATGCAGAAACAATCGCACATAGACAATGGGATCCATCTCAGCCTGTTGTAGAAATCATCAAAAAGGGTATATCTAAAGCGACGGGTATTGAGTACGTGCTCGATTACCTCGGCGTGGACCAGAAAAATACAATCGCGTTTGGCGATGAAGACAATGATTTCCAAATGATTGAATACGTGAGTCACGGAGTTGCAGTGAAAAATGCAGTAGACCCATTAAAGGAACGCACAAATGACATTACTGAATTTACGAACAATGAAGACGGCGTCGGCCGATATTTAAATGACTATTTTAACTTAGGGTTAAATTACTACTAGGAGGGTATACATGAAACTAATTGTAGATAGTTGTACAGACATTCCATTTAAAAACATTGAAAAAATGAACGCTTATCCAATCGCATTAAAAGTAAATGTTGATGGGACAGAGTATTTAGACCAGCTTGAAATCTCGAGTAAAGAAGTATCTGAGGCTGTTTCAAAAGGAGTACGTCCACTGACTTCACAAGTGAACCCGGACCGATTCGCTGAAGTATTCCGTGAAGTTCTAAAAGAAGATAATGAGATCATCTATCTTGGGTTCTCAAGCGGTTTATCTGGCACATACCAGAGCTCAGTAATCGCAAGAGACTTGGTCCTAGAAGAATTCCCAGATGCGGATATCACAGTAATCGACTCGCTTTCTGCGAGCTACGGTTACGGACTGCTGGCTGAACGTGTTGCAAAGTACATCAATGATGGACTTTCTAAAGAAGAAGTTCTTAAAAATATTGAACAAGATAAAAACACGATCCGCCACTTATTCACAGTAAATGATTTAGATTACCTTGCTAAAGGTGGCCGATTATCAAAAGGACAAGCATTCCTCGGAAGTTTACTCAACATCAAACCTCTCTTGCACGTAGAAGATGGAAAGCTTGTACCGATTGAAAAATATCGCGGAATGAAGCGCATCTATAAACGCATGACCGAACTCATGAACGAAGAAGGTGCAGAGGTTGAAGCAGTTATCACGCACTCAGATGCAATGGACTTAGCTCTAGACTTAAAGAAACAAATCTTAAAAGACACGAAAGTAAATGACGTAAGAATTTTTGATATCGGACCTACAATTCTATCGCATACAGGTAACGGTACTGTCGCATTGTTCTACTTTAAACGAGGTGAGTAATATGAAAGTAATCGTCGTTGGTGGTGTTGCAGGTGGCATGACAACGGCCTCCCAACTTCGCCGAATCGATAGTAATGCTGAAATTCATGTGTTTGAAAAGGGACCACATATCAGTTTTGCGAACTGCGGTCTACCCTATTATCTTTCAAGAGAAGTGGAGAGTAGATCTAAACTTCTTGAACGTACTCCTCTGGATATGGAGAAGCGTGGAATTCATGTACATGTGGGTCATGAAGTCATTCATGTAGATACAGATAAAAAAACGGTAGACGTGAAAGTGTTAGACACGGGTGTTATAAAATCCGTGAGCTATGACAAACTTGTACTGTCACCGGGCGGTAAGTCAGTAATATTAGACTCTCTCAAAAACGTGCCGCAATCTTTTGTTCTTCAACAATTGCACCAGCTTGATTCAATCGAATCATATATTGAGGCGCACAATGTCAAAGAAGTCGTTGTTGTGGGGACTGGGTTTATTGGCCTCGAAGTGACTGAAAACTTCGTTCGTCGCGGTTTTAAGGTGACAGTAATCCAGCACAACGATAATGTATATAGCCCGCTTGAAACTGACATGAAAGGTTTTATGTATGAGTCGTTTAAAGTACAAGGTGTCGACCTTAAGTTAAATTCTGAGATCGTAAAAGTTGTTGGAGATAAAGCAATACTAAAATCTGGTGAAGAAATCAGCGCGCCACTCATCATTGTGGCTGTTGGTATCAAGCCAAATACTGGTTTTTTAGAGGGGTCTAATGTGTCACTCGAACATGGATATATTCCAGTTAATGAATTTGGTGAAACAAGTGTGAAAGACGTGTATGCCTTAGGTGATGCGATTTTAACCCACTACGCACACGTCCCTGAAAAACCAGTGAGCGTCGCACTCGCTTGGCCAGCACATAGACTCGCATTTGTGATTGCAAAACACATTTCAGGATCTACTGAATTTAAACACGACGGACTTTTAGGTACTTCCATCGTAGAGTTTTTCGGCTACACTATAGCTCAAGTAGGTTTATCCATGAAAGATTTAGATGAAGACACGAAGTACATCGATCACACGCAAGGAAATATTGCAGGATACATGAAAAACGTTGAAAACATTCAGGCACGTGTATATTACGATGACGATGGAAAAATATTACGAGGCGTATTTGTAGGAAAAAAAGGCGTGGATAAGAGACTCAACACACTCGCGGCATTTATGAGAACAGACGGCAACATCAAAAATCTGATCCATATAGAAATTGGATACGCACCACCATATGGTACAACGAAAGACCTGCTCAATATGATTGGTTACAAAGCAATAGAGAAAATGACATATTAAAACTCTCAGCTTTAGCTGAGAGTTTTTTAATTAGTATAACTTCCTAATTTACGTTTTAGTTAATCAGATTTTTAACACTCAACAAAAATGCACCCTACTCACTTGAGTAAGGTGCAACAAATCCAATCATTCAATTACTTGTTTTCGTTTTGATCGTCTTGCAACTAAGAAGATAAAGACAGCAAATCCGCCGAATACTAGGAAACTTGAGATCAGATACCAGTGGTTGAATCCTGCAGGTTCTATAATCGCGTATAATTCTGTTTCTTCTCTATCCGTTACTGCGATGTATTCATCTTCATGTGGACGTACGACATCTCCAATTAACAGTCCACTCATCTCTTTGTCACTTGGTATATAGCGCTCGTCTAAATACACTTTTTGTGTTTCGCTTGTATTGTTGATGTTATAGATAAAGTCCACGTCTGTCGTATTATACTTGACGACATATTGTCCCGCTTCATTCTTGATTGTCTCTACTTCACCGTTAAACATATTTTCATGTTTACTCATTACACCAACGATTTCTTTGATGTAATCCACAACTTCTTTGTCTGTCCAAAGATCCATCTGTGGGTGAATTTCTGGGAAATCCACACCGTTTTGTGCAACTTCTGTTCCGTAATTAAACATAATCGGTCCATTATACCCGTTCAAATAAGCAAACAACTGTTTAATACGCGTTCCTGGGAACATGTTATTCTTAGCGGATTCACTTGTAAATCTTTCACTAAACCAGTGGTCCGCTAGTAAAATGGTATTATCTGTCGGATATTCCATGATGTCTTTATCTACAGAACTAAATCCGTTAGACACCGCAGTTCTCACTTCTTCGTCCGTCACATAATCAAAACCAGTAATATCGCCACCACTCATGTTGATGGCATACACAGGCACTCCATTCGGCAAAAAGTCTTCACGATTCAGACCACTTTGTACAACGTACATACTAATCCCATCCACATCAAAATGCTTCAAGAATTCCGTCACAATGTCAAAATATTTCTTCTGATTTTGTGCATTGTTTAAGTCGATAAAATCACGTTCGATATGTGAATAGTAACTTTCCATCTGTTCTGTTAATTCTGGATTATCCAGACGTTTAAAGTCAGATGTTGCCGTCGTTGGCATATCTACAATAACCTTCATATCTTTCTCATGAATCGCTTCAATCAGTTGATTGAATTCTTCCTTACTACCGTATCGCTTGGCGATTTCTTTATAGGATTTAACAGAATATCCAAGATAATCAGATTCATCCATTTCGAACACTGGACTCAAGTTAATTGTGTCAAATCCTAACTCTTTTATGTAATCTAACTGAGACTCGATTCCTTTAAAATCCCCACCATATGAAAGATATGGATCCGATTCTCCTGGTACACCGATGTCATTAGACTTATCATTATTTAAAAAACGATCGACTGAGATCATATAGATACGGTCATTTTCAGTTTTTGCATAGATTGATTCAATTGTTATTCCACTTATCAGTAGCGTAAATATAAACGCGAGGAGTATTCTTTTCATCCTGCTGCCACCTTTCTCATACATAAATTATATATGAAAAAATATATTTTTGTTACATTCATTTTAAAGTTCGAAATTTATACATAAAAAAAAGGAGCAAATGCTCCTTTTATATTAATTAAATGCCATCGTACCAAGTGGTAATGTTGCACCAAGTATGAATGTAGCGATAATTAATACGATTGTAATAATTAACCACATGCCACCCATACCGTTTTTACGAGTTTTAACAAGTGCCATTTCCATTAATGCAATTGAGAATAAACCACATAATACTTTAATTCCGTACATCATGTGTGATCCAAGTGCACTGATTACATCCATGTTTTGTACATAGATCATCAGTCCGCTGAATAAAACAAGTAGATAAACAACACGTAAAATCATGTGTGTAATCTTTCCACCTTTGTTTTCAGCTGATGAATTTTTCATGTAAGAAAGTAAAGTAACAATAAATAGCACAACAGCAAGTACAATCGCTGTTAAGTGTAAATGTATCACTTAAAGTTCCCCTTTTTTTATTTAATATAAGTTGTTAATGTACCAATACCATTGATAGATACGCGCACAACATCTCCTGATTTAAGGAAGTCAACATCTGGTAATCCAGCAGCTACTCCTTCAGGTGTACCAGTTGCGATAACGTCTCCTGGTTGAAGTTTAACATATTTAGACACTTCAGAAACAAGATTTTCAATCTTTAAGACCATATCACTTGTATTGCCGTCTTGTCTAATCTCATCATTCACTTTTGTAACAATCGCTGTGTTTTCGGGGTTTGGAAGTTCATCTTTAGTAACAATATATGGACCCATTGGTGTCGCAAGACTCTTCGCCATGAAGAACTGTTTAAATTTCTTCTGTAAGTCTCTTGCTGAGATATCATTGACGATTGTATACCCATAAATGTAATCAAACGCCATGTGTGGTTCAATATTGTGTGCTTCCTTACCAATTACAACACCAAGCTCTCCTTCGTAATCGAGTTCAGATGTCACTTCTTTGAAGTCACTGATCGTGCCCTCATCACCAACGAGACTAGAGTTTGCCTTAGTAAACACAGTTAACTCCACTTTATTCCCTAATTCTTCTGCATGTTTCTTGTAGTTACGACCAAAGCTAATCGTGTTGTTTGGTGGCTCCACTGGTGCTAAAAATGTAATCTCGCTAAATGGTGCTTTATATAGATGACGATCATCTTCTTGATCTGCTTTTTCTACGAGCTTACGCACGATTTCTTGGAAATCAAGTGTGTGATATTTTGTAATACCTTCAAGTAAAGTTTTTGGATAGTCTTTGTCTTCACCAAATGCCTCAAAAAGCTTAGGTAAAATCCACGCACTATCTTCGCGTTTCACTTTTACTCCATAGTATTTTTGTTTGTTGTATTCGAATGTTAAGAATTTCATAGGACGACTCCTTTTTCTCTTTTAACAAGTATATCAAATTTCAAATACAAATTCTTTTTTTAAACCACTTAAATAAAAATATTAATGACAAAGTACGTGAATGCCGCACAAAGTGCTGAAATTGGTAATGTAATCACCCAAGTGATTAACATGCGCTGTGCTGTAGTCCATTTCACACCTTTTAATCTGTGTGAAGATCCTACACCAAGGATCGATGAAGACACAACGTGCGTCGTTGATACCGGTAAATGAATGTACGTCGCACCAAAAATAATTAATGCAGATGAAAGGTCAGCTGCAACCCCGTTTGCTGGACGAATTTTCATGATGTTACCACCAACTGTTTTGATGATTTTCCAACCACCAACTGCTGTACCAAGTCCCATTGCTGTCGCACATGAGAGCTGTACCCAGAACTGAATGTCTGTGGATGTTTGTAAGTTTGCTGCGATCAGTGCCATCGTGATTACACCCATCGCTTTTTGCGCGTCGTTCATACCGTGTGATAATGCTTGTAAAGATGCCGTGATGATTTGTACAAAACGGAATCTTTGGTTTGTCTTCGCTAAGTTTTTATCTTTCATTACCGTTTTAATAATTGTATAAATAATAAAACCAACGACGAATGCAATGAGTGGTGACGTAATGAGCGCCATTAAGATTTTAGTAAATCCTTTGTACTCTAAAATACCAAAGCCACTTGATGCGATCGCGGCACCTGCGATTGCACCGATAAGTGCGTGTGATGAAGAACTTGGAATACCAAAGTACCACGTAAACAAGTTCCAAAAAATACCTGCAATCAATGCAGAAAGAATAACGATTGAACCATCTTGAAGTGCGAATGGGTCAACGATATCCCCAGTGATTGTTTTTGCAACACCTGTAAATAACAACGCACCGACGAAGTTCATTCCTGCTGCAATTAAAATTGCATGACGTGGTTTTAACGCACGTGTCGATACAGCAGTAGCGATTGCATTTGCTGTATCGTGGAATCCGTTGATGAAGTCAAATGCGAGTGCTGCGATTACGATTAATATAGTAATTATTAATAAAGTATCCATCTACAGCACCTTAGCTATTTTTCATTACGATAGATTCAAGGATAACTGCGACCGCTTGGCATCTGTCTGCAATGTTTTCTAAATTATTATAGATATCTTTCATTTGCATAATTTTAATAGGATTTTCTTCAGTTTCGAATAATTCTTTAATAGATGTTCTAAGTACCGCGTCACAATTTGTTTCGTATTCTTTAATCTTGATTGCATGAACACGAACATGATCAAATTTACGTTCATTCACAAGTCCTACAGCAACTTTTGCTTCAGAACAAGCTTTTGAGATATTTTCTACAAACACATTGATATGTGGCGTATGTCTCTTTCGGTTATACATCATGAACATCGCTGCAACTTCTTCCATACCGTCTAATACATCATCTAATGCATTCGCTAACGCTAAGATATCTTCACGCTCGATTGGCGTAATAAATGTCTGGTTTAAGTCAGAGATTAAGTGATGCATGAGGTTATCCCCATGAGTTTCAAACGCTTTGATATTATCAAAGTACGTCTTGAAGTCAAATTCTGAATCGAGATTCACATTCTCAAAATCTTTTGCTGCACGTTCTAAGTTTTCTACCATAGTGTTGAGTTGAACTGCAAATTTGTTTGGTTTTCTATTAAACACTTTTCTTTTCCTCCTGAAATTAAAAAAGGAAGACTTTTTAGTCTTCCTTAACTATAATAAATCTTTTCTTCAAAAATGCATAGATAATTATCTAGATAATGTTAATATTTCGTTAAGATTTGGCTAACGAGTAAAGTTGAAAGCGTCACCACTGACGAGATACCAATCGCAGTGATGACCTGTACTTCTCCATATAAATTAAAGCCAATTCCGTAAAAGATAATACCCATGATAATCGCGAATACCAAGTAGTAAATTACAGAATATTTTCCGTGGTGATTGAAACGCTTAAGCACGTTTTCCGGTAAATTTTGGCTCAATGCCCAAATAGATAAAAACATGCCTACTGCAATCATCGGACCACCGATATACTCACCAATAATTGTGCTACTCATTGACCCAACACTTAACACTTCAATCATCTTAATGACCAGTCCGCCGATTAGAAACACGACAATCAGCGCGGCTTGCATATATTTTGGTAATACTTCTTCAATCTTCACTCGTGCAATCAAACTACCAATTAACGCAAACGGTATGCTGATAAATACAAGAAGTACAAAAAGTGGTAACTCCACTATTGTGCTTAAGTTTAAGCGCGCATACTCGATAACATCTCCTGTTCTAAAAATAGAAACATAATCATTAAACTTTTGAATCGCACTATAGACAATATTATTTGTCTGTAATGCACTGAGCGCTTTTAGTACGACATTGATAAAAATATGTGTAACCACTAAAACTGCAATCGTCGCGAGTGTTAGTAAAATCGAACGATTTCTATATAAGAGAATCACGAGTCCACTTACACAAGCTAAGAATAATACATCTTGTCCATTTAAAACCAAAGAAATCATAAATAATATGAGGACAGATATGATTAGTGGTTTTATTATATCTTCTCGGACTGTCACAAAGTATCCAACTGTGAGTGACAGCAGTGGTAACAGCACACCCCCAAAGAAGATCTGATAGATTTGAAACTCTTTTAATTCTGCACCATAGAAATATTCATACGGATTCACGAGGTGCAATGGTAAGACGAATTGAATGCTCGCACCAATCATCAAGATGATGAATGTAAATGATAGCATTGTGTTTATCTTTAACTTTTCATTAAGCAACGTTTACCACTCCATAATTAAAGTAATAGATGTACACTTTCACAGGCTTATTTAAAGCTGCAATCAGTGACTTTTGATAGATATCCATCTGTGTAAAGTATCTGTCTTTAAGTGCCTCTACATTGAGACCATCCACACGGTCTGTTTTATAATCGATTAACACATAGTAATCCTCGTGTTCAACGAGTAAATCGACAATACCTTGTACCATCTTACCAGAAATATCACTGTAGCCGATTACCTTTTGGCTCATAATAAATGGCAATTCTGTGTGCACGACTGTCGCATCTTTAAATATACTCATAATCGTCTCATCAGAAATAAATCGTAAGGCATAATTCATCATACGTGTCTGCATTGTTTCTGTGACAAGTGGAATATCCTCTGTGTAGTGGATGACGATGCGTTTAATGATTTCACTTTGTGCCTCTCTATCTATATTCATGAGTGATTCAAATCTACGACTCACTTGCACCATCACTGCGTGCATATGCGTACCAAAGAGTGGTGCATCTGTGGATTGATCTAAGAATTTAGGTTTCGACAATTCCACTTCACGTTCAAATAAATCTGTGCGTAAAATCGCTTCGTCTGGAACAGTTTCATTCTTGCGCTTTATTTCTGAGACAGATTCTTTCACTGTTTCTTTATTCATTTCGTTCGGGACATACGCGTAGTTCATACGCGTTTCTACTTGAGGCGAATACGCTACTTTTAAACTGAGTAAATCGTCGAATGAGATGCGTTTTTGGTTCTCTTCTTCGTGACGTATTTCATCGATGTATTCTGTACGTGTTTGATAGAACGTCTCTTTCGAGCCAAATAGCATCGGTATAATCAATGCTTCAATTGATTTCGCAGAGAGTCTAATATCTGCGGGTACTGATACACCATACTCATACGTGTACAGTGGTTTTTTGGTCTCGAGATACGACAATTTGTCACTACGAGCCTCTTCAAAATCAGATTCAGACACCATATTCACAAACGGCATGTAGAGTTTCGACTTTGCACGTGTTAATGCCACATATAACAGTCTCATCTCTTCTGAAATTCGCTCTTTAACGAGTTTTTGGTGCATTATTTCGTAATCTAAGTTAGACATGACAAGACCTTTGTCTTCATCATAAGATTTTAATGACATACCAAAATCTGGATGTACGAGGATCTTGTCAGATAACCCGCGACCTAGAATAGAATAGTCTTGGTTTAAGATAAACACATGCTTAAATTCAAGTCCTTTAGATGCGTGAATCGTCATCACTCTCACAACGTCTTCATGCTCACTGATGGCACTCTCTTCACCGAAGTCGATGTCTTTATCTCGTAAATAATTGACATGGTTAATGAATTGATAGAGAGAATGATGATTCATGCTTTCAAATTCAATCGCGCGTTCAATGAGACCGAATAGATTCGCACGTCTGACATCTCCTCCTGGAAGACCTGAGAAGAATTCAAGAATGTTAAAGTGGTCAAATATTGTTCTGAGTAACCCAGATACCGTGTGATATCTACTTTCTTCAACAAGTAGTGTCAATGTGTCTAAGAGCATGTCGACTTTTTCTTTTGTATCGTCCGCTTCAAAATAGTCAAAGAGTGCATCATAGAAATAATGCGCTTTTGAGTTCAATCTAATTTTTGCGAGGTCATCTTCAGTAAAATCAAAGAACGGTAACCTCATGACTCCGATAAGTTTGTCATCTTGTAATGGATTATCGATGATGGATAAAAGACTGACACACGTTTTGATTTCTAACGTATCGAAATACCCTTTTGTATCTTGATATGATAACGGAATATCATGCGCTCTAAATATTTCATTAAACTGGTCAATCGCTTTTCTGTTACGTGTTAATAGAACGATACCTTTATAATTCACACCAGAATTATGGAGTTCTTTTATTTTCTTTACGACATAATCAAGCTCTACTTCTGTACGTCTAATGTTGCGATCTTTGTTACCAACAAGGCCTACGATTTCTGTCATGATCGTATCCTTGTTTTCATCTAACCCAACGTATAGTTTTTCGTCATCGTTATATTCAATTTCACCGACGTCACTATCCATTAAGTGTTCAAACAAGAAGTTTGTCGTGTCGAGCACACCGATATTCGAACGGAAGTTCATGTTGAGTGGAATGACTTTCCCTGTGCCTTTAGAGTTAAATCTATTTTGCTTCTCTATGAATAGCTCAGGTGCAGCTTGACGGAATTTATAAATAGACTGTTTTACATCCCCCACCATAAACAAGTTTCCATTTGATTCGTCACCTGTCTTGATGAGTGAAACAATTTTTTCTTGAACGTAGTTTGTGTCTTGATATTCGTCAATCATGACTTCTTTAAATTTATTTTTATAGAGGTCACTCACTTCCCCGTTATTTGCCGTTAAAATCTGTATCGCAAAATGTTCGTAATCACTGAAGTCGATGACTTGGTCACGTGCTTTATTCAAACGATATCCCTCGATGAGAGACTTTGCGAGATCAATCATCACGTTATTCATTCCATTTAATTCTGTCAGTTCTTTTTCTAATTGTGTTTTACTCACTGGTAGATTTGAGGTAAGTGACTGAGTGTACATTGAAATTTCGTCCATCGTATGATCAATTCTGAATTTCACCGAAGGCTCTTCAATGTCTTTATATAATTTTGTTGAACGCGTTGGCACTTTTTCTAATGTTTCGAAGGTAAAATTATCCGCTTCAACATTATTAAGAAGTACGTGTAGTTGATCCTTTAACTTACCAATTTTATTGAATTGTGCCTGTTGTTTTAATAGCGTGTCATTATCATGAGCGATCGTGTATAGTGATATGAGTTCATCTACTCGTTCGATTGTTCTCGTGATTTCTAGCTTGTATTTATCTTTTCCTACTTTGTAGAGTTCTTCAATCTTGTCTACATTTATATATTGATTAAGAAGCGACTCTAAGAACTGAAACGGATCACTCGTTGCGATTGCTGTTTCGTATAGCTTCTTAACTTCTCTTTTCAATGGGTCGTTCACTTTATCTGTCGCGATAAATCGCTCGAGCTTTAGGAAGTCTTTATCTCCACTTCTATACCACTCTTCTAAGATAGAATCGAGGACGTCAGAAATACGCGATACTTTTTCTTCTTCCATCAATGTACGCATGTCTGGAGACAGACCAATCACGTTGTAATGGTTTTGAATCAAGAACATACAGAAGGAGTGAAGTGTCGAAATATGTGCACCATTCAGCTTTAACACTTCTTCTTCTAAATGTGTGCGTTCTTCTGAGAACGGCTCAAGTGTTAGAATGATTTCTCTCAGACGGTTTTCTAACTTTTGTTTCATGTCGCGTGCACTTGCTTTTGTGAATGTCGCAACAAAGATTTCATCGACACTATAATATTTTGTACGAATGTTATTGATGATACGTTCGACGAGTACAGCTGTCTTACCACTTCCCGCTGCTGCTGAGACCAGTAAGTCGCTGCCTTTATAATCAATTGCAGCTTGTTGCGCTTCGGTAAACTTCATCTCTTTCTTGCACTCCTTCCTTCAATTTCTTACTCGCTTCCTCTACTTCTAAGCTATTCATCTCGACGAAATCACGTTTGTTCATGAGATAATCAATGTTACATGCTGATTTGAACTCACAAAACGCGCATGGTGACAGTATTTCATTCACTGTCAGTGGGTTAACATCAACTTTTCCTGAATACAATAGATCTGCGCCATCTCTAATTTTATTAATTGTGAATGTTTCGATGCGTTTGTACCCATCCGTCGATAGTATTTTAGAAAGATCTCTCTTATGGAACGCGCCATCTTTGTTCACTTGTAACCTGTAAAAGTCTGACAGTTTCGCGTCACCATTCAACATTTCAACGAGACCTGGACTCTCACGATTTAACGTATGCATCTCACTATCATTTAAATCAGCCACAAATTTACCATTCGGACGAAGCTCTGCCTCTTTCTTCTCTTGAACAAACGCTTCAAACTCTAAATCCGTCATGTCTCTCACCTTTTGAATTTCTCTATCAGTTAGTGTCACTGTCGGATTCACTACAGGATAAAAATGCATAAGTAATGGGATGAGTTCACCACTGATTTTGTTGTGTCCGTTCTCGAGTAATACTTTCATGTATGTGAATTGTTGAAGCTCTTTACCTACATAGATTTCTTTTAGATTTAAGTCTTTTGTAGAGTTTGATTTGTAGTCAATGAGTGAAATATAAGAAAATGGACCGTCGTGCTTGATGTCCACTCGGTCAATTTTACCGCGTAGATTAATTTTATGACCCGCGTCACTCACAAGTTGTAACTCACCAAAATCGCTATACTCTTCTCCAAATGTACCTTCAATAATTTCAATTTTAAAGTCACTGTTTTCTAAGTAACGTCTCAAGTTAATAATCGTCTCAGAAATTGTTTTTGCTGCACGGATTTTTAGTGACTGATAGAAGGCATTTGTTTCGAAGATTCCGTACGAAATCTTTTCGACAATACGATCTACGGATTGAGTAACTTCTTCTTTAATCGTTTCATTTGATTGACCAACAAGCTGTTTACCGAGTCTTTTACCTATTACATCTTCTAGCACGCTATGATACAAGTTACCGATTTCTAGTGGCCTTACTTCAAACGGCTTTCTTGGTTTCAGGTTTAGCCCATATTGTGAGAAGTGTTTAAACTGACAATTGTAAAACGTTTGAAATCTTGAAACAGAGGTCTTGAGTGCATCTCCGTAAAGCGAAAGAGCAACATCAGTCGATAAATTTTCTGCTCGATTCGTAAATTTAAGCGTACGTTTTAACTTCCTGTACGAATCATTATCTTTTTCTTTTAAGAGACTCAAACCTTCTAAGAACGGAAGATAGTTCGGTACTTGGTCCAGTTTTTCTAAATCTGTGTATGATTCTTTCATCATCTTACGTAAATTCATATGCAATAAGTCTCTCATAGATGACTCACTAGAAAGTTGACTATAAATATCTTGCGTCTGATACTTTGCTGTTTCAATGTATTTTAGATTAGTATGTTTTTCATTTGAGTCTAAAATTTCCTTAACAAATGGAGAAATAGTCGTCAGTTCTCCGCTAATCGACACGTTTGAGAATGAAATATATAGACCATCTGTCGGTCTCGTAAGTCCATGGTAGAACACGAATCGCTCATCCGCACGAAGGGTGTCTGACGTCGGAGAGAGTGCGATGTTTTTATCTTCAAAAATACGTTTCTCGTCATCTGTCAGTATATGGTTCGTTGACATATCCATCGGCATTGCCGTGTTATTCATTCCAACAATAAACACATACTTCTTGTTTTCGACTTTCGCGAGTTCGATTTTACCGACAACCACTTCTTCTAAAGTAGACGGCAACATACTAAACTCCGCTTCGTTTAGTCCTTCCGTAAATGTAGACATAAATGAGTCAAATGATTTTTCCTCATCTTTATATACGGTATAAGCTTGATCCATAAGAGATATTAAGTGCTTGTAGACCTCTTCAGTTTCGTTAACTCGGCGTACTGATTCGTCGTGTGCATTAATTTCATTCGATACTTTCTCTAAAACACCATTATTTTCTAGGAAATAATATAGAATTTCTAAATATTCTTTTACAGTTGTTGCATTATCCCACGCAGCAAAAAGTGTCGCTAACGCTTCTAAAATTCTATTCTTATACTGGATTAATGCTTCTAAGTTTTCGTTCGTCTCTTCGTCGACTTCAACAATACGTCCATCATCAGTTAACTCAAATTGAGTTTTAAAGACGTCGTCATTTCGGAGTTTCGTGTAATTTATGCCCCGCTCTAGGACAATATTTTCAAATAAATACATCGAGTTTATATCAGTGATTTCATTTAAGTAACCGCTCTTCATGATGTTGATGACAGTCGTGCGTTCTAGATTTCTAGAATACGCATTGAAGAGACTTAAGATAAACTGTGCAAATGGATGTCGATTCATCTTATATTTTTCATCGATATGAAAATAGATGTTGAACTTGTTAAAGATGTGTTCAATTTGACGTGCATACGTATCATCTCTGTATAGCACACCAATGTCGTTGTACGTTGCTTTTTTATCTCTTACAAGTGACTCAATTTGTCGCGCTACTTCTGTAATTTCTGCACGTGGATTCTCCGCTTCGATAATCGTGATACCGTCATAATCTCTGATATAACTGCCATCATAAAGAAACGTCTCTACATCAACCAGTCCTTGCTTATTTGCACGCACATTACGCTCATCGAAATGCACGATTTCTGTACCTGCTTCAGTGAACATATCCGGCATTTGAAGTCTTTCGATTACGGCATTTGTTTTTCTGAACAGTGATTTATTATTGCCGTCTTGCAGCAAGATTAAATGAATGTCATCCGTGAATTTATTTAGCACCTTTAAGAAACGGTACTCAACTTCACTTAAGTTGTGAAATCCGTCAATATAAATTGTAGCATTTTTGAGACTTGGGACTTCATCTGGTGATAGCCTCGCAAGGCGATCCACAAAGTCTGGCATTGCATTCACTTTTTCGATATTGTGTCGTTCAATTGTATTTTGCCATCTCTTATAAATTTGAATTAAGTCACTATACTTCTCAGCCATTCTATTGTTGGGCCATTCAATGGACTCTAGTGTTTCCACGTCCACTTCATAACTCACAAATTCTTCAATCATATCCAGTACTTTTCGAGAAAACTTCACATGATTTTTTGAATCACGGTAGTACTTGAGTTCATCTTCACCGAAACTCTCGATTAATTTATGTATCAGCATGATGTGCCCAGATTCTGACAATGTATCTCTATTTCCTGCACCAATCTCGTTTAAAATATGCCACATAAATCTAGAAAAGCTTAAGACACTTGTTCTTAAGCTTCCACTATATATAGATTTATCTGGGTCCGTTAACATACTTTCGTATGTCAGTGTATTCTGAGTTGGTGTGATGATAAAAATCTTGTTACCAAGTGGTTCTTTTTCAGTCTTTTTAATAATTTCTTCAAACATGTGTGTTGTTTTACCTGTACCACTAACACCTGTCCAAATATGAATCATACACGTTTCACCCTATTCACTAAAATCAGTTGTAAATTCGCTAAATGGCCAAAACTTAAGTTGAACTTTTCCGATAATGTCATCCTCACTCACAAGGCCGATTTCTCTAGAGTCTTTCGAGACTGCTCTGTTATCGCCAAGCACTAAATATTGTCCTTCCGGGATTTTATCTCCAGAAACACCGAGAGATTCTAACGTGAAATTATCACTATACGATCTTTCATAATCATCTACATACGCTTCGTCGAGCGCTTCACCGTTGACATAAACGACCTTATCAATCATTTCAACTGTGTCTCCAGGAATACCGATGACACGTTTAATATAGGCTTGCTCGTGTCCAGCATCGAAAACAATGACATCAGAATTCTCAATATCTTTAAAATTATAAATAAATTTATTCACAATCACACGTTCGTTCTCATGGAAGGTGTTCTCCATGCTCGAACCATCAACCACGTACTGAGCAAATAGAAAATATCTAATCACTAAGATGACTGCAATCGCAATCACAAACGATATTATCCAGTCTCTAATTTCTTTTAACATAAAAGCACCTTAACCTTCCATTTTTTTGTCAATATACCGTTGATATATTTTTGATAATACATAGAGTAAAACAAGAAATACGACAGATATAATGATGCGCACCGGTGATTTTAAGAATCCAGTGATGTCATAACCGATAACAGAAATCGATAAAATCATGACAAACTTCGATGCAAGTAATATATATAGATACACATGACGACTCACATTCGACATCGCAGTGATTATGTTAACAACACTAGAAGGGGTAAACGGAAGACTCAGCAATATAAAGAGAAAACTAAATCCTCTCGTATCGATAAACTCACGCATCTTATAGAGCCGTTTGTGCTTGTTGATATACTTCGTCGCTCGATTTCTAAAGAGATAACGTGCAAGTAAGAATACACTATAACTCCCCGTGACACTCCCAGCGTAGCTAATCAAGAAACCTACTAAGAGACCATATGAATTTGTGTTTAAAATGACAATCGCGATGAGTGGAAGAATTGGAAGAAATGATTCTAACACAACGAGAAACAATCCAACCAAAATACCAAACTGACTGAACCTATCAAAGACTAGCTCAATCCCCTCAGGCGTCGATAAAAGCTCTATTAAGTGCTGCATAACATTAACCTCTAATTTTTTAAAATGAGTATGTTTATTATAACATTACAGAAGAAAAGAGTCGTGAGTGGACATCGATTATTGCGACATAGAGAGATTGTTTTTATCTACAAAAAAAGACGCACAGCCTACAGGCCTGCGTCTTAAAAAGTTTCCCCAATTTTTTAGAACACTGATTTTACTTGTTCGATTGCCCAATCTAAGTCTTCTTTTTCGATGACAAGTGGTGGTGCGAAACGAATGACAGTGTCGTGTGTTTCTTTACATAATAAACCAAGTTCTTTTAATTTTTCACAATACGGTCTTGCCGCTTCTGTCAGCTCTACTCCAATAAATAATCCGCGACCACGCACTTCTTTGATTACTGGATTATCGATTTTTCTGAGTTCTGCTTTAAAGTATTCGCCAAGCTCGTTTGAACGTTCTGCAAGGTTTTCATCGATTAAAACATCAAGAGCTGCGATTGAAACTGCTGCAGCGAGTGGGTTACCACCGAATGTTGAACCGTGTGACCCCGGTGTCATTAATTCGAATGCTTCTTTGTCACCTAGGACTACAGACACTGGTAATACCCCACCACCGAGTGCTTTTCCTAAGATATACATATCTGGTTTAACATCTTCCCAGTCACATGCGAATAATTTACCACTTCTTGCGAGGCCACATTGGATTTCGTCAGCAATCATTAGCACGTTGTGTTCATTACATAACTCGCGAACTTCTCTTAAGAAGCCTTCGCGTGGAATGTTGATTCCTGATTCACCTTGAATTGGCTCGAAGATTACAGCAACAGTGTTTTCATTAATTGCAGCTTTAAGCTGATCAATGTCACCGAAGTCAACGAGTGGGAAGCCTGGAACTAACGGATGGAAGCCACTCTTATACTCATCTTCACTAGATAAAGAGATTGCACCTAACGTACGTCCGTGGAAGTTACCGTTCATGCCGATAATTTCTGCTTTACCCGCTTCAACACCTTTAACTTCATATCCCCAACGACGTGCAGTTTTAATTGCAGTTTCTACTGCTTCAGCACCTGTGTTCATTGGAATTGCCATATCTTTACCTGAAATTTCTTTCAGTTTATTTAACCATTCACCCATGTTATCAGTGTAGAATGCACGTGAAGCAAGCGTTACTTTGTCCGCTTGTTCTTTCAGTGCTTGAATAATTTTTGGATGACGGTGTCCTTGGTTTACTGCTGAATATGCACTAAGCATATCTAGATATTTATTGCCTTCAGGGTCAGTGACAAACGCACCTTCCGCTTCTGCAATTACAATCGGAAGCGGTTTGTACGTAGGCGCTGCTACGCTGTCAGCGAGTTTAATAATATCTTGTGTTTTTGTCATTACTGCATCCCCTTTTTATGAGTAATTAAAACATTTCTGAAGTTGTTTTACCTTGCATGTGGAGTAATAGGTAGTCAGGTCCACCTGCTTTTGAGTCTGTTCCTGACATCTTGAATCCACCAAATGGTTGGTAACCAACGATTGCTCCAGTACAGCCACGGTTGAAGTATAAGTTACCTACGTGGAAGTCGCGACGTGCTTGTTCCATCTTTTCACGGCTAGTCGTGATTACTGCACCCGTTAAACCATAGTCAGTATCGTTCGCAAATTCAATTGCTTGATCGAAGTCTTTCGCTTTAGCAAAACCAACAACAGGTCCGAAGATTTCTTCTTGCATTAAGCGGTCGTCATGTTTTAACCCTGAGAATACAGTTGGGTAAACAAAGTGACCTGTTTCGTTGTCGATGTTTCCACCAACTTCTAACTTACCTTCTTTTTTACCAATTTCGATGTACTCACTGATTTTCTTAACAGAAGCTTCATCGATCACTGGACCCATGTATGCCCCAGTTTCTGGATCGCCAACTGTTAACTTTTGAGTTTTTTCAACTACTTTTTCAAGTAATTCATCATGGATATCTTCTAAAGCAATGACACGTGAACATGCTGAACATTTTTGTCCAGAGAATCCAAATGATGATGCAACGATTGCATCTGCTGCTTTGTCTAAGTCGACACCAGAGTCAACAACGATTGTATCTTTACCACCCATTTCAGCAATTACACGCTTAAGGTTAACTTGACCTTCGTGAACTTTTGCTGCACGTTCGTAAATGCGTACACCTACGTCGCGTGAACCAGTGAATGATACGAATGAAAGGTCTTTGTGGTCTACAAGATAGTCACCAATCTCACGTGATGAACCTGGGATAAAGTTCACAACACCGTTTGGAAGTCCTGCTTCTTCAAGTACTTCGATAAACTTGTAAGCAACAACTGGTGTTGATGATGATGGTTTTAGTAAAACTGTGTTACCTGAAACAAGTGCTGCTGCAGTTGTTCCTGCCATAATCGCAAACGCGAAGTTCCATGGTGAAATAACCATACCCACACCAAGTGGAATGTAGTGGAATTGGTTGTATTCGCCTGGGCGTGATTCAACTTTTTTACCGTTCTTTAATTCAAGATGTAAACGCGCATAGTAATTTAAGAAGTCGATACCTTCTGCAACGTCTGCATCTGCTTCGTTCCAAGGTTTACCTGCTTCCTTAATTAGAAGTGCTGTAAATTCTGCTTTTCTTCTTCTTACAATTTCAGCCGCTTTAAATAGTACATCTGCACGGAATTCAAATGAATAATTTCTCCATGATTTAAATGTTTCAAGAGCAACTTCCATCGCTTTGTCCGCTTCTTTTTGAGTTGCTTGAGACATGTAGCCAATAATTTCATCTTTTTTAGCAGGGTTGTATACTGTTGACTTATCCTCAGTCATAATGCGTTCACCATTAATAACTAATGGGAAGTCTTGACCAAAATACTCCTGTGCTATTTTAATACCTTCTGCAACCATGTCTTTATTTTCTTGTTTAGAAAAATCCGTAAATGGTTCATGTTTGTAATCAATCATTAAAAATTCCTCCTAAAGAATTATCTTCTCTTCAAATTTAACACGATTATGAAACAGTTTTCAACCCCTTTGATTTAAACGTTTACTCATGCATGTTAACGAATAAAAAACGATACAAACATACAAAAAAATAGACCTAAGATTGCGTTAATCTTAAGTCTCATATTAGGTTCCGGTCACTCGTTATTCATACGATCTTTTGCTTCTTGAATCCATATCGGCATCATCTCTTGTAAAGACTGGAAGCCATATCGTTCTGTCTCTTCAATTTTTTCTAAAATAGAGCGTCTTTTCTTCTTGTGCTCTTTAACTTTAAAATATTCATTCTCTTTCAGAGTCAGACTCATCTTTCCATTGTCTTCAATTCCAATAATCTTAGCCTTTACAATCTGACCTTTTGTCAGAAATTGATTTACGTTGTGTACGTAATCATTCATAATTTCTGAAATATGAATAAGCCCTTCTCTATCATCGTGGGTTTTGACAAAAGCACCGTACGGCTGAATACCTGTGACCTTCACCTTTACAAACTGGCCAACCCGGTATTGTTTTGTCACATGATTACCCCACTTTTATTACAATGCTTTAATATAATATCACAAATTCGTGACACATTCCATCTTTAGATCACTGTCTATGATTCTTACCTCAATAATCGATAAACTCACATGGGTCCATAAAGAAAAAAATACCGCAAGCATACGCTCACGGTAATTATTTATTGTCTTCTTCGTGCTCTTTCATTTTTCTGTATACTTCTTGTTCAAACGCCTTTGCCTTTTCTTCTTGTTTTTTTGAATATTTCTTTATAAGACGAAACGCAATATACGCAACAATAATACAAATTACGATAGAAATTAAACCAGGAATATACTCTGTTTTATCATCTGGAAAATATAGAAATTCCATCATATTGCTCACACCCTTATAGAGTGTATTATAACAGAGCACTCCTGTTAAAACTTACCAAAATCTGAAGTTTTTATGACGGAATTATAATACTTCTACAGTTTCTAAAACAACATCCTCAACCGGCTTGTCCATAGCGCCAGTTTTCACATTAGCAATTTTCTCAACGATGTCCATACCTTCAATGACTTGACCGAAAACTGTGTGTCGGTTATCTAACCAAGGCGTTCCACCTTTAGTTGCGTATGCTTCGATTACTTCAGTAGGATATCCTGCACCTTCTAGTTGTCCGAGCATGTCGCTAGGGACGTGGCTTGCTTGTACGATAAAGAACTGAGAACCGTTTGTGTTTGGACCTCTGTTTGCCATTGATAACGCACCGTAAAGGTTGAATAATTCATTTGAAAACTCATCTTCAAACTCGTCTTCCCAAATACTTGTTCCACCCATACCAGTTCCTGATGGGTCTCCACCCTGGATCATGAAATCTTTGATGATTCTGTGGAAGATTTGTCCATCATAGTAACCATTTGCTGCATGCCCTAAGAAGTTCTCTACAGTTTTTGGTGTTTTATCTGCGAAAAGACGTACAGTGATATCTCCCATATTTGTTTTGATAATCGCTTTCTTTTCACCTTCTAATACTTCGTTTGCGAGTTGGTTAAAGCTCATTATTATTCCTCCTAATATGTTTCACTTTTAATAGATTAGCACATTCATTTACAATTGTGCATTGTTATTCAGAAGTACTTTTTAAAATTCCTACAATATATACAGTGGCTCTCGTTACAAACACATGATATTTCATGTATAATATAAAAATATAATGCGTAAGGGAGGCAAAGTTGTGACTTTCATACATTTTGCAATCATACTACCATTAATCGCAGCGTTTTTAATTGCGATTATTCATAAGTATGTCAAAGGTATTCACTTAGGATGGTTCGTACTTCCGATTCCATTCATTATTGTATCGTATTTGTTTACTCTAATTCCAACAATACGAAACGGTGATACACTTTTACTAAATTTAAACTTCATGCCAAGAATCGGTATGAATTATGATGTCTACATAGACGGTCTAGGACTTCTATTTGCGATACTTATTTCAGGTATCGGAACACTCGTTGTCCTATATTCAATTGGCTATTTAAGTCAAAAAGAGAAGTTGTTAAATTTCTATATCTATCTTCTCTTGTTCATGACTGCAATGCTTGGGGTTGTTTTACTTGATAACGTCTTAATGCTTTACTTATTTTGGGAGCTGACTTCTATTTCAAGTTTCCTTCTCATTGCATTTTGGACTACGAAAGAACGTTCCACATACGGAGCTCAAAAATCTATGCTCATTACAATGTTCGGTGGATTTATGATGCTCGGTGGATTTTTACTCTTATCTAACTTAACGGGTACATTCTCTATCCGCGAAATGATCTCAGCAAGTGACCAAGTAACTGGCATTGGTGCCGGCACTCTTGCAGTTGTATTAGTGCTTTTAGGTGCATTTACTAAGAGTGCCCAGTTTCCATTCTACGTTTGGTTACCAGACGCGATGGAAGCACCGACTCCGGTCAGTGCGTATCTACACTCTGCAACAATGGTTAAAGCGGGTCTTTATCTGGTTGCGAGATTTACACCTGTATTCATGTTATCTACGACTTGGGTTTGGACGATATTAATAGTCGGACTCATCACGCTGTGTTGGGCGAGCTTTAATGCATTTATTAAAGATGACCTTAAAGCAGTGCTCGCATTCTCGACTGTTTCTCAGCTCGGTCTAATCATGTCGTTACTAGGCATTAGCGGACTAGCTGTTGTACGCGGTGCGAACGAACAAATATTCACAGTCGCTGTAGTGGCTGCAGTGTTCCATATCATCAACCATGCGACATTTAAAGGTGCCTTATTCATGGTCACAGGAATCATCGACCATCAAACAGGTACAAGAAGCATCAAAAAACTCGGAGGTTTAATGACGATTATGCCAATCACATTCACGATGGCTCTTGTAACGTCATTATCAATGGCTGGTATTCCACCGTTTAACGGGTTTTTATCTAAAGAAATGTTCTTAGAAGCAATGTTTGAAATCTCAAATGCTAACTTCAGTGCACTCGCTTCAGTTGGATTCTTATTCCCACTGCTTGCGATTGTCGGAAGTATTTTTACATTCCTTTATTCAGCTAAAATTGTGATGCAAATCTTCCTTGGTGAAGAAACAAAAGAGACGCCTAAAGAGCCTAAAGAGGCTTCAGCATTACTCTTAATTTCACCAGCAATTTTAAGTTTACTTGTTGTAGTGTTCGGATTATTCCCTAACCTACTTACAAAGTCCATCATCGATCCAGCTGCAATGAGCATCATCAATGCGGTTGAACCGTTAAACACAAAAATTTCACACTGGCACGGATTTAATTCGCCTGCACTATGGGCGACAATCGTCATTATCGTAGTCGGTGCAGCACTCTACTATTTCAGAGATACGTGGATCTTTATCTACAAATATATTAAAGATAAATTTACAATCAACTATCTGTATGATCAAGGACTTCATTACATTACCATCTATTCAAATCGCTTCACTAGAATGCTAATGACTGGGTTCTTAAGAACATACATGGTTTACATTTTTGGATTTTTAGTTATTCTAGGTTTCGTTACAATGTTGAGAACTGGACTCAACTTAGACTTTTCAAACTTAGCACCAATCGGAATTCAAGATATGATTTTAGTTGGTGTGATTCTAATCGCACTAGGCATTATCATGATTACAAAATCTCGTATGGTCTCAATCATCATGCTTGGGGCTGTTGGGTTCAGTATGGCGTTATTCTTCGTATTCTTTAGAGCGCCAGACCTTGCTCTAACGCAGCTAGCGATTGAAACAGTGACGACGACACTATTCTTAGTATGTTTTTATCACTTACCAAAACAGAGCAAATTGCCTGAAAAACGTAAATTTAAGCTTACTAACTTTATTGTTGCTGTTGGGGTTGGTGCAGTTTCTATTCTTATTGGGTTGTCTGCATTCTCGAATCGTTTATTCGAATCAATTAGCCAATACCATATCGATCATGTATACGATTTAGCTGCAGGAAAGAATATGGTAAACGTAATTCTTGTTGACTTCCGTGGTTATGATACTGTTTTTGAAACACTCGTATTCGGTATTGCGGGAATCGGTATATATGTTCTGATGAGATTAACTATCAATAATAGAAAGGATGATAAGAATGAAGAGCGCGCTGAAGAGAGCAGGCTATAAACAAGTTCACAAGCAGATGAATGATGTACACTTGCAGTTTATTTCTAAAGTTGCATTCTTCATCATCCTATTATTTGCGTTTAACTTGTTCTTTGCCGGGCATTATACTCCAGGTGGTGGCTTCGTTGGTGGCTTACTGACATCAGCTGCAATCGTACTTTTATTGATTGCATTCGATGTGAAAACATTAAAAAAGATGTTGCCGATTCGCTTTAGGTTACTTATTGCAAGTGGATTATTCCTTGCACTTGGTGTTCCGACAGGTCTTATGTTTTTCGGTTATCCGTTCTTCACACATGAATTTACGGAAATTACTTTACCGATATTGGGTGAAATTGGACTCCATTCAGCAACACCTTTTGACTTAGGCGTATTCTTAACAGTATGTGGTTCTACGCTGCTCATTATCATACTAGTAGGAGGTGCGGATGACTAATGGAATTTATAACCATTGTGCTCTCAGGTGTTTTAATTGGAGCAGCGACTTATTTAATTTTGTCGAAGAGTGTGCTCCGCATTATCATTGGTATATCCGTGCTCAGTCATGGGATTCACTTGATGTTACTTACAATGGGACAGCTGAAACGTGGTAACGTCCCAATCTTAGAGGACAGTGTGACAAATTATACAGATCCTCTACCTCAGGCAATGATCTTAACTGCCATTGTTATTTCATTCGCGTTAACAGCATTCAGCTTAGTGCTTGCGTTACGCAACTATAAAGTATTAGGTTCTGATGATACGGAAACGATGAAAGGAGCTCAAAATGAAAATTAACTTTTTACTCATGATGCCCCTTATCATCCCGTTTTTATTCTCGGTCATCATGCTTTTCATCGGTAAAAAACCAAAGGTTCACCGTGTAATCGCAGCTCTTTCGGAACTATTCATGATTATTGTTTCAATCATAATTGTCGTAGCTGTATATCAAAACGGTACCTTACACACGAACGTCGGGAACTGGCCAGCGCCATTCGGTATTACGGTTGTCTACGATATGGTCGCAGCACTGCTCGTACTGACAACTTCCATCCTCACGTTCTTTGTAATCATCTACAGCTATCAATCGATTGGTATAGAGAGAGAAACGTACTATTATTATCCAATGCTTCTCTTCATGATTACAGGTATTAACGGTGCATTCACTACAGGTGATATCTTCAACATGTTTGTATTCTTTGAAGTATTCCTGATTGCATCTTATGTTTTAATCGTCATTGGAAGTACAAAGAAACAACTGCGTGAAGGATTTAAATACCTTGTTGTAAACATTGTTTCATCAAACTTCTTTGTACTTGGACTCGGTTATCTCTATTCAATTACAGGGTCATTAAACATGGCGGACATTCACGTAAAACTAGCGAGCTTTGACGGTAATAAAGACGTGATGACACTTGTGTCTATTGTATTCTTCTTCGTATTCCTAACGAAGGCCGGGATATTCCCGTTATACTTCTGGTTACCAGATTCATATAGCGCACCACCACTACCTATCTTAGCTATTTTTGGTGCACTACTCACAAAAGTCGGAGTGTATGCGATGATGCGTACGATGAGCCTGTTCTTCTCATTTGATCAGTCGTTTACCAACACGATTATCCTAGCACTTGCACTCATTACCATCGTCATTGGTTGTATTGGTGCTCTTGCTTACTACGACTTAAAGAAAGTTTTGATTTACAACATCATGATTGCGATTGGGTTTATCTTTGTTGGAATCACAATGATGGACTTAACTGGACTTATTGGAGCAATGTACTATCTAATCCACGACATGATTATCAAAGCTGGGTTATTCTTGATTATTGGATTTATTATCTATAGAACTGGAAAGACTAATGCCAAAGAGATACATGGGCTGATGAGCGTACATCCAGTTACGGGATGGATGTTCTTTATAGCCGCGATGTCACTCGTTGGTGTACCGCCATTACCTGGTTTTTACGGTAAATTATTCATCGTTAAATCAGCATTTGAAAACGGCTATTACATTGCAGGTATTGTCGTACTGTTATCGAGCTTAGTTATTCTATACTCAATCATTAGAATCTTTATTCAAGTATTCTGGGGAAAACCAGCAGTACAATCTGAACTTAGACAGATAAAATACGACAAACTATTATTCAGTTCATTCGCACTGATTATCTTATCAGTCGTGTTTGGTTTCACAGCGGATTTGTTATACCCATTATTCGAAATGGCTGCAACATCCATTGTGGATCCGTCAACATACGCAGACTATATTATGGAGGTGGAGTAATTGGCTTTACAAATTTTACTGAACTTTTTACTCGCTTTCCTTTGGGCTGCAATGAACGATACATTGGAATTACCTACCTTAATCATGGGTTATATCATGGGTATGATTGCGATTTATGTGATTCGTAACTTCTTACCTGGATCGTTCTATATGATTCGTTTTTATAGAATTATCAAGTTGATTGTTGTGTTTATCAGAGAGCTCGTCATCGCAAACATTACGGTGATGAAGATCGTGCTTAAACCAAAAATCAACGTACACCCTGGCTTCTACGCATATCCTTGTGAGCTAGAAGAAGATTGGGAAGTCGTGCTTTTATCATCACTCATTACATTGACACCAGGTACTGTGGTTGTAGCCATCAGTGATGATTATTCGAAACTATACATTCACGGTGTTCACTTAACAGATGCAGATGAAGAGATTAGAGGCATTAAGTCATCGTTTGAAAATGTGATTAAAGAGGTTGGTCAGCCATGAATCTATTCTTAAACATCGTATTCATTATCGCAATTGTAGGAATGGCGATTGCCATGGGCATCGCCTCATATAGAATTATTCGTGGACCAACACTACACGACAAAATTGTTGCTCTAGATGCATTTGGTGTCATGCTCATGGCAACGATTGGTATATTCAGTGTTCTACTTGATACGTCGTACTTAATCGTCGTGATTATGTTAATTGGGATGCTCGGAGCAGTCGGAACGATTGCTATGGCGAAATTCCTCGAGAAAGGGTGGGTGATTGACATTGATAGAGATTCTGATGAGTAGTATCATTGCAATCCTCGTCTTATCTGGCGTATTCTTTTCAATCATTGCAGCGATAGGTGTCGTCCGTTTACCAGATATGTATTCAAGACTCCACGCAGCGTCAATTAGTTCAACTTTAGGAGTATCATCCGTTTTACTCGGAGTATTTCTATATTTCTGGTACTTCAATAACAACTTTGAAATGACGTTACTTTTAGCGATTGTGTTGATCTTCGTGATTGCACCAACAGGTGCACATATGCTAGCGCGTAGTGCATTTCACTCCGACGTCGAACCATATAAGCTCACGATTCTGAACGAGCTCCGTCGAGATGAGATTGGACACGAAGAACTGAGAGAAGAAGACAAACAAAGAGCAGAAGAACGCAAAAAAGAAAAAGAACTTGAAGAGTAATACTTGATATAAAGACCCTCCTTGGTGGAGGGTCTATTTTTTGTTTTGAAAGTTGGTGTGTAGAATTGATGTGATCTCGAGAGTTTGTGGGGGAACTGCTGTATAGTAGAAACAAACTGGTTATTTATCAAAAATTGAGTAGTGGTAATCTAGAAAACAAAAAACATCCTCCCTTTCGGGAAGATGCTCATCACATTTCTACTATCTGCATCGTGCACCTGCCGGTGGCGATGTGTTTATCTTGTTCGTCAAAGATGTCTACTGAATAGACTGCGGTACGTCTGCCGAGGTGGACTTTTCTAGCCTTCGCAATTAAAGTACCCTCTCGTTTTGCGCGCAGATGATTGACGTTGACTTCGAGTCCCATCGCGACGCTGCCCTCCAAGTTGTGGTTCGCACCAATCGATGCTGCCGTCTCAACGAGCACTGCATTCATACCACCATGGACGTATCCATACGGCTGATAACTCTTCTCATCAATCTCCATCTTTATTGTCGCGGATTCTGAATTTAAATCAACGACTTCAATTCCAAAATACTCAATCAGATTAGTCATATGCTTTGCCAGTTTTGATGTAATCGAGAACTGTACGAATCATGACACCTGACGCACCTTTTGGTCCATATGCGTTCGGCTTATTAAATCCGCTTGTTCCAGCAATGTCAAAGTGCAACCATGGATAGTCTTCAACGAATTTTTCAATGAACGATGCTGCGAATGATGCACCACCATATGGCTGTTTAAGGTTACTGTTAACGAGGTCTGCTGAATCCGTTGCACGTACTGCTTTATCTTCTAACTCATCCATCGGTAAGTGCCATAGTTTTTCACCCGTTGTAATCGAAGATTCTAAGATTGGCAACGTGAAAATTCGGTCCTTATTCGTAAATAAGCCCGTGCGATCCATGCCAAGTGCGCCGATTACTGCACCAGTTAATGTCGCGAAATCCATAATTACCACAGGATCGTAAGTCGTTGCCTCATACACAGCGTCAGCAAGCACTAAGCGGCCTTCTGCGTCTGTGTTTGTCACTTCGACACTTAATCCTTTTTTAGAAAAATACACGTCGTCTGGACGGTTTGCATCTCCAGTCACCATGTTTTCTGCAAGTGCAACAATCGCTACAACATGCGTCTTCACTTCTTGGTCAACTAACGTTTTCAACATACCGAGTACATTTGCTGCACCACTCATGTCATACTTCATGCCAACCATACCATTACGTGGCTTTAATGAGTACCCACCTGAGTCGTAAGTAATCCCTTTACCAACTAGAGCTACTGCCTTACCATCAAACTCAGGATGCTTGTATGTAAGCGTCACGAGACGTGGCCCTTTCCTTGAACCTTTACCCACTGCAGTGATTAGGCCATACCCTTCTTCTTCAAGTGTCTTATCATCTTTAACATCGATAGTGACATTAGATTTCTTCTCGAACTCTTCAACGATCAAGTGAGCAAAAGTTTCCGGATATAATTCGTTCGGTGGCATTTCACTGAAATCACGAGCGAAGTTAATTGCGCGTCCTTCGATCATTCCGTCAGAAAGTGCTTCAGCATTTACTTCACCAATAAATGAGACATTCAGATTTTTATCTTCACGAGACTTGTGAGAATATACTTCGTATGTGCTGATTTCAGACATTAAGCCGATATCATAGAAAAATTCGTCCGAATCGACTACAAATGAACTAAGCTCAAACGCCGCGTCTCTACCATCTTTCGCAATGAACTGGAACACTTTTCCGAGTGCTTCTTGCATGTTGAGTCGCGTGAGTGTGTCAGACGGCCCTAAACCAACAGTGATAATTTTGCGGTATTCAGTCTGTAGTAATGCACCTGTCGTTTTTACCTCCCCGAGTTTTGTAGATAAAACACCAGACTCTATCGCGTCTACTAAATTACCGTTGAAATATGCATCGAGTGTATCAAAATTCTTCAAATCTTTGATGTCTTCAGAAAGACCAATGACAATTGCGCCGTTTGTTTCTTGAATCGTTTGATTTAAATTAATTTCCATGAAATCCTCCTAGAACATTTGATAGCCGAGCTTTCTCAGATACTTAATTGACCAACCTGCAAGTAAGATTCCAATGAATCCAGCAAGCAAGATAATCACGTCAAACATCTGTATGTGAATGATGTTATCCAAAGCAACATTGAATGTTTCACTTGGATTTTTTATATAATCAATAGTTTCTACGCGGTCTACAATTAAGATTACGATGATTGGATAAATAAAAGCCATAATCCATGTCATGCGTAAAATCATATTCAATATAAAGCTAATTCCAAAGAATAAAACAAAGTATAACACGATAGAAATAAATACTTGAACAATATTCAAAGTGTCACCTCTATGAAAAAAGCATGAGCATTATACAATACTCATGCGATTTATAAATTAAAACATTTTACCTTTTGAGTATGCAAGAATCGCGCCACCAAGCATATATACAGAACGAGTGTCGATTACTTTCTTCATGAACGCTGCAAATTTACCTTTGACAGGTTTGCCGTAAACGATTCCGATACCGTCTTTAGAACCTAATGAGCAAACCGTACCTTTATCATCATAAACAAATGCAGTAAGTTTTTCACCGTTTAATTTGCGTTTGATGTTTTTCCCTAAGTGCTGACCAAGTTGCATTGCAATTTGTGCAGTTGTTGGATAAGGACGTGCATCTGGACCTTCACCATTCATAACTGCTGCAACGTCTCCGATTACGAAGATGTTGTCGTAACCTTCGATTGAAAGGTCAGGTTTTACAATAATTCGACCACGTTTAACGCCATCAAATGATTCTTCCATTAAACGTGAACCACGAACTCCTGCAGTCCAAATACGGTTATTTGCGTAAAGTTGTTCTTCTTTTTCTCCAACTTTAACAGTGAACCCTTTTTCATTTGCTGAAGTGATTGCAGTTCCAAGCATAAATTTAACGCCACGATCTTCAAGGAATTTTTGAGCGTAATCAACAAGTTCTTTAGGGAACATTGGTAACATAGATGGCATTGCTTCAACACAAGTGATTTGTACTTTATTGTAGTCAATTCCAAGTTGTGCACATAATTCTGGTAACGTTTCAACTAACTCGCCAAGGTACTCGATACCTGTGAATCCAGCTCCACCAACAACGATAGAGAGGTCTTTTTCGTCGCCCGAAGTCAAGTAATTTTTGAAGTTTGCTTCCAATGATTCTCTTGCTTGTAAAGCATTTGTTGGATTCGTCATCACTTGAGCGTACTCTTCCATTCCTGTGATTCCAAATGTTTCTGATTCAAAACCAAGCGCAACTACAAGATAATCGAAAGTAAATTCACCTTGTGTTGTTTCCACTGTTTTCTCGTCTTTGTTGATTTTGGTAACTTCAGCTACAATGAATTTTGTCTTCATGTTGTCTACTACTTTTGAAATCGGATAAACACCGTCTTCCCAGTTGATTGAACCGGCAGCTGTTTCGTGTAACCACGTCGCTTCATAATGATATTCGTTCTTGTTGATAAGTGTAATATCTGCGTCTTGGAATCCAAGCTCTTTCTGTAAATTAACAACCGTTGATAGTCCTGCGTAACCAGCACCTAGAACAACGATTTTCTTTCTTTCATAGCTCATTTGCCCAACTCCCAAAATATTATAAATAATTACTAAATATGAACATAAAAAAACCGCTAATATTTATCACTATAATATTAGCGTTTTCTAGCTATTTAATCAAGGTATGTGACGATATTAACATTGACTTGGCGTACCTTTTTTATTGTTTGTTCTAAATGATGCGCCGCAACCGCATGACAGACTTGCTAGTGGATTATCAATTGTAAATCCTCCACCGAGCAATGACTGTTTATAACCAATCACTGTACCGTCAACGACAGGGATATCATGCTGATCAATAATAAGCTTAACACCGTAATATTCGAACTCGAGATCATTATCATTCTTCTTATCTTCAGCACTCATACCATATGTGAGACCTGTACAGCCGCCACCTTGTACTTTAAACCTTAAGTAGCCGCCTGCCATGTCGTTTTTCTCTAACATATCTTTAACTTCATATGCTGCTTCTTTTGTTAATGTAACCTGTGACATTTCTTCACCCCACTCAATTGTTATAACTATTATATCAAATTAAAAATCTAAATACTTCTCATCGAACTCATCATCACGTTTGTCTAACTTCTTCTCTATTTTTTCGAGTAACTTGGTATTGTCTTTTGCAGATACAATCTGACCTTCGACAAGAGCAAATGCCATCTTGCTGCAGAGTCCACAGTTATTCGTGCATTCGTAATCCACACAGTCGACATCCATGCGATCCTCGAGTGCATCGTACACACCTTGTGTCCCTTTCTGCATATTTGCATTGCAAAACTCAATGAGTTTCATAGTATACCACCTAAAAATAAAAACTAGAGAACGTCTCTCTAGTTTTTAGAATACCTGTTCGATTTCTACGAACCCAGGCACTTCTTCTAAAAGTGCACGTTCAATTCCTGCTTTTAACGTGATTGTAGAACTTGGGCAAGTACCGCAAGCACCAAGTAAACGTAACATAACGATACCGTCTTCAACAGCAACCAGTTCAACGTCTCCTCCGTCACGTAAAAGGAATGGGCGTAATTTATCTAAAACAGCGTCAACTTGTTCGTACATAGTGTCTTTTGTTAATGTCATTAATATCACTCCAAAACTATTATAAAGAAATATGTCTGTATATATATTATAATGGATTTACTGACAAAAATCTATCATCTGAAAGGAGTATTACATGAGTTACACAGTAAATGTTTATGGTCGTGACGTAATTTGTGCATCATGTGTGAACGCACCGAGCTCAAAAGACACACATGATTGGTTAGATGCATTGTTCCAAAAGAAATTTCCTAATGAGGAAATCAAGGTGAATTACATCGATATGGACAATGATACGAACCTCTCTGATTATGATCAGGAATTAATCGAACAAGTGAACAACGATGAGCTCTTCTATCCACTCGTAACAATCAACGACGAAATCGTACAAGATGGTTACGTACAATTAAAACCAATAATAAAATGGTTCGAAACTAAAGGTGTTACAGCATAAAGTAAATGAAATCTCTCCCTATATATATGGGGAGAGATTTTTTATTTTTAGTGATGTTGATTATTGTGCGTCAAACGCTCTCTTTTTCACCCGACTTTGTCGCACAAACCGACTACAAACCAAAAAAACATCCACTCAAAGTGGATGGTTCTAATTTCTAAGCATGCACGCCTCGACGTACAAGTACGCGCGAGAATGCGATCGTGCACACGGCTACTATCAAGTCTTTTAAAATAAATGGTGTTACTGTGAATCCGATTGCTTTTGTAAGGTTCACTGGTGTCATCACCACATAGTTCATTACAAAATAAAAGTATACTAAACCAATTGTAAATAATACGAGTACGCCAAGCGAAACAATCACTCCGCTCATAACTACACTGCGCTCTGGCTGAGCAGCAATCCCTGCAAACATTGCGAGTGGTAAGAATCCAAGTATAAACCCAAAGCTTGGGCTTACAATTGATGCAAATCCGCCACTTCCTCCTGCAAATACGGGTATTCCGATTAAACCAAGTAGTATGTATACACCGACACTCATGACTCCGTATCTTGGTCCAAGTAAACATCCTGCTAAAATCACCATCGGTGCTTGTAATGTAATCGGTACTGGACCAATCGGGATGCTGATTTGTGCTGCAATAGCAATCAATGCTGCAAATAATGCGACTAAAATCAGTTGTTTTGTCTTCATTTAGATCTCCTTTTTAAACAATATGGAAATATCATAACAAAACTTTTATTCGGTGGTCAAACCACTACTCATTCTTTGTCACTCATAAATGCAGTCACAGCTTGTGGATCCGTTTTAAAGAAGTGTTCCACATTTTTTTTGAAGTTCTGATACGCCGATAGATTCTCTTTAAACTCACTACGCATCGCTTCATGGTCGATTTGTTTATAATCACGAACAAGGGCATTACGCCACTTAAACGTCGCCTCAAATTTACTAAAATCTGCTTCAGGAATCACTTTTTCATTCTTCATGATATCCATCACGTCTAAATAGTTCCCTGGATCTCTTAAGATAAACGCATCGATAATCATGTTTCCAACGTCCACCGTTGCCTCAATCAGCATCTGACATACGCGCTCTAAGGCAAGTGTGTGATCTGTATCAATCTCCGTTGTCAAATACTCAATGTAATCCAATCTTCTTAGTAATAGGTCTTTATCTACAAAATACATGTTGGTCCTCCAATTACATTCTTTACTAAATAATATGATACCATAATGAAAGTAGACACGCCTTAGGAGGAGTATAGTGAAAAACGTTTATTTATATGACGATGAAGAAAATGGTGCCGTGAGATTCGTCGGCATCGCCGGAGACTATGGGCGTTATGACCTAACTGTCGTGCATACAACAAAATTTTTCGGTAAAACGCTCGTCTTGAATATGCAAAATAATAAATTTAGTATCATGGGTCCAGACGATTTAGAAGAACCTGGATACGTAGAATTCGCGCTCGGTCTAACTGAAGACCAAGCTCTTGAAGTAAAAGATTTCTTAAACCAAGTTCTATCCCCAGGCTGGTTCAGCGAATAAAAATAAGCATGCGCCACCGTCGGCACATGCTTATTATTTTTCTATAGATTCTTCTTTGGCGCTCGGGTTTTCATCTTTTAAACCGAGTGATTTTTGTTCAGCTTTAGACAATTTACGCAAGATAAAATACGCACATCCAAAGTTACAATACTCGAACAGATAGTCCTCAATCGCACTGAATTTCTTATCTATATCTGTCTTTTTCTTATCATCTCTAAAAAATCCAGTGAGTCTTAACTTTTCGTAACCAATATCACCGACAATAAAATCATACTTATTCAGTACTTCATTATATTTGTCTTTGAATTGTTCGATGTCAAATGCATCTCGATGCTCTTTGATGAGTTCAAAATGCATGTGCCCGACCGTAATATATTTATTCACGGTTAAGTAACGCCTCACCTTGTTCTTGACGCGCACGTGCAGCAGCGTTTACTTGCTCGTCTGCGTGGTAGCTTGAACGTACCATTGGTCCCGCTTGGCAATGTTTGAATCCTTTTTCCATTGCGATTTTGCGCAGTTTACCGAACTCTAATGGAGAGTAGTATTTTTCTACCTTGATATGCTTTCTTGTCGGTTGTAAGTATTGACCAATTGTTAAGATATCAACGCCGTTCGCTAATAGGTCGTCCATTGTTTGCAAGATCTCTTCTTCAGTTTCCCCTAAACCAATCATGATGCTTGATTTTGTTGGAATTTCTGGGTAAAGCTCTTTACAATAACGAAGCATTTCTAAGCTTCTGTCGTATTTTGCTTTCGCACGTACTCTTGGTGTTAAACGCTCTACTGTTTCAATGTTATGGTTTAGAATGTCTGGTTTTGCATCCATCAATAATTTGATGTTTTCTTTATTACCATTAAAGTCGAACGGTAATACTTCTACAGTAGTATACGGGTTTTCTTCGCGCACACGTCTGATTGTTTCAGCGTACACTCCAGCACCGCCGTCACGTAAGTCGTCACGCGCAACTGTTGTGATTACAACGTGTTTCAGATTCATTTTCTTAACTGACTCTGCAATACGACGTGGCTCATCCCAGTCCACTTCACTTGGAAGACCTGTTTTAATCGCACAGAAACGGCACGCACGTGTACATACTGAACCTAAGATCATGAATGTTGCAGTTCTTCTGTCTGCCCAACATTCGTGGATATTTGGACATCTTGCTTCTTCACATACTGTGTGCAAGTTTTCCGCACGCATCATTTTCTTTAAATCTGTATAGTTTTTGTTCGTATTAAGTTTGATTTTTAACCATTCTGGTTTTCTAAGAATTTCTTCACGCTTAGTTGCCAATTCTATCCCTACCCATCATTGTCATTTAGATTCATCATAACACAATTAACTGTTAATTTGTGGCCTTTTTGAAATCGGTTTTCTATGCGCCAATAATTTCTTTTTTATCCTCAGTTGTAACCACCGGTTTGTACAGTGTTTTTATCAACACGAATAAGAGGATAAAGAGCACGACGAACACGATGAGTGCCATCCCTGTTGATTCTGTGTATCCAACTGTAATGAATGATAGAAGTGAAATTGTCGCTGCAATTAATGCGTATGGAATTTGCGTCATCACATGTGTGATGTGGTCTGACCCAGATCCCGTTGATGATAGAATCGTTGAGTCTGAAATTGGTGAAACGTGGTCACCGAATACACCACCTGCGAGCACTGCCGCGATTGATGGTAAGAGTAACGTTGGTTCTTGTAATGTCACAACGATGTTACCTGCGATTGGTACTAAGATACCGAATGAACCCCATGACGTACCTGTTGAAACTGCCATGATACATGCAACGATAAACACAATCGCTGGAATAAGTTGTGATGGAATATTTGAATTTTGTACCATCTCACCTAAGAGTGTTCCTGTTCCTAGTTCTCCAATTAATTCACCAGTCATCCACGCAAGTGTAAGAACTGTCATTGGTCCAAGCATTGCTAAGAATCCTTCTTTGAATCCTAAAAGCGTTGATTTTCCGGTAAATGATTTATCGTCTTTTGTGTATTTATAGTAGTAATAAATTGAAAGTAAAACTCCGATAATACCACCAAGAATCAGTGAGTGGGTGATAGAGTTATTTTCGATAATTGTGAGCGGATTTAAACTGCCACCCGCTTGAATACCTGTAATCGTCATACCAACGAGCACCCCGACTGCTAGACCGATGAGCGGGACGATTAATGCCTCTTTTTGTGAGTATTTCGCGGTTGGTAGGTCTTCATCTTCAGTTAAATCCATGCCTTCGTCACGCAGAACGCCTGTTTTAAACGCACGCGTTTCTTCGCGGCGCATCCCAAAGATATCGAAGTTCGTAAAAATCACGATGAACATGAGTGTGAGAGCCGCAATACTGTAGAAGTTAAGCGGGATCATGTACATAAACGATTCGAACGGTGTGATGTGATTGAGCCCAGCTGCTATCAGTAGTGGTGCTGTAAGACCCATGATCGTTGCTCCCCACGATGAAATCGGGAAAATTACAGATACTGGTGATGCTGTTGTATCTACAAAGTACGCGAGTTTCGCGCGGGATACTCTGTATTTATCTGTTAAAGGTTTTGCAACTTGACCTGTAATAATTGCACTGAAATAGTCGTCGATAAACACAATAACTCCAAGAATACCCGTTAAGAACGTTGCTCCGCGGCGCGTCGTAATTTTAGTGAGCGCCCAGTTTGTGAAGGCACGCGCACCCCCCGACATGCTCATGAATGCACTCATCACTCCGAGAAGTGCTAAGAAGATTAAGATATAGGCACTCCACGTATTGAGCCAGTTCCCTTCTATCATAAGACCAATGAATGCATCCCAGATTTTTTTAAGCGTACCTAAGATATCACCGTTCGTGATGACAAATGCACTTGTTAAAATACCAATGCCGAGACTTAAGTCCACGCGTTTTGTGATAAGGACAAGCAGTAACGTGAGTAACGGTGGAATCAGTGGCATATATGTCCAGTTTAAGAATGCTTCCATTTTTATAAACTCTCCTATTTTTGTAATAAAAAAACACAAGTACGATACGACGCACTTGTGTGTTATGGCGTGTAGCGCATCAGTAAAACTGACAGTACTTATCCTGTTAAGACAAGTCCCAGGGAAGCAGTTTTCCGGTGCTACCCTTCGGCACACGCCCCTTTCATAACCGATCCTCGCATGACTACTCCCGGAAACTACTGATGTTGTGTGCAACCTCTACTTGTATTTAATTGACTATCATTATACGAAAGAAATTGTGAGATGTCAAAGAGGGGGTTCTAGGTCAGAATATATCCCTCCTCATCGCGCTGACGGGCGTATCATCACAGCAATATAAAACACACGCACATTCCAAGATACTACTAAATAAAAAAGAGACGCTCTACAGCATCTCTTTGTACTTATATACGATGTCTCTCAAAAATTCTGGCATCATGTATTCTTTTTTAGCGTTCTTAAATTGTGGAAAGATGCGGCCGAAGGTATACATGTCAAGCGTTCCGATTGTATACGTCGCACTGTCCACTACCAATTCTCCGCCTATTAGAAACTTCCGCTCTAACTCGACAACTTCGAGTCCGTCCATTAGAAACACACCAAATATGTCGCCCCTAAACCCAAGTCCGTTCAAAATGCGGTCCTTGAATTCATGTTGATTCGCAAGACTATAAATTTCTTTCAGCTCGCGTCCCGTAATCTCCACGCGCACCGCGTTAATGGAGTGTGGCAAAATTCTGTGCAAGTCGAACTGCGTCAACGTCCCACCTTCAAATGCATCTGCCACAAGTCCCGCATGAATCAGCGCGACGTCTGTCTCCGTGAACCGCTTCAACATCTGCATGAATGTATACGTAAATTCTGAAATACTATACAAGTCGCGCGTCACAGGAACAGAATTTTCCACAACTACCATTTTCTCAAGCAACGACTTCCCAACCTGGTAGTAGTTTTCTTCCACTCCAACGAGCATGTCTGTTTTAATTAATTCTGCCCGTTTTGCTACCATGTTTTTATCTTCAAAAGATAAAGTCACGTGACCCGTATATTCACCGTAACGCCCCGCAGCTGAGATGAGCGTGTCTGAAACGACTGCGCCCTTAGGATAATGGTGGTGCGTGTGCGCACCGAGCACAACATCGACACTCGGGAATGTCTCCGCGATGCGCTCTTCGTCAAACTTACCAAGGTGCGACAAGACAACGATGCAGTCCGTGATTTCTTCGAGTTCCGCTAAATAGTGCTCCAAATACTGAAACGCACCTTCAACTAAAAATCCTTCCGCCAAATAAAACGGCGTAAATTCAACTGTCGCAGCGACAAACCCAATACGCACACCACGAACTTCCTTTACCGTGTAAGGTTTAAAAACAAGCGAGTCCGTATCCACATCTCTCAAATTTACACATACGACGTCAAAATCAGCATCATCATACAAATGCATGAGTGTCTCTTTCGGCAACGTGATTCCTTCATTATTACCAATCGTTGCAACGTCACAACCCGCTTCATTCAGGAGTTTAACGTTCGCTGACCCAAGCGTCGCTTCAGTATACGGATGCGCACGGTCTACGTGATCTCCAATATCCACGTACAGCATAAGATCTCCATACTCAGCACGCTTATCTTTTATGTATTGCATTTGCTTTTTATAATTGTGTAGATGACTATGAACGTCATTTGTATGAAAGATATGAATGTCCATAATGTCCTCCTAAATCACAGTTTGGATAATTAAATAGATACCGATTAAAAACAGCGCTCCACGAAGTAGACTCACTAAACTATCATTCGAGAATCGATGTGAAATTTTCGCACCAAGTCGTGCACCGTAAAACGCAGCGGGCGCAAGTAACAACAAGCTCCAATATGATACATGTGCCTGGAACGCGTGTCCCACTGCACTCGACATACTCGAGAAGAAAATAAGCATCATAGACGTACCAATCGCAATCGACGCAGGCATTCTAAATACGATGAGCATGAGTGGCGTCATTAACGCACCTCCACCAATACCAAATAGCCCAGTAACAAATCCCACAATAAACGTCAGTATAATCGCAATCGACGGCTGCACACCATAGTTATGCACGTTACCGTCCTTATCCACGTGTGGTCGCATATACTTAGGATTCTGAAACATTTTGATTGGCTTGATTTTATCTCTAACTGTTAATAATATGCTAATAAAAATAAGAAATATTCCAAAATATAAGTTAAAACTATCAATTGTTAAATAACTACTGGCATACGAACCAACAAACGCACCTGGCACGAGGCCTATTAAAAAGATACTTCCGTTATATCGGTCGACTTGGTTACTCTTCCCGTAGGCAAGCATCCCCGACAGCCCAGTAATCACGAGAATCATAGAAGAGGTACCAATCGCAATTTGTGGCGTCATCCCTTCAATCATACCAAGGTTGATACCGATAAAAACAAGGGCAGGCACGATAATAATTCCGCCCCCGATACCGACTAAAGCACCAAGTACGGACGAACCAAGACCTATTAATATGAGAATGATGATCGTTAATATCATAACTTACACTCCTCTAGAACAACTTGAGTTGCTTCGGTGCGAGATCTTGATACTCAATGCCTAAAGCATCAATGAACTCTAACGCATTACTAGCCGCGTGTCCTCCTGAGTTATTATTAAAGATGATGAACACATCTTTCGACTTATATTTCAAAATTTGAACTTGTTTTTCGAGCCACTCGAGCTCAGATTTATTATAATCATATAAGTATCGAACATTTCGCCACTCTTCACTCGTGCGGTCTTTTTGCGTCCATCCATGTACGTTTCTACCGTGTAAACGAATAAACGCTATCTCGTCAGAAATGCGGTTCACAAATGGCACAGATCCAACACCTGCTTGCGGTTCGTCCACAATTGTGTGAATCAGCCCTTCGCTATGTAAAAACTCGATAGTTTGTTCTTTGTACTCATCTTGATACCAAGTTTCATTTCGGAACTCAATCGCAACTTTTAACGGTGCGAGCATCTCCTTTGCCATGCGAATGTACTTGATGTTGCGCTCATTTAATTCATACCAAGGTGGAAACTGCATTAAAATATAAGCGAGTTTGCCACACGCCACCATCGGAGCGAGCATTTCTTTAAATTCATCGAAAACATCACGTATTGACTTATAGTTTTCCCTAAAATCACCATGTCCAGTCATAAATCTGTGAGTTTTTACAACAAATTTAAAAGAATCTGGTGTTTCGCTGCACCATTTCTGTATGGTAGACTGTCTAACAATTGCATAATATGTTGAATCGACTTCAACGAGCGGGAAATAAGAAGCATATTTTTTTAATTTATCATTTTTATTTGTTAAATCCGTATAGATTGAGTCGTGGTCTCCCCACCCAGTGAGCCCAACATATATCATAATAATCACCTATATGTATTTTACCACAAGAAAATGGGTATATTAATATATCAACACTTAGGAGGAATAGTGTGGCACTTATAGAATTTAAAAACGTTTCACATCAAGATATTTTGAGTCACATCAGCGGTGAATTTAAAACAAATAAAATTACCGCGCTCGTCGGTCCATCTGGTGCAGGAAAGTCAACGACCTTAAAGCACATCAATGGTTTGTTATCTCCAGATTCTGGTGAAATTTATTTTAAAGATAAAAACCAAAAAAACTACGATGTCATCTCGCTTCGCCGAGGCATCGGTATGGCCTTTCAGTCGAGCCCGATGATTGAAGGTACTGTGTACGACAATTTGAAACTCCCGCGTGATTTGTTTAATGAGGAATTGCCAAGAGAAGAAGCTCTGAAACTTCTTTCTGACGTGGATTTAGACGAATCATTTCTAGATCATAAGGTCAAAAAGTTGTCCGGTGGAGAACGGTCTAGGGTCGCGCTCGCACGCACACTTGTTAATAAACCGGAAGTTCTATTACTCGATGAAATCACGGCAAGCCTCGACTACAGATTGTCTCGAGAAATCGAGCGCCTCATTGTGAGATTACGTGACCAACATAACTTAACGATTGTTTGGGTAACACACAATTTAGAACAGGCGAAACGTGTCTCAGATGATATTTGGTTTTTATCTGATGGACAATTGATTGAATCTGGTGAGGTAGCGTTGTTAAACAATCCAAAAACAGAACGTTTACGTGAATTTTTAAGGAGTGATGACAATTGAGTATTACGAGTCTTCTATTATCATTAGTGTTCGTTATCATCCCTTTAATTTTGACAGCGTATTTGAAGCTTGGGTTAACGAAAGATATTTTAATTGCGACTATCCGTTCGATTATTCAACTGATTGCGGTCGGGTATATCTTGACTTTCGTGTTCGAAGGCGACAACGCAATTTATATTGTTTTGATGATATTATTGATGATTGGTGCAGCGAGTCAAAATATCGTAAAAAAAGGAAAAGGTATTCCGCACATCACGTGGATCATTATTCTGGCGCTTGTTGTCGTTGAAGCTTTTTCAATGACTATGCTCATCGTGTTCAACATCATCCCGTTTACACCTCAGTACGTCATTCCAATTTCAGGTATGATTATCGGTAACACTATGGTTTTATCGCTTCTATTCTTAAATAAATTTAAGTCTGAAATCAGTCAAAACGATGAAGTGATTGAACTCATCTTGAGTTTTGGTGGGACACCAGAAGATGCGATTAAGACGAGTTTGAAGTCGGCGATTAAGACCAGCATGATTCCGACGATTGAAGCTCAGAAGACGATGGGACTCGTGCAACTACCAGGAATGATGAGCGGTCTCATCATCGGTGGTGGCGATCCACTAGAAGCAGTGATGTACCAACTCTTAATTCTCTTCCTTATCTTGAATACTGCCGCAGTTGCGAGCGTACTTGTTGGATATCTTTCATACCGAAATCTATTCAACGAACGTATGCAGTTTATGGGAATTAGAGAAGACGTGAAATAGTAAAATTAAATATGTATGGTGCTTTTACGATAATGGATCTCGCGTCTCTATTACCTGTTTTGAAAAAATAAAAATAATGAAAAAAGAGAACCTCTCGGTTCTCTTTTTCTTATGCTTTTAATAACGTTTGCTTAATATCTTCGTATACGCCGAGCCAGATTTCTTCGTCGGTTGAGAAGATATCTTTCATCTTCGCACGCATGTCTTTTAATTTCTCGTCGTAGTCAGGGGCATCTGTTTTTGGTAAGTGTTGCTTTTCTTTATCTTGTGCTTCTTTAGTCAGTGGTGCGATTGGTCCCCAAGCTGCGCGCTCATTACCATCTGCATCTAATACGATAACTCTTGGAATTACATTTTTGCCGTTTGTTTGGTATTGTTCCATTAAATCTAAGTTTTCGTCACGAAGTGAAAAGCGTACATCAAATCCAACTGCTTCTGAAATTCTGAGTAAGATTGGCAAGTTCAGCATACAATGGCCGCACCAAGGTTCAGCAATGACTAGGACTTTCATATCTTTATCTTTTAACGTTTCAATATCATCATCGCGTGAGACGCTGAACTCATCATAAATTTTGTCGAATCCATCTTTTAGATCCGTGAGCGTTGCTCGATATTGCTCCGGCGATAATGCGTTATCGTACCATTTTGATAAATTTGTCATTATTATCCCTACTCTCTTAATTATTATCTCTATTATTCCACATTTCGTATCAAATGAAACGCATATTGCCTTTTACATAGTGCTCATATAAAATAGATGCATCGAAAGTGGGTGGTCATGTGCAAAAAAATGAGTCACATATCCGTGGTCTCGTATTCGTTTGTCTCGGAGCAATTCTTTGGGGCGTCGGCGGTACTGCGACTGATTACATATTTAAAAATACACCAGTGACAGTAGACTGGTATGTGACAACGCGTCTTATAATCAGCGGTGTCATTCTGCTCCTCATTTATTTAATCTTTTTTAGAAAAAAGCATTCCATGGTTTGGGATAAATACATCATCACCATGTTTATTATCTATTCCATTTTTGGGATGACTGCTGTTCAGTATACGTATACCGCTGCTATAGGTCATGGGAATGCGGCGATTGCGACTGTTCTGCAATGTACAGGACCCATTTATATCATCCTTTATTATGCCTTTAAGAAATATATTCAGTGGACATATCGTGAAGCGATTGTCATCATTGTGATGATTGTTGGAGTGGCGCTCATTGCAACAAATGGTGACTTTACAGTATTCGCAGTTCCACCAAAGGCAATTTTTTGGGGGCTTTTATCTGGAGTAGCGCTTGCATATTACACGATTCATGCTGGATACTTGCTCGTCCGACTGCATCCATTGCAGCTCGTTGGGGGATCGATGTTAGTAGGGGGTGTCCTACTCAACTTCTTTGCACCAATTTGGAGCTTTGACTTTAGTTACGAGTGGCAAGGAGTCGATCTCGCAATTTTAGCGTTCAGTATATTCTTTGGAACAGCACTTGCGTTTTACCTATATATCGGAAGCCTAAAATATATCTCTTCAAAAGAAGCAGGTATCTTGGGATTACTAGAACCCGTTTCCGCAATTATCACATCCGTACTCGTGCTCGGAGTGGTTCTCGGTTTTTATCAATTTGTAGGAATCATATTGGTATTGACTGTCACTATATTTAATACACTTTCTTCCGGAAAGCGTGGAAAAGAAAAATTGAATTAGAAACGCGCGTCTGTCATGGTGGCAGGCGTTTTTTTATTACAAAAGAAAACGATTGTATTACACTTTTTTACAATTCAATTAAATGCGTTTAAGTTACTTTTAGTTTGGGAAAATCTCCGATATACTTTCTTTTCACGAATAGAAGGACGGGATTTTATGGAGAGGAAACGGATTACCGAAATCGATGCGCTTCGAGGTATCGCTGCGGTCATTGTCGTTATCTATCATTACACTTTTCACTACAATGAAAGATTTGGGCATGTAAAGCCAGACTACAATACAACACTTTTTGACTTTGGACATTATGGTGTTCAGTTATTTTTCATAATCAGTGGATTTGTTATATTCATGTCTGTATCTCGCGGAAAAAGTGCATTAGATTTTATGATTAAACGTACTTTTAGAATATATCCAGCATATATATTCGCAATCATACTGACGTTTTTAGTTCTTGGAAAAAGCGGAATTGATATAAACCGAACCTTTTTTGAAGCGATCATCAACTTTACGATGTTCCAAGAATTCTTTGGCGTTCGCAACATCGACGGCGTCTACTGGAGTTTACGTGTCGAAATGACATTCTATCTCATGATGGCTGTAGTGCTTTATCTTGGAGCAAAAAATCGAGTAATGCTTGTTTCCTTTGCTATGCTTGCCGGTGGGTTTTTTATTCAGATCATGAATGACCGCGTTGGCGGAGATTTTTGGACTACAATGGAGCGATTTTCAACAGCTAACTACGTGCAAATGTTTGTTATCGGAATCATGTTTTACTGCATTTGGCAACATGGTCCGAAGATAAAATACATGAGTCTCGTGGTAGTATCAATCATCTATGACTTTGTATTTGAAGGACTTACGAATGGCATGTTCACCTTATTATTCATTGCGATATTTGGACTTGTATTAGCAGGAAAAATGAAATGGCTGAACAATCGATTTCTACTATTTTTAGGAAGTATCTCATATCCGTTATATCTCGTTCACCAAAATATAGGGTACGCGATGATTAGAGAAATGGAGAAATTTGGTATGATACACGAGCTGTGGATTCTTGTCCCCCTTTTCCTATCCATCGCTTTATCTATGCTCATCGTAAAATATGTAGAAGTGCCTGTACAAAATCTCTTGTACAAAAAATACAAGGCATATCGTGACAAAAAAAGTGCCCCAATCGTACCAGGCACAAACGAAGTCGCATAATGTGTGGTTCCTTCCAAAGTGGCCATTACTATTTTTTAGATGAAAACCATAACAAATCCAAAAACAACCAGCGCAGTGGAACATCCTCATAAATAACCCCACCAGCACTGGTTGTTTGTTTACCTAAAAATGTTTTCGAAATTTTTGCCGCGCGCGAGCTCGTCGACGATTTTATCCATATAACGGATTTCCTGCATGAGGGGGTCTTCGATGTCTTCGACTCGAACGCCACATACTACGCCTTTGATTTCTTTTCGTCTTGGATTCATCGGTGCTGCTTCAAAAAATTCTCGCAACGTTGCGTTATTTTGTTTATATTCTGCTAATTCATTATCGTTAAGTTCTGTGAGCCATTTTAGAAGCGCATCGAGTTGTTCTACCGGCTTATCTTTGCGCTCTACCTTGTTAACATAATTCTTGTAAATGCTGCTAAATGTATAGTTATATACACGTTCGTTTGACGTTATTACCTCCGTAAAACACTACTTTCATCTATTATACAAAATTTTGTACTAAATTTTTTGGTCGTTCTTCTCTCGTTCTGCGTTTGCGGGTAAGTTTATGAATAAGTTTACTGCGAACAGAATAATTCCAAGTAATAACATTGGTCCACCAATGAATGTAAAAATGTGTGCGAATGCTGGGTCAATTTGTACCCAAAATGCACTGAATAAGAAAATTGGCACGCCAATGTGGTACAGCCAAAATGTCGCTTTTCCAAGTCCATTTTTTGCTAGATGTGGATAAACACAGAGTACAAGACCGATCACCGATGTGACGACCATTCCTAGTAAGTTTGTGTGTGCGTGCGCTGATGCCCAGTTGAGTTGGATGGTGTATGACATAAAGTGTCCCACTCCAAGTCCAAAAATCAAATACAAAATACCAATTTTAAGCCAAGTTGGTCCCATAATTGCCACTCCTCTTTTTCAAAAATATGTAGAACAACCACTACTTACTATTATCTACCCTACAATTTATTTATGTAAGCGTTTTATCCTGAAGAAATAAAAATCATTCGAAAGTAGGATTAATCCACATAAAAAATCCCAGGATAAAAATCCTGGGATTGTACAAATATATTAACCGATTGAACCTTCCATCTCGTAAGAAATCAGACGGTTCATCTCTACTGCGTATTCCATTGGTAATTCTTTTGTGAATGGCTCGATGAAGCCCATTACGATCATTTCTGTCGCTTCGATTTCACCAATACCTCTGCTCATTAGGTAGAATAATTGTTCTTCAGATACCTTAGATACACGTGCTTCGTGCTCTAATGAGATATTTGAGTTGAACACTTCGTTGTATGGAATCGTGTCTGAAGTAGACTCTTTATCCATGATTAACGTATCACATTCGATTGTAGATTTAGCGCCATCCGCTTTTCTACCGAAGTGTACGATACCGCGGTAAGTTACCTTACCACCGTGTTGTGCAATCGATTTAGACACAATTGAAGATGAAGTGTTTGGTGCTAAGTGCATCATCTTCGCACCAGCGTCTTGAACTTGCCCTTTACCAGCAAGTGCGATTGACATTGTCATACCACGTGCGCCTTCTCCTCTTAGGAATACAGCTGGGTATTTCATTGTAAGTTTAGAACCGATGTTTCCATCAACCCATTCCATTGTACCGTTCGCTTCAACGAATGTACGCTTAGTAACTAAGTTGTACACGTTGTTCGCCCAGTTTTGGATTGTAGTGTAACGGCAGTACGCGTTCTCTTTAACAATGATTTCAACTACAGCAGCGTGCAGTGAGTTTGTTGTATAAACTGGAGCAGTACAACCTTCAACATAATGTAACCATGAACCTTCGTCACAGATAATTAACGTACGCTCGAATTGACCCATGTTTTCTGAGTTAATACGGAAGTATGCTTGTAATGGTGAATCTAGTTTTACGTGTGGTGGCACGTAAATGAATGACCCACCTGACCATACCGCTGAGTTAAGTGCTGCGAACTTGTTGTCCGTTGGAGGAATTACTGAACCAAAGTATTCTTTGAATAATTCTTCATTTTCTTTTAATGCTGTGTCTGTATCTTTGAATACTACACCTTTATCTTCAAGGTCTTTCTCCATGTTGTGGTACACAACTTCTGATTCGTACTGTGCAGATACACCAGCAAGGTATTTCTGCTCTGCTTCTGGGATACCTAGACGGTCAAACGTACGTTTGATTTCTTCAGGTACCTCATCCCAAGAACGTTCTGTTGCTTCAGATGGTTTTACATAGTAACGAATTTCGTCGAAGTTTAATTCTGAAAGGTCTCCACCCCAAAGTGGCATTGGCTTAGAGTAGAAATGTTTAAGTGACTTCAAACGGAAGTCTAACATCCACTCTGGCTCTTCTTTCATCTTCGAGATTTCCCTAACGATTTCTTCAGTTAGTCCTCGTTCTGAACGGAAAATTGACACGTCTTCGTCACGGAAACCATATTTATATTCACCGATTTCGGGTGCTTTTCTAACTGCCATTTTGTTCACTCCTAATTATTTGTGCGCTTCTGGGAAGCCTTTTTCAAGAGCTTTCCATGATAGAGTTGCACATTTGATACGTGCTGGGAATTGACTGACACCAGATAATGCTTCTGCATCACCCATGTCTTCCGCGATTTCATAGTCTTCCCCAAGCATCATTTTACTAAATTCATCGCCCATCTCGAGTGCGCGCTCAACTGATTGTCCTTTAACTGCCTCAGTCATCATAGATGCACTAGCCATAGAAATCGAGCATCCATGACCGTTGAACTTCACATCATTGATGATGCCATCTTCAACTTCTAGATCTAATTGAATCTCGTCCCCACAAGTCGGGTTGTTCATTTCGATCGTCAGTGTACCAGTTTCTAACTGTCCTTTATTTCTCGGATGTTTGTAGTGATCCATAATAACCGAACGGTAAAGGCTCTCTAAGTGATTAAAATTCATACGAGAAAAACTCCTTTGTGCGTTCGAGTCCTTTAATTAATGAGTCGATATCTTCCTTAGTGTTATAGATATAGAAACTTGCACGTGCGGTTGAATTTGTACCTAACCATTTCATCAGTGGTTGTGCACAGTGATGTCCTGCACGAACAGCGATCCCTTCAGAATCTAGAGCTGTTGCAAGGTCGTGTGGATGAACACCGTCCATATTGAACGTGATCAGCCCTGCACGCTTATCGCTAGATGGCCCGTAGATTTCAATACCTTCAACTTCTGACATGCGTTCATATGCATACGCTACAAGTTCCTGTTCGTAATCATGAATATTATCCATGCCAATGTCTTCAAGGTAATCGATCGCCGCACCAAGTGCGATTGCTTCAGCAATCATTGGTGTACCTGCTTCAAACTTAACCGGTAAGTCTGTCCACGTTGAAGTCTCTTTATAGACGTAATCAATCATGTCTCCACCGTATTCTGTTGGTTCCATTTGGTCTAAAAGTTCCGCTTTGCCGTATAACACACCGATACCCGTTGGTCCGAGCATTTTGTGCGCACTAAACGCATAGAAGTCTACATCTAAATCAACAACATTCACTTTCATGTGTGGCACTGATTGCGCACCATCTACGACGATGTATGCACCGTGCTCATGCGCGATTTGTGAAAAAGTCTTGATGTCATTAATTGTACCTAAAACGTTAGATACATGCGTGATTGCTACGATCTTCGTCTTTTCGGACATTACAGACTTAACACTTTCACTAGTGATTGTGCCGTCTTCTTCAATCGGGATGAAGACAAGTTTCGCATTCTTTCTCTTCGCAACTTCTTGCCATGGGACGATGTTTGCATGGTGTTCCATTTCAGTCACCACAATCTCATCGCCTTCTTCAATAACAAGGTCTCCTAAAGAGCGTGCAATCATGTTTAATGAAGCCGTTGTACCGCGAGTAAACACGATTTCTTCAAATCGTTTTGCACCGATAAACTTACGGACCTTCATGCGTGCTTTTTCATAATTGTCTGTCGCAAGTGAACCGAGTGTGTGAACGCCTCGGTGCACGTTTGCGTTATATTTTTTGTAGTATTCAACTTGCTTATCGACAACAACGTTCGGAGTTAAACTCGTCGCAGAAGTGTCGAGGTAGTTGAGGGCTTTCCCATTGACTTTCTCAGTTAAAATATCGAAATCACTTCTGATTTTTTGAATGTCCAATTGGGCGCCTCCTTTTTTAGTTTACAATTTTTTCTTCAATAACTGCTGTTAGTAATTGTTTTACTGATTCAATAGGAATGCTCTCTACAACTGGAGCTAAGAATCCGTGAATCACTAATCTTTCTGCTTCTTGACGACTTAAACCACGGCTCATTAGGTAAAACAGTTGTATTTCATCTACTTGACCAGCTGAAGCTGCGTGTCCTGCTACTACTTCGTCCTCGTCAATTAATAGAATAGGGTTCGCATCTCCACGTGCTTTTGGTGAAAGCATGAGTACACGTGATTCTTGCTGTGCATCTGAGTTTGTTGCACCGTGTTTAATGTATCCAATTCCATTGAATACGCTTGACGCTGAATCTTTCATAACGCCGTGTTTTAAGATGTTACCCGTTGTTTCTTTACCATAGTGGATCACTTCAGTAGTAAAGTTTGATTTTTGGTTTCCACGTCCAACGTGTACAATTTTTACGTCAGATGAAGACCCGCTACCCATTAGGTAAGTTGTGTTGTCATAGATTACGTCAGAGTCGTTCATTAGTCCAAGTGCCCAGTCAATAACTGCGTCGTTGCCTGTAACACCGCGACGTACAATATATCCAACAAGTGCTTTAGCTAGGAAATCTACTGCACCATATTTGATTTTTGCGTTATCTTTCGCAATCACTTCAGATACAATGTTTAATTTACCTTTACCTGACTCTAAAGTTGTCACATAGTTTTCTACGTAAGTCACTTCAGCACCAGTATCTGCTACAACTAATACGTGATTGAATAGTGAAGCTTTTTCATCATCGTGTAAAACAACCATTTGGATTGGGTCTTTCACTTGAACGTTCTTAGGAACGTAAACGAATACCCCACCGTTTAATAGTGCTGCATGATAAGCAGTCAGCTTGTTTTCATCTATTTGAACTGCGTCAGTCATAAAGTACTTCTCTAATAATTCTGGGTGATTATTTGCTGCATCGAAGATGCTTTCAACAATAACACCTTGAGATACTAGATCGTCACTTAATTTAACAAACGCTTCAGTGTTGTTGCGTTGAATAATCACGTTCTCAACAGTCTCAATGTCAATAACTTCACGTACCACTTGTGGTAGTTCTTCAATTGAACCAAATGCTTCTGATTCTACAAACTGATCTGTAACAGTGAAGAAGTCCCACTTAGATACACGTGTCTTGTCTGGTTTGATCATGTCAAGACTGTTTAATTTGTCAAGTGCTTCTGTTCTTTTTTCAGTTAAGAACGCGCTCTCTTCACGAGCTTTGCTCGCTTCAAGAATTTCGTCTTTATTAATAACAAATTCGTTTTCCATTGTGATCCTCCTGTATTATTCTGCTTCTACTGTTTCGTCTTCGATACCTAACTCTTCTTTAATCCAGTCGTAACCTTCGTTCTCAAGACGTTCAGCAAGTTCTTTACCGCCTGATTTTACAACTTTACCTTGCATCATAACGTGTACGAAGTCTGGTTCGATGTAGTTAAGCAGACGTTGGTAGTGTGTAATAATAAGTGATCCAAATTCTGGTCCACGAAGTTCATTGATCCCTTTAGAAACGATTTTTAGTGCATCGATGTCAAGACCTGAGTCAATTTCGTCTAAAATAGCGAATTTTGGTTCAAGCATCATAAGTTGTAGAATTTCGTTACGTTTCTTTTCCCCACCTGAGAAACCTTCGTTTAGGTAACGTGTTGCCATATCTTGGTCCATCTCAAGGTAGTCCATGTTTTTATCTAATTTCTTAATGAATTGCATTAAGTTAATTTCGTCGCCTTCTTCACGGCTCGCGTTGATTGCAGAACGTAAAAAGTCTGAGTTTGTAACACCTGAAATTTCAGATGGATATTGCATAGCTAGGAATAATCCAGCATGCGCACGCTCATCTACTTCTAATTCAAGAACGTTTTCGCCATCTAAGAGTACTTCACCTTTAGTAACTTCATATGAAGGGTGACCCATAATCGCTTGTGCAAGTGTTGATTTACCTGTACCGTTAGGTCCCATCACAGCGTGAATTTCACCCTGTTTAATTGTAAGGTTTACACCTTTAAGTATTTCTTTGCCTTCGATTTCGACATGTAAGTCTTTAATTTCTAGAACAGATGTCATTCTTTAAATCCTCCAATAGATTTTATAGTTCATACTCTATTAGTTTATAATAATTCTAAATTATAGTCAAAGTAATAGAGTATCGTTAAGCTCTTCATATTATATCGTAATTCCTAGGTATTTAAAAGGATACTCCCTCCTTATCCAACTTTTGTTTGAATGATAAAACCCATAAAAAATAAGCCCTAAATGATTATGAAACTCATTTGGGCTTACACACTATTTAAGAAACTTAATTGTTAGTGGTGCAACATATCGTTCACCATTGTAAGATTTCACTGCTCCGATGATAGAGAAGATGATCATCAATAGTCCAATAATTGGAGTTGTTATAAAACCAATTAAAACAACAGTTAGTATTCCTGAAACAAATAGGTAAATCGTGTACGAAATTGAGAAGTTCAATACGTCAGCTAGCGCTTCGCCTGTTTCTCTGTCTTCATCTTTTTTCATTACCCATAAAATTACCGGAATAATAAAAGTGGTTACTAAAGTCGAAAGATATGAAATCATTACTATTTGGTTATCAAAACGTGAGTGATTAACGGGTTCAAATTCTTCTTTTTCGTAATCCATGACCATGCCTCCAATATTATGCTACATACATTATACCCTGTATAGAGGCAAGTTAACCATGATTTTTATAAAAATTTTACACTTTTATTCTGCAGGAATTACTGCTCCGTCATAGTTGTCTTCAATGAATTTTTTGATTTCTTCATCTTGTAAAACTTCTACAAGTGCATTCAGTTGTTCATTGTCTTTATCAGCAGAACGTGCGATAACGATATTCACGTAATCTGAGTCTGCACTTTCTAGTTCGATTGCTTCTTCCGCTGGACGAATACCTGCATCAATAGCAAAGTTTGCGTTAATGAAAAATACATCTGCTTCATTATTTTCGTAAGCTTTTGCCATGATTTCAGGTGCTGTTGTGTTATCAAAGTCAAAGTTATGTGGATTTTCTTCAATATCTTCTACACGTGCAGTTTGTTCATTTGTACCTTCTTTAAGTGTAATTAAGTCAAGGTCTGTAAAGAATTTAAGGACACGGCCTTCGTCTGCAACGTTATTTGATAAGAAAATTTTTGCGCCTTCTGGTAATTCTTCTAATGAATCGTAGTCATTTGAATATGCACCGATTGGTTCTAAATGAACGGCACCAAGGTTAACAAAATCGAATCCTTCGTTTTCTACTGAATTATTGAAGAATGGGATATGTGCAAAAAATGTTGCATCTGCATCTTCAGATTCAAGTAATTTGTTTGGCGTAACATAGTCGTTTACAACTTTAACGTTAAGATTAATACCACGCTCTTCAAGAAGTGGTTTTGCCTCTTCTAAGATTTCAGCGTGTGGAACTGGTGTAGCAACAACTGTTAATTCTTCTTCTTTATTGCCACAAGCAGCAAGAACAAGAACTGAAACAAAAGTAAGTAAGAATAATATTCTCTTCATGTCTGTATCTCCTTAAAAAATATTTTTATATTGTTATCGTTTGTCGATTGCTTTGGCAACTCTGTCGCCAATGATTTGAATCGCAAAAACGATAATTAATATCACAACAGTAGCAACTAACGTTACGTCTGGTTGACTTCGAGTAAATCCGACCATATATGCGAGTGACCCGAGTCCACCTGCTCCGATAACCCCTGCGATCGCAGTAGATCCAACGAGCATGATTGACGTCACTGTAATTCCAGACACGAGTGCTGGAAGTGATTCTGGGATGAGCACTTTGTAAACGAGTTCCCATGTGCTAGCTCCCATTGACTCAGCGGCTTCAATGACCCCTTTGTCGATTTCTTTCAATGCAATTTCAGCAAGTCGAGCGTAGAACGGCGCACTCCCAATGATTAAGGCCGGCATCGCACCCCATACTCCCATGATTGTACCCATCAACACTTTCGTGAACGGCATGAGTAAGATGATAAGAATGATGAACGGAATTGCACGGAATAAGTTCACGACGAATGAAGTCGCGCCGTAAACAGGTGTTGAGACTGCCCCTCTTTTTCTTGAAGATAAAAACAAGATCAGCCCGAGAACAAGTCCAATAATGAAAGCGAAAAGCGTCGCGACACCTGTCATGATGAGTGTTTCATACGTTGCTTCAAGTACCGCATCAAGCTTTACGTGTTCGAAACTAAACATTTCTTTTAACGTCTCAATCATTGTGCCACCTCCACATTCACACTTTCAGCATTAAGGTCATTCGTGATTTGTTCTAGCGTGTCGCTTGTAATGTCGACCGCAATGTATAAATGACCATACGACTCGTCGTTTGTATTCTTGATGTTTCCAGATAAGATGTTCACATCAAGTCCGTATTTCTTCACGAGCATCGATACGATTGGTGCACGTGCTTTTGTTCCGACAAATCCGAGTTTTAGAATCGTCGCTGTAGGGAATGTTTCTTTGATGCTCTCGATTTGGATTTCTGTTTCTTCATCATCTAAATCGTCGCGAACAAAGCGTTTTGTTACGTCGTGTTCTGGTGCTTGGAACAATTTGATGACTGGCCCTACTTCTACGACGCGACCGTTTTCCATAACTGCAGCACGATCACAAATCTTACGGATGACTTCCATTTCATGTGTGATTAACACAATGGTAAGTCCGAGTTCCTCACGAATTTTTAAAAGTAAGTTCAACACTTCTTCCGTTGTCTCTGGATCTAGTGCGCTTGTCGCTTCGTCACAGAGCAAAACCTCTGGTTCATTAGATAACGCACGTGCGATACCAACACGCTGCTTTTGTCCACCAGACAGTTCGCTCGGATAGTTTTTCTCGCGTCCTGTGAGTCCAACAAGGTCGATGAGTTCACGAGCACGACGTTCGCGTTCCTCTTTTTTTACACCTGCGATTTCGAGTGGTAGCATGATGTTTTCAATCACTGTACGTGACCAAAGTAAATTGAAGTGTTGGAAGATCATGGATACTTTCTGGCGCTTTTTGCGTAAGTCTTTTTTATCGAGTGCTCCAATGGATGCATCTCCAACAATGATTTCACCTTCAGTTGGAAGTTCGAGTCCGTTTAATAAACGAATGAGCGTCGATTTACCTGCACCGGAATATCCGATGATCCCAAAAATTTCACCTTTATTGATTTCTAGCGAAACATCTTTGACCGCTTCAATTGTCTGTGATTTAGTTCTAAATATTTTACTGACATTTTTTATATCGATCACTTTTATCTCATCCTAATTTTTATAAAATAAAAAGCCTACTCCATTGATATGAGTAGGCAAATACGTTCGCCTCTCATCTTCGAATTGAATTCAGTGATTTGGCACCTTGTCTATTCAGACGGTTGCCGTGGTTTCACAGGGCACTTCCCTCCACCACTCTTGATAAGAGTTATTTATTTAATTGAGATATATCTTAACACTCATTTTATTAATCGTCAATATTTTTTAAAAATTCAACCAAGTTCGTGACACTTTCAAAACGATAAAGTGTTTTGACCAGCTCACCATCTTTAAAAGCCATGAGTGTCGGCACGCTTTTTATTTGATACGTTTCAATGAAGTTTTCGTGATAATTTAGATCTACTTTGATTAAGTCACGAGGCGCAACTTCCATGGCAATATCAAGGAAGCGTTCGGCGAGCGCACACGTTGCACAGATCGGTGTATAACCGTAAACGACATGTAAACCAGATTGATTTATATATTCAGTTAGTTCACTTTGTGAAATTTGTTTTTTCATAATAACCCTCTAAAAGAAAAAACTCTAGACCCGTGTCTAGAGTTGTAAAATTAAGCGTTTGTCATTTCATCGTAAGCTGCAGCATCCATTAAAGTTTCAACTTCAGATTCATCTGATAGTTCAACTTTAATCATCCATGCACCTTCGTATGGAGATTCGTTTACAAGTTCAGGGCTGTCTTCAAGCTCTTCGTTTACTTCTACTACAGTACCTGATACTGGAGCATATAATTCTGAAACTGTTTTAACAGACTCAACAGAACCGAAAGAATCGCCTTTTGTGATTTCATCGCCTTCTTCAGGAAGTTCTACGAATACGATGTCGCCAAGTTCAGACTGAGCAAACTCAGTAATTCCAAGTGTAACCGTATTACCTTCAGATTTTACCCATTCATGATCTTCAGAATATTTTAAGTTCTCTGGTGATGCCATTAATAAAAACCCCCTATAAGTTAATACCTTAATTGTGTCATAAAAAACCATTTAAAACAATATATATAATAGTTAATCTAGTAAATTTCAAGAAAACACTTACTTTTTAAGATAAAAACACGGAAACCCACGTGAGCACAGCTCAAGTTTAGGTGGAACAAGACTAGTTTTGTCTCTTTTTCTGAGATGACTTTGCACGAGTGCGCCTCTATATTGAACTGTCTTTTACTTCCCACAAAGTGTAGCAGAGATGCACGATAGTGCAAGACCAGTTGTGGTTTTATCACATCAGCCCGGTTCCGTGCGGTAGATGCTTGTTTTTATTGAGTCCAGTTGCTAGATTCTGACAATCGCATGAGTGTGCATCATTAGGTGTCCGATTCATCTCTTCATTCGGACAACCACAGGTTTTTCGGCGCATGGTTGTCCGATTCAACTCTCTATTTGGACAACCACAAGTTTTTCGGTGCATGGTTGTCCAATTCAGCACTCTATTTGGACAACCGCAGGTTTTTCGGTGCATGGTTGTCCGATTCAACTCTCTATTTGGACAACCGCAGGAATTTCGGTGCATGGTTGTCCAATTCAACTCTCTATTTGGACAACCACAGGTTTTTCTGCGCATGGTTGTCCAATACAACTCTCTATTTGGACAACCACAGGTTTTTCAGCGCACAGTTGTCCAATTCAACTCTCTATTCAGACAACCGCGTGTGTTTTTAAGTCTTGTTGTCAAAAATAACTTGCAATACTGGCAACCATGAGAGTTTTATAGCCTGGTTGTCAGTATTTCTTCATTAAATCAAGTTTTTATCTTTTAGTGAATAAACGCGGCACAGACTTCACCCTACAACTGTAATTTTTCTTTATACTCGTCCTCTTTGAATCCTAGAAACACACCTGCTTCGTAGTCGACCATCGGACGCTTGATGAGCATACCGTCTTTTGATAATAGATCGAGTTTTTCGTCATACGTTAAGTCACCAAGTGCTTCTTTTAAATTCAGCTCTTTGAACGCATTTCCACGTGAGTTGAAAAACTCGTCGACATTGCGTCCACTCTGTTTTACTAGACCATCGAGCACTTCCACTGATGGTGGTGTTGTCACCATGTCCACCGCTTCAAATTCTACTCCCGCTTCTTCTAAAAATTTCTTTGTTTTTCTGCATGTCGTGCATTTTGGATATTCATATACAGTAATCATTTTGTTCCTCCATATATTTCTCTTAATTTTGCTACATTCACTTGACCTGGTGCTTGTGGTTCATTTAAAGTTCCGTACGTAAATCTCGACGGAAACTCCACACTTGTTCTCGTCTTTGTACCAAGCTCGCCCATCGAAATCGCAGTCACGATATCTCCAAATTTTTCTTTAGATTGTTCGAGCACAGCCACGACTCTCTCCACATCTTCTGGCGTTTGTGGCATGTAAGCAATTTTATAAAAGTCACCCTTAGCGGCAGTCATTTCATCTATTATGCCTGTCATCACTGCGTCGCTTGGTGTCCCGTTAAAATCATGATGACTCAAAATCACCTTAGAGTAGCGCTTCAGTTGTTCAACAATTGTCGGATCACTCACTTGCAAGATTTCCACATCAATGTAATCCACAGGAATCGACTTTTGAATCGTCGCTAGATGATATAGGTAATCTTCACCAAGCAAGGCACCTTGGCCACCCTCTTTTTCAGTGCGATACGTGTAAAGAACCGGCTTATCAATTGAGTCACGAATCATAGCAATCGCGCGCACCAATGTGTTCACGTCTTTAAAATAATCGCCGCGCACCTCGATGATATCGAAACTATCCCGTACACTGCGCATCTCCATAATTTCATCTTGTAATCTAGAAAGCGTGCCACTCTCTAAAGTCAAAATAATTTCTGTCATAATCTACCGCCCTTAATTGTTGCTATTATTTAAAAATGATACCATAAAACTGACATATAAACGAATGGAGCAATGGATATGAAACGACTTCTTTCACTATTTATTCTTACCCTATTTTTAACAGCATGTACCATAGATTCTTCTGAAGATAAAAACACGCAAAAGTCCGAGATACCAGCGCCCGAGCCTACAGAAGAGGTGAAAACAGAAACGCTTCCAGAAGAGGAAGTACCTGAAGATGACCGCCTTCAGTTCGGAGAGTCTGCTGAAATTGATGATATTGAATTGACCATCCATGACGCTGAATTTACAAAAGAGAGAATCCCGGATCATTTTGAGACATTTGAATACGTCATTAAACTTAGTGTGACCTATAAAAATAATTCGGCTGTGGTTTTCCCTGCTGGTCGCGACATCACCATCACTGTGAATGACGAGACGGAAGCGACCTATTACGACATGGAAGGAACATTACTACAAGATGTGAATCAGGGGGAATCGGTCACTGGAGATATCTATTACGCATTTAATGGTCAGCCAGAAAAAATCACAGCAAAATTTGAACCGTTATTAAATACTGAAGATGAACACACATTATTCAATGTGTTCCCCGAATAAAAAGAGACGCGCATCCATCTGGATACGCGCCTCTTTTTTCATGAATTACGTTTAGTACTTATATACTACCCCACAAAATTAATATCAAAACATAATTTTATGCTTTTTTTATCGCAATGATGACTCTAAACAAACGCATCATACTGAGCTATATTTTTTATAAACTAGGAAACGCTCTTCCCACATAGCTTTGAACTTTTGTTTGTAGTGCCTAAGTCCTGTGAAATTATAATAGGAAAAGGGGCGAGTTGACTTGTGGCTTTACCTGTAAAATCATCTCTACCCCTCCTTTTTATATCGTTTTTCCTCTAAATAATAAGTACAAGAAGTACGGTCCACCTATAAGTGACACAACAATCCCAACTGGGATAATAAGTGGCTCTGCCACTGTCTTACCGATGAGATCCGCGAAACTTAATAGAAACGCACCTATTAATAATGTACCCACAAATATGATTTTCATATCTACTTTAAATAACATTCTTGCAATGTGTGGTGCGATCAGTCCAATAAACGATATCGAACCCGCAACGCTCACGCTGATACTCGATAATAGTGCCGCTAAAACAATTAAGATAATCTTTTCACGTGTGACATTCATACCGAGCGTCTCTAGCATGTCATCATCGAGCGACATCATCGACATCTCGCGCACTCTAAATAATGTAATGACCATGATAATTACGATATATGGAATCGTCACGATGACAAATTGCCATGAATCACCCCAAATATTCCCCGCAAAGAATCGATTTAACATGTCCATTTGCGTGTCATCAAACATCGATGTAAATACATACACAAATCCTGTGACACCTAATGCGGTCGCGATTCCAATCAAAATAAACGTGTTGCTCGAGAATTTACCACCAACAAATGACAATGTGAACACGAGTAAAACAGTGAGTAATCCTCCAACAAAACTCATAAGAGGCAAAGTGTATAAGTGGTTCACACCACTACTTCCAGCAACAAAAGCAATAAATAATACAACACCAAATCCGCTACCTGCGTTCACTCCGATAATCCCTGGATCTGATAATGGGTTTTTCGAAACGACTTGCAAAATGAGTCCAGATAACGCAAGCGCTGCTCCACAGACGAGTGTGATGATGAGTCTCGGCATTCTAAATTTATAAAATACGAGCTCTATTTTGCTAGATGCTTGCCCTGTCACTAATGCCCAAATATCTGTGAGTGACATCTTAAACGTACCTGTCGTTAACGTGAACACAATTGTCACGACAATTAGTGCGACTAATATTAAAATTTTTACACTGTTACGCATACGTATGCCCCCTTCTTCTAATGATGTAGATAAAGAACGGGAGACCAATCATTGCGATAACAGCATTAACTGGCATTTCGCTAAACATTCTTGCAAACATATCTGCTAAAACGAAGAATACGCCACCTAAAATTGCTGTAAAAATGAGTGCTTTTTTATGCAAGTGCCCGACAATCATCTTAACAATATGAGGCACAAGCATACCTAAGAAAATAATATTACCTACGAGTGCGACTGAAATCGCTGCAAGCATAATCGCAATAAACAAACTCACGAATTTATAGATGCGCTGATTCTGTCCTATAGAATGCGCAACGTCATCGGATAATAGAAGTACGTCAAGTTCTCGTGACATCAAAATTAATATGAGGATTAACACAATCGCCACCGGCGTCACCATCAAAACATTCGACAATGTCTGACCCGCTGCACCACCAGAGGTGAAGAACATCGCGAACTGTCCGAGTCCATTTGCGATGACAATAAAATTCGTTAACGCGAGTAGTAATAAAGAAATCCCCGCACCTGCTAAAACGAGTTTCACTGGTGAATTATAACGTGTCATCATTAATATGAATATGCCAACTAACGCACCACCCATAAACCCACTGATGACAAGTCCGACAAACGTAATTGTTGGTACAAGCACAACAACGAGAACTATCATGAGGTTAGCCCCAGCGTTTATTCCCAAAATACTCGGTTCACTTAAATCATTATGCGTCACCGTTTGCATAATTAACCCTGCAACACTGATCATCATACCTACGAGAAACGCGACTAAAACACGTGGTAAGCGAATCTCCATCAATGTTTGAGTCACCGTATCATCGGCACCTGGGTGCATTAAACTGTTTAAAACTGTCTGAAAGGAATAATGTTCTACTCCAATCATCATGGCTAAAAAGAATGAGGCGAGCACCCCTATAAAAAGAGCACTCGCTAAAATATATGTTCTATTCATTGTGAATATCCTTTATTGTGTTACAGAATAAGTCGTAAGCTGCAAGATACGGTCGTCCTGTGATTGCATCAAACTCGATTCGACCATCAATGTTAAATACATTATTTAATACGTCGTTCGTCAGCACGTCTTCTGGCTTACCGAATGTCACAATTTCGCCTTCTTGCATGACGATGATTTGATCTGAATAACGAATCGCTTGGTTTAAATCATGTAGGACCATGACTACGGTCTGACCCGTCTTACGGTTTAACTCATGCACGATATTCAGTGTTTCAAGCTGATGATGAATGTCTAGGTATGTCGTCGGTTCATCGAGTAATAACGTGTCCGTCCCTTGTGCGAGAAGGAAACTAATCCATACACGTTGTTGTTGTCCACCAGACAATTCGCTCATCATTCGGTCTTTGAAATGAATAGCGCCCGTCTCTTTTAACGCCCAGTCAATCATATCAATGTCTCTTTGTTTTAATCCTTCAAACCGTTTTAAGTGTGCATAGCGACTGTAAGTTAACAGGTCAATCACGCGCACGTCATACTGTAATCTATTTTTTTGAGATAAAATCCCGACCATCTTCGCCATCTGCTTCGATTTTAAATCGCGGATTTTGATGTCATCAATATAAACCTCACCTTTATATGGTAAAAGTTTTACGATTGATTTAAGCAACGTAGATTTACCACAACCGTTTGGACCGATAATTGTCGTCACCTGTCCGCCCAAGATTTTCATGTCGATATCTTTTAGGATTCTCGTGTTCCCTACTTCATATACGATATTTTTTAGTTCTACTTTGCTCACAAAAACCACTTCCAAATGTTTATTTCGTTAATTGCTCTACAATAAATTCAAGTTGATATTCGAGTGATAGTGGATCGTTAAACCAGAATGTGCTCGAATCAAACTCTACGACACGGTCATTTTTCACTGCGTCTAAGTTTTTCCACACACTCGTTGATTCGATTGCATTGTTTGTTGTTGGATCTCCGTCACCTAAAAAGATGAAATCTCCAGAATACTTTGCCACTTCTTCAGCTGAAATCTTTTTCCAACCTGATTCAACAACATCTTTTTCGATTGTTTCAGGCACTTTCATTTCTAACCCTTGGTAAATAATCTCTGTTCCACGGCCCCAGTTTGTACCATAGACATAAATATCTTTAGAAAATCCTTCTGCTACAGAAACGCTTGTATCTGTGCCGAGTTTGTCTTGGACTGTCTTTTTATCTTCAGCCAGTTTTGCTTCGAAATCTGCGACCCACTTGTTTGCTTCGTCTTCTTTACCAACAATCTTACCAAGTTCTTTATGAACATCTAAATAATTCCACTTTGCATAATCAAACCCAATTGTAGGGGCTACTTCTTTTAACTCATGAATATTCTCATCTGTATTATAAGTGATAATTAAATCAGGATCTAAATTTAAGACCTGTTCAATATTTCCTTCTTCGATTAATTCAATATCTCCAACTTCTTTACTCAGAATTTCTGAATCTTGAACTAAATTATGGACACCAACAATATTTGCGTCAAGTTGTTTCAAGTTACCGAAATAACCAGAACCCATCACAACAATACGCTTTGGCTCTTTCGGAATATCCACTTCCTCACCATCGTCAGTGGTATATTTTACAGTTTCAGGTGTTTCGTCCTTTGCTGTGTTTTCTTTGTTGTCTCCTCCAGAACATGCCGCGAGTGCCACGACAAAAATTAAACTGAGTAAAAATAAAATACGCTTCATTATGTTTCCCCTTTTTATATCTAATTGATAACCATTCTCAATTAGATTATAATATGAATAATGGTAAATGTACAATAGAAATGGGGCAAAAATATGAACAAAACGGATTGTCTGATCGTAGGCGGGGGACCGTCGGGACTATTCGCAGCATTTTATGCAGGATTACGAGGGTTAGACGTAACGATTATAGAGCACCAAGACCGACTCGGAGGAAAGCTTAAATTTTATTTAGATAAGATCGTATGGGATATCGGTGGCGTCGAGGCCAATACTGCGGCAAACATTCGCGAGTCCATGGTGAAACAAGGACTCACATTTGACCCGACCGTTCATTTGAATGAATCAGTGATCAGTGTAAATAAAGAAAGAGACGTGTTTAAAGTAGAGACAACAAAGGACACACATTACGCGAAGACGGTAATTTTAGCGACTGGCGTCGGTGTCTTTAGTCCGGTTAAACTTGATTTAAAAGAGACTGAAGACTTTGAGTATGAGAATTTGCACTACTACATCGAAGAAACCAAACACTATAAAGATAAGCATGTGTTAATCTCGGGTGGAGGAAATTCCGCACTCGACTGGGCCGCACATCTTGCGGACGGTATTGCAAACGTGACGCTCGTGTGTAGAAAAGATGAACTCAAAGGATACGAGGCGACAATCAAAGACTTAGAGACAAAACACGTCCGTATTATTAAGCAACGCACGATAGAAGAACTCCGTTCAAATCAAGACGGCACATTAATTGACCGCGTGGTTTTATCTGGTGGCGAAGAAATTGATGTCGATATTGTTTTTGTAAACCATGGATACAAGTCAGACAGTGCCTTATTAGAATCATTAAAAACTGATGTTAAAATGAACGAGCATAACCAAATATTGACAGAAGACCGAGTGAAAACAGGTGTGGATGGACTATATGCAATCGGCGACCAAGTCCACTATGACAACCGTGTACACCTGATTGCGACGGGATATCCTGAGGCAAGTGAAGCGGTGAATTTTGCGAAATATTATATCGATAAAGAAGAACGAGATTATGCAACAGTCTCTAGCCACAACGAAAAATTCGATGAATTAAATAAAGAAGTAAGACGTAATTTAGAATAATATAAATAAAGTTAGAGAATCACAGTCTGATTTTGAATCATAATAAACAAGGGATACCTCTTAAAAGAGACGTCTCTTGTTTTTTTCATTGTGAATAGGATTTGTTTTTAAACTAGGTGACTTGGCAGCTCTACTTTTGAAATAAAACTGATTTGTTTCTAAACTAGATGACTTAGACGCTCTACTTTTGAAATAAAACTGTTTTGTTTCTAAACTAGAAGACTTAGACGCTCTACTTTTGAAATAAAAACGATTTGTTTCTAAACTAGAGATGAAAACTGCCTAATTTTAAAATAAAATACCCCTCAAGCTGTTTAATACAGCCTTGAGGGGTACCTATCTTGTTTTTCAAATTATTTCAATCGATAAACACACGGTTTATCTTTTATTCTCTAGTTTACAATCATTTCAATTCCTTCTGGTGTTTCTACTGTTTCGCTCTTAGCGTCTGGCACTGATATGTTAAATGATTTTAAGCCGTATGTGTGCGCTGGATCGATTCTTGCTTTGTTACTCTGCCACTGGTTCACCGCAATGTGGTGGTGATATTTATTTGAGCCCATGAAATATGCGCTCATGACTTTAGTCGCAATTTCAAATCCATATTTACCGTAGAATTCTGGATTAATCGATTCGCCACCTTTCAGGTGTAAGTGACCGATCATCGTACCTTCTGGCATACCTGCCCACTCTGTATTCCCACTTGATTCAACAATTCCAGCAAAGTCTAAAGCTAGAGTGTCCATTGCCACTTGTCCGTTAGACCAAGTCCATGTATCTGGATCTCTATCCACATATACTTCAATACCGTTACCTTCAGGGTCAACAAGATACGTCGCTTCACTCACTAAGTGATCTCCACCTGATAGAGGAATCTGTCTACCAAACATATATTTGATAAAACGACCAAGATCCGCACGAGTTGGAAGTAAGATCGCGATGTGGAATAAACCAGCTTCACTTTGAGCCGCTACTCTACCGTTTTCTAATACTTCAAAAGTGAATGTGTGCGTGCTACCATCAAAACCAGCAACGAAACCTGAATCACTTTCTTCTATCAACTTCATACCCAACACATTGATGTAGAAATCTTTCTGTTTATTCAAATCTTGAATGTTTAATGTGATATTTGTTACATGAGCATTGTCTTTATGAAAATTCATTAGAATACCTATCCTTCTTAATATGATTACCGTATTTTAACATTGTTCGACACCGTTCTATTAACGATTTGCTCAAATCAAAAAATCTCTGATTTAATTAAGTTTGAAATGACAACACCTCATTTTATTTGTATGATAGATATATAAATTTATTTTGCGGGGAGTATACAATGGAACAAATTTATAAAGGTAAGACAAAAGACGTTTATAGAGATACTAACGGAGAGATTGTTCTCTTCTTTAAGGATGACATGACAGGTAAAGACGGTGTGTTTGACCCAGGTGAAAACCAAGTTGGACTCACAGTTGAAGGGTCTGGTCTTGCTGGACTTAAAATGACAACGTACTTCTTCGAATTATTAAATAAATTAGAAGTTCCAACGCACTTCATCTCTAGCGATTTCGACAAGAATGAGATGCGTGTGCGCGAAGTGACAACGTTTGGTGACGGCCTAGAAGTGATTTGCAGATACGTTGCGACTGGTAGCTACTACAAACGCTATGGTAAATACATTGAAGATGGCACTAAGCTAGACACTCCAATTGTTGAATTCACGTTAAAAGACGACGAACGACAAGATCCAGTAGCTTCAAAAGAAACGCTAGTAGCGTTAGACTTGCTTAACGAAGAAGACTACAACACAATTGCAGCACTCACTGTCCGTATCAGTGACGTTGTGAAAGAAAAATTAGCAGATAAAGGCCTAGAACTCTATGATATTAAACTTGAGTTCGGTAGAGATAAAGAAACGAACGATATCTTACTCATTGATGAAATCTCAGGTGGTAATATGCGTGTCTTTAAAGAGGATGAAAATATCCATCCCCTAGATATTGGAAATTACTTATTATAAAGAACTCGGAGAGCACATGCTCTCCGAGTTTTTTCTTGCCTAAATTTCCTACTATAACCTCGCTAACCTCTGAATTACATATACGTTTCTTAAAATAAATAAGGGGTATATTTTTTATACTATGTCTTTTAGGGGGTAAGCAGATGTTTGGGCTTTCTGATTTACTTTACTTAATTATTTCCGCTTTTATTATTTTGCCTGTTGTTGCATTTATGAGAGAATTTTCTTATCTAGTCGCAGGTGCTATGATTGGAATTGAAAATCCAAGAGTTACGATTGGCTCAGGACGAAAATTATTTTTAGTAAATTTAATCGGATTTGGTCAATTGGACTTTAGAAGAAATTATCACCTATATAGTTGGTTTTCATTTGACCAACTAAAAAGAGAAGGCAAATTTGCATATATCTTTCTATATGCGAGTCCAATTGTGTTTAGTACCACAGTTGGACTCATATTAAATGCATTACTTGCAAATGGGTATTTAGATGATTACGCGACGTTTTTTGATCGGTTTATTTTTTACTTGTTCTTTTATGTGTTATTTGATGCTGTACCGATGACAACTATTAATGGTAAGCCGAACAATGGTAAAATTATTTTTGATATGCTGCTACATGGAAAGCGAACGGATCCGAATCTTGAAGATTTTATTCCATCGACATCTAATGTCGATGAAGTGTATGAAGAAATTAAGGAAGATTTAGAAGATATTAAAAAAAATAACACCAAAAATGAGGTGTGGATATATTTATAATCACGCTAAAACTCGCTTTAGGTTTCATCATAATTTTATTAATTATGCGTTTGCTCGGAAAGCGAAATCTCGCACAACTTAATGCAGGCGACGTTATTTATTTACTTGTATTTGGAGGAATACTAGAAGAAAGTATTTATGATATAAGTGAAATAAAAAATATGTATGTTGAAAGTGATGGCGGATTTTCAATTGAAAAATATAATACTGCTTATCCGCTTAAAGAATATGATTACCAAATATATGAACTAATAAAGAATAATGAAATTAATACAGATACGCTTAAACATATCAATCATGATGAGCATTGGTTATTTAAGCAACTTGAAAAAAGACAGATTACTACAATTAACGACGTCTTTTATGCAGACTGGTCATTCGACCGAGGCATTCACATCATTAAATATAAATAGCATAGAAAAATCCCTTTGCTCGCATAATGAGCAAAGGGATTTTTAATAGATATTCTTATTATCTAGCTACAACGTTAGACGCTTGTGGTCCACGTTGTCCATCAGTGATGTCGAATTCTACTGTTTGGCCTTCTTCTAGTGACTTATATCCGTCACCAACGATTGAAGAGAAGTGAACGAATAAATCGTCTCCATCTGTTCTTTCGATGAATCCAAAACCTTTTTCTGAGTTAAACCATTTTACTGTACCGTTATTCATATTGAATACCTCCGTGTGCATTTGCACAAATATTTGTAACAAATTCATTTATCTAAACTGAGGATATTCAAAAAACAATACACAACATTTAAACTCACGATTCTTTATTACTTAATTACTAGTATACACGCATGTCGATGAGTTGTCCAGCAATTTCATCTAACTCCGATTATTTGTTACGATAGAACTAGAGAAAAAGGAGTGATTGGTGTGATTCGTAAAAAAGAACAGAAAGATAACAGAAAAGTTGCTGAGCTCGTTTATATCATTTGGGACGGTATGTCTCTTGAGATGATAGAGAAATTTGACAAGGAAACGATTCTAAGTGCGATTGAAGCATGTTTAGAGGACGAGGAATTCCAGACATCCGAGCGTACAATCCATGTGTATGAACAAGACGACGCAGTTGCAGGTTGTGTCGTGAGTTATCCTGGAAATACCGAGTTCGGATTTAAGCGTGTGTGGGAAAAACTTGGATTTGATGAGAAGTTCCATCCTTACAGTCCCCCACTCGAGGTGAAAGAAGCACGTGACGATGAGATGTACATAGATAGCGTTGCGACGTTTGGTGAGTACCGTGGGCAAGGCATTGCAACGAAGTTATTAAAGTACCTGTTAGAAAGTGACGATGGGCGCCCTTGGGGCTTAATATGCGAAGTAGAAAACGAGAAAGCTTTAGGTCTTTATCTGAAATTAGGGTTTAAAAAAGACGAGGACGTCCATTTATACGGACATGAGTATTATCATATGACGTATGTAAAGTAAGAGAGGGGAATTTACGTGATTCGAAAAGCAAGACCGGAGGATAAATACAGAATTGCCGAGCTGATCTATATTATTTGGAATGACATGGAACTTCGGGTGGTAAAAGAGTTGCCGAAAGAGAAAGTGATTCGTGCGATGGAGCGTTCGATTGTGGACGTGCAGTATCGCGATTACTATGAACATGTTTATGTGTATGAAGTGGACGGCGAAGTTGCTGGATGTTTAGTGAGTTATCCGGCGGATAGAGAACTTGAATTTGAGCGTAATTGGGAGAAGTTAGACTTGCCGGATGATATAAAAGCCTACGGAACACCCTTACCTGTTAAAGAAGCACGAGACGGTGAGATTTATATAGAATCCGTGGCAACGTTTAGTGAATATCGCGGACAAGGCATTGCATCAAAACTGTTTAAACATGTGCTGGAAACTGATACGAATGCGACGTGGGGCCTCATTTGTGAGAAAGATAACTACGGTGCACAACGTTTGTACGAAAAACTTGGATTTAAAGTAGACGGAGAAACTGAGTTGTATGGCCATGAGTATAATAGAATGGTGTATAGAGGTGAGTAATGAGTGACATCGCTTGGTTAATTGTATTTTGTGAAATCGCCTTTTGGGTCGTTATTGCCATCGGGTTGGTTTTTAGGTATATTTTTAGAAAAGAAAAATTAGGATTTATATTTTTAGCATTGACACCAGTGATTGATCTGGTGCTTTTAACAGTGACTACGTTTGACTTGATGAACGGAGCAACAGCAGGATATCCGCATGCAATAGCTGCAGTATATATTGCCGTGTCACTTGTGTTTGGTAGAGATATGATCCGCTGGTTTGATGACCGTTTTAGATATTATGTAATGAAGCAAGGAGAAAAGCCAGGGCAAGTATTTGGATATGATTATGCAAAACAATATGCAAAGTCGTTCATCAAACACATTATTGCGTACGTAATAGGAACTGGATTACTTTATCTGATAAAAATACTCGTACATAATAATGAGCAGACACAAGCGTTAGATGGAGTGATAAACGTCTGGACGATCGTTCTAGCAGTAGATCTAATCATAACACTCTCAAATTTTATATGGCCAAAGAAAAAGAAGTAATAACTTATTAAAGTGAACTGACCCCCTAAATTCGTATCCGGAATTAGGGGGTCAGTTCATGGTTTAGATGTTTTTTGTATGGAGACGGCGGGAGTCGAACCCGCGTCCAAGGGTCTTGCCACATTTCTTTCTACGTGTGTAGTTCTAGTTTAAATTTCGCAAAAATCCTGGTACCGAACGAACCTGAATTTAAGCTAGTCTGCTTAAGTTCTTCATACACCCTTCAGACTGCAGAGAGTATGCATATCCTACTAAATTTGAATCATCTCAATATGCCGTAGGATTACATAAGAGATGATGTAGCTGAATTAAGCAGCTACTAAATTGTTTTGTTTGCCAGTTATTATAACTGTTATCGTTGATGACGGAGTCGAAACCTCCGACACGCTTAAAATGCTCAACCAACCCCTGTCGAATCCAGAACGTCCCCTAATTATTAAATGAGTCAATCGACCGCATTTAATATCATATCATTTTTTCTGTTTTCTCTCAATAATTTTACATGTTACGTTCTTTTAACGCACGGTCGATGTCTCGTTTCATTTGCTTTTGTTTTAAGTCTTCACGTTTGTCATACTTTTTCTTACCTTTCGCAAGTCCGATGAGCACTTTACATACACCGTTCTTGATATACAGTCTTAACGGAATTAACGCATGACCGGGATTGTGAAGATATCCAATCAGCTTATCTATTTCTTTTTTATGAAGCAGTAATTTACGGGGCCTTAATGGATCATGGTTAAATCTGTTTCCTTCTTCATATGGTGCGACGTGCATATTATACACATACATCTCACCTTGGAAGTCACGGCAGAACGCGTCTTGCAAGTTTGCACTGCCGCGACGGATGGATTTAATTTCTGTTCCTTTTAAAACAATTCCCGCTTCAATCGTATCTTCTATAGAGTAATCATGACTGGCTTTTCTATTCTGGCTGAGTACTTTACTATGATGTTTTTTCATACGATTCTACTTCCTTTTCTTTTTACCTTTACCTTTCGGTGCTGCTTTGTAGAAAGGTTTTTTAGACTTTGGCTTCTTACCTCTTGATTCATTCACCTTATCTCTATGTGAACGACTTCTTGTTTTTGCCTTGATGTTAACTGGTTTTCTATTACGTCGTTGTTCGTCACGCTTACTTTCTGACATACCTACCACTTTAAAGTCGATGAGTCTCTCATCTAAGTTCACATCTTTGACTTCTATTTCTACAGTATCACCAATTCTGAACACTTTACCTGTCGATTCTCCGAGCATTGCCATCATGCGTTCATTGAAGTTATAGAAATCATCTGTAAGATTGTTTACATGTACCAGTCCTTCAATTGTGTTTGGTAATTCTACAAACATACCAAAGTTCATCACACCACTGATGACACCTTCAAATGTTTCACCAATGTGCTGTTGCATGAATTCTGCTTTCTTAAGATCAACTGTGTCTCTTTCAGCATCTACTGCACGACGTTCGCGTTCTGATGTGTGCTTCGCAATTTCTGGTAATTCTTTCTTGAAGTGGTCTACAGTCTCTTTACGCACATTTTTATTGATGATATACGTTCTAATCAGTCTGTGTACCATCAAGTCTGGATAACGTCTGATTGGTGACGTAAAGTGTGTGTAGTATTCAGTCGATAAACCAAAGTGTCCAAGTGATTCTTCAGAATATCTTGCTTGCTGCATCGATCTTAACATCAGTGTAGAAATAACCATTTCTTCTGGTGTATCTTTTACTTGTTCTAAGATTTCTTGAAGTGCGTGTGGGTGAATTTGATTCCCTTTTCCTTTAACAAATATTCCAAATCCAGTTAAGAAATCAAAGAACTGACGAAGTCTATCTTCTTTTGGATCCTCATGTACACGGTAAATGAATGGGAGTTCCATCCAATGGAATGTTTCTGCAACTGTTTCGTTTGCAAGTAACATAAACTCTTCAATGAGTTTCTCTCCTGCACCTCGTGTTCTTAATACGATATCTTCTGGGGAGCCTTCTTTATCAACCAGTACTTTTGCTTCATTAAAATCAAAGTCAATCGCACCGCGTAGTTCTCTCTTACGTCTTAGAATCTTAGCAAGTTCCCCTGCTTCTAAAATCATTGGTGTGATTTCATGAAACTCTTTTTTTGTGGCTTCGTCGTCATCTTCTAAAATCTTATTCACCGCTGTGTATGTCATTCTATAATCAGACTTGATTACACTTTCAAAGATTTCATGGTCAACGACTCTACCTTCATGATCCACTTCCATACGACAACTCATTGCGAGTCTTTCTACATCTGGATTTAATGAACAAATCCCATTAGATAACTTATGTGGAAGCATCGGAATTACTCTATCTACAAGATAAACGGACGTTCCTCTGTCATAAGCTTCTGTGTCGAGTGGTGAGCCTTCTTTAACATAGTGTGATACATCCGCAATGCTTACGGTTAACTCGTAGTTTCCATTTTTTAGTTTTTTAACTGCTACAGCATCATCTAAGTCTTTCGCATCTTCCCCATCAATTGTGATCGTTAAGTCATTACGTAAATCAACTCTGCCCTTTTTCTCGTCCTCTTGAACTGTTTCAGGTACGGATTCAATCTCATGCATAACGTCCGTTGGGAAATCGATGTTAATACCATGTTGAATTACGATAGAAAGGATATCAACACCCGGGTCATTCTCATGCCCTAAAATTCTTGTGATGTGTCCTTCAGGATTTTCATCATTATCCGGAAACTTTGTAATTTCAACAAGTACTTTATGTCCAGATACTGCACCTAAGTTATTGCTTTTAGAGATGAATATATCTTTCTTGAATGTTTGACTATCCGGTACAACAAAACCAAAACCTTTGCTGCCTTCGTATCGTCCAACCAGTTGTGTGATATTATGCTGTAGAATTTCTACAACAGTACCTTCAGAACTTTCTCCTCTAGAACCGTCTTTCAGTTCTACAAGAACAGTATCTCCGTCAAAGGCACCATTCACATCGCTTGGTGGGATGAAAATATCGTCCATCCCCTCTTCTTCGACGCGTAAGAATCCAAATCCACGTTTATGCATAGATAATGTCCCTTTGGCATACTTTGCTTCTGTTTCTTTAATATAACGGTCTTTCTTTGTTCTACGAATAACGCGCAACTCTTCTAGAGAGACTAAAGTTTTTACAAGTGCTTTAAAATCATCTGAGTCATGAGCGTCGAGTTCGTTCGTTAATTCTTCTATTGTTAAGGGTGTGTAATCATCACGATCGATGATCTCTAACACTTCACTTTTAAAATCTCTCATGAAAAATCCTCCTATATGTGTTCCTTTATAAATTCATAATAATCTTTAAAGAATGTTTCTTTATCTTTGTCTAGCGTTAATACGTGGCCTGAGTCTTTATAGTAGATTATATTTTTATCATCACTGTCTACTGTAGCATAAATTATTTTAGCACTACCTTGGTCAATGACTACGTCCTTCTCACCTTGAGCAATGAACATTGGGACATAGATTTCATCCAAATCATCTCTGACACTCATAATGAATGAACGAATGTCTTCAAACACAGATTCGTCAGATAAAAGATCAATCTCTTTCTCTATTTCCCCTTCATCCTTCTGTTCAAAACGTGATTTGAACATTCTCGCATATGTTTTAAAGTTCTCTAAGAGTTCGTCATTCGTTTTTAACGACATTGGAGAACAAACTGTAGCGAGTGCTTCAACTTCTCGGTCTAAAGTCAGTCTTAGTCCAAGAACACCACCGATTGATAGTCCGACAACAAACACACGATCATACTGTTTCTTTAACTCATCGTATGTGTCGACGACTTGTTTATACCAAATATACGGTGAACTTTTTAGAATCTTTTCTGGTGCCTCACCATGTCCTTCATAGTTAAACGAGTAGCTTGGAATGTCGTGTTTTTCTAAATATCGCCCGAGTTGTCTGACGTCTGAAGTATTACCTGTAAATCCATGTAACATCAGCACAACATAAGGTTTCTTACCTTCGTTAAAATGAAATTTCCCAGGAATTTTTACTTGCATTCTTTTACACCTCTTACTCACATTGTACGTTAAATCGTAACGAAACTAAATATCAACGGGTTGAACAAACGAAATTAAAAAAACCAAGCAATTATACATTGCTTGGCTTAAAATTCTTAGTTCATGCGTATTAACTTACATAAGTTAATAAAATCATTATTAAGAAGAATGCGACAGCTAGTATCACTGTAATTCTGTGTAGTACTAAGTCCATTCCACGTGCTTTTTGCTTACCGAATAATTGTTCAGCACCGCCGCTAATCGCGCCAGATAATCCAGCACTTTTACCAGATTGAAGTAACACAACCGCAATTAGTGAAATGCATACAATAATCAGTAACACGACTAGAGCTGTATACATTGCGTGTTCCTCCTGAGTATATATAACGTATTAAATTATATCAGTGTTTTTTCTAACTTACAATACTTTCAGTTACTTTTGTAAGTTATAGAATGCATCTAAACCTTTGTAAACTGCAGTTTCGTAAAGTTCATCTTCGATGCGGAGTAATTGGTTATACTTCGCCACACGATCCGTACGTGACGGTGCGCCTGTTTTGATTTGACCTGCATTTACTGCTACAGCGATATCTGCGATTGTTGTATCTTCTGTTTCCCCTGAACGGTGTGAGATGACTGCAGTGTAGCCTGCACGTTTCGCCATTTCAATTGCGTTGAACGTTTCAGTTAACGTACCGATTTGGTTTACTTTGATTAAGATAGAGTTACCTACACCTTGTTCAATCCCTTGTGCTAATTTATCCGTGTTTGTCACGAATAAGTCGTCACCCACAAGTTGTACTTTCTTACCAAGTTTTTCAGTCATAAGTTTATGACCTTCCCAGTCATTCTCATCTAAACCATCTTCGATAGAGATGATTGGGTACTTGTCACATAACTCAACATACCAATTTACAAGTTCTTCTGATGTATATGATTTACCTTCTCCTGAAAGTTCATATGTGTGTGATTCAGCGTTATAGAATTCGCTAGAAGCAACGTCCATCGCAAGTGCAATGTCTTTTTCTGGCTCGTAACCTGCTGCTTTAATTGCAGTGATTAACGTTTCTAAAGCTTCTTCGTTAGACCCTAGGTTAGGAGCAAATCCCCCTTCGTCACCTACAGCAGTTGCTAATCCTTTTTCTTTTAATACTTTTGCTAATGAGTGGAAGATTTCAGTTCCCATACGTAATGCATGTTTGAAGTTCGTCGCACCAACTGGCATGATCATGAACTCTTGGATGTCTACGTTGTTATCTGCGTGCTCTCCTCCGTTGATGATATTCATCATTGGCACTGGTAATTCAACTGCGTTGAATCCACCTAAGTATTTGTATAATGGTTGTCCAAGGTAGTCTGCTGCTGCACGCGCTGCTGCCATAGAAACACCGAGAATTGCGTTCGCACCTAGACGTGATTTGTTGTCCGTACCGTCTAAAGCAATCATCATTTTATCTAATGATACTTGTTCTAGAACTGAGAATTCACCTTCAACAATTTCAGGTGCAATTAAGTCATTCACGTTTTCAACTGCTTTAAGTACACCTTTACCTACGTAACGGTCTTTGTCTCCGTCTCTTAGTTCAACAGCTTCGTATTCTCCAGTTGAAGCACCTGATGGTACGATTGCGCGACCAAATGCGCCAGATTCTGTTAAAACTTCTACTTCAACTGTTGGGTTACCTCTTGAGTCGAGCACCTCACGTGCATATACATCAGTAATAATTGACATTTAAATATCTCCTTAGTAAATAATTATTTAATTAATGATTGGCCAGTCATTTCTTCTGGTTGTTTAATTCCAAGTAAATCTAGCACTGTTGGTGCGATGTCAGCTAAAATTCCACTGCCGACTTCAATGTCTTTTTTCGTTACAATAATTGGAACAGGATTTGTTGTATGTGCAGTCATTGGCGATCCATCGAGTTGTAATACCTCATCCGAGTTACCGTGATCTGCTGTGATGATTGCGACACCGTCTTGAGAGAGAATTTCTCTAACGATTGGACCTAAGCATTCATCTACCGCTTCAATCGCTTTAATTGTAGGCTCTAACTTACCGCTATGTCCAACCATATCTGGATTAGCGAAGTTAAGGATCATTAAATCGAGCTCTTTTGTTTTTAGTGCCTCTACTGCTCTATCTCTGACTTCATACGCACTCATCTCAGGTTGAAGATCATATGTTGCAACCTTAGGTGAGTCAATAAGAATGCGTGATTCACCATCAAACGGCGCATGACGTCCACCAGACATGAAATAAGTCACGTGTGGATATTTCTCAGTCTCAGCAATTCTTAATTGTTTCATTCCACTCTGTGCTACGACTTCACCAACCGTATTCTTTAAATCATCTTTATCAAATACGATATTTGCGTCAATCGCATCGTTGTAGTTTGTGAATGTTGTGAGCATAATATCTTCATACATATTTGGTTTAAACGCATCGAATTCCTCATCTTTAAACACTCGTGATAGTTGCGTTGCACGATCTGGTCTAAAGTTGAAGAAGATGATGCCATCGCCATCATGTACAAATTCTTTTTCTTCACCTACTACAAACGGAGTGATAAATTCATCAGTCACGTCGCTTTCATAGCATTCTAATATGCCCGACTTCGCATCTTTGAAAGAAGGTCCAACTCCATTCGTGATTGTGTCATATGCAAGTTTTGTACGTTCCCATCTTTTGTCACGGTCCATTGCATAATATCTGCCTGAAACTGTTTTAATTTCACCAATACCAATCGTTTGAATTTGTCTTTCTAACTCTTCTACATATTTTAAAGCGGATTGTTTTAAAACATCACGACCATCTAAGAACGCATGAATATAAACTTTTTTGATGTCGTGTTCTTTAGCGAGCTTTAATAACGCAAATAGGTGATCATAATGTGAGTGAACACCTCCGTCACTAAGTAAACCCATGAGATGTAGTGTACTATCATGATCTTTCACATGCTGAATCGTTTTTAGTAACATATCATTTTTAAAGAATGACTCATCTTCAATTGATTTATTAATACGCGTTAAACTCTGATAGACGATACGTCCAGCACCAATGTTTAAATGTCCAACTTCAGAGTTCCCCATTTGTCCTTTAGGTAGACCAACCTCTTCTCCAGAAGCGATGAGAATATTATGTGGGTATTCATTGTAGTAATAATCGAAGTTGGGTTTATTTGCTTGCGCAACGGCATTACCTTTTACTTCATCACGACAAGCGAAACCATCTAAAATGATTAAACCAACCGGTTTAGTCATTTTTGGCACCTTCTAGTAGTGCTATAAAGCCATCTACTTCTAGTGATGCACCGCCTACTAAAGCACCATCAATATCCGCTTCAGCCATGTACTCAGTAATGTTTTCAGGTTTAACAGATCCACCATATTGAATACGTACAGCTTCTGCTACTGAGTCACTATATAGTTCTTTAATTGTCTCACGAATGAATTTACACATATCGTTCGCATCTTTACTTGTTGCTGATTTACCTGTACCGATTGCCCAAATTGGTTCATAAGCGACAACAACTTTAGATGCATCTGTTTCAGTTACGTTCATAAACGCTTTCTCTATTTGTCTTTTAATGAGTGATTCGTATGAGCCGTCTTCACGCTCTTCTAATGATTCACCTACACACACTACGGGAACAACATTCTTTTCTAAAGACTTAAGTATCTTTTTATTAATTGCTTCATCAGTTTCAGCAAAAAACTGTCTTCTTTCGCTGTGTCCAATAATTACATAATCGACTCCAAGGTCTGCTAGACTCGCAATTGAAACTTCACCAGTGAATGCACCACTGTCTTCATAGTGTCCATTTTCAGCACCAATTCCAAAATCTGAATCCTTTGAACCTGCCACAAGATCGCTCAAGTGAATAAACGGTGCACAGATGCCTGCTTCAACACTTTTTGGTAGTTCTCTTGTTTTTAATTCATCTATAAATTCAATCGCTTCACCAAGCGTTTTATGCATTTTCCAGTTACCAAGTATAATTGGTTTACGCATTATAAATCTCTCCTATTTGTTGTTAATTGCATTTAGTCCAGGTAATACTTTACCTTCTAGGTATTCTAAGGAAGCACCGCCACCCGTTGATACGTGTGAGAATTTGTCTGCAAATCCAAGGTCTTCTGCAGCTGTTGCAGAATCTCCACCACCGATAATCGTGATTGCATCATCCAGTTTAGCGAGTGATTCACATACTTTAATCGTACCTTGCGCAAAGTTTTCCATTTCGAACACACCCATCGGACCATTCCAAACCACTGTTTTTGCCTCTTTAAGTACATCGTTGAATCGTGCTACTGTTTTCTCACCGATATCTAATGCCATTTCGTCATCTTCAATACTTTCTAAATCTACTGTTCTAAATGCACTGTCATTGCTGAATTCTTTCGCAACAACTAAATCTACAGGTAATACGAGCTTATCTTTACCTTTTTCAATCAGTGATTTTGCGAGATCTAGGTTATCTTCTTCAACTAGGGATTTACCTGTGTCATGTCCTAAAGCACGAACAAATGTGTTCGCCATTCCCCCACCGATTAAGATCTTATCTGCTTTTTCAAGTAAACGTTCGATCACTGTAATTTTATCAGAAACTTTCGCACCACCTAAGATTGCCACAAATGGACGTTCCGGTTCGTCTACTGCATTACCGATAAATTCAATTTCCTTTTCCATTAAGAATCCAGAAACAGCTTCAACGTTTTCAGAAATACCAACGTTAGATGCATGCGCACGGTGAGCCGTACCGAATGCATCGTTTACGAATACATCTCCTAAAGATGCCCAGTATTTCCCAAGCTCTGGATCATTTTTACTTTCTTTTTTGCCCTCTAAATCCTCAAAGCGCGTATTCTCTACTAAAAGTACCTCTCCTGACTTTAAGTCTTCGACTGCACTTTCAAGTTCAGCACCACGTGTTTCGTTCACAAATAAAACGTCTCTGTCAATCAATTGACTTAAACGCTTTGCTACTGGGAAAAGTGATAGTTTTTCTTTGTCACTTTCTTCTTTCACACGACCGAGGTGTGAGAATAATACAACCTTTGCACCTTGGTCTAAAATGTATTGAATTGTAGGTAGTGCTGCTTTGATTCGCTTGTCATTAGTAATGACCCCGTTATCCATAGGCACGTTAAAATCCGCACGTACAAGCACTGTTTTTCCTGATAATTCAACATCTTTAACTGTCTTTTTCATGAATACGCCTCCATTAATTACACTAACCTTATTATACAGATAACGGGCACAATTTTAAATCAAAAAAAGACGGTTTATTCACCTAAATTGGTGAAATAACCGTCTATATACTCATGTATTGTGAAAAAATCTATAATCCCTTCTTGGATAATCTCTTCTTGATGCATAACTACAGGAATTCTTAACATATATTCCTCTTGTAACACGTCATCATGATCGATATTGATACGCTCATAATCGACGTTTTCAAAATCCTCTAATGCTAGTTTGAGCTCTATAATCGCATCGTCACATAATTTACAGTCGTTTCTCATCAGTAATTTAAGACGCATGATTCTTCTCCTTAACCCGGTTTGATATATTGCGGAACAGCTCATAAATCATTTCTGTCAAAATGATTCCCATAGCAATTGAAAATGATATAAGTGCAGCTTGGGCCCCTGATTCTAATGCTTTTGAATAATCACTTTCAACGATATTTCTTACCGCTTCATAAGCCTTACCTCCAGGTACAAGCGGAATAAGACCACATGTAACAAAGACGATAATAGGCGCTCGGAATTTTTTAGTAAAAATAATCGAAAATGTTGTAAGCATAATCGCACCAGCAAAGTTTGAGAGTAATGGGTTAATATCGAAGCCTTGTAATAAAATATAATAAGTCAGCCATGCACAAGCACCTGTTATCCCACTTGCTATTAAATGTTTTCTAGGGATATTGAATAAAATACCAAAGCTAAAAGAGGCAACGAAACTGAAAAAGAATTGCAAAAAGATATTCATACTAGAATCACCCTACAAGTACGAAGACTATACCTACACCAGCACCAATCGCTACTGCTGTAAGTCCTGCTTCGACCCCTTTCATTGTTCCTGCTAAAAAATGCCCACGAATAATTTCTCTTAATGCATTCGTAATCGGTACACCAGGGACAAGTGGCATTACTGACGCGATGATAATAAGATCCACATTCGACCCTATACCGAGCCCAACATAGATATTTGCAATTAGCGCAATCATTAATGCAGCTAACACTTCAGTAAAAAATTTAATAGATGTATATCTCTGTATCCCTTCTGTAATAAAAACCCCAGTAGCAGCAGCAATAAATGTCACTGCTAAATCTTGAATGGGTCCTCCAAACATCATAAGAAACATAGAGCCAGCAATACCGCCAAACATTACCATAAGCCACATAGGGAATATTCTTGAATCACTAATTTTTTTTAGTTCGATAAGCGCATCTTCAATATTTAAACCACTCACGATTCTTCTAGACAAATCATTGATATTAACGACTTTTTCCAAGTTGTTGTTGCGTTCAGTGATGCGTACTTGTTGAGATAGAGAATAGTCATTCATAGAGAGGATAATCACTGTTGTTGTAACAAATACTTGAACGTTCTCTATGCCATAGTATGTAGCGATTCGGTACATGGTATCTTCAACACGATACGTTTCCGCACCATTCTCCATCAACGTTTTTCCACAGTTTAGCGCCACGAAAAACACTTTTCTCACATACTTTAAATCAAGACTATCATCTGGACGGTCTAATTGTTCTAATTGGTCAAGCATACATTAGCCTCCAAAAATAAGTTATACATCATTATACTAAATCGAGACTAAAATAGTAACGCACTTTACACACTTGGCACAAATAGATGTCCATTGGTTGAAGCCATAATTGCTTTAATCGAATGGAGCCTATTCTCAGCTTGTATAAACTGTTTTGCGTTCGGACTTTTAAACACATCATCCGTAACTTCCATTTCATCGATACCATACTTTTCTTTTACATAATTTCCTACCTCTGTATCTGTATTATGAAACGCAGGAAGACAGTGCATAAAAATATATTCCCCTTCAATATGGGACACAAGTTCTTTATTCACCTGGTATTTGTATAACTCATCAATTCTTTCTTTAAACTTATCTTCTTCACCCATAGATGCCCATACATCAGTGTAGACAACTGTTGCTTTTTTAACAGCAACATTCGGATCTTTGTTAAATGTAATAGAAGCACCACTCTCAGAAGAAAGTGTTTCAATGAGTGCCAGAGTTTTAGAATTTGGACGTAAACAATCAGGTGAAGCGGTTGTCATATCGATACCTAGAATTGCACACGTCACCATGAGACTAATTGCGACGTTACTAGAACCATCGCCACAAAAGACGACGTGCTGGTGATCAAAAGTGCCATAATGCTCTTTAATTGTCATGAAATCTGCAATCATTTGAGTCGGATGCCACTCATCCGTCATACCGTTCCATATAGACACACCCGCCTGTTCGACAAAAGTATCTACAATATCTTGTTTAGAAACACGGAGCATGATTCCATCAAACATAGAACCAAATACTCTGGCAGAATCCAGAACAGACTCTTTCTTACCGAACTGAATGTCACTTTTAACGAGCGTTTCACTATGTGCACCAAGATCATGACTCGCTACAACATAAGCTGAACGTGTTCTTGAAGATGTTTTATCAAAAATAAGTGCGATATTTTGCCCCTTTAAATATTCATGTGGAATACGATTGGCCTTTAATTGTTTTAAATGAATAGAAAAATCAATTAAATATTCGAGTTCTGCTTTAGTAAAATCTTGCAACAAATTAAAATGCTTAGGAGTATACATGTGCCACCTCATTTAATCATTCTTTAGTAAATATTTATTAATTATATTGAATATTTAATTAATATTCAACACATATTTATCAACGATCGAAACTTTTTCAGGTTCATGTGTTTTTAAATTCGCTGAAACGGCTATAACTAAATAACATACAAAAGGGAGAGTTGTATATGAATTTAAAAGATTATGGCAAAGATCCACTGACGATTAATATTGAAGACGCTACGTTACAAAACGAAAATTTTAGAACTACTTTATGGACAGGTGACTTTTTTCAAGTCACGCTAATGTCTATTCCTGTAGGAGGCGACATTGGTCTTGAGATTCATAAAGACACAGACCAATTTTTACGACTCGAACAAGGAAAAGGCAAAGTACAAATGGGAGATTCTAAAGAAGATTTATCTTATGAAAAAGAAGTTGCTGCAGATGATGTTGTTATCGTCCCTTCAGGTAAATACCATAATATTACTAATATTGGCGACGTACCTATGAAAGTATATTCTATATATGCGCCGCCACATCATCCAAAAGGGACTGTTCATGAAACACAGGACGATGCGATTGAAGAAGAAGGTCATGAACTTTAGATCTTCATAATCCGACATAGTATTATGTCGGATATTTTTTTATGACCACTCAAATTCCGTTTAAATAGTTCTGTTTTAGGGTATCAATTGAATACTAAGATCTGAGCGGAGGATATCCATTATGGGACATATAGAATACTTACAAAATACGAATGATTTAAAATTAAAAGTCGCACATTACACAGAAACAGGTATACCTGAAAGCCATATTACAGTTATTACGCGATTGAGTGTAAAAGACTATTTAAAATCTAGACCAGATATTAAAGAGGTCCTTGTGTCCGAAGGTCATACGATTAAAGATGTTTTTAATGACGCGCAAAAATATCCATTTAATCGTATGTCTCACTATAGCATTGACGACTACGAACGAGTTTTAGAAGAAGGCGGTATGCTTTTATATGTGGATGACGAAGACATCTCATCTGTTTCTAATCGTTCTGATACGTTAAAAACAGATGACAAAACGCTAGATTTACACGAAGAGGTCCTTGAAGTCAGTAAAGAAGATGTCCATCGCGGAGATGTCATTGTAAATAAAGAAACGCATACAAAATTAGAAGAGTTTGATGTGCCCATCAAAAAAGAAGAAGTCACTGTAGAACGCCGTAAAGTGGAAGGCGAGCCCTTATTTGAAACATATAATAATACAGAAGATCCTGATGATGGTCTAAATATAATTCGTATCCCAGTTACTAGAGAACGTATTAAAATTATAAAAGAGAAAGTAGTTACTGAGGAAATCATTATTAGAAAAGAAGTTGTAGAAAATACGGAACACGTTTCTGGTACGCTCCGTTATGAAGACGTGACTGTCTCTGAACGTTTGAATAAACCAGAAGACAAATGATAAATGCCTCTTAAGAAAATCTTAAGAGGCATTTTTATTATTTTTGTTCTTTTTCTTCTTTATTCTTAGTAACATAGCTCAGTAAGTCTAGCATGACACGAGCTGCTGTTTGACCTGTCATTTGAGTTGGGTCATATTGCGGTGCAACTTCAACACAATCAAACCCAATGACTTCACCGTGACTTGCGATAGCTTTTAATAATTCATTCACTTCGTCATAGAGTAACCCACCTGGTGACGGTGTACCCGTACCTGGTGTAATCGACGGATCTAGTCCATCAATATCAATCGTAATATAGTATTTCTCCCCTTTAGGAAGTAAGTCTAGAATACCCTTCACACCCATGTCTCTCATTTTTTTCGGTGAAAGAATTGTCGCTCCGTAATCGCGAGCTGCATCCACATCTTCTTTTAAACTGCTACTAATTCCATGGACCTGACTTGTATTTGAACTATATGAAGCGGCAGAACTTTCCACCAGCAATTGAAGATTTCATGACAGAAATAAAAGAATATGTTGCATCAATAAACACATAAAAAAATCCAGGTCATAAGACCTGGATTAAATTTTACTCTAAGCTTAAGTTTTGTCTGTATGCATTTGAAATTTCATTAATACTTTCATCATATGGTAAGAAGTACCATAGGCCATCATCGAGAGTAGCCCCTTCACCTTCAAGTTGATATTTCTCCATATCCTTCCTTGCTGGTAAGTAATTAATCATCAACTCATCTAGTTGAGATACTTTAACACTTGTTGTCATGTTATTACCTAATGCATTAAAGATATCATTTACTCGACCAATCGAACCGATGCTTGCCATCTTATTAACCATAGCTTCTAGTACGATTTGTTGTCTATTTTGACGTCCAAAATCTCCACCAGAACCATCTTCATAACGACTTCTCATAAATGCGAGAGCCTCGTCACCATACATATGATATGTTTCACCTTCAACATAAGAATTACCTTTAACAGTGAATGTACCATTACTAACAACATCCACACCACCAACAGTGTCTACGAGGTCTTTAACGCCGTCCATGTTGATTGATACATACTCATCAATTGGAACGTTTAATAAACGCTCTAAAGAATTAACTGCCATTTCAGGACCACCGTAAGCATATGCGTGGTTGATTTTTTCAACAGTGCCGTATCCAACAATCTCAGCACGCGTATCACGGGGAACACTTACCATGACAGATTTCTTATCCTCAGGGTTGATAGAAAGTAAAATGATAGAATCAGAACGCTCCCCACCACCAACAGCATTACGATCCGCATCAGAATCCACACCGAAGATAGCAATAGAAATCGCGTCACCATCTTTAGTTTCTACAGTTTTCTCACGAAGCTCAGACTTCTCACGCTCTAAAGGCTTATGAACCTCAGTATCTAATTGATTTAATTTGTAGAAGAAGTAGCCTATTAAAACAAGGCTGACGATAATGATAAGTAACAAAATAGAGATAATGATTTTACCAATACCGAACTTTTTCTTCCTTTTTTTATTTCTTTGTAAGTTCTCTTCCATTAGTTAACTCCTATGATTTAATAATACTATAACTATACTTAATTTCTGTTGAAAATTAAAGTATCAACATCTAACACTGATTTCTATAATGAAGATAAACCAAACACTTTCCACAATCACACCCGGTACTTTATTTGGATTAGATGATGTTCTTAAAGAAATAGCAGTCGGATATGGTTTTCGTTCATGGTGATACTACAACTACTTTTGTAGGATTTATAACACCTTTCTATCAACAAATTGATATTGATTACGTACAAGATGGCTTACGTACATAGCAAAAATATGCGCCCTATCCTGAATAACTAAATAGACAAATGGTTACTAAATTAGCTGATAAACATTTTGCTCCTACAGTATTATCTAAATAAAATTTACTTAAAATTACATTTCTAAGTGATTATAATCTAACTAAATAGTACCTTAATTTTACTTTTAAACAAAAAAGCCCACCCTAAGGCAGACTTTAATACACCCCCGAGAAGGATCGAACTCCCATCTTGAGAACCGGAATCTCACGTGTTATCCATTACACCACGAGGGTACAACAGTGCTTATTATAACACATGTGTTTACTCAAATACCTTTTTCTCTGTTTGTTCTTTATAATAGTTCCAACTGTCTCTACACATTTCTTTAATCCCATAATTCGTCTTATAGTTCAGATACTGGTTCGCCTTTTCGACGTCTGCTACTGACACAGGAATATCTCCTTCTCTATTCGCTTCGAAGGTTTTATTCAGAGTCACATCTGTTTCTTCTTCCATCGCAGTCACAAGGTCTAAAACTGTCGTTCCGATGCCTGTGCCTAAGTTAAATACATGTGCGCCTGTTTCTTTAAACGAGAATGCTTTTACATGCCCTTCAGCCAAGTCTTCCACGTGTACATAATCTCTAATCGTCGTACCGTCTTTTGTGTTATATGAATCACCAAAGATTTTAAACTTCTTCTTTTTACTATCCAGTGCTTGCATGAGTACTGGCATGATGTTCGTTGTATGCGCTGAAATGTATTCACCGATCATCCCTGATTTGTGTGCACCGATTGGATTAAAGTAACGAAGGATCATCGCTTTAAATCCTGGTGTACTATTTGCATAGTCTGTAATAATATCTTCGCACATCGCTTTTGTTCTGCCATATGGATTTAACGCGTTCTTATTAGACACGTCTTCAGTTAGCGGTGGTGGTGTACCTCCATAAACGATTGCACTTGAACTGAATATAAATTCTTTTACTTTATAACGTTCGCATGCTTTTAACAAGTTAATGGTACCTGTGACGTTTGTTTCATAATATTCTAGTGGGATTTCAAAGCTTTCTCCGACATACTTCAGTGCAGCAAAGTGTAGCACCGTATCGAATCTTTCGTATTGAAATACTTCCATCAACTTATACGTATCTAGAATATCGACCTCATAGAAATCAATATACGCATTGGTTAATGTGCGCAATTTCTTTAAACGATCTTTTTTCGAATTTGAGATATTGTCTAAAATCACGACTTCGTGGTTTTCTTCTATTAATTTAAGCACCGTATGTGACCCGATATACCCGAGTCCTCCTGTTACTAATACTTTCATGAAAACACTCCAGTTAATTTTAGTTTGATGCGTGCCTTACTTTCCTTTGGTACAAGCTGAGTCCAGACTAGTCCCATAAACATAATCGAATAGATTGGGATGTGAATCACCATATCGATAATTGATTTTTCGTTTGTAAAGATAAAGTGATATAGGAAGTAATAGATTGCTGTGAGTGTTTCTTCATCAACCGCTCTTACTTTTCCGCGATAAATTTTTTCATAGATTTGATTTGGATGAATTTCACTCGGTCCGAGAAGTTCTTCATAGAGTTTTTCTCCTGGACGCATGCCACTAAATTCGATTTTGATGTCACGTTCATTGAACCCACTGAGTCGGATAAGTTTTGTCGCAAGATCTACAATTTTTACCGGTTCACCCATGTCTAGGACAAGTACTTCCCCACCGATTGCAAGTGTACTTGCTTGTAATACAAGACGTGACGCTTCCGGAATCGTCATAAAGTATCGTGTCATTCTTGGATCTGTTACAGTAACTGGACCGCCACGTTCAATTTGTGATTTAAATAGTGGGATGACTGATCCTCTACTACCTAGTACGTTTCCGAATCTAACGGCAATAAAGTCTGTGTCTGACTTCACATTCATGTTTTGGATGACCATTTCAGCGACACGCTTTGTTGCACCCATCACGTTTGGTGGGTTTACCGCTTTATCTGTAGAGATCATGACAAATTTCTTCACGCCTGCTAAAACCGCTGCTTCAGCTGTATTTTTTGTACCAAAGATATTGTTCTTAACAGCTTCTAACGGGTTGTACTCCATCATCGGTACATGTTTGTGTGCTGCTGCATGATAAACGACATGTGGCTTATAAGTTGCGAGAATTTCACGCATCCTGTGTTTATCTTGAATATCTGCAATGACTGGAATAAATTCTGTGTCTGTATTTAAACGACTCAGTTCTTGGTGAATTTGATAGATACTGTTTTCACCGTGTCCGAGCAAGATGATTCGGCTTGGGTTGAAACGTGACACTTGGCGAGTAATTTCAGATCCAATTGAACCTCCAGCACCTGTGACAAGTATTGTTTCTCCTTCAATTTCATTTCGAATTGTTTCGATATCTAGTTCAACTGGCTCACGACCGAGTAAATCTTCAACATCTACTTTCTTTAAGTTGTTTACTTCAAGCGTCCCGCTCATAATATCTTCAATGTTTGGCATTTTTAGGACTTGAACATTTAAGTTTTTCGTCATTGTGTAAATTTGTTCGAGTCTAAACTTAGGTAATGTAGGAATCGCGATGATAATCTTTTTGATTCTAAACTTCGTAACGAGCGTCTCTATATCGTCGATTGTTCCGCCTACTTTTACACCATGAATGAACATGCCTTGTTTTTTTTCATCATCATCTACTGCGACAACAGGTTCTAGATTCATGCTGTTTTTCTCTCTCATTTGACGCATTAAAAGTGCCCCACCGTCACCTGCTCCAACAATGAGTGTAGGTTCTTTTTCTATACCTTTTGACTGGTTTCGGCTCACTACACGTGTCATGAGCCTTGTCCCTCCGATGAGCATAATGTGCATCATCCATGTGAGTAGGTACAGTCTAAAGAAGAATGGTGTATTCGTTGCGAGTGGTACGACGAACGCTGTTATTACTACTGATGACGTCACTGATTTTACAACGAGCATCAGTTCATTTACGCTCGCGTACTCCCATGCGCGGTGATACAGATCAAAAATACTTGCGAAAATATGGTGACTTGCGAGAAGTAATAACGATGAAAACACAAGTACACTTCTCGGAAAGCCTGCAAAGTATGGCTCTAAAATGTAGTAACACACAAATACTGAAAACGTCACTGAAATACTGTCTAAAATAATGAATGATAGTGGTTTCCATTTGATATGTTTCTTCACTTTATGTCGCCTCCTTTTTTGTCGGACTGTAGTAATATAAAGTCGAGTGTTCCATATTGTTTGATTGTATTTACCGTTTTAATGATTGATTGTTTTTCATTATCTTTTTTGTCGATGACGAGCAGTACGATATCTGCCGCTTCTAAAACAATTGGAAAATCCGCAACTTCTTCTGAATTATTCACTGGTAAGAAGATAAAATCATTCATCTCTCTTAGGTGTGCAAGTTCTCCACTATGTACTGATTTGATGTGACACGTTGTTGTGTACTCTTCAGTGATCAGTGATCTTTCGAGTGCTTTTGAAAGTGTGGCTACGTGTGACGTATCATTTGGTGACGCGATAACTACTGTTTGTGCTTTTCTTTTTTCGTGCATCACTGTGAGTTCAGCACGAAGACGTTCGATATCATTCGTATCTGTAATCTCACGGATGTGCGTGTGTTTATCTTGTAAAAAGTCAAGGTCATGAATACTATTGATACGTTTCGACACCATATCTTGTAAGAGCATGAGCACTACAGCGAAGATAAACCCAAACACAAGTCCTAGAATTCCGTTCTTTAATAGATTGGCATTTTTCTTTTCGCCAAGTCTCTCTGCTTCAGAAAGAATTTCTACTGGTGCCATATCAACGATATCGTTCACTTCTTCGGTGAATGTTTCAGCGATTGTATTCGCAATTTCTTTTGCTTCATCTTCTGATTTTTGTTTAACCGTAATGTTAAGAATGTTAGAATCTGTTCTTGAAGAAACCGTAATGTCTTTACGAAGCTTATCTGTATCATATTGATTACCAAGTCTCTCATTCACTTCATTCAGGATACGTGGACTTTTTATGATTTCTGTATACGTGCTAACGATTTGTAAATGTGCTTTAACGCGTTCCTCCATATCGAGGTCACCATTTTTCGTATCCGTAATCAAGATTTGAGATGTAACCTCTTGCTTTGGATTTATGAAGAGAAACGTTAGTATGAGCGCTACTACTAGAAATGAGAGCGGTAAAAATACTAGACGTTTGATGTTTCTCTTTATGAGTTGTTTGCCTTTATCTATATTAAAAAGTGATTCCATCGGTGCCTCCTGAGTTTTGATTTCATGGTAAGTATAATTCAGAAATTTCATTAAAAGTGGGATTTCACAAACACCTTAGAATCTTTACATTCCGTTAATGTTATTGACTGTTTGTTTATGAAATATACAATTGGTGGTTCAGTTTTTTATCTTATAAATGAAATTATTGGGAGAAGAAATAAAATGAGTTGTATCTTTTGACCTTATTTGACTAAGGTGGTATAACTATATTAAGAGATGTTTATTTAGGAGGATTTTTAATGAATTTAATACCAACGGTTATTGAAACAACAAGTCGTGGGGAACGTGCTTACGACATTTATTCAAGACTTTTAAAAGATAGAATTATTATGATCGGGAGTGCGATTGACGATAACGTCGCAAACTCAGTCGTGAGTCAGTTACTTTTCTTACAAGCACAAGATGCGGAGAAAGATATTTACCTTTACATTAATTCACCAGGTGGAAGTGTGACAGCAGGTATGGCAATCTACGATACAATGCAACACATCAAACCTGACGTACAAACAATTGCGATGGGAATGGCTGCATCAATGGGATCATTCTTACTCGCAGCAGGAGCGAAAGGTAAACGATTTGCATTACCAAACGCTGAAGTTATGATTCACCAACCACTCGGTGGCGCGCAAGGACAAGCAACTGAAATTGAAATTGCAGCAAAACACATCCTGAAAACACGCGAGAAATTAAATAAAATTCTTGCTGAAAGAACAGGACAACCTTTAGAAAAAATCGAAAAAGACACAGATCGCGACAACTACCTTTCCGCTTCAGAAGCAGCAGAATACGGCTTAATTGACGAAGTGCTAGAACCAGGTAAAGAAGTCAAAAAAGACATGTCAGAAGAATAAAAGAATTGAAGCATCCACTCGCCGGAAACGGTGGGTGGATTTTTTATATAGGGGAGCGCCTCTCTCCTAAAACCCACATATCAAAAAAATCTCCCTCCATCCTGATGGATGAAAGGAGATCTTACTAATCAAATATTAGAGCTTTACTTCCTCGCCATTTCTGAGTTTATCGGCAATTTCGTCTAGCTTGCGGAGTCTATGGTTCACGCCGGATTTTGAAATCGCACCGGTTGATACCATCTCGCCGAGTTCTTTTAAACTGACGTCTTGGTGCTCGACACGAAGCTTCGCAATTTCTCTTAGTCTATCTGGTAATGCATCGATGCCGAGTTCTTCATCAATAAATTTTATATTATCGACTTGGCGCATCGCCGCATTTATTGTCTTATTCAAGTTCGCCGTCTCACAGTTCACAAGGCGATTCACTGAGTTTCTCATATCACGAATAATACGAATGTCTTCAAACTTCAACATCGCTTGCACTCCACCGATTAACCCAAGGAAATCTGAAATTTTCTCAGCTTCTTTTAAGTAGGTGATGTAGCCACGTTTACGGTCAATGTATTTCGCATTCAGTTCATACATATTCATCAGTTCCGTCAACGCTTCTGCATGTTCTTCATAAAGTGACGCAATCTCTAAATGGTACGCGCTTGTCTCAGGATTGTTTACAGAACCAGCGGCAAGGAATGCACCTCTTAAATATGCACGCACACAACAGTCATTTTTAAGAATGTCTTCGCTCACGCTATGAATGATTTCACCTTGACGCAGTACGTTCAAGTCATCAAGTATCTCACGCGTCTTTTCTGAAATTCTACAGATATAGACGTTATTCTTTTTCAACTGCATTTTTCTTCTAACAAGGAGTTCGATTTCCACGCCATACACTTCTTTTATGAGTGAAAAAATTCTTCTTGCAATGGCTGCGTTTTCAGTCTGGATATTCACTACAAATTTCCCATTATGAAAACTAATCGTTCCATTCATTTTTAAAAGTGCAGCGAGTTCTGATTTCATACAACACGCATCTACTTCCATACGCGTGAGTTCGTTTTTCATCTCTCTCGCAAAGGACACAGTCATCCCTCCTATCCTTTATAAGTCAGTGCATCCATTTCGTCGAGCATTAAATCATATACACATTTTGCGAGTACTTCACTGTTATGATGGATGATGCCTTCTTCATTCACGTCTACAAGTTCCGTATTAGTATGTAATTTAATTCCACGACGTTTAATATTTTCACTGTCGCACTCTACAAAGTCAATGCCTTCTGCAGTGTAACGTGCTGTTTCATCTTCAGTTAATTCTAGTTGACTCATAATCAAAAAGTCGATAATTTCTTTTTCAACATGTGCGTGTAATGCATCTACATGGTCGCACGCACTCATACCCATCGTTTCGCCAGGCTGCTCCATAATGTTGCAAATGTAGATTTTCTTAGCAGCTGCATTTTGAAATGCTCCTTTTAATGCCGTCGGTAAAACATTTGGAATGATACTTGTAAATAAACTCCCCGGGCCAAATATAATATAGTCCGCCGCTTCAATTGCCTCTACCGCCTGACGTGATCCTTCTAAACCCATCGGCAAGAGTAACAACTTCTTGATGTTTTTACCCACTTTCGGAATATAACTCTCACCCACATAAATAGAGTCATCATCCATCACTGCAGCAAGCTTTGGTGACTCATTTGTACTCGGAATTACTTCACCGCGCACGTTTAAAATCTTTGAGAGCTGTTTAATCGCGAGTGAGAAGTCTTTTGTCATATCAAACATTGCTGCAATCATTAAGTTTCCAAGGGAATGTCCGTTAATTTCATTTTTATTAAATCTAAACTTAAATAAATTCTCAAGTGTCTCTTCACTTTCGCTTAGCGCAGAGAGTACGTTTCTGATATCACCAGGCGCTGGCATATCAATCTGTTCGCGGATTAAACCAGTCGATCCGCCATCATCTGCAACAGTAACAATCGCTGAGATATCAATCGGATATTGTTTTAGCCCACGGGCAAGAACACTCAGACCGGTACCTCCACCTACTAATACGACCTTAATCTTTTTCACGGACTTCACCTTCTATATGTGCGTCTCTATGAATCGTATTAATTTCATACTTGTACTTATTTTTTAATCGTTTAGATAAACGTTCAACTAATGCTACTGAGCGGTGCTGTCCGCCAGTACATCCAATCGCAATATTAAGTTGTGATTTACCTTCTTTCACGTATAACGGCAACATGAATGTCAGCAGATCTGCGAGCTTTCTATAAAAACGCTCTGTATCGTTGAACTTCATAACATAATCATAGACTTCTTGGTCAAGACCCGTTTTCTTACGTAGTTCTTCGATATAGTATGGGTTTGGCAAAAAGCGCACATCAAACACAAGGTCTGCATCTTTTGGCAGTCCGTGCTTAAATCCAAAACTCAGCACATTCACAGAGAATATTGAGTCTTTTGTTCTATTTAAGTATTTATAAACTTCTTCTTTTAAATCTTTTGGACTGAACTCTGTCGTATCAAAAATATATGTCGCGTTCCCTTTTAAATCTGTTAAGATATCGCGTTCTTCTCTGATTGCTTCAGTCAGTGTAATTCCTTTGTTTAGTGGATGTGAACGTCTCGTTTCTTTATAACGAGAGATCAGACGTTCATCTGCCGCATCTAAAAAGAGAATGGATAATTTCATGTCTTTCAAAAGTGGTAACTGATTGATTTCATGGATGTAGTTTTCGAACATAGACTGTCCACGAAGGTCAATACCGAGCGCGACATCATGCATTTCTTCATTCGTCGACTCCATGAGTTCAACAATTTTTGGAAGTAAAACGGGAGGTAAGTTATCGATGCAGAAGTATCCCATGTCTTCAAGCGCATCTAGTGCTACGGATTTCCCCGCACCACTCATACCTGTCAAAATAATTAAATTTTTCATTTTGCCAACCCCTCGTCTGGTTTTAAAAATGATGGAACCCAGTGGTCCCATCATCAGTTAAATCTCTAATGTTCCAACATAATCTGATGCATTTTGAGCGGCAATACTACCGTCACCAGTCGCTGTAACAATCTGTCTGAGTTGTTTTACGCGCACGTCACCAGCCGCATAGATTCCAGGAACTTTAGTTTCCATTTCTTCATTTGCAATGACATACCCTTCGTCGTTTAGAATATCTAAACTTTCGAACGGTGCTGTCAGTGGTTGTGTTCCAATATAGATAAACACACCATCTGCATCGAAATCATATGTTTCATTTTTGTCTTTATCAAATAAAGTCACAGATTCTACAACGCTATCTCCATTGATAGATTGTAGTTCTGTATTCCAGATGAATTCAATTTTAGGGTTATTGAACGCACGATCTTGGATGATCTTTTGCGCACGGAGTTCGTCACGTCTGTGGACGATCGTTACTTTATCAGCAAATTTTGTTAGGAAAAGCCCTTCCTCAACTGCTGAGTCTCCACCACCAATAACGACTAAATGTCTGTTTTTAAAGAACGCTCCGTCGCATACTGCACAGTAGCTGACTCCTTTACCAGCAAGTAGTTCTTCTCCTGGAACACCCATTTTTTTGTGCTCTGCACCTGTTGCGATGATCACTGATTTCGCGCGAATTTCTTCGCTTGAAGTCTTGATCACTTTGATGTCTCCGTCAAGTTCAACAGACTGGATGTCACCGTATTTGTATTCCGCACCAAACTTCGTTGAGTGCTCAAACATTTTTTGTGATAACTCAGGACCTGTGACATAACTAAATCCTGGGAAGTTTTCAACGTCTTCCGTGTTTGCCATCTGTCCACCAGGCATTCCACGCTCTAACATTACCGTCGATAATTCAGCACGTGACGCATATACTGCAGCTGTCATACCTGCAGGTCCCGCACCAATAATTGCTACGTCTACTACATTCGTATTCGTCATTTAAATTCTCCTATATCTTAGATTCACTTTCCTAATTATAGTAGAAAGAGTACATTCTTTCATTCATTTTGCTTGATTAGAGTCACCGCATCTTCTAGTTGTCTCATGTAAATCTGATTCATTTTGGAAATGTCTAAAAGTGAATCGTCTTCCGAGTTGTGATAGATATACATGTACGCGAGTGCAAGCGTTTCTCCTTCAAATTTAGACGTATTTAAACCCTCTTCTAATTGTCTAATTAAATCGATAAACCCAAGCATCTCTTCGTCAGTCGCATCAATACCTTCTAACGTCACAAGCCCGTCGTGGAGTCTATCAATTTTAGCCATCTCTAATTTATTGAAAAGATATGCGGTATAGAGTTTTTCCTTGTTCCCAAAACCATCAATAAGATCCCACATTGGAGATCCTAAAATAATGTCAGATGGTGCGATGAGCGATGATTTAAAGAGCCCGAGCATTCTCATGTCTGGGTCTTCAGACTGTAAATACACATCAATAATGCGGTTCAGCGTATCTCGTGCTTCTTGCCTCTTCCAAGGACTATGAATTTCATCTAGTGATTGGTATTTTTGAAGCTCTTGCCAATATTGACGCGACTCTTCTTCTTTTCCTATGTTGAAGGAAGACTGAGCGAGTGCGTGTAATAACTGGAAATTGATAATAACTTTTTTCTTATATAACGGATAGAGTAACTTGTACGACATCTCACTTTTATTTAAGAAGTTCAGGACGAGTCCGACTTTTAGTCTTGCATCCTCGTCGAGTGGCTCAACGACTTCTAGCTTGCGTAAAAATCTCGAGTATTCTTCCATATTTCCTGTGTAAAAGTACAGTAGAGTCAAGTGACTCAGTGCGTTCATGTCCGTCTGATCTTCTTCTAAGAGTGTTTCTAAGATCACTTGTGCTTCTTCAAATTTATTTAAAAACAGTAACGCCATCGCTTTTTGATTTCGGTATTCACGCGTCTCTTGGACTTCGATATCTAATGAATACAGAAAATCGAGTGACGCTTCGATATTGCCGTTCATGAAGAGTGTCTGAAAAATAAACATGCCGATAAACTCATCGGCCTCTTGCACGAGTTCGTCATAATCAAATTCAGCGATCTCAAAGATTTCAAAGAGCTCATCATAGAATGCGTTATCGTCGTAAAGATCGACATACTTCATACCGAAAAGTAACGCTTTATTCGGCTCTTCATCAATGATATTGACTTCCGACAAATCATAATAATACTTCGTGTCAAAATTGTCTCTCACAAACATATCGATTAGAAACTGTTCTGCGATTTCTGCTTGGCCGGATGATGCGGTCATGTACGCGAGTTCAGAAATATACTCTCTGTTGTACGGCTCGAGTTCGTGCGCGCGAAGCAGTAAATCACGTGCTTCACTGTATCGTTCCGCATGCTTTTTCTTCATAGCTTGCATGTAGTAGATTCGCCCGTCAGATTGGAGCGAAATGATATTATTCTTTTTCATTGTTGCGCTCCTTTATGATCATTGGGTTTCCGTATGCGAGCGCGTTGTCTGGCACGTCTTTTGAGACGACAGTGCCTGCGCCAATCATACAGTTTTGGCCGATTGTGATTCCCGGGAGAATCGTGACGTTTGCACCGACCATTGTCTCGGCGCCAATCACGACGTCGCCGATTCTGTATTCATTCACCAGGTATTCGTGAGTCAAAATGGTTGTGTTGTAGCCGATGATTGAGTTTTCTCCGATTGTAATGCGTTCCGGGTAAAAGAGGTCTGGCATCGCTTTGTACGCAATCGATACTTTGTCCTCTAATTTCATGCCGAGCCCTGTCTTATAGAGTGCATGTTTTAATCTTGTAGAAGGCGTAAAGCGTCCAAGTTCAATCACGACAAAGTTTTTGACCACTTTTAAAAATGAAATTGTGCGGTACATTCTCCATAATGGATTCGGTCCCTTAACTTTAAACCGTTCTACGTTCCTCATTTATTTCTTCCTTTTCTTGTTGGCCTTCACTGTTTTAACAGGTTGTGTTCTTCTCGTGCGTCTGTCTTTATCTTTTAAAAGATTGCCATGAATTTCACCGTAAACGGGTGGTTTCACTTTAATTTCGCGGTAAATCCACAGTGCGATCGCTAAGATGATTAACGATAGCGACATGAGTTGTGCTGTACGGAGTCCGCCGAAGAACATGAGGCTGTCTGTACGCATGCCTTCAATGAAGAAGCGTCCGATTGAGTAATAAATCATGTATAAAAACAGTGTTTGACCGATTTTTAGTTTTGGTCTGAGTAATATTAAAATGACGACTCCGATGATGTTCCAAATACTTTCGTATAGAAATGTCGGATGGTAATATGTCCCGTCGATATTCATTTGGTTGATGATAAATTCAGGGATGTGCAAGTTTTCTAGAAAACTACGACTGACTGGTCCGCCGTGTGCTTCCTGGTTAATAAAGTTCCCCCAACGCCCGATTGCCTGCCCGAGTAATACGGATGGAATTAAAATATCCGCAAATTGGAAGAAACTGTATTTGTGTTTTTTCGTGAAATAGAGTCCCGCGAGTACGCCACCGATGAGCCCCCCATGGATGGCCATTCCGCCTTCCCATACTGCTAAGACTTCAAGAGGATGCTGTGCGTAGTACCCGATGTTGAATAGTACAAAGTACAGTCTCGCACCGATGAGTGAGAAAATGATGATGTAAAACATCATGTCCATCAGTAAATCTTTGTCGAACCCTTTTTTAACCATTTCTCTATTTGCAACGAAATAGGCGAGGAGCATCGCCATAAAAATAATGATGCCGTACCAATAGACATCCCATCCGAAGATATTAAACGCGACGCGGTCGATGCTATTTGTCATGACGATTCTCTCCTTCTGACTTTTGTTTGATGAATGCTTTTAGTCGTTCGTTAAATTCTTCAGCTGCGTTGATGCCCATTTTTTGTAGGCGGAAGTTCATGGCAGCTACTTCAATGATATTGACGAGATTTCGTCCTGGTCTTACTGGGATGAGTTTCTGGGACACTTCTGTATCGAGAATTTTCATGGATTTTTCTTCTAACCCGACACGATCGTATTCCTTGTTTTTATCCCAAAATTCTAAATGCACGTTCAGCATGATGCGTTTTTCGTTCAGCACAACACCCGCACCAAATAACGTCATCACATTAACGATGCCGATGCCGCGAATTTCGAGTAAGTTCTCGATGAGTTTCGGTGCTTTCCCGATGAGCTGTCCTTTTTGAATCTGCTTAATTTCGACATTGTCGTCTGCGACAAGACGATGCCCATTTTTGACAAGCTCGAGTGCAATCTCACTCTTACCGATGCCACTTTCACCGGTGATTAACACCCCGATGCCGTATACATCTAGAAGCACACCGTGAACGTTCGTCTCCGGCGCGAGAGCCATTTCAAGATAGTCTGTGAGTGTATAGTTGAACGCAGTTGTTGTGAGTTCCGTTGAAAGAAGCGCAGTGCCTGTGTTATTGCACGCTTTGATGAGTGCTTCCGGTGGCTCGTGACCATGCGTTAAAATAATGCATGGCGTGTCCTTACGACACAGTGACTGCGCGCGGCTCTCTTGCTCTTCATCAGTCAAGCGATGCATGAAGAACGTCGTCTCCGTCGTACCAAAAATCTGGATGCGCTCAGAAGAATAGTGAGAGAAATACCCGGCAACCTCAAGACCGGGACGCGACACATCGATGCTCACGACCTCTTTATTTAGACCCTCCGCACCCGCATGGAGTGTCAGATTAAACTTTTCTAATATATTTTTTACAATAAGCATAATGAGCCCTCAATTTTTCGGATAATAAGTACATTATATCAAAATATGAGTAGCTAAAATATGAATAGACCGTTAAAAGATGAAAGATGCTGAACTTCTATTCGATCGTGTGATTTTAAGGAAGATAATTACAAGAATTATTCACGAGCTCGGGTGTTTAGGTTAGTACGTGGATTATTACCCCTTTTATCTTCGATATAGCACACAATCATGCTTCCTATATAGAAGATTATCCATTTATCTTTGAGATAGCACACAATCATGCTTCCTATATAGAAGATTATCCATTTATCTTTGAGATAGCACACAATCACGCTTCCTATATAGAAGATTATCCCTTTATCTTTGAGATAGGACACAATCATGCTTCCTATATAGAAGATTCTCCCTTTATCTTTGAGATAGCACACAATCATGCTTCCTATATAGAAGATTATCCATTTATCTTCGAGATAGAACACAATCTTGCTTCCTATATAGAAGATTATCCATTTATCTTTGAGATAGCACACAATCTTGCTTCCTATATAGAAGATTATTCCTTTATCTTTGAGATAGCACACAATCTTGCTTCCTATATAGAAGATTATCCATTTATCTTTGAGATAGGTCACAAACTCAGGACCTATATAGAAGATAAACACCTACTTCCCAGAAACTCCTACCAAAATTAAAAACCCGAACCTCACTCAAGAGGTTCGGGTCATATCAAACTAGTTTCTATGCAACGTGATGCTGCCGATTTTTGTTGATGCTTCGATCACGAGTCCTGTTTCTTTATCGTTTAAAATCATGAGTTCTTTTAAGCCAAAGTCTGATGGTTTCATATATCTCGTGTCGAGTCCTGGTGGATAGTTCAGGTTCCCCATCACTGTCGACAGGCGACCAGCGATTTCTGTTCCCGCAGGTACTTCAATATTAACGCCACCGACATTTGTGTTGACGCTCACAACTTCTGTCTTGTTGCTTACAGATACATTCACGGAACCGTTCGAGTGAATGTCGATCTCTCGTGCGTTCAGATCATCTGTTTTCACAGATCCAACCATTGTCACGACTTCAAGTGCATCATACTCGCCTTTGTCAACAGACACTTGTCCTTTAGAGGTTCTCACGAAACCAGTTTTCACAAACAGGTTTTCTACCTCGATATCTCCGTTTAAAATGTCGATTGTTAAGTCTTCTGTCGCGATGTCTTTTACATCGATATTTCCATTTGAGCCAGAAATGATGATGCGGTTTAAGTCTAATGGATTCACTTCAACTTCCACGTTCACTTTCGCGCTTCTCAGTGGAGATAGAACAAGCAGCTCATCGTCTTTAACTTCACACACGATATCTTGGAAATAGTTGCGCTTTTTGTCAAGTTTGCGATAAAACGGTGTGACTTCAAAACGAACCACTGTCCGATCTGTTGTGGGCTTGACAGATACATTACCGTTTGTCACATCGATGCTCATTTTTTTGAATGGTAAATCGATTGTTTCAATCAATCTATTTTTTGATCCTTTTGAAAAAATCGAATCGACGTTTGTATTTTTCACAGAATCAAATGTCTTTTCAAACGTTTTAACGACCTGTTTAAACTGTGATTGATTTTCTGCTGACGTTTTCACATTTTGGAATGTATCTTTCACGTTTTTCTCAATTTTGTCGATATCTACATATTTACCCACTTCGTCCGTCATCTGTTCAAAGAATTGGAACATTGGGTTTGTGTCTTTTTCAGTTTTTTGGTTTTCTGTTTCTTCAACTTTTGGTTCTTCACCGTTAACATTTACGTCTTCAGTTTTATAGTTGAGTGCGTTCATCAGGTCAATCGCTTCTGCTGTTGTAATTTTACCTTCTTCTAATAATTTTAGAATTCTTTCTTTGCTCTCCATTACTTGACCTCCTGATGGCTTCTTTCGAGCCATTTCTTTAAGTGGTACCCCGTATAACTACGTGGTTCTTTCATGATATCTTTAATTGTACCATGCGCGACGATCTCTCCTCCACCGTCGCCCCCTTCAGGACCTAAATCAATAATATGATCGGCGACTTTTATCACATCTAAATTGTGCTCAATGATGACTACAGAGTCTCCATTATCTACTAGACGTTGAATGACATCGATTAAGCGACGGATGTCCTCAGAGTGTAGTCCTGTTGTTGGTTCGTCAAGTATATACAATGTCTTTCCATTCGAACGTTTGTGTAATTCCGATGCAAGTTTTACACGTTGAGCTTCCCCTCCAGACAGTGTTGTTGCTGGTTGGCCAAGTTTCACATACTCTAAACCAACATCTTTAAGCGTTTTTATCTTACGCTTAATTTTAGGAATGTTTTCGAAGAAATTATATCCTTCTTCTACTGTCATCTCTAAAATGTCTGAGATGTTTTTATCTTTATAAGTGACCTCTAATGTTTCACGATTATAGCGTTTACCATTACATACTTCACATGGCACGAAGACGTCTGGCAAGAAGTGCATCTCTATCTTGATGATACCGTCTCCTTTACATGCTTCACAGCGACCGCCTTTTACGTTGAAACTAAAGCGACCTTTTTGATATCCGCGAACTTTCGCTTCGTTCGTGTTGGCGAATACGTCGCGAATGTCATCGAACACACCCGTGTATGTTGCTGGGTTCGAACGTGGTGTACGACCAATTGGCGACTGGTCAATATCGATGATCTTGTCGAGATATTTTACACCAGTTACGCTGTCTGAGTTCCCTGGTGTTTGTTTAGATTTGTAAAGTTCTTTATGAAGTCCTTTATAAAGAATCTCATTGACTAATGTACTTTTCCCTGATCCTGATACACCAGTAACGACAGTCAGAACCCCTTTTGGAAAGTCTACATCAATATTTTTTAAATTATTTTCTTTTGCTCCACGAACTTTAAAGACTTCGTCTTTATTGTATGTGCGATAGTTTTCAGGGAGTGGAATACGGCGTTTTCCACTTAAATATTGTCCAGTTAATGAGTGGTCATCCTTCATGACATACTCTGGCGTTCCTTCAGATACGACTTCTCCACCATGCACACCAGCTCCTGGACCGATGTCAATGAGGTAGTCACTTGCGAGCATTGTGTCTTCATCATGCTCAACTACAATTAACGTGTTACCTAAGTCACGCATTTCATGTAGCGTTGAAATGAGTCGGTCGTTGTCACGTTGATGGAGTCCAATTGACGGCTCATCTAGAATGTAGAGTACGCCAGAGAGCATTGAACCGATTTGAGTTGCGAGACGAATACGCTGCGCTTCTCCACCAGATAAAGTTCCGCTTCGACGATTTAAAGTTAAATAATCGAGTCCCACGTTTTGTAAGAATTTTAGACGGTCATTCACTTCTTTAAGAATTGGTTTTGCTATTTGACTGTTTTGCTCAGATAGATTCAAGTTTTTGAAGAAATCGAGTGCTTCTTGAACTGATTGATCTACAGATTCACCGATGTGTTTGTGGTCGATCTTGACGGATCTCGCTTCTTCGTTTAAACGATAGCCGTCACATGTTGGACACACTGTTTCTCTCATATACTGAGACATTTGTTCTCTTGTAAACGCTGATGGACTTTCACGGTAACGTCTGTCGATGTTGTTCATAACACCTTCATATTTCATTTCACGTGAACGTTTCACACCATTCATCTGTTCAAAGTGGTACAGTATTTCATCATCAGAACCAAATAGAATAATTTTTTGTTCTTTTTTCTTTAAGTCTTTGAACGGTTTGTCCATGTCGATGTCATAATGTTTTGCTGTTTGTTCGAGCAGGTTTGGATAGTAGTTCGAGCTAATTGGTTGCCAAGGTAGAATCGCACCTTCACGAAGTGACAGGGTTTCATCTGGCACAACTAAATTTTTGTCTACTGCCCATTTTACGCCAAGGCCATCACAGTCTGTACATGCACCAAATGGAGCATTGAATGAGAATAATCTCGGCTCTAGTTCTGGTAAAGTGAATCCACAAATTGGACAAGAGAAGTGCTCTGAGAAGTGCAGGTCTTCTCCGTCAATCACGTTAATATCCACGTTCCCATGTGCTTTTTCTAATGCGATTTGGAGTGAGTCTGATAGACGTGACTCCACGCCTTCACGAATACCGATTCGGTCAACGACCACATCAATATCGTGTTTTGTGTTTTTATTTAATTCTGGTACATCGTCGACGTCGTACATTTCACCGTCAACGATAACGCGAGCAAACCCTTCTTTATGAAGGTCTTCGAACACTTTTTTGTGCTGTCCTTTTTTACCACGAATGATTGGAGAGAATACTTGTATACGTGTTCTCGCAGGAAGTTTCATAATTTCATCGACCATTTCTTCAATCGTTTGACTAGAAATTTCGATGTCGTGGTTTGGACAATACGGTGTTCCTGCACGTGCGTATAATAGTCTTAAATAGTCGTAGATTTCAGTGATCGTCGACACTGTAGATCTTGGGTTGTTTGACGTCGTTTTTTGGTCAATTGAAATTGCTGGAGATAATCCTTCAATCGTGTCGACATTTGGTTTCTCCATTTGCCCTAAAAATTGACGGGCATATGAACTGAGCGATTCGACATAGCGACGTTGTCCTTCCGCATAGATTGTGTCAAACGCGAGCGATGATTTCCCAGAACCGGATAGTCCTGTCATGACTACCAGTTGGTTTCTTGGGATATCAATATCTACATTTTTTAAGTTGTGCTGTCTCGCACCTCTTATTTTTATATGTGTGTTGTTTCCTAATGCCAAATTAAATCACCCTTCTGCTTTGAGTTCAAAGAGTGCATCACGCAGTTCTGATGCGCGTTCGAAGTCGAGTTCGCGCGCCGCTTCTTTCATGTCTTTTTCTAACTGCTTGATAACTTTTTCTCGCTCTTTCTTTGTCAGTTTTATCGTACCCGATTTTTCCGGTTTCTTATCATCTTTATTTTCTACTTCTGCACTGATTACATCTCGGATATCTTTCTTGATTGTCGTCGGTGTGATACCATGTTTTTCGTTAAATGCAATCTGGATTTCACGGCGTCGTGCTGTTTCATCTAATGCATATCTCATCGAGTCCGTGATTTTATCGGCATACATAATCACGTGACCTTCACTGTTACGTGCCGCGCGTCCAATCGTCTGTACTAATGAACGAGATGAACGCAAGAACCCTTCTTTGTCTGCGTCTAATATCGCAACGAGCGATACTTCTGGAATGTCTATCCCCTCACGCAGCAAGTTGATTCCGACGAGTACATCATATGTGCCGAGACGGAGTTCTCGAATGATTTCAATACGTTCTAACGTCTTGATTTCAGAGTGTAAGTACTGCACTTTTACGCCAGCTTCTTTTAGATAAGTAGTTAAATCCTCTGACATTTTTTTCGTGAGTGTCGTGATGATGACACGTTCGTTTTTTTCACTACGCTTCACAATTTCATCTAATAAGTCGTCGATTTGATGCTCTGTTGGACGTACGTCAATTGTAGGATCTAAAAGACCTGTCGGGCGAATGATTTGTTCCACCATTTTTTCAGTGTGCTCTAGCTCGAACGGTCCTGGTGTCGCTGACACATAAACGAGTTGCTTTGCTTTATCTAAAAATTCGTCAAACATCAGTGGACGGTTATCGAGTGCTGATGGTAGACGGAATCCATGATCAACAAGCACCTTTTTACGCGCTTGGTCACCGTTGTACATGCCTCGAATCTGTGGCAGTGTCACGTGAGACTCGTCGATCATGATGACGAAGTCTTTAAAGTAGTCGAGAAGCGTATAAGGTGTTGACCCGAGTGGTCGTAACGTCAAATGCACTGAATAGTTCTCGATACCTGAACAGAAGCCCATCTCTCTCATCATCTCAAGGTCATAGTTTGTACGTTGTTCGAGACGTTGTGCTTCAAGTAACTTGTTTTCATCTCTCATCTTTTTAAGCTGTTCTTCTAATTCTTTTTCAATACGCTCGATTGCTACTTGTAGCTTCTCATCACGCGTTACGAAGTGGGATGCTGGGAACAGCACAAAGTGCTCGCGTTCGTTGATGACTTCACCTGTCAGATAGTTAATTTCTCTAATTCTATCAATCTCATCACCGAAAAACTCAATGCGAATACACTGTTCTTCTTTTGAGGCAGGGAATACCTCAACAATATCTCCACGTACTCTAAACGTACCGCGCTTAAAGTCGATGTCGTTACGCTGATATTGAATGTCAACGAGCTTTCTAAGTAACTGGTTACGGTCAATTTCCATACCGACACGTACATTTAATCTCATGTTTTGGTACTCTTCTGGGTTACCTAAACCGTATATGCATGACACCGATGCGATGATAATGACATCGTCCCCTTCAAATAAAGATGAAGTTGCCGAGTGTCTTAATTGGTCGATTTCATCGTTAATCGACGCATCTTTTTCAATAAAAGTATCCGTGGACGGAACATAAGCTTCTGGCTGATAAAAATCATAGTAGCTCACAAAATATTCCACACGGTTATTTGGAAAGAATTCTTTAAATTCACTATATAATTGTCCTGCAAGTGTTTTGTTATGTGCGATGATCAAAGTCGGTTTGCCGATTTCTTTGATGACTTGACTCATCGTAAATGTCTTACCTGTACCCGTTGCACCGAGTAATGTCTGGTGGCGCTGACCACTTTTAATTTGCTCCACGAGCTCTTTTATTGCTCTGGGTTGGTCACCTGCAGGTTCGAACTCTGATACTAATTCAAACTTTGCCATATTTTTTGCCTCCACTTAAAGTTACTTCTATCTTACTACAAATTGTCCGAAATAAAAAAAGAAACGACAAACACACGTTCGGTCATTTCTTTTCGTCATTTTTATGTTGTTCTACGTTGAATATATCAATCAGCATATATCCGATAACAATGCTTAATGCATCTAAATAAATTACCCACTCTGAGTTATAAAAACCACGTGAAATTGAAACCGCAAAGATGATAAAAACAAGAATAATCGCGACGTAGCGATTTCTTGTGAATGCGGTAAACATTACGATTAGGAATGCAGGCACAACAAGTGCCATCATGTACCAAAATAATTCCATATACTATTCTAACTCGAGAATCGCTTCAGTGATAGTTTTTAGCTCAGATTGGGGAATGGAGCGCTCTGCGAGCATCTCTGTGAGTATATTTTCTAAAAAGTCTCTAACACATGCCAGTTGTTTATATCGTTTGATTACGCCGAGTGATTCTTCATATACTTCAAAGAATAGCTCTTCTGGATTTCCTTTTTGGATTTCTCCAAATGATTCATATAATAAATCTATTTTGTCGGCAACTGCTAATATTTGCCCTTCGATTGTACTATCTTTTCCTTCACTAAATCGTTCCTTATAAATCTCTTGAAACTCTTTCGGAAATTCTCTGTCGACAAATTTAGCTGTCATTGTTTGTTCGACTTGTGAAAATAGTTGGTTCAACTCTGACGATGCGTATTTTACAGGAGTTTTAATGTCCCCTGTAAATATCTCTGGATAGTCATGGTTCAACGCTTTTTCATATAGCAACTTCCAGTCAATTTCAGTTCCGTTGTATTCTTCAACTGTTGCAAGATATTGCGAGATCTTAGTTACTTTAAAACTATGTGCTGCTACATTATGCTCTTGGTATTTAAATTTACCTGGCATACGTGTTAATTTTTCGAGGTCATTTAAACTTTTAAAATATTGATGTATTCCCATGTTACTGCTCCTTTACAAATTGAATGTATTGGTCGAGTGTTTTGTTCGATAACTCTCCGACATAGACTCGTGCTATATTTCCTTCTTGGTCAATAAAAAATGTCGTCGGTATCATCATGAGTTTATATCTTTCAAGTGCTTTTTCTTCATCTTCGAATAAATAGATTGGATAGTCTACATCGAATTCGTCTAGAAATTTATTTCGACCTTTTTCGTTATCTGAGATGTTCACACCCACAAGTGCGACATCGTCATCTAAATTTTTGTTGTATTCATCTAGGAGAGGCGTTTCACTTCGGCAAGGTCCACACCATGATGCGAAGAAATTCACAACAGTTACCTTGTTTTCTTCTATTAAATCTTTTAAATCTTCGTCAGCATTTATGATTTCGGTCACAGGTAAATCAAATGTGTCCCCAGACGCGTGATGGGTATCATGCGACTCTGTATTTTTAATGCTCTCTACATTTGAGTTCGACAGAATTTCATCTGACTTCTGTATTACTGTATAAATACTAATGCCGATCACGACGACTGCTACAATTATAGTCACCGTAATGAGTAACTTTTTGTTCATGAAGCTGCCTCCCTAATTTGTTACACCAATCTTACCATGAACTCGACTTATTTATTAAATAAATCTATTACAAATTTGTTAGATAAAAAAAGCTACCCCGAAGGGTAGCATATATATATTAATGAATGAAGTTGTGGTTTGCAACTTTGTCTGCTGAGATTGTTCTCATTGTTTTAGTGCCTGCTGTTGGCCAGCCCATTTCTGATACTGTAATTGATCCGTCTGGGTTGATTGATTCAACAACTGCAACGTGTCCAGAGCTGTATGCACCGTTCGTGCCAGCATAGCTATGAACAATCGCACCAACTGAAGGTGTGTTGTTTACGTTGTAACCATTCGCACGCGCATTGTCTGCCCAGTTATTTCCGTTACCCCACATGTTACTTACGCCTTTACCTAATTCTTTACGACGTTCGAATGCATACCATGTGCAGTCTCCGTAGTAGTAATAGTTTACACCGTAAGAGGATTGTGTTTTAGATGAAGTGCTTGGAGCTGCTGCTTGTTCTGCCGCTTTTCTTTCAGCCGCAATCTTCGCTTGACGTTGTTGTTCTTTTTGAGCTGCGATTCTATTTTGTTCAGCTTTGATTGCCGCTAGACGATCTGCTTCGGCTTTCTCAGCTGCTGCTTGTTCTCTAGCAATTCTATCTTGTTCTGCTTTTTCAGCTGCTGCTCTATCTGCTTCAGCTTTTTGTGCTGCTTGTTCTCTAGCAATTCGATCTGCTTCAGCTTTTTGTGCAGCTGCTTGTTCAGCCGCTACTTTGTCTGCTTCGGCTTTTTGTGCTGCTTGTTCTCTAGCAACACGATCTGCTTCAGCTTTTTGTGCAGCTGCTTGTTCTGCCGCTACTTTGTCTGCTTCGGCTTTCTCAGTTGCTAAATCTTCAGTTGTTTCAGATACTTCCTCTACAACTGGTGTTTCCTCAACTACTTCCGCTTCTTCAGTTACAACTTCAATAACTTCTTCAACTTCAGGAGTTTCTGTTACTTCTTCTACAACTTTAGTTTCTGTTACTTCTTCTGTTTTTTCTTCAACTTCAACAACTTCTTCTACTACTGGTGCTTCTACTTCACCTGTTAATACTAGAACTTGTCCTGGGAAGATTAAATCAGATTTTAAGCTATTGATTGATTTTAATGTATTTAAGTCAACGCCTGTTTCGCGTGAAATTTTATAAAGTGTGTCTCCAGATTGGATTACATATGCACCAGTTGTGTTTGTTTCTTCAACTGCTTCAACTGTTTCTACAACAGGTGTTTCTACTGATTCAACTGCAACTTCAGGTGCAGATACTTCTTCTACTATGTCAACATTAAGTGTTAATGTTTGACCTGGGAAGATTATATCAGATTTTAAATTGTTCGCTTTCATGATCTCGCTGTAAGATACACCATATTGGTTACCAATCGCCCAGAGTGTATCTCCGGCTTTTACCTCATATGTATTTGCATCATTTTTCGTGAATGACTGACTGTAAGATAAAACATCGCCAGGATGAATTAAGTTACTTGATAGATTATTTGCTGATTTAAGATCAGCTACAGTAGTACCTACAGCGTTAGCAATACCCCATAGTGTGTCTCCTGATTTAACTGTTACTTCTTCTGCTTGGATATTCGCTACAGATGTACCAGCAAGAGCTGTCAATGTTGCTACCGAAACGACCGTCTTTTTCATGTATTCTTGTTCCTCCTAGTGATTTACTGTTATATTATTGTCTAACTTCCGTTTATAAAAGTTTTAAATAGTTTATACAATCAAGATACGACCTACTATAGCATAAAAATCAGTGATTTAATCCGATGTAATCATAATGTAATATAAACGTAAAAATGCAGTGTATATTGTTACAATCCGTGTCTTTATCTTTACTATTTATTCAAAAATTAAAAAAGTCCGAGCATAAACTCGGACTTAGTAAATCTATTTTAAATATAAGGAGCGCATTAATATCTGTAATATCCATCAACGTAACCGTGTACGTATGATACAGCTCTAAGGCCAACGCCTTCAGATGGGTTAAGTGCATCTACCATCATACCGTTACCTACGTATACTCCAACGTGTGAATAGTTGTTGAAGAAAACAAGATCTCCGGGTTGTGGGTTAGATACTCTAGTTCCAGCATCTCTTTGAGCCCATGTTGTACGTGGAATGTTTTTACCTTTATATTGCGCCATAAATTGTTGCGCGAATGATGAACAGTCTACTGCGTATGCACTGTTTGCACCATATACATATGATTTTCCTTTTGAAAGGTTTAATGCGATTGTGTATGCATTACCGTTTCCTTGTGAAACAGGTTGTGACGCTTGCTGTGCTGCTTTTTGTGCTGCTGCTTCACGTTCACGTTTTTCAGCTGCTTTTTGAGCTGCAATTCTTTGTTGTTCTTTTTGAGCTTGAATGCGTGCTTCTTCTGCACGTTGTGCCGCTACTCTTTCTTCTTCAGCTTTAATTGCCGCTTGACGGTCAGCCTCAGCTTGACGTGCCGCCGCTTGTTCAGCTGCTACTCTGTCTGCTTCTGCTTTCTCAACTGCCGCTTGTTCAGCTGCTACTCTGTCCGCTTCTGCTTTCTCAACTGCCGCTTGTTCAGCTGCTACTCTGTCCGCTTCTGCTTTCTCAGCTGCTTGATCTACAGTTTCAACGGCAACTTCTATTTTTTCAACTTCAGATACTTCTTCAACCGCAGGAGTTGTTGGAACTTCGCCTGTTAAAACTAAAACGTCGTCCGGGAAGATCATGTCTGATTTTAAGCTGTTTAAAGCTTTTAATGTATCAACGTCTACACCTGTTGCACGTGAAATGCTTGCTAATGTATCGCCTTTTTGTACGATATATGCACCAGTTTCTTGTACTTCAACTGTTTCAGTAGCTTCAACTTCTTCTACAACTTCAACTTGAGTTTCTTCAACTTGTGTAACTTCCTCTGCTTGAACTTCTTCAGCGACTTCAACTTCTTGTACAGTTGCAGTCTCAGAAGTTTGCGTGTTTTCTTCTACAGAAGCGACTAATGATAATGTTTGTCCTGGGTAAATCATGTCAGAGTTTAAGTTGTTGATTGTCATGATTTCTTGGTAAGAAAGTCCAACTTCGTTTCCGATTGCCCAAAGTGTGTCTCCAGCTTTTACTGTATATGTATCTTTTGATACTTCTACTGTTTGATTAAAACTTAATACGTCACCTGGGTGGATTAAGTCTGATTTAAGATTATTCTCTGCTTTTAAGTCAGCTACAGTTGTACCTGCTGCTTGTGCAATGCTCCAAAGAGAGTCACCTGATTTTACTGTTACTTCTTCTGCGTTTGCTGTTACTGCTGATACTCCTGTTAATGCCGTTAAAGTTGCTACTGAAAAAATCGTCTTCTTCATCCTTAAAAATCCTCCTACGGTTTATGAATCGTTTTTTTCTGTTTATCTAAGTTCGTTTTATTAGTTGGTACTAACTATATCATAGGGGATTCGCGATATTTTCATTGTTACACTTCTGTAATATAACCGTTAGATTAAAGAAACATCGTCTATTTATGTGAATGTAGCCACTTTGCAAGAGCATCAAGGTCTTCCTCGTCTTTTACGAGTCCAGCAGGCATACTGCGTCTCCCGTTTATTACAACGTTTTTAATTTCTTCTTCCGATAGTTTCGATCCGATATGTGTTAAATCTTTGGCACTACTACCTCGTCCACCGAGATCTTGGCCATGACATCCGATACATGTTTGCTTATACACGAGTTCGCCTGGATCTGCGTCTGAGACTGTCTCTTTAGTTGCCGTATTTTTATCTTCTGAAGTACCACAACCTGCGAGAAGAATCGTAAGAGTAAGTACTGTAATTATTTTGCGCATAAATATTTCTCCTATATATGAATTTTTCGGCAAGTAAAAAAGCCTTAGGGGCATGTCGCCCGCTAAAGCTTACTTATGATCTGCTAACCATGATGCAAGTGCGTCAAGCTCTGCTTGGTCTTGAACTAGACCACCAGGCATTCCGCCTTGACCGTTTTCAATAACATCTTTGATTTCATCTTCAGAAAGACGATCGCCGACTGTTGAAATATCTGGACCAGATGCTCCTGTTAGGTCGCTACCGTGACAGCTCGCACATGATTGGTTGAAGATTTTTTCAGGATCCACGTCACCTGAGTTTGCTTCGTCAGCCGATTCGCCACCGCCACCACAAGCTGCAAGTGTGAGAACTGCTGCAAAAGAAAGTGATGCAAATAACTTTTTCATTACAAATCCCCCCTCATTCTTACTTTTAATTATGTACCACTTGATGTCCTTATTCAATACCCTTTAGTTGTATTTAAAAACACTATAATAAGAAATTTCATAAAGATTAATGTTATTTTTAGTGTTTTCACAAGATAAAATTAGAAATCCTTTGAGGATTCTACTACACATTTCGTATTTAAAAAAAAACGAACTCTCCCTCGAGAGTTCGTTCCTATCAATACAATCTATTAACTTACATGCCATCTGAGGTACGCGTCGATGAAGCCGTTTAGATCGCCGTCCATCGTCTTGTCGGTGTTTCCGACTTCGTAGCCTGTTCTGTGGTCTTTGATCATTGAGTATGGATGGAAGACGTATGATCTAATCTGCGATCCCCAACCAATTTCCATTTGTTCGCCTTTAATTTTTGCAATTTCTTCTTTTTGCTTTTCAAGCTCTAATTGATAGAGCTTAGATTTCAACATCTTCATTGCGGTTTCTCTGTTTTTTATCTGTGAACGTTCGTTCTGACATGTCACAACGATTCCACTCGGATGGTGCGTGATTCGTACGGCTGAGTCTGTCGTGTTGACGTGCTGTCCGCCGGCTCCGCTCGAACGGTATGTGTCGACACTAATATCGTCACTATTTATTTCGATATCAATTTCCGTGTCTTTGAACTGAGGCGTCACTTCGCATGATACGAATGACGTGTGGCGGCGTCCTGACGAGTCAAAAGGAGAGATACGCACAAGTCGGTGCACACCTTTTTCTCCTTTTAACATGCCGTACGCAAATGGTCCTTTGACTAAAATCGTCACACTCTTAACGCCCGCTTCATCTCCAGATTGATAATCTAAAGTCTCTAACTTAAATCCTTCATGATCCGCAAATCGTTGGTACATACGCAGTAGCATTTCTGCCCAGTCTTGTGCTTCTGTACCACCTGCTCCAGGATGAAGTTCTAAAATTGCGTCTGAGTCATCGTGCTCTTCACTTAGGAGAAGATTCATTTCGTAAGATTCAGCCTTCTCTTTTGCAGACTGTACCATTGACTCAACATCGTTTGCTAAGTCTTCATCGTACTCTTCGTCGAGTAGCTCAAACGTCACTTCAATGTCGTCAACTTCAGTTTCAATTTCCTTGTATCCATCGACAACTCCTTTTAGTGCATTCGTCTCTTGAATCACAGCGTTCGCCGACTCTTGGTCATCCCAAAATGTCGGCTCTGCCATGCGCTCTTCATTCTCTCTTATATTGACTTCTTTTTCCTCTAAGTCAAAGAGACCCCCTAAAGTTTTCGAGTTTGTCTCTCATCTCAGATAAGAATTGTCTAATTTCGCTCTTTTCCATAATTTACTCCTTAAGCACCGTGACAGTTTTTGTACTTCTTACCAGATCCACATGGACATGGATCGTTACGACCAACCGTTACTTTCTTTCTCACTGGCGCTTTCTTTACTTTTTCTTTCCCGTCTCCGGCTCTCATCTTGCTTCTGTCCACAACTTGTTCACGCTTCACTTCTTCATTGCCTTGAACTTGTGTTTTTAGAACAAATTTTGCTGTATCATCTTCGATTGCGACCATCATGTTTTCAAACATTTCAAGTCCTTCGTTTTGATACTCACGTAGCGGGTTAATTTGACCATATGAACGGAGATGAATACCCGTTCTCAGTTGGTCCATCGCGTCAATATGTTCTGTCCATTTCTGGTCGATTTGTCTAAGCATCATCATACGTTCGAATAAGCGCATGCGCTCACTTGTTAATGTTTCTTCTTTTCGTTCTAATTCTTCGCGTGATTTCGTCTTAACAAGTTCGATGATTTCATCGTCTGTGCGGTTTGTGATATCAGACACAGTGATGTCTTCGTCTCTCACGTACATGTCTACGAGCACGTTTTTCATGTTTTCGTAATCAACAGAGCCTTCCACTTCCGTGTTTAAGAACTCTACTGTACGTGCGATTGATGAGTCAATCATGCCGTAAAGCAGTTCGCGAACATCTTCTTTGTCAATGATTTCGTTACGCTCTCCGTAGATAATTTCACGTTGACGACGAAGAACATCATCGTATTCGAGTACACGTTTACGTGCGTCGAAGTTGTTCCCTTCCACACGTTTTTGTGATGATTCTACCCCACGCGTAATGAATCCACTTGTTAATTGTTCGTCTTGCATGCCGAGGCGTTCCATCATCGCTTGGATTCGGTCAGAACCGAAACGCAGCATGAGGTCATCTTGAAGTGACAGATAGAATGTACTTACACCAACGTCACCTTGACGACCTGAACGACCACGTAACTGATCGTCGATACGACGAGATTCGTGACGTTCTGTACCAATTACTGCAAGTCCACCTAACTCTTTAACACCTTCGCCGAGTTTGATGTCTGTACCACGACCGGCCATGTTTGTCGCAATCGTTACCGCACCGCGTTCACCAGCGTTTTCGATAATCTCTGCTTCCATCTCGTGGTGTTTCGCGTTCAGTACGCTGTGTCTGATGCCTTGTTTTTTCAATAGGTCGGAGATGAGTTCAGATGTTTCAACCGCAACCGTACCGATTAAGATCGGTTGTCCTTTTTCGTGACGCTCTTTCACTTCATCAATCACCGCATCGAATTTATGTTCTTTTGTTGAAAACACTTTGTCGTTGTTATCAATACGTGCAACAGGTCTGTTCGTTGGAATCTGTATTACGCGCATGTTATAAATATTTAGAAATTCTTCTTCTTCCGTTTTCGCCGTACCTGTCATACCAGACAATTTATTGTACAGTCTGAAGAAGTTCTGGAATGTAATCGACGCGAGTGTTTTAGATTCTTTTTGAATTTCCACTGCTTCTTTTGCTTCGATTGCTTGGTGGAGCCCTTCAGAGAAGCGACGTCCTGGCATTGTGCGTCCCGTGAATTTATCGACAATTAAAATCTCATTGTCTTCAACCACATAGTCCACGTTTTTCTCCATCGTATAGTTCGCACGGAGCGCTTGGTTAATGTGGTGTAGGATGCCTACGTGTTTCACGTCGAATAAGTTTTCGAGCTTGTACCATTTTTCAGCTTTAGTCATACCTTCTTCAGTTAAGAGAATTGTATTTTTACGCACATCATATGTGTATTCTTCATCTTTTTTCAGAGTGCTCACAAAGAGTTGTGCTTGCATATATGCATCTGTACGCTCATCTGCAGTCCCTGAAATAATCAGTGGTGTACGTGCTTCGTCAATTAAAATAGAGTCAACCTCGTCGACTACGCAGTAGTTTAAGCTGCGCAGTACGCGGTCTTTCTTATAGGTCACCATGTTGTCACGAAGATAGTCGAAACCGAGTTCGTTGTTCGTTGAATACGTGATATCTTGTGCGTATGCTTCGCGCTTTTCTTCAGCATTTTTCGAGTTTAAGTTTAGACCTACTGTAAGCCCTAAGAAGTTATACAGTAATGCCATCTCTTCACTTTGGACGCTTGAAAGATATTCGTTGACTGTGATTACGTGTACGCCGCGTCCTGTTAAGGCGTTTAAGTACACAGGCATTGTTGCAGTTAACGTTTTACCTTCACCGGTTTTCATCTCAGCAATATCACCGTTATGCAGTGCGATACCACCCATGATTTGAACTTTAAATGGCGTGAGTCCTAGCACACGCTTAGAACCTTCACGTACGACAGCGAATGCCTCTACTAAAATCTCATCTAAAATTTTATTTTGTTTCTTTATATCGTCTTTATGTTCTTTAAGTCTTGCTTGGAATTCTTGTGTCTTTTCTAGCAGCTGTTCATCGCTTAACGCACTCATTGTGCTTTCTAGTTCAAGCACTTGATCTGCTTGTTTAGAGAGCGATTTTACTTCGCGCTTATTACCATCAAATATTTTACGCAAAATGCTCATGCAAATTCTCCTAACACATTAGTTATCATCATATTATTTTACCAAATATATCTTTTAAAATAAACGTATGCACATTAAAAGCCCCGAACGAACCATTCGGGGCGTCTTACTTTAAAGCTATTTAATTTGTTTCGATTAAACCATACTGACCGTCTTTACGTCTATATACAATGCTTGTGCCGTCAGTTTCTCTGTCGTTAAATACGAAGAAATCGTGACCAAGCATGTCCATTTGTAAGATCGCTTCTTCAGCATCCATTGGTTTTAATGTAAATTCCTTAGATTTAAAGACTTTAATTTCATCGTCTTTTTGATCGTCTTGGCCTGGCTCTTGTACGCTGAACATGTCTACTTCAGCTTGAGCTGTCTCACGGAACTTACGGTTAATTTTTGTTTTATGCTTTCTGATTTGACGTTCTAATTTATCAACCGATTGGTCAACGGCAACGTATAAGTCGTCGTGAACTTCTTCGGCACGTAATGTCAAACCTTTCATTGGGATTGTTATCTCAAACTTCCCTTGTTTGTTCTGATACGTTTTAATATTTGCGTGTGCAAATACCTCTGGGTCATTTTTGAAGTAACGTTCTAATTTGCTCACTTTGTCTTCAATGAAGCTTCTGATCGCATCTGTTACCTCGATGTTTTCTCCTCTGATTTCTACTTTAATCATGATGAACCCTCCTAATGAATCGGTTATTTCTTATACCCATTATACCAAACAACTTAAACCTTTGAAAACGTTAACACTTTAATTTCAGCGACTTCATGTGCGTCTAGCACCTCTACCGCATGTGTCATCGTCATCCCGGTCGTATATATGTCGTCTACTATTAATATTCTCTTATTTTTGAGTACTGAAACGTCAAAAGTGCCTTTAATTGTGAACGGATTTTGACTTTTGGCACGTTCGGATTTTGAGCGCTCCGATTGTCTTTTTCGATGTGCCGTTTCTAGCATATCCGTGTATTTTATTTTCAAACAGTCGAGTACTTCTGTTACTTGGTTGTAGCCACGTTCAGATAATCGTTTTGTAGATAAAGGGACGGGGACTACAAAGTCGTAGGATTTAAAGTTGTGGTTAATGAAAGATGCAAGTACTTCTTTTAACGCATTATCTCCCATAAACTTGTAACGGTGAAAGAGATCCGCAACCCTTTCATTGTAGTTTAAGAAGCTCGTGACCTCATGCGGGTATTCATAATTTGTATTGGTTTCTTTTAGAAGTTCATCTCGGCAATCCATGCATATTCGAGATTCTTTTTGAAACATGTTGAGTATCGTCATCTCAGTTTGCAATTGGTTGTGGCACATTAAGCAAATCATCTAGACTTCTCCTTTATTAAACATTCGAACCGTCTGTTTTGTTTTAAGTAGAGACAGCGTATTGTGCTTTGCAAAAAGATAAACATTACCAACAGGATCGACAATTTTTCGTCCTGCTCGCCCGGCGATTTGCATCAGACTTGCGCTATCGAAATATTCTGCGTGCACCACATAGACATCTAAATATTTAAAAGTCACACCACGTTCTAAAATTGTCGTCGTCACTAAAATATCGAGCGTGTCATTTCTCATCTGTTCTACTTTTTGTTTTCTTAATGGATCTCCGCTGTATACTGAATCAATTTTTGAGTAATTTACTTTTAGTACTTCCATGAACGGTTCTAGCATGCGTATTTCTGGTACAAAAATCAAAACTTTGCGATTTTCTTCTATGCTTTTGTCTATATAGTCTTTTAATGTTTTATCTAACTTCTTTTTCTTAAATGTTTTTTCTATGTCTCGAAAAATCACTTCAGGCATCGTGAGTTTTTGTCCATGGTATCGTCGTTTTATTGTGACGGTTTCTGTATTTTTAAACCCTCTTAGTAACGCACGATTTGGAGTAGCTGTCAGTAAGATGCAAGACCCTGTTTTCGTTAAAGCACGTCTTATTTGATTTTCAAGAATTTTATCACGAGCAAGTGGGAAAGCATCGACCTCATCGACGATGATGACGTCAAAGTGTTCGATGAAATTGTAGAGCTGATGGACTGTACATACCGTGAACACGTAGTCTGTCTCAATCTTTTCGTCGGCATACAATAAATCAATACGTGCTGTGACAAATGCATCTATTAGTCTCAAATAAATTTCACGAACGACATCAACACGTGGTGAGACAAATGCCACGTTCAGTCCGTTATTCCTTGCGTATTCGATACCTTGGAATGTGATCTCCGTCTTCCCTGCGCCAGTCACCGCATACAGCAATAGGTCATGATTGTTTTGTATGGCAGAGACGATCATGTCTGAGGCGTGCTGTTGCTCTTTGTTTAATTCGAAGTTGAGCTTAAATTCGATATTATCTTTATACCGTTTGGTGTCTTCGTAAAATAATGGAGTCAGGCTATCGCTCCGGCCGAGGGCAATACACTTTAAACAATACGTACATGCCCCTCGTAAATCTTTATAAGAATAAAACATGCTCACACTCGTGTTACTGCAGCGTAGGCATGTGTACTTACCATTCTCGTGAATAACGCCACGTTCCTTATATAAGTGTTGTCCTTTGTATTTTAATTTCATATATTTCTCCATAAAAAATACGCACAGCAAATATGCTGCGCGTATCTCTATTATTTTTTAAAATCCAGTTAAGTCTAATTTCATGTCTGAATATCCTAAACCAAGTGCTTCTTCTCCTAAATGAGTCCCAATGACAGGCCCGAAGTAACTTTTTAGGAATGTTGTTTTAGAGAATACAGAATCCTCTTTTAACTCTTCAATCCAAGCATCTGCTGCTTCTTCGTCATTCCCATGAATGATTGTGATGACCATTTCTTTATCAGAATGGCCATTCTTTTCGAAGTCAGATTTCACAAGTTGGATGACTTTGTCTTGTGCTTTTTTCATTGTACGAATTTTACCTTTCGCAACTATTTTTCCGTCTTCGAATTCTAAGATCGGTTTGATGCGTAAAAGACCCCCTACAAATGCTTGTGCATTTGAAAGGCGTCCACCTTTTTGTAAATTCGTTAAGTCGTTAACAATGAAATAAGCATTCATATGTTCTTTTTGTTTTAGCGTGTTTAATTCATCTAAGAGCTCATCGATTGGTTTTGTATCTTTATTTTGAGCTGCATATAATGCAAGCAACCCTTGAGGTGTACAAGCAATCTCTGAATCCACAACGTGTACATTAATACCTTCAACACTTTGTGCTGCAGATAATGCGTTCTGGCACGTACCACTAATTCCAGCAGATAAGTGGAATGAAATCACGTCTGTATATCCTTCTTTGTTTAACTCTGCTAGAAGTAAAATATAATCCCCAATTGATGGTTGGCTCGTACTTGGCAATCCATCAAAATCTCTCATCTTGTCATAAAATTCTTCAGTCGTGATGTCTTTACCCTCACGATATGTTTCTTCGCCAAAGATTGTATTCAATGAGATTGTGTAAATATTATTTTTATCTTTTATTTCCTCTGATAGATAAGCTGTTGAGTCTACTACAATCGCAATTTTCATTTGCTTGTCCTCCATACCCTTAACACTCATTACTATAATACTATAATACTTTGCTATGTTAAACTATTTTTAGAGGTGGAAGACAATGGAACAAGCTTATATGAACCATAAAAATATAAAAACTGAAATAGATATTAAAAAATCACGCTTCATTTCGCACATTGCACGTACGGAGACTGAAGATGATGCACGTCTGTTCATTCAAAAGATAAAGAAAGAACACCGTGAAGCGACACATAACTGTAGTGCGTACATCATCGGTGAGAGTGCATTGATTCAGCGTGCGGATGATGACGGTGAACCAAGTGGTACAGCTGGTGTACCGATATTAGAAGTATTGAAACGAGAGTCACTCTATAACTGTACGGTTGTTGTAACAAGATATTTTGGAGGCATAAAGCTCGGTGCAGGCGGACTGATTCGTGCATACTCTCAGTCGGCAGCAGAAGCTGTCAAAGATTCTGGAAAAGTATTTTTAGTTCCGATGATACCAACTGAAATCGTCTTAGATTACACATTCACAAATAAATTCGAGTATTTCCTAGGCAATGAAAATATAGAAATTAAAGACCAAGAATATACAGATAAAGTCACGTATCATCTTATGATTGAAGAACCGATGGTAGAAAAAGTGCGTGAGACGCTAAAAGAAATAACGAGCGACACATTCTGGATAACTACAAAAGACGTAGAAATGGCAGAACGTGTGCTCGTTCTATGAGGAAATTCTTTCAAATATTTTTTGCAAGAAGTTTAAAATCGGACGTTTATTTGATCCTATTAAATCCGTCGCTTCTACAATGATCACAACAGAGAATACAAGTAAGATGCAGATTAACACAGCACCTGTCACTGTTGATAAGTAAAGTATTACTGATGCGACAGCAAATAACGTTGCCATGAAGTAAATCAGGATTACACTCTCACGGTGTGAGAAACCGATGTACTGTAACTTATGATGCAAGTGTCCGCGGTCGGCGCGGGTTAAGCTCACACCTTCACGGTATCTTCTAACCGCAGCAAACGTGATGTCAATAAAAGGGACACCTAATATGATGATTGGGAATAAAATCGAGAAGAACGTGACGTTCTTAAACCCGAGAATCGATAACACACCAAGCACGTACCCGAGCAACATCGACCCATTGTCTCCTAAGAAGAGCTTTGCTGGGTTGAAGTTATAGTAGAGTACGCCGAGCGTCGATCCAATCAAGATCACACTGATCATCATGACAAAAATATTGTTTTGTAATATACCAATAAACGCGATGCTCGATAATGCAATGACACTCACACCTGCAGCTAAACCATCGAGTCCGTCAATCAAATTGATGGCGTTGATGATCACTGCAATCCAAAGAAATGTGAATGGAATTGCGAACACACCGAAGTTCATCGTAATACCGAATGGATTGATTGTGTCGATGATGATTCCAAAAAAGATTGGAATGCTGATGACTACAAGCTGTCCGAGGAATTTTATACTCGGCTTCAGGTCATATTTATCATCAATGATCCCTAAGATCACAATCAGAGTTCCCCCTAAAATAATTGGGATATATTCTCGCTCCACAGGTTGTGCGATGATTACTGTAATTACAAATGAGACAAGTATCGAAACCCCACCAGAAAACGGCATCGGTCTTTCATGTTGTTTACGATGGTTTGGATAATCTACAAACCCAAAACGATAGCTCAGTCTCATAAATAACGGTGCAATAATAAAGCTAATAATCGCGGATAGTACTAATAAAAATAATGTATACATAGGCTCACCGTTCAGTTTAGTCCAATATACTATATCATATTTATAGCTTCTATACTGAATTTATATGTGAATACGTTTAATTAATTGTAAAATAATTGTATACTATTACAGATATCAAAAAAGGATGGCGACTGATATGACAGTTAATTTTATACTCAGTATTGCGCTCATTTTGAGCTGTATATATATGTTTTATAGAATACAGTTTTTTGAAGATAAAAACCTCGTAGACTCTGATTTTTTCCAAGCGTTTATGCTGACGTCGATTTCAGCACTCTTACTACTCGTACCAATAAATCTTGGAAATATCACGTTGAGCTTTTTCTACATCCCGATCTTGTTTTTATTACTGTATAATACATTCGGTTATAAATTGTTATCGATCGGTATCGTATTCGTCGTCTATTACTTTGTTTTTGATTATGATCTCATGCAATTCTTTATATTCTTAGGTCTCGCAATTTTATTTTTCTTAATTGTCCCTTTTATCAGAACGCCAAAGATGGTTATCTTAATTGGATCTAACTTTATCTTTACATGTCTGTATATGATTTTATTACATTTATTTGTCGCACCGATTTCACTGAATGTCGGATTTTTGTTCGTCATCTTTTCATCGATTGCAACATTCCTAGCGTCACTCATTTACACAGACATTCAGAATTTGATTCGACTGTATAAACGCGTCGAAGAAGAAAAGTTTTATGATCCATTGACAAAACTTGGTAACATAAAAACAATGGACACTCATTTAGATGAGATGTTTTTAAAGAATGAATCCATAAGTATTCTGCTCATTGACATTGATAATTTTAAATTGATTAACGATATGCAAGGTTTTGAGTCTGGGGATAGATTGATTAAGCAATTGTCGGATTTACTGAAGAACCATGTGCCTACTGGTGGCACTTTGTTTAGAAATACTGGGGAAGAGTTTTCGATGGTACTCGGAGATCTAAATTTTGATAGTACAGTGAGACTCGCAGAAGGAATTCGTAACTCAGTCGAACTTACGAAGTTTCATGTGGATGAATCAGACGTCATCAACATGACGGTGTCCATTGGAATTGGATATGTTGATACGAAAGAGGCAACACGTAAAGATCTCGTGAAGATTGCAGACAGCATGTTGTTCGCTGCGAAGAAGCAAGGTCAGAACCGCGTGATGTTTGCACCGATTGGATAAGTGAAAAAGAAAAAAGCCAGTAAAGCTTTTTTGCTTTTCTGGCTCTATATTAGTCTTCTACACTTGCAAGTTTTTGTACTGTAATATTTGAATGAGAGTCATGCCACTTTACCGTTCCATTCTCAAAATAGAACGCTTGTGGAGATTCGTGTTTAATATCAAAATGGTCTGCTATATAATTAGATAGCTCTCGATGATCTTGCACGATTAAATAATATCCGTCGATATCACGTTCATAATGGAATTTCTTGAATTCTTCGAATGCATTAATAGATATCGGGCATGTAATACTATGCTTCATAAAGTAAAAGTAAGACTTTTCTTCAAGCAAACGTGTGAACGCCTCAATCGATGTTATTTTCGTAAGCATTTAATCACCCCTTCATGGCTTTATTTAATTTATCACTTATTTTTATTAAAATCAAATTAAAATTTGAAAAATATTTTATAGGAGGCTTTCATATGAATCGTCCGTTAAAACGTTGGAATATACTAGATACAATAAATGCAACACTCTTAATTGTGGTTATTCTGTATTTTATAGACTTTAAAAATAACGCAACAGTGTCTTGGATTTTTGTAATAGTATTCGCTTTTTGGGCTATCACATTAATTGCTCGTAATGTCATGATTACCCGAATGAAAAACAACCCAAACCATCCAATGCATAACCAAGATAAAACACAAGAATAACGAAAAAAGCTGGATCTATTTTTTAGAGTCCAGCTTTTCTACGTTTTTATGATATTTGTCGGAAACTTTTTTTGATACTTCGAGTTTAGGTAAGATATTTTGAAGTTGATAGTTACCTTCATCTTCGTAAACTCTCATTAAGTTCGCGCGCTCTTCATAATAGGATTTAAATGTGTAGAACATTTCGAGTGAGAGCGTACGCACTTCTTTTCCTTTGTTTGTCTTGATCGCAATGCTGTTGATATTTGCGATCTGCTTATCAAGGAGTGGCATGAGCACATTTTTGATATGTTCTTCTTTCTCTACAATCGACAAGTCTTTTTGTAATGTTGTCGCTTCATCTTCTAAAGTTTCACTGTTATTGTTAATGACTTTTACTAGTGCGTCAATTTCTTTCTTTTCGGCGTCAGTGTGCTTTTCTTGGATGAGTCTGTCGCGTGCCTTTTTGTTGTTAAGCACCTTCTCACCATAGTCCGTGAGTTGAGAGTTTATTTCAACAGAGCGCTGATATATATCCAGATATTCTCGAAGTTCTTCTGCAAATTGCTTTTTCAACTTGATACTTTCTTTATAAGAGTCGTGTAGAGTTATGATTTCTTCGTTCGTCACTTCAACATTATTGGCCTTCTCTTCCATCTCTGTTGCAAGTGGAATGAGAGATTCATCTAATATTTCAAAATAGTGATTAAGGTCTTCATCTTTTACTTTAGACTCGGTACCAACGTAAATGTTTTCTATTTTCTTAGTATCTAATTGTTCGGCAGCAGTCGTGTCTTTATCTTCCATATCATACACAGGCTGCATATTTTTCAAATATTTATCTTTGTCTTCTTTTAAGTTATTTCCACACGCCACGAGCACGATACTGAGCGCCGTGATGAGAAACATACGAATCTTAATCTTTTTGAAGAGTCGCACGGATTCACTTCCAATCTACATGCTTTCTTTTATAACCCACTTATTATAACATAACTTTTATGTCTTATTTTTAATTCTTGCGATAGTAGCTTATAATATAGAGTGATTTAAAAATGAAGGGATTTTTTAATCTTGAAACAATATGAAAACGAATTGAAGTCTTTACTTCCAAATTCATTAATTAAAGTAGATGAACCACTTAAAAACTATACTTATACACATACAGGCGGTAATGCTGATTTCTATATTACTGTTTACACTCACGAAGATGCAAAAAATACGCTCATTTTTTGTAAGGAGAACGATATTCCTGTAACGATTCTTGGGAATGGCTCGAACCTCATTATTCGTGATGGTGGTATTCGTGGCGTTGTTTTAAACACGCTCGAACTGAAAGAAATTACGCGTGAAGGTAACACTGTATATGCAGGAAGTGGCGCACGCATCATTGATGTCTCGCGTTTTGCTCGCGACCATTCACTTTCAGGTCTAGAATTTGCATGCGGAATTCCGGGGAGTGTCGGTGGTGCAGTGTATATGAACGCTGGTGCTTATGGTGGTGAAATCAAGGACGTGCTTGTTGAAATTATTGCGGTGACTCCAGAGGGGGAGATTATCACTGTCGGAAAAGATGATCTTCATCTTGGATATCGTAAATCAGTCGTACAAGAAAACGATTATTTAGTGCTGCAAGCAATTTTTGAGCTTGAAGAGAGTAATCAGGAAGACATCCAATCTGTGATGGATGAACTCACGCACCTACGCGAATCGAAGCAACCGTTAGAATTGCCATCGTGCGGATCCGTATTCCAGAGACCACCCGGCCACTTTGCTGGGAAGCTGATTCAAGACTCTAATTTACAAGGACACAGAATCGGTGGCGTCGAAGTATCGAAAAAGCACGCCGGATTCATGGTCAACGTCGACAACGGCACAGGCAGCGACTACGAAGCACTCATCGCCCACGTACAAGACGTGGTGTTTGATAAATTCGGAGTCAAATTAGAACGAGAAGTACGTATTATCGGAGAAAAAGAAGATTAGTTTTAGTAGTAGAGCCCGAAACCAAGGTGGTTTCGGGTTTTTATCTTGTTGAGTGGGGATGTTAGTGTTTTGGTGGTGAAACGTAGTGTGTTAGAAGGAAAGTGTTATTTTTATTTGTGAATTTTTTAACGAAGTTGTAGTAATTATTCATGGACTCATGTTTGAGTGGCAGACCGTCGATAGTTATTCTTTAATTTATTAGATTCTCATTCAAATTAAACAGTAACTGAAAGATAATCCTGTTATCTTTCACCCACCACTCTAATCACGAGAGTTGATAGAAAATAAACCCGTTATCTTCCAGATAGCGCCCATACTTGCCTCCTATATAGAAGATAAGACCTTTATCTTCCAGATAGCACCCACACTTGCCTCCTATATAGAAAATAAACCCGTTATCTTCCAGATAGCACCCATACTTTACTCCTATATAGAAGATAAACCTGTTATCTTCCAGATAGTGCCCATACTCTACTTCTATATAGAAAATAAACGCATTATCTTCAAGATAGCAGCTACACTTGCCTCCTATATAGAAAATAGAGCCTTTATCTTCCAGATAGCGCCCATACTTGCCTCCTATATAGAAAATAAACCCGTTATCTTCCAGATAGCACCCACACTCTACTTCTATATAGAAAATAAACCCGTTATCTTCCAGATAGCGCCCATACTTGCCTCCTATATAGAAAATAAACCCGTTATCTTCCAGATAGCGCCCATACTTGCCTCCTATATAGAAGATAAGACCGTTATCTTCCAGATAGCGCCCATACTTGCCTCCTATATAGAAGATAAGACCGTTATCTTCCATATAGCACCCATACTTGCCTCCTATCTACAAGATAAACACCCGCTCGACGTCCGACCGTCGGTCACCCGCCAATCTTCTCCCTCCCCCAAACAAAAAACCAACCTCTCGCAAGGTTGGTTTTAAGTAATTATTTGCTTTCTTGTACGATTGTGTGGATTTCTTCTAATTGGCTCATTGCTGTTTTGTATCCGCCTGAGTTTAGGTACCACGTTACTGAGTCTAATTCGTAGATTGCGTCGTTTTTGATTGCGTCTACGTTTTTAGTTACTTCAGTTTTGATTACATCTGTTTTTGTTGCGTCTTTTCCATCACTGATTGCTGCTCCGCGGTCCATCACTAAGATGATTCCTGGGTTATTTTTTGCAACGTATTCGTAACTCACTTGGTTACCGTGTGATGTTGATGCTTGTTTTTGTTCTTTTTCATCAGGAATTTCACCAGCTGATTTGAAGCCGAGTGCACTATATAAGAAGTCATAACGTCCTTGTGGACCATGTAGAGATAAATCCCCACCATTCGTTTGAATGAACATCATCTCTTTGTCTGACGCTTCCACTTCTGAATGAATTTCTTCTACCTTGTTATCAAAGTCTTCAACGAGTTTCTTGGCTTCATCTTGTTTGTCATACATTTCACCTAAGAATGTTGTCATCTTTTTAACATCTTCAAAATAAGTATTTGGGTTCGCAGCTACGTATACAATTTTTGCATTTGGTGCTGCTTTTTTAAGCTCATCAATAGTATCAGAGTTTGCTTGTCTACCTGAAATCATGATTACTTCTGGATCTAGCATCGCTACTTGTTCGAAGTCTGGTTCTTTTAAACCACCAAGGTTAGCAAACTTTTCATCTTTGAAATTCTCAAGTTCTTCACCAAGTACTGAGTTGCCGTCACCTTTAGGTAAACCAATAATTTTATCTTCTAAACCTAATGCTGCGAATGTTGATGCTACACCAAGGTCCATCACTAAAACCTTATCTGAGTTTTTAGGTAGTTCTACTGTTTCTTTAACCGCTTCAGTATCAGAGTCTCTCTCTGTACCTAATGATAATTCATAACTGTTTTCGTAAGTGACTGTCTCAACCTCACCCTTACCTGATTTATCGTCAGATGATGTCTCTTCTGCCTTACCACATGCTGCAATGATTAAAACACTCATAAATAATACGAGTAAACTTACTTTTTTGAAATTCATTTCTTTTAAAGTCCCTTCCTTAGCCCCCACTAAATTTTGAACTATAGTGCACACACCACCTCCTTTAAGAGATTAGGTTTACACTCCAAATAATTCTTTAGATTCTGCTTCCTCGCCATCGAAATAAATACAGATCTGGTGCCCACAAATATTTTGAATTTGGATATCCATTTCGTATATTTCACGCAGGATGTTTTCTTGGATCACTTCATCTTTTGTCCCACTGATTGCGAGTTTGCCATCTTTTAACGCAACGATATTATCAGAATAACATGACGCAAAGTTAATATCGTGAATCACAATAATAATCGTTTTGTTTCTTTCTCTACATAGACGTCTCAAAATTTGCATGATTTGCACGGAGTGCTTCATGTCTAAGTTATTGAGTGGCTCATCTAAAAAGATATATTCCGTGTCTTGTGCGATTGTCATTGCAATATATACACGCTGTCTTTGACCCCCTGAGAGTTCATCAATCATGCGATCTTCGAATTCTCCGAGCCCCATATATTTAATTGCCTCGTCAATCTTATCGTTGTCTTCTTGTTTTAATCGACCTTTACAATACGGATAACGGCCAAACGCAATCAGTTCGCGTACCGTTATATTTAAATCCAGGTTGTTACTCTGCTTTAAAATTGAGATTTTTTTAGCGAGTTCATTATCTGGCTTCGTAAATAAATCTTCACCTTCAAGCAAAACTTCTCCTGAGTTTTTATCTAAAAGACGTGTCACCATTGAGATAACCGTACTCTTACCTGCTCCGTTTGGTCCAATTAGGGATAGAAGCTTCCCCTTCTCTATATCTAGTGATACATCTTCAACTACTTTTTTCTCTCCATATGCCTTTGACAGGCCTCTAATTTGGATCACTTGCGACTCCTCCTTAGCATTAGATAGATGAAGTACACGCCACCTATCAAGTTAATAATAACACTTAATTCAATGTTATTCTTGAAAATAAACTGTACGACCATCTGTCCGATGAGCAGTGCGATGACACTGATCAGCGCTGTGCCTATAATTATATAAAAATGTTTATATGTTTTAAAAATCTCATGTGCAAGGTTAACGACGAGTAATCCTAAGAACATAATCGGCCCAACGAGTGCAGTCGATGCGGATACTAACACTGCAACGATGATGAGTAAGAATGATACTTTTCGGTCGTAATTCACACCAAGATTAATGGCCGTGTCACGTCCTAAAGACATCACGTCAAGCGAGTGGAAATCCAACAAGATAATGATAATCATGATGAAAACAATGATACTTGTGATAAGGAGCAGTCTTTCGTTCGTAGAACTGAAGCTACCAAACAAGTTATTTTGTAAAATCATGAAATCTTCTGGGCTGATTAGCACCTGCATGAATGTGGATAGATTCTGGAAGAAAGTTCCCAAAATAATCCCGATAAGTAACAAGATAAACACATTGTTTTTAGTAAGTTTGAATAAATATTTAAATACAAATACTGTAAACAGAACGAGCAATCCCATACTTAAAAAATAGTTGTATGTTGAATTTAAAAGTAGAGGTGAACTTACGCCTGCAATAAATATAATTGTTGTTTGTATAAACACATACACAGAATCGAGACCCATGATGGATGGTGTTAAGATTCTGTTCTTTACGATTGTTTGAAAGATGACCGTTGAGATTCCAATCGCTACGGCGACGACAATAATCGAGCCGGTACGTAAAACTCTGGACGGTAATTGATAATGGATAATCTGGAAGTTTATCCCGTAAAGTAGATAAAACACAACCAACCCAAGTGATACGAGCCCAAGTACGATGAGCAAGATGTTATTTTTTCTATTATCACTGTGTTTATGCATGCTTCACCCTCCTAAAGATCAGAACTAGGAAAATGAGGCTGCCGATAACTGCGATAACGAGTCCGACTGAAACTTCGTACGGATAGATGATGATGCGTCCTAAGATGTCGCAAATCATAACAAATATCGCGCCGAGCACTGCGGTTATAAGTATCGTACTCCGCAAATGATCCCCTTTAAATATCGATACGATGTTAGGAACGATTAAACCTAAGAAGGGTAGCATCCCAACCGTTACGACAACGACTGCAGTGATTGCAGCTGTGATGAATAAACCAATATTTACGACACGTTTGTAATTAAGTCCGAGGTTTTTGGAAAAATCCTCTCCCATTCCGGCTACTGTAAACTGGTGTGCGTAAAAAATCGCGATGATGAATAATGGAATACTGATGTATAAGACTTCGTAACGACCCGTCACTAGTGTCGAGAAACTTCCGTGCATCCAACTTGCGATAGACTGTAAGTTATTCGTGCGTAGTGCTAAGAAAGTTCCGATTGATGCCACGACACTCCCGAGCATAAGCCCAATGAGCGGTACAAAGATAATATCTTTAAACTGAATTCTCGTGATGATTTGCATGAAAATGAGTGTCCCTGTTAAAGCGAGCATAGCTGCAAATCCGAGTTTATATAACATGCCGATACTTGGGAAAAAAATCATCCCGATCAAGATACCGAGTTGTGCCCATTCCATTGTCCCTGCAGTTGTTGGCGACACGAATTTGTTACGTGTCAGTTGTTGCATGATGAGACCACAAGTTGCGAGTGCTGCCCCTGCTATAATAATGGAAACTGTTCTTGGTATCCGACTATGTATTAAAACGGATATCTGTTGTTCATCTAGTGAAAAAACATCTTTTATTGGCAGACTGCTGACTCCTACAAACAAGGATATCACCGATAAAATGATAAGCAAGATGATCATGATATCTAACCTGAATAATTTCTTAACCATAAGTAACCGCCTAATTGATAATGATTCTCAATAAAATCTATCTTAATTATACACAAGCTCTATGTATTTACCAATCTTTCTTGATGGTTTTTCAGAATTTTGTCACAGAACTTGATCTACGTCATATCATATATAGAATTTTACAAATAAGAAAACACACCTATCATCTATGAAATCGATGTAGGCGTGCCTAATTTCTAATGAATCGTGATTGATTTACCTGGTTGATATGAAGCATTTCCTTCTAATATTTCCAAGATGATGCGCGTTGCACTCACATCGTTTGTCTCAAACGTATCTTCGCTATTTTTAGGTCGATAGCTGAGAGTATATACGTCGATATCTTCTTTGCTGAGCTCTTCTGTCATCGACTTTGTCAAGCCTTTGATGGCACCTGTAATTGTGTAATATAAGTTGTGTTCGAACACATCATCAGTTGTTGGTTCAACAACGTTAATAATCTCGGCACGCTCGCCGTCACGCAGTAAGTTACGGAGCGTACGTATTCCGAGATACGCACCCCAAGCATGTTCATGCATCAAGCGGTTAAACTCGTCATACGAGACATCGTAAATCGAGTTATTTTCAGTATGAATAGAATGGATAAACACAATCCCATCCAGACCATCGAACGTTGAGTCAATCTTTTCAACCATGTTTAGCCAGTCGATTTCTTTCGATTGTTCGAGTAAAAACACTTCATGGTGAACAGAACTTATTTCATTTATTTCTTCGAGTAATTTTTCGAGTTCAGAATAATTGTCTCCTGATAAAATTAAACTATGATTTTGTTTTGCGAGTTCTACAGAAAGACTTCTTCCAAGTGAAGACAGCGCATCTGTGATGATATAGGCTTTCATTTTTAAACCTCCAAAATAACTTGTCGCTCTATTATATCATCAATTGAAACTTCGTTCATTTGTGATAATTTTTCTTTGGCGAGTGGGTTTTTATCTACAAAAAAAGACCGAGCAAATGCTCAGTCCAATTATTTTACAGTAACTTCTTCAATTGGCATCGTATGTTGGTGCATCGCGTCTGTGTGCGCGATCACTTCGTATGTACCCGCCTCTTCAAATGTATAGTCGATTGTGTAATCACCGTTATCTTGATACTCACCGTCTACCATTGCAATACTCTCGTCACCTTTTTTCACTTCAAACATCATGCTGTCTGCTTCAAGTGGCTCGCCGTCCATAAATACGTGTGCCTTGAATTCCACCGCTTCACCAGCTGTGATTTCAGACGGAACTGTAAGTTCCACTTCTAAAGGATGAACCTCATCCGTGTTTTCATGCATCGAGTGATCTTGGTTGTCAGCATCAGAATTACCACAAGCAGCGAGCGTCACCGCGATGATTGTTGTCATAAATAATGTTAAAAATCTTTTCATCAAACTCTCTCCTTTAACAAAAGATTAGCACATCGCTCGTTACCGGTGCGTATTAAAATATGTCAATTTGTAGAATTAGGGAGATAAAAACACGGTTGCTGGAAGGTTCGGGGCGGACCTGTGTGTTTGCGACAGCTGAATAGGACATATAAGCCACTGAGCTAGAATCTCATGACGTATTTTTGAGAGGAATGATACATATTGCTCTGGAATTTAGAGTTACATGTTGTATTCGTGACCGAAATGATACATGAGATTCAAGAATATAGAATTACATGTCCTAATCGTAGCGTGGTTTCTATGAACTCTGAATTCCACGACTTGATTAGTTCCTAATCGTGGCGTGGTTTCTATGAACCCTGAATTCCACGACTTGATTAACTCTTAATCGTGACGTGGTTTCTATGAACTTTGACTTCCACGACTTGATTAACTCTTAATCGTGACGTGGTTTACTCGAACCCTGAATTCCACGACTTGATTAACTCTTAATCGTGACGTGGTTTCTATGAACTTTGAATTCCACGACTTGATTAACTTCTAATCGTGGCGTGGTTTCTATGAACTCTGAATTCCACGACTTGATTAACTTCTAATCGTGACGTGGTTTACTCGAACCTTGAATTCCACGACTTGATTAACTCCTAATCATCACATGGTCTGTGCAATTCCATGGTTTGACATGACGATTAACTCCTAATCGTCACGCAGTTACCCAAAATACAAATTTCTAAGTGACATTCATCGGGAGTCCGTGTGTTTATCTCTATACTCAGATTATTTAACAAGATAAAAAGCTGCAATCAAAAAAGCACCCACCATCAGATGATAGTGGATGCGTCAACATTATTAGTTGTCGAATATGAAGTCTTCGTCTTGTAATGGTTCGACGTTTAGTGCGAGCACGTAGCCGTCTCCTTTTACTGAGAAGAAGTCGTGGTTTTTAGTTGTTGTATCGAGTGCGTTCTCGATGATTGGGTTGAAGCCTTTTTCTTCAAAGTATGGTGGGTACCCTAAGTTTGCGAGTGCTCTGTTTCCGTTGTATTTAACGTAGTTGAGCACGTCTTCTGTGAGTCCGATTTTGTCGTACAGACTCTTAGTGTATGCCTCTTCATTTTGGTAAAGGCCTTCGAGTAATTCGTACATTTCTTTTTCAGCACGTTCTTGTTCGTCTGGAGTTAGTTTTTGGAATACTGTTTGTGCGTCAAGTCCAGTGAACACTCCGTGGATGGATTCATCAAGTAAAATCTTACGAATGATTTCACCACTTGTTACCATACGCCCGTTTCCTGCTAAGTACAGTGGGTAATAGAATCCTGAGTAGAACAGGAATGATTCTAAGAACACTGATGCAACGCGTGCCATGTATTGATCATACATTGACGGATTTGGATCGAATAACTTGTGGTAACGTCCAACGATTTCTTGTGCTTTGTATTTTAAGTGGGGGTTCTTTAATACCCATTCATCTAATAGTTCGTTCGTTTCTTTAGTCGAAATTAATGTTGTAAAGATGTGAGAATATGATTTCGCGTGGATTTGCTCCATCATACCCATGAACGAGTATACTGCTTTCTTACGTAAGTCGTCTGTGTGCAAGAGGATCAACGGCATACCGTCATCTGCTTGGTGCGTGTCGAGTCCTGTAAGTCCAGCAAGTACTTTCTTGAACGTTTCTTTTTCGTCGTCTGATAAACCAGCCCATGATTTAATGTCTCGGGATACAGAGAATTCTGTATCCACCCACATTTGAGCTAAGTTTTGTCTCCAGAACACGAGAGTTGTATCTTCTTCAACGTTCCAGTTAACAGCTTTCATCGATTGCTCTTTCATATTCATTCCCCTTCAAAGTTATACTGAACAGCTTGTACACTCTTCTACGCTGAGCAGTTTATTTCTTGTGTAATACAGTGATTTAAGACCTTTGTGGTGTGCATAGATATATAATCTCGCAAGTTCTCTAGTTGAGATTTCTGAGTTTACGTAAAGGATCGTACTGATTCCTTGGTCTACGTGCTCTTGAATTGTCGCGATTAGGTCAATTAATTTCATTTGGTCTACGTTGAATGCACTCTTATAGAACCACATTGTTTGTTGTGATAAGAATGGCATTGGGTAGAATGTTTCTGAGTTACCGTATGTTCTTCTCTCAATGAGGTCAACAATTGGCATAACAGAACTTGTTGCGTTTTGTACGTAAGAAATACTTTGTGTTGGTGCAATAGCTAAGCGGTAAGCGTGGAATAATCCATTCTCCATCACTTCATCGCGTAATTCCGCCCAGTCTTCTTTTGTTGGTACAAAGATGTCTTTGAATAATCCAGCAACTTTGTCTGATTTCGGAAGGTAATCATTTTCAACATATTTTGTGAAGTATTTACCTGTCGCATAATCAGATTTGTCAAAGTCTTTGAATGTCTCACCACGCTCGATTGCAATTTGCATTGATGCTTGTAGTGAGTAGTAGTTCATTAACATGAAGAATACGTTTGAGAAGTCTTTCGCGTCTTCTGACTCGTAAGGAATACCGTTTTTAGCAAGGTAACCGTTTAAGTTCATTGCGCCAAGACCTACTGAGTGTAACTCTTCGTTTGCTTTTTTAACTCCTGGTGCGTTCGCAATTGAAGTATCGTCAGATACAACTGTTAAAGCTTCCATACCTTCTAATACTGATTCACGAATCTTTCCAGAATCCATTACGTTCGCAATGTTTAATGATCCGAGGTTACATGAGATGTCTCTCTTGATTTCATCATCAGTACCGTAGTCATTGATGATTGAAGTTTCTTGTAATTGGAAGATTTCAGTACAAAGGTTTGAAATCTTGATGTCACCAATACCACCAAGTGGGTGTACTTTGTTTGCGTTGTCTTTAAACATTAAGTACGGATAACCTGATTGTAATTGTGTTTGTGCGATTGTATTTAACATATCACGTGCGTCTAATTCGCGTTTTTTGATTTTATCGTTTTGTACGAGTTCGTCGTACATTTCACTCATGTCCATGTCATCTAAAGCAATACCGTATTCACGCTCAACAGTATGGGGTGCGAATAGGAAGAACTTTTTGTTATCTTGAGCAAGTTCAAAGAATTTCGTTGGTACAACGAGACCAGTTGAGATTGTAGATAAACGCAGGTCCTCATCGGCGTTTACTTTTTTAGTATCTAAGAATTCAGGTACATCATAGTGGAAGATGTTAAGGTAAACCGCTCCTGCACCAGGACGTTGTCCAAGTTGGTCTGCATAGCTAAAGCCATTTTCTAGTGCTTTTGCTACTGGAATTACACCTTTAGCAACACCTTCGATCCCTTTAATCGCTTCACCACGTGCGCGGAGTTTAGATAAGTTGATTGCGACACCGCCACCGATTTTAGATAATTGTTTTGCTGTTGAATCAACATAGTTGATTGAGTTTAAGCTGTCATCTACTTCAAGTAAGAAACACGACACCATTTCACCACGACGTGCGCGTCCAGCGTTTAAGAACGTTGGAGTTGCTGGTTGGTATCTTTGTTCCATCATAGAAAGAATGAAACGTTTTGCACGATCTACATCACCTTTAGCTAAATAAAGGCTCACAATAATCACGTGTTGTCTGTAATCTTCTAAATATTGTTTTTTGTCATCTGTTTTTAGTGAGTAGTCTAAGAAGAACTTACTCGCAGCCATATAGCTCTTAAATTCAAACGGAATATTGCTTGCGTAAGTGATGATGTCTTCAACTGCTTCTTCACTATACTCTTCGAATAGGTCATAGTAGAAGTTTTGGTCTACTAAATAGTGAAGTCTTTCAAGTTCTGAATCGAAGTGAATCGTCTTCTTGTCAACTTCCTCCATAAATACTTCAATTGCTTCTTGGTCTTTATGAAGCTTATAAAAGCCTGTTGTATCACGTTGTGTAATTTCGTTATTCAGTTCAATGTGATTGTATTTTTTCTCGTCCAAAATTTTCATAGATGCTTCCTACCCTTTCTATCGTCTCTTTAAATAGTGCGCGTTCCTTTTCGTTACCATGCAGCTCAAACTTGAGCATGAGGGGTATTCCGAATCGTTCGCTTATATGTTCTCCGGCTTTTGCGAAGTTTTGTCCCCAGTTGCGATTTCCTGTTGCAGCAACACCCACGATATTGTCTTTGTTCGTTTCAATAAACGTAGACACGATATCTGGTACCTCTCCAAATCCATATGTCGGTGTGATAAACACAAACGGTCCATCGATTCTAGAAGTCTTCGTTTGTTCTGTCACTTCAAAAAGAGGGAGATCAACATCCACTCCATTTAAAAAGCGACGAATATTACCGGTCATTGAATAGTAGGCAATTGTCATGATCATCTCTCCCTCTTTATTATAATAAGTAGTATAACACAAAACAGAACACGTGTTCGCTTTTGTTGGTTTGCCAACATTACTATCTTGTTATGTAATATCAATCAAACCACAATATATTGTGGTTGTAAAATTTTTTGACCACAATATGTGCGAATTAACAGTATTAATATTCTCATATTTCAGCAGCTAAAGCAAGGTACTTTTACGACAATCTATGAATATATTTCACGTAATAGGCGCTGAAACGTTTATGTCATTGTGATAGACTGGAAACAAAATTATTTTTCTAAACACACATATTTGGGGGATTTATGAATAACATCACAAAAGGAATCATCGCACTCATTATTTCATCTCTTGGATTTAGCTTAATGTCATTCTGTGTAAAATATTCTGGTGACTTACCAACGGTTCAAAAAGCATTTTTTAGAAACTTTATATCTATGCTCGTGGCACTTGCTTTCGTTCTCTATTACAAAGAGAGTCTATTCGGCAAGAAAGAAAACCAAGGCTGGCTCATTTTACGTTCTACACTCGGACTCATCGGAATTGTACTCAACTTCTATACACTCGATAAACTCGTCTTGAGTGATGCGGACATCTTAAATAAACTCAGTCCATTCTTTACGATTATTCTTTCGGCAATATTCTTAAAAGAATACATCAGACGTTTCCAGCTTGTCTCGATTATCATCGCACTCATTGGTGCACTTTTCATCATCAAGCCATCGTTTGAAAGTACAGCACTCGTTGCTTTACTCGGAGTCATCGGTGCTATTGCAGCAGCAGGTGCATACACAGTTCTACGTGTTCTTGGACCTAGAGAAAAGTTTTATACTGTTGTGTTTTACTTCAGCGCATTTTCAACTGTTGCCCTACTACCATTCTTTATTTACCAGTACGAGCCCATGACATCGTCACAGTTCGTTGTTTTAATTTTATCCGGTATATTTGCAGCAGTCGGCCAATTTGGGCTCACAATCGCTTATAGTTACGCACCAGCCAAAGAGATTTCTATTTTCTTCTATACAACGATTATATTTACGGCTCTCTTAAGTATTATGTTCTTTAAAGAGTATCCAGATATTTATTCTGTATTTGGCTACATCATTATATTCGCGGCAAGTTTCTATATGTACATGAAGAATTTACCTCCGAAACAACGTGTTCAGAAGAATCAAACAGATACCTAACTGTTTTAAATGGAAACAAAGGTTTTGAAGTGTTATTAAGCGGCAACTAAACTAGAAAAGCTCCGGTAAATGACCGGAGCTTTTTTATTAATAGAACGATACGTTCTCTTCTTTTCTTGTTGATTGATACGATTCAATAATTTCCATAAAGTGTGGGCTGTAGTGTTTTAACTTGTAATTTCCCATACCCGTGATATGCATCATATCTTTTTTAGTCGTTGGCATCTTCTTCGCAAACTCTCTCAATGAGACATCTGTAAAGATACTTTCTTCGTCAACGCCCTTCTCCTCGGCTAATTCGCGTCTCTTTTCAACTAAGGCTTGATAGAGCGTCTCATTAAATGAAGTATCTGTAGACACGTTTACAAGTTCTTTAAACTGTCTTCTAAACGGAACAGAATGAATCTCTGTATGCCCATCTAAAATTTCGTTTCCTTGTTCAGGCACAGAAAGCATGTCATTTGAAAGGTGCAAGTATCCACTCATCACGAGCTCGTCGATGATGTGGTGCACGTCGCTTGGTTGATACTTAGATAACTTTCCAAAATACGGATGCTCTGGAAGTTCTGTGTGGATAATGTTTTCTGCTTGTTCTCCACGCAACACTTGAATCGTCTTCTCAACAGGTAAACTGATTGTATTTAAAAGACCGATGATGTGTTTTGATTCTTCCGTGATATCAATCGTTTTATCCTCACGCATACAGTTCGAGCACATACCGCAATTCTCAACGTATTCGTCTGGGTTAAAATATTTGATGATAAAACTAGACAAACATTTTGTTGTCTTATTGTACTGAATTATGCGCTCTAACTTTGTGCGCATGTTTTCTTTTTGTTCATCAGTCGCATTCGAACGATCGATGAAGAACTGTTGGAGCATCACGTCACGAGAGTTCGAAAGTAAAATACATTCACTTAACTTTCCGTCACGTCCAGCACGACCAATCTCTTGGTAGTAGCTTTCGATGTCTCCAGGTAAGTTGTAATGGATGATAAAACGAATGTCGCGCTTATCGATTCCCATTCCAAATGCGTTTGTTGCAACGATGATATTTTTTTGTCCTGAAACGAATGCATTTTGGTTCGATTTACGTTCGCTCTTTTTTAATCCTGCGTGGTAAATCACGTTATCGATATCATTGTCGATTAAGAACCCACCAAGTTTTTCCGCATCTTTACGCGTCGATACGTAAATAATTCCAGGTGCATCTTTCTTTTCAGCAATATATTTTAAGATGAACTGCTCACGTTGAAACGTTGGATCTACAGAAAGTTTTAAGTTATCGCGTTTCACTGACGTTTTGAAGATATTGTCTTTATCGATCGATAATAGTTCTACAATATTTGCTTCAACATCTTCAGTTGCAGTCGCGGTGAGCGCGATGTAGTCTGCATTCGGTAACTTTTTTTCAATGATTGGGATGACGGCTTGATAGCTTGGTCTGAAGTCATGCCCCCACTTTGAAATACAGTGCGCTTCGTCAAAAGCAACAAGCGGCACTTCTATTTGATCTAATATATTTAAAAATGTGAGATTGTTAAAACGCTCTGGCGCAACGTAAAGAATTTTTAACTCCCCGTTACGTAAGCGTCTTTCAACAATTTCTTGATTTTTGACTGTCATATTTGAGTTGATGAAGGCAGCTTCAATGTTATTTTCTAAAAGTGCCTCAACTTGGTCTTGCATCAGTGAGATGAGCGGTGAAATAACGATTGTCGTACCTTCTAAAACGAGTGCAGGTATCTGATAACAAAGTGATTTCCCAGATCCTGTTGGTAGAATGCCTAATGTATTTTGTCCTTCTAAGATAGAAGTGATAATTTCTTTTTGCTTTGGCCTAAACGTATCTAGACCAAACCATTCCTTTAAAACACGTTCCATAACAATCATTCCCAGTAAAAAAGTGGTATATCATAAATAAATCTTATATATTATACATCACTTTTCACTTTTTTAAAAGATGACACACTTCTAGCAAATGTCATAAAAAAGCCGAGCACCCTTATAGGCACTCGGTTTTCTCTACATTTTTTCTTTTACAAGTTCTTTTTTTATTTTATAATCGATTGCTTTGAAGATTGTTTTCTTCCACATTTCAAACTTATACAGTTCAACGTGCGCGTCTTCTGCATCGATCACTTTAAATTTAAGCAGTGAGCCATTCGTCTTCTGTGCAAGCTTATGCATGTGATAGCTTGGAATCGTACCAACGTGTGGAAGTGATGTTGACGTAACAAAATCGTTGAATGCCATCACTGGCTGGTTATCTTGAATGAACACACCACCTAAGATTCCGTAGTTATCGATTCTATCCGGGTCAAATTCTATTTCTTCACCTTTCAGATAGATTGCAAAACGATTGCGCTCTCCAACAATTGTGTACTCTCGCTCTATGAGTTTTTCATAAATCTCATCTGGTGTATCGTCACGACGAACAATATGGAAATCATCTGAAAGATAAATTTCCGCTAACGCATACGTATCGATTCCCCAAGAGACTGTTTCGTTATTTCTCATCATGTTGAAGATCTCATCATGAAGTTCCGTGTAATTACGGCACATGATGATCTCATCACCTGATTCCAAAATATTTGATTTCTCATAACGAATCCCACCAGCGACCGCAAGGTAAATGCGTGAGCCACGGTTGATGTCCGTAAACTGTAGCACGTCCCCTTTGTCAAAGATGTAAATTCTGTTTGGATAGATTGTCTTGTCACCGACTAATGCTTTAAAGAATGCGCCACTAAACGCAATGACTGTCGGTTCTGTGAATTGAATGACAGCAGGTCTGACCACCATCTCAACAGTATCCGCATCGACACTGTTCCCAACGAGTTTGTTCGCAAGTTGTGGTGATAAACTGTCCACTGCCCCATTAGACGACTGAATCGTTGTCAGTAATCCTTTGTCTTGGATAATAATACTCATTCTGTTACGTCACCTACTACTTCCTTTAGTACTTCAAACGGAATTCCTGCTGGTTCAATCGTATCATGGCGTTCCATGATCTTCGTTGGGTTGTATAGTAAATTCACCGTTGATTCTGTCACAACAAGTGATTCCAATTCGTCTGATTTATGTGGAGCAAAACGCTCTAAAAACGTTTGTCTTTCTTTATCAGTAAATACGCGCTTTACTTGGAAGGTAATTGCCGCTTCCCCATTTTCAAAAAACATGTTTGTTACTCCTTATAGAAAAAGTTTAATTGGTCGGCCATATAGTCCACCATATTGCTGACGATGAGAGCCACAATGAAAACACCGATGAGTACTCCAGCAAATACAACGAGCACTGAGACGATTTTGATGTTGTTTTCATATAGATATGCGCTCACGTAATGGACGAACATAGCGAGCACAACTAACATTATGATTAATAGTATCGTAAACATACTTCACCTCTAGAAGAAGAGTGAGACAGGAATCTTTTCTCTCAAGCTATTGATGAGAAAGACTTCGATTTCATCTTCCTGATATAACGATTTTAATTCATCCACAGAGTAATCTTTAAATTTTAAACGACCGTCTTGTAATAGTGATTCTCGCATCACACCGTTTAAAATCTCTACAGATTTTGGAGTGTAATACGTCCCATTCTGATAAACAACAACGTTTCCAATGTTGAACTCTGTAATCATATGATTGTTATTATAATATAAAATGAGTGGTGTATCATCTGCCAGCCCAAAATATTGATATCTGATTGACGTTTTATGACGTAAAAAGTCGTCTGCACCTTCGATTGGGCCAAGTACTTTTGCATTTGTTGACTTTAGTGGTGGCACCGTGTCATGTACAAGTTTTAGCCCATTTCTGTCGAACGTCGCACGTAATCTATACACACCACTGAGAAGCATTTCATTATTTACATAGTCATTGACTTCATGTGTTAAATTCACACGTCCATAATTGAAGTGTCGTGCTGACTTACTGAGTCGTGCGCTATGAAGATCGAGTCTCGGCACATACCCGTGATCGATGCGCATTGTCTCAATTAATGTCACATCTGCTTGCTCTAAAAACTTCGTCTTTTGTAAGAGTTCTTCGTATTCACTTTCTGAATTCGAATTATACGTAATTCCCCCGCCTGCAGCATACGTGTACTGCCCGTCTTTAATAGATAAAGTACGAATGGGTACGTTAAATACAGATGTATTGTCATTGTATAGAATACCAATAGCGCCACAATAAATGCCGCGTTCTGTTGTTTCTAATTCTTCGATGATTTCCATTGTTTTTATCTTAGGTGCACCTGTGATTGACCCACATGGGAAAAGTGCGTTAAAGATTTCGTTTAGTCCGAGTTCGTCTTTAAGTTCCCCAACTACTGTCGACGTCATTTGGAATACTGTTTTATATTTTTCGATTGTAAATAGCTTTGGTGTTTTTACTGTGTTTGGTTTAGAGATGCGTGAGATGTCATTACGTAATAGGTCGACGATCATCACATTCTCTGCCTGGTCTTTCTTAGAGTTTCTTAAGAACGCATAGCTTTCCTTGTCTTTATCCGCGTCGTCATAGCGGGGTGCTGTCCCTTTCATAGGGCGCGTCTCTACGGTTCTTTCTTGATTGATTTCAAAAAATAACTCTGGTGAACATGATACGACCGCTTTTTCTTCGTATTCGATGAAAATCGTGTACCCACCATTGTTGTTTGAGACGAGCGCTTCAAATAATGAGTGCGCGTCACCCGTAAAGTCACCATGCATACGTGTTGTATAATTCGCTTGGTATGTATGACCGTCGCGAATATAATCTCTCACTTTTTCGATGTTTTCTATCGATTTTTCGCGTGACTCAGTGAACTTCATTGGTCCGAGATTGAAACTACCGATTTTTTTATCTTTCATGAATCTTTCACGTGATACCGGTGCATCAAAAATTCCAATTTTGAATGACTCTCGTGACTTGTCGTATGACTCATAATCGACCATTACAACTGCATATTGACCAGACTTTTGTGCTGCTTCCGCTTCAATTAAAGCATCATTTAAAGAAATAGATTCGTCCAACACTTTAATTGGATCTACAAAGTATAATTCTTCTTGATTGTTGTTGCGCGTAAATTTAGCGTGGACTCTCATTTTTTTCCTCCAATGCAATCTCAATAAAGTTGTAGAGTTGCTCGTGGCCATACTCAGAAAGAATCGATTCAGGGTGATACTGCACACCAAATAACGGTAGGTTCTTATGACGAATCGCCATACACACACCGTCGTCTGTCTTTCCAACAACTTCAAATTCTTTATTTTCTCCTGTACATACGAGACTGTGATAGCGCGTTGATACGACAGGATTTGGAATATTTTTATAGATAAACTTCCCATCATGCATCACGTCATATGTCGCACCATGAATTGGACGCTCTCCTCTTTCAACGACGCCTCCAGTCATATGCCATAACAGTTGGTGTCCAAAACATATTCCGAATATCGGGAGTTTTTCATATATTTGTTTTACGAATTCAATTACTTCAGGACGATCTTTTGGATGCGATGGTCCTGGTGAAATAATGACTCCGATAAGATTGTGTTCATCAATTAAATCTATATTTAATTCGTGCGGTTGCACGACAACGATGCCTACATTATATGGATTCGATTCTAAGTAGTGAACCAAGTTATACGTAAAGCTATCGTAGTTATCTATCATTAATACGTTCATGTCGATACCTCTATATTTTTATATACTTTAATCATATATGATTCAGTCTGTTTTATAAAATAAAATTAACGATTTCAATAAGTGTATTTTAATTTCTAAACATGTAAAATAGTATTCATTAAACTGTTGAATATTTGAAAGGAGCGTATTTATGGATACTCATAAGCCACCGATTTGGACGAAAGACTTTATTACAATATTATTTGTAAACTTTTTCCTATTCGGTGCATTCCAAATGACATTGCCTACACTCCCATTATTTATTCAAGAAATTGGGTTAGACAATCGTTATGTCGGACTCATCGTGGGAATTTTTACGTTTAGTGCATTACTTTTAAGACCAATCGGTGGTCAGTTACTCGATTCTATCGGACGTGGTCCTGTGTTTATTACAGGATTGATTATCCTCGTCACATCTCTCTATTCACTCGCATTTAGTGTGACGCTCGCACTCCTACTTATCGTGCGTATTGTACAAGGAGTCGGTTGGGGATTAACAACAACAGCAACAGGGACCATCGCAACGGATTTAGTTCCGGTTGAGAGACGCGGTGAAGGACTTGGCTACTTCGGAGTAAGTGGTAACTTAGCACTCGCAATTGGTCCAGCATTTGGTTTATTTTTAGTCGATCATATTAGTTTTAAATCTCTATTTCTTATTTGTGGAACGATTACTTTAATTGGACTGATTCTTGCTTCTACGATTAAATACGTAAAGCCAGAGCGTGAGAAACATACAAAAACACTGACGTTTGACGTATTTGAAAAGACTGCGATACCAGCAGCTATTTTATTGTTTTTTGTCACTTTTACTTTCGGAGGCATTGCGACTTTCTTACCCCCATATACGTTTGAACTTGGATTTGATTCAAGTAGTGTCCAAATTTATTTTGTAATTTACGCGCTGAGTCTTTTATCTACACGACTATTCGCTGGTCAGCTGTATGACCGACGTGGGATGGTTGTTGTGTTTATCCCAGGAATTGTTCTGATTGTCATCGCAATGGTGATGTTGTCGATGATGACGACGACGATAACATTGTATATCGCAGCTGTGTTTTATGGATTTGGCTTTGGACTCGTGCAACCGGCGCTACAAGCCTATGCAGTGCAACGCGCAGCATTAAACCGACGTGGGATGGCAAACGCAACATTCTTCTCAGCATTTGACGTTGGTGTCGGACTCGGAGCAATGTCATTCGGCTTTATTTCGAACTATCTTGGATATAGTTCAATTTACGTGATTAGTGCTGTATCAGCAGTACTCTCCCTTACTGCATTCCTAATTATGAAGTATATCAAAAAATAATTTTGCAAAAATGTTTAGAAAAAATGTTTAGATATAAATAAAGTTGGGAATTACTAAACATACAATGATTTAAGGGGGAAATACAAATGGGTTGGTTATGGACAATTATTGTCGGTGGTATCCTTGGTTGGATCGCTGGCTTAATCGTAAGTAGAGATATTCCAGGTGGCGTGATTGGTAACATCATCGCTGGTATCGTTGGTTCAGCTATCGGTAACGCTTTAGGCTTGAACTTTGGACCGACAGTTGGTGGCATGAGTATTATTGGTACTATTTTAGGTGCAATTATCTTAATATTAATCGTGTCATTCATCTTTGGACGCATGCGTAAAAACTAAACGTCTTTAAATTAATTAAATAGTAAAGAAAAAGCGATACTCGTTGGAGTATCGCTTTTTTTATATAATTTGGAGATTCTTTGGTGCTTGCGTGACTCAAAATGCAATTCTCAGTCACACAAGCATTCTTGAATCTTCATTTCTTCATTCTTTCTTTAAGTCGTTGATGACGTTCTTGTCCTTCAATTATTCTTTTATTCTCTAAATATCTTTCATAATAAGCTTCACTTATTTCACCATCATCAATGGCTTTTTTGACTGCACAATCTGGTTCATGATCATGTGCACAATCTCTAAATTTACACTTCACCGCTAAGTCTTGAATATTTGAAAACAAGAAAGATTCATCTATCTTTTGAACAGCACTGATTGTCTTAAATCCTGGAGTATCAATGATATACGCATTTAATTCCTTATTAAAAATCATTTTTGTGCTTGTCGTTGTATGTTTACCTTTGCCATCAACTCTAACTTCTTGGGTACTTTGCTCCTCGTCACAAAAAAGTTTGTTAAATAAAGTGGATTTCCCAACTCCCGAAGCTCCAAGTAATATAGATACCGTACCTTTATCTACCAGCGCCTTAAATTTTTCTAAACTGTTTTTATCATTTTGAGACATTAGCAAAGTATTAGTGTCTGGATAGATTTTAAGAATCTCAGCACGAATGTGTTTGGCTTTGTCTTCAAAATCCGACTTCGTAATAATGATATTTAAATCATTCGTGTCATTTTTGAACGTTAAAATATACCGCTCGAACTTACCAATTGTAAACTTTTGATCTGCAGCTATTAAGATAAAAATACGGTCCACATTTGTCGCAAGTATCTGTTCATCTTTTCTTTCATGATATGACTTCATTGCTGTACTCGATTCCTTAGAAACAATTGATTTTCTTTCTAAAACTTCAGTGATAAAAATTGCCCCATCCATCTCGACTACTCGTACAAAATCACCTACAAATATTTGGTTGCTCGACACTTGATTGACTGCTGTGACTTTACTGTAAGTCCTATTTTTGAAAAATAAATTATAAAAATATCCATACTTTGTAACAACTCTCGCAACATCATTATTATCAAAATTAAACTCTTCTACATATTTTTTGATGCCATAATCCATGCACTCACCATTTTCCTAAAATTTTAATAAGATAAAAACACTATCATCTTAGATAGTAAACTTTATCTATTTTTTGTCTTAATCGATCTGTTAATTGGTGTGTAATAATTATTACTGTCTTGTTACTACTTAATAAATGATCCTCTATTACTAAAGCGCTTTCTCTATCTAAAGCTGAGGTTCCTTCATCAAACAAAATAATTTTTGCATCTTTCATTAATGCACGAGCATACGAAAGTTTTTGTTTTTGACCGCCAGACAATTTTTTATGAGTAACAATATACTCATCAATATTTTTTCCATTTAACCAATAGCTAAGACCAACGAAATTTAATAGTTCTGTTATTTCTTTTGGTTTATTAGTTATTGATATATTAATATTTTCTGATAAAGTACCGTTAATTATTGTTGCAGTTTGTTCTAGATACGCAAAATGATTAACCCAAGATTCTTTGGAAAAGTTCCTTATATCCTTTCCATCAACAGTAATAGTTCCTTCATAATCAATAATTAGACCCATTAGTAATTTTAATATTGTAGATTTACCTGAACCTGATGGACCAACTAAAGCATATTTTTTCCCTAATTCAAACTTGAAATTTACTTGATCTAAAATTTTTAATTGATCATATTTAACACTCACATTTGAAAATTCAATACCATCTAAAATCTCTGATAAATGAGCTTTAGAAACACTTCTTTTCTTACTTTCAAAAAACTTTTCAAATATTGGTTGTGTAGTTTTCAATTCAACATAATTTGCACTTAATCCAATCAAACTTGTGAAAATAGTCGCAGAAAAATACTGTGCAGCTGTGATTGTTCCAATAGGCGATAAATCTTTTAAAAATAAAATCGAAGCAACAAGTATTATAATCACTTGGCTAAAGAGGCTTACAAAATTTGTAGTTCCATACATAGCGCCAGTAAGTTTCGCTAGCGAAAGCTTTTTATCTGCTAATGATTGGGATGCATTCACAAATTTTTTAGTAATAGTCTCCTCATTATTTGTACTGTAATAAAGAGTGTAGTTGTCAAAAATATCATTAGAATGTTTCGTGAATGACTCATTCTCATTCGAAACATCATTGATGTTTTTATCCATTTGCTTACTAAAAAATTTAGGGACTACAATCATAATAATCGCGAGCATAATTACTAAAATATTTAGAGAATAATGAAACGTGAAAAGAGCTATACTCCCAAATAGAATCGTTAAAATTTGTGTGATAATCATATGCAAAGTAGCATAGCCATAATCGTTAATCATATTAATATCATTGGTCATCCATGAAGTATATTCACCGGTATCTTTTTTCTGGAAATCTTGATACTCCATTTGTCCTACATGATGTGCGATATCTTTGCGAATTTCTATGTTCATCTTTTGAACAGTTTTTGTGTAGTACCAAGAATCTAAATGTATCTGAATTGACCAAATTATTAATGAAATAATCATAATCGATACCCAAAAATAGAATGATTCCATGTGTTTATTAGCTAGACTTGTCAAAACAAATGACGTAGAGAATCCCCATGCTGTTAAAGATAATGACCCAAGCATAAGAATCAAAAACATAATTAAATTTTCTTTTTTAAACTGCTTGATGTAATGGAAAATATAAGTTTTATTAAAACTCAAATACTCCAACTCCTCTATTAATGTTTTTTTAAAATAATTAAGTAAACATCAATAGAAGAAATTTGGTTGATTGTGGATTAGCTTAAAAAATTGCAGCTCAAAAAAAAAAAAGAGAGGATATAAAGATACCCTCTCACATAAAAAAATATAGTTCTCTTAAAATAACGCACAAAGTCACAAGAAAATTAAATGACCTAACGTATATTCTTATTTATAATATTTCGTTTTGAGGATAAAGAAGCATGAGCTTCCACATCAAACTTTTTTCTTCTATTGTTAGTTTACCCATGGATCTCACCTCTTTCCTCTAATTAATTATTATATTAAACTATAAAAATCATATTGTAAACGCTTATTTTAATATTTGAGTAACAAACTCTTGTGATTTCAACTAACTTTGTCACTCAAGCTCTTTCTAATCAAAAAGGTCCCTCGCATTCTCCGAGGGACCTTTTCTTAATCTTCTTCTATTTCTACGTCGTCTGTTTCTATTCTATTATAGTTTCTCAAGTACGACACCTTATTAATTGTGTGATTTTCGACGTCAAGGACAATCCACTTATCGTTTTTCGTGTTTACATAGCTATTTGCCTGGATGTTCGGGTCGATACTTTGCAGCCATCCACCAATCGTGTCGATGTCTTCACTTTCTTCAAATTCAATTCCAAATTCTTCTTCCAGCGTATCGAGCAACACACGGCCACTGATATGATAGATGTCGTCTTCGACCTTAACTATATCCGGTTCTTCATCTTCGTCAAATTCGTCACGGATTTCCCCAACGATTTCTTCTAAGATATCCTCCATCGTAATCATACCTGCGGTACCGCCGTACTCGTCAATGATGAGTGCGATATGAACGCGTTCGCGCTGCATTTTTACAAGCGCATCGCTGATTCTCGATACTTCAGTAATTACTGGTAACTCATGAATAAATTCATTCGTTTCACTAATTTCTTTAGAAATATGATTCGTTAAGAATTCACGCACATTGATAAACCCAACAATCTGGTCTTTGTCTCCACTTGAGTCTGTGACCGGGTATCTCGTGTAACTGTGTTCTTTTACTACTTCAAGCACATCATCTATTGTAACGGGCTGTTGTAGTGTAATCATTTGGGTTCTCGGTACCATAATATCCTTCGCCATTCTCTCGTCGAATGAGAAGATATTCTGCATGTATGCTAACTCTGTTTGGTTGATTTCACCACTTTGGTAACTTTGCGTCATGATGATCTTTAATTCTTCTTCAGAGTGGGCTTGTTCTGTAGCCATTTCTTTAATACCAATCAAACGGACAAGCGCACGTGCTGTTCCATTCATTAACCAAATAAATGGTTTCATAATCAGTCCGAAGAAATATAATGGACCTGAGAATAACAGTGCCATTTTTTCTGCATATTGAATTGCGACTGTCTTTGGTGCAAGTTCACCTACAACTACGTGTAAGAACGTTACAATCACGAATGATGCTGCGATCGTAATCGGCAGTGTTAAGTGTGATGGTATGTTCATTAAATCTAGAACTGGTGTAATGACTGAAGCGAATGTAGATTCCCCAATCCAACCAAGTCCAAGAGCTGTCACTGTAATACCTAATTGACATGCTGATAAGTAGTAGTCTAAGTTTATCATCATGTTTTTAACACGTTCTGCTTTCTTATTTCCGTCGTCTATCAATGATTCAATTCTAGACATTCTCGCTTTAACAAATGCGAACTCCGATCCTACAAAAATCATCGTCAGTGCAATTAATGCTATAAATAATACAAAATTTAATATCGTGGTCGTTTCCAATACTCTCCCTTAAAAGGGATTCACCTCCAGAATTTTGACACGCGTCCGAAAGACGCGTCTATTTTAATGCTTTTTTGATTCGTTCTTTTAAGTTTTAAATGCGCCTTCCCAACGTATGTCACCCCACGTTCATAATTAATAATATTTTACCACAAATATTTATAAAACATTATTGTAATGTCTGAATTAATTCATTAAAATTTTGCACTGCTTCATAAATGTGTGTACCTTGTTTCATAGCCTCTTTTTGACTCAACGTTTCAAGTATTCTTCCATTTTCAATATAGTGAATATAATCGAAGATTTCTAAGTGACTTAAGTCGTGTGTCGCAACAATTACCGTATCTTGACTCGAAATTGTACCCCATACTTTTTTCGAGAGTTCTGATGATAATCCTGCTGTTGGTTCGTCTAGAATCCAGATGTCTTTATCTTCTAATAACATACGGATGAGTTGCAGGCGTTTTTGTTCACCTGTTGACATGTGATGTGTGTAGTAAATATTTGTGTCGCTACGGACTGTCGTTAGCTCGTACTCATCTAAGCGTTTGTTCACTTGATCTTCACTCACTTCATTCGCACCAAACATCGTAACATTGTCGTACACAGTTGCGTTATAAAAATCTAAGAACTGTGGCATCACGGATGCTGATTTCGTACGAAGTAGCTGGTTTAACAGAGTTGTTTTGCCTGAACCACTTGGACCAATAATTGCATGTTTTTCACCTGGTGCAACTTTAAAGTTCACACCATATAATGCATCGCGCTTTGACCCTTCATATCTAAACGAATGATTCTCTAAAACAATGTGTCCTGTCATCTGTTCTATTTGAACTCGGTTTTTCTCAATTTCAGTGAGTGAAGATTTCACATTTTTATATTCTGCTGCTGGACGAAGCACTGGGAATATGATTTCCGCAAAGTTTAAGAATAGTAAGATAAGCATCGGTAGATATAATGCATGTGTCGTTTCAAGTAACAAAATAATTAGAACAATCGCTACAATCTGAAACACTTGAGCCACAAATATCATGATGTTTTCTGTCTTCATCCGTTTACGTTCGATATCGTTAACTTCTTTGAATATTTCTAAAGTATCGTGTTTTTTATCTTCAATACGGTTTGAAACATAGAGATCTGTGTATCCATGAATGAGATGATACATTTCCATGTATACCTGACCGAGTTTTGTATTGTTTTCGACATCTAACACTTTAAATTTATTTTGAAACAGTAACGGAATAACGATAAGCGTTACAAGTGAAAAGACAAGCACGATACCGACTAACGTCACATTTACTAAAAACGCAAGTAACGTCAGAATAACGGCAATAAAAGCTGTCGTCATAAACGGATAAATAATGCGAATATAATAGTCTTCAATTCGTTCAAAGTGCGTGTTCAAGCGTGATACGAACCACTCATGGTTCGGTGTTTCAGCACTATGAATACTATCTTTAAAATAATTACTACGCAGACGGTTGATGAGTTCAAACGTCGCTTCATGAGAAAATAGTCGTTCAAAGTATCTGAAGACACCTTTTACCATTCCAAATAATTTAATGACAACGATAATTAGGATAATGATAAATAACGGTGGCTCAAAGTAACTGAGACTAATCATGTATCCACTTAAGCCGAAGATTGAAATTCCGACAAGTCCACCAATAATCCCAAGAACAATGCTCAGAAGTACGCGTGAGCGTTCATTTTTAAAGAAAGTCATTATCTCACCCTCCTAATTTCATTGTCTTTGTATTCATAATGCGCGTCGCTATAGCTTAATAATTGACGTCTGTGAACGACCGCAACGATGAGCGTGTCCTGTTTCAATTCATTTAATTTTTCTAACACGAGAGCTTCCGTTCTTGAATCCAAGAATTCAGTCGGCTCATCCATCAAAATAACATCTGGTCTTCTGATTAATACTCTCGCGAGTTTCAATCTTACAATTTCTCCACCAGATAGTGGCACGTTATTATTTTTGATGTACGTGTGAATACCGTTTTCTAAGTTGTAGATACTGAAATACAGTCCGAGTTCTTGCAGCACGGACTTCATTACCTTCTCGTCACCACTACCTAAAAATTCATAGAGTGTTGTGTCAGATAAATACAACGTATCCGAAATGTAATCCATGTTAAAACTTGGTACTGTTATTGTCCCTTTTTCAGGTCGATGAAGACCTAAGATAGATCGTAAGAGTGTACTCTTTCCGACACCGGACTGCCCAGTGATTGCGACGAGTCCTTTTTCTCTGAATTCTATGTTCTCATCATCTAAAATTACTCTTGGTACAGTGATTGTAACGTCGTTGAGTGCGAGTCGATCACCTTTTTCGCGATATTCCTCATGACTCACTGATACGTATTCTTCTAATTTTTCTTTATGTGCTAATGCTGTTTTTCCGTTATGGAATTCTGTTCCCATAACCTTTAAACCACTGTAAAATAATGGAGATAAAAACAGCACATAAAACGCAGTGTAAAATGAAATGTCTTTAAAGATGATGATGCGTAGCCCTACTTCTAATGCGACAAGTCCGATTCCTAAGATCGTAATAAACTCGAGCATCATCGTCGACTGAAAGGCATATTTTAATATTTCCATCGTTGTCTTTAAAAACTGTCGATTACTTTTATCTAACGCTTTTTCAACTGCCACTTCACTTTCAGTGTAGTGGATTGTCTTCTTACCACGAATTAAGTTCAGAAACAGCGTCCCCATATCGTCGAACTCATCTGCTTTTTCCTTGGCTTCATCTTGTGTTCTAAGTCCAACTAAAATATAGAACAGAGGAATAAACGGTGCTGAGAAAATTAAAATGAGTGCTGCAATCCAATCGACGTAGATTAACACAGCGATAATCATGACAACTTTCACAACTGTATTAATAATCGTCGGAACGAACTGTGTCAGGTATGGTCTGTATTTATCGAGATGAACAAACAGACGGTTCATTGTACGCTCGCTTTCTTGTGCACTTCGTACATGAATATCACCAATGATCATCTGTCCGTAATTTGACACGATATTTGTCGATACACGTCCCGTATAAATTTTGTAGATAAAATCAAAAATCATGAAAAGAATAAACGCGATTGCCATGTGTACGATCGTGTTTGAATGCTTAGAGTTTATGACTAATGCATCTAAAAATATAGAAATATAATGTCCAAATAGGAGGTAACTCCCCGTCGCAAGAACAGAAATCAGCGTGTAAATGAGTGTTTGCTTTTTTGTTAATTCTAATTTCATTTGTGCCTCCAAAATAAAAAACGTGAGCATGCTCACGTTAAAAACTTATCCCCCGATGTAACTCATGTTGATTTTTTTGCGTGCATTACGACGTTCTTCCGAAATTTCATGTCTGATATCTGAATATCTATCGTCACGTTTTTTCCAAACCCCAGTGACTACGTCAGTTAATTCTTCGTCAGAGATGCCTTCTCTCATTAATGTCTTAATATCAAATCCATCCATTGCGAAGAGACATCCGTAAAATTTACCGTCTGATGATAGTCGTGCGCGTGTACATGTTGAACAGAAGCTTTCCGATACACTTGTGATAAACCCGAGGTATGAGTCGGCGTCGTCATGTTTATATACTTTTGCCACTTCACCATAATATGCAGGGTCTAGTGGTGATAACTTAAATTCTGTTTCTAAAGTTTTGAGTATTTCTTTCTTACTCACTACTTTGTCAAAGTTCCAACCGTTGTCATTACCTACATCCATAAATTCGATGAAACGCAGTGTGACTGGTTTCTCTTTAAAATAACGTGCCATAGGTAATATCTCATGTTCATTGAGCCCTTTTTGGACGACCATGTTCACCTTAATTTGGAATCCAAGTGAAATCGCATAATCGATTTGTTCGAGTATCTGACTCGTTTTGATTCCACGGTCATTGATTGAACCAAATAGTTCGTCGTCCATAGCGTCTAATGAAATATTTAAGCGACGAAGTCCAGCATCATAAAGTTTTTGTCCGTGTTTCTTTAAGAGTAATCCGTTTGTTGTAAGTCCGATATCTTCAATGCCTTCAATTTTATTCAGTCGAGCAATGAGTTGATCTAAATCTCTTCGAAGTAACGGCTCTCCGCCAGTAATACGTAGCTTTTTAACGCCAAGTGATGCATATATCTTAGAAATTCTTTCGATTTCATCAAATGAAAGAAGTTGTTCGCGTTTCATAAACTGAAAATCATCACCGAATATTTCTTTAGGCATGCAGTAACGACATCTAAAGTTACATTTATCAGTGACTGAAATTCGAAGATCTCGAATTGGACGTCCGAACTTATCTGTAACTATTTTAGTCATTCTCTTACCCCCTATTCTATATCCGATTTATGATTAATATTTCTAAAGTCTGCTTCAGTGTATCCTAATGATTCGACGTTGAGCGTCATATGGTCGATATTCTTTAGAAATGCTCTAATAGAAAGTTTTTGACTCTCTAATTGTGTTTCAAGTTTTTCGACTAAATTTGGATCAGCATATATCCCAACTAATGGATGGAGTTGTTCCCCTCCAGTCACAATTGTTTTACCTAGTTTCGTATACATGTCCCCTAAAGCTCTGAACCACTTACTTGGAATATACGGTGTATCTGTTGAAACAACAAGTAGGGGTTTCCCTACATATTTTTTTGCAACTGAATATATACCAGTTAACGGCCCGTAATCCGTGTATTTATCGTCGTCGACAATCGTTTCGAACTCACTGAATTCGTCTTTCAATCTTGCATTTGTGCTGATAACGATTTTATCACAGATTCCACTTTTAATTAAGCGAGTTGCAACGTGCTGATACATTTCAGTGCCCTCTAAATCATAAAGTGACTTGTCCTCGCCAAAGCGTGTGGAATTGCCCCCAGCTAGAATAACGCCTATCATCCACCGCTCACTGGTGGAATTAAAGCAACAACATCTCCAGATTTAACCGTATAATCGTCTGTTTGGAATGCTTCATTCACTGCAACCTGGAATACTTCTCCGTCAAGTTCTGGATAGTCGATGTAGATTCTTTCTTTTAAATCTGCAACCGTGATTTCATCTCCCACAGGAATATCTATAACGTCTTTACCAACCTTTTCTTTGATGCCAGCAAAAATTTTAATTTCCATTAATATCCTCCTCATTCACGCTTGAGTGATAATGTCTTGAGTCACCAATCCACTCTTCGCCGTCTTCCCAAATTTCTTTTTTCCAAATTGGGACGATTTCCTTTAACCGATCCACAGCGTACATGTTAGCGAGATAACCCTCTTGTCTGTGCGGACTTGACGTGACAACTACAACCGCAACTTCTGTCTGATCGAGTTTACCTATTCTGTGACAAATCGCTGTTTTCACACCTGGCCACTTTTCGCCTATTTCATCTCCAATTTGCGCGAGCATCTTCTCAGCCATAGGTACATATGCTTCGTACTCTAGATAGACGGTTCTTGTGCCCTTCGTCCATTCGCGCACGTGTCCAGTGAATGTGACAATCGCACCTTGATGAGAATCCACAAGCGCTTCGTGGTATTTTAAAATATCTATTTCGTCTTCTGTTACTTCAAATAGTTTCATACGATTTACTCCAATCTTTAAACCAACGAACCGCTGCTTCTAAATCGGTGTTTAAATCAAATGTTTTAATGCAGTTCGTGACTTCTAAGTCATCTCTATCTGTCTTTGTTTCAATGAGTGGTGTTGTTAATAGGATTTTGTCATAATTCTCGTTCTTATAGCCTTCGATTAAAACAAAGTCCGCACCTGATTTTCGTGCCGCTTCAATCTGTGCATCGAGCGATATGACTTCTTTTGAAGAATGATATGTCACACTTGGTGTATTTAAAATCACATCATCTGCATATTCTAAGAATCTTTCAGAGTCCGTAGTGCCTGTCAAGAAGTCGATATGATGATGTTTGATGGCACACACTTTTTTGCCTCTTGATTTTATTACCCTTAAAAATTCTATCATTAAAGTCGTTTTGCCGGTGTTCTTATATCCGACAATTTGGAGTACTCTCATGATTCCGCCACGAATTCTCTAGCGCCTGAGGTGACGTCTGTCATCATGACCTTAACTTTATCTCCAGTCTTGAATCCACGTGTGCCACCTGGCAAGATCACGACTCCATTACTTTCGGCAATCGAAGTCACTGCGTTTGATTTGTTGAATCCAGCAGGTTTCGCTTCAATTTCACCATCTACAAAATTGAGTTCTGCACGTAAGAATCTTGTGAATGGATTTGGTTTTGTGAAGTCACCTGCAAGAGTTGCGTTAATCACTGGCGCAAATGGTCGCTTGCTGCCAGTCATCAGATTCATGACGGGTCTCACAAATAACTCAAATCCTGAATAACATGCGCTTGGATTTCCACTTAGTCCAAATAAATATTTGTCTCCAAATTTCGCCACTGTCGTCACACTACCGGGACGCATCGCCACTTTGTTGAACAAGACTTCTGCACCTAATTTTTTGTAAACGTCAGGTAATAAGTCATAGTCGCCGACTGACACACCACCCGTTGTTATCACTGCATCTGACTCTTCCAAAATCTCTATAATTTTTTTATAGAGTGATTCAAATTCATCTTTTTCGAGCTTATATTTTTTATATTCTACACCCGCACGTTCGAGTTGTGCTGCTACCATTGGTGTGTTTGAATTTCTGATTTTTCCACGTTCTAATTCATCTTCTACTTCTAGAAGTTCACTGCCAGTCGATAAAATTCCAACGACCGGTCTCTTGAACACATCCACTTTACTGATACCAAACGTCGCAAGTGTCGCCACTGTCCCAGGGTTCACGAGACTTCCTGCCGTTAGAATAACGTCTCCTTCTTTACACTCTTCACCTTGGAGTGCGATGTTTTCATCTGGCTTAAATTCACGACGAATTGTAAACCCATTATCCGTTTCTTTTGTCTGTTCAAACATGACTACAGTGTCTGCAGATTCAGGAATTTCCGCACCTGTCATGATTCGGAATGCTTCAAATGGTTTCAACTTATAGTCACTTGAACGCCCAGCTGGCACCTCTTCTACAACTGTGAACGCGACTCTATTCTCACCACTTGCTTCTTTAGAATCTTCACTCCGGATCGCAAAACCATCCATTGCAGACTTTGTAAAAATTGGGACGTCCATCGTTGCAACAAGGTCACTTGCAATAAAACGTCCGTGACTGTCACTTAAAGCCACCGTTTCTTTATCTAACACACTTACGTTTTTCGTAACACGATCTACCGCTTCATGAATATGAATTGGTGTTCTACCTAGCGACATACTCATTCTCCTTTTTGGTATACTATACTTATATTAAGTATACTAAATGAGGTTAAGATATGTCTAAATTCACTCACTTTAATGAAGAAGGCCGTGCGCGCATGGTCGATGTGTCAGATAAAAACATCACAAAACGCGTTGCGACTGCGACGAGCCAGATTGTCGTGTCGAAAGAAATCTATGAAGGTATTTCAGATAAAAAGATGAAAAAAGGCGATGTGTTGCAGGTTGCGCAGATTGCTGGGATTATGGCTGCGAAAAATACACACCAGATCATTCCGATGTGTCACCCGCTAGCATTAAATGGCGTGGACATCTCGTTTGAGTGGGACACCGAAACAGAATATGTGTTAAATATAGAAGCGACAGTGAAAGTCACTGGGAAGACAGGTGTCGAGATGGAAGCACTGACAGCAGCAAGTGCCGCAGCATTAACCGTTTACGACATGTGTAAAGCAGTCGATAAAGGCATGATCATCAAAGAGACGAAGCTCGTTATGAAATCTGGTGGGAAATCAGGGAATTATTACGTGTAATTTCTTGGCATTCTCTTTATTCATTAATGATTAACGGACTCATCATTTGTTGCTCGCCCGTTAATCATTGTCTACAAAAAGACGAGCAGCCACCCAGCTGCTCGTCTTTATTCTATGCATCTTTATTCAATTCATAAACTAAATGGTTCAGTTCTTTTAGAATCAGCTTTTCCATTCCAAGCTTGATTGCGCCAGTCGATCCCGGCAATGAGACAATTAATTTATTGTGGTGCGTACCCATGACTGCTCTCGAGAGCAAACTTCTTGAGCCGATGTCTTCAGTGTATGACAGCATTCTAAACAACTCTCCAAACCCTTCCACTTCTTTATGGAAGAAATACTTCACCGCTTCAATCGTCACGTCTCTTTCTGCAATCCCAGTTCCACCTGTCGTAATCACCACATCCACGTCATCCAACATCGTCGTAATCACACCACGAATTTCAGATACACTATCTTTCACGATGTGTCTGTGTTTATCTTGTACAACGACGTTTAAGTCACCGTTCGTAAGGTAGTCGTAAATTAAGTTACCCCCCTTATCCGTCTCTTTCGTGCGCGTGTCACTCACCGTGATAATTCCAACTGTGATATCACGATCCATTTTTTCTACAATACTCATAATATCCTCCTATCCAAGCAACTGACTTATAATCGAACGTGCTTTTTTCGCGTTTTCTACGCCGTGCATCAGCATTCTACCATTTTCAAACACAACAATACGGTAGTTCTCAAAATAAAACTCTATAAAATACGGCGTCTCTCGGTAGTCATCTCCACGTGTCTCCATCGCATATTTTACACGTTTTTTCGTGATTGTCTCGTCACTGATCTGCACCGTATCTCGCCCGCATAATCTCATGAGTGTCGTGTGTGCATCATACGTTGGAAATTCCTTTTTCTGACACGTCGGACACTCTTTATTCACGATATTTTTAAAGTTAATTCTATTCTGTTCAAGGTCCCAAACATTTCCAAATATTAAAACAGGATCTAGCGACGTGTCTGTCATGACCTTCATGGCCTGCGCCACCTGAGTCGACACCGCCATATGCACAGCTGGTGCAATTACGCCTGCCGTATCGCAAGTCATTGTCGTTGAGGGCAACACTGGCGTTAGACATCGGTAGCACGGTGTCTTACTAGGAATGAACGTCGCAGACGTATACGATGCTTCAACAACTGCTGCATGACAAAACGGAATGTCATGTTTAAACGCAACATCATTGATGACAAGTCGCGTCTCAAAGTTATCCGTGCCATCCATGATGATGTCAACGTCTTTCACGAGCGCATCTAAAAACTGCGCGTCCGCATGCGCGATATGTATGTCGATTTCAAGATCACTGCGAATCTTAGTCAAGTGTGCTTTCGCCGCCACGACTTTCGGGGTTTTATCTACAGCATCTTGCTCGTTATATAAGGATTGACGCTGCAAGTTTGAAGCTTCCACGTAATCTCGGTCAATCAAAATTAACTTCTTCACACCCGCACGTGCAAGCATTTCGCTCGACACTGATCCGAGCGCACCAACACCCACAATCATGACCGTCTGATCTTTTATTTTTTCTTGGCCACTTTCACCAATTGATTTAAACAAAATTTGTCTACTATATCTATCCATAACATTCACCATACACTTATTTATATCCTTAGAATAGCACACCCGATGTTAAGTTTATGTAAATATTGATAATTTTAAATTCCGGTGTGTTAAAATCAAGTTAAATAATACCCTCGGGAGGCTTATATCAATGAAAAAGATCCTCGTTGTCGACGACGAACAATCTATTCTTACTCTACTCAAATTCAACCTTGAACAGAATGGATTCCAAGTGTACACAGCAGATAATGGTGTGGATGCGTTAGACATCGCGCGTACACTCAAACCAGAAGCAATTGTACTCGACCTCATGTTGCCACTAAAGGACGGTATTGAAGTTGCGAAAAAGCTACGACAAGATAAAATAAATACTCCCATTTTAATGCTTACGGCTAAAGATGACGAGCTCGATAAAATTATTGGTCTCGAGATTGGTGCCGATGATTATATGACAAAACCATTCAGTCCACGTGAAGTGGTTGCTAGAATCAAAGCGATTTTGCGCCGTGTTGAGTTAGAATCTAATTCAAAAACAGAAACTACAGACGTTATTAAAGTTGGAGACATTGAAATTCATACACTCACATATTCTGTGTACTTACATGGTAAAAAGTTAGACTTAACACCACGTGAGTACGAGCTTTTAATCTATTTAACAAATCATTTAGGACATGTATTATCACGTGACCAACTATTAAACGGTGTGTGGAATTTTGACTTTGACGGTGATACACGAATTGTTGATGTGCATATCAGTAAACTCAGAGAGAAAATTGAACAAGATTCACGTCGTCCAAAGTACATTCAAACAGTGCGTGGCTTTGGATATAAATTGGAAGTGCCGGATAAGTGAAAAAACTCTGGCTTAGAATAACGCTTGGCTTCTTTGTGATTTCTATTATTGGACTAGGAATCATCTGGTTCTTCATGTCCTCTATTAACAGAACTTCATACGAAGAAATGATTGAAACCCATCTGAGTGAAAATGGATCCGTTATATCTAGTTCTATAGAAGCAAGTGGGATGGACATTCAAAATGATAATATCGTTGAATGGTTTAATAAGCTCGACCTCCCTAAAGATGTACGCTTCACTTTGATCGATTCAGATGGTGAAGTTATCTTCGACAATGACAATCACACAAGTCTCATGGAAAATCACTTAAAACGTCCGGAAGTTGAAGCAGCTAAAAAGTCGAATGATACGAGTCAATCGTTTATTCGTTATAGTAAAACTGAAGAAATCGATATGATGTACGTCGCAAAACCGATCCATGCAGAAGGTGAAATTGTCGGTTACATACGTACGGCAACGCCGTTATACACAATAGATAATGCTGTGAAACAAATGTGGTGGACACTTTTTGTAGTATTCTTATTTATTTTTGTCGCATCATTAATTTCTGCAGCCCTACTCGCATATAGTGTCACGAAACCAATTAATAAAATTATGGAAGTGACAAACCGATTAAAACATCAAGACTACAGTGCTAGAATCAATGAAAAATTCACAGGAGAACTCTATGATCTCGCTGGGTCAATCAACGTTCTTGCGAGTAGTTTACAGAAACACGTGACTGAAATTGAGGACCAAACAAGCCAGCTCGACAGTATTTTATCTAACTTAGTTACAGGTGTGATTTTAATTAACCATGATGGCAATGTTGAAATGGTGAATAAAGCGGCAACTGAACTTCTTGGAAAAAGTAGCGATATACTCGTGAACAATCATTATCGCGCGAATTTAATGCATTTAAATATCGACCGTATGATTCGACAAGTTGTGGAAGAAGATGAACCTCGCTCTCGCGAAGTGTCTCTATACACGCCAAACGAAGTGATCTTAGAAGTAAACGTGGCACCGTATTACGGACAAAGTTGGGAAAAACGTGGCGTAATTATTGCGCTCCACAATATCACAAAGCTTAAGCATTTAGAAGGTGTCCGGCGAGATTTTGTCGCGAATGTTTCCCATGAACTGAAAACGCCTGTGACTAGCGTGCGTGGATTCGCAGAAACAATTCTTCAAAATGAGATGCCAAAAGAAACAGAACGTGAATTCATACAAATTATTTACGATGAGAGTGACCGTCTAAACACAATCATCAGTGACCTCTTGAATTTATCTAAAATCGAGAAAAATGATTTGCAGTTAAACATTGAAAAAATCGATCTTGTCAAACTCATTCACAAGACAGCAAAACCGTTACTGAAAGCATTTAGCGACAAAAAACTTACACTTAACTTGCCAAATAAAGGACGTTCGATTGAACTATTTGCTGATAAAGACAGAATCGCACAAATTTTAGTGAATTTACTGTCAAACGCTGTGAACTATACGCCAGAAGGCGGCATGGTTTCTGTGAAAGTCCGTGAGAAGAAAAATCGCATTGTATTTAGCGTGAAAGATACAGGGATTGGTATTCCACAATCTAGTATCGATCGATTATTTGAACGATTTTACCGTGTAGATACTGCGCGCGCTAGAAACGAAGGCGGTACGGGCCTTGGTCTTGCGATCGTCAAACACTTAGTCGACCTTCACGGCGGTACCATTACTGTCGATTCAGTCGAGAACGAGTACACAGAATTTACTGTAGATCTTCCTGCAGAACGATAAAAAAACGTGTTCCCTAAAATTCTATAGGAAACACGTTTTTATATTTAATCTTTATACGTCTCATCTTCTAGAAGAAGCATGTCTAAAATTGTATCTTCAATCGCATTCATACGCCCATACAGAAACTGTGTTTCTGCTTCACCATCACTTGGCACAAAATGATTTGTTTTTTCACGTAACTTGCGTAATAACTCTAAAATGCTACGCTTCAATTCATCGCGTTTAGTTAGATTTCCGGTGATTGTGTTTTTATCTTGTCCGTCAATGACTGCTTTTACTAATGGATGTAGTGTCTCTTTTGCATAATCGATATACCCTGTCACTTGTTCAACGAGCGACTCGAATGTTTCAATTATCTCGCTACCTGCCACGTCTTTGTTGCTGATAAACCTTTCTACATATAGTCGAAGCACAGGCATCTCATCGATGATATCTTCGAAATACGTTTCATTTATTATATCGAGCAACTCGCTACCATTCTTTTCTCCGAGGTCACGGCGCAACTCTACGTCTATCAGTTCATTTGTTTCTTTTACGAATCCTTCAACGTCGAGTGTGTTGTTTTCTGCAACATCTCCGACAGTTAACTCATCATTTGTTAAATAATCAAATGTATACGGCTTAAAAATTTTCAATAAATCGGGATATTCTACTAAAACTTCTGTTAGTTTCGTGTTTTTATCTACCATAACTATAGCCTCCTCCAACTCGTTATACTTTATTTTTCCTATTTTCATGATTTTCAAACCTATTTTACTGCTCGTTTAATGCAAGTCACATAGGGGTACGATATAATAAGGATAACTTCTGATAAGCGGAGGACGAGTTTATGAACAAAAAATTGAGAATGATTGCTTCAGTAGCGCCACTTATTTTAGTGCCGCTCATCAAGGAGCGTAGCAAGATAAAAGACCACCCGGATGTCGTAAAGCTAAACGATAATTCGAAATTATTGTACGGCAAAGCTAAAGGTTCAGTCGGTGCAGCTACGACAAAAGTGAAACATGCGGGTAGTGTTGTTGCTGATAAAACGAAGGATTCTGCTGAGTTTATCAGTGGAAAATATACGGATAACCGCAAGAAGCATCAGTATAAAAAAGAGTTCTCAGACTATGAGAAAAAACTGAAAAAAGAAGAAAAATTGCTTAAAAAATACGAGGCTGATGTTGAAAAAGCACGTGATAAGCGATTAAAATCTAAAATTAAAGAGTTGGATACAGATTTACCAACGAGTGAGGAGAAACAAAACAAAATGGGTGTACAAGACAAAAACAAAAAGTTAGATATTGATAGACCAACAACAACAAATGTCCAAGAATTAAATGAAGAAAAAGTGATAGGTACTGAATATAAAGATGACTACTCACATGGAGAGTTATTCTTAAAACATAAAACGAAATTAGATCCTAAAAGTGCAGTACTTTGGAAAGAAAAGCGTGAACGCCCTGGTTCTCGTGTCGCTGAGGTGGATGACTCATTATTCTTAAAGCATCGCTTAAGAAATGATGCACACTTTGAATCAAATGGTCGTACAACAGGAACAGGTACAAATTACGTAAAGTCAGATGCACATCTTGCGTTTGATGACTACAAATCAAGCTTCACGAAAAAATAGTTTAGAATAGGATACGTTTATGAATATTAAGAGCATTTCAGTCTTTTGCGGAGCACGATCTGGTAATGATCGTATTTTTGAAGAATCTGCGTATAACTTAGGTAAAATCCTAGCAGAACAAGGCATTCGTCTCGTATATGGTGGCGGCGGTCTTGGTCTGATGGGCGCTGTAGCAACGGGTGCCTTAGATCACGGCGGTGAAGTCACTGGAATTATTCCAGAGGTACTTGTCGACCGTGAGATGGCTCATACTGGCGTACAAGATATGCGCATTGTTAAAAACATGAGTATTCGTAAAGAGCAATTAATTGATGAAGCAGATGCGATTGTGATTTTACCTGGTGGTGCGGGCACGATGGAAGAGTTCTTCCAAGTATTTGTTGCTGGCCAAATTGGTATTTATCAAAAACCAATTGCATTTGTGAATACTGCTGGATACTACGATTCTTTATTTGAATTATTTAATACTTTCATTCAACATGATTTTTTAGAAGAACGATTCTTAGAACTCATACGTAAAGTTAATCGTATTGAAGATGTTGTTGAAAAACTTGAACACTTTACTCCCGTTAAAGGACGTACAAGAGAAGATATAGAAAAAGGACATTCCCGTAATTAATTGGGATGTCCTTTTTATGTGTCTAGTTTGTATATGAAAAATGCTTGTTTGCTGTGCCCATCAACGTATTGTTGATGCTTAAATGTATCAATTTTCTGCATTCCAAGCTTGTCTAATACGTTTAACCCTGGCATATTTCTGTTCGATACAAATGCATATACCGAATGGATGTCTGTTTTCTTCTCTGTAAACTTAACAACACCACGAAGTGCTTCGGTCGCAAACCCTTGATTCCAATGTTTTTTAATGAGCATAACATAGAGTTCGATACACGGAAACATGGTATGCATATCGTGTGCGTGTTTTTTATCATCAAATTGTTTTACACGAATACCCGCGATACCAATAAACTCTTTCGTATCGCGTCTTTCGACTGCAAAGAGACCAAAACCTCGGTCGTTCACACTCGCACTAGATAGACGTGCAAACTCACGTGCTTCTTTAATTGTCATCTTCGTTGGCGTGAACTGGTTTACATCCCGGTCCTGAGTTGCTTTAATGAACGGGTTTACATCCTCCGGTTTCCAACTTCGTAAATTTAATCGTTTTGTTTTAATATATCTCATTCTGCATCTCTTCTATTATAACTGAGGAGACGCACTTTAAATGTTTCATTTATAAAATCATATTTCTCTAGTTTCTTTTTACTTTTTGTTGTTACAACACTGCTGATGAAATCATTAGATCCTTCGACCTGATATGTGACGTTAAACGCTTCAAACTCATGTTCAGGAGCTGGTTTTTTTACAACGACACGGTCTGGTTTACCATTTAGATCTACAACAGGTCTTCCGATAATCGATTCAATTTCAGAACCAAGCTCTTTTAAAGTCAATGTCTTGCCTTCTACTAAAATAAATTCTTTTTCATACATACCAGAATCCTCCTATTTATCCTCTGCAGCTTTTTTCTCTAATTCAGTTAATTGTTCTTGCTTTTGTTTTTTCTTTTCAGTTAATAATTCATTCTCGTTATTTAATTCGCTGATGCGTCGCTCTAGATTGACAATTTCTTTATCTAAGTTTTCTATGTCCTTGTCGACCTGAGATTTCTCGTTCGAACATGCCGATAAAAACACCGTAACCATCAGCAAAAGAAAGACTCGTTTCATGCTATCTCACCTAATTTCTACTTATAAAACAGTATACCATTATTATATAAATAATTTTAAGTGATAGGGATGAAAAAAAGGAATGACCCAGTCATTCCTTTAAAATGTATTTACTCAAGTGTCGCCTTATCTAAATGTAATAAATCGTTTACGTCAATTCTTGCGTCTTTCAGATTCGAAGTATATGCATTTAATTTATCTGAGAATCTGACTGGAATCATCGGCATGTCTTCGATGATAATGTCTTGAATGTCTTCATAGATTTGCTGACGTTTTTCTGGATCTTTTTCTTTTCGTCCATCTAAGATGAGTGCATCTACTTTTTCGTCTGAGTAGAACATACGGTTTCCTCCAGCACCTTGGCTATCCGTGTGGAATAGTGGCGTGAACGTGTTATCTGGGTCTGCTGTCGCGTTACTCCAACCAAGATAATACATGTCCTGTTCTCCGTTTGATGCCATCTCTAAGAACGTACCCCACTCTACTTGTTTAATCGTGAGGTCGATGTTTAATTCTTTTAACGTTTCTTGGTAATATAATCCAACGTCTTTGACTTCAGAATCGTCGTCAGATAAAAACTCAATCGTGAAACCGTCTTCGTAACCCGCTTCAGCAAGCAATTCTCTCGCTTTATCTAAATTATAAGCATATTTCTTTAGATCATCTGTTTCACCAATCATACCTTCTTTGATGTAGTTGTTTGTGATTGTACCTGAACCGTTTAACACATCATTGAAAATTTTTTCTTTATCGAACGCATATGCAAGTGCTTGTCTAACACGCTTATCATTTAATGGCTCAACTTCTGTGTTGAATCCAAGATATGCAAGTGATGCACTTGTCGTCTCACTCATTACAAGTTCTTCGTTTCCATTAATTCTATCACGGTCTGATGATTGTAGTGAACCTGCAAATTGTGACTGTCCACTTTCGAGTTCAGCAATACGCGCACCCGTCTCAGATACAACTTTGAATGTAACTGAATCAATAGATACTTTGTCTCCGTGGTAAGATTCATTTCTTACAAGTTTCGTCATCTCACCTGGATTTCTAGAGTCAAACTGATAATAGTTTGTACCTGATGGCTCTGTTTCTAAAAGCGTTCCAACTTCTCCACCAATTTTTGATGCAAGTTCTTCAAACGCTTTACTGCCCGCTTCTCTTTCTTTGTAATAGTCTTCAAGCGTCACATCTGTACCTGTTTTATCAATCGCGTTTTGATAGTCTTTATCAATTAAATCCTTGCTGATGATCCGACCTGCACCGTGTGTTAAGTTATTCGCGAATGGTGAAAACGGATATTTCGTTGTAATTTCAACTTCATAGTCACTTACGATTTTGATTTCGTCGATCATTTCGAGTAAGTATGCACGAGGAGAAGCAACTGCTGGGTCTAAGATACGGTCAAAGCTTGCTTTTACATCTTCTGCTGTCATGTCACTACCATCATGGAATTTAACACCTTCTTTTAATTTAAAGTTCCATGTAAGATCATCCACTTGCTCCCATTCTGTTGCAAGAGATGGTTGTAAGTCTAGGTTCTCATCTTGTTTTACGAGGCCTTCATAAATTAAATGTCGAACTTGTTCTGAAGGTGTGTCGTTTGTACCGTGTGGATCTAATGATACGACGTCTGCAGGCATTGCGAGCGTTAAATCATTGTTCGTCGGTTCTTCACTGTCTCCACCAGAACATGCTGCAAGTACTAGTGCGACCATAATCGTTAATATACTTAAAATTCTTTTCATAAAAACTCTCCCTTGAACCGTTTTCATAATAAATTAAAAATTTGAACCTCAAATAAGAGGTTCAATCTTAAGCAAAATCATGATGCTATTGTTCGAGTCCTGCATTTTTAAGTTCAAACAGGTCATATCTGTCGATCTCTATGTCTTGTAATGCGTTTACTCGTGCATTTAAGTTCTCTGTGTAGCGTACAGAAATCACAGGTGCGTCTTCAATGATGAGTTGTTGAATTTCTTCGTACATTTCTCTACGTTTGTCTTCATCGTTTTCTCTTCTTGCTTCTTCTGCTAATTCATCAACACGTTCATTAGTGTAGAATGCACGGTTACCACTTGCCCCATGACTCTTTGTTGTGAATAGTGGTGTGATGATATTGTCAGGGTCTGCTGTTGAGTTACTCCAACCAAGCATTAACATTTCGTGCTCACCTGCTGAAGTCATCTCAAGGTACGCACCCCACTCAACTTGGTTAATTTTTAAGTCGATGTTAATCTCTTTCAGTGCTTCTTGTAAGTATAGTGCTGTGTCCATACGTTCTGGGTTATCGTCGTTTACAACCATTGTTAAACTAAAGCCATCTTCAAGACCTGCTTCTTTTAGCAAAGCTTTGGCTTTTTCAACGTCATACTCTAATCCTTTTAATTCTTCAGAGTATCCCATAACACCTGGTGAAATTGGTCCACTTGCTGGAGTCCCTGCACCGTTGTAAACACCATCAACGACATTTTGCTTGTTGAACGCATGTGTGATCGCTTGACGTACACGTTTGTCATTAAGCGGTTCTTTTGTTGTATTAAATCCAATGTAGTCAAATGATACTGTCTCTGAGCGTAACAGTGTCACATCTGGGTTACTTTCCACACGATCGATATTTGCAGACTGTACACTTGAAATCAATTGTGATTGACCACTTTCAAGTTCTGCAAGACGTGATCCTGTTTCAGTAACTACCTTAAAAGTAACTTTGTCTAAGTTCATTTGGTCGTCGTAGTAATCTGAGTTTTTCACAACAATTGTGCTCTCACCTGGATTACGAGAATCAAACTTTGCATAGCCCGTACCATCTGGTTCTGTTTCAACCACTGTTTTTAAGTCCCCTGCAATTTGTGCAGCAACCTTTTCGTACTCATCTCCACCTTTATCGCGGAGTTCATAGTATTCTTCTAAAGTAATGTCAGCACCTGAAGCATCAATTGCAGCTTGATAGTCTCTATCTAACATATCTTTAGACATAATTTTCGCTGCACCATGCGTTAAGTTATTTAAAATCGGAACGAATGGATATGCCGTTTTAATTTCTACTGTATAGTCATCGATGATGTTAACTTCTTCAATCATATCTAAGATGTAAGAACGAGGGGATGCTACGGCAATATCTGTTGCTCTTTCAAGAGAAGCTTTAACGTCTTCAGCTTTAAAGTCTTTGCCACTGTGGAATTTAACATCGTCTCTCAATTTAAATACATATGTTGTATCATCTTGTTGTTCCCACTCTGTTGCGAGTTGTGGAACGATCTCAAAGTTTTCATCTTGTGTGATAAGCCCTTCGTAGATTAAATCCCTAACCTTTTCAGAAGGAACATCATTCGTCCCTTGCGGATCTAGAGAAACCACATCACTCGGCATCGCGAATGTGACCTCTCCACCTTCTTGTACTCCTGCATTGTCATTTTTTTCTTTTGAATTTGAACATCCTGCAACTACGAATAGCGCTAAGGTTAAAACTATGTAAAGCCATTTCTTCATGTTAAAACCTCCTCATATATTTGAAATTAGGTAAAATTATAATGTAATTTTTAAAATTATGCAATTTATATTTATAAAATTGCGTATTTTTTGAATATTAATGATAATCATACAATTTTTTATGGTAATAATGAATAGTTATTGATATGATAAATCATATTATTGAATATTCATAAAACTTATTATGAATGGTAAGGAGGATACGATATGAGTAATATCGAGGAAAGCAAATTCGAGGTTCAGGTAGATCCAGTCTCAATTGCACCTGTAAACCCTCGCCTTAAAAACTTTAAAGATTTTTATGGCAGGTTAAGAAAAAATAAAGCGGCTTTAGTCGGCTTATATGTGCTCATCATTTTGTTTTTCATCTCTATCTTCGGATACTTAGACACGATCTTTGGTTTTACTGGAGTGAACTCTAACGCAACGAACTTAGCTGAAAAACTACAAAAACCATCTGCTGAGCATTGGTTTGGTACGGACCATCTTGGCCGTGACATTTTCTATAGAGTATTACACGGGATGTACATCACTTTAGGTGTAGGTTTCACCGCAACTTTCTTGGCTGCTATTGTCGGTGTTCCACTTGGTATTATCTCAGGCTACTACGGTGGTATTATCGATACGATTATCATGCGTATTATGGACGTATTACTAGCGTTCCCTGGTATCTTACTTGCTCTTGCGATCGTTTCGGTACTTGGCGGTAGCACATTCAACGTAACAATTGCGATAGCAATCGGTGCATTACCACAATTCGCTCGTATCGTACGTGGGTCAACTTTAACAACAAAAAATTTAGAATACATAGATGCAATAAAAGCACTTGGTGCGAGAGACGGAAAGATTATTTTCCAACATATTTTACCGAACATCATGTCACCAATTATTGTTAACACAACACTTTTCATTGCAACTGCGATTCTCTCAGCAGCTGGTCTTTCATTCCTAGGTCTTGGGGTTCAACCACCGACACCTGAATGGGGAGCTATGTTAAACGACGGACGTAACTACATGTATCAAGCCGGACACATTACGTTCTTTCCCAGGTATGATGATCGTTATTGTTGTTCTTGCATTTAACTTATTCGGAGACGGACTGCGCGACGCGTTAGATCCACGCCAGAGAAAATAAAGGAGGGCTACATCATATGACACAGTTTATTATTAGAAGGTTAATTCAACTGATCCCAGTGCTCATAGGAGTAACAATTCTAGTATTTAGCTTAATGCACCTTACTCCTGGTAACCCTGCCGTAATCATGGCTGGTGAAAGTGCACCTGAAGCAACAGTAAAAGCAATTGAAGCAAGACTTGGTTTAGATAAGCCAATTCACATACAGTACTTTAACTTTATCTCTAACGCTGTACAACTCGATTTTGGTAACTCAATTCGAGATAACATTCCAGTGTTCGATCATATTAAAGCACGATTCTTTACGACACTTGAACTTTCAGTATGGGCGATTATCTTTGGTGTATTCTTCGGATTACTCATCGGTATTATCTCTGCAGTACGTCGCTACTCACTACTCGACGTTTCACTGATGGTCGTTGCATTATTTGGACTTTCTATGCCAAACTTCTGGCTTGGTCTGATGTTAATTCAGTACTTTGCTTTAGAACTTAGAATCTTTAAACCAACTGGTTGGGGTTCGTTAGAACAAAACGTATTACCGATTATTACACTAGGAACCGCGAGTGCCGCAATTATTGCACGTATGACGCGTAGTAGTATGCTCGATGTTATCGACCAGGATTATATAAGAACTGCAAGAGCGAAGGGTGTAAAAGAACGTGTTGTTATCTTTAGACACGCACTGAAGAATGCTCTAATTCCAGTCGTTACTATAGTTGGTATTCAGTTTGGTGGGTTGCTCGCTGGAGCAGTACTTACTGAAAGTGTATTCGCAATCAACGGACTCGGACGATTAATTATTGATTCGATTCTACAGAGGGACTTCCCTGTTGTACAAGGTGCGATTCTCGTCATCTCAGTATCGTTCGTACTCGTGAACTTAATCGTAGATATTTCATATCGCATGCTGAATAAGCGTGTAGACTTAAACTAAAGGAGTGATTACTTTGAAAACAGAAATTAATCAAGAAAATATTCTTGAAATCAATGATCTCCGCACGTCATTCTTCGTAGGTAAAAACGAAGTCAAAGCGGTTGACGGTGTTACGTTCCAAGTACCTAAAGGAAAGACGCTTGGAATCGTTGGTGAGAGTGGATCTGGTAAAAGTATCACATCCCTTTCTATTTTAAGACTAATTGACGAACCAGGTAAAATCGTCGGCGGAAGCATCAACTTTAAAGGTGAAGACTTAACAAAAGTATCGATGAGTCGTATGAGACAAATTCGAGGAAATGAAATTTCTATGATCTTCCAAGAACCCATGACAAGCTTAAACCCTGTATATACGATTGGACAGCAGCTGCGTGAAGCATTTAAGATTCACCAAGGTTTAGGGAAGAAAGAAGGAACTAAACGTGCGATTGAAATGCTCGAACTCGTTGGGATTCCTTCACCTGATAAGCGTGTGAATCAGTATCCATTCGAACTTTCAGGTGGTATGCGTCAACGTGTCATGATTGCAATGGCACTCGCATGTAAACCAGAATTATTAATTGCAGATGAACCCACAACTGCTCTAGACGTGACGATACAAGCACAAATTTTAGAACTCATTAAAGAGCTCCAAGAAGAAATCGGTATGAGTGTAATTATGATTACCCACGACTTAGGTGTTGTTGCCGAAACTTGTGATTACGTTGCAGTCATGTACGCAGGTAACATCGTTGAATATGCAGATGTTGAAACATTGTTCGAGGATCCGAAGCATCCATACACAGTTGGACTTTTAAATTCATTACCTAGACACGATATTGAACAAGATGAACTCATTCCAATCAAAGGAAACGTACCTGCACCTGATGAGATGCCAACAGGATGCAGATTCGCACCTCGTTGCCCTCATGCGAGTGAGATTTGTAAGACACATCCAGAATTAACAGAAACAAAAGATGGTAACGACGTAAGATGTTGGATTTACACACCAGACTGGGACAAAGAGGAGGTCAGCGTTTATGACAAATAAATTATTAGACGTAAATGGTCTTAAACAGTACTTCCCCATCAAAGGAGGATTCTTTGGCCGCACGGTTAACCACGTTAAAGCAGTGGACGATATTTCATTTCACATCAATGAAGGTGAGACTGTCGCAATCGTAGGTGAATCTGGCTGTGGTAAGTCTACAACAGGACGTGCTGTTTTAAGACTAGATGAACCAACGGAAGGATCTGTAATTTTTGATGGACAAGAAATTACGGCGTTATCAAAAAGTGAGCTTCGTAATATTAGAAGCGAAATGCAAATCATCTTCCAAGACCCTTATGCATCACTGAATCCAAGACAAACAGTAAAAACAATCTTGATGGAAGCAATGGAAATCCAGAAGATTGGTAAGAGTAAAAAAGAGCGCACTGAACGCGTCATCGAGTTAATGGAAACTGTTGGATTACAACGCCATCAAATGAACCGATATCCACATGAATTCTCAGGTGGTCAACGCCAACGTATCGGTATCGCACGCGCTTTATCAGTAGACCCTAAATTGATTATTGCGGACGAAGCAGTATCTGCACTTGACGTGTCTATTCAAGCACAAGTACTTAACTTAATGAAAAAGTTACAACGTGAGATGAAACTGACATACATGTTTATCTCACACGACCTAGGTGTAGTACGACATATTTCAGACCGAATTATTGTCATGTATCTAGGAAAAATCGTGGAGATGGGAGATACGAAGAGTATCTTCGAAAAGCCACAGCACCCGTATACGAAAGCATTGCTTTCAGCAATACCAGTGCCAGATCCGAAGAAGAAATCAAATCGTATTTTCTTAAGAGGAGACGTGCCTTCACCAATCGATCCACCAACGGGTTGTAGATTCCATACGAGATGTCCGTTTGCGACAGACCTCTGTAGAACAACGGAACCAACTCTTGAACGTAAAGACAAAGAAATCGATGAAAACCACGAAGTCGCATGTCACTATGCGCTAGACATTGAGCGTGGCATCCATAAAGCACAATACGAAATGCATAACGCACGAGAAGTACTAGACGACGAAGATGAAGTAATAGAAGCATAAAATAAAAATCCCAGCTATTACATTATAGCTGGGATTTTTTGTGTGTATCATGACCTTAATCTCTGAATTCTAATGATTAGCAGTAGGCTTCCTTTCTCATATGATTCTTTCTAAAATAATCACTCGGTGTTTATCTTACAAAAAATATGCTTCCGGATTGTTCCAGGAAACATCCTACTATTCTAAAACACAAATACATCGAGTAGGAACCACACAACGATGAGTGTGTATACCACAACTTTGAATAATGACGTTGTAACGAACGCGAGTAATGATCCGAGCGATGCATAGAATGCGGGCTGTACTTTCTTAAACATGATAAGTTCTACTATAAACACAAGGAATATCGGAACAAAGATTACACCAAGTGGCGGGTAAATAAACATACCTAAAATCGTACCGATGATTGCCGCAATCTGCCCCGGTTTCGTTCCACCTAGTTTTTTCACATAGTATTGTGTAATCGCCATGTCACTCACAAATATGAGAATTGTTAAGACGATTAATACAAGCCAAAACATTATAGAGAGCTCATCGCCCACTAAAAAGTGATATATAAATGCAGATACCCAAAACATTAAAATTGAAGGTATCGCTGGGAATATAAGACCTAAATATCCAAGTCCAAAGGATACTATGATGAGTACCCACCAAAGTGCTTCCATTATTGAAAACCTTCCTTAACTTCATTTTTTGCAAATCCAAACATAACTACCGCAATAATAAGCATAATTCCGCTTGCTATAAATGAGTACTGCACTGAAATATAGTCTGAAATCAGTCCACCCATTAAGTTACCTAGCAGTTGTCCAACAATCATTCCGTTCGCATACAATGTCGATGCGTAACCTGGAAATTTCGGTAGTACATCTTGGAAGTAACTAATTCCAAGACCTAAAATCACTGCTAAGAACATAGCCAAGAATACTTGTCCAACAAGTATAACCGTAAAACTATTGAAGAATCCTACAGTGATAAAGAACATTGAACCAATAACACCTGCAACCATCAATAGATGTTTCGTTGCAAAACGAGATGCAACTAGCCCTATTCCAATCATGAACGGAACTTCTAAACCCGCGCATATACTGGAAAGTAAACCGACTTTTTCATTCCCCTCGCCAAGAAACTGCGTCACGTAAATCGGCATGTTCAAAAGATAACTCCACTGCCCCATTTGCAAGAATGTAAATGCGATAAAGGGAATGAGTAACGCTGGTGTTTTAAACAATTTCGGTGCTTCCGCTTCCCCTAACATTTGTGCCGGTATCACTTCTTGTTCTCTAGGCACTTTTTTATTGCGAATAAATAATGTCGATACAAATACCATAAAGAACATAAAAATTGCACCAATAAATAGACCAATAAAGTCATATCTAATTAGTAAAACAGAACCGATTAAAGGTCCAAAGAGGAATCCAAAACTAAACATAGAACGCAGCAATGTATTTGCGAACGTCTTAAAGTTAGAACTATTGTTCTTCGCATCATTCACACTCTCACGTGCCGATGCGTACAATTGTGGCATGGCTGGTGCACCCAAACTATAAAATAGAATGAATCCTGCAACGAGTATCCACGTTTCATTTAAAATTAAAAATAAAGAATACGTGATTACTTCCATGAGTAACGCTGCAAGTATCAAATACTTTCTGTCAAATGGCAAACGGTCACTCACACGACCAACGATAGTGTTTACAATAAACGAGCCTATAGCCCCTGCTCCCATAAAAAGACCAAATCCTGTGACTGTCATTCCGTGGTTTTCAGTCATATAAATGACCATATATGGTGCGGTAATCGCAATCGCAACACCGAGAAAGACCATGTTTAATATATATATTTTGTAATTATTTAAACGCAATAGTTCTATAAACATAAATCACCTATTTGTATTCTTCAGTAATCAGATCAATAAATGATTTAACCTGTGGTAACTCTAACACCCTACTATCATATGAAATAAATGTGTCACGTAATAGTGCCACTCCGTCTATTTCTACCTTCTCAACATGGAAATTTGAAAGATCCATTGTATTTGTAATCAATGAAGGCAAAACAGTCATACCTACATCATTTAAGAGTAATTCACGGCAAGTTGTAATTTGATCGACATGAATCTGTGGTAAGTAAGGTCTATTAAAGCGTGCTTCGAAGAATTGTTTTAATTGATTGCTGTACCAAGCGTCGGCTTGGAATTCAATGAGCGGTTGTTCTTCAATTGGTTTGTTTTTAGGCGCAACTAGATAGTGTTCATCACTAAATAATAGGACGTTCTCCTTGTTTAACACCTTATTTCCACGTGTGATTGACACGTGATACTTATCTGCATTTGTAACAATCTTTGACGTAGACCCAACTTGAACTTGTACGTTCACCATTGGATATTCTTTTAAGAACTTCTCTAATACAGACGGAATAATCGTATAACCAATTAGTGAAGCAACACCAATCGTTACCTTCCCATCGATATTTGAACGATTTCTATTAATGGAATCCATTAAATGGGTTTCTTTGTCGACCACATGTTTTGCGTGTTCGATGATTTTTTCACCAGCACTCGTTACGATTAGTTCTTTTTTGGTACGGATAAAGATCTGTGTGCCCCACTGTTCTTCTATCGATTTTAATCTTTGACTCACTGCAGGTTGCGAAATGTATAACACCTCTGCTGCTTGTCTTAATGTTTTAGTCTCATTTAACGTAACGAGTAACTCGTAATCATCAAATCTCATTTTATCTCTCCATCACTTTCTGATACGCAAACTGCGCTAACTCTTTGAATTTGCCAAAATCTTTCCTAATATCATCAACCAATTGATGTGCGATTTTATACGCAAATTCTTTTTCTTCCTGTGTCATCTTTTTGTACTTAACTGCACGGACAACATCTTCTTCATCCACAATTTCACATCGACCATCAGGTAGAGCAAGTACGTCTAAGTACATGTCTTCACGTCGTGCTTTACCAAGTTCTAATGTGTGGGATTTATTAATATCAAAGTAGTACTGTACTACATTGTTTTTGTCGTTGTACATTACAGTCATGCTATAATTTGTGTCTTCAGGCATGATTTGTAACCATGTGAAATGATTATCCGCGACTAATACATCTTGATCGATGATTTTAACAGTTAAGGGCGCTTTTACTTCTTTAATTTGTAGCGCGCCAATGAGTACACTCGTCCCTTGATACGACGTTAATACTTCTTTGTAAAAGCTGCGTTTCAAACGGCGCCATTTACGCTTATCTAAGTATTTTGTTTTCACTGTACTCAACTCCTTAACTAATTATACAAAATATCGAAATAAAAAGTATAGCTATAAGAATAGCTTATCACTATCTAGTAAAAATAAAATAAAAAAAGACGGTTTCCCGTCTTTTTTATTCGTCTACTACGACGCTGAAGTATGTTCCAAGAGGTTCTTCAGCTATAATATCTTCCTCATTCATCATTGGAGTCACAAGAAGTAGCGTGTCTCCTTCTGTATTGAACTTGTAACTATCTAATTGTTTAGTTGCTTCTGTTAGGTTTTCACCTTCAAGTAATTCAATGTCATATTTTTCTTTAAAGTTTTCATAACTCATGTAGTTTAAGTCTTCGTAGACTTGGTCTTTATCTTTTACTTTTGATAAATCGATTTTGTACATTGACGTGTATGGCTCTTCTAAATCAAGCAGTGTTGTCATGCTGTAGTCATATTCTTTTAAGAAATCCGTCACTGCCTTATTATAGATTGAACTCTCGCCGTATAGATGAGCATAACCTGACTTCACTCCAAGGCCAAATGATGCTTTACCTGTATATTTGACTGCTGCTTGACTCATATTTTTAAGTGATCCATACTCTTTTTTATAGTTCTTTTGGAGTTGTTCTACGACTTTGTCTGTACTATTAATTTCATCGCCACCATAGAAGTTTAAGATATCTAGAGATCCGTTCTCATACTTATTATCTTCTTTTAGGTTATAGAAGAAGTCGTTCTTCACTGTGAGTGCTGAACTATCAATTTGTTTAAGTACGCTCATAATTTTCTCATCAGGATCTTCTAACACTTGGTACTCACGGTGAATTTTAGTACCATCTTTTAACAGATAGTTGATGTTAATTGTATTCAAAAGTTCATCTGTATTATAGACTTTAAGCTCTTGATCTTTTAGAGTTTCATGCAAGTTGATGACATTTTTAACATCATCAGCCGCTCTTGAGTATTCATAATCTGACCTGAAATATTCATCTACTTCACCTGAAGAGTAGTATTGTGTAGATGACCAGTCTGAAATTTTTACTGCCTCAACTTCTGAAACTTCAGGAACGGTAGAGACATACATCTTCCATCCTGTAATAAAGATGACCCAGAACATCGCGATTGCACCAATCGTGATAAATATATTTTTTAAGTTAAACGTGATGCGCACGTTATCTTGCATGAACATTAACGCTAAAATATATGAAATGAGTGCACCAATGGCAAACATAAATATTGTAACAATAATGCCGGCTGGAATGAGTACTGTTAAACCAAGACCAATCATCAGCATACCTAAAATTGTGAGTATAACTACGATGATGTGATATAACACTGTATAGTTGAAAACTGAGTTTACGTTTTCGTTTTTTCTATTCTTATATAGGAGATAACTTCCTACGAATAGGACAATCGCAATCAGAATCCAGATGATGAAGAGCATTTTATTCAAGTCACCTGATTCCATTTCTACAAACGTTGAAACTGGGAATGATAATTTCGTAAGAAACTCTGAATTCATGAGTATCGTTTTTGGTACTCCATTAAAGAAGTATGAACCGTTCATAATCACGGAAGTAAATAGGACGAGCGGTAAGAACATCGCAATGACAATCATTTCAAGGTGTAGGTTTAAAGAGTTCACTAAGAATCCTACGAAGAGACTGATTGCATAGATGATGAACTGCACTACGAGTGTGAACAATGCCCATACGAGTATTTCCATCGGTGAAATAAGTCCTTTTAAGATTGGACTCATGATAAGGGCAATGATCGAAACAATTACTAACGGGATAATCATTGCTACGAATCCAACGATATTCGCATTTATGAAAATGTTGCCACGTTTGATTGGTAAACTATGAATGTAGTCTGACGATGCTTCTTTGTTCTTGAATCCAAAAAGCATGACTGCAAGTGTCACTGCAAAGATCATGGATACCATCATCTGCAGTATGCCGTAATTGATGAGTGTATTTCCTACTGAGTAAATTTCAGGATTATAAATGTTAAACTGACTTGCTTTACTCATGATGTACAGAGAAACTGGAACGAGAATAATCATTAAAAGCGTGTATGCAAAAGTAGCCCAGAATATTGTTCCAGTAAAGTACTTTGTGAGTACACTATTCGATGATAATATTTTCGATTTCATAACCAATTTCCCCCATTTCATACGCAAATATTTCTTCTAACGTTAATGGTAAGATATCGTACATGAGTGGATTGTATTTTGATACTTTTTCCTCTACATTACTGATATCTCCACGTAAGATACATGTGATAATGCGCCCTTTTATAGACTTGTGGACAACATTTAAGTCTTTATAGAAGTCTTCACTTGGAAGTTCTTTAAATGCAATCTGCAATTTACAGTGTGAGCCTTTAACCTCATTTAAGTCTTGGCTAATTAATACGTGACCTTCATGCATAATTGAAACAGCATCACATAAGTCTTCCATTTCACGCAAGTTATGACTCGATGCTAGGACTGTTAGCCCATGATTTGCAATATCTTGCATCATGATGTTTTTTATCTGGCGTCTAACGATTGGATCTAGCCCATCGAATGGTTCGTCAAGTAACATGACCTTCGGCTTTGATGAAAAAGCAAGAATAAATGATGCTTGACGTTTCATACCCTTAGACATCTGGCTGAGTGGCTTTTTAGGATTCAGTTTAAAGAGCTCACATAGTGTCTTAAATCTCGTGTTACTGAAGTTCGGATACATCGCCCGGTAGTACTCTGCCATCTTATTGATTGTTGCTCCGGGGAAGTAGAACGGGATGTCGTTGATGAAGAGCACGTCTCTTTTTGTCGATACGTTCTCGAAAATCGGTGCGTCATCGTACAGAACAGTTCCGTTATCTGCTTTGTAAATACCTGCTAACACTTTCATTAACGTTGTTTTACCTGCTCCGTTTGATCCTAAAAGTCCGTGAATCGTCCCGGATTCAACGACGATGTCTGTTTTATCAACGGCTTTAAATTTACCGAAATGTTTATCTACATTATTCGCTACGATTTTCATCTACATTCACCTCTTCTATCTCGTCTTCCACAGCGTCTATGATTCCTACAATTTCGTCCTTCGACACATTTAAGAATAATAGTTCTTTCAAAATTGAAATTAGATCTTCTTTTAATGCACTGACATGTACTTCTGTTTTCATCTCACTTACCTCTTTCACATAACTTCCCTTACCTGGGAGAGAATATATATATCCAAGTTGCTCGAGTTCTCTATATGCTTTTTGAATAGTATTCGGATTGATTGTGAGTTCACTAGCCAGTTGACGTACAGATGGCATTTTCTCATCTGCCTGTATGACGCCTTGGAAAATCATCTCTTTAATGTGCTCAACCAATTGTTCGTAAATGGGTATACGGCTTTTCAAATCTAGATCAAACATAGACACACCTCCTATATCATCTGTATTAATTAGTATAATACAGTTAGAATGGGTCAAAGTCAATTAAAAAATATCTGTGAATGTATAAAAAAAGACATGTTTCTCTTTCGGAAACATGTCTCTATCATTTATTCGCCTAAGTTCACATTGTGGTGTACTGATTGTACGTCTTCTAAGTCTTCTAATGCGTCGATGAGTTTCTCAAATTGTGCGAGGTCTTCATCGTTTAACTCTACTTCGTTTTGTGCAACCATTGATAGTTCTGCCACTTCATAGTCTTCAATGCCAATTTCGTCTAATGCAGTTTTGATTTCGTTGTAGTCTGTCGTTTCACCGTATACAACTGTATAATCGTTTTCTTCTGTTACGTCTTTAACGTCCACATCTCTTTCTAAGAGTTCCATCATAATTGTGTCTGCGTCAAATCCACCAAACACAAATACTGAAACTGCATCGAACATGTAGCTTACTGCACCACTGACACCCATGTTACCACCATTTTTACCGAATGCTGCACGCACGTCACTTGCAGTTCTGTTGTGGTTGTTTGTCAGTGCATCTACAATAATCATTGAACCGTTTGGTCCAAATCCTTCATATCTTAATTCGTCGAAGTTTTCATCGTCTGTTCCTTTTGCTTTGTCTATTGCTTTATCGATGATGTGCTTAGGAATTGAAAATGTTTTGGCACGTTCTAATACCATTTTGAGTGCTATATTACTCTCAGGATTTGGCTCTCCTTTTTTGGCAGCGACATAAATTTCACGGCCAAACTTAGCGTAAATTCTACTCGTATTTTGGTCTTTTTGTGCTTTCTTTTCTTTAATGTTGTTCCATTTTCTTCCCATTTTCATCTTCCTTACTTACAAATTTAACTTTTTTATTATAACAGTATATGCGCTATTCTGGTTTATTTTTTTGATTCTCTTCTAATAATGTGTTGTTAATAACCATTTCTACCTGATAAATTCTCGATACAAGTCCGTGTATTGGTGCCTGTGTCATCTTGTAGACTTGCCATGGAAGTCTTGATTTAAAGTCATGAAGCATCATTATAAATGATTTGTTATCAGGTAATCCTCTAAATTCAAAAGTTGCTTCTGCTCCTTTTTCAAGGAGTGATCCACCGACAACTTTCAGAAGAATCATGCGTTCTTCTTCATTTTCTCTATCTCTTTCCATGATGAGCATGGCTTTATCTAAAGCTGGAAATGTAATTTCAACCGTATCATCGTTAGATTCAATTTCGACAATACCGAATACAATCGTGTCGACCCATTTGAAGTAATATTTCGCAACATTTTCTAGCGTCCAACCTTCCGGAATTTGGGCACGTTGTGCACTGCGCATTGTACGATTCGATGGATTTTTATATTTTAAACTCTTTCCATAACGAAGTAGTTTCGTATCTGTCCTTACGACTGGCGTTTTGTATGCAGTTAAAATATCTTTCACTTCTTCGTGGATGATTTCTTCTGATACATACACGATTTGTTTTACTGTTGAATCTTCGGCTGCACGTCCTAAGTTATCTGCAATAAGTTGTAAAAACGTGTCGAATCGTCCCTGGTTTAATCGTGCAAATCGCATGATGGGGTCTTCGTGAAAAATAACAATATCCATGCTTGCAACTGCTTTTCTCATATCATCGAGCTTATAAAAATCAAGGTCTAGTCCGTTGATTTCACCATAGTGATTGGGTTTATCTGGATTAATAAACGCATAAATATCATTGTCGTCTTTTAACGCGTGATACAGAGACTGACCGACCTCTCCATATACACCCATCAAGAGTATGTTTGCCATTACCTCACCTACACTCCATTAAAGTTGATGTTTCTGCCTAGAATTAGAAGAATAAAGAATAATGCAATCATGACGATTGCCATGCTGAGAAACGGTAGTCCAAACAGTGTTGTGAAGTACCCAGCAAGTGTCGAACCAACAACTGATCCGAGTGAAAAATAACTGTAGAATATCCCGTTTGCTTTCCCACGTTCACTCATGTTGGCGAATTGTCCGATAATCTTGTTCATAGATGGGAATATGAATGCATATCCACATCCGTAAATCGCGAGTGTGACGTACATAAATGTGAGTGATGTTGCAAAGTGTATACAAATCATTGAAATTGTGATGATTAAAATACCGAGCTCAATCAGTCTGATTGAAGACACTTCTGTATACATTCTATTTAGTGGTGTACTAAATATGATGACTGCTGTGATTCCAAATACACTGAGTAACGCTCCCGTAACGTGGTCTGCAAGTCCGAGTTCCATCGTTTTTAATGGGAGTGCGAATGACAATGCGCCCATCGAAGTCATGAGCGCGAGTGATGACAGATACGATACATTTAATGAACGTCTTTTTAGTAATTCTGTCCACGATGTTTCATTGGATTGTTTTCTCGATTCAATCGTCGAACTTTCTTTCGTACCAACCGCTGTTAATAAGAATCCAAGTACATAAATCCCCGCAAGTATCATGTAAAGTGTTTCGTAACTTGCTTTAAATGAAATGATTCCACCCATAGCAGGTCCAACAACTGCCGCTGAACCAATCGCAATTCCAGTGAATGCCATTGATTTACCAATGGCTTGTCGTCTTGAAATATCTTGCACTAAGCTAAATGCTGCTGGTGTCAATGTTCCACTCGTAAATCCGTGTAACGCACGAATAACGATCAACACAGGGATGGATGGTGTCGACACGTACACACTGATGATAATGACTTGTAACAGCATCCCGATAAGTAGTGTCTTTTTACGACCCACTCTGTCTGAGAAATACCCCCCGATAATATTACCGAGTAAATTTGTAACTGAATATGTAGCAACCACAATGCTTGCCGTGAATTCATCTGCACCTAACGACATTGCGTACGGTGTCACAACTGGAAGTTGGACAAACAAGTCTAGGAAGCAAATAACAATTATAAAATAAATTAATCCTCTCATCCTCAACGTCCTTATATTATATATACAACTTTTAATTACCATTATTAGATTATAACAAAAAAGACCCCAGTAATCACTGGGACCGCTTGTTTAAACGCTATCTTTTTTGTTTAATGTACTTTCATATTTGTCAATAATACCAGCGATTGCCGCATCACCAGTAATATTTGTTGCAGTACCGAAACTGTCTTGAGCAATGTACAGTGCAATCATGAATGCGACCGCCGCTTCACTGAAGCCAAGTTGCGATACTAAGATACCGCTCGCTGCCATAATCGCCCCACCTGGAACACCAGGCGCTGCAACCATTACAACACCAAGTAAGAAGATAAACCCAATCATCTTACCAATACCGGCAATCTCAAATCCTGGCATAACGCTCATTACTGCAACTGAACATGCAGTGATTGTGATTGTGGATCCTGATAAGTGAATTGTAGCACCAAGTGGAATAACAAAGTCGGCAATCTTTTCACGAATACCTGCTTCTTTTGCTTTTGGTAATGTTACCGTGATTGTCGCTGCACTACTCATTGTGCCTAGTGCTGTAACGTATGCCGGTATCATTGTCGCAAGCATTTTGAATGGATTTTTCCCAAGCAAGCTTCCCGCGATTGTATACTGAATAACAAGCCATATCCAGTGAAGAATTACTGCTACAAGTAATACAACTCCGAATACAGATAGTGTTTTAAATACAGTACCTGTAGATGACATTCCGGCGAATACACCTGCAATATAAAATGGAAGGATTGGAATAACTACGCGTTCGATTAAGAACTCTACGATTTCTTTCCCTTGGTGTACCCATGTTTTCATCGTTTCTGCTTTTAATATGTTCATAACAATACCGAATGAGAACGCGAGCACTAATGCAGTTAAAATATCCATTGGTGGTGGAATATCGAATTCTAGGAATGTTTTAATTCCTTCAGATTCCTCTGGCACTGACCCGCCACTTGTAACAACTGGCATGATGAAGCGTGCGACGAAATATGCAAGTAGTCCTGCACAGACTGTTGATATGTATGCAACCCCGATTGTTGCTCCCACAACTTTTCCTGATCCCGTTCCAATAGATGAAATACCATCCGCAATAAAGAAAAAGATGATGAGTGGAATCAAGAAGAAAATAAATGAACCGAGCACTGACTGCATCGTCACGAATAGACGTGCAACAACCTCCATGATTGATTGAGCCGTTGTGCCATCAGAAGTTAAATAATAACCTCCACCTACTACAATACCAAGAACAATCCCTGCAATTAATTTACCTAATAGCTTCATATTATTCCTCCTTTTTTATCGGTATGTATTAAAACACTTTTTCATAAGCGACATACCAGCGGTCTAATCGGCCATGTAAATTCAACTTACCGCGATATTCATACCCACGCTTTTCAAACAAACGTTGCATTGGTATGTTTTCTAGTGATGTATCAGAATGTACCCCAAGATATCCTTTTTCTTTGAACATCTCTTCTGCATTTTCCATTAGTCTAGATGCGATACCTTTTGAATGTACATCTGGATTTACTGCTGCTCTATGGAATGCAATACTATCAAGTCTCGTGAGTTCCCATGGGATATCATCGTATTCAAAGGCATGATTGTCATCTGCAACAATAAAGCCAAGCACTTCCCCATCTTCCTCATATACGTATAGAGAACGGTTTTTAATATCTTGTAAGAAAATTTCCTCATTTGGATAGTGCTCATTCCACTGCTTGTTCCCTGACTTTTGCATTACTTTTACGACACGATTTTTAATGTCCATTATGGTGTGAATATCTGACTCTTTACCTTGTCTGATTCCCATAGATCATACTTCCTTTTTCAAATAAGTGTTTTAAATTATACTCTATACATGGTATTATACATATATGTAAAGCGTTTTAATAGATTAATATAGTAAGGAGTTTGACAAATGTTCAAATTTGATAGAGATACAAAACCATATCATTTAACAAATTTAGTATTTTACCTCTTTACCCTAGTAGTAATCGGTGCAATTTACTATTTCGGTTTCTTACCACCGTTATTAGACGCAGTAGACGAAGGGTTTTTCAGTAACTTTGGACTTAGAGAATTAGGTGGATCATTATTCTTCTTAATCCTAATCATCATACCACTCGCACTAATCTTGGGCATTATTTATCACCTCAAAAGATACTTAAACCCAGAAACTAGAGCACATGTTAAATAAGATATACATAAACGCCCTATCCGTGAGACGTGATTCTCATGAATAGGGCGTTTTGTTTTTATCTTGCAAAAAGTAGTAAGAGTCCGAGCAATCCAATCATTAAAAAGACCCATACTTCAAAGTGGCGATTGGGGTTTTATCAGTGAGGCATTTCCTGAGAAACGTGGCAATGACTAGGTGTGGTACGGACATAATAAATATAGGAATCATATGTGCCGTCCAAATATTACCGGCACTTGCCCAATGACAAAAAACATGGACGTGACTTTGAAGTGCCCTTGGATTGTGTTTTTGAAATCGAGCAGATCATAGTATGCTTCCTGCGAGCATGACTATGAGCGATTTGTATTTTATATTTTTGAAATCAGATGACACTTTGAAGTGTGCACCAACAAGACCCGAGAGGTCGATCAGGGAAAGTAGCGTCATGCTCATGAGAGCTTCGCCGAATAAGAAAAGCGTGCGGACCAGTGTGCCAAGAAAATTGCATTAATATGTCCGATAAAAACACGAAATCATGGGTTTTTGTCAGTCCGTTGATAATTTTCATTTTATCTTTGAGATAGGAACTAAAAAATTGTCCTATATAGAAGATAAACCACTTATCTTTCAGATGGGAACTAAAAACAATTCCTATATAGAAGATAAAGCACTTATCTTTGAGATAGGAACTAAAAACAAATCCTATATAGAAGATAAACCACTTATCTTTCAGATAGGAACTAAAAACAATTCCTATATAGAAGATAAACCACTTATCTTTGAGATAGAAACTAAAAACAATTCCTATATAGAAGATAAACCCAGCCACACTCTCCAAAATCAAAAAAACTCCTCTCAAGCACCACACGGGCACTCAAGGGGAGTAGTGTGTTTATCTATTGTCTACTTTTTCTGGGTACATGTCGTGGTTCATCATGCGATGTTCTGCCCATTCTTCGTACTTCGTGCCTGGTTTTCCGTAGTTTACGTATGGGTCAATCGAGATTCCGCCTCTTGGCGTGAACTTGCCCCACACTTCAATATATTTCGGATCCATGAGTTCAATCAGATCGTCCATAATCATGTTGACGCTCGCTTCGTGGAAACCGCCGTGGTTTCTATAGCTGAAGAGATACAACTTTAACGCTTTGCTCTCCACCATTTTAACGTCTGGCACATATGAAATATAAATCGTAGCAAAGTCTGGTTGTCCTGTCATTGGACATAGCGTCGTAAATTCTGGACAATTAAATTTCACAAAGTAATCTCTGCCTTGGTGATCGTTCTCAAACGCCTCTAACACTTCTTTGTTATACGTATCGCTATACTTCACGTCTTGATTTCCAAGTAAAGTTAAATCTTTCATACCGTCAGTCAAATTAAAATCCCTCCTAAAATGCACGATGCCCAATATCTTTACGATAAAACACTGCATCGTTTTCAAATTCTATTTGACTGACTTTATTATAGGCATCTGTCTTCGCATCTTCAATCGTTTGTCCGCGACCAAGCACAAGTACTGTACGCCCGCCGCTCGTCTGAAACGTCGTGTCGCCTGTTCTCTTCAATGCACTGATGATGCAGTCGTCTTGAATACTTTCGGGTATCACAACTTCACTTCCGAGTACTGGTGTTCCTGGATAATTCTTAGATGCCAGCATCACCCCAACCACATATTCATCTCTGAATTTCAGTTCGGTTGCTTGTTTTTTATCTAGATCCATCAACACTTCCAATAAATCGCTCTCCATTAAATCAAGCAATACTTGTGCTTCCGGGTCGCCTAGACGTGCGTTATACTCAATTGTTTTCACGCCGTCTTTTGTTACAATCGCTCCAAGATAAAGAACTCCGAAATAATTCATGCCTTCAGACACCATCGCATCGACTGTCGGCTTTACAATTTTTTCTATCGCTTCATCGACATACTTCTGATCGATGTAATCCACCGGAGCATACACACCCATCCCACCAGTGTTCGGGCCTTTATCTCCATCATATGCACGCTTGTGGTCTTGTGCGATAATGTTGAACGGTATAAACGTATCGCCATTTACGAATACCATCAGACTGAATTCGTCGCCGTCTAAAAATTCTTCGATTACGAGTTCTTCGCCTTCCGTCTGTAACGCATCTACACCGTCTAACGCTTCTTCAAGCGTGTGCGCGATGATCACACCTTTACCTGCAGCAAGTCCGTCTTTCTTTAAAACAATCGGAAAGTCTGAAGTTTTAAGATACGTTTTCGAGTCTTCTACGCTTGTGAATGTCTTGTGCGTCGCCGTCGGTATATCGTACTTCTCCATCAGTGCTTTCGTGAATGCTTTCGATGACTCCATCTGCGCTTCATATTTACGCGGACCGAACACTTTCAGTCCGAAGTCGTCTTCCAGTGTATCCGTTAACCCTTCAGAAAGTGGGGCTTCTGGACCGATAAAGACCCAGTCGATTTTGTTGTCACGAGCGAACTCACCAATTTTTTGGTGATCACTCACATCGATATCCGTTACACACTCCGCTTCAGTCACGCCGTCGTTACCGTTTAGAATGTAGATCTTTTCACTATGTTTTGACTTCGCTAACGCTTTTACAATTGCAGCTTCGCGTCCACCGCTTCCAATAACTAAAGTATTCATAATGTCTCCTTAATGTTTGAAATGGCGTTTTCCAGTAAATACCATTGTCATACCGTGTGCGTCACAGTAATCAATTGATTCTTGGTCACGCTTAGATCCACCTGGCTGAATAATCGCCTTGATACCTGCTTTGTCTGCTGTTTCTACTGAGTCTGGCATTGGGAAAAATCCATCACTTGCCATAACAACGTTATCGCCCATTTCGATTGCGCGTTCAATCGCAATCTTCAGTGCACCAACACGGTTCATTTGTCCAGCACCAATGCCGACCGTTTGTTTATCGTTTGCTAGAACAATCGCATTAGATTTAACGTGTTTTACCACTTCCCAAGCAAGTGTCATTGCTTTAAGTTGCTCGTCTGTTGGCTCTGCTTTTGTCACAACTTTAATATCGTCTAAATTCAGGTGCTCTGCGTCTCTCGACTGAACAAGGTAGCCACCGGAAACACTCACGATTTCGTCGTCGTTGAAGTTCTCAGTGAAATCTACTTCTAAGACGCGTAAGTTTTTCTTCTCTTGTAAAAGTTCAAGGGCAGCTGCCGTATACTTCGGCGCAATAATCACTTCAAGGAATATCTTAGAAAGTTCTTGAGCTGTTTCCAAATCCACTTCTTTGTTCAGTGCAACAATCCCGCCAAAGATTGATTGCGTATCCGCTTCATACGCATTAATGTATGCGTCATGAATCGTCTCACCAACACCTACACCACAAGGGTTCATGTGTTTTACAGCAACTGCTGCAGGTTTCGTGAATTTACGTGCTAAAAGATACGCACTGTCTGCGTCACGTAAGTTGTTATATGACAATTCTTTACCATTAAGAATTTTCGCGTTTAAAATCGTGTTCTTCTCATTTGAAGTCTTCACGTATTTGGCAGTTTGTTGTGGGTTTTCACCGTAGCGAAGTGTCTTCTCATTTTGACTGAAGAAGTTCACAATCGCTTGGTCATAGTTATTCGTATGGCTGAACACTTTGATCATGAGTTCTTTTCTGTAATCTTCAGTCACATCGTCCGTTTCGATTCTAGAGATTAACCCCTTGTAATCGTTAGGGTCTACAACCGCAATCACATGCTTGTAGTTCTTCGCAGCTGCACGGAGCATCGTAGGACCACCGATGTCGATATTTTCAATCGCCTCATCGATTGTTACGTCAGGATTTTTTACAGTTTCTTCGAACGGATACAGATTTACAACAACCATGTCGATTAACTCAATTCCATTACGGCTTAGGTCTTCTAAGTGACTATCTTTACTTCTGTCTGCTAAGATTCCACCATGAACGCTAGGGTGCAATGTTTTTACACGACCATCCATAATTTCTTCAAACTGTGTTAATTCATATACACTTTTAACTGGGATATTGTGGTCTTCTAAGAACTTTAACGTTCCACCCGTTGAGTATAATTCATAACCGTTTTTTACTAAATCACTGGCAAAAGTATCCAGTCCACTCTTGTCAGATACGCTTAACAAAGCTTTCATTATAGTTCCTCCAGTACCATTTTTAAGGCTTCAATATATAATCGATATTCTATCTCATGTATTTTTTCTTCGAGTGTTTCGAGTGTGTCTGTATCTTCTACACCCACTGCTTCTTGAGCAATAATCTTACCTGTGTCAATTCCTGAATCCACGTAATGCACTGTCACACCTGTCACTTTCACGCCATATTCAAATGCGTCTTTGATGCCTTCTGGACCTTTAAACGATGGAAGTAATGAGGGGTGCAGATTGATGATTTTGTCTTCATATTTGCTGATAAAATTAGGAGACAAGATTTTCATGAATCCTGCTAAGACAACGAGTTCTACGTCACACTCTTTAAGTATGTCGAGAATTTCTTTTTCAAAAGTCTCTTTTGTATAGTGCTTTCTATCTACAACTCGGTAGGGAATATCGAGTTTTTTTGCGCGTTCAATCGCGTATGCATTCGGGTTATCTACAATCAAGACCTTGATAGTAATATCAAGGTCTGATTCTGCTATATTCTGGAAATTCGATCCAGAACCTGAAGCAAGTATAGCGACATTAGTTGCCATAAAGCTCAAGTCCTTCGCCTTCAACAACCTTACCGATTAAAACAGCCTCTTCACCGTTTTCTTTTAAGATATCGATTGCTTTTTCTGCTTCGTCTTCTGATACGACAATCATATATCCAATTCCCATGTTGAATACGTTATATGCTTCTTCTTGGCTGAGGTTTGACGTCTCAATTAACCAGTCAATCACAACAGGGATATCAATCGTTGAAAGATCAATCTTTGCGCTTAACCCTTCAGGTAGTGCACGTGGAATATTTTCATAGAATCCGCCACCTGTGATGTGACTCATTGATTTGATTGCGACGTGTTTTTTAAGTTCTAATACTGGTTTCACATAGATTTTAGTTGGTTCTAATAATCTTTCGATTAATGGCTTACCTTCTAAATCCATATTGAAGTCAACATTATTGTCTGATAACACTTTACGCACGAGTGAGAAACCATTCGAGTGTACACCACTTGATGGTAGACCAATAATTTTATCGCCAGCTTTAACATTTCTGAAATCAACGTACTCCTCTTTTTCAACAGCACCAACCGCGAATCCAGCGATATCATAGTCGCCTGGCTTGTACATGTCACCCATCTCAGCTGTTTCTCCGCCGATTAATGCACAGTTTGACTGTACACAACCTTCAGACACACCTTTAACGATGTCTGCAACGTGCTCTGGAATCACTTTATTTACTGCGATGTAATCTAAGAAATAAAGTGGCTCTGCACCAACTGTTAAAATGTCGTTTACGCACATTGCGACTGCGTCAATTCCGATTGTGTCGTGCTTATCACTTTCAATCGCAAGTGTAAGTTTCGTACCTACGCCATCTGTTCCTGAAACTAAAATCGGATGTTTCATATTGAGTTCAGATAAGTCGAATGCTGCTCCAAATCCGCCAAGTCCGCCGAGGACTTCTTTTCTCATTGTCTTTTGAACGTGAACCTTCATTTGTTTTACAGCTTCGTATCCTGCTTCAATATCTACGCCTGCTTTTTTATATTGCTCTGACATAATTAAACTCCTTTAGATTTTTGCTCTTTCACTTGCGGAAGTACGTTATCTACCACTTCGATTGGATAATTTCCAGTAAAGCATGCATCACATTGTCCACGTGAACCGAAGCTATGATAGACTTCATGCATTTTTTCAACTGACAGATACGTCAATGAATCCGCACTGATTTCATCTCTAATTTCTTCTGTTGATTTTTTTGATGCGATAATTTCGGCATGTGTCGATACGTCAATGCCATAGAAACATGGATGCTTTAACGGTGGTGACGATACGCCCATATGCACTTCTTTCGCGCCGGCTTTTCTAAGTGCCTTAACAATATATTTCGATGTTGTGCCTCGCACGATTGAATCGTCAATCACGATAATTCGCTTGCCTTCAACGATATCTCTCACTGGCGAAAGCTTCATACGTACGGCACGTTCTCTCGCTTCTTGACCAGGTGTGATAAAAGTACGGCCAACATAGCGGTTTTTAAGTAGCCCTGCTTCATGTGGAAGGCCTGATTTATTCGCAAACCCACGAGCTGCAGCGAGCGATGAGTCTGGCACACCAATCACGATATCTGCTTCGATGTTCATCTCTTCTGCTAACGCTTCGCCTAGTGCTTTTCTGATGCGATAAGTGGAATGATGTCTGAACTCTGAGTCTGCTCTTGCGAAATAGATATATTCCATTGAACACATGCTTGGATTCTCAACGAATGAATGGCGGTCATAATCGATACCATCATCTGAAATCGTAATGAGCTCTCCTGGTTCAATGTCTCTGATATACTCCGCGCCAATAGCAGTAAATGCACACGTCTCACTTGCCACACACCAGCATCCATCAATTTTACCGAGCATAAGTGGACGAACACCATGATCGTCTAAAGCAACTGTAAGTGAGTCTTCATGTAAAATTGCAAATGCATACGCACCCTTAATTTGTCTGAGCGCACTCTTAATTTTGCCTTTTTTACTATTGGATTTAGAACGTTTCATGAGATGTGCAAATACTTCGATATCTGATGACGTTTGGAATATCGAACCCTCTGATTCTAATGCTTTACGAAGATTAATTGCATTCGTAAAGTTACCATTATGAGCGAGACCAAGATCTCCACTGTAGCTCTTGAACAAGAATGGTTGAACGTTCGCAAGTTCACTTGACGTTTTCGTCGCATATCTCACGTGTCCAATCGCATTTTTAAAAGGCTTCAGTGATTTTACTTGTTCTGTCGATAATGCTTCGTTTAATAAGCCTAAACCGCGGGCACCGAATAGAAATTCTCCGTTCGAAGCAACGATTCCTGCACCATTTTGACCACGGTGCTGCAGGCTGTGCAGTGCAATGTACGTGAGTTCACTTGCTTTTTCGTGACCCCAAATACCAAAGATTCCACACTCTTCATTCAGTCCTTTTATTTCATACATTCTGGGATAGCGCCTCCCCATAGTCCTTTAACTTTCTCTTGTTTCATATCTAAATTAAAGTTTTGTGCAGATACTTTAAAGTCATCTCCGCCTACTGTTCCGATTTCAACAGCATCTTTAATATCTAATCCTTTTTTACCAATCACAATGTAAGTGCCTGGAGTTTCTGCAAATAATAAGTCTGCACGAACATCTAACTCGACGTCTACACCTAGGTCATACGTGCTTGCGAGTTGAGCAAGTTTTACGATAAACCCACCACGTGCGATAGGTGCAATTTTCTTTAAGTCTCCGTCAACAAGCATTTTGCGTAATGTGTTCCCACGCTCTAGCTCTGTTTCAAGATCAACCACACGCTCACCGCGACGTGCAACACCATCAACAAGTTTTTCAATTTGACTTCCGTTGAACTGCTCTGTTAATTCACCTACAAGATAGATGCTGTCTCCGTTGTCGATCCACGCGTTTCTTAAGTAAGAAGAATCTTCAATCAATCCAACCATACCAATGATTGGTGTTGGATGTACTGGACCTTCTTTTGTTTCATTGTATAGAGACACGTTACCTGAAATTACAGGGATATCGAGCGCTTTACCCGCTTCAGCCATACCTTTAGTTGATTCACTGATTGTGAAATACATTTCTTTATTTTCAGGGTTACCGTAATTTAATCCATCTGTTAAACCAATTGGCACGGCACCCGTTGCGATTGTTGTTCTGAATGCGTTAAGTACTGTTTCTTTACCACCATTATATGGATCTGAGTAAACGTAACGTCCTTTCCCGTCGATTGCTACTGAAATTGCTTTGTTGCTGTCTCCAATTTGTACGACTGCTCCACCAAATCCTGAACCTTGGAGCGTGTTTTTATCTCCACTATTGAATTTAGAGTAGATGTAACTCTTATCTCCTAGAGTCGGATGACTCATGAGTTCAGTGAATACTTTTTCAAGGTCTTCATTGCTGAAATCTGTTCTGAGTTCATCTTCTTCAATTGGCTCTGATTCTAAGATGTATTCAGGCGCGTTTTCTAAGTGTTCAGTTGGAAGATCTGCGTATAATTCACCATCGTAGTAAAGTTTTAACGCATCGCCTTCGATTACTTCGCCGATTACAGCGGTAGGTAGGCCATGCTTTCTAAAGATTTCTAAAAATTCTTCTTCAGAACCATCTTCAACAACGAGCAACATTCTCTCTTGTGTTTCAGAAAGCATCATTTCGAATGGAGAAATCGTGTCGTCATCCACTGGTACTTGGTCTAAATGCATCACGATACCGTGACCACCTTTAGCTGCCATTTCAGCTGAAGATGAAGTCAGACCAGCCGCACCCATATCTTGGATACCAACCAGTTTTGGATGTTTGATTGCTTCTAAAGTAGATTCCATTAACTTCTTACCGATTTCTGGATAACCTTCTTGTGTATCAGGGATTTCTACTTTACGATCTTCACCAAGTTCTTCAGAAGAGAACGATGCACCTAAGATGCCGTCTTTACCTGTTTCAAGACCTGCGTAGATGACTTTGTTGCCAACACCTTTAGCAAGACCTTTTTGGATATCTTCATGGTTGATTAACCCAACCGCCATCGCATTTACAAGTGGACGTCCTTGGAACGCACTATCGAACTCAACTTCACCAGTTACAGCTGGAATGTCGATTGTGTTTCCGTAGTATGCAAGACCGTCTGTAGCTTCTTTTAATAACCATTTACTGTTGTCATTATCGAGTTCACCAAAACGGAGTGAGTTAACGAGTGCGATTGGTGTAGAACCGATTGAAACAATGTCACGTACGATACCACCAATACCAGTCCCAGCACCATGGAATGGTGCGACTGCTGATGGTGAGTTATGTGATTCAACTTTGAAAACAACTGCTTGATTATCGCCGATATCTACTACCCCAGCACCTTCACCAGGTCCCATTAATACACGTTCACCTTCTGTCATAAATTGGCGTAAGAATGGTTTTGAAGTCTTATATGAACAGTGCTCACTCCACATTGACGCAAAGATTCCCGATTCAGTGTAGTTTGGTTCACGGCCTAAAAGTTCTACGACTTTGTTGTATTCATCTTCTCTTAGTCCCATGTTTAAATATAGCTTTTGTTCTTTTACTTCAGTTGGTGTTGGTTCATTAAATTTAGTCATTATGTTCCTCCAAGGAAATGGTTTTTTATTTAAATTACTTTTTAAAGAATGTTGTTTCCAAACCGTCTAATGTCTCGTCAATGTCTTCAGTTAAAATAGTTACGTGACCCATCTTGCGTTCAGGCTTGCGATCTGTCTTACCATATAGATGCACGTGCCAATCAGGGTGATCGAACAGCATATTTTCTAATCTGTCCAAGTCTTTACCAAGCAAGTTCAGCATAATCGAATCTTCTAATAGATGAACTTCCGGTAACGGATGGTTACATATTGCTAAGATGTGCGCATCAAACTGACTGATGTTGCATCCTTCGATTGAATAGTGCGCTGAGTTATGTGGTCTTGGTGCAATTTCATTTACGTAGAGTGTCATATCTTTATCGACAAAAAACTCTACTGTGAACGATCCAACAAAGTGGAGTTTGTCCATGATGAGTGCTACTTGTTCTTTCGCTTCGTCAAAAAGTTCAATTCTTGACGGTACGATCGTGCGATAGAGAATTTGGTTTTTGTGTAAGTTTTCTTGTAGTGGGAAGAAGATTGTTTGTCCATCTACGTTACGTGACACTGTGAGTGACACCTCTCCCTTTAGGTCTAAATATTTCTCAACCACAAGTTCTGTTTCACCAAAAGGAACGTCTTCAATGTCAAATTCTTTTTCGATTAAGTATTGGCCTTTCCCGTCATAACCGCCTGTTGCAGTTTTTACGATGACTGGATAGTTTTCTTTCTCAATAAATTTGAGTAAATCGTTTTTAGTCTCTATATTTTTGTAAGGAACGATGCGTGCGCCTGACCCTTCTATTGTGCGTTTTTCATCGTCTCTATTTTGTAGAGTAAGTACAGTTTTCGCGCCTTGTGGTACGTAGTATGTATCGACTAGCGTTGTTAGTAATTCAGCATCGATGTTTTCGAACTCGTATGTCAGAATATCTGATCGTTCAGCGAGTTTAATGAGTGCATCTTTGTCACTGAAGTCTGCACAGATGAATTCGTGACATGTCGATCTTGCTGGCGCGTCTTCAGATGGATCTAAAATCGCAACACGATATCCCATGCGTAAAGCACTTTGTGCGAGCATCTTGCCGAGCTGCCCTCCACCGATGATGCCGATTGTTTGATTTGGATAAATTCTATTTAAGGTCATCTTGCATATCCTCCACTTTTTGTTCAAGCTCTTTTGTATATGCGTTTAATTTTTCGAAGAGTTCTCTGTTTGTTACTGCTAGGATTTTTGCTGCGAATAACCCAGCGTTCGTTGCACCCGCATCACCAATCGCCATCGTTGCGACAGGTACGCCTCCTGGCATTTGTACGATTGAGTAGAGTGAGTCTACGCCTGACAGTGCTTTTGACTGAATCGGCACTCCGATAACTGGTACGTGAGTCATGCTTGCAATCATACCTGGTAAGTGTGCGGCACCACCTGCTCCTGCAATAATTACGTCAATCCCTTTATCTTTAGCGCTTTGTGCATATTCCACCATTTTAATTGGTGTACGGTGTGCACTCACAACTTCTGTGTGCACTTCCACCCCAAACTTGTCTAGAATGTCTTTCGCTTTTTTCATCGTTGGCCAGTCGGATGACGAGCCCATAACGATACTGACGACCATTTATTCCACCTCGTTTTTAAATTCATAATTAATATACCATAAATTTGTTTTGAAACATACAAATAAACGAACTTTGTTTGAAAAAATATAAATAATGTTTGTGTTTTAATTGATTTTAAGCGATTAACATAAAAAAATAACCGATTTACATCGTAAATCGGTTATTTCGCTTCTGCCTCCGCTTGGCGGATTGCTTCGATATAATGTTGTGGTTCACGTGCTCCGTTTAAGGCATGAGAATTGTTAAAGATAAAGAAAGGTACACCTTGAATACCAAGCACGTATGCATAGTTTTCATCAGCAATGACTTCTTCTGTATATAATGAAGAGTCTTCTAACATCTCACGTGTTTTTTCAGCTTCTAATCCATTCTTTGACGCTACTTCTACTAACGTATCATGGTCAGCTAAGTTTTTGTTTTCAGTGAAATGTGCATAATAAAGCGCGTCTAGAAGCGTCTGTTCACGTCCAGATTCTGCTGCATACTTAATTAAGCGATGTGCATCGCGTGTGTTTGACGGAATAACGTCATCTAAATTTAGTGTAATTCCTACTTTTTCAGCATTAGAAATCAGCGACTTGTTGTTTTCTTTGATCGCTTCTTCAGTGCTCTGATATCTTTCAGCAAGCATTTCATATAGGGACTTCGTCGGGTATTTCTCCGCCTGATTATCTAATTCAAAACTTTTATATTTCACATTGAAATTCTCTTCACCAAGTTCTTTTAACGCCGTTTCTAAATTGCGTTTCCCGATATAGCAAAACGGGCATGATGTATCTAAATAAACTTCAATATCCATAACAGACACTTCCTCTTTATTCGTTACACATAGTGTACCAAATTTTTTAGTTAATTAACGATTTGAAGACTGCTTCCGCACTTAAATCGTCTTGCAATTTAATGCGTCCCTGACCCTTCCATAAAGATAAAAACCCAGTCTCTTTTTGTAATCCCGCTTCCTTTCGGATTGGCGATGTCAATTGATTTTGAAGGGGGTAATCCGGAAGTTCATCTTCATATGACTTCATTTCTTCTATAAATATGTTGTTGATGCCACGCGCTGTTTTGCCACTAAACACTTTTGTGAGTACTGTGTGATCTATTTCTTTTGTCATCAATTGTTTATGAGTTGTTGGTGCGAGACTTTCGTTTGTATTTAAGAAAAGACTTCCGATTTGCACACCCTGAGCTCCAAGCGCATGTGTAGCTTTGATGCCTCTTGAATCGACGATGCCACCTGCTGCAATAACTGGGATGTTTAATTCATCCACAACTTCAGGGATGAATGCCATCAGTCCAATCATTGTGTCTTTATCGTTTGTGAAGTATCCACGATGCCCACCGGCTTCGCTTCCTTGAAGGACAACGGCATCCATACCGTGCAGCTCGTTTAATAATGCTTCTTCTAAGTTTGTTGCTGTTCCGATGAGCGTAATGTTATGTGATTTTAATTTTTCGATTGTAGCTTTTGTTGGAATTCCAAATGTGAATGACACAATCGGAACGTTGTATTTGATGACTGTATCGATTTTTTCATTGAAGTCTGTTGTTTCGTTGGTATCCGCGATTTTTAGGTCCTTGAGACCAAGTGCGGTTCTGTATGGCTCGAGCAGTGCTTTCGCGCGGGTAATCTTGTTTTTATCTTTTGTAGGATTAGATGGTACGAAAAGATTCACAGCGAAAGGCTTGTCTGTGAGGTTATTCGTCTCGAGGATTTCTTGTTCGAGGGTTTCACTATTCATGTAGCCTGCCCCAATCGTACCGAGTCCACCTGCGTTAGAAATGGCTGCAGCGAGTGCGTGTCCTGAGACGTTCGCCATCCCGGCTTGTATGATTGGATATTTAACGTTGAGCAATGATTCTAACTTCACATAATCACTCCTTTATTTCATTATAACCGTAACTTTATCTTAAAACATTTTATATTATTTACGTGAATTTTATAGTATAATAGTTAACTGCAAGGCTATCTAAAGTAACCTGCAATTATTTCTAGATAGGAGAAAATTAAATATGAAATACCGCGTATTACTGTATTATCATTACGTAAAAATCGAGGATCCAGAAACATTTGCTGCGGAGCATTTGAAATTCTGTAAGGACCTCGGGCTAAAAGGAAGAATTTTAGTCGCACATGAAGGTATCAACGGTACTGTTTCAGGAGACTTTGAACAGACGGAACGATACATCGAATACATGAACACACATCCGAAATTTAAGGACATGCCGTTTAAAATCGACGAGGCAAATAATCATGCATTTAAAAAGATGCACTGTCGCCCACGTCCAGAGCTTGTTAACTTAAGTCTAGAAGAAGACATTGATCCACACGAAATCACTGGTGACTACTTAACACCAGAAGAGTGGTATGAAGCAATACAAGACGAAAACACAATCGTCCTAGACGTGCGTAACGACTATGAGTATGAAGTTGGCCACTTTAGAGGCGCAATCAAACCAGACGTTACAACATTCAGAGATACACCAGAATGGGTATTACAAAACAAAGAATTATTCGAAGGAAAACGTGTGCTCACTTACTGCACAGGCGGAATCCGTTGCGAAAAATTCTCAGGCTGGTTAAAACGTGAAGGCATCGGTGAAAACGTCGGGCAACTCCACGGAGGGATCGCAACTTACGCGAAGAACCCAGCATCACAAGGACAACTCTGGGACGGTAAAATGTACGTCTTCGACGAAAGACTTACAGTACCAATCAACCAAGTAAACCCAACAGTAGTTGGAAAAGACTACTACGACGGGACACCATGTGAACGCTATGTTAACTGCGCAAACCCAGAATGTAACGCACAGATTCTGTGCTCAGAAGAAAACCAAGACAAACACCTTGGCGCATGCTCAATGGAATGTGCAGAACACCCAAGAAACAGATATATTATGAAATACAACCTACCACAAGACATTGTTGAAGAACGCTTAGAAGCAATGAGAAACAGCGACTTCGCAAACTTAGAGCAGGTAGGACCAAGAAAATAAATGTTATAAATATTAACTCCTAATCACTTATACTGAAGTGCTTAGGAGTTTTGTTGTTAACTAATGTTCTATAGTGTATATTATTGTTAACTAAATAAATTGAGGTGACACTATGTTAAAACTCCCTACTAAATCCTCTTTACTCAAACAACTTGAATCTGCACAGCTCAGAACTCCCCTAACTTCCCCTCAGTCCAATCAACTCATTCGAGAATCCTCTGGTTATGAAGGTGAATGTGTTTTATCTCAACACTTTGTAGAAAATTTGAACGTCGAGTACATTGCACTTTACGACTTGCATTTGGAAGAAAACCAAAAGGAATTCCAAATCGACTGTTTATTGATTCTCCAAGATGAAATATATGTGATTGAAGTCAAACATTTCCGCGGTGAATATGAGATTGTGTGAGATGACTGGCGAAACGTCCATAACGGATTTTTAATCGAAACACCTCTTGTTCAACTGAACCGTGCGAAACGATTATTTGAGAACTTGCTAAAAAAGATGCAGGTGAACTTGAAAGTGAACGAGGTTTTAATCTTAACTAATGAAGAATTTATATTATTCAAATCTGATCACAGCAAAAATGTCATTATGAGACAACAATTACGCCGGTTCGTTAACCAATTGAACTCCCGTCATTCCCATCTTTCTGACTGGCATGTCAACGTCTCTGAAAAACTGATCTCCCGACATATCATTGAATCGAATTATCAACAGAAGCTAGAATTCGACTTTGAATTAATGAAAAAAGGTATGCGTTGTGATGAGTGTGATGGGTGGTTAGGTACAACTAGAAAATACAGTAGAAAAAATCTATACTGCCTGTCTTGCGAATCAAAAGTTGATCTCGAAACTGCTGTTTTGAAGTGTATTAATGAGTATCAATTACTGTTCCCGAAAAGAAAAATCACTGTAAACACTATCTTTGAATGGTCAGGAGAGTGTGTCTCTTGTCATATGATACGTAAAGTACTTAATAAATATTATATTCCTGTTGGAACTACAAAAGGAAAGTACTATTTACCTATAGACTAATTATTTTAATGAAATTTTATTTTTATCTTTGAGATAGCAGATAAATCCTGTTCCTATATAGAAGATAAGTCCGTTATCTTTGAGATAGCACACAAACCCTACTCCTATATAGAAGAAAAGTCCGTTTTCTTTGAGATAGCTAACAAACTCTCCCCCTATATAGAAGAAAATCCAGTTATCTTTGAGATAGCACACAAGCCCTACTCCTATATAGAAGATAAGTCCGTTATCTTTGAGATAGCACACAAGCCCTCCCCCTATATAGAAGAAAATCCAGTTATCTTTGAGATAGCACACAAACCCTCCCCCTATATAGAAGAAAAGCACGTTTTCTTTGAGATAGCTAACAAGCCCTCCCCCTATATAGAAGAAAATCCAGTTATCTTTGAGATAGCACACAAGCCCTCCCCCTATATAGAAGAAAAGCACGTTTTCTTTGAGATAGCACACAAGCCCTCCCACTATATAGAAGAAAAGCCAGTTATCTTTGAGATAGCTACCAAACCCTCCCCCTATATAGAAGAAAAGTCCATTTTCTTTGAGATACTCGTTCATAACTAGTAGTTATTAAAAGATTACCACCCACTCCTCTTCGTGAGATGCGACAGCGAGCATTTCCTACATTCGCTCGCGAGCCACAGCATCCACAAACATAAAAAACCTCACCGACCGCATGGTCTGTGAGGTTTCATCTTAAATATTATTGTGAGATGACTGCGTAGCTACCGAAGTTTACGTCTTTAACAATCAGTTGGCCTTTCTTTTTATCGAATAAGCCGTTTCCTTTAACAACTTTTCCGCTGTCCACGAATAGGACGTTGTATTTGTTGCCTGTTGCTGGAAGTCCGACGCTAAAGTTTGAAAGTGCAACTTCAGTGACTTCTCCGTTCACTTCTCCTGTTGCTATAACTGTGAATACATCAGATACGTACTCGTCAGCCACGTGCGTAAGGTTGAATGTTACAGAGTCTAATCCCTGCAATTCTTTAAAGTGGTTTGGAGATAAAATCACGCTGTACCCATCAACATCAAGTACAAATGATTTGTTGTGTTTCATGCCTGCAAGTGCATCAATCACATCTTTGTTTGCTTTTACATCTACTGATCCGTCAACTACCGCTTCAGCTGGAACTTTTGCAACGACTGTTTTATCTTTTCCTGCGATTGCCGCATGTAAGTCTGCAAGTTTAAGTTCGTAAGCGTCAGAAACCGGTTCTTCTGGTTCTTCCGGTTCTTCTGGTTCTTCCGGCTCTTCAGGATCTTCTGGTAATTCTTCAAGACCTTCTACAATCGTACCTTCATCGAAGTTAACTGTGTATTCATAAGTTGCGCCGTTTCCAGCTGCATCTTGGAATTCAAGCACGAAGTGTTTAACGCCAGTTACGTCTTTGAAGTCCACATTAGTTGAACCATCATTCGCGATACTCACGAATCCTTCAGACAGTGTTTCTTCATCTGATAATGTGTACTTACCTTTAACGAAGATATTCGGATCGTAATCTAAGTTGTACATCGTTGCTAGTTGCTCGCGAACGTTGAAGTATAGGTCATCGATAGTAAGGTTTACAGTCGTGTCAGTTACGCTGATGTCTTCAATCTTAGTTGCTTCACGTTTAATAAAGATTGGGCCATCGTAGTCACTGCTGTTCTCTGAACCAGAGTATACGCTGAATGCATCTACTGTATAAACACCGTCAGCAACTTCGCCTGGTACACGCACCCCATCTTCGATGTTGTACATTGTGCCATCTACTTTAAGTTCGTGATTACCTTCAAGTCCCATTTCAAATGCGATTGTACCTACATATCCGTCACCATTAGACCCAGCGTCAGGATTTAATAGATCGTAGTAATCGAAGATTGTCATATCTTGTTTGCCGCCGAATACTGTTGTAAGTAATGTTTGATCGAGTACACCATCACCGTTCGGTGAGATATGGTAGTCATTAAGTCCGATAGACTCAATTCCTTTTACCACTTCTTTGCCAAGTAATGCTGCATAAGGAATTTGGTAATTGCCTTGGTCACTTGTCACATTGATGTAACCTTGAACTTCAGTTCCTGGTGTAATACCTTCAGGAACAGAAATCGTAAAGTCTACTGTTGCTGTGCCGTCAGTTGTTACACTGCTCACGCTTGGTGTAATCGTCACGCCATCAGCCCCAACAAGTGGCATCACCTCAAAGTTATAAGTTGTGCTAGCGCCTGAACGGTTTTCAATTAGTAATTCTTTAGTTGTATCTTTGCCAAGTGAAATTACGCCAAATGACATTGTTCCACGAGTATGAAGATTAGAAACGCCGTCCATAGTTGTTTCATGCTCAACTTTAAGTAGTGTATCTGTAGTTGCTGCACGGTATGGATCTACGAGACCCGCACCTTGCGCGAATACATCAAATTTGCTCGTATCTAAAAGTTTTGCTGTGTTTGATAATGCTGATTTAACATCGAATGCATCGTAATCAGGGTTTAATTCTAAGATTAAAGCACTGATCGCAGTGATGTGTGGTGTCGCCATTGATGTTCCTGTGTACTGTGCATATGCGTAAGTGTAATCCATTTCTGGATCAAACTCTTCGAATACAGGAACGGTTGAAAGAATGTTTGTTCCTGGAGCTGATACGTCAGGTTTGATATCAAAGTTAGGTTTTGATGGACCTCTTGATGATGAATCATTGACATTGTCACCTGCAACAACTTCTGAGTTGAATGCACGGTAATCTATCGTACCGGTACCATCATTTTTCTCGATTGCTTCTTTGAATGCTTTACCGTCAGTGAAGCTTAAATCTAGAGTCGGTAGATAGTCAAATGCTTGCCCTAAGAATGCACCGTAAGGACCTGGTGAACCAGAACCTGATTCAGAGTTATAGATGATTGCACCTTTTGCTCCTGCGTCTCTTGCATTCCAAACTTTTTCAACGAATGCAATATCTCCACGTTGAATAAGTGCAATTTTTTCTTTAACATCCACGCCTTCAAAATCTTTGACATCACCCACGCCTGGAACAACGACAACATCTTCAGTGTCGTTAAGTTGATCTTCAGGTTTTTCACCAAGAGTGAATGTCATGAATAATACATCATTTAATTCTTTCTCATAGTCCCCTGCTTTAAGTGTGACATCTCCGTACCAATGTTCTTCAGGTAATGTTGTGTTACCTACACTGATACCAATCGCACCAGAGGCTGGGCCACCAACTGTTGAACGATTTGGACCAGAGTTACCTGTAGCTGAAACTGCTACAGTTCCAAGTAACATTGCGTTGTTTACTGCGAATGAGTTCGCTTGTGCTTCGTCAGGTGATGTGTTGCCTAATGAAAGGTTGATGACATCCATGCCATCTTTCACAGCATCTTCAATTCCGCCTACGATCCAGTTAGTGCGTCCGCTTCCGTACGCACCCAGAACTCTGTACGCATAAAGCTCTACATTAGGGGAGATACCTATTACGCCGAAGTTCCCTTTATTTTGAGCTGCGATTGTACCTGCTACGTGTGTACCATGAGTTGTGTAATACTCACTACCATTCGCATTAACTTCTGGTAAGTGTGACGGACGCTCTGATGGTGCAGTTTCATATGGATCATCTGCTGCACGAGCATTTAGATAGTCCGCACCATTTGCATAGTTACGTCCACCTTTGTAAATGTCTTTAAGATCAGGGTGATTATAGTCGATACCTGTATCGAGGACTCCGACTTTAATGCCTTCACCTTTATTACCGATTTCCCAAACTTTATCAATACCTAAGTGAGAAATACTAGGGATATATGGATTTGAGATTGCTTCTTCTGCAACACTATCACTCATATCTCCTACAAAATTTTCTGTAATCTCAGGATCTAGTGTCACAAGCTGATCTTCTTCTACAAGAGCAACCTCTGGAAGTTCGATTAACTTATGTAAATCTTTTGCATCAACTGTCATCGCTTCTGCGTTGATGACTAAGTTAAATTTACGAATTTTATTTGCGTTAATATTTTTTAAACGCATACTTTTTTCGGCTTGCAATTGTTGCTTTTCAATCTTTTGACGCACTTTGTCTGCGTCTAGGTTAGACCATTTTTTACCTTGTGATTCTGAGATACCTTTTGATAGACCAACTGATGGTTCTCTATAATGAACAATGACGTTCACTTTACCCGTTCTATCTTCTAATTCTTCAGATAGAGTCGCCGGGCCATTTAAAACCTCAAGCTGATCTTCTACTATCAGTTGTTTTTCGATATCTTTCTCGCTCAATTTCACTTCATGTTTTAGATCGAGTTTAGATTTGCTATCTAACGAATCAAACTCTGATGCAGAAACCATTGGTGATAATGAGCCAATCACAACCAGTAGTACTGTTAGCATGATAAACACACGTTTTAAGGTGTTGTTCATTGTGCAATTCCTCCCTTGCTTGATTGAACTTATTTTCAACTATTAGCGCTTCCAAATTTCAGAAAATTACTAATAGTTAATCCTAATTGTACTCAATATGCAAACAATAAACAATACTTATTGCGACGAAAACCGAAGTAATTTTAGATAAAAATAAAAATGTAAGGGGTTACACCCCTTACATTTTACTTAACATATATAAAATTACTCTTTATTAGTATCTGTAGTATCCGTCCACATGACCATGTACGTATGATACTGCTCTTAGTCCAACACCTTCAGATGGGTTAAGTGCATCTACCATCATTCCATTACCTACGTATACACCTACGTGTGAGAAGTTGTTAAAGAAAACAAGATCTCCTGGTTGTGGGTGAGAGACTGGTGTACCTTGTGAAGCTTGTCCATAAGTTGAACGTGCAATATTCTTACCTTTATAAGCCTTCATGAACTGCTGTGCAAATGCTGAGCAGTCTACTGCATATGAAGAGTTTCCACCGTAAACGTAAGATTTACCAGCAGCTAAATTCACAGCGATATTGTATGCATTTCCGTTAGCTGGAGTTGCTGCAGGTGTTTGTGTTTTTTCTTCATAAGAAACATTTTGAGTTTGAACTTGTTGTTGGGGTTGAGCCGCTTGTTGAGTTTGAACTTGTTGTTGTGGCTGTGATTGTTGTGCTGTTTGAGTTTGTGATTGATTTTGAGTGTTTACGTTGTATGAAACATCTTCTGATTTAGTTGTTTGTTGTGCTGCTTGATTATTTTGAACTTGTGCAGCTTCCACTTTAGGACCGTCTACTTTGAACTTTTGTCCTGGGAAAATTAAGTCAGATGTTAAGTTGTTCCAAGTCATAATGTCTTGGTAAGAAACACCAAATTTTTGACCGATTTTGAAAAGTGTATCGCCTGATTGTACAGTGTATGTATCAGTGCTCACTTTCTTAGCAGGTGTAGCTTTTACTTCGCCTTCAGTTTCTAAAACGTCACCAGGGAAGATAAGGTTTGAATCTAAATTATTTATTTTTTTAAGTTGATCTACTGTTGTATTTGCTTTTGATGCGATTGCCCAGAGCGTGTCTCCAGATTGCACCGTGTGTTCTGCTGCTTGTGTATGAGTTGCATAGGCACCTGATAAAATTGCTACAGATCCTAAAGTTACTAAACTTTTCTTCATGAAAAATAATCCTCCAAATAATTCGTAATAAATACGAGCTTTGAGTACTCTTTCCTCTAGCTATTCAATACTATAACACGTTTAAACATGTTTTTAGGCATTGTTATCGTATCGTAAAAATAAATAACCCTTTGATAACAGTTTTGTCATCAAAGGGTAATATAGTTACAGTACAAGTCAGAAAACATACTTTATTCATTGAATTCATGCACTTTGTTTAGTCATTGAGTTGTAATATATCAGATAAAAACCTAAAGACCCATCTCGCTCTTCACAACTTCCGCAATTTCTTCAGAATAACGTCTCGCAAGATCTTCAGTTTCCGCTTCAACCATTACACGAACGAGAGGTTCAGTTCCAGACGCACGTACTAATACGCGTCCGTTTCCTGCCATCTCTTCTTCTATTGCATTGATTTTTTCTTTTACTTTTGGATTATCAGTAACGCTGTGTTTATCTGTTACACGTACGTTAACAAGCTCTTGTGGGAAAGTTTCCATTTGAGCTGCAAGCTCTGATAATTTTTTACCAGACTCTTTGATAATTGAAGCCAGTTGAACACCTGTCAGTAAACCATCTCCTGTTGTGTTTAGGTCAAGAAGTACGATGTGTCCACTTTGTTCTCCACCCAAGTTATATCCATGCTCACGCATTTCTTTTACAACATAGCGATCACCAACTTGAGTTTTATCACTCTTGATTCCATGCGCTTCAAGCGCTTTGTAGAATCCTAAATTACTCATTACTGTTGAAACAACCATATCATCTTTTAGCGTGCCTTTTTCTTTCATTGACTGCGCTAGGATGAACATGATTTTATCTCCATCAACAATGTTCCCTTTTTCATCAACAGCAATAATTCTATCTCCGTCACCATCGAACGCAAGTCCGAAGTCCGCATCAGAGTCGATTACTTTCTTAGAAAGTGCTTCTGGATGAGTCGAACCAACGCCTTTATTAATGTTTGTTCCGTCTGGATTAGTACCGATTGTTACAGTAGTCGCTTCTAAATCTCCAAAAAGATATGGAGCAAGTGAATAAGTCGCACCATGAGCGCCATCTAACGCAATCACTAAACCATCAAGATCATTATCAATTGTTGATTTTAGGTAGCTTAGATACTTTTGACCACCTTCGAAGTATTCTGTGATGAAACCAACATCTACGCCTGTCGGACGTGGTAGTTCATCATCACTTTCAAGAAGTGATTCAATTTTATCCTCAGTTTCGTCACTGAGCTTGAATCCGTCTGGACCAAAGAATTTAATTCCATTATCTTCAACTGGGTTGTGTGACGCTGAAATCATGACACCCGCGTCAGCTCCCATGTCTTTTGTTAAATAAGATACACCTGGAGTTGAAATAACCCCAAGACGAATGACTTCTGCTCCAATAGAAAGTAGTCCTGCTACAAGTGCAGACTCTAGCATTTCTCCTGAAATTCTAGTATCTCTACCAACAAGTACGCGTGGGCGTTCGTTGTCATCAGCGTGAAGTAATACATATCCTCCCATACGTCCTAATTTATAAGCGAGTTCTGGTGTTAACCCTTCGTTAGCTACGCCACGTACACCATCTGTTCCAAAATATTTTCCCATGTTAAACTCCTATTTTTAATTATTGTTTAGATACTTTTACTTTTGCGATTAAGACTGCAGGTTCCGTTCTCGTTATTGAGTCAGGCACCTGAATGCGCACGTCTTTGTCACCTGATTCTTTGATGCCACTTAAATCAAGTTCAGCATCAACTTGATAGATTTGATTTAAGACTTCTTCAGCTCCATATAGCTTTACGATGTCTTTCGATAAACTTATACTATCAATTTGATACCCCTTAGGCAACTCTCCAACCATCTGTAAGGATACAGGTACTTCTTTAGACGATTCTTGCACTTCTATTTTAACTGAAACGTTCTCTGGTTCCACCTGAACGTCTAGTTTATTATACTGTGCATCGAAGACATTGACCTGAACATTTTCAGTTGTTTCTTCAGTAATTTTAGATGAATCTGTCAACATTGCTCTTACAAATTGGATGCGTTCCATATCCATTTCTCCACCGCGTACTTTGACTGTGCTTGGCTCTACTTGTATACTTTCCAACGTATAGTTTGAACCAACGCGACTGTCATTGACCTCGGCTTGAACTTCAAATGTCCGTTCAACTAAGTTTTGTATCGTTATATTTGCTTTTTCTGGCAATATAGATGCTTCTACCCCATCTGGGAGACCTCGAACCGTGTAACTGACCTCATATTCACCCGGTGAATATGTGCTTAAGTCTACGACAACTTCAAAATCCTTTGTCGTTTCAATACGTTTAACAGCTGCAGGCGTTCCATTCAGTTGGACTTGCACATAATTTTGTACGCCATTCACATAATAACTTTCTGAATCATACTTCGCTGTCACTGGCACGTTTTCAATCGTCACTTCATCTGAATTATTATTGGATTCAAATAAATTCGTGTTTTGAAACACCTTATTTGCTGATAAAAACATGAACAGCGCAAGTATGAGCGAGACTATTAATATCCCTGGTTTACTTTCTAGCAAAGATACCGCCTCCTTCTTTTTGAGACGTTGTTGAAATCCAGTTTTGTTGTAATAACTCGTCTAATTCTTCTAATGAAATATCTTTAGTTAATTTTGAATCAATAGTTACTGATACATTTCCTGTTTCTTCTGAAACAACAATCGTAAATGCATCTGTCACTTCAGAAATACCAACTGCTGCTCTGTGTCTCGTACCAAGGTCTTTCGCAATTCGATTACTATCAGATAGAGGCAGATAACTTGCTGCTGTCGCAATTTGATCACCTTGAATAATCATCGCCCCATCATGAAGAGGTGTGTTCGGAATAAATATGTTGATAAGCAGTTCTGAAGAAATTTCAGCATTGATTGGAATACCTGTCTCAATATAATCTTTCAAACCTGTCTCACGTTCAAAAACAATCAGTGCGCCGATACGACGCTTCGCCATATATTGCACTGCTTTAATCATATCAGCACGGTTTTTTTCAAATTCTTCCTGCACTGTGTGTGTAGATTTTCTGAAAAAACCACCGCGTCCAAGTTGTTCTAATGCACGTCTCAGTTCAGGTTGGAAGATTACAATTATTGCTAGGAAACCCCACTGTAAGACCATATCAAACAGCTGAGTTGTTGTTGTCAAATCAAAGAAATCACTGAGTGCGCGTCCAATTAAAATAAAGAATATACCTTTAATAAGTTGGACTGCTTTTGTCCCTTTAATAATTGTAATGAGCTTATAAAACACGTACCATACAATTAATAGGTCCACTATACTTGCTATGATATAAAGTGTATTCATATCTTGAAAAAGTTTTCCTAACAGCATATTATCTTCCTTTCCTATTTTATAGTGAACCGAGTCTGTCTTTTAATTCTTTGTAGATTTTTTCAAGATGACTTTCTTTATAGTCTTCTGAATGAAGTGATTTAAATAATTCATTCGCAGATTTCACGTCACCTTCATCTAAATCAATATATGATTCTAAAAGAGGTGCAACTGCCATTCTCACTCGTTTTAATTCTACCTTAAGTGTATCAAAATTACGCAGTTCATACAGTGTAATAAGCGCTTTTTCCTCTACACTATCATCTATTAAGAGATTATACTTACTCGAATGTTCTTTCAGTAATTTCATCATACGTGATACAGTGAAATATTCTTCCATTCTAAAGTACACGTTCAGAATCTCTTCAAGCACCTCTCTCGTCTGAACAACAAAAGTGCGGTCCATGTAAATATCAAATAGCAGCGGTTCGAGTAAATCTAGCGCTTCATCATACGCACTATCACGGATCTGTAATTGTGCATATAAAAGGCTCGCATCAATAAAATATGTGCTGAGGGTCACTTCTTTTAACTTCGAATAACTTAACTCTACATATTTAAGCGCCTCTTTATACTCATTTTTAAGATAAAAATATCGTGCATAAATGAGATACGTACGTCCACAATCGAGGAAATCAAGATCATTAACATATTGTTCAGAATCATCAATAAAACGCATGATATTAGTCGTATCTCCACGACTAATTTTACTTTCGTTAAACAGTATCTCACGCCTAATATTTAATGGATCATGAAACGACGAAGATGACTCCTCCATCAAATCAGATACAGATACGCCAAGTCTTTCACTTAGTCGAATGAGTACGTTATTTGATGGTTCTACACTTCCCTTTTCTATCAGACTTAAATATGTACGAGAAATAATACCTTCACTTAGTGCTTCTTGTGTGAGATTATTTTGATTTCTAATCTCTTTTATTCTTTGACCAATCACACGTGTCACCTCGTTCTTATATCTTCTATATTATGAAGAAAAACTTAACAAAGTGCAACATTTTCAATTAAAAGTTAACAAAAAAAGCTAGCATAAGCTAGCTTTAAAATAATACTCATTTATAATTTTCGTTTCCCAAAAATATACTCTGTGATGAGTACTGCGTTCTCTGCAGTTTGATTATTTATATCGATGAGTGGGTTTACTTCTACTAAATCCATAGAAGTAAGTAGATCTGTTTCTGATAAACGTTCCATGAACATGATTACTTCTGCGATAAACATTCCTCCAGGCACTTTTGTACCTGTTCCAACCATTTCACTTGGGTCTAATGAATCAACATCAAATGAAAGATGTAGGCCATCACAATCATCAAGATGTTTAAGTGTACGATCTAAAATTTCAATAAGACCGAGTGCACGTACATCGCTCATTGTAAATGCTAAGATGTTACGTTCTTTAATAAGTTCTTTCTCTCCATCGTCTAAATCTCTGAGACCGATTAATACAATGTTCTCTGTTTTTAAACTTGGCCCTTCATTATAAGTATCGATGAGACCTTTATCTCCAATACCTAGAAGCTCAGCTAAAATCATACCGTGAATATTACCAGACGGAGAAGTTTCACTTGTATTTAAATCACCATGAGCATCAAACCAAATCACACCTAGGTTTTCATAGTGTTTTGCAATACCTGTGATACTACCAAGAGCTAATGAATGGTCACCACCAATAGTCAGTGGGAAACGACCATTTTTAACGGAAGCATCTGTCACTTTAGCAAGTGCTTCACTATAATCTTTAACTTCATTATAATTCTTTAAACCGTTCTTAACTTCAATATTCTCTTTAACAAACTGTGTTTGATATTTACCATGAACATTACCCAGATCATTTACATTATGCCCTCTAGCTTCTAGAGCTTGTATAATTCCTGCAATACGTAATGCATCTGGTCCAAGAACTACACCAGGTTTTGGCTGGCCAAAGTTCGTTGCTGCTCCGATTAAATCAATTTGCTTTGCCATTAATATGTCACCCTTTGTTTAAGTCTATATATACAATTTTATAAGACAAACAACCAAGTAACAACATGTAAATAAAACCGTTTTCATGCATAATAAACATTAAAAAGACACAAAAAAAACACTAGTTATACTAGTGTTAAATATGAGCCATACAGGATTCGAACCTGTGACCCTCTGATTAAAAGTCAGATGCTCTACCGACTGAGCTAATGGCTCGTGGCTGGCCTGGAAGGATTCGAACCTTCGCGTGATGGAGCCAAAATCCATTGCCTTACCGCTTGGCTACAGGCCAACAATGGTGGAAGGGGGCAGATTCGAACTGCCGAACCCGAAGGAGCGGATTTACAGTCCGCCGCGTTTAGCCACTTCGCTACCCTTCCGTACAAAAAAATGGAGAATGACGGGATCGAACCGCCGACCCTCTGCTTGTAAGGCAGATGCTCTCCCAGCTGAGCTAATTCTCCATTATACTAAGTTTTTTAAATTGAAAATGGTGACCCCTACGGGATTCGAACCCGTGTTACCGCCGTGAAAGGGCGGTGTCTTAACCGCTTGACCAAGGGGCCTTATATATAAAGCTCCACAGGTAGGATTCGAACCTACGACCGATCGGTTAACAGCCGATAGCTCTACCACTGAGCTACTGTGGAATAATAAGTATATGCCTAGCAGCGTCCTACTCTCGCAGGGAAACCCCAACTACCATCGGCGCTGGAGAGCTTAACTTCTGTGTTCGGCATGGGAACAGGTGTGGCCTCTCCGCCATCGCCACTAGACATGGAATG
>NZ_BMDB01000002.1 GCF_014635565.1 Phocicoccus schoeneichii
CCGCTTTAATAATAAGTGCGATTGGTGAGAAGAGTTCGGATTGCGCGATTTCACTATCGTTTTTGATATCTGTGAAAATGTAAGGCGTAATTACATTTTTAATTTGTTCTCCTTCTAGTACCATTTTTCCTTCTCTTTTTGCCATCTCAATGAAATTCTTCGTTTTATCTAGTTGAGTCTTGTTGATAATTGGACCGACTAATGTACGTTTCTTCTCTGGGTCTCCGGATTTTATTTTCTTCGTTGCTTTCACAAATTGCTTCACGAAAGTATCATGAATGTCTTGATGCACAATAATCCTATTTACGCTCATACAAATTTGTCCTTGATGAAGGAATGATCCCATCACGGCTGCACGTACCGCTGTTTTAATGTCTGCATCTTTAAGAACCACAAAGGGACTATTTCCACCGAGTTCTAATGCTACTTGCTTCAAATGACTACCAGCAAGTCCTCCAATATGTCTTCCTACTTCTGTTGAACCTGTGAAACTCACTAAATTTACTGCATCATGTTCCACAAGCATATCACCAATCTCACTTGGCTCTGTCAAAATAGATTGAAATACACCCGTTGGCATTCCTGCATCATGAAACACTTTTGCAAATACAGAACCACTCGTAATCCCTGTTTGAATATCTGGCTTATGCACAACTGTATTTCCCAGTGCAAGGGCTGGTGCGATTGTTCTCATTGATAGATGGAATGGGAAGTTAAATGGAGAAATTGAGCTAATCACTCCTTTGGGTTTTCTATATATCTTATTCGTCTTTGTTGGAATGAGACCTGATTTTTCTTCAACAAACCCGATTTCATCAACGAGCTTAATCGACTCTTTTAATATCATCATCGACATTCTGAATTCTACTTCAGCCTTAATAAACGTACTTCCTGTTTCTTTTATTAAACAGTCGATGATGTCACTTTTATTCTTATTAAATAATTTATACGCCTGCTTCAAAACCTTTTTTCTCGTACGTGGCAGTCTGCCCCACTCTTTTTGTGCAACCCGTGCACCACTAAGCGCACGTTCTGTTTGATTTTTAGACACAAGTCGAATTGTCGTCAGTATTTCATCATTATATGGATTTAAATTCTCGAAATTACTCATACCATAACCTGAAACAAATTTTCCATCTATATAACTCTTATTCAATGTTAAAAATGGATTCACAAAAATCACCTCTATATTAATAGTACACAATACCTTTTTAAAATTCTTTTAAACCCATTTTCTAAAAATTGAATTAATATTCTTTATTATGAATTTTTATTATGTTATAGTTATAAACATAGATTTTTAACAACTTAGGAGAGTGAATTAAAATGAAGAAAAAAGTTGTACTTGCATACTCTGGTGGTTTAGATACAAGTGTTACCATTCAATGGCTTATTGACGAAGGATTTGACGTTATTGCTGTGTGTTTAGATGTTGGAGAAGGAAATGATCTTGAAGGCACATATAAAAAAGCATTAGACATGGGTGCCATCGATTGTTATATTATCGACGCAACTCTAGAATACGCGAATGAGTTTGTGAGTTATACCATCTATGGTAACTCTATGTATGAAGATAAATACCCACTTGTCAGTGCATTATCACGACCATTAATTTCTAAGAAGCTCGTAGAAATCGCACATGAAACTAATGCAGATTACGTGGCACATGGGTGTACGGGTAAAGGAAATGACCAAGTGCGTTTTGAAGTTGCAATTAAAGCACTGGACCCATCTATTAAAGTTATTGCACCAGTCCGTGAATGGACATGGAGCCGTGAAGAAGAAATCGACTATGCTATAAAACATAACATTCCAGTCCCTATTGACCATGACTCTCCTTATTCTATTGACCAAAACCTTTGGGGCAGAAGTTGTGAATGTGGGATTTTAGAAAACCCATGGGAAACACCACCAGAAGACGCATTCGAACTAACTAAAAACCCAATTGATGCAGAAGATACACCAGAAGAACTGACACTCAGTTTTAATTCCGGATTACCTGTTGCTATTAATGGTACAGAATATCCACTGGAGCAACTGATTTTATCATTAAACGACATCGCAGGAAAACATGGGATCGGGAGAATCGACCATGTGGAAAACCGCTTGATTGGAATTAAATCACGTGAAGTGTATGAAACACCAGCAGCGAAAGTAATTCTTACAGCAAAGCGTGACTTAGAAACGATCACACTCACAAAAGACATCATGCATTTTAAACCAATCATTGAACAAAAATATACAGAGCAGATTTATAATGGACTGTGGTATTCTCCATTGTCTGACGTACTACGTAACACTTTAAAAGACCTCCAACAACCCGTAACTGGAGAAGTGAAAGTTCAATTATATAAGGGAAACGTGACTGTCCTTGGGCGTAAGTCAGAAAACAGTCTATATAATGAAGCACTCGCAACTTACACAAGTGAAGATGCTTTCGATCAAGCAGCAAGTGTTGGTTTCATTGAAATCTTTGGACTCCCTACAAAAGTTAAATCAATGCTTGATAATAAAATAACAGTCGAAAAGTTAAAATAGAGGTAAAAAAGCAGGTATATGCCTGCTTTTTTTATTTTTAAATTTTTAAAACATAGTACTTTACTAGGAATTAAGATTGTCGTATAATATGAAACAGTGATTTATAAATTGAAAAGGAGCAAATCATGAATATATTTTTAGTAATCATTAACCTTCTTGTATTCTTAGGACTACTTGGTTTGGTATTTTTCATGGCAAAAAAACACATCAAGTTTTCATACAGAGTTTTAATTGCACTCGGAATTGGGATTATATTTGGTGCAGTATTACAACTCATCTATGGCACTGAGAGTACTACATTAAGCAATACTATTGATTGGATGTCCGTTGTTGGATCTGGTTTTGTTAGACTCTTACAAATGATCGTCATCCCTCTTGTATTTATCTCTATCTTAGGTGCATTTGCAAAAATGGACGTCAAAGAAAAGTTTGTTAAATCAGGAGTTAAGATTATTTCTATCTTACTTGGTACAACTGCAATCGCAGCAGTTATTGGTATTACAACAGCCGTATTATTTAACTTAGACGCATCAAATATCAACCTTGGTGATGCTGAGAACGACCGTGGTATCACAATTGAAACTACCGCAGAAGGTGTTGTAGATCAGACATTACCACAACAACTTATTTCATTATTACCAGCAAATCCTTTCCTAGATTTCACTGGTGGAAGACCAACTTCTACAATTGCAGTTGTAATATTTGCCGCATTCTTAGGATTTGCATTAATTAAATTAACGAAACACAAGCCTGAAATTGGTGAAAAAGTAAGTAACGGAATTATTGCTATTAACGAATGGGTTATGGAACTCGTAAAAATTATCTTACGACTCACTCCATACGGTATCTTAGCAATCATGTCTGTAACTGTCGCAACAAGTGACTTTAGAGCTGCCGTTGATCTCGGTATGTTCGTCCTTGCATCTTATGTTGCGCTAATCGCAATGTTCGTTGTTCAATTGATTATTATTGCACTTACTGGTCTAAATCCAGTTACGTATATTAAAAAGGCATCTGAAGCATTGCTTTTTGCATTTACATCACGTTCAAGCGCAGGGTCTTTACCATTAAACATTCAAACTCAAACTGCAAGACTAGGTGTGCCCTCATCAATCGCTAACTTTGCAGGAAGTTTTGGATTATCAATCGGACAAAATGGTTGTGCGGGAGTTTATCCGTCAATGCTTGCAATCATGGTAGCCCCACTTGCAGGGGTTGAAGTAGATGCACAGTTCATTATCACTTTAATTGCTGTAACAGTAATCGCTAGCCTTGGTATTGCTGGTGTCGGTGGTGGTGCAACATTCGCGGCTATCATTGTTTTATCTACTTTAAACTTACCAGTTGTACTTGCAGCAGTATTAATTTCTGTAGAACCTTTAATTGATATGGGACGTACCGCTTTAAACGTTAGTGGTTCTATGGTTGCTGGTACAGTTACAGCGCGTACTGATGGTACACTAGACAAAGAAATCTACGACGACCAAGATTACGATGAATTAACAGCAAGTAGTATTTAAATCGACTAAACGGATAGACTATGGCTATCCGTTTTTTTATGTTTTAAATTCTATAAATAGGGAAATAATAACTATATACGAAAGAGAGATGGAGTGATTTTAATGGTTGAAGAAAGAAAAGACGGCAAACTAGACCAAGTAAAAGGAAACGTTAAAGAGACAGTTGGTAACTTAACTGATGATAAATCCCTTGAGCACGAAGGTAAAAAAGACAAAGCTTCTGGTAAGGTAAAAGAAGCGACTGAAAAAGCTTCAGATAAAATTCATGAAACTGTAGACAAATTTAAGAAATAAGTTAGGTTTTGAGATAACTGTAATGAGGAATCATTACAGTTTTTTTATTTTGTTGCTATACTGTTATAGAAGAAAAAAGGATAGGTGATACATGCATTGAAACATATTATTTTAGATTGTGATCCAGGTCACGATGATGCAATTAATATTATTATAGCAACAGCAAAATCCGATATTTTTAATGTATTAGGAATTACAACTGTTGGTGGTAACGTTGAGGTAGAAAAAAATACACTTAATGCTCTAAAAGTTTTAGAATTGTTAAATAGCGACATACCTGTTTACAAAGGACAGTCTCGTCCACTTGTAAAGGAAATCGAAATTGCTACAGAAATCCATGGAGATTCAGGAATGGATGGACCAATTTTACCTGACCCGAATCGGAAAGAAGAAGTGTTGCACGCTGTCGATTTTATAATTGAAACAGTTAAGAATTCAAAAGAAAAAGTAACCCTGGTACCAACTGGTCCATTAACCAATATAGCTATGGCATTAATTAAAGATCCTTCTATTAAAAATAATATCGAAGAAATTGTGTTAATGGGTGGCGGGACGTTTGGTAACTGGACTCCAGCTGCTGAGTTTAATATCTTTGTCGATGCTGAAGCGGCAGAAGTCGTATTTACAAGTGGTATACCTCTAGCCGTATTCGGTCTAGACGTTACACACCAAGTTATTGCAACAGATGATATAGTTGATCGGGTAGGAGAAATTGATAACGAAGTTGCAGAATTTGTAAAAGAGCTTCTTATTTTCTTCGGACAAACGTATAAAGATTTCTTCGGAATCAATGGTGGCCCAATACATGATGCATGCACATGTATGTATCTTTTAAATCCAGACATGTTTACAATGGAAGAGGTAAATATCACGATTGAAACTAAAGGTGAAGCCACTTACGGTATGACTGTTGTAGATTTATTAAAGACAACAGGTAAGAAAGAGAATACAAAATTCGCAACTGGCGTAGATCAAGAACGTTTTTGGGATACATTTATGGATACACTCACGTTATTTAACAAATAACGAATCGCCTCGAACATTTTAAAAGTTCGAGTTGTTTTTTTGATTAATCATTTATAATCTGACGTGTAAAACATTGTGAATTTTTTTGCAAAAACATACCGAAATAAATGACATTAAAGACTTTTTATGTTATATTTAAGTTGTAAATAATCAAGTGAGGAGATGTTTATATGAAAGCTGTAGTATATTATGATACAAAAGATGTACGTATCGAAAATGTGGAAGAACCAAATGTTCAACCGGGACTAGTAAAAGTTAAAGTCGCTTGGGCTGGTATTTGTGGTACTGACTTACATGAATATCTTGGCGGACCAATTTTCATTCCTGGTGACGAACCGAACTCAATAACTGGAAAAGAACGTCCAGTTATTATGGGACATGAGTTTTCTGGGGTTGTTGAAGAAATTGGTGAAGGCGTCGAAGGGTTAAGTGTTGGTGACAAAGTATGCGTCAACCCCGCTTTAACAAATAACCTCCACCCTAATTTCTTATATGATTTCTATAAAGATGGTACATTTATTGGCTTAGGAACTGACGGTGCGTTTGCTGACTTCGTTGTGGTACCAAAGAAAAATATCGTGAAACTTAAAGACACAACTTCTTTAAAAATCGGTGCTTTGGTTGAGCCTACTGCTGTAGCTCTACAAGCAATTCGAGAATCTGAAATGGAATTTGCAGAAACAGTAGCAATATACGGTGCAGGTCCAATCGGCCTTGCTATTGTACTCGCGGCACGTGCAGCAGGTGCAAAAGACATTTTTGTATTCGACTTGTCTGATGAAAGACTCGAAAAAGCAAAAGAATTTGGTGCAACACATACACTAAACTCAGGAAAAGAGAATCCAGTTGAGTACATTCACAATTTCTACCCAGACGGAGTGGATAGAACATTCGAAGTTGCAGGAGTACCTGTCACAGTAGAACAATCCGTTCAATCTACACGTCCACGTGGTATGGTTACAATTGTATCTATTTTTGAAAAGCCAATGGACTTTAACCCAATGTCCCTTACTACGAGTGGTGTGAGAATTTCTTCTTCGCTCGGATACGAACCAGATATCTTCGAAGCAACTGTAAAAATGATTGAATCTGGTCAAATTGACCCAAGCTTAATGATTACTGGAGAAATCGAATTAGAAGAAGTAATTGACAAAGGCTTCAACCGCCTGATTGAAGATAAAAGCCAAGCAAAAATCTTAGTAAAACTCAGCGGAGATGAGTAATCTTAACGTTTAAAACCAGTCCAAGTGACTGGTTTTTTTATAAGTTTTTATATCCTTTAAAAATATTTATATAGAGTATATTATTTAAATAAGACAAATTTTAAAGGTGGAAACATACATGAAACGTATTCTTGTAATTAGTGATATACATGGAGAACTTGGACTTTTAAATCAACTTTTAGAAAAAGTGCAATATAACAATGCGAACGATCAACTTATTCTTTTGGGTGATTATATCGATCGTGGACCTCATTCTAAAGGTGTTATTGAACGCGTTATCGAGTTAAAAGAAGGCGGTGCAATAACGCTGATGGGCAATCATGAGGATATGCTCCTAGGCACTATAGATGGAATCGAGCTTGAAAAAGAACGCTACAGTAAGAATGGTGGACTACAAACCGTTCAAAGTTACGACTCCACAATTAAAAAGTTTCGATTGCCTGATACAGAAGAATTTCATGAACACGTTAAATTTATTCGCTCACTCGATCTTTTTTATGAAACCGATGATTACATCTTTGTTCATGCTGGAGTTGTTCCAGGTAAAACGCTCGTTGATTCTTCAAAAAATGATCTTTTATGGATAAGAGATCAGTTTTTTAAGGCATATGATGGACAGAAAACCGTTATATTTGGACACACACCTACTGGAAGAATACATGGAGACAAGAATTATGCACCTTACTTTGGTAAAAATAATATCATAGGTATAGATGGAGGTGCTGTCTTTGGACAGCAATTAAACTGTCTTATATTACCAGAAAAAAGTTACCAGTATGTAAAAAATAAATAAATATGAAAGTGAAATTCGTATAAAATAGACCCTTTTTTATAAAGGGTCTTTTTTTATTATAGTAACTCTTCTGCAAGTTCAACAATATAACGTAATTTATTCCATTGTTCTTCTTCTGTTAAAATATTACCGTGATGCGTAGAGGCAAAGCCACATTGAGGAGATAAACATATTTGTGATTTTGATACAAACTGAGATGCTTCTTCAATTCTTTCTTTAATTAATGCTTTGTCTTCCAATTCTCCATGCTTAGATGTAAAGAGTCCAAGAACGACTTTTGGTCCATCTTTAGGAATATGTTTTAATGGTACAAAATCACCCGATCGATCATCATCATATTCCAAGAAAAATCCATTTACTTTTTCTTTTGCAAACAAGACCGGTGCAACTTTTGCATAACTTCCTTCAAACGCATGTTTAGAACGGTAGTTTCCTCGGCAAAGATGCGTTGTGATGACTAAGTCATCTGGCTTTTCTTCTAAGACAGTGTTCACAACATATAGTGCAAGCTCAATGGCCTCTTCTCTCGTAAGATCAGGGTCTCCCCAAAGATACTCTTCTGCATTTAAACCTGCGATATACACATCGTCAAACTGTAAATAGCGGCACCCTGCATTATAAAAAGCACGTACTGCATCTTGATAAGTTTTTATGATATCATCCGCGTATTCTTTTATGTCTGAATAAATTTCTTTATCACGAATTCCGCCATTAAATAACTGGTTTGGACTTGGTATTGTTTGTTTGGCTACAGCACGGTCTCCCACAATTTCTTTAAATAACTTGAACTCTTCTATTTGTGGGTGATTTTCATTAAAAGATATTTTTCCGTTATTGCGAATACTCCACGCCTCAGTAACCTCTCCTTTGAACTGATAACCGTGTTCAGGCTCGTAACCTTCTATTCCATTTAATTGTTCTAAAAAGTCTGTATGCCAAAATCGTCTTCTAAACTCCCCGTCAGTTACTGCTTTTAAGCCTACTTCAATTTGCTTATCCACAACTCTTTTGATTTCCTCAGTCTCAATTTGGAATAGTGTTTCCTTCGATATATTTCCTTCCTTAAAATCTTTACGTGCGTTATGAATACGCTCTGGTCTAAGTAAACTTCCTACATGATCTGCTTTAAATGGTCCTTTGGTCATTTCAATCATCTCCTAAATTTTTAATATACTTTTATCTTATGCATTAGAACATTTAATTCTTTAATGAATTTCGCATGTCATTTTTGATTTTAATCGCCCCATTTGTAACTATTGACTAAAAAAATAAAACGCCCTTTGAATATAATTATTCAAAGGACGTTCAAGTAACGTGTTACCACCTTTTTTATGCATCCCTCTCGAGAATACATCTCACAGGTACGACGTGAAATACGCGTATACCTTGGCTTTGTAACGGAAGCACCCGACTAACTCTTACCGGTGGTTCGAATTAATACTTCAGAGGCCATTTTCAAAATAATATCCACTGTCTTTTTTCACCAACCAAAGACTCTCTTTACTGTTTCCTTTATTTTTACTTTCCTCGTCAATAGTTTTAGCTTATTTATTGAGAATAAATATAGCATATGGTTTCGCCTTATGTCAACAGACTATTTAAAATTATCTGAAAACACTAACTATATTTAATCTTTAACAACAATTTCAAGATTTCCTTCTAGTTTCGTCCAATGGTTCACTGGTCCATGTCCATGTCCCACGTGAATACCATTTTTTATCGCACAATAGATAAAATCTTTACTTGTAATAATTGCATCCTTTAGTGAATTCCCTTTGGCAAGTTCAGCTAAAAGACAAGAGGAAAAAGTATCTCCTGTTCCATGAGAGCGATTGGTTTGAATACGATTGGTTTTTAACCAAAATGAATCTTTTTCTAAAGAGACAAAATCCATCGCATATGAATCGTCCATATGGCCACCTTTTATGATCTGTATCAGGTTCTATGGGTATAATATCAGCAATATGCACCCCAAATGTTCTTATTTAGCATAATCACTACGTATCTATAGTTGTTCGACTTTTTTCATAAGTTTTGAATAAATGCGTGTAACAAACCAGGGTTCACTCGATTTTTTAGCAATATCCGTCACTTTAATCCATTCAACAGCACTATTTTCTTCTTGATTTACTAATAACCGCTGATTCATATCCGCTTCAAACAAATAAGACACGTTTAGATGAAGGTGTGATGGGATATATTTTTCTCTTTTTGTATGTCCATCAACAGTTAATATTTCCAAAGAAAAAATATCTTTTGATAAAGGATATACCGCTTCAATTCCACTTTCTTCTTTTGCTTCTTTTAATGCCACCTCTAAAAGGTCGGGATTTCCATCCGCATGTCCACCAAGCCAAGACCATGAGTCATAAATGTTATGATAAGCCATTAATACATAATTTCTATCTGGACTTATGACCCATGCTGAAGCAGTAATATGTGCGACAGTGTTAGTTCTCGTTAATATATCTTGTTCAGTATTTAGCCAGTTCAAAAATATTTCTCTATCTGCTGATTCCTGCTCATTAAACGGTCGTTTTATGAACTTTAAAATGTCGCATAATTTAGTTGTTACTTCATTGTAAATTTTAAAATTCAAACTTATGTTTATCATTTTTATATAAAAATTCCCTTTAAATTGAGTGGTAAAATCAACATTAAAGGGAGAATATAAACATTTCTTTTTGTGTTTTAATACTATTTATTATCTTCATCGAATAATATATATTTGTGTAAATTTTCTATTCTAGATCGATAAGGTTTGAACCCCAACTCTTTGATCCGTTTAATATCTGCTACAGAATGTTTGACATCTCCTCTCCGGGGTGATACGTAATTAAGAGGAATATCATAACCAAATTTATTTTTAAATATAAGATACATTTCATTAAGAGACATAGAAGTCCCTGTACCTAAATTATATATTTTTCCTGTTGTTTCTTCATTATATAATACAATTAAGATTCCTCGTATTAAATCGTCAATATAAATAAAATCTCTAGTTTGATGACCATCTCCAAATATTTTAAATTCAGTTTTATTAATAAAACTTCTCTTTAAAATTGACAATACTCCTGAATAATCAGAATAAGGATTTTGTAACGGTCCATACACATTAAAAAAGCGTAATGATACAGTAGGAAGATTATATAAATCATGATATAATTTCATGTACTGCTCTGAAGTGAATTTTTGAATCGCATATGGAGAACGAATATCTATTTTAGATTCAAGAGATTTTGGCAATTGATCGTTTCTTCCATATACAGCTGCTGACGAAGCAAAAATTATTTTTTTATATTATTGCTATACAAACGTATAGATTCTAAAAGATTTATAGTCGCATTTACGTTGACTTCATGAGATTTTAAAGGGTTGTCAACAGTCTCTACAACGCTCACTACTGCAGCTAAATGAATGACATAATCAAAATCATATGTTTTTATAAGTTGTTCTACAAATTGTTTATCCTCAAAATTTTCAATAAAAATTTGTTCTTTAGGTAAAAAAGATATATTAGATAATTTTCCAGTTGATAAATTGTCTAACACATATACTTTATTTCCTATTCCTGATAATTTTTTAGTCAAATGAGAACCGATAAATCCGGCTCCTCCAGTAATTAAAACCTTCATTTCTATCTCCTATTATTTGAATTTTTTTAAATCTTTTTTAATACGTGTAGTCGAAATATTAGGTGTTCTTGGAAGATATTTTACGTCGCAAAACTCTTTTAAATAATCATACGCACCCCTCCAATCGTCTCCCATTACAAATGTATGTACATTATATTTTTTAATATCATTTAACTTTTGCTCTTTATCTGATACTTCTGGAATGACTTCGTCAACAAAACGCAACGCTTCTAATAATTGCTTTCTTTGAGAATAGTTATAATAAGCTTTTTTATTTTTTACTTTATTAAATTCATCTGTGGATAAACCTACAATTAAATAATCTCCTAACTCTTTTGCTCTTCTTAACAGATTTAAATGTCCTTTGTGAAGTAGATCATACGTACCATATGTGATGATAATTTTCATTATTGTTTCCTTTCTATTTCTAATAACACTGTAATTTGATATATTGTTATTAGGAGTGATTATTATGTTTTTTCAACTTAAAAAAAATGTAAGCGATGCGAATAAATTGCTAGAAACGAACCAATTAGTTACTTTAACTTGGGGAAATGTGAGTGAGATAGATAAAGATTTAAATGTCATTGGCATTAAACCTAGCGGTATCCCCTATTCACAATTAAAACCTGAACATATTGTAATCGTAAATTTAGATGGACAAATTATCGATGGCGATTTAAATCCATCTTCCGATTTGGAGACTCATCTTTATTTGTATAATAAATTTCCTACCATTAAGGGCATTACACATACACATTCATCGTATGCAACTTCTTTCGCACAATCTGGAATAAGTATTCCTCCACTCGGAACAACTCATGCAGATCATTTTTATGGCAGTATTCCAATCACAAGAAAATTATCAGATAATGAAATTCTTTATAACTATGAAAGAAACACAGGAAGAGTTATTTACGAAATATTTTCAGATTTGAATATAATGCCTCAAGATATACCGGGTGTCCTTGTTAATCAACACGGTCCATTTACTTGGGGAAAATCTGCCTTAGATTCACTTGAAAATGCTATTGCTTTGGAAGAAGTAGCAAAAATGACATTTAATGCAAAATTACTCTCTAATAATTTTGAGGCCATTAATCAAACTTTGTTAGATAAACATTTTCTCAGAAAAAATGGAGCACGTGCAACTTATGGACAAAATAATAATTCTAATATTTGATGTAACCAATAATTATTCTTATAGTTTTAGCTTTAAAAATAATTAAAAAGAGACTATAAAATATTATTGTAATGAATACACTACTTAAAAGTTTTAACAGCAACGCAAACATAAAATATTTATAAATAATATAAGCAATAGTACTAGAAATTAAAGAAGCAACGATTATTTTAATTAATTCACTTGTGATTTCTCTCGCATGTATATTTACATATTTTTTTATTTTAAAAAAAGAATATATAAATCCAATCATCGAAGCTAAAGAAGTCGCCAAAGATAACCCAAAAACACCAAGTATGTTTATGAGAATTAAATTTAATATTATATTAGATAAAACAGTAACTATACTGATTTTCATTACCATTTTTGTATCACCATTCGAGTAAAAAACGACATCTATTATTTCTTTATAACTATAAAAACATAACCCTAGGATATATCCAGTAAAGGCTAAAGAAGTTAAAGTAACAGATTTTTGTTCAAACGCACCGCGTTCAAAAATGGTACTCACTATATCTGCACTGTAGAAAACAGAAATAAAAGTTACTGGAATCATCACAGCAGATATTAAATATATAATTTTTATTAAGTGATTTTTAAGTTCTCTTTTTTCATTTTTTGCTACTAACTCAGTTGCGGTTGGATACCATACCGTAGCAATAGCTGTAGATACTATTCCATTGAAGACATTTACTAATCTTTGTCCATAGCTTAAACTAGATACTGCTCCAATTTCTAAAGTTGAAGATAATATTCGGTCAACTAAAGTATTCAGTTGTATCACTGCAGCATTAGTAATCGCTGCTGGAAAATTTTTAAAAATTTCAATAACATTTTTATTTTTTAAATCTAAATCTATTCTAAATTTATATCCCCAATTTAAGAATGGCAATACGATCAAAAATCTTAAAATACTGCCAAATACTAATGCATAGGCAAAAACCTTTACTCCATATTCATCGTAATAAAAAAATCCAAGTATAAATAGTGGAAGATATGATACAATTTCTCTGATTTTACTCGCGAAAAATTTTTTATGAGCTTCTAACATTGCTGAATAAATAGAAGCAATAATAATAAAAACATATTGAATAGACACGATTTGTAGCAAATCTGTAGTTAATAATTTAGTTTCATGATTAAATCCAGGAGCTACCATACCCACAATAATATCTGCGAAAAAAAATAGAACTACGGAAAATACTAATGATATTAAAATAAATAAATTGAGGATTTTATTGGCTAGAATATCTGCTTCTTTCACATTAATAGTAACACTTATTTTTTTGTATACGGGCAAAAAAACTGCCCATATTCCTAGGCTAAGCATGGGATATAAAATTAAGTGAACTCCATTCAAAGTGTTGAATGCATCTGCTTTATAAGAAGTCCCTAAGTAATAACTTATAACTAACTCAGATAGAAAAGCCATAAGTTTTGCTAGTATTGTCAGTGTAAATACCACCAAGAAACTAATTGTGATTTTTTTAAATTTCATTAAAGATCCTTAACCTAACGTTTTATAATTAATTTCATTTAAAATTATATTGGTATTGTAATTTATAGAATTTAATCCATTTAGTTTAACTTTTAAAATATTCTTATTTTTATTAATAGCATTTTGCATTTTTTCTAGTTGTTTCTCATTTGACGTTAAAGCATTTAACATATCATTCGAAGATAGATGATCGAAAATACTAGTTTTGTTCAAACGCTTTTGCATCCTTTCTATTGATATTCTTTTACCCACTTTTACTTCAATATTTATAATTGTCAAATGCATAGATATTTCATTCACTAGACTATCGAAATAAGCCCTATCTATCAACTCACCGTATTTAGTAGAAGACCATAATTTATGTAATATACCTGAATCGTAGATTATATAATCGACTTTCTCATATTCATTTTTAATTAATAAACCTATATAAAAATGTTCCATAGCATTTATTAAAAAACGAAAATTATGCCATGAATATTTTTTTTGCGCAATAAAAATATGAATAAAGGGTTTTGCATGATTAGGTTCTTTAAAGATATAAATTATTAACATCAAATATTTTATTATTTTAACCTTTCTTTTAAACCCTAAAATTTTAGTGATATCATCTGAATCTACGCAAAAGTTATTTTTTTTCATTGATGTATATAATGCTTTATATAACGCTGTTTTTCCAGAACCTGGATTCCCAGTAAATTCAATTACTTTCATTTCTATTCCCTTAACCATTATTTTTTAAGTCATTAGTAATCATTTGTATAATTTGCTGTTCGCCTAATTGATCTGTATTTATTTTTTTTATATTTTTATTTTTTAAATATTTATAATCAAAAATCTTTTTCTTTCTTTTAAGTTCTATTATTGAGTATTCACTTTCAAACTCTGAAGGTTTTCTTTGGATAGAAGTATTAACATCACAATAAAAATAATAAATTAAGTGTGGCATAGGCATTAAAGAATATATAACCTTATCTAAAATCCTTTTAAATTTTCTAGCGTCTGTAGGATTATATAATGGATGTCTATCATAAATAATTACTCCTTTTTTCCTCTCATTTTTTATAACACGGTACCATCGATCATAATAGAGTGACACTCCACTTAAAATTTTGAAAAATACGTTGTCCTTTTTTTTCTGCACAATATATTTTCTAAATTTTGTTTCAGCAGACTTATTTGCGCCCATATGCTGTATTTCAATTTTTTCATCCAACTTATTTTTTAATATATTTGCGATCGTTGACTTTCCAGTGCCATCTACACCGATAAAAGCTATTTTAATTTCTTTCAAAATAAATACCTCTCTTATTTATTTATAAAATTTCTTAAAGGAATCATCATCTGGTTTTTAATCCATAAAAAATGTTCACCATAAAATTTCTCTGAGTTAAATAAATATAGCAATAATAGAAATATTATATATATACCAAATGTGAACAAAATCTCTATCATAAATAACAAATTTAAAAAACTAGTAATTTTTTCCATAATAATTATTGATAAAAAAGCCATTAATATGGCATAAAATACTGGTTTATGTGCCAGTATTAATTTTTTAATTGAAATTTTTAAATTTTTTATAGTTAATATAGTCATTAACAAATAATTAATTAAGATTCCCAATAATACGCCAATACTAACACCTTCTATTCCCCAATTTTTCCCATACCAAGCTCCTACTAATATTAAAAAAGCGTAAATTATTTTTATCACAGAATATTGGTAAACTAAACCCAGTGCTTGTATATAAGAATCACTAATTCTATAACTCGTTCTAAACATTAACCCTATAATTAATATTTTAAAAATAGGTACGATAGATATCCAATTACTCCCATATATAGCATACACAATTTCTTCTGCTAAATAATACATAAGTATGCTGCTAGGAATAGTCAAAAAGGATATTAATGATAAGTTCATTTCATATATGTATGCTATTTTTTCTTTCTGAGTTTGCATTTTAGAAATAGCTGGAAATAATACTGCATCTATAATCTTAGTAAACAAATTGGCAGGAGCGACTAACAATTGATATGCTCTATCATATTGACCTAAAGTATATGCTCCAAATGATCGACTTACAACAAGTTTATCTAATTCCTTAGCTAATTGGTTAGCAGTCTTGCTAATTGTAAATCCACCCCCAAAAAAAATAAATTCTTTAAATTCTTTTTTATTAATTTGAAATTTTAAAGGATATGGTTTATATATATATAATAATATAGCTTTTAAAACATTTTGAATTATTAATGCCAACACCAATGCCCAATAATTAAAATGTAATAGAGCAAGTAAAATAGCTGAACTTGAATATAAAATAAATGTGATAATATCGATTTTTATAATAATTTTGAAATTCATATCTCTTTGAATCAAAGATTCTGAAATTGTAGAGAAACCCTTAGCTATAAAAATGATAGTAATTAATTTTAGTACTAAACTCGTTTCTTTTATATTCAATAAATCTGCTATAAAATCAGACATGAAAAATATAATAGAAGCACATGCCACACTAAAAATCAGAGTAATAGTAAACCCTGTTTTTATATGAGATTTAGTTATATGAGGACGTTGTATTAGTACAGGGCCAACTCCTATTAAAGAAAAAAGTTTTGCTAATGATATTACAACTCCTGCTGCTGAGACAATTCCGAAATCTTCCGGTTTCAATAAACGGACCAAAAGAAATAAAGATATAAATTGTAGAATAAATTGTGCGAATTTTCCAATAGTCATCCACATGATTCCTAGAAACGTTTTTTCGGCCAAAGTATTATTCAATTATCTCACTAACTTTCGTAATAAATTTTTGCGTAAAAATCAACTTTTTTTCTTATTTCTCTATCTGCGCCACTCCAATTTTTATTTGGGTATATATAATCCAATCCATATAATTCAATTAAATGTTCGTGATAGTTTGCTGGAATTGGTAATTTTTTCTCGTACATCAAATGTTTATCTAATTCGAAATTATTTACTACATTTTCATAAACAATCAAACCACCATATTTTTTAATGCATTCGTTGGGACTCAAGTCTTTTGTAGTCATGTAGTCATAAAATATTATTTTATCGTTTTTCTTATATGCAAGAAATATATCTACCTGAGCAGTTTTATATTTAAAAGTTACTTCTATTAAAGTATTATCTAATAAGCGTGCTTCTTTTATTTTTTTAAATCCTGCATTAATTATCTTGTTTTCAATGTAATCGTCATATACCTCTCTAGGCATGGCTAAATCAATATCTGCATCATGTGATAAAATTTTATTTTCTCTAATAGCACCCAATAAAGTACCAAATTCTAACCAATATGTATAATTATTTTCTGTTAAAGTGGTTGTCATTTTTTCTAAAGCAGGCTTTGCATTACGTTTAAAAGCAGTCGATTGCATTAACAGATATGGCTTTAATAATAGTTTTTTTGCATATCTATAAACCCCTAATCGATAAAAAACATCTTTTATAAAATTTTCCACGTACTTACTCTCCTATTTTTTATTTAAAACATGTGTATAAAAATTAATTGTTTTTTTATACATCTTATCAAAAGTAAAATGTTCTAAGTATTTTTCATAAGATGAATCACCATATTTTTTTAATAATTTGTTATCATTAAGTAACATTTTAAGCGCATTTGAAATTTCTTCTACATTATTGTTTACAAGTAACCCTTGTTTTTTATTTTCTATCAACTCTTTGATTCCTCCCACATCTGAAGCGATTATTGGAAGTTTTGCTCTCATACCTTCTATAATACTAATCGGCAATCCTTCAGATTTACTAATTAATAACAAAACATCAGATTTTTCTAAATATGGAATCACATTATTTTTTTCTCCTGTAAATATGATTTTTTTATCTAAATCCAACTGTTTGGCATAGTCTTTAATAACATTCAAATTTGGTCCGTCTCCTACTAACGTTAATTCCCAATTATCAATCTCTATGTTCTTTAAAGCTGTTAGTAATAGGTGATGATCTTTAGGGTGAGCAAATCGTGAAACCATAATCAAATGTAATGTATCTCTTACGTCGTCGTTCCTGCAAAATCTCACATCTTCTATACCATTGTGGATGACTCGTGTCGCTTTTTTATTTATTATATTATGTTTTAATCCAATTAGATAATCATTGTATGAGACAGTGATAATCCCATTAGTTATTTTAGCAATATATTTCTCAAGGAATAAAAACAATTTTCTTTTAAAAAAATTGTTAAATGGAGAGAATGACCAACTATGTGCAGTGAATACCGTTGGAATATTTAAAGAATAAGCAGCTATTCTTCCTAAAATACCTGCTTTTGAAGAATGTATTGCAACCAAATCAGGAGCTAACACTCTAATTTTTTTTCTTATTTTATACAAAGAAGAAATGTCTTTAATTATATTAATGGGGGTTATTAAAGAAGAAATCGGTACATACTGAATCCCTTCTTTTTCAAGTTGAGTAACAATTTCAGAATTACCAGAACTCATAACAATCACTTCATGGCCCTCTTGATGCATTGCCTTAGATAGTTCTAACACATGATTTTGCGCACCACCACGTTCATTCATATGGGTAATGAATTGAATAATTTTCATATGATTTCATCCTTTATTTTTAATATTCATCCATGGAATCGCTAAGAGAAACCATAAATGCCTCCAATGCAGAGTGTCTACAAAAAAACTATTAAAAATTATCCCAATAATACATATCGTTACTAATTTATAAAATTCTCTATATTTTTCTGGTGCTTGTCTACTTATTACAAGACTCCGTAGGAGCGTGGTAATTAAAAATAATATAATGATAAGACCACCAATAAACCCATTTTCAGTAAATACTCTGATATATAAACTGTGTGTGGATTGTTTTAAAAACTCTTCTGACTGCCCAGGACCAAAGCCTAGAGGATATAATTCTAAGTAATCTATTGCTTTTTGTTGTTCGCTAAAACGATCTTCGTCGTATGTTTGAAGAGAAGTTCTACGATTAAATAGTTCTCCAGCTTCTGTATTATTTATTAAATAATTCAGAAAAGGGACTAAAATAGCAATCAAGATTATAATTAATTTTAATTTGTTTATGTATTTACTATTAACAAATAAAATAAAAAAAGTCATTACAATAACATAATTTCCCCATGCAGCTCTTGAAAAGCTGAGCAATACGCCAGTCGTTAATATAATATAAGTTAATATTAATATTATAGTTTTAAATATGGTTATATTTTTTTTCGAACTGCGCCAGAGGACATATCCTGCAGGGGGAATTAAAAAAGGACCAAAAACATTTGGATCCTTAAAAAAACTTTTTATACGTGCAGACCCATATAATAAAAAATCTAATGATTCAATTTTAGAAAAATAAGCAACAATTCCTATAACAGAAACAACTACTGCTGTAAGTGTGTATGCGTTAAATATTGTAAGTAAACTCCTGATATCTAAATACGATAAAATTCCTACATACCCTAACCACATAACTATGCAGTACATTGTAATCGAAAAAAACAGAAAGGCAGTAGAAATGTCTTTTATAAAAAATAAAGAAATTAAATTCGTGATTATATAAGAAACCATCAAAAAAATAGGTAAAAAATGAGAATCATAATATCGATATGTTCTAAAAATTAAAGAAATTAGTAATAATAAAATAATTAATAAGTCATAAGGTGAAGGTTCTATAAAAACTATTGAACTAGCCAAAGTAATTAAAAACAAAAATGTGTTCATATATTTTTGTTTTGTATTATTTGTTTTCAACAAGACCTTCACCTCTTATAATTTTTTTATAAATTTTTATAGATTAATGATATTCTAACAAGAACAACTAAAACTAACCCAATTAGATAAGCTACGGCCGTGTTAAATAAGATATTCGGTGAGATTGGTTTAGCGTTTTTAGACACTCGTGCTTCTGTCATTATTTTTATATTATCTATCCCCATTACTTTAGGAATTTCTTCTTTTACAGTTTCTGCATATAAGTTGACCATTTCAACAGCTTTTTTATGAGAATCAGATTCCATAACCAATCCAATGATTTGACTATTAGAATGGGTGATTACTTTTAACCCTTTTCTTAATTGACTTTCCTTGTACTCATTTTCACTATTTTCACTAGCCGTTTCTAGAACTTTTGAGCTTTTAATAATCCCCTCATATGTTGGAATTAATCTTAAATTTGTATCTACATCTAATGGATTTTCACTATCTTGTTGAACAGTGTTTACTAATAATTCGGCTTTAGATGAATATATTGGGGTAATATAATACTTACTGAAAAGAAAACCAATCGCTCCAAATAGTAGTGGAATAAAAATTAAGTATAGCCATCCTTTTTTAAGAGATCTCAGAATATCTTTTAGTTGAATTTCTTTTTCCATTTTAGTCACTCTCCTTAATAACTATCTTTACTCATTACCACTTTCCAAAATGTTTTAAATAAAATTTTAAAATCTAATGTAAAAGATACATTCTCTACATATGTATTATCCCACTTTATTTTCTCGCCATGTGTAATAGATGATCGTCCGTTAATTTGAGCAAGCCCTGATAAACCTGGTTTTACCTTTAGTCTGTTGTTTTGATTTTGGTTATAATACCGAGTAAATTCTGGCACTTCTGGTCTTGGTCCAATAAAACTCATATCTCCTTTTATAACATTAATTAATTGTGGAAGTTCATCTAAACTCGTTTTTCTTAAAAAATAACTTAATTTTGTTATTCCTTTAGGACTACTTGTTTCATATATAAAATCATCTGGTATTCCATTAGTCCACTCTCTATTTACATTGGGGTGATTATTGTGAGTTAAGGGCATACTCCTAAATTTCCACATATTAAATATTTTTCCATTTTTACCCACCCTTTTTTGTTTAAAAAAAATAGGCCAACCACTATCTAGAAAAATAAATATCCCGATAATTAAAAAAACAGGAGTCATTAGTACAATAAGTATTACACTAAAAATAATATCTAGTGCCGATTTAATTTGTAAATATTTCAATTTCATTGCCTTCCCTACATATTTTTTACCTTTACTTAATATGCCATCTTCGGTGTTAACTGTCAACTTTTAAATTCTTTCAACTAATAAAATGCTTATTAGACAAAAATTTAAATAAAGCAGAAAATGATTATTATCAACTGCCTTTATTTAATGAGGAATTTAAAATTTTTGATAAGAAAAAATTAAAAAAACTTTAAAGTTATATAAAGCATACTTTAATAGAGCCTAATATTAATTTATTAAGTTTACAGCTGTTTGATATTTTTGAGAATACTCTCTCTGTATCCTAGTTAATTATTTTTAATTTTTAAAAATGTTCACTTACAAGAAAAGATACTACTCGTTATTTAAAATAAACTTTTGCTTGTGAAGATTTTTTTGCGATAATTACTGTTGTCATGATATCATCCTCTTTCCATTCAAATAAAAAAGAGGATAAAATAATGACTTCTATCCTCGTCGTTTCTTATTGTTTGTCTTCTTTATTCATATTCCATGTCACGGTGGCGTCGTAACTGACTTTTTCTTTATATTTGGTAACAAGTGTCCCCACTTGTGTTGTGTTTAATAACGTTTGGTCTTCTTTTAAAAAGGGGTTATGGTAGTATTATGCTTCAAATGCGTCTCGCGTTTTAATCGAGTACGTTCCTGCGTTGTGATGAATGAATACATAATCATTCACATTTTCTTCACTATACTTCTCGCTAAACGTTTATAATGTACTAGAAAACTTACTGACTTCTTCTTTGATTCCTAACATAGTAACATATTTTTGTGTGGGATTTTCTATTTATTCTTGAACCTCTTGATTTAAATAAGTATTCTCATGAACGTGTTTGGAATTAAATGCTTCAATGCGTGCACTCTGTAACTCATTTTTACTAATATATTCTATTTGAACATCAACACCGTGAATTAATTGTTCACTCGTTTTTTTTTATGTTTCCAAATGCTTTTTATAACTTTTCGGGGTTCGCTTCTAGTAAATGATTGATCCACTGATTTACATAATCGAGCGAATAGTAAGACGATACGACATGCGCTATCATTTCTGCTTCCATCTCCTTAATATGAATGGAAGAATAGGTATCTACGCCATGAAGATGGTAATGTGCTAACTCATGAAAAGTCACTCTTATTTTTTCCGTTTCTGTAGCATTATCTATTGACACATATTATCTATACGTATATTTTCCGTAAAATTTTTAATAAGTTAATATAACGGTCGTTTTTTGTAGTATTATATAAATAACAAGTTAAATTTTTTAAAGGAGTTTTATATGAATCAAAATGTTAGTGATAAAGTTAAATTTAAAGCGAGTGATATAATATATATTGTTAGTATATTTATGTTTCTATATCCTTTTGTTTTAGCTACTCCTCATCTTATATCCTTAATGATTACAGCAGTAAAACCGGACATTGGAACTATTTACCTCACTTTCTGGTATATATTTAGTTATTCATGGATTATAGGATTATTTATTTTTGTTATTGGATTGTTAGTTTCTTCAAAAATAAAAATTAATAAAAATATTATTTGTCTACTAATTGAAGGGGTCTTAGTATTAATTGCTCCATTCATAGGTAAATGGATATTGATTCATATCTCATCATATTTATTATATGGTTTGTTAATATTCATTATTTTTCCTGGGCTTTTTAGCGGACATTTAAGTTACTATATAATTTTGAATAAAAAATTTGTTATTGAAAATAGGAAAGAGATTTTTGTGAGCCTTATTACCTTCATTTTAGGAAATTTTACATTAGCAAAATCTATAGCTTCAATTTTACAGATAAAATAATTTTAAAAGCTAAATGACCTATGTCAAAAAATTATAGTTATTTAACTTAATACTTCGATGGTAGCACTCCTAACGGAGTGCTTTTATTATGCTCCATCATCTGACATCAATGACTACAAAGCAGTATTGAATAAAATCAGGTTCAGTCGTGTGAAATGCAAAGCATTTCGTTTTCTCACACTCCATTTCGCTAAGTAGTTATTTGTTTTGATGCTGACACTAATCTATTTTGCGCTAGCAACGCAAGGGTAAACATGCAGTTGATCCTAACTCGCACACTCATAAGGATAACTAGCCCTTGCATCACACTTAAAATAGCTTAAATACGTGTCACAAAACAAAATACCTACTGCTTCACTACGGTGAGTGTAGTAGAAAAAAAGAAAGAAGGAATTCAAATGGAACATGTAGATGAAGTTTTATTTAGTATAACAGCAGGAGATGTAGATTTCGTATTTGAAACAGAATTTCCAGAAGTATCAGAAGAACAAAGAGAATCAATCAAAAAAAGATTATCTCAAGGGTTATATAGTGAATGGATAGAAGATGTTAAAGAATTTATAGACTATGAACTGAATTAATAACCATATAGAAGGTACAATATGTACCTTCTATATTAAAAAGTGGGGGAGATATTATGATTAGAATTTATGAAAATTATGGAAAAACAGATATATTTGTAGTAAATCAGGAACAGGTTAAAGAGCTTATTAGTAAGTTGGAAACGAGGTTCAATAAAAATGATTTAAATAGATTTATATGTAAAGAAGATGATATGTGGATAGCAATTGATAATAGTACAGCAGATGCTTTTGTAGAAGAATATGATTCACTAGAAGAAGCTTTTCAATATTTACTTTTTGATGATGAGTATAGTCTTACTGAAATTGAAGAAAAAGAAATCAGTAATTGGATTTGTAATTATGAAACAAAATCTAAGATTTGTTCTTTAATCGGTTATAATGTATAAGGTATAACTTATACATTATAACCTTCTATTATGAGTGGAAGTGTCCTAACGACACTTCCATAATCATCAGTATCTTCAAAAAAATATATTGATGATTATTATATTAATTAAACGTAAGCACTCCTAACGGAGTACTTTTTATTATGCTCCTTCATCTGACATCAATGACTACAAAGCAGCATTGAACAAGATCAGATTCAGTCGAGTGAAACGCAAAGCGTTTCGTTTCCTCACACTCCATTTCGCTAAGTAGTTATTTGTTTTGATTCTGACACTAATCTATTTTGCGTTAGCAACGCAAGGGTAAACATGCAGTTGATCCTAACTCGTATACTCATAAGGATAACTAGCCCTTGCATCACACTTAAAATAGATTAAATACGTGTCACAAAACAAAATTCCTACTGCTTCATTTCAGTGAGTGTAGTAGAAAAAAGGACTGGTAGACATGAGAAAAATATTTGTAGAAGAATTATCACAGAAAAGTAAAGATTTATTTACACACTTAGCTAAGCAGTTTTCAAAAGAAAATAACGTAAATTTAGATGAGTTGCTTGATGGATTAGAAAGTAGAATAAGTGATTTACAGCATGATTCAGAAAATGCTTTAGGATTTAGAATCTGTGAAAACCCAGAATGTAGAGAACTTTTTAATGATGGATATATGATGGAAGATAACTGTGAGAACTATTGTTCAAGAGAATGTGCTGAAAAAATATATCCAGAAATTGTAGAAGAAGATTATGGTACAGACACAATTTTTTGGACAGAATGGCAACCAGAATAATATGCAATAAGGTATATAATGTATAACAAATAATATTAATCATATCGCAAAAGGAGAAATTAACATGAACATTAGTAAATCAGAAATCAAAGCAGTAGTAACTAACTTATTCGACAACGCATTAGAAGGAACAAACACACACCAAATCATTGGTAACGTAGATATTGAAGTACTTCCAAAAAGTTCTAAAGACCGTGTAGACGTCTTTATTGCTAAAGCAGATGAAGGCACAACTAACTTTTACGACAGACCACAAGATGCATTGTTAGCAAGAATGGAATACTTAGGAAGCGAAAAACGCTACAATGAAGCAGTAGAGAGAGCGACAGAAGTTATTTAGGGTATTCGGATTATCGTGTGGAACTCCCCAAATAAATAGATAATGTTTATCTTATCGTAAATCGGATAATAGTGTGGAATTATTACAAACCCTCCTAATTGCTCACAAAAAAAACTCTCCATTTAATAATAAGTATTTCAATACAAAATCTCTTTTCATAAAGTATCTTCTTTCTATTGACTCTAACGTAACGTAATACTTTATAGTGGTAATTGTAATTGAAGGAGGTGCAAAGTGATGGATATGAAGATAAAAGAAGTGGCAGAATTGGTTGGTGTTAGTATTCGTACACTTCATCATTATGATCAGATTGGATTGCTGACCCCAAAAGAAACCACTGATTCTGGTTATCGACTCTATTCAGAAGAAAACCTTGAAACATTACAACAAATTTTATTTTTCAAGGAACTTGGATTCACCTTAAAGGAAATTAAAAAGATTATTAACAGCCCTTCATTTAACCGACAAGAAGCATTGATTTTACAACGAAAAATGTTGATTGAGAAACGAAATAAAGTCGATAAAATGATTAAAACCATTGATAAGACGATTAAACATATGGCGGGAGAAATACAAATGACAAATGAAGAGAGGTTTGAGGGAATTAAATTTGGATTCAACCAATTTGAAGAAGAGGCTCGTCGCCGTTGGGGAAATCAATCTATCGATGAGATAAACACAAAACTAAAGGGAATGTCCAAAGATGAACAAAATGATTTATCTGATAGATGGAATATGATCTTCAATAAACTTGCATGCCTTCGTGATCAATCCCCCGAATCCCAAGAGGTACAAGCAACAATTAAAGAATGGTATGACTTTTTAAATAAAAACTTTAGTAAGTACTCTCTTGATGCCTTTTATGGATTAGGTCAACTCTATATTAATGATGAACGTTTCACAAAAAATATAGATCAGTATGGTGAGGGTTTAGCAAAACTCATGAGTGAGGCGATGAAGGTCTTTACGAATAATCAAATAAGAGGTGGTAGAAATGAAAATAATAATTGAGGATACAATTGAACAATACGAAAAATTGTTTTCAATGGAAGAAGATAAAGAAAATTTTTATCGGTACTCAATGATGAAGCCCTTTGAAAAGATGTGGAATATGATTAATGTTCCATTAAAGGCTAAGCAACCTAATGGGTATGATGTAATAATGGCTACAAATATGCTTGGCTATCTTAATGTATCAGATACTCAAACTGGAAGACAAGCATTAGAAAGTTTAAAAGAAATTCAGGCTCTTCAAACAGCTCATAGCACCTTGAATCATTGTATTGATTTTATTGAAAAAAATAATATAAATATTAACGCTGATGAATTGAGATTTGGTATGTATATAGCTGACCCGAAGAAGCTCGAATTACAAAAAGGTTATTGTGGTTTTGGAGGAATTCCAGGGTTTATTCAAGTATCTATTTACCCAAACTCCTATAATATTCCAAGGATTCCTGCTGTAATTGCACATGAATTCCATCATAATATCCGTTTTTCATATTTTGATTGGGATCATGGAGACGTTACTGTTGGTGATTACTTAATTATAGAGGGTTTAGCTGAGTCATTTGCAAAAGAAATTTATGGAGAAAATCTTTTAGGACCTTGGGTTACTTCTTTTGATAAAGAGGACTTAGAATATTCAAAAGAAGTTATAAAGGATGCTTTAGATATTAAAGGATTTGCTGAGGTCAGCAGTTATATGTTTGGTGATACCATTGCAAAGGAACAAGGCTATCAACCTGTTGGCTTATCACCATTTGCAGGTTATGCAGTAGGCTACCAAGCAGTGCAGTCTTTCATGGAAACCAATAATGTGGGAATAGAAGAAGCTACCTTACTTGACACAGATGAAATACTAAGCAATTGTGGACTGTTTTCTAAATAACCTGTTTGTACTAATGAAGGCATTACTGTGATAGCTAAGTAATGCCTTTCTTATTTAATTGCAATTCATATGATTTTCTTATTAAATGCTCAATAAAACAAAGGAAAATGAAATAATGACAACTAATATGCTCAATCTACCAAGTTTTAAGATTCTTGATATGAAGGAGAGTGAATATGATTATAGGTTCTTAGTTGAGACTATATTGCCACCTCCTTCTTATTGCCCAAAATGTGGTACGGTTGCTAATCTATATAAGCATGGTAAAAAGTAACAATTATTCTTTGATTTGCCGATGCACGCTAAACGAGTTGGGATCTTTGTTAAGAGACAACGTTACAAATGTAATGAGTGTGGGGCTACATTCTTTGAAAGTCTTCCAGATATAGATGAAGGGCGTTCTGTTACTAATAGGCTAATTAATTGGATTCAAGAAACAAGCCTTGAAATGACGTTTACCAGTGTTGCAGAAGAGATTGGCGTTGATGAAAAGACTGTACGAAACATCTTTAATGACTACGTTGATGAGCTTGAAGCTCAAACTGATTTTAGAACTCCTAAATGGCTTGGTATTGATGAAGTCCATTTACTTAAAAACTATCGTTGTGTCATCACAGATGTTGAAAACAAGTCAGTAATTGACATCTTACGAAAACGTAATAAAGATAATGTTATCAGTTATCTTTCAAAGCTCCAAGACATTGATAAAATTGAACTTGTAGCAATGGATATGTGGAATCCTTATAAGAGTGCTGTTAACACAGTGATACCACATGCCAAAATCGTAATTGACAAATTCCATGTCGTTAAATTAGCTAATGAAGCCTTAGAGAAAATCCGAAAAGCTAACCGTCAAAATGTTACAGCCAAAGAACGTAGACAACTGATGAGAGATCGTTATGTGCTTCTTACAAGGAGTAAAGACTTAACAGACTTTGATGAACAGATAAAGCTACAAGTATGGACTCAAAACTTTCCATTACTTGGACAGGCTTATGAACTCAAAGAGCAATTCTTTGACATCTATGAAGCTGAATCAATCAACGATGCCTATAAACTCTATCAAGATTGGGTGTCAAATGTACCTAAAGAATTAATGACTTATTTTGAAGATCTGATTAAAGCTGTGAGTAATTGGGAAGAAGAAATATTCAACTATTTCAATTCTCCTATTACAAACGCTTATACGGAATCCCACAATCGTTTAATTAAGACAATGAACCATGTTGGTCGTGGTTACTCTTTTGAAGCCCTTAGAGCAAAGATTTTGTTTACTCAAGGCTATCGTAAAGTTAAAAAGAAAAAGAAATTCAAAGAAGTTGAAGTTACTTTTGGAAAAATGTTACCTGATCAATTCCCAAGTTGGTCACAAACTGGTTATGAATGGGTGTATGAAGAAATTTATGGTGCTGATTTTTCCACACTATTTTCCGATTACCCAATATTTTAAAATAATCTATATATAATCTTATGAACAGTTGTTCAATTAAGTCTAAATGGTCCATTACCCATTACCAATTCATTCTGTTTAAGAAAATAGTCTTAATTTATACGGTTGTTTACCAATAATAAATCTAAAAATATAAAACTCTCTTAATAACATTCCTACTCCAACACAAGTACCAATTATAAATAACAAAGAGAGTATAATAAATGGAATAGTATACTCTATGAAAAGAGAAGTAAAATTATAAATTTCTCTTAAAAAAATAGGGTGAAGTAAATAGATAAATAACGAGAAATTACTAATTAAATGTATAGAATCAAACATGAGAGTATTAAAATTTAAACATATACCCAACATTAGTAAAAACATAAAGGTATGGTAAAAAATGAGTCTACCGTCAAAACTTGTTACCATCCAATAATCATGAGTAAAGAAAAATGAAAAACTTATGAAAGAAACAATTGCTAAAAAAATAATAATCATTAAATACTCACTTAAAAAACGAGTTATTTTGTCGTAATTTTTTCCAATATACCCACCTAAAAAAAAGAAAAAGATCCACCCTAAAATAAAAGTGCTTTCATTAAGTGGATAAACAGAATAGAAAAAATCCGCAAATGAATCATTGTTATGTAACAAACTTAAAAACGTTATTTGTATAATAAATGCTACTCCCAATATAATTTTACTATTAAAAATATTGTAATTAACTTTATAAATTATATAACTCATGACATAAAATTTTAAAATAACTATAATGAAATATCCATACCAATATCCTAAAATGATGTTTTCATAAAACTGTTCTGTAAAACTACCATATCCTTTCATAGTTTCACCAAAACTATAAAATATTCCCATAATTAAATAAGGGACTAAAATATATTTAAAACGTGTTATTAAATAGTTAAAATTAATTTCTTTATAATTTAATGTAGTTAATAATTGAGAAAGTATAATAAAACTCGGTGTTGCAAAGATGAGTAAATTTTGGATAAAGAAAGTAAGTTTTAATTGATCGACATCACTATCTTGTAAATCATTTGTATACGTAGTGATTAAATGAATCAAAACGATAGCTATACAAATGAATGTCCGTAAATAAATTAATTCTGGTTTTTTCTGTTTACTCATTTTTAAATCCTTCCCATTTTTTAATTAAAGTATTAAACGCCTCTTCACTCACAAGTATTCGTGGGAGATAATAATCGTTATGGTCTGGAGTAATTGCTCTTTCCTCTAACGTATAACCATATTTTATATCAGCATTTTTTAAACCAACAATTTTCGATTCTCTCATTTGACCATAAGGATACGCTAATGTTTGATTTTTTATTCCTAATTTTTCTTTTAAATATTGATTACTCTTTTTAAGATCTGCCGTTAGTGCATTAGTGGAACTACTAATTAATTTCGAATCTCCATTTTTATGCAAAGTGTGTAAATCATGAGTATGAGAACTAAATGACCATATTCCTGACTCTTTCATTTCAATTAGTTCTTCCTCTGTAGCTATATTTAAGTTATGAAAATCTTTTGATCCAACTTCCCCAGTTATAACAAAACCAGTAGCTGGAACATCATATTTTTTTAAAATAGGATGAGCATTTCTATAAATCGAATTATCCATATCATCAAAATTAATCCATACACTTCTTTTTGGAAATTCTCCCTGACGTTTATATTTTAAAAGTTCTTCTTCTGTTAAAAAATGGGCATTTTGTTTTTTCAACCATTTTATTTGTGCTTCAAATTGATTGCGTGTAACACTATATGCGTATAACTCTTTACTATTAGAGAAAACTGATAAAAATTTATCTAAAAAGCTGTCATCTCTAATGCGATGATAATTAAGGGCCAACACACTGTTTTCTTCGTATTTTAATTTCTCTTCTTTAGCGATAATAAAATTATCTTTTTGAAAAATTAAACATAATAGAATGAAGATAGGAACAAAAATAAATATTCTTTTAAATTTCTTCATAATTTGACCCCTTTCTTTTTTGAAAAAATAAACTAAGTGTTAAAAAAATAAAAATAACACCAAATGATATTCCCATCATTAGAAAAACATTGTTCATTCCTTCTCGTTCCATATTGAGTACAGATCGAATTAGCAAAACAGTATTAGTATTGAGTTTTAACAACGAACCTCCAATAGCAATCATAGCTATATAACAATAAATCCAAAAAATTAAAGAAAAGACTAGAATAATAATTTCTCTAACAATATTTAACGTAGAATCTACCGTCGGATATTTCCTCGGTCTGGACTTATCCATGTAGCGAACTCTCCTTTTTTTCTTTTAATAGCTTTCGGCAAAGCGAATATAGCGACTAGCGCATTGACAAACCAATAAATAGTAGGATACCAACTTAAAAATATTAAAGTAATAATATTGATTTTTTCATACTTACTATCTAAAATTAGAGCAATAGTAAATTGAATAATATTAATAAATGTTAAAATAAAAGCTGAAATCACAATAATAGAAAATTGATATTTTAAATATGAAATATCTAAAAAATTTGCTTTAATTAAAGTAAAAATTAAAAGTCCTATAACTATATGAATCCATATCAAAGAAAAAATTTGTTCAAATAATAACATATAGAAGGCTGGGTTAAAAGATTTTAGAGCTTTTTTAAAATCTCTAATGAGTACTTCTTGCCCCCCTTGAGCCCATCTAATTCGTTGCTTCCATAAACCTCCAACAGTTTCAGGTACTAGCATCCAACATAACGCACGAGGTTCATATTTTATTTCTAAATTATTGAGATGAAATTTCCAAGAAATTGCGATATCTTCTGTTATCATATCAGTATCCCATTTACCCACTTTTTCTATCGCAGATTTTCTAAATAAAGTAAATACTCCAGATATTGTATTAATTTTTCCGCTAATTGTTTGACTCCGCTTGATAGCTCCTATAATACTTGCATACTCAACGGTTTGAATTTTTCCAAGAATAGATTTTTTATTTCTTATTCTAGGATTCCCAGTAACTGCAGCAAGGTTTGGATTATGTTCAAATGCTTCTAACATATAATAAGGCGCATCATTATCTATGATAGTGTCAGCATCTACCCCCATCACATAATCGTAATCTGCATATTCAAAGCCATGATTTAAAGCGTTTGCTTTACCTTTGTTTTCTTTCAAGTTTATAAAAACAAAATTTAATTTCGTTTTTAGCTTTTCGATTTCTTCTACAGAATTATCTGAACTTCCATCGTTGATTACAATTATTTGTTTATTAGGAAAGTCTAGTTCATAGATATTAGTAATCGTTTCAGCAATCGTGTCAGCTTCGTTATAACATGGAACTAAAAATGAGATTCCTTTAGAGCCCACATTTTTAAAGGCTTTCTTTTCTAACTTCAGTTCATAAAATAAAGCATAATAAATAGTTCCAACTATCCAAAAAATAGACATAAAAATTGGATAGGATAATAAAAGATTGAAAATATTAATTACCTACTCTCTAAATTAAACAACTATAATAACATATTTATTTTTAAATATGAATTAAACTGCTTAAATTTAATTAAACGAATCAATTTCATAATTCTCAGCCCTTGTCCCGCAAGGGCTACAAAACATAAAAAAGGGGGCACCTCCCCAAATCCTGTATAATGGTAATTGTCAAAAGAACCATAAAAAGACTGAAGGAGTACGCCTTATGACCATTATACGACAAGAAAGCTTTTTTAGCATTCAAGAATTATATGACATGGCACCCACCCAAAAGTATGCCGCCATCATTGCCGGCATTGATTTGGATATGATTTATCATGCCGTGATGAAGCAATCCCGGCGTGGTGCGCCGGAATCCGTGAACCATCCGGCCACGATTACGGCCTTTTCATCCTTTTTGTTGAACGCATCCCAACCATCAAAGACCTCGTAGGCCGGTTAAAACATGATGTGGCGTTTAGAATGGATTGTGGATTCCGTGTCGATGACCCGGTCCCCTCCCAAGCCACATTTTCTCGTTTGACAACAAAACTGAGTGATACGAATATTTTGGAACAGGCGCAGGCGGCCGTCATCCGTCAAGCGACTGACGAAGGATTCATCTCAGATGATACGGTGGCGCTTGACGCGACACATGTGGAAGCGCGAGATCAGGCACCGATTGAGAAAGCGACCCGGTCGAAGCCGGCACCCAAGAAACGCGGCCGTAAATCAAAAGATGAACGTGATCAATGGCTGAAAGCGGAAGCTGAAAAAGCAGCCGCGCTGCCGTTGTATGAAAAACCCATCGCTGCCCAACTCGATGCCACTTTGGCAGACTTACGCCAAGCTGTGCCGCAAGACCCGAAATGGGGCATTAAGAAAAATTCAGAAGGCAAAAATATATTCTGGTATGGTTATAAAGTGCATTTGGCCGTCGGTGCCACCAGTCAGTACATTTTACAATCGCTCTTTTCCGGCGGGCAGCTAAACGATGGGAAGGCCGCCATTCCGTTACTCAAAGGCTTGGATGAATGCGTATCATTGCCGCATCTACGCTATCAGACCATGGATGCGGGCTACGACTATGCACCGATTTACACCCAGGTCCATCAGATGGGTCAGCAGTCTGTCATCGCCTACAATCGACGGAATGAACCGGCACCCGATGGTTTCAATCAGTATTTTGCACCACCTGTGTGCGTGAACATGCCTACCGTTACGACAGTTTTGACGCAAAGTATGAGACCTTGAAATATACACAGCCAAAAGAATGTAAAGATTGTCCATTATTGAATGCAGGCGTCTGTCAAAAGGTCTGGAAGATTAAAATCACCAAAGATCTCAGACGATACACCGCACCGGCCAGGGGTTCCAAAGCATGGAAAACAATTTTCAAACGCCGCACAGCCGTTGAACGGGTCAATGCGTATCTTAAAGCATACTTCCAGCTCAACAACGTCAGATACCGGGCCGGCCAACGCGCCAAAGTCCATTTTGATACAGTCGCCTTGGTCTACAATGCGTCCAAACTCGCTGCAGACCGTATCAATGCTCAACTGAGTACTCAAAATGTCGCATGATTTCTGCTTTTAAAAATTCAATATCGAAATTCTGTTCGTCTTTGGATTTTTAAAAGGAGCAATTATGAAATTGATTCAATAAAATAATCAAAACCATAAAGTGTCATTTTTAAAGATAAATTGCATATATTTTAAGTTTTATTCTGCATAACTAACTTTAAAACGAGCTGTCTTCTTGAAAAGATAAGCTCTGGACTTTTTAACTATAGTGCAAGTTATCGCCTAAATCAGTGCAAAATAACATCGAAAGTCACAGGTGATATACAAATAATAATTTTTGTTAATAAAACGGTCGATAATTTTGAACTTGTCTTTTAATCTTATTCATATGATCCTCCTATGTTAAAGCATCGCGCTTTAAAGAGAGTACTTTTGAGTGCGTGCCATACTTACGTCTAATCATTTTTCGAGCATCTGGATTACTGCGCGCTGCAACTTTAATTTCTTTTATTTGATTATTCACTTCAATTGTAGCTGTATAACACTCAGTACCACATCTCATTTATTTCACCTTCTTTTAAATTACAAGTACTCATAATGATTCCTAAGATTATTTTGTGTGTTCCTAGGGTAAGTATATAAAAGGAATTGTCAGATAATGAAAAAATTAGCCATAATTCACTGTACGTTAGTCAACTATCTCTCAATTATTTATGGTCTCTATTATACTTTAAATATAAACGAAGAGGGACCGCTTTAGTCGAAAGCTTTATCTTATTAAGTACTGCAATTTTAACTACCCGAAGTTTCTACAAGACTTATCCACCTGCAAGCGTAATACTTATACCTTATGTAGTGTCGTTATCTTACGCGAGTTATCTAACAGTGGAAGTTATGCATTAAACTATAATACCAAAAATTATTAAAAATAGAGGTGCAATATGAATATCGTAATTACTGGAGGTACTGGTCTTGTTGGAAAAGAAGTCGTAAGCTCTCTTAAAGATAAGTATGATATCTATGTATTAACAAGAAGCGATCGACAAAATACTGAGAATATTACTTATATTAACTGGGATAGGAATGATTGGGAAAAAGAAATGCCAAAAGATGTGTATGCTGTCATCAATTTAGCTGGAGCTTCTTTACAAAAGCGTTGGACAAAAGAGCATAAAAAAAATATTATTTCTAGTCGAGTAGATACAACGAAACGCCTATACAATTATTTTAAACAAAATAGGGCGCCCCAAGTATTATTTAACGCAAGTGCTGTAGGGTATTATACACCTTCTAAATTTAAAACTTATGATGAAACTGACATTTGTATTCCAGATGATTTTTTATCTGACGTGGTATCATTATGGGAGGGGTACGCACGTGCCTTCAAAAAACTGGGTACACGAGTCATTATTGGACGATTTGGTATCATTTTTTCCAATAAAGGCGGTGCACTTCCACTGATGGTGAAACCTTACCACTTTTTTGTAGGTGGACCAATTGGTGACGGACAACAATGGTTTAGTTGGGTTCATATTGATGATGCAATACGTGTAATTAATCAATCGATTTATATGAACGAGTATGATGGTGTATTCAATATTACAAGTCCAAATCCACTTACACAAAACGATTTAGGAAAAGCAATTGGGACAAAACTAGGTAAACCTCACTGGATTCCTGTCCCTGCGTTAGTATTAAAAGTGATACTTGGTGAACAATCAAATATGATCTTAAACACGCAAAAAGTATTGCCAGTAAGACTTGAATCCAAAGGCTTTGAATTTAAGTTTTCTAACATTAATGATGCTTTAATTGATTTAATATAAGAGTATACAAAAAATGCCCTCTATGCACAAATGATTATGTTTTGCATAGGGGGCATTTTAACAAATTTCACACTCCGAATCTTCGTCTTTCTTCTGTTCCGGCTCTGCTACTTCAAACTCTGTCTGTTCATATTCCGATGACTTAGCAAATTCATCTGAAAAATACTCTAAAATTGTTTTCCTCATGTTTCTCACTCCCATTTTCTGAAAAATACTTACAATTTAATTATACAAGTTAATAGCCATTTCATGTTACAATTCAACTTGGAAAATTTCTAAAATAAGGGATTATTTAAAGACTTCTTCTAATTCTGTTTCGTCAGAACAATCTATACATGCGTTCATGGAATTTTCCAGCAAATATAATGCATTATTATTACTTTCAATCGTTTCTGATGCGATGCAATTACTTGGTACCCATAGATTATATTCAAGCATGTAAGCATCAAATGCAGTAAAAGTTACGCAAAAATCTCCAGCTATTCCCGTTAAAATAAGATTTCTCGCACAATATCATTTAATAATGTCTGTAGTTGAGTACCGTAAAAACCCGAATGCTTTGGTTTAATAAGAAAAATATCACCCTCACTTGGTTCTATTTCTTCAATGATTTCTTTAGCAATGCCTTTCTTTGCTTCTTTTATTAATGCTGTCTTATCTTCTGTCCACATTCCGTAATTATCATTTACATAGACTATTGGAATACCTTGTTCTTTCGCATGTTTTTTTAAATTTAAAAGTGGTTCAATGATATGTTTTGTGTGTTTCAGAAGATTTTCACTACCAATAAAATCCATATTATTAATCATATCAATGATAAGTAATACAGTTTTTTCTTTCATTTCTTGCACGCCCCTTTATCTATAACTCTATTAATTTCGGATAAATTAAAAATAGCTCATCAATAAGATGAGCTATTTTATATTAGTGAATATGGTTAGAATCGATCATTTTTATCGAGACGATCTTTATCCACTAAAGTATCTTCTTCAACATAACGATCTTTGTTTACTAATGAATCCTCTTCAACATAACCATCTTCTCTATTTCTAGAATTGTTAACATTAACATCACCAGTGTTTTCAATGTCTAATTCTTCTCTTCTTACAGTTTCTTCAACATGTTTATCTTCCGTGACTCTTTCTTTACCAATAGATACTTCCTCAGTAACTACTGATTTTTTGTCAACATTGATTTGTTCTTCGCTTACTGGAATAGAAAACTCTTCATTTTTAAAATCATGATGGCTTGATTCTCTTTCGCCATCAACCGCATGACGTTCGATAACTACTTCTTCATGTTCTACAGGTACGTCAACTGATTCTCTTTCTTCAACAACGTTTTTAGATACATTCACTTCACCCGTTTGAACTTCATTAGTGTTAACATCTAATTTTTCCTCTGATAGTTCAATTGTACGGTTATCTTCATAATTCTCATCTCTATTATAAGCTGATTCATCCACTACACCATCTCTAGTGTAAGTCGCGTCTTGAACATTATCTCGATCATCTTCCACAACTAAAAGTACTTTACCCGCATCAATATCAGATCTGTAGTCTACTAAAGGATCTTCATGTCCTCCACGTGGGTAACGATCATATTCATCCTCTACTGTAAATGCGTTAACGATTTTATCCCAAAGAGACTCATCTTTGAGACCCTTATCTTCGTCATAGTTTTCAGGAGTTTTCACATTAATACCTGAATTATTTAAATAAGAATCTCTTGTAGTGACATTAGAGATTAACGTAATATCTTTTGAACTATATCCTTCACTCTGTAAACGTTTAGCGGCTTCTAATGCTTCATCAACAGTATTGTAACTACCTTTAACAAAACTCATTATAAATTGCCTCCTATAAAATCAATGATTTATATTCTGCTTACATGTGATTTATTCCCGATATAACCAATGATAAACATTTTTGAAAAATTAATTTTAAAAAAATTATACTTAAGAATCTAAAACTGTCTTTTATAAAGAGTATCTAGGATGCAAACTATATCTCTATTAGGTGTAGAGAATAATGTTCTAAAAAGTACTGTTAAATCATGTTAGACCTTTAATCTATTACATATTTCTTTCTGTGATGTTTTAGGTACTCGTTCATGAGTTCGGATAATTCAATACCATTGTATCCCACCGCGATACTTGTATTCACGTTAATACCAGGTAGTCCTAAGACAACATTGGCTTTTGTCGTTTTTTTGGCAAATGCAGATTGGTAACGTAGCGTCTGCTCTAGTTTTTTTAATTGAATATTCACAAATTGTTGTCCAGACATTTCAGCATATTGTATCTGACTCACTGCGCTCCATTCAATTAACTGTTCTTCCGTCGCAATCATCGATGATTAGTCGTAGAAGCCATTATCAGTAAGAATTAATAACTTATCTCCAGTGCGATACATTTTAAACCATGCAATCAGGCAAACAATAAAAAAACAAATCCCATTCCACCAATCACAGCATGTAGTATACTCCTGTAAGCCAGACTAGCGTAAAGTATAACTCCATTTAAAAGTATAAGCAGAACACACAGTAACATGAGCATCATTGTTTTCTTATTGCTCTTCTTGATTATAATTTCTTCCATATGATTTAATCCTCTTTAATTATATAGAAGGTATTAATTAGGTATTAAAATTTATGCTGGTCGGTAGTAACAAATAATTGATTTTTGTCTATAAATTCATCTTTCTAAGTAAATATCGATAAATAAACATTATACTTCTAAAGAGAAACAATCATCTCATCAATTGCTTTATTGAATTGAACTAGTGTATGTTCCTTATTGAAAAGAGGTAGACCCATGACTCTATAATTATTGTTGAATGTATATTTTTACTATAGCCAGAAATGTGACGACACATTTCTGGACGGACGTTTTAAATAGCCCATATCATATGTATCTTAAACTAAAGTGATATAAGGCATAAGTTATATATTATAACCTATACCTTATAGCATATTATTGTGGTTGCCATTCTGTTCAAAAAATTGTGTCTGTGTCATAATTTTCTTCTACAATGTCTGGATATATTTTTCTGCACATTCTCTTGAACAATAGTTCTCACAGTTATCTTCCATCATATATCCTTCATTGAATAACTCTCTGCATTCTGGATTCTCACAAATTCTAAATCCTAAAGCACTTTCTGAATCATGCTGTAAATCACTTATTTTACTTTCTAATCCATCAAGTAACTCATCTAAATTTACGTTATTTTCTTTTGAAAACTGTTTAGCTAAGGCTGTAAATAAATCCTTACTTTTCTGTGATAATTCTTCTACAAATATTTTTCTCATGTCTACCAGTCCCTTTTTCTACTACACTCACTGTAATGAAGCAGTAGATATTTTGTTTTGTGACACATATTTAATCTATTCATAGTGAAATGCAAGGGCTAGTTATCCTTATGAGTATGCGAGTTAGGATCAACTGTATGCTTACCCTTGCGTTGCGAACGCAGAATAGATTAGTGTCAGTTTCAAAACAAATAACTACTTAGCGAAATGGAGTGTGAGAAAACGAAACACTTTGCGTTTCATACGACTGAATCTGATCATACAATATGCTGTTTTACAGATATTGATGGCAGATGAAGATGCATAATAAAAAGCACTCCGTAAGGAGTGCTTGCATCGATGTATTAAGTTAAATAACTATAATTTTTTGACATAGGTCATTTAGCTTTTAAAATTATTATTTTCAATAAATTTATCAATGATTCATCCAGTTACAACGTTTTATAAATTTCATCTGCAATGAATTTTAATTCTTTTCTCGTAAAATATTGTAAATCGTTACTAAATATAAGATACTCTGATTCATCAACTGATTTTATAACTTTTGGTGATAATAAACTATCTCTATTTTCCTCAATAAATTTTATTAAGTCACTTACTACATAAGTTGGATATTGTTCTAAGTCTTGTTTAGTTTCACAAGTTTTGCAAGTTAAAATATAACTTCTTTCATCTTCACTTCTTTTTATTCATCTCCTTTTTTATGTTTATGTTCTATTAAACCAACTATAGTAACGATAATAATTGCAGTAATAATACCCCAAAATTTATTAAAATCCATTATTAGAGTGATTATAGACATTAATAATAATAATAAAGCATAAACTCTTAGTTTTTTCATAATATTCCTCCGAGTAAAATACTTATACCGTTTAAATATACAGAAATTTAAATATTATATTAACGATATTGTAATCGCTAACAATAAAAAAGTAAAGAAAATTTAATTTTTTATTATCTAGTGAGTGGTGATTGTTATGTAGTAATAAGTTTATTTTTTTATTTAAATAAAGAGTTTATTAAACGACTTTTATTACCTAGAAAAAGATTATACAATTAGAGCTTTAGAATTACAGTTATCAAGATGAGTATGATGGGAAAAATAGAGATTAGAAATGTAGTATTAAAACAGGCTTTTAATACTACATTATAAATTTCAGTATAGTTACTTAATTTAAACATTAACAAATCTTAATATTTGAATTATAAAAATCTTCAATAGTTGTTTTCCAAGAATGATTCATAGTATTCCTCAAAAAGAATTTATGATTACTACAATCATAAATTCTTTTTGAGGCAACATTTTATGAATCATAATTTTTAAAAAATGTTGTCTATTAAATAATCTTGTAGCGTCTGATTATTTCTTTCTATCGCTAATTAAAATATAGGTTGAATAGCCGCTTCAATTTCATATTTTGCAAATAAATCCTTCAAATAATGACAAACTTCTATTTCGTTATCATTAACACTTTGAATTGCCACTAAATCTTTTAAGATATTTATCTTTTCCTGTTGTGTCAGCATAGTTGCCACTCCTTATCCATTATTCTTTATACTCAGTATAATTTCAGTAGTATGAGCATTACCAAACATTATCCTAGTCTGGAGCAGAATCAACTTGATTAACTAAATATTTATTTATAATAAGGAGTTTAATAACTTGATTTTATTACTAACTAGTATTATATTTCAGATATTACTGCTAATTAGTACAATTATTAGGAGATGGATAATTATGTTTAAAAATATAACAATTGCTGGCGGCGGTGTGCTAGGTAGTCAAATCGCCTTTCAAACAGCTTATTTCGGTTATGAAGTGAAACTATACGATATTAACGAAGATGCAGTAAAAGCGGCTGATGAAAAACTTGATAAACTCGTTGCTCGATACACTGAATTTTTCGGAGATCAATCAAAGGCAGAAAACGCAAGAAAGCGTATCAGTACCACAGCTAACTTAGAAGATGCCTTACAAGATTCTGATTTATTAATAGAAGCGATACCAGAGAAAAAAGAAATTAAAGCAGATTTCTATACAAATGTTGCAAAAGTGGCACCTGAAAAAACAATATTTGCTTCAAACTCATCAACGATGGTACCAAGTGACTTTGCTGAATACACAGGAAGACCTGAGAAATTCTTAGCTTTACACTTTGCGAATGAAGTATGGAAAAATAATACCGGAGAAGTGATGGGCCATGCAGGTACTGATAAGAAATATGAAGAAGAAGTATTAAAATTTGCTGAATCAATCGGTCTTATCCCACTTCATGTGTTAAAAGAAACACCTGGATACATCCTTAATTCTATATTAGTACCTTTCTTAGAAGCAGGTAAAAAATTATACGTATCCGGTGTTGCAGATATAGAAACCATCGATAAAACCTGGATGGCTGCAACAGGTATGAGTATGGGACCATTTGGTGCTTTAGACGTCATCGGATTAAATACTGACTACCATATCACATTAGCAAATGCTGAGAAAAATAATGATGAATTATTATTAAAATTTGCCAACTTAATGAAAGAAGAATATATCGATAAAGGAAATCTTGGTGTTTCAACAGGGAAAGGATTCTATACGTACCCTAATCCAAGTTTCAAATCAGAAGACTTTATTGTACGACAAGGACAAGAAAAATAATTTATATTAAAAAAATAACACTTCATTATCATGACATTGCATCATGACGATGAAGTGTTTTTTATCTTTATTAAGAATCGACTTAAAGATCAAACATCTTTATCACTTTATTAGGTGGCATTTGTAAAGGCATGTGATAATGGTCGCATCCCTGCCATTCCAGATATTCTTTAAATTCCTCAAAGGACGCTTCAAAAAATTGTTTAATATCCTTCAATGGATTATCAGATAAGTTCTTTAATGCAATGAGAAACTCAGCCATTTGTGAATCGTAATAACTTCCAGCAGGAAATTTCTCGTTACAACTAAACTCACGATCAGCAAAAGGATAAGGTAATACAAAAAAGCACTCTTTGGAATAATCCAAAGAGTGCTTTAAACATTTCAGTTGAACACAAATTGCTATACAATTTGCGTACCAAATCTGTAAGCGAACAAGTTCGCAACAGCTTTGGCAATTAACGTTTTGAGAATTGTGGTGATTTACGTGCTTTCTTAAGACCTGGTTTTTTACGCTCAAAAATTTTCGATTTTTCATAGTGAATGATATACTTCATTAACATTGATATATCAACGTTTCCTACAATTATTAACATCATACTATTTCATGCAGTTTCTATAAAAGGTATTAATTAGGTATTAAAATTTATGCTGGTCGGCAGTAAAAAATAGTTGATTTTTGTCTATAAATTCATCTTTCTAAGTAAATATCGATAAATAAACATTATACTTCTAAAGAGAAGCAATCATCTCTTCAATTGCTTTATTGAATTGAACTAGTGTATGTTCCTTATTGAAAAGAGGTAGACCCATGACTTTATAATTATTGTTGAATGTATATTTTTACTATAGCCAGAAATGTGGCGACACATTTCTGGAAAATTATTTTATGCTTAAGTTAAAACTACTCAATATAAAATTTATAATTCCAATTGGTATTTAAAGTTTTTCTTATCCATCGTCAAATAGTCTTTAGACTTAAAAATAATGTAACTAGCTATACCATTAGAAAAATTGGTAATGAATAAAGTGATTATGATACCTCTTATATTTTCAGTATTTTCGTTATTAAAACCTCCTAAAACAATCCCAACTATAACAAAAGTATTCATAGCATACCAGCATTATTTTTATATTTTACTTTACTTTTATCTCTTACATAACAGGAATGATTTATAATGAAGTAGAAAATCAAAAATTCAATGCACGCGCAATATTCCACACACTTTTCTTTCTTGTGAGTTTCAGCTTATTCTATATAGCCTTGGGGTTTGGCACGTTCTTTTTAGGCGGAATATTGATTGAACATGCGAATCTGATCAGACAACTGGGTTCTATCCTTATTATTTTCTTCGGGCTTATCATTACCGGCGTGCTTAATTTTAATTTCTTGATGAAAGAGAGGAAATTAAAATTTAAAAACAGACCGTCAGGATTTTTAGGTTCAACTTTAATAGGTATGGCTTTTGGCGCGGGATGGAAGCCATGCAATGGACCGATCATCGGAGCTATTTTCGCAATGAGTGCCAGTGCACCAAACGATGCTTTAATGTTAGTGGTTATTTATTGTCTGCGCTTTGCAATTCCATTCTTTATATTGAGCTTTTTCGTATCTCGTACACGCTGGATGCTGAAATACTCGAATACGATCATGAAAGTTGGTGGGGTTATCATGATATTAATCGGTGTACTTCTGTATTTTGATGGATTGACTCAGATTATCATTTGGCTGCAGCCGTACTTTGGAGATCTTCAAGGCTTCTAATTATGAATACATTAAACGATTTATTTATATAACTTTCATAAAAATGACATATTATTATAAAATTTTTTTAAAAATTTTGTTAAAATTAAATATCAAGGAGGAATCTGGATGAAAAAATATTTAATGCCGGTTTTGATGGGCATAATCTTTATTTTAGCAGGTTGTAGTGATGACTCAGCATCGAACGAATCAAATATTAAAGAAATGGTTTCGGAATTAAGCGCTAGTAATATTGTAGAATCAGCATCTATAAATGATAAAACACTTATTGTTAAAGATAGTGGAGATGAGAATGTCTATACTTTGCCAGACGATGAATTTTTTGTATCTATTGCACCATACATCTCATATACACATCCTTGTGAATTTCATAGCTTAACAGGTTGTCAGGGAGAGCTGATGAATGAAGAGATGGATGTAAAAATTACAGATGAAGATGGAGAAGTTCACGTTGATGAGAAGTTGACTACCCTTGAGAATGGTTTCTTGGATTTTTGGCTGCCAAGAGATAAAAATTACTCTTTAGAAATTAATTATGATGGAAAAAAAGTTGAATCTAATTTTTCAACTTTTGAGAATGACAGCACCTGTCTGACAGATTTACAGCTTAAATAATATTATTAAATGCAGATTACTCAATGCTATTTAGTGTTGTGGAATCTGCATTTTTAATTCAATGTTAAATCTCAGAGTAGCAGTTAATTTATCTTTACTTAGTTTTTAAATACATGTAGTGGATAGTTTCTGCACATATATTTTTTATAATAAACTTAGTAAATTAATAGATTGACAAATAACGATTACAGATGTAAACTTAAATTAATAAATCGATTACAATTGTAGTCTTATTATAATGTAGGAGGGGGAAAGAAATGAATAAAGAAGATAATCATAATCATGCTGAGCACGAAGAAAGTCATCATAACCATGAGGAGAACCATGAATCGCATAATCATAACGGTCACGATCATCATGCACATATGGTGACAGATTTTCGAAATAAATTCTTCATTATCCTGATATTCACAATTCCAATTGTACTTCTATCTCCGATGATTCAAAATTTCATAGGTGTGGATTGGCAATTTACTGGAGATAGTTATATTGTGGCAGCGTTGGCCACGTTCGTTTATTTCTACGGGGGTTGGCCATTCATTAAGGGTGCTTACGATGAATTGAAAAACAAAGAACCAGGCATGATGACATTAATAGCAATGGCGATTTCTGTCGCTTACTTCTATAGTATGGCAGTTGTTTTTGGATTCAATGGGGAAGAAATTTTCTGGGAGTTGGCAACTCTTGTATTAATCATGCTTCTGGGACATTGGATTGAAATGCGATCTATTAACAATGCTTCCAAGGCCCTGGAATCCCTCGCATCATTAATGCCTAATACGGCAAACCGTATCACTGAAAATGGTGAAACAGAAGAAGTTCAGATTGATGATATTAAAGCGGGTGATTTACTATTGGTAAAACCCGGAGAAAAAATGCCGCTGGATGGTAAAATCGTTAAAGGAAAGTCGCAAGTTGATGAATCAATGTTAACGGGTGAATCTGTTCCAGTTGGAAAATCCGTTGATGACGAGGTCATTGGCGGTTCAATAAACAGAGAAGGTTCTCTCACTATTGAAGTAGAGAAACTGATGAATGAATCTTATCTGACACAAGTTATAGATATGGTTAGAGAATCACAACGTACTAAATCGAAAACTCAGGATGTAACTAATAAAGCAGCTAAATGGTTATTCTATATCGCTTTAGCTGCCGGTATTATCACATTTATCGTTTGGATAAGTATCGGAGCAACTATAGATACTGCTATCATGAGATTGGTAACAGTTTTGGTTATTGCTTGTCCTCATGCTTTAGGTCTGGCAGCACCGTTGGTTATTTCAGTATCTACATCCCTTGCTGCAAAGCACGGTTTGTTAATTCGCAAACGTCCACAGTTTGAAAAGGCTCGTAAAATTAACGCTGTGATTTTCGATAAGACGGGTACTTTGACTGAGGGTGAATTTGGTGTTACAGATATACAGACTTTCAATAATATTGAAGAAAATATCCTTTTAAGTTATGCAGCAACAGTAGAAAATGACTCGGAACACCCTATTGCGAGAGGTATACTCAATGAAGCCAAGTTAAAAGAACTTGAATTGCTTGAAATGACAAATTTCAATTCAATTACTGGTGTAGGAATTGAAGGGACGATTGATGATAAACAAGTCAAAGTAGTGAGTCCGGGATATGTACGTAAACAAAAAATAGATTTTGACGATAAGAACTTTAATAAATGGTCAGAACAAGGTAAGACGGTAGTTTTTCTTTTGGTAAACGAAGAATTAGCAGGTGCGATTGCACTGGCAGATAAAATTAAGGAAAGTTCTAAGCAGGCAATTGAACAGCTGCATAAGAGAAATATTAAAGCTATCATGTTGACCGGGGACAATCAGAAAGTAGCAAATTACGTTGCAGAACAAATAGGAATTGATGAGGTTTATGCGGAAGTGATGCCCGATGAGAAAGCCGACAAAGTGACAGAAATCCAAGAACGTGGATTGATCGTTGCAATGACAGGAGATGGCATCAATGATGCACCCGCATTGACTAAAGCAGATGTTGGAATCGCTGTGGGCGCAGGTACTGATATTGCAATAGATAGTGCAGACATCGTTCTAGTTGACAGTAACCCGAAAGATATTCTTGCAATATTCAGCCTATCTAAAAAAACATATAATAAACTGGTACAGAATCTGATTTGGGCAACCGGATATAACGTCATTGCTCTCCCATTGGCAGCAGGAGTACTGGCGCCTTGGGGAATAATACTCAGTCCTGCTGTAGGTGCGATTTTGATGAGTCTCAGTACAATTATCGTAGCAATCAATGCGCAGTTACTGCATAGATTTGAAGTTGAATAACATAAATGCCGACAAATCCTTATTTAAGGATAGTCGGTATTTTAATTCTTTACTGTATGAAATATGAAAGACATCTTAAAAATACTTGAAAAAATTAGAGGTGAAAATATGACCAAAGCAATTGATTCAAATATCACAGATTCCGAATGGGAAGTGATGCGGGTCGTTTGGGCACAAAACAAAACTACGAGTAAAGATATTAGAGATATTATAGAAAATAAAAAGAATTGGAAACCGGCCACGACCAAAACACTTATTGGGAGACTTGTTGATAAAGGCGTATTAAACACAGAAAAGGACGGCAACAAATACATTTATTCAACTAATTTAAAAGAAAGTGACTTTCTCAAAAGTACACTTGAACAAACTTTCGATAATATATGTAATAAAGACATTGGAAAAATTATTGCAGATTTAATTTCAAAATCAACATTAAGCTATATAGATATAGAAGAGTTGGAAAAAGTGTTAGAGATGAAAAAAGAGGATGCAGTTGACGTAGTGCCATGCAATTGTGTTCCAGGTCAATGTAATTGTTAATCAGCAGTAGACAAAATTAATAAATTAAGACAGATAATTGATTTGTTAAATAAAAAATGAAAAAGGGTAAAATACCTACCATGGGTATATTGAAACTTTCGTATAAAATAATATAATAAAATTTTAAGGAGAAATTTATATGTCAAAAGTAACACTTAATGTAGAAGGTATGTCATGTAGGGCTTGCGTTAATAAAGTCGAAGAGAGCGTCGGTCAATTAAATGGCGTTGAATCAGTTAAAGTTCAAATTCCTGAAGGTAAAGTAGATGTAACATTTAATGACAGTACAATTAATTTGGCAGACATCAAAGGTGCTATTCAAAATACCGGCTACGAGATTAAAGAGGATATTGATAAAGAAGATGGTTCTGCGTGTTCATGCTGCAGCTAGTTAATGACAAAAGATTTTAAGAATTTAGAGTATCATCTTTTTATGTCATATTGATTCTATATAATAATTGTAGAAAGAGACCAAGATAAAAAATCCGGCAAATCTTAATTCAAGATTTGCCGGATTTTTTCTTTGTAATCAGGAATCCATGCTTTTATCCTATATTACTATTCACTAATTTATTCCACAGGTGCCAGTTCACTTTCTGTAACCCACTTATGATTCTGCACTTCTTCTTCGGTATCTGTTGTAACAAAATCTACCATATAGACAGTCGTTTCTTCAGCTGAGTCAATCGTGGCTGTTGCACCATCCATGCCTTTCATGTGATCCGCATCCAAGGTCACTTCAGTGCCGGGCTCCAGTGGTGCTTCTCCTGGACCTTCCAATTCTTCATGGATGACCCATTTATGATCTTCGACAGGGTCTCCACCATTCGTAGGTGTGTATGAGACAGTATAGACAGTCGTGTCAAAAGCACCGGAAATTGTTGCTTCAGCACCATCCATACCTTGCATGTGCTCTGCTTCAATAATTGTCCGACTTCCGACTTCATAAGTTGGATTTTCTGCTTCTTTCAAATCTTCAGGCACTTCACCCGAACTGGACATCTCATCGGCTGAATGTTCCATATGACCTCCGGAATCTGATTCCATGTCCATTTCCTCCTCAGATCTAGACTCTGTTTCAGTGCTTTGGCTTTCTTCATTAGGCTGAGTTTCCCCATTACCACAGGCAGCCATTAAAAATACAGCGAATATGGAAAGAAGTCCTAATAATATTTTGTTTTTTACCATGTATATACCCTCCATTTTATTAGTTATACTGAGAACTTTACCAATAATTTTTGCAGTTTACGTGCAGATTCAATGAAAAATAAATGTATTTAATCAAGAATAATATTACCGACTTGACATATTGGATTTCAATTTAAAGGTTTATTAACCGTGGATGATATCTCAGCGCTTCCTTCAAATCTGCACGAAAAATCGATATTTAAATAATAAAATCTATAAAGAGAGTAGCGAATATAATCATGATACCAAGAAAATTAATAATTAATAATATAATATTATCATCTATATTTTTAGCGGGATGTGGTAAAATCACTCATGTAACTTCGAGTTACCCTTTAAATTTTAAAAGTCTTGACGGTCAGGTGTTATACTTAGTCATACATTTTTCAGACTAAAACTTCGTTGCAGCTGCTACCTCTGCTAGATTATTTTATCAAAAGATAGTGGAGATGAAAGATGATGGTATTTTGTATGTTGCAATCAATCCGCAGAATGAAGATGAGTTAGCAATCTAGACTATAAACAGAAATAGTTATGTGTCTAATGACGGATCATAAGAATAGTGGAAGAAAATTTTAGTTATGGGCAAAGTAAAATAAGCTGAATTATTCATAATAAAAATACTACTTTTCTATATAATATGACTTATGAACAAAATGATAAGATGATATATTACGATTTATACTGTTGCAGAAAACTGAGGAGGCTTTTATGTTCAATAAATTAGCTTTAAAAATCGGACTTTTGTTTTTTCTGGTGATTCTTATTATTGAAATCATATTATTCTATATCCTATATACAAATCTGGTCGCTGATCGTGTGGAGGAAGTGATGGGGGATTTATTGGCTCGGGGGAATACACACAGAGACGTATTAGAAGAAAACTATACAACCACGACACTGGAGCATGTTGCTATTATGGAGTCAGAATCAGATTTTATTGCGGTGATAACAGATGAGAATGGAAAAGTAATCATCAGTTCTGATCCAGTTGAACCAGAAATGAAAACTGTCATTGAACATACTGATTATGATGAAATACCACAAGAAGGAGCCATTCTGAAATCAAATTGGTCAGAAGAAAAATATGTCTCTACAGACAGCCCACTTACTTTTAACGAAACACATAGCGGGCATGTTTTCATGTTCGCTGAAAGTGATAGCATCGAACGGATTATTGATCATCTCAGCCATAAGTTTTGGCTTGTCGGCCTATTGACTTTGCTTCTGACTGTTATAACGGTGTTTATTCTTTCCAAAGTTATTACCCAACCGGTATTGAGGATGAAAAAAGCGACAGAACAATTAAGTAGAGGCAATCATAACGTGGAATTGTATACACATCGAAAAGATGAGCTTGGAGATTTGGCGACTTCGATTACTTTGCTGTCGCAAGATCTGGAACGTTTAAAAAACGAGAGAAATGAATTTTTAGGGAGTATATCGCATGAGCTACGAACACCTTTAACCTATATGAAAGGGTATACGGATATTATTAGCAGAAAAGAAATATCCACGACGGACAGGAATAGATACATTAAAATCATTCAGGAAGAAACAGAGCATTTAGCAGACCTGATAAAAAATCTGTTTGAATTAGCCAAAATCGATCATAATAAATTTGCCATCACAAAAGAGAGGGTAGTATTTAGCGCTTTGATTGAGACGATTTTAGCACGAATCCGTCCAGCGCTCAATGAAAAAAAGATAGAGCTTTTCTTTCATTGTCCGGACAACTTGGTTGTTCTGGCAGATCCCGAAAGAATTCAACAAGTTATATTGAATATATTAGATAATGCAATAAAGTATACTCCCGAGAAAGGCCATATCACAATTGAAGTTATTCAAAATAAAAATGAAATTTTAACAACTATTTCAGATACAGGAGAAGGAATCCCAGAAGAAGATATACCCTTTATATTCGATCGACTGTATCGTTCTGAAAAGTCTAGATCCCGGGTAAGCGGAGGGTCTGGTCTCGGGCTGACAATCGCTAAAGAAATTGTGGAGTTGCATGGTGGCGAGATTGAAGTAGACAGTACACTCGGCAAGGGAACTGTTTTCGTCATATCTTTAAAGAAGGAGAATGTAAATGAATAAAGTGCTGTTAATCGACGATGAAGAGAGAATGCTGGAACTGTTGACATTGTACTTGAAACCCTATCCTTATTTTTGTCGAAAAGCAATAGGTGCAAAAGCAGGGCTTAAGTATGTTAAAGAAGAGAAATTTGACATTATTCTACTGGATGTCATGATGCCTGAAATGAATGGATGGGAAGTATGTAAAGAAATACGGCAATACTCAGATGTACCCATTATCATGGTGACTGCACGTGAGCAGAAAGAAGATATTGTAAAAGGCCTCAAACTGGGTGCAGATGACTATATCACAAAACCTTTTAATGAAGAAGAATTGGTTGCAAGAATGGATGCATTACTAAGAAAAACAAGACCTATCAACCGAATTGAAATCGAAGGACTTTTATGGGACGAAGATCAGTTTGAACTATCTTATAAAAAACAACTTGTAAAATTAACACCAAAAGAATTTGCAATCATTGGATTACTCATGAAAAATCCGGGAAGGGTATTTTCTAGAAATCAATTGATCGATCTAGTGTGGGGTATGCATTCTGAAACGGAAGGACGTACTGTGGATTCTCACGTTAGAAATATGCGGAAAAAAATTCGGGAAGTCGGCTTTCCGATGGATGATTACTTGCACACTGTGTGGGGCGTTGGTTACAAATGGATTAAAAATTAAAACACATTTCAATATTAAAACGTGAGACTGATTGCTTTTGTTCGATTAATAAGAAAAGCCATGCCTGGATTATTAGATGGCATGGCATTTTGTCTATAAAGTTTTATTCTAAGCAATTTCCTTACAAGCTTCTGCACATTTGAAGCACGCTTCTGCACATTTCTGGCAGTGTTCGTGGTCGTGTTTCTGACATTCATTTCCGCAAGCTTCGCAAATCTTGGCGCATACCGCTGCTAAATCAGAAGCAAATAGTGTACCTCTCATTAATGCTTGTTCCAGAAATGCACAGATATCTGCACATTCACGGTCCAGACGGATGCAATCCGCCATCATACTTACGTCCTCTTCTCTCAAACACGCATCGTAGCAGTGGTTACAGGCTTCCATACATTCATGTAACGTCTGAATCAGTTGTTGGTGTTGTTCATGAGCCATTGTAAATCCCTCCTATAGAATAAAATCACTTACATTGATTAAATTCCCCTACACTCCGTATTATAAACCGATATTGGTAAAATCCATAGAAAATGCACATAATTTTAGTAATGATTGTCCTTCTCCACTTATTCAATAATGTAATTCGCCTAGAAAAATCAAAAAATAGTTCCTTTTTTATTATTAGATTGAAGATTTGGATCTTATTCTACTTTAACCTGTCCCATCATCCCATTGTCCTCATGTTCAAGTATGTGACAGTGGAACATATATATGCCTTTATTTTTAAACTGAATGGCAATTTTCACAGTTTCATCCGGGGCAACGGAAAAACTATCTTTCCAGCCTCTTTCGTTCTCAGGTGGTGCTTCTCCATTCCTGGAAAGGATTTTAAACTGAGCACCATGGATGTGGAACGGGTGAATCATGCCGCCCATCATGTCTGGTTTATTATAGATTTCCCATACTTCGGTGACACCTTGTTCCTGCGTAAAATCAATTCTTTCAGGGTCAAATTTTTTACCATTTATCGTTACCATATCCATCATGCCAAAAAGTTCAATTTCTTTTGTTACTGGTAAATTCTTTTCTTCTTCCGTAACTGAAAAGTCATTCATTTCATCAGGTATATCTATGGTCTTACCTGTTTGATCTGTGATTTCAAAAGGTAAGAGCGTGGTACCTTCTTCGTTTACTAGAGCAATCTCTTCATTAGTTTTAACTTGTGAGAAGTCAATAACTATTTCGGCCCGTTCTGAAGGCGTGAGTGTGATTTCTTGCATTGAAACCTGTTCATTTAAAAATCCGCCGTCCGTTGCGACTTGTACAAAAGCATCTCCTGTATTTAGTTTAACGGTGTAGTTTCTTGCATTTGAGCCATTTAAAAGTCGAAGCCTTACTTTTTCTTTATCTACAGTTAATTTTGGATTTAATGTTCCATTAATTAATGATGTATCTCCGACAGTGCCATCTTCATTTGCTGTTGCTTTATAATTCAACTGTTTTTCGTCATCAAAGACTCTGTCCTGGAAAATGAGAGGAATATCATTTTCTCCATATTCACTTGGTAACTCGAGATTTTTTGAATTTTGGTCCTCGATATAAATTAACCCAGCAAGTCCGTTGTACACTTGTTCAGAGGTTTTTCCTTCCGGGTGGGGATGGAACCACAATGTGGCAGCTTCCTGTGTCACTTCAAATTCAATAGTACTCTCTTCGCCTGGCTCCAATACATTGTGTGGACCACCATCGTCATTCCCTGGCACTTCCAATCCATGCCAGTGAAAAGTGGTATTTTCATTGAGTTCATTGATTAAGTTTATTTTCACAGTATCTCCTTTTTCAAATTGAAGCATGGGACCTAGAAACGAGCCATTATAACCATATGTTTTTGTTTGAACGCCATCAAATATTTCTGTTTCTCCTTTTTGCGCGCGTATTGTATACTCAGTTCCTTTGTTGCTGTCGCTTTTGAGTACAGGGGGGATATTCAGTTCATTCTCTCCTGTCGAATCAATTAGACTTACCACATCATCATGATCCATATGACCATTACCCATGGAACCATTATTCATTTCTCCTTCACTGGAGGAGTTATTCATATTTTCTTCCATAGAATTTTCATTGTCCTCATTCATATTCATCTCTTCATTTGAATCCTTTCCATTGTTAGTATCTTCTACAGATGCTTCTCCGTCATTGCTTGTACAAGCTGATAAAACAATGACCATCATCAGAGAAAACAAGCTTACCAATAAGTTTTTTTTCATACTTTACAATCCCTTCTTTCTCCTTTTAATAAAGAACTTGTCATTCCTTTATGTATTAGACTAGATTATAATTTTCGAGAATTCGTGCATAAAATGAGTATTTAATATGACAAAAAATACATGCAAGATTAAGTTCAAAAAACGACCGTTTTATGTACTATTTAGACTTAATCATAAATTCATAAGTTAGTAATAAACACTTGTTACAACCACCGAAAACTAAAGCTTCATATAGATGGCTTGACGTAGACAAAAATACAATTAGCATTCTTAAAAAATGGAAAATTGAACAAAAGAACTTATATGAAGAATTTGGTTTTAAAATCAGTAGTGATGATCAACAACCAATATTTACTACTTATCATCAAAAGCTCCATAAAATGAATTACATGAGAGTGTCTACACCAAATGATAAATTAGAAGCTTTTTTTGGCATGCACAAAGAACTTCACAAAATTAAAATTCATGGGTTTAGACACACTCATGCTTCATTTTTATTTGAAGCAGGTGCGACTATTAAAGAAGTACAATCAAGATTAGATCACAGTGACATTAAAACTACAATGGATATTTACACTCATATAACGACTTCATCTAGAAAAAGATTGGCTGAAAAGTTCCAAAATCACATTGATTTTTAAAACAATTTCATAAAAGGGCATTAAAGGGGTATTAATTTTTCCTACAACACACAAAAAAGCACCTCTCGAAATTTCTTCGAGAAGTGCTTGTAGCCCTTGATATATAAGGGATATTAACGTTTAGAGAATTGTGGTGATTTACGTGCTTTCTTAAGACCTGGTTTTTTACGCTCTTTCATACGTGGGTCACGTGTTAAGAGTCCAGCTCTTTTAAGCTCTGCACGGTATTCTGGGTTTGCTTCTAGTAAAGCACGTGCAATTCCGTGACGGATTGCTTGCGCTTGTCCAGTGAATCCACCACCGTGAACGTTTACTAATACATCGTAGTTACCTTCTGTTTCAGTAACTGCGAATGGTTGACTTAAATCTAAGATTAAACTTTCAAATGGAAGGTAATCTCTCATATCGCGATTGTTAATCGTAACTTTACCTTCGCCTGGTACTAAACGTACTCGAGCTACTGAGTGCTTACGACGTCCAGTTCCTCTGTATTCTACTTTAGCCAAATTCATTTACCTCCTATTATCCTTAACCACGTAACTCGTAGTTTTCAGGTTGTTGTGCCGCATGTGGATGCGTATCTTCAGCGTATACGAATAATTTCTTAGCTTGTGCTGTACCTAAAGTTGTTTTAGGTAGCATGCCTCTGATTGATTTTTCAAGAAGACGTGTTGGGTTCTTCTCTCTTAATTCACCAGCAGTGATTTCTTTAATTCCACCTGGATGTCCAGTGTGTTTGTAATATACTTTGTCTGCTGCTTTGTTTCCTGTTAATTCAATTCCACCAGCGTTAACGATGATTACATAGTCACCGCAGTCAGCGTGTGGCGTGTAAGTTGCTTTATGTTTACCACGTAAGATTGTTGCTACTTCTGTAGAAAGACGACCAAGTGTCTGACCAGCAGCATCAATTACGTACCATTTACGCTCAATGTTTGACTCGTTCGCCATAAATGTTTGACGCATACTTAAATCCTCCCAATAATTATCAATTTCATGATTTCTAAATTTGTTAAGTTATATCTATCCATAGATAAGTTTCCGGGGCTTATCAGTGTGTGATATAATTTTATACCGTTGTTTATTGTAACTCAAAAACCGTATGTTTGTCAATGTTTCTCAAGGTTTTCTTCTAAATAATCTTCAAGTTCTTGGATATTTAGAAACGTGCGTTCTAAGTACAACCCATCCGGGGGTGCCGTGATCGGTATTAGCGTTCGATCTTGTGATTCTATTATTTTCAAAGTGTCACTTGGCTTCCGCTTCAATTCTCCAATTTCAAACAAGTACGCCACAATGATACGCACCATGTTATAGAGAAATCCGGATCCGGTGATTACAATATCTAGTCCATCATTAGTCTCTTCGATTTCAAGCTCGTAAATATGTCGAACTTTATAATCGATGACCGCTTTCGCACTAGAAAATGATGTGAAGTCATGTGTACCTAAAAAATACTTCGCCGCTTCTCTCATCGCTTCGATATCCAGGTCTTTATCGATATGTGCTTTAAGTCCGTTATAGAACGGATTCTTCGCGGTCTGGTAAATGCTATAGCGGTACGTCTTTCCTTTAGAGTCGTAGCGTACGTGATAGTCCTCACTGACTTCAAATGTCTCCGTAATCGCAATATCTTTAGGCATTTTACTGTTTAAGATAAAAGCCCACTTCTCCGCGGGTATATTTAATTCTGTGTCAAAGTGCGCATATTGTTCTTTCGCGTGTACTCCTTTGTCGGTGCGTGATGCAGGATGGATTCTTGTGAATGTCTTATGAATATAGGAGAGCGCCGATTCGATTTCTCCTTGAACCGTGCGCCCTTCGTCTTGATGCTGCCATCCGTTAAAGTTTAACCCGTTATACTGGATTTTCATTAAAATTCTCATGTGCGTAACCACCACACAAGTACGCCAAACAGAATAACTACGATAATTCCAATCGTGTCCTTCAGCGTCCACTTTAATACTCTAAAGCTCGTACGTCCTTCGCCACCCGTGTAGCCACGGACTTCCATTGCAATTGCCATATCTTCTGCACGTTGGAATGCGGATACAAATAGCGGTATAATGATGGGCAGTAACGCCTTGATACGATCTTTCACTTTACCTGTCATGAATGTGGATCCTCTAGAGCTCTGCGCCTTAATGATTTTATCCGTCTCATCCATCAATGTTGGAATGAATCTCAGACTAATTGACATCATCATCGCAATCTCATGTACCGGTACTTTGAATTTCTTCAGTGGATGTGCCATCTTTTCAATCGCATCTGTCAGAGAAATTGGACTCGTTGTCAGTGTCATAATCGTCGTGATTACAACGAGCATTACAAGTCTAATACCGATAAATACTCCCTTCACGATACCTTCAGATTCGATTGTGAACCACCCAGCATCGATGAGGACTGTACCACCCTTTGTTAAGAATAGGTGCATCAGGAATGTAAATATTAATAATACAAAAACAATTTTTAATCCTTTAACTACAAATATTGGATTGAGTTTTGCAAGGACAAGTATGAACAGCACAAACAATATTAATGACAGATATGTCACTGTATTGTTCGCCATAAAAACGACCACCATAAATAGAATCGTCATGATGATCTTGGCACGCGGGTCCATTCTGTGAACCACAGAATTTCCAGGTATATATCTCCCAAGTATCATAGAACTAAGCATCACGAAGCCTCCATTCTACGATAAACTCATCAATACTCTTTGGTATCGGATCAATGACATGTCCTTTTTTCTCTAAGTCGTGAGAGAGCCTAACAACGTCTGGAAGATTTAGACTGTATCGTTCTAATACTGCTTGATTTGTTAAAATCTCTTCTGTTAGACCACTTTCAACAATGTGTCCTGCTTCAAGTATTCTAACCTCATCTGTGTACTCAAACACATCATTCATGTCATGTGTGACAAGTATAATTGTGAGATTCAACTCTTTACGCAAGCGTTTGAATAAGTCCATCGTTTCTCTATGACTCGATGGGTCAAGTCCAGCCGTAGGTTCATCGAGTATCAACACTTTCGGCTCCATCGCTAAGATGCCAGCTAATGCCACTTTCCTCATCTGTCCACCCGACAAATCGAAAGGAGACTTTTCATAAAGTGCGGGATCTACATGCAACTCTTTTAGATAGTGTAACGCACGCGTCTTCGCCTTTTCTTCACTCACGCCCATATTCATAGGTCCAAACATTACGTCCTTTAGCACAGTTTCTTCAAAGAGCTGGTGCTCAGGGAATTGGAACACAATTCCAATGTGTTTACGCACTTCGTGAATCATCTTATACTTTGTCTTTCTCTTTAACTCAAAATCATCGATTTTTACAATACCTGTCGTGGGCAATATCAAGCCGTTCAGAAGTTGAACTAAAGTCGATTTACCGCTACCCGTTTGTCCAACGATACCGTAGAACTGACCTGATTTAAACTCTGTCGTAATATTCTTCAGCGCGTTGTACTGAAACGGTGTCTTTGGTTGATACGTTACTGACACATCTTCAATTAAAATATTCATAGACGCTGAACCACCTCTTCATACGACATATATGCACCGTCACAAAGTGCTTTCGACAATTTAATATTGTACGGCAGCTCAAGATTAGAAGACACGAGTATATCTGTATCTTCATAAACCTCTCTTACGGTCCCCTCGTTAACAACATGACCTTTTCTTAAGATAAAGACATAATCACTGTCTTCAATTTCACGTAAATCATGTGTGATGTAAAGAATTGTAGTATCTCTTTCAGCGTGAATCTTCTTAAGTATTGAAAGGACTTCTTTTCTACCATCTGGATCTAGCATAGACGTCGCTTCATCCATGATTAACACATCCGGATTTGTAACAAGCGCACCAGCAATTGCTACACGTTGCTTTTGACCACCGGATAGTCGATGAGGTTCATGGTTTCTAAATTCCCACATACCGACTTCTTTAAGTGCACTCTCAACCTTCTCTACCATTGTTTCATGTGGAACACCTAAGTTCTCTAATCCGAAGGCGACATCGTCTATAACAGTCGCTCCAACAAACTGGTTATCTGGGTTCTGGAAGACGATAGAGAACCTTCTCTGTAATTCGAGAGGATTGTCTTTATCTACTGGCTTACCATCTATGAAGATATCACCACTTGTTGGACGTAAGATACCCATAATGATTTTTACTAGCGTACTCTTACCTGAACCATTATGTCCTAAAATCGAGACGAAACTGCCTCGCTTAAAATCGATGGAAATATGATTCAAGGCATATGCATCATCGTTATGATATTTGTAAGTAATGTCTCTTAAAGAAATCATATTTCCACCTCAAAATTTATATGTATAAAAAAAGCGCGTACCCTGCAAAGAGTCGCGCAATTCATTGTTTTGCAGGATACTTAAGAGCTAGACAGAAAAGGGAATACTCCCCCTCTATCGTAACACTCATACTGCTTTATTAGTCGAAGTATTAAGCACCCTCAACAAATTCGATAATTACAAGTTCTGCACCGTCACCACGACGTTTACCTAACTTCTTAATGCTTGTGTAACCACCTTGACGGTCACTAAAGCGTGGAGCGATATCGTCGAATAATTTTTGAAGTGCAAATGTAGTCGAACCGTCTTCGTTTAAAATTTTAACATCTTGTACTGTTTGCCCAGCACGACGTCTAGCAGCAATGTCGCCACGTTTACCTAAAGTAACTAAACGGTCTACTACTTTACGTAATTCTTTCGCACGATCTTCAGTAGTCGTAATACGTTCATTTACGATTAAAGAAGTAGCTAAGTTTCTTAACATTGCTTTTCTGTGCGCTGAGTCGCGGCCTAGTTTTCTTAATGCCATTCTAGTTTGACCTCCTTTTTAGTCTTCTTGGCGTAATGCCAATCCTAAATCATCAAGTATATTTTTCACTTCATCTAAAGACTTACGTCCTAGATTACGTACTTTCATCATGTCTTGTTCAGTTTTGTCGATTAGCTCTTGAACTGAGTTGATACCCGCACGTTTCAAGCAGTTATATGAACGTACTGAAAGATCGAGGTTTTGTGCTTCATCAGTTAAATCAACGAAAATGTTTAAGTGTTCAGTAAGGATTTTCGCACCAAGTGAAACTGCTTCAAGTGGTGTAATTGAACCATCTGTCCACACATCAAGTGTTAATTTATCGAAGTCTGCATTTTGACCTACACGCGTATTTTCTACTGTATAGTTCACACGCTCAACTGGTGTGTAAATAGAATCTACTGGGATTACCCCAATTGGTAAGTCGCTTCTGTTGTTCACGTCAGCTAATGCGTAACCACGTCCGCGTCCTGCTACCATACGTATTTTGAGTGATCCGCCTTTCGCTATAGTAGCGATTTTAAGATCTCTGTTCAAGATTACACCTTCACCATTCACATCAATTTCAAGTGTCTTTTCTTCTTCAGAGTAAATCTTTAAAGCAAGACTCTTAATGTTTGTGATGATTGTCGTTACATCTTCTACTACGTTTTCGATAGTTGAGAATTCATGAAGTACGTTTTCTAATTCTACTGTTTTTACAGCCGCACCAGGTAATGATGATAAAAGAATGCGACGTAAGGAGTTCCCAAGTGTTGTTCCATATCCTCTTTCAAGAGGTTCTACAACAAACTTACCAAACTTAGAATCTTCCGATAGCTCTACTGTTTCAATTCTAGGTTTTTCGATTTCTATCATTGTTAACTTTTTCCTCCCTTTTAACGCCGTTATTTTCTAGTTATGCTGTGATACTAATAAAGTATATTATACGCGACGACGTTTCGGTGGACGACAACCGTTGTGTGGTACTGGAGTTACGTCTTTGATAGCAGTAATCTCAAGTCCAGCAGATTGTAGTGCACGGATCGCAGCTTCACGTCCAGCACCTGGGCCTTTAACTGTTACTTCAACAGTTTTAAGTCCATGTTCCATAGCTGCTTTAGAAGCAGTTTCTGAAGCCATTTGAGCAGCGAATGGAGTTGATTTCTTAGAACCTCTAAATCCTAACGCTCCTGCAGATGACCATGAAAGAGCATTACCGAAGTCATCAGTAATCGTTACAATTGTGTTGTTGAATGTAGAACGGATATGTGCAATACCTGATTCAACATTCTTTTTTACTCTACGCTTAGCACGAGATTGTTGTTTACGAGCCATTATGATCCTCCTTTACTTATTGCTTACTTTTTCTTGTTCGCTATTGTTTTCTTAGGACCTTTACGCGTTCTTGCGTTGTTTTTCGTGTTTTGTCCACGAACTGGTAGTCCACGACGGTGACGCATACCTCTGTATGATGCGATTTCCATTAAACGTTTAATGTTTAAGTTCGTCTCACGACGTAAGTCACCTTCGATTTTGTAAGTGTCTACTACTTCACGAATTTTGTTTAATTCGTCATCTGTTAAATCTTTTACACGAGTGTCTTCGCTTACTCCAGCTTTTTCTAAGATAGTTTTAGCCGTTGTATTTCCGATCCCGTAGATATATGTTAATGAGATTACTACGCGTTTGTCGCGTGGTACGTCTACACCTGCAATACGTGCCATTCATTACACCTCCGAATTATTATTACCCTTGACGTTGTTTGTGTTTAGGGTTTTCACAGATTACCATTACTCTACCTTTACGACGAATAACTTTACATTTTTCGCACATTGGTTTTACTGATGGTCTAACTTTCATTGTGTTACCTCCTCAATAGTTGGAGTCCTATTACTTGAAACGATAAGTGATTCTTCCACGAGTTAAGTCATATGGTGACATTTCAACTGTTACTTTATCGCCAGGAAGGATTCGTATATAGTTCATACGGATTTTACCAGAAACATGAGCTAAAATCTCATGTCCGTTTTCTAGTTCTACTTTGAATTGTGCGTTAGGTAATGTTTCATTTACAATACCTTCTAATTCAATTACGTTTTGTTTACTCACTTCATATTCCTCCTTTACAGTTTAACTTGTGTTTCTTCAGGTGAGAGTTTTCACTCATCATTCGAAAGGACCCATTCCTACGACATTCACCTAAAGAACTGTAAGGTGAATATTATAGTTTCTCTAGTACTTTGTTGATATCATCGAACACTTCGTCAATATCTTGTGAACCGTTCACTCTAGATAAGACACCTTGTGATTCGTAGAAATCAAGAAGTGGCTGTGTTTGCTTAATGTTCACTTCAAGTCTATTTTGAACTGTCTCTGGGTTATCATCTTCACGTTGATAGAGTTTTCCACCATCTAAGTCACATATACCTTCTTGCTTAGGTGGGTTAAACACTAAATGGTACGCTGTACCACAAACTTCACAAATACGACGACCTGTTAAACGGTTCATTAATTCCTCTTCAGGAACATCTACGTAGATTGTGCTTTCGATCTTAGATCCAAGCTCATCCATGATTTCGTTAAGCGCTTCTGCCTGTTGAACAGTTCTTGGGAAGCCATCTAAAAGGAAGCCATCTTTAGCGTCACTTTCAGATAATCTCTCTTTAACAATTCCAACAGTTACCTCATCTGGAACGAGTTCTCCTCTATCCATATAAGACTTCGCTTCATTTCCAAGTGGAGTTTCGTTTTTAATTGCTAAACGGAACATGTCTCCAGTAGAAATATGAGGTATTGGGTATTTTTTGATAATTTCTGCAGCTTGTGTACCTTTACCAGCTCCAGGTAATCCCATGATTACGATATTCATTAAATATCCTCCTACTTATCTTCTACCATGTTTATGTCTTCTAAAACCACGATACTCTTGTTGGCTTGCTTGAGCTTCTAGTTGCTTCATAGTCTCAAGTGCAACCCCGATCACGATGAGTAAACTTGTACCACCGACTTGAATCGATTGTGGCAAGTCCATAAATCTAGTGACTAGAAGTGGTAGGATTGCAATAAACGCTAAGAATAGTGATCCTACAAATAATAATCTGTACAACACAGATGTAATGTAGTTTTGAGTGTTCTTTCCTGGTCTAATACCTGGAATGTAACTTCCTTGATCTTTCAAGTTATCTGCCATTTTTTCCGGGTTAACTTGTACGAATGAATAGAAGTACGCGAACAGAATAATCAATACAAGATAAACAATCATCCCAATGTTTGAAACTGGATTCGCCATTTCAGCGAGTTTCGTTGCCCAAGCTTGATCTTGGAAAAACAGTGAAAGTGATTGTGGCAACATTAAGAATGCCATTGCAAAGATTACTGGAATAACCCCAGCAGGGTTAACTTTAAGTGGTAGGAACGTCGCTTGTGGTGCAAGCATCTGCTGTCTACCAGTACCTCTTGCGTATTGAATCGGAATTTTACGAATTGCTTGCAATACGTAAACCGAGAATGCCGTAAGAAGTAATAATACGATAACTAAGATTGCAGCTTTCAATACTGCCATCGTTGTATCTGTTGCCATACCAAATTGTTGTTGATAGTACTGAATCAATGCGCTTGGCAGTGATGCTAAGATACCTGCGAAGATAATGATTGAAATACCATTACCTACACCTTTTTCTGTGATTTCTTCACCAACCCACAGTAGGAACGCGGTACCTGTTGTAAGTACTAACGCAATTAACAGATATGACGTTACAGAGTTATCTGTAATTAGACTGCCACCAAACATTTTGTTAAATGCGAATGACATTCCAATAGATTGAATGAACGCAAGGATAATTGTAAAGTAACGCGTAAACTGAGCCAGTTTACGACGACCTACTTCACCTTGACGCGCCCATTCAGCGAATTTTGGCACTACATCCATCTGAAGTAGTTGAACTACAATCGATGCTGTGATGTAAGGCATAATACCCATGGCAAATATAGAGAAGTTCTTCAGCGCTCCTCCACCAAAGGTATTCATTAAATCTAATACTCCACCTTGCTCTTGCGCATTAAATACGCCTGGATCTACCCCAGGAACCGGTATATAAGTCCCCAATTTAAATACGATAAGCATTGCTAATGTGAATAAAATCTTAGCTCGAATCTCTTTAATCTTGAAGAAATTTGATACGCTACTGATCAATTAGATCACCTCTACAGTGCCGCCTTGTGCTTCAATCGCTTCTTTCGCAGAGTTAGAGAATTTGTTAGCTTTAACAGTTAACTTAACCTCTAATTCACCGTTACCAAGAATTTTAACCCCAGCAGAACGTCCTTTAACTAGACCTGATTCAATTAATAATTCAGGTGTAACTTCAGTTCCAGCTTCAAAACGGTTTAAATCGCTTAGATTAACGACTGAGTACTCTTTACGGTTGATATTTGTGAAACCACGCTTAGGAATAGAACGGAATAATGGTAATTGACCACCTTCGAATACTAAACCTACGCCACCACCAGAACGAGCGTTTTGTCCTTTGTGACCGCGTCCAGAAGTTTTACCGTAACCAGAAGATGAACCGCGTCCTACACGCTTACGTGATTTACGAGCACCTTCAACTGGTTTAAGTTCGTGTAATTTCATTGTCGCACCTCCTATTTTATAATATCTATTAGATTTCTTCTACTTTTACTAAGTGACTTACTTTATTAACTTGTCCTCTAAGTTGAGGAGTGTCTTCAAGTTCAACGAAAGAGTTGATCTTTCTAAGACCTAAAGAACGCACAGTTTGTCTTTGCGTTTCAGGTTTAGCGATAACACTTTTTACGAGGGTTACTCTAACTTTTGCCATGTTTGTCTCTCCCCCTTAATTTAAGATCTCTTCTACAGTTTTTCCACGAAGTTTTGCAACAGATTCTACATCTTTAAGTTCAGTAAGACCTTCCATTGTTGCACGAACTACGTTAATTGGAGTGTTCGCTCCTAATGATTTACTTAAGATATCTGTAACACCTGCTAGTTCTAGTACGGCACGTACCGGTCCACCTGCGATTACCCCTGTACCAGGAGCAGCTGGTTTCATAAATACGTTACCTGAGCTGAATCTACCGTTAATTTCGTGTGGAATAGTTCCATCAACAATTGGTACTTCAACAAGGTTTTTCTTAGCAGCCTCGATTGCTTTTTTGATTGCTTCAGGTACTTCTTGTGCTTTACCTTGACCAAATCCAACGCGGCCTTTTTTATCTCCAACTACTACTAAAGCTGAGAAGCGGAAACGTCTACCACCTTTAACAACTTTAGCAATACGGTTGATCGTTACTACGCGTTCTTCAAACTCTTTAACTTCTTTTTCTCTACGATTATCTCTACGAGCCATTAGATTGTTAACCTCCTTCGATTAGAATTTTAATCCATTTTCACGTGCTGCTTCTGCTAAAGCTTCAACACGTCCATGGTATAAGTAACCTCCGCGGTCGAATACTACTGATTCTACGCCAGCTTCTTTCGCGCGAGTTGCGATTAATTTACCAACTTCAGCTGCTGCTTCAACGTTTGATCCAACTTTTAGGTCTAGATCTTTATCTTGTGTAGAAGCGCTCGCTAATGTTTTGTTATTTACGTCGTCAATCACTTGTGCATAGATGTTTTTGTTTGAACGATAAACGTTTAAACGTGGTCTTTCAGCAGTTCCTGAAATTGTATTACGCACACGGAAATGTCTTTTACGACGCACTTGATTTTTATCAATCTTTGCGATCATTTAAGCTCCTCCTCACTTATTTATTATTTACCAGTTTTACCTTCTTTACGACGAACATATTCGTCTTTATAGCGAATACCTTTACCTTTATATGGTTCAGGTGGACGTACAGCACGAATGTTTGAAGCAAGAGCTCCTACTTCTTCTTTGTTGATTCCTTCAACTTTAACATTTGTGTTTCCATCAACAGTGATTGTTAAGTCTTTGCTAGATTCGAATTCAACTGGGTGAGAAAGTCCTACACTTAATACTAATTTGTTACCTTGCATTTGTGCACGGTACCCTACCCCAACAAGTTCAAGTTCTTTAACGAAACCTTCGCTGACACCTTGAATCATGTTGTTGATTAGTGAGCGTGTCGTTCCGTGAATTGAACGGTGCTCTTTAGAGTCTGTTGGACGTTCTACAGTTAGTGTATTGTCTTCTAATTTATAATTTAAATCTGAATTGAATGTGTTTGTTAATTCACCCTTAGGGCCTTTTACAGTGAAAGTACTTCCGTTGATGTCTACTGTAACACCAGCTGGGATGTCGATCACACGTTTACCAATACGGCTCATTCATGGCACCTCCTATATTAATTATTACCAAACGTAAGCGAGAACTTCTCCACCAACGTTTTTATTACGAGCTTCTTTATCAGTAAGTACACCTTCAGATGTAGAGATTAAAGCAACCCCTAATCCGTTAAGTACTTTTGGTAATTCGTCTCTTTTCGCGTAAACACGTAATCCAGGTTTAGAGATTCTCTTAAGACCTGTGATAACACGTTCGTTGTTGCTTCCGTATTTAAGGAAAACTCGGATAATACCTTGTTTATCATCCTCTACGTATTCAACATTTTTTACAAAACCTTCATTTTTAAGAATTTCAGCGATCTCTTTTTTAATGTTAGAAGCTGGAATTTCTAATGATTCATGTCTAACAATGTTCGCATTTCTGATGCGTGTTAGCATATCTGCAATTGGATCTGAAACTGTCATTTAAAATTGCCTCCTTTCGAAATATATAACCTACCAGCTAGCTTTTTTAACGCCAGGAATTTGACCTTTATATGCTAGTTCACGGAAACAGATACGGCAAAGTTTGAATTTGCGAAGTACTGAGTGTGGACGACCGCATCTTTCGCAGCGTGTATATTCTCTAACTTTAAACTTTTGTGGTTTTTGCTGTTTAGCAATCATTGATTTTTTAGCCACCCGATTTGCCTCCTTTTATTTTTGGAACGGCATACCGAATTGTGTTAACAGCTCACGAGCTTCTTCATCTGTGTTAGCTGTAGTTACAATAACGATATCCATACCTCTTACTTTAGATACTTTATCATAATCGATTTCTGGGAAAATTAATTGCTCTTTAATCCCAAGAGTGTAGTTACCGCGACCATCGAATGCTTTCTTAGAAACACCTCTGAAGTCTCTTACACGTGGTAATGAAACTGCAATAAGTTTGTCTAGGAAGTCGTACATTCTTTCTCCACGTAATGTAACTTTTGCTCCGATTGGCATACCTTCACGTAAACGGAAAGTTGCAATTGATTTTTTAGCTTTTGTAATTTGTGGTTTTTGACCTGTAATTTGAGTAAGTTCTTCAACAGCATTGTCTAAAACTTTAGCGTTTTGTACAGCGTCACCTACACCCATATTTACTACGATTTTATCGATTTTAGGTGCTTGCATTACTGAACTATAGTTAAACTTTTTAACTAGCTCATCTTTAATTGTTTCGTTGTATTTATCTCTTAAACGAATCACTTATGTTGTCCTCCTTCCGATATAACTATTTAATCTCTTTACCTGATTTAACAGCGATTTTGATTTTCTTACCGTCTTTGATTTCATAACGGATTCTAGTGCGTTCACCTGATTCAGGATCAACGTGCATTACGTTTGAAACGTGAATTGCTGCTTCAGTCTCTAAGATTCCACCATCTGGATTATCTTGAGTAGGTTTTTGGTGCTTCTTAACAATGTTCACACCTTCAACAACAACACGGTCTTTAGAAGGAATAGCTTTTAATACTGTGCCTGTTTTTCCTTTATCTTTTCCGCTGATAACAATAACTTTATCACCTGATTTAACGTGCATCGTTTGGCGCACCTCCTTGTATATTTTAATGAATTATAGTACTTCTGGTGCTAATGAGATGATTCTCATGAAGTTGCCTTCACGTAATTCACGAGCTACTGGTCCGAAAATACGAGTTCCTCTAGGACCTTTGTCATCACGAATGATCACACATGCGTTCTCATCGAATTTAATATATGAACCGTCTTCACGACGCACACCTGTTTTAGTTCTTACGATGACAGCCTTAACGACGTCACCTTTCTTGACAACACCACCAGGTGTTGCTTGTTTTACAGTTGCAACAACAACGTCACCGATATTAGCTGTTTTACGACCTGTACCACCAAGTACTTTGATCGTCAATACTTCACGAGCTCCTGAGTTGTCGGCAACTTTCATACGAGATTCTTGTTGAATCATGCGAGGTTACCTCCCTTTTACTTGGTTTAGATAATTACTGATTCTTCTACGATTTCCACTAGACGGAAACGTTTCGTCGCCGATAACGGACGTGTTTCTTGGATTTTAACAATATCGCCCATTTTAGCTGAGTTATTTGCATCGTGTGCTTTGTATTTCTTAGAATACTTCACACGTTTACCAATAATTGGATGTTTTTTGTATGTTTCTACAAGTACTGTAATTGTCTTATCCATTTTGTCAGACACTACACGGCCTTGGTAAACTTTACGTTCGTTTTTACCTTCCACTATTATAGAACCTCCCCTAAATTATTGATTCGCTTTAGCTTCTTCAATTTCTCTTTCGCGGATTGTAGTTTTCATTCTCGCGATTGTTTTTCTTACCTCTTTGATACGAGCAGTGTTCTCTAGCTGACCTGTAGCTAGTTGAAAGCGTAAGTTGAAGAGTTCTTCTTTGAGTTCTTTAATATTCGATTCGATTTCTGATGTAGTTAAATCACGGATTTCCTTAGCCTTCATTCGTATCACCACCTAATTCTTCACGTTTAACGATCTTTGTTTTTACTGGTAATTTGTGGCTTGCAAGTCTTAATGCTTCTCTTGCTACTTCTTCAGAAACACCTGCAACCTCAAACATTACGCGGCCTGGTTTAACTGATGCGATCCATTGTTCAACTGCACCTTTACCAGAACCCATACGTACTTCTAATGGTTTCTTTGTGAGTGGCGTGTGTGGGAAGATGTTGATCCATACTTTACCGCCACGTTTCATATAACGTGTCATCGCGATACGTGCTGCTTCGATTTGTCTTGAAGTAACCCAAGATGTTGTCGTAGCTTGTAAGCCGTAATCGCCAAAACTTACTTGATTCCCGCCTTTAGACTTACCTTTAACGCTAGGTCTATGTTGACGACGGTACTTAACTCTTTTTGGTAATAACATTTACAAGTGCTCCTCTCTTAGTTATTTTTTTTAGTTGGAAGAACTTCTCCACGGTAAACCCATACTTTAACGCCTAACTTACCATAAGTAGTGTCAGCTTCTTCATGTGCGTAATCAATGTCTGCACGAAGTGTATGAAGTGGTACTGTTCCTTCGTTATAGCCTTCAGCACGAGCGATGTCTGCACCGCCAAGACGTCCTGATACTTGTGTTTTAATACCTTTTGCTCCAGATCTCATAGCTCTCTGGATAGCTTGTTTTTGTGCTCTACGGAAAGATACACGGTTTTCTAATTGACGTGCAATGCTTTCTGCAACGAGTTTAGCGTCGATGTCCACTCTCTTAACTTCGATAACGTTAATGTGGATACGCTTGTTAGTTAATTTAACTAATGCGTTACGTAATTTTTCAATCTCGCTACCACCTTTACCGATAACCATACCCGGTTTACCAGTATGTAGAGCGATATTAATACGGTTTGCAGCACGCTCGATCTCAACTTTAGATACAGCTGCATCTTTTAGGTTCGTTTCAATATATTTACGGATTTCTAAGTCTTCGTGTAATAAAGTTGCAAAGTCTTTATCCGCATACCATTTTGCTTCCCAGTCTTTAATAACGCCTACGCGTAGACCAGTTGGATTAATCTTTTGACCCAAAATAATTCCCTCCTTGTATTATTCAGCGTTTTCTTCTGTAGCTTCTTCTGCTACTTGTTCTTTTTCACTTACTACTACTGTGATGTGGCTCGTACGTTTAAGAATTTGTGTCGCACGACCTTGTGCTCTCGGACGGAAACGTTTAAGTGTTGGTCCTTCGTTAGCATAGATTTCTGATACATATAAGTTGTCAGTATCCATATCATAGTTGTGTTCAGCATTTGCAACAGCTGATAAAACTAATTTTTCAACAACTGATGCTGCTCTTTTGTTAGTAAGTTTAAGAAGTGCTACTGCTTCGCCAACGTCTTTACCTCTTACAAGGTCAAGTACTAAACGTACTTTACGTGGTGCAATACGTACTGTTCTTGCAACTGCTTTCGCTTGCATCTCGGTTCCTCCTTTGTAGGGTGTTTATCTATTATCTTCTAGTTTTCTTGTCATCTGCACCGTGACCTTTGTACGTTCTAGTAGGAGTAAACTCACCAAGTTTGTGTCCAACCATGTCTTCCGTTACGTATACAGGTACGTGCTTGCGTCCGTCATAAACTGCGATTGTGTGTCCGATGAAGTTCGGGAAAATCGTAGAACGACGTGACCATGTTTTAATCACACTCTTTTTGTCTGATTCATTGAGTGCTTCAACTTTTTTCATTAAGTGACCATCAACAAAAGGTCCTTTTTTAACACTACGTGCCATTATGGCGCCTCCCTTCAATTAGCATGTGCGGCAGAAGCCGCACATTCAATTGATCTATTATTTCTTACGTCTTCTGATAATTAACTTGCTAGATTTTTTCTTCTTGTTACGAGTTTTCTTACCAAGAGCTGGTTTACCCCAAGGTGATACTGGAGCTGGACGTCCGATTGGAGTTCTACCTTCACCACCACCGTGTGGGTGATCGTTAGGGTTCATTGCAGAACCACGAACCGTTGGTCTCTTACCTGCCCATCTAGAACGACCTGCTTTACCTACGTTAACAAGCTCATGTTGCTCGTTACCTACAGAACCAACTGTAGCGCGGCAAGTGAGTAAAATCATTCTCATCTCGCCTGAAGCAAGACGTACGATTGCGTATTTTCCTTCTTTACCAAGTAACTGTGCTGAAGCTCCCGCTGAACGCGCGATTTGTCCACCTTTACCGGGTTTTAATTCGATATTGTGAATCGTTGTACCCATTGGTAAATCAGCTAAAGTAAGTGTGTTACCTACTTTGATGTCTGCGTCTTTACCGCTCATGATTTCTTGCCCAACCACTAATCCTTTTGGTGCGATGATATATCTCTTCTCACCATCCGCATATGCTACTAACGCGATGTTAGCAGAACGGTTTGGATCGTATTCGATTGTTTTAACGCGTGCAGGAATTCCATCCTTGTTACGTTTAAAATCGATCACTCTGTATTGACGCTTATGTCCGCCACCTTTGTGACGTACAGTAATTTTACCTTGATGGTTACGTCCCGCTCTTTTCGGTAGCGGCTGTAATAATGAACGCTCTGGAGTAGTTGAAGTAATCTCAGAGTAGTCCAGGCTTGTCATATTACGACGAGCGTTTGTAGTTGGCTTATAATGTTTAATTGCCATCCTCGTTTTACCTCCCTAATGGTATCCTTCTATATAAGTTAGAAGATTTCGATTGAACCTTCGCTTAATTTTACAATTGCTTTTCTTCTTCTGTTTGTATAGCCTTCGTAACGACCCATGCGTTTTTTCTTAGGCTTAACATTCATAATGTTTACTTTTTCAACTTTCACGTCGAAAATTTCTTCAATTGCGCGTTTAACTTGTGTTTTGTTGGCTCTAACATCTACATCAAATGTGTATTTGTTTTCTGACATTAAGTCAGCAGAACGTTCAGTGATTACTGGACGTTTGATAATGTCGCGTGCTTCCATTACCCAAGTACCTCCTCTGCTTTTTTAATTGCTCCCTCCGTGAAAATAACACGGTCTGCAGAAAGGATATCTAGTACGTTAAGGCCAGTTGCAGTGATTACTCTAACTCCTTGAAGGTTGTTAGCTGATTTTTCAACTGCTTCATTTCTATCCTCAAGTACGATTAGTGCTTTTTTATCAGCACCTAACTTTCCTAAGATTGAGACAAGCTCTTTAGTTTTTGGAGCTTCTAATTTGAAGTCATCAACTACAGTTAACACTTCTTCGTTCACTCGTGCAGATAATGCTGAGCGGATCGCTAAGCGTCTCATTTTTCTCGGCATTTTGAATGAATGACTTCTTGGAGTTGGTCCGAATACCACTCCACCGCCAACCATGTGTGGCGCACGGATTGTACCTTGACGTGCGTTACCTGTTCCTTTTTGTCTGAATGGTTTTCTACCACCACCGCGTACTTCTGAACGGTTTTTAACTTTATGGTTACCTTGTCTTAAAGATGCACGTTGAAGAGTTACTGCTTCAAATAATGCATGTTGGTTAGGTTCAATTCCGAAAACTGAATCGTTAAGTTCGATTGAGCTCACTTTTGAACCTTCAATAGATAATACATCTACGTTTGCCATTGTGTTATATCCTCCCTTCCTTATTAGTTAACACCTTTAATTGCTGATTGAATTTTTACGAAACCTTTTTTAGGTCCTGGAACGTTACCTTTAACAAGGATTACGTTGCGTTCTTCGTCAACTCTTACGATTTCTAGGTTTTGAAGAGTTACTTTCTCTCCACCCATACGTCCTGGTAATGCTTTACCTTTTAGTACGTGTCCTGGGTCAACCATACCCATTGAACCTGGTCTTCTGTGGTAACGTGAACCGTGGCTCATAGGTCCGCGGCTTTGACCGTGACGCTTAATGTTACCTTGGAAACCTTTACCTTTAGATGTTCCTGTTACGTCAACGATGTCGCCTGCTACGAATGTATTTACAGAGACTTCTTGACCTACGTCGAATTCATCTACATTTAAATTGCGGAATTCGCGTATGAAGCGCTTAGGAGCAGCACCAGATGCTTTAGCATGTCCAGTTTCTGCTTTATTCGCAAATTTGTTAGTTCTTCTAGATGGTTTGTACTCTTGTTTAGAGTCGAATCCGATTTGGATTGCGTTGTAGCCATCAACTTCTTCTGTTTTCTTTTGAACGACAACGTTTCCTGCCGCTTCAATTACTGTTACAGGGATTAATTCTCCGTTTTCACCGAAAACTTGAGTCATCCCAACTTTTCTACCTAAGATTCCTTTGGTCATCGAAAGTCGCACCTCCTGAAAATTTTATAGTTTAATTTCGATGTCCACACCAGATGGTAAGTTTAAGCCCATTAGAGCATCAACTGTTTTTGGTGTAGGGTTTAAAATGTCGATAAGACGCTTATGCGTACGTTGTTCAAATTGCTCACGTGAATCTTTGTACTTGTGTACCGCACGTAAGATTGTGTAAACAGTTCTTTCAGTTGGAAGTGGGATTGGTCCCGAAACTTCTGCACCAGAACGTTTAGCTGTTTCAACGATTTTTTCCGCTGATTGATCAAGCACTCTGTGCTCGTACGCTTTTAAACGAATACGAATTTTTTGTTTTGCCATTATTTTACCTCCTCGGTCGCCATCATTAATTGATAGACTTTCTCCACGAAAATTTTCTGTCACACATGCCATGGCAATGCGGCCGGGTGTGTCAGTAACCTCTCGTTTCAGCGATAATCATGTGCGAAGCCAGGTCTATCAAGGCTTAGCATCGCATTATGTGAACCAAAAATGGCCACAGTTAAGTCCAACGTTATAAATAATACATGAAAAGAGCGAGAAAATCAAGAGTTAACTTGAATTTTTTCGCTCTTTTTATCATTTAATTTATTTCCGTCGAAAATTGTCTTTTCATTATAATATAAAAATAAAGTAAAGTACAAATAAAATTGCTAGTGACCACATCACAGGATTCACTTGCTTTCTTTTGCCTGCCATCATAAGTGTAATTGGATAGAAGATAAACCCAATCGCAATCCCTGTAGCAATACTGTACGTGAGTGGCATAAGTAATACTGTCAAGAATGCTGGTACCGCAATTTCAAATCTTGACCATTCGATACGTGATAAGTTCGATGCCATTAGCGCACCTACAATAATTAATGCTGGTGCTGTCACTTCAGATGTAAACATCACGATGAGTGGCGAGAAGAAAATTGCAAATAAGAACAGGAACGCTGTCACGACACTTGCGAAACCACTACGTGCTCCAGCTGCAACACCTGCTGTAGATTCTACATATGATGTTGTTGTTGATGTACCAAGAATTGCACCTGAAATTGTTGCAAGCGAATCCGAAACAAGCGCACGTCCTGCTCTTGGCAATTTATTATCTTTAATCAAGTTTGCTTGCGAAGCAACTCCTACTAATGTACCCGCTGTATCAAAGAAGTCTACAAAAAGAAATGTTAATACTACAACTAAGAATTGTAAGTTAAAAATCTCTGCTGGGTTTTTGAATCCTTCAAAAGCTGCTCCGAAAGTTGGTGCGATACTTGGCACTTTACTCACAATCGCTTCAGGCATTGGTAGTAGTCCAAATAAAAGTCCAGATATTGCTGTTACGATCATTCCAATAAAGATCGCTGCTGGTACGCGTTTCGCCATTAAAACAACAGTTAAGACAATACCAAATACAGCAAGTAATACTTTCGCATCATGGAAGTTACCCACATGTACTAACGTATTCGGATCCGCAACTATAATACCTGCACCTTGTAACCCAACGAATGCAATGAAGAATCCAATACCGGCACTAACCGCCATCTTCATTTCCATTGGTATAGAGTTAATCACGTACTCTCTTAAACCAGATGCAGTTAAAATTACGAATAAAACACCCGAGATTAAAACACCCGTTAATGCTGTTTGCCAAGGAATACCCATCCCTAAAACTACAGCAAATGCGAAGAACGCATTTAGACCCATACCTGGTGCTAGGGCAATCGGATACCTTGCATAGACACCCATAACTAGAGTTCCGACAAATGCAGCTAAACATGTAGCTACGAACACTGCGTTAATATCCATACGCATGCTGTCAGGCACACCATCAACACCAGCAAGTGATAACATCGCTGGGTTAACTGCTAAAATATACGCCATTGATAGGAACGTTGTGATACCACCGACAATTTCTTTGCGATAATTGGTACCGAGTTGTTCAAACTCAAAATACTTTTTCATTCTCTTCTCCTTATCTCTTCTATATTATATGAAGGACAAATTTTCTTACTTGTATTACGCTAAGTACGGATATATTCTAGACCTTTTTTCATCACAACGCAATACTTTTTCGCTCATTTCCGAATGTTTTATCAATATTTATATATATCATTCGTGTTCGGTAGAATTTTCAAAATATGTACATCTATAAAATGGTTAATAGTTGTTCTTCTAGGGTAACTTAAAGATTGGAGGGATGATTATGGATAAAAAGATTAAACTAACTTCATTGTTACTCGCATTAACACTTACACTAGCTGCATGTGGGTCAAGTGACTCAAATTCAGATAATACTAGTGAGGATAATTCCTCAAATCAGCAGACGGAGGAAACTTCGAATGATTCATCTACTGAAGATGATGACAATAACGACGATGCAGATGACAACACAGAGAATGATGAAGGTGATGACAACTCAGACGACAACGCATCATCTGAAACTGATTCATCAGAAATTAATTTAGATTCATATGATTCAACAATTGAAGATGCAATTAAAAAAGCTCAGTCAAACTTCGATGGACAACTGACTGACATCGGTTTAGAAAGAGAAAACAATAAATGGGTTTATAAAATAGAACTCGAAAGCGACTCTGAAGAGTACGATGTTTCATACGATGTCAATACTCTAGATATCATTGAAGAAGAGAAAGACTCTGAAAATGATGACGAAGATAACGAATATTTCAAATATGAAGAACTCATCACTTTCGATGAAGCCATAATAAAAGCTAAAAGTGAAGTTGATGGTAAAGCAACAGAAATTAGCACTGACTTTGACGATGGCGTGCTATATTATGAAGTTTCTATTCAAAATCAAAACGGCGAAGACGTTGATGTAATCATCGACGCGAAGTCTGGCGAAACAGTAGAAATAGATGAATAAACTTTATGGAGGCAACTAAACGGTTGTCTCTATTTTGCTTTATAACAACAGTAACTTTTTATGATATGATAATACCAAGTCTATAGGAGTGATACATATGAACTTAGAACAAAAACTCGAAGAGTTAAAATATGATTACATCCGTCTGCAGGGTGATCTTGAAAAAATAGAATCTACAGGTAATAGTCCTGAAAAGATGATCGCAAAGTTACATCAATTAGAAGATGAAATGCGCGATCTTAAAAAGGAAATTCGTGCGCGTCAATCGTTGGAGGATTTAGATGAAAAATAGTTTAATGAAGCATATTGTTTTTATCATGCTTGTACAGTTTTTAATTTATTTTGGTTTCAGTATGATTATTCCAGTGATGCCGCAGCTCATTGTGGACTACAATGTCAGCACGATGCATCTTGGGTTTGTACTTGCGATTTATTCTATTGCGAGCTTTATTTCAGCACCATTCTTTGGAATGTTGAGTGATAAGACAGGAAGACGTCCGCTCTTAATTGTTGGACTGCTTGTTTTCGCACTGAGCTTCTTTATATTTGCTGTATTGTCTCATAGCTTAACAGTTTTATATATTACTCGTTTTGTTGGTGGTATGGCATCAGGTGCATTATATACTGCGACCACGTCTATGGTTGCAGATCTCACTTCTGTACAAGAACGTACGAAGTACATGGGGCTCGTTGGTATGAGTGTGGGATTCGGTTTCGTATTCGGCCCTGGTATTGGAGGAATGCTTGGTTCAGTAGCGATGAGCATGCCGTTCTTTATGACGTCTGCAGTAATCTTAGTCGCTTTAATTGTCGCATTCCTGTTCATTCAAGAAACGTACAAACCATCAACAGTACCTCAAGGTAAGATTACCATGGCTAAAGAATATTTCATACAACCTGTAGGTATTTTACTTGTCGCGACATTCTTCGTTATGTTTATGATGAGCGGAATGGAGAGTACATTCCAATTACTAGGACAAAAGCTAATTAATATCACTCCAGGACAAATGGGTGTATTATTCTTTATTGGTGGTATTTTTAACGTGATTGTTCAAGGTGGTATAATTAGAAAGTTAAAAGATGGACAAGAGTATCCAGCCATGATTATTGGTCAAGTACTCGCACTCATCGCGTTCATTATGTTACCTTTTATGACAGGTCTCGTTTATGCCGGTGTGTGTATCGTGTTACTTATGAGTGGTAACGCACTTGTGAAGACACTGATGACGAGTCAGATCACTAAAGAGGCATTGAGCCATGAAGTTGGGAAGTTAACAGCAACGACTTATTCATTAGACAGTCTTGGACGAATCGCAGGACCGATATTCTTTAACTTATTGTTTGTGATGTATTATGGATTACCATTCTACTTCGGTGCACTCATGGTACTCTTATCTACATTCTTTATCTACCAATATTTCAGAAAAAGGGGTAATTATGCGTGAGTGTTTTAACAACATTACTACTTCTCATGTATTTAACCGTTTCTATGTTTACGATTTTATTCTTAAGATCGAAGCTATTTGATGGACTTCGCATTCTTTCTGGAATTGTATTCTTAGTTATGATTATTGCATTTATTTTACCAGTGATGGGGATCGATAAATACCTGATACTCGCTCTCGGTATCGCCATCATTTCATCAGTAGAAATTACTTCGTATAAGCAGTATAAAGGAGACGACAAGCGACTCTTTCTCATTCATGCATTCACAATTGCAATGAGCCTTGTCTTGATTATTTTATTATTCACAATTTAGGAGGGAAGTAACGTGACACGAGTTATACTCATCTTGCTATTATTCATTCAGCTATTGTTTTTTGTTAACTTTACACTGAATGATGGCATACTATTTTTCAATGTATACATTTGGGTCTCTGTCGCGTTAATTTCTATCGTAGCTGGGGCAAGAGATTTTATGAAAGATCAAATTTCTAACGATTCCACTCAGCTTCATGGTTATTTCTCTCTCACACTCGTGACGTTATCATTATCAAGCCTTGTGTTTGTACTGTATATCGTTGTAACTGAACCCTATTATCTATAGAAAAAGACTTCCTCGTTTGAGGAAGTCTTTATTTTTTTCTTAATCTATTTAATGCGATCTTCGTCTTTTGTGCTGCTGGAATTGCGATATTTAGTAAGTGATACACCGGTCTATTTAAGATAAAATCAAACTCTCCGATTTTATTCGACACCTTCGTCCCCCATTGACTTTTGAATTGCCATAGGCCAAAGTATTCTGAGTCTTTAGCTGGTGAAACAGACACGCCACCAAAGTCATAAGATTCTGCACCGTGTGCGCGTGCGTACTGCATCATATGAAACTGCATGTGGTGATTTGGAAGGAAGTCTCTAAAATCGTTCGATGATGCGCCGTATAAGTAATAGGCTTTTTTACCACTCTGTGCGTATAGCGCACCTGAGAGCACTGCACCTTCTGGATATTTTTCTTCAATATATTTTGTTTCTTCCACTTGTTGGTTAAGTTTCTCTAAACGATTGTTTAAGTTCTCGAGCAAATTCTCACGTTTCGTTTCGTCTTTATTTTTCTCTGCTTTTTTAATGTCTTTTTGTACTTTTTTAATATCATTTTCTAGATTCTCGCGCACTTCTTTACCATGAAGTTCTACCAAGAAAAGTTCCATATGGCCGTTTGGATTTAACGCATCATACATTGATTCAAAGTACGTGATATCACGTGTTAAGAATCCATCACGTTCGCCCGTGATCTTCATGAGTTCGTGAAATGTTTTTAAACCTTCACGGTCACTTTTCTTAACCACTGTTCCAGTTTTCAGTGCACGACGCACTCTTGTACGATTATTTCTTTCAAAACTATTCAAGAGCTCTTTGTCAGAAAGAGAAACATCTGTCACCATCGTTTGTCGTGGCTGAATCGCATCTTTGCTCATTCCATCTACAAATCCGTGGTGGATAAACCCAAGTCCTTTAAGAAGTTTGAACGCTTCTCTATCTGTCTCTTCAATATCTGGGTCAATCTTGATGACGTACGCATGCTCTTTTTTGGCTTCTTCAATAGCCGAAGCAAGGAGTGCTTTCACTGCAAGCGTATCGTTATAATCGACTACAAATCCGCGTGAGATATAGCACAGTGTATATTTCACTTTCGGCAACTTCTTAAATTGTAGAGTCGCAACGCCCTTTACTTCATCACCGTTACCTACTGCGATACGTTTAGAATACCACCCTGTCAATTCTTTTGAAGTTGCCCAATCAGACAGTTGTAATAGGTCTCCATTTGGGTGGTTCTCAATAAACGTGTTATGTTCTTGTTCAGTTAAGATCATGTGTTGCATTTAATTCCGCCCTCTTATACTTCATTTTGATATATAATAACATCTGAAAGGTGAGATTTATGAAAAATCTATTCGTTATTTTCTTTATCATTTTTAACGCTTGGAATGCGTTTGATATATATACAAATTATGCACATGACGAGATTATCTCGCTCCTAAGCATCCGCATTATGGTATTTGTTATATCATTTGTACTCTCAGTCATTTACATTATCGTAAGAAGTCCAAAGAGTACCGTGATTTTATCTATTATAAATATTATTGTAGCACTCATTCATGGTTACATGATTTTAGTCACTTATCTTTAGATTGTTTCTTTGTTGTTTTTCGTCGAAACGTAATAGCTTAATATTAGTCCAGATAGGAATAATAAGACTGATAAAATCCATTGTACTGTATTTGTCGGCATACCATGGTAGATCGGGAAGCTTGAACCGAGTAGTAATCCGATGATGAACGCGTATGTTAGATACGTAAAGTGTGTTAATAGATAGTGAATGAATTTACTTGCGAAAATAACACCAAATACAATACCAAATCCAGTCGCAAATAAGACAGGTAACACTTCAAAATTGAAGCTTGTGAATTCAGAAATTGAATAAATAACGACTGGATATGCTCCGAGAATGAGTAAGATGACTGATCCGGATAGTCCTGGAAGTACAAGTGCTGTTGCACCTAAGAATCCAGATATGAATAAAAACAGGAGTACGCCAGGCGATGTATCGACCTCTGTTACATCTTGTACACCCGTGTTAACAGTGGACAGGAAGTACATACCGACTATCGTTATAACAATTAAAATATAATGCACTGCTTTGAATTCGTATTTGTAGTTACCGAGTTTAAACATCATTGGCACCACACCAAATACGAGTCCTAAGAAGAACCAGTGAACGATAATCGTGTGATTCACAAGGAAATAATTTATAACGGATGACATCGAAAGAATCGCAATTGCCATACCTATGATCAGCGGGAAAACAAATCCTGCTGCTTTTTTAAAATCTTTTGAAAATAGTTTTTGAATTGAGATGAGTAGTTCATCATAAATACCGAGTAATAAAGCGAGGGTTCCACTACTGATTCCAGGAATCAGTTCTACAATTCCCATCAGAAAACCTCTTAAAATATTAAACCATCTAATCATTGATTTACCTCACATTAAAATTTAACAGCATTAATTTTATCATAATTGCTTGAATTATACTCGAATAAGTACGATGATATAATAGAAATTAATGTTAATTTCTTGTAAACTATTATTAAAACATTTGGGGGCCCACTCTATGAGCATCTCTCCACTCGAACTATTTTTTACTTTTATTGGTGGACTAGGGATATTTTTATACGGTATTAAGCAAATGGGTGACGGACTGCAAGCAGCAGCTGGTGACCGTTTGCGCGAAATCTTAAATCGCATGACTCAAACGCCAATCCGCGGTATCTTCGCGGGTATGATTGTGACTATTTTAATTCAGAGCAGTTCTGGTACAACAGTGATTACGATTGGCCTTGTGTCTGCTGGGTTTATCACTCTTAGACAAGCAATCGGAGTGATTATGGGTGCCAATATCGGTACGACAGTAACTGCATTTATTATCGGTTTAAACATCGGTGACTATGGATTACCAGTACTTGCGCTTGGTTCATTCATGCTCTTCTTCTTTAATAAACCAGTCATCAACAACTTAGGACGTGTGTTCTTTGGATTTGGTGCACTATTCTTTGGACTCGATTTAATGGGTAACGGGGTAAAACCGCTTGCCGATTTACCGTGGTTCACTGATTTAATGCTACAGATGAGTGACAGTAGCTTCTTAGGACTTGCGGTTGGGTTAATCTTAACTCTTATTGTGCAAAGTTCAAGTGCGACCATTGCGATTCTACAGAACTTCTACTTGAACGATCTTGTAGACTTAAACGCAGCACTTCCTGTATTACTTGGTGATAATATTGGTACAACTATTACTGCTATTCTTGCAGCACTTGTAGGATCACTCGCAGCAAAACGTGCAGCAGCCGTTCACGTTATCTTTAACGTTATTGGTGCAATTATCTTTATGGTACTCATGCCGTTATTTATTTGGTATGTTGGTACACTTGAATCGGTATTACACTTAAACAAACCGATGACAATCGCATTTGCACACGCATCATACAACATTATCAATACGTTAATACAATTACCGTTCATCGGTGTCTTAGCATGGATTGTAACAAAAATTGTTCCTGGACGTGATCTTTCAGAGGATTACAAGCCAAACTTACTTGATCCGAACTTGATGAAACAATCGCCACAACTTGCGATACAAAGTGCACAGACAGAGATTCAAAACTTAAGCAGTCTCGTTTCAGATACATTCTCTGACTTAAAAGAGTATGTTGAAACTGGCAATTCTAAAACGTATCGACGCGTTATAGAAAAAGTTCAACTGACGGAAAACATTCAAGAAAGCATTCGTAAATATCTCATGCGTATGAATGACTTTGAAAATAGACGTCAAGCAGATTCAGAAAACTTAGCAGCACTATTAGAAATTACACGACTTTTAACAAAAGCATCTCACCTCACAGGTGATTTCGCTGAAAAATATCACAAGAAAAATGAATCAGATCTCCTCTTATCTGAAGATGCGAAACTCGGTATTGAAACTTTAATGCATCACATCGAGCGTATTCTAAGACTGACGTCTGAATCTATCGACATCTACAACCCAAGTGGTCTAGAGGAAGTGATACAGCTTGGAAACCAGTCAAATAGAATTGAAAACAAATTGCGCCAAGACCATGTAGAACGTCTAAACACAGGAGCATGCTCTCCAGACTCTGGTGCAATGTACGCAGAGCTTATCAGTGACTTAGAACGCATTGGTTATAATGCAAGAAACATATCAGAAACAATTCTCTATACTACTAGAGAAACGTTACCTGACGAATTCATCGTATATGATTAAACTTTTAAAAGCGTGACTTATAGTCACGCTCTTTTTTATATAAAAAAGCCATCCATTTGGACGGCTTTTTAAGCTTACAATGTTACGGGAGCGCTTTCTTTTTGTACACGATTCACTCTTTCAGATTCTGTTTTTATCTTTCTAATATCTTGTCTAATAATCATTGAAATTACGAGAGCGACCACAAAGAATCCAACAAATATGTATAGCGTTAAGTTATAGCTATTTGTTGCTTCACGGACTTTAGAAACGATGAAAGGTCCAACGAGTCCTGCCATTGCCCATGCAGTCAGAATGTATCCGTGGATTGCTCCGAGTTGCTTAGTGCCAAATAAGTCAGCAATGTATGCTGGGATTGCTGAGAATCCTCCACCATAGCAACTAATCATAATGAATAACATTAACATGAATAATAATGCGTTTGATGTAAATGGTAATAAGGCAAAGATTACAATTTGTATAATAAAGAATGTTGTGTAAAGGTTCGGCCTTCCAATGTAATCAGAAATTGTCGCCCAGATAAGACGTCCAGCACCGTTAAATACACCCATAATTCCTACCATAACCGCTGCAGTCGCAGTCGATAGTCCAGCGACTTCTTGTCCCATTGGACTTGCAACTGCAAGTATTGCAATTCCACATGTGACGTTAATAAATAACATTAACCATAGGAAATAGAATCTACGTGTTTTAATCGCTTCGTTTGCAACGAGTTGAACGTAGTCTTTTTTGACAGTATTGGCTTCACTTAAATCAAGCCCCTTAGGATGATAGCCCTCGACTGGCTTTTCAAGATAAAGACTCGCACAAATCATGATGACAAAATATACAGCTGCCATGATGTAAAATGTGTTTGAAATTCCTACTGAATTAATCAGACTACTCATCACTGGACTTGCAATCATTGCGGCAAAACCGAATCCCATAATAGCAAGGCCAGTCGCCATACCGCGTCGATCTGGGAACCACTTAACGAGTGTTGAGACCGGTGTGATATACCCGATACCTAGACCAATCCCTCCGAGTACGCCGTATCCGAGATAAAGAAGATATAAATTTTCAATGGAAACTGCGTAACCTGAAAGCGCAAGTCCTGAAGCAAAAAAGATTGTGGAGATGAGTCCAGATTTTCTTGGACCATGTTTTTCAACAAAGTGTCCCATAAATGCTGCTGACACTCCTAAAAAGAAAATAGCGATGCTAAATATGAGCGACACTTCACTGAGTGTCCACCCAATTTGTTCTTGAAGCGGACTGGTGAATACACTCCATGCATACACTGAGCCTATTGAGATATGTAACCCAACGCCTGCAAGTGCAATTAACCAGCGATTCTTTGTCTTAATCATATAACTCCTCCTTCAGCCAAAAACACTGTAAAATGACAGTATAGAGAATTCTCTATACTTGTTTAGTGTGATTATATTATTAATATAGAGAATATTCAATAAATATTTTAGGAGTTTTACTAGTGGACATTATCATTCACAAAAATATCACTCGTTATAATGACGCAGAGTTCGTTGATGAGACGGACATTATCGCTGTGGAATTCCCGCTCACAATATATATTAATGACGTAGAATTTGCGACTTTAGTATGTACACCTGATCATCTTGAAGATCTTGTTATTGGATTTTTAGCATCTGAGGGTGTGATTCGTTCATTTGATGATATCATTTCAATGAATATAGATGAAGGCAGTGGATTTTGTCACATCGAATCTAAGCGTGATATCGATCCAAATTATTTTAACTTCACTAAACGCGTGCTCGGATCATGTTGTGGGAAAAGTAGACAGTTTTATTTCCAAAACGACATGCAGATGTCTAAAATATCCGCTGCTAAAGTGTCACTCACTCCTGAACAAGTCATCACGCTTCAAACTGAACTTCAAGAATCGTCAGACACGTTCAAAGAGACTGGAGCGATACATAACGCGTGCATTTCCACTCCAGACGGTATTATCATCCACCGGGGGGATATTGGGCGTCACAACGCTCTAGACAAGTTGTACGGCTATTGTCTACGTAACCGAATTACTGTACACGATAAAATTATCGTGTTTAGTGGGCGTATTTCCTCGGAAATATTAACGAAGGCTTCGAAGATAGGTGTGGGGATCGTTCTTTCTAAAGCAGCCCCAACAGACCTTGCCATTGACCTAGCGAATGATTTAAACATCACAGCCGTTGGGTTTATTAGAAAAGGGACATTCAATGTATACAGTCATCCATGGCGCATCAAAAAAGAGGCGGAGTAAGTTAAGTTACTCTGCCTCTTCTTTATACATATACTCTTCTTTTTTTGCTGGCTCTAGGGATAATCTTTCATAAAATGCATCCATGTTTCGTGCAATTGAACCTGCCCAGTGGATATCTGTTGCGTATAAATGCGTCCCTGGATTATCAGGATTCCATCTCATCTTGTATACCGTGTTTTGATTATTATCTAAATAATTTTCGCGTATAAACTTAGCGCCACCCTTGATTGCACGCTCAGGGGAATTCCAATTTCCACGCTTAGCGAAACTAGAACCTTCTTCTATAGCTGCATGGTCGAACGCTCCGATACCAAAAAAGTTATAGTATTTTTCACCCTCAACTGTGATTCCTTTTGCGAGCTCTGAATGCCCGTTCCCTGTTTCAATCAAGGCGTGTGCAATTAAATAAACAGCACTCACATCATATTCTTTTTCCGCTTCAACAAAATATTTTCCAGTACTTTCTAGAACTCCTTTGTCTCTTAGAAGTTCATTCGCTTCATCAGCAGTAATGTTTGAATTAATATCGATTCTAATAAATTCAAACATATTTCTTTTGTCTACACGCATCGCGTCTGTGATATCTTCTTGACTTGCTGGAATTAGGTATCCATGTTCATCAAACACAAGATCTTCAGTTCCATTATTCAGTTGTCGGTCAACGGCTTCCTGAAACGTATACATTGGCTCTGCCTCCTTTGTAACGAGCGTCTGCATAGAAATGACGAATGCGAGTATGAATAGTGCGATTACGACTAGTAATAAAATGACTTGTGCGTGTGATAGATTTAATTTTTTCATACTATCCTTCCAAATAAAACAAGACTGACGGCGTCAGTCTTTTTAATTTAATCATCTTTATATAGTGCTTCTTCTAGAGCTAATAACTTATTCTGGGTAGTTTCGTCAAGGTCTGTAATGGCAATCTTTTTGTCGAGTAAGTCTTTAGTTGTCTCAATTGGCAAATCAATAGCTTGACTGATTTGATATGTAGTGAGATGGCCGTCTAGAATCTTTAAATCAGTTTTCATACTATCTCATCCTAAATATACTAATTTAATCAAATTATACAGTGCTTTCGAGAAAAATCAACACTTTTCTAGTTTGTTTTAATTGAATAAAGCCATTTTAAGTAGTAAGCTATGGAAAACTTGACTGGAGGAAATACCTTGCCCATTAAAATCATTGCTGGTCTGCCTATAAAAGAACAACTTGAAAAAGAAAAAATATATGCGATAGATTTGTCTCGTGCGATGAGTCAGGATATTCGTCCGATCCGTGTTTTAATCGTTAATTTAATGCCTAAAAAAGAAGAGACAGAGATGCAGCTACTTAGATTGCTTGGGAACTCTCCGCTTCAAGTCGATATCGATTTTATGCACATGTCTACTCACAAAAGTAAGAATACAGATCAGAGTTACCTTAAAAAGTATTACAATACATTTGATGAAATAAGAGATAAATTTTATGACGGAATGATTGTGACAGGTGCACCAGTTGAGCATCTAGAATATAATGATGTGACATATCATGATGAGCTAAGCGATCTGATTACCTGGGCAGATACTCATGTCTTCTCGAGGCTTTTTATCTGCTACGGTGCCCAGTTTGCACTCTACCATAAGTATAATATTAAAAAAGAAGCACTGCCTGAAAAATTGTTTGGTGTTTATTCTTATTTAAACGAACAAAACACGCATCCATTTATGAGAGGCTTCGATGATAGTTACAATGTCTGCCAATCGAGACACACGACGATTAATATCGAGACTCTTAATGAAAATAATGAACTCAATGTGTTGTCGAGACACCCGCTATACGGTGCTGATGTCGTTGCGTCAAAAGATAATCGCGACCTATATATCTTTGGCCATATGGAATATGATCGTGAAACATTAAATAACGAGTATCAACGTGACGTGAAACGTGGCCAGAGGAATGTTTCTATTCCAGAAAATTATTTTATTGATAATGATCCAAATACGAGACCACAATTCATTTGGAAGAGTAGCGGACACCTTCTCTTTAATAATTGGTTAAACCATACGTATCAAGAGACACCCTATGTATTATCCGAACTTAAGAAAATGTAAAAAAGAAGAACACATACAAGGTTATAAACTCTGTATGTGTTCTTTTTGAATTTTGCGTGAGATTTTCATTAATTCCTTAAAGAATCTCTCTGCATGAATATCGAATTCGTGATCTGTTAATCGACTCACATTATTTTTGACGACTTCTTGTTCTCTTTGTTTGTCAAAAATCTTGATGTTTTTTTTACTCTTATAAGCTGCAATTTCTTTGCAGATATTCATTCGGGCCTCGAATAACTCTACAAGGGATTCGTCAATTTTGTTGATTTCTGTTCTCAATTCCTCATGTTTTGCCATCGGAATCACCACCCTATTTTTGAATAATCGTTTTACCTTCAATTTCAAGTAACATGTTGATTGTCACCATCAGATCTTTAAACTCTGCTGGCGTTAAGCATTGTTGTCCGTCACTCCATGCTTTTTCAGGATTTTGGTGCACTTCAATTTGCATACCATTTGCTCCTGACATCACTGCAGCTTTAGCCATAGAAGGAATGAGGTAACGTACACCTGCTGCGTGTGATGGGTCTACAACGATTGGTAAGTGGGATTCCTTTTGAATCACAGGTACTGCTTGAATATCTAATGTGTTACGCGTTGCTGTTTCAAATGTACGGATACCACGCTCACAGAAGATAACGTTGTTGTTTCCACCTGCCATGATGTATTCCGCACTCATTAACCATTCTTCGTATGTTGCTGACATTCCACGTTTTAATAGAACAGGTTTATTCGTTTGTCCAAGTGCTTTAAGTAAGTCAAAGTTTTGCATATTACGTGCACCAACTTGAATAACGTCTACCATATCTACGAATGTATCAATATGTTCTGTACCCATTAACTCTGACACAATGGGTAATCCCGTCTCTTCTTTTGCTACGTTTAAAATACGCAATCCTTCAATTCCAAGACCTTGGAAGCTGTATGGTGAAGTTCTTGGTTTAAACGCACCACCCCGTAGTGTGTTTGCACCAGCTTCTTTAAGTAACTTAGCTAACTCAACTGTGTCATCTTCGTTTTCAACTGAACACGGACCTGCACACATCATGAAGTTCGAACCACCAATTTTTACACCATCGATATCGATGATGCTATCTTTTTCATGAAATTGTCTGTTTGCTTTCTTGTACGGTGCTGAAATTCTGTACACCCCATCTACTATCTGATATTTTTTCAATGTATTGACATCAATTTGAGATAAATCACCGATTAGACCAATTACTGTACGTGCATCTCCTACAGAAGTGTGTACGCGTAGTCCAAGAGACTTAATTGCTCCTGTCAGTTCCTCAATTTGTGCCTCTGTTGCTTTGTTTGAAATATGAATAATCATTATATTTCCTCCTAAATTATATATATTAAATAAAAAAACTACCACCTATTACAATTAATAATAAGTGGTAGTTTTATATACATTAAATCATATACGTTCACCTAGCCACTTATTTTGCAATAATGGCTAGCATTACAAAAATCTTCAGCCATCATTGATACAAACCTGTTTCGTTTGTACTCAATGATGAATACAAACGGTATCAGTAATAGCCAAAGTAAAATCGTTTTACGTTATTTAGTTGCTTAATATTTAAGTTCAACATAAAAATCGCCTTTTCTGTAATGTGTTGAATCGAATTATAGACTCTTAATTTCAAATTGTCAAACAAATTCGTTAACTATTTTAAAAATATTAAATATTTAGAAATTTGATTTAATTATAAGCAATCTATAAAATAGGTGTATCACTCACTCGGAGGTACGTTATGAATGTAGTTATTGTAGGACTTGGGAATATCGGTGGATCCTTTGCTAAGTCCATTAGACATTCGTTTAAAGATTACAAAATATATGCAATAGATATTAATACAGATACCTTAAAAGAAGCAGAAAATCATGGGTTAATCGATAAAGGTTATACAAACTTTAAGAAAATTATCCCTGAAGCGGATCTCGTTATTTTCTCAGTATATCCCATGACTTTAAAAAACATGATAGAAAACTATGCACCATATTTCAAGCCAAACGCAATTCTTACGGACGTGACTGGTGTGAAAGAAAGCATCATTGCAGAAATAGAACCACTACTTCGTAACGATATTGATTTTGTATTTGGACATCCAATGGCTGGACGAGAAAGTCGCGGGTTAGAATTCTCAAGCCGTGAGATTTTTCAAAATGCAAACTATCTCATTACACCAACCAAGAAGAATAAAGATGAAAACATCGCATTTTTAGAGAACTTTGTGAAGAAACTCGGATTCGGTAACGTTTCTAAAATAACGCCTGAATTTCACGATGAAGTGATTGGATTCACGTCGCAACTCGCACACGTTATCGCAGTATCGCTCATCAATAGTGACGATATCGAACGTAACTCGAAGCGTTATACCGGCGATAGTTATCGTGATCTTACACGCATTACGAACATCAATGAAAAATTATGGCCAGAACTATTCCTTATGAACAAGAACCATCTTTTGCATCATATTTCATTATTTAAAGAACAAGTCGAGCATATGGAAGAAGCTATTAAATCAAACGATATCGCTAATATGGAAAAGATGATGGCAGAATCGAAGAGACGCTACCACGACCTCCATGATTTAGAATATCATCCGGAAGATTAGATTAGACGATTTTTGTGTTGATTCGAACGATAATCTTAGAATTTCGAAATTAAAGGTCGAATGAGTTCTACATTCGAACGATAATCTCGAAATTTCTGAATTAATGGTCGAATGAGACCTACATTCGAACGATAATCTCGGAATTGCTGAATTAATGGTCGAATAAGACCTACATTCGAACGATAATCTTAGGATTGCTGAATTAATGGTCGAATGAGACCTACTTTCGAACGATAATCTCAGAATTGCTGAATTAATGGTCGAATAAGATTAAAAGAGCATGTCTCCTGGTTTTTCAGGTGACATGCTCTTTTTTAGTTTCCAAATAGTCTAGCAAAAAATCCTTTTTTCTTAGGCTGTTCTACTTTTGGTTGTTCAGTAGTTGCTTCTTGCGATTCTTCTTTTTCTTCTGGAACTTCAATTGCTTCCATCGGATCTTCATATTTGCTCATATCAATATTCGAAGATGTTTCTGTAGGTTCTTCTTTTACAGGTTCTTCCGCTTCAATTGTTTCTGTTTTGTCAGATTCAACGGTAGTCTCAAGCTCTTTTTCACTCTGAGCAGTTTCTGCTTTCGTGTCTTTATCTGCAGTATCTGTTATAGTTTCAGAAATTTCTTGTGTCACAGATTCTTCTACAGTCTGGTTTTCTGTTTGTTCTTTAATTTCTTCCATTTGTGTAGAAATTAATTTTTGCTCGTTACCAACTTCTAAGATACGTGCATCATATTCTTCTAGTCGCGATACGAGATGTGTAACATTTTCTCTTAGAATGATGTTTTCTTGACGCATCTCGTCTAGCTTCACTAATACTTTCTCTAACGCTTTTAGAATATCTTCGTTTGTGCTCGAATGATCAACATGGTCGACTTCATTCTCAGAGATGATATTCTCTACATTTTTCATGATTTCATCGGCAGCAAGTTCGAGTGTAAATCCTGGTGTTTTAGAAGTGCGAATCATTTCGTTTAATACGTTCACATCATTCTGTGAAAACAGTCTTCTTTGGTGCTCATCTTTAGCAACTTCGTATCCACGTTCTTCTAGCATACGTACATATTTACGCACGTTCTGATCTGAAAGTTCTACCATATCAGTCACTTGTGCGGTAGTGTAATAAATTTGATTTTTTTGACTCATGTCGGTACTCCTTTTCATAATAACACTATGTAATAACGCTAGGCGTTACATCAACTTTTCTTATTATATCACGTTTTAAACGACTTTACACATAAAAAAATAACACTACATGATGCAAAATTACATCACATAGTGTTACTCATTATTAATGTTTTAATTTAAGTGTTTTACGTACGTCTTTATTGATTTCTTGATAGAGTTTCTTGTTATCAGCTAATTGATATCCGTATGAAGGAATCATTTCTTTTAAGCGTTCTTCCCAAGAAGAGTACTGTTCTGGGAATGAACGTTTTAGAACATTAATCATTGCACTTGTTGCTGTTGAAGCACCAGGTGAAGCACCGAGTAATGCTGCTACAGAACCGTCTTCTGAAACGATAACTTCTGTACCAAACATCAGCGTTCCTTTACCTTTGTCCGTGTCTTTAATCACTTGAACACGTTGACCGGCAACTGAAATTCTCCAGTCTTTGCTGTCTGCGTTAGGAACAAATTCACGTAGAGCGTCCATTCTTTGCTCTTCGTTTAATAGAAGTTCACCAATAAGATATTTCGTTAAGCTCATCTCTTTTGCACCTGCAGCCATCATCGTTAAGATGTTGTTTGGCTTAAGTGATCCGAATAAGTCGAAGTATGAACCTTCTTTTAAGAACTTAGGTGTAAATCCTGCGAATGGTCCAAATAGTAATGATTTTTTACCGTCGATATAACGCGTGTCTAAGTGCGGTACTGACATTGGTGGTGCACCCACTTTTGCTTTACCGTAGACTTTTCCGTCATGTTTGTTCGCAATCTCTTCATCATCACATACGAGGAATAATCCACTCACTGGGAAACCACCGATGTTTTTAGACTCAGGAATTTTTGTTTTTTGTAGTAATGGGAGACTAGCCCCACCTGCTCCGATAAACAAGAAGTCAGCAATGTGGAATTCTACTGAATCCGTAGATAAGTCTAAAATCTTAACTTCCCATTTACCATTTTCCATGCGCTTAATTGATTTCACTTCGTGACCGTATGCAAGATGTGCACCATGTTCTTCTAGATTATCGAACAGTTGAGTCGTTAACGAACCAAAGTTAACATCTGTCCCTTTATCTGAATATGTTGCTGCAAGTTTCTCGTCAGTAGTGCGGCCTTCCATCATGAGTGGGATCCATTTTTTTAATACTTCTGGATCGTCCGTGAACTCCATTCCTTCAAAGAGAGGGTTCTGGCTCATTAATTCTTGTCTTCTTCTTAAGAAATCAACGTTCTCTTCGCCTTCAACATAGCTTAAGTGAGGTACTGATTTAATAAACTCTTCAGGGTCTGATAGTTTATTTTCGTTCACTAAGTGTGACCAATATTGAAGTGATACTTGGAACTGCTCGTTTACATTGATTGCTTTACTCATATCAATGTTCTTATTTTCATCTTCTGAAGTGTAGTTTAATTCACATAATGCTGCGTGACCTGTACCCGCGTTATTCCATGGGTTTGTACTTTCTAATGCTGGCGCATCAAGTTTCTCAAACATTTTGATATTCCAGTTTGGTTCGAGTTCACTAATTAGTGAACCTAGAGTCGCGCTCATGATACCGCCACCGATTAAGACGACTTCTTTTCTGTCATTTGTACTCATTAAAATCGAAACTCCTTAGTATATTTTCATAACTTCAATTATACGCTTCATACGTAAACTATAAAAGCGTTAGCACCATTAAATTCGCCTTACTTGTATCATTACTTTAATTTATCTTTAACGTACCTAACAAACTCATCCGCATCACCGTCTTCAATGTTTACCATTGCGATTTTGCCCATTCCGTCTGGGAAGTCGATGAAAAGGCCTTTTTCATTTACATAAACATCAACAATGTCTGTGTACGCAAATACGCGTCTATAGTCTTCGCCCATCATATCTACATTCATAATGATGCGTTCATTTGTTGTAATATATGCACCTTTAAATTCTGTTTGGTCGCCTACTTTATAGATGAGTGTTCCAAGTATCGAAGGTCCGAAAGACTCCGTAGGATATAACTCATCTGAACTGATTTTATTTAAATTCATAATATCTCCTCTACCTTATTATCTGTTATTAGAAATAATTTCCCAGTTATTTGCTTCTGCAATTTTTGTAAGTGAATGATCTGGATAAACCGCTACGGGTTGTCCAACTAGATTTAGCATACTCAGGTCTGAAAGACTGTCGCTGTATGCTTGACTCTCATTCCAATCTATTTTCTGGTCTTTAAAATGATTTCTGATAAGCTCAATCTTCTTCGTTCCAAACACACGTTTAAACGGTTGTTTTGTATCCACTTTATTGTTTTTATAATTTACAGTAGATCCAATGATATGATCGAACTTATTTGGAAAAAGTGCCTCTAAAAGAGGAGTAAACGCGCCTGAAATTAGTATCGTGTAGTAATTATTCTTTCTTAACTCGTCAATACGTTCTAAGAGCTCATCACGTAACTCTTCCCTCATGTCATCAGCAACCATCTTGAAGAACACTACAAGATCCTCTTTAGACATTCCTTTGAATGCATGTACATATGATTCTAAAGCTTTATACTGCATTTTTAATTTGGGAACGAGTTTTAGCTTATAACCAAAATAACTTGGCGCAAACCGCACGACAAAGTGCTTATAATATTTTTTATATTTTTGATTATCTCTCATGTGCAATCTGAGTGTCTCAAATGTTTCGTGAGGGTAAATTGTACCATCGAAATCAAATAAAGCTATCCTCATATATCTTTTCCCCTTATCATTCTATCCGTCTATCATTTTATCATAAATTAAAAAAAGGTATATACTATAAGGTAGTACTAATTTAGGAGGAATATTTATGGAACTTACAGTATATCTTGCAGGTGAAATTCATACGCCTTGGCGTGAGGAGATAAAAACACTAGTCTCTGAAAAAGAACTCCCTATCTCATTTGTCTCTCCGCAGACGAACCACGATCTTTCTGATGATATCGGCGCACAAATTCTAGGTAAGCAACCAAACAAATATTTCCATGACGATGCCGCTTCAAGCATTAATAACTTACGCACAGAAGTTATGATGAAAAAATCTGATATTGTCATTGCGTTATTTGGAGAAGAATACAAACAATGGAATACAGCAATGGATGCATCACGTGCTGTTGCTGAAGGTAAACCGCTCATTATTATTCGTCCAGAAAAACTCATTCACCCACTAAAAGAGCTTTCAAATAAAGCAAATGTGGTATGTGAATCTGTTGAACAAGCGGTAAGCGTGCTAGAATACATTTATCAGTAACTTTTACTCCCTATTAGTTAGGGAGTCTTTTTATTACGGAGGCATGCGATATGACAACAGAACATAACAATAAACCTTTTATACTAGGCATACTATTTACATTTATTATTGCAGCAGTCAGCTATTTTTTAGCATTGCTTCCAGTAATTAATAGCGTGGGTGCTCTCGCCGTCGCAATCATTATTTCTATCATTTACAGAAATACAATTGGATATCCAATCCAAATTAAAAGTGGCATTCAATTCTCTGCAAAAAAATTACTACGAGTGGCTATCATTTTATATGGATTAAAACTCAATCTCTACATCATTTTTAGTGAAGGCCTGACTCTACTTCTTTTCGGTACATGTGTGATCATATTTAGTATCGGGTTTATGATGCTCTTGAATAAATATTTAAAAGGAAACAAAAACATCGCATTCCTACTTGGTGTCGGAACTGGTATTTGTGGCGCATCCGCAATCGCTGCGGTGAGTTCAATCTTAGATTCAGATGATGAAGACACGGCAATCAGTGTTGGGATCATTGCACTAGTTGGTACAGCGTTTGCCCTTTTGTATTCATTTTTATATCCCGTTATAAATATGGGCGATACCGTATTCGGAATTTGGTCTGGTATTAGTCTTCATGAAATTGCACAAGTTGTACTTGCAGCAGGAGTTGGTGGCGATGAAGCAATGGCATTTGCACTGCTTTCTAAGCTTGGGCGTGTATTCTTGCTTATCCCAGTATCATTCATCATTTTCTACTTTGTTCAAAAAAACTCACAAAAATCTGATGGTAAGCAAAAGATTGATATTCCGTATTTCTTATTTGGATTCTTAGCACTCGCTGTATTAAATACATTCGTTACAATTCCTACAAATGTTTTAGCAGTCATCGACCAGATCGCACGTTTCTTAATGATAATGGCAATGGTTGGTCTTGGGTTAAATGTGTCATTACAAGCGTTATTATCAAAAGCAACTAAACCCCTAATCGCAATCGTTGTAACGTCGTTATTATTATCTGTAATCACATTTCTTATTACCACTGCTATTTATTAAATAGAGTTTGAGCGTTTCATTTTATATATTAATGGGAATTGATATATAATGAGTCATGAATTTATTTCGAAAGGGAGATAATTAATGTTTAGATATTTAACTAACTTATATGTTGCAAAAAACGTATTCGAAAACGGTATGAGCAAAATTGAAGCAAATGGTGAAATGGGCGAAGACTTCGAAAAGCACTTCAATGTTAACCCTAGTCAAATGAAATTTGCAGGGTACTTTGAAGCAGTCGGATCAGTACTTCTTGGGCTATCATTCTTAAGCAAAACATTTGGGCGTCTTGGTTCATTCATGGTGGGATCAGTTACAGGTGTTGCTACAATCAAGCACTTCTTAGCAGGTGACGGATATAAAGGAGCGAAAAGTGCAATGACACTTGCTGGCCTTTCACTTGCTAGCTTCCTAAGCACTTTTTGTAAAAAATAATGAGTAATTGAGCGCGCATTTTATGCGTGCTTTTTTATTTTTATAGAAAACAGAGATCATTTAGCTTAATATAAAATATACTTAAATTTATAAAGGATGATCGTATGTTTAAAGTTTTAGAAAACGCAGAAGTATTTTCTCCTTCTTACAGAGGAAGACACTCCATACTTTTACTTAATGATAAAATCATCAAAATCGGTAAAGTAGATGTGGAAAGTTTAAAAGCGACGGGCTTACCTGTTGAAGTCTACGACGCCAAGCAAAACATCGTTACACCTGGTATTGTTGAACCACACATTCATCTTCTAGGCGGAGGTGGAGAAAGCGGATTTCACACACGTACTCCAGAATCAAAAATTACAGAAATCGTGTCTGGTGGGATTACAACAGTTGTTGGGTTAATCGGTACAGACGGCATTACACGACCGTTATCCGCGTTACTTGCAAAAGCACGTGCACTTGAAACTGAAGGAATCACGGCTTATATGTACACAGGAAACTATCATTTACCTGTGACAACGTTAACGGGTTCTATTAAAACAGATATTACTTATATTGATAAAATTATTGGTACCGCAGAAATTGCAATCAATGACTTTAGATCTTCTATTCCGACGGAAGAAGAACTCGCGAGAATTATTGCAGACACGACTGTTGCAGGCATGCTTGCTCAAAAAGCAGGTGTCACTCACTTCCATGTTGGCGGAGGAAAACATGGACTAAAAATATTGCATGAGATAATCGAAAAATATGATGTAAAAGCACAAGATATATACGTGACACATATCGATCGAACGACGACTCTACTCGAGGATGCAATGGAACTTGCGAAGACTGGTGCCTATGTCGATATAACAGCAAGTAATAAAACAAAAGACAGCGTTAAACTCTATAAAGCATTAGGTGGAAACATGAGACAACTTACACTCTCAACAGATGCTTATGGGAGCTTACCTGAATTTGATAAAAATGGAAATCTTGTTGGATACGGTGTTGCAAAACCAACAACAACATTAGAACAAATTCAAGAATTGCTACAGGAAGGCGGAGATATACAAGAAATTATCTCACTCGTGACAAGTAACGTTGCACGCGTACTTAAAATGAACCATAAAGGAAGACTCAGAGAAGAAGCTGACGCAGACATCATGATTTTAAACAGAGACACATTTGAACTCGAAGGACTCCTTGCAAGAGGTAACTGGATGATCAAAGACAAGCAAATGATTGTAGAAAATACATTTTAAATATACTCATACAAAGACAAAAAAGACAGCTGATTGATCAGCTGTCTTTTCTTGGTATAAACGCGAGTCCGATACATCCATATCCTCCATGCACGCCTAAAACAGGTCCTAGGTAGAACATTTGGTAATTTAAGCTCGGATATTTTTCTTTGAATTTTTCAATTAAATCTGCTGCTGATGGTTCATCATCACCATGAATCACAACCACATCTAACTTTTCTTTAAATTTAGTCGCCATTTCAACTAGTACATCTTGTAGTTTCTTAACGACACGCTTATCTGTACGTACTTTATCGAACAGTTTAACTCCTAATTCATCATCAAACATCATGATTGGACGAATTTTTAATAACGTACCAATCGCTGCTGATGTCGCACCGAGTCTCCCACCTTTTACGAGATTTTTTAAGTCTTTTACTGTGAGATACGTGTCTTGATTGTTCGCAACCCATTCTAAATTATCTACAACTTCTTTGTGTGACACACCCGCTTCAAGCATGTTCATTGCTTGTTCCACCATGCTGCCAATAACATAAGACGTACTCGACGAATTTACGAGATACGTGTTAATTTTATCTTCAAATTCATCAAAGATCATGCTGCATGTCTGGAATGCACCACTCAGTTTTTTACTTAATAAAATTCCAATAACATCTGTGTACCCTTTTTCAATAATCTCTTCTAAAAGTTCATAAAATTGATTGGGTGTTGGTTGTGATGTTGACGGAGGTACTTTTTCAGTTTTTAAACGTGAGTAATATTGTTTTACCTTATTAGTATCTTTTGTATCAACGAATTCATCACCATTTTCAAATATTACACTCAGATTCACCACATAAACATCCGGGTGATCTCTATATTCTTCTCTTAGATCAGCTGTGCTGTCTATAATATACGCCGTCTTCATAATTCTCCTCCAATACTAATGGTCAGACCACTTGTGATTATAGTACAAATGTACAAGACTGTATAGTAAAGTCATTATTATTCTTCTTTAGGCATCCAAAAAGAAGTATCTTCTTTGCGGATTTCTCTTTTATAATCAATAATCTCTCTTAAGAAGTCATACGGAATTTTATCGTTCCATCTTACTTTAATAAACATCTTCGTTGTCTTAAAACCAAGTGCGTGTTTAAATGTCTCTCTGTTTTCTTCGTCAGCAATTTTGTTATAAAACGCATTTAATTTGGCTTCTACTGTCATGATTTCACCTTGCTAGTCGCTATATTTCGTTTATCACGCATGATATACTTAACATTAATTATAAGGAATTTAACACTATTTTAATAGTGAAAAGGTAATTGAGGGGTGTCAATTTTGGAAATATTTTTCAAGAAAACAGAAGACGCATATATCCAATCGTTAAAGAGCACAATGAATGGTTCTAGAAAAACGATTTACCCATTACTGTCAACTACTGAAGGTATTAATTCGTGGTTCCCACAGCTTTCCTTTAGAGATAATGAGTTAGTATTTGATCTAGGAAATAACGAAGAAGAAATTATGAAAGTTTTAGAAACAGAACAAGATAAACACATCTCTTTTACATGGGATATCGGTAAAGTATCGATTACTTTGAATGATTCAAAAGGGAAGACAGATATCATGATCGTATCTGAACTACCATTTGAATTTTCACATATCATACGTGATTTTACAGGATGGCAGTACCAAATTCAGAATTTAAATCATGTCTATGAAACCGGAGAAATATTACCTTTGGATACATTTGATTTTGAAAAAGTGGAATCTGAAATTGATTCTCTACTAAAAGAAATATAGGAGAAGCACATGCTTCTCCTATATTTTTTTAACAAATTCAGATTTGAGCTTCATTTGACCAAATCCTGGAATTTTACAATCAATGTCATGTCCATCCACTGGTTCAACAAGTTTAATATTTTTAATGTTCGTACCCTGTTTTATTGACGATGATGATCCTTTAACTTTTAAGTCTTTAATTACCGTGATTGTATCTCCATCGTTTAGAACCGTACCATGTGCATCTCTAACGAGCATCGATTCTTCTTGTTCTAATTGTGATTCCTTCGTCCATTCGTGTCCACACATTGGACATACGTATGATTGTCCATCTTCGTATGTGTATTCTTGCCCACATTCAGGACATGCAGGTAGTAAATTACTCATTTCCTATTCCTCCATATAATAATGCTCATAGTATATCATAAATGCATATATATTTATAATAACAAAAAGTTTTTGTATGTTTATTAAATTGTGAAAAATTGAGATTAAATCAAAAATATACTGTTAAACTAATGTTCTAAAGCGGTTTTTGAAATTCACAATCGATTATATATGATATAATAGTATAAGCAAAAAATTGGAGGAGATCTTTTGGAAAAATTTAAGCAAGAGTGGTTACAAAACCCTTTTGTTAATATTATTGCAGGGATTCTCGTTGGACTTGCTCTGATACCTGAAGCAATCTCATTCTCGATTATCGCAGGTGTCGATCCAATGGTAGGTCTCTATGCATCTGTGATTATCGCTATAACGATATCCATTACAGGTGGACGCAGCGCGATGATATCGGCTGCAACGGCTGCTGTTGCACTTGTAGTCGTCAATCTCGTACAAGACCATGGTGTTGAATATCTATTACTTGCAACGATACTGATGGGGATCATACAAGTAATTCTAGGTATTCTAAAAATTGGTCGCATATTACGGTTCATACCAAACTCGGTGATGATTGGGTTCATCAACTCACTTGCAATTATGCTATTCATTACTCAAATGCAACATATCTTAGGCATTACAATCCATACTTATATTTATGCATTGGTTACATTAGGTCTAGTCTTTATTATTCCAAAGTTTTTTACAAAAATTCCAGCTCCACTTATTGTATTAATTGGGCTAACGACCATCTATCTCATCTTTGGCGGAGATGTCCGTACCGTTGGGGATCTAGGGAATATTGAAAAAAGCTTCCCAAAGATTCTTTTCCCAGATGTTCCTTTAACATTTGAAACGTTTAAAATTATATTCCCTTACTCTGTTTCTATGGCAATTGTTGGACTAACAGAAAGTCTGATTGTTGCACGCATTGTAGATAACTACACAGAAACGACAAGTAATAAAAATAGAGAGAGTCTAGGTCAAGGAATCGCCAATATATTTGCAGGACTCTTTGGTGGAATGGGCGGCTGTGCGATGGCAGGACAAACAATCATCAATATCACATCTGGTGCACGTACGAGACTATCTACTTTCACAGCTGGCGCATTCTTAATGTTCTTAATCGTAGTACTCGGTGATATAGTTGTTCGTATTCCAATGCCAATTCTAGCAGCGATTATGACGTTTATCGCAATAAATACATTCGATTGGCGCAGTTTCAATTATGTGAGACGTGCACCTAAGACTGATGTCATCGTTATGCTTGTAACTATGGCAGGTGTACTTACAACAAATAACCTTGCCGTTGGTACGATTCTTGGTGTAATTCTAGCTGCACTACTGTTTGCACGTAAAGTTTCTGAAATAGATGTTGATAGATATAGTAAAGATAACAAAATTATCTTTGAAATAACTGGGCAGTTATTCTTCGCTTCCATTGAATCATTTATAGATAAACTCACGGCATATGAAGAAGAGAATACGCATGTTGTACTAGACTTTAAACATTCGACTGTGTGGGATAGTTCCGCTGTTGAAGGTATACAGACAGCTATTTTAAATCTTGAAAAACGAGGATACACAGTAGATGTTACTAATCTAAACACAGATAGCCAGATCCTACTTAGTCGCATGACAAAAATATCCACTGAATAGAGAGTGATTATATTGTATAAATCTATTATTATTGCTGTCGATGATTCTAAAAACGCACGACGCGCAGTCAAAGAAGTTATAAATTTCAATACTACAAATATCCATGTTACATTGGTACATGTAAAAGATGCGAAAGCGACACGAGATTCCTTACTCCATACAAGAGACGAAATTAGTGAAAAACAAGAAGCAATGAACTGGCTACAACTCTCTTTAGACTTTTTGGAAGATAACGATATACGTTACGAAGTTAAACTCATACACGGCTTGGTTAAAGAGGCGTTGCTAGATGAAATTAATAACGGTAATTATGACGTTGTTTTAATTGGTAGAACAGGTAAAAATATTATTAAAGACTTCATTGTCGGTAGTGTAAGTAAAAGTATTATAAAAGCCGCAAATATTCCTGTACTCGTGGTGAATTAAATATAAAAGGTGAGAAAATGAAAAATTTAGTCGGATTATTTATTTTATCTTTTGCACTTATCTTAAGTGCGTGTGGAAACTCAGAACCTAAGCACACAACATCAGCTGAGGAAGTTAAGGATCGTGTCTATCATTACAGTATTAATGATGTTGAAGAAGGTATTAATGCGAGCATTGATTCAAAGGTAATGAGCGTAACCAATAGTAACGGTAAAGTCATTGAGTCATTAAACTTACCAGAAGATGAGTACTTTGTATCTATTGCACCATTTAAAACAATGACACATCCTTGTGAAATCCATAGTTTATCAGGATGCCAAGGAGAACTTATTGAAGAAGAGCTTCATGTAACAGTAGTAGATCAGAAAGGCAACACAATCATTGACGAAAACATGACTACAATGAAGAATGGATTCATTGACCTTTGGTTGCCTAGAAATCAGGAGTTCTTTGTCAAAATGACTGATGGTGACTTAGAAACGGAGGAAGTATTGTCAACATACGAAGACTCTAGAACATGTATTACGACAATGCAATTTAAATAATGACAAATCAATTCAAAGTAACAGGAGACTTGAATTGCAACAATGCACCGAAACGAGCGTTCATCAGAGATTTTCTAATTGCTACCGGCACATTAGAAAAGTCTGAATTAGAGAAACTTGTAGTTGAAAGTTTCACGTGGAACATTCCAAATCATCCTACTCTAGAAGGGCTCGCGAAGTTTCATAAAGAGCTTTCTAATCATAGTAGGGAGATTGAAGTAATGAACATTCACTCCATCCTTACCCATGGTAAAGATGGTGCAGCGCACGGTACGGTAACTTATAAGGATGGTTCTGTGATCCACTTTGCTGATTTCTATGAATTTGAAAGCCATAAAAAAGATGCTAAGATCAAAACATGTACATCATATGTAATTATGTAAAATATAAAACGGTCAGATTAAATCTGACCGTTTTGTTATTATTTTATGATCACTCCAAAATGAGACGTGCTAGACGGACGGATACATCTCATAAAACCATAAGCTTCGAACATGGGACTTCTAAAGTGTGCTTTTAAAACTACCCGCTTTTTTGCAACTCTCTTTGCCTCTTCAATTAATTCATTTGTTAATCCAGTATGATCTGCCATACGCTCTATACTTTGTAAACCAGTTGAAGCATCTATCGTTTCTTCAAACATTGGGTCAAAATATACAACATCTACTGAGTCGTTATATTGTTGTTTTAGGTAATCTAATGAATGCATGTTATATGTCATAATTCTCTTTGCAGCGTCTCTCAACTCTTCTATCTCATAGCGATATTTCTTCATACCTTCTACCATCGTTATATACAGTTCTGATACGGATTCTATAGACGTAACGCTACCCGTTTTTCCTACTGCGAAACTTGCAATTAAACTATCAGATAACATACCCATTGTGCAATCTATAAATGTGCTGCCTTCTGTTAAATTTGTCGCTTCTAGGAAAGCATCATCCTGTCTCTTTAGAATTCTTTTCATTCTAACCTGTGCAAAGTTCGGGTGATACTTTACAACGGATTCTTGTGTATGAAGTTCTATTTTTTCACTTCCAACCATGAGTACATTACTATGATACTTCTCTCTTAGATTATTTATACTTTCTTTATTTCTATCGATATAACGTAAATTATAAAGATCAGATATCCCTTTAGCTATCTGAATAACGCTAGCGTTATTTCTACCAGCAGTAGTGACTATCATGATGATCACTCCATTAACTTTCTCTTCTTTTTAAGTAATTCACTGAATTCTTGTTCTAGTGATTCACTAGGTTCTATCGATAGTTTTCCTAAAACTTCTGCAATCTTATTCTCTATCAGCATGAGATCCTCTTTACTTGCATCACGTAACTTATTTATTTGATGTGCTCTGTATTCTTCTAACGTCCCATCAAACACTGTTACTTCTTTGTTCTTAATTTCGACAATCATATCTGCAACATCTTTAACAAATTTTGTATCGTGTGAAACAAAAATAACAGTTCCTGAGTACTCTTTAAATAGATCTGTCAATGCTTCCATGGTATAGATATCTAGATAGTTCGTCGGTTCATCTAGTATAAGTGTATTGATATTAGATAAAAATACTTTAACGAGCGCTACTTTAACACGCTCTCCACCACTTAAAACAGAAATCTTTTTGTTCACATCATCCCGTTTAATGAGGAGGCGTGCAAGCACTGTTCGAATCGTCGTCTCATCATGAATGCTTGTTTCTTTAACATTGTCTAGTATAGTCATCTCTTCGTTTAATATATCAATGTTTTGACTAAAATAACCAAATATAACACTAGGCGAAACTTCAATATCGCTATTGTTTTCTTGTATCATACGTAACATAGTTGTCTTACCAACACCGTTATCTCCAACGATAGCGATATGTTTACCGCCCTTCATCTGGAAAGGTCTTGTATGCCATAATACACGGTTTCCTACTCTACAGGTAACATCATTAAAGCGAATGATATTTCTATTTAAGAACATCTCTTCATTCGGTATATCGAGATGCACGTGTAGTTCTTTTTCGGGCTGTTCTACTTCCTCAAGTTGCTCAATTCTTTTTTTAAACCCTTTAGCAACTTGGTTTAATTTTTTCCCTATTTTTTGAAAATGAAAATCTTTTGTTTCTTTTCTTTTACCATTAGCTGCAGTGTACATGACCGATTCACGCGCTTGATGCTTTTTATCTGAATATGCTCGCTCTAGCTGTGTTTTCTTCGTAATATATTTTTCATACTCCTTGGCATGATGCATTTTTTCCTGCTTTTTTTGTTCTTGGAAATCACTATATGTCCCTTTAAAAATACAGATTTTATGATCAGCAATTTCCCATATTTGATTCACATTTCTATCTAGAAAATCTCTGTCATGTGAAACAAGTATATAGGCACCGTCATGTTCTTGTAGAACTTTATCTAGCATCTCTATATGCGTGACATCTAGATTTGTTGTGGGTTCATCGAGTAATAAAAGATGCGGAGACCGAGACAATGTGTCTCTTATATATTGTAACGTAACCTCTCCACCACTCTTTACTGTATCAATGTCTTTCAGCTGTGGTATTAACTCAACCGTTGAATAATGTGAGACGTACTGAGATTCAATTTTTAACTGCTCGAGTAACGTCGTCTTACCGGATCCATTAATACCAATGAGCCCTATTCTATCACCAGAGTATATTTCTAAATGCTTACTTTCAAGTAACAGGATGCCATTCACTTCAAGTTCTATATCTCTAACTTCTAATAATTTCAAAATTAAAATCTCCTTTATAGCTGTGTGCGGAGACAAAAAAGTCTCCAACTCAGGAAGAATTGGAGACATAAAGGTAGTGTGAAAGTACGCAATACCTCTAAAGAACTTTACTCTGTCCCCTATTCAAACTGGTAATTGAGCACACTTAAATAAACATTTCGTGTGACTTCAGTTCAATTACAACAATTAGAATAGGAAATTGTCCATTTTTACAGAGTTCAGTCCTTTCGACTTTATTTAATCTAATATTAGCATTTAATCAGTTGTTTTTCTAGAAAGATCTACTGTGTTTAAATCAACCATATGTGTTTTATTGATGAGTTTGTGAACGATAAAAATCAGTGCCATGATGATAAATGGTAAATAATGTCTGAATAATTCTGTCCCATTAAAGTCAATAATATATTGAACTGAACCACCTGTCAGTAAGAACAGTATGATTGCAATGACGATATATTGCCCTACTGGATACCCTTTAGCTTTAAATGGTAGTACATGATTGATATCTTTACCCTGTAATTTAATCGCTTTACGCAAACGCATTTGCGCCCAAACGTTTGAGAGCCATACTAAGATAACGAGCGACCCCACAAATTCAAGTAAAATAAAGATCGCATTTTCTAAGAATTGAGAAAGTACCACAATCATGAAAATTGTTCCGCAAGTCACAAGAATCGATGCAAGCGGCGAGTGTGTTCTATTGTTTATCTTAGATAATACTTTAGGTGCATGTTTTTTGCTTGCAAGTGCAAATAGCATGCGGCTCGCTGAATATAGCATTGAGTTAGATGCACTGAGTAGAGATGTTAAAATTACTGCGTTAATTACAGAAGCTGCAAACGCGATACCGACTCTATCAAATACAATTGTAAACGGACTCTGGTTAACAGAACCTGTTTCATTAAGTAATGTTGGGTCTGTGTATGGCAGAATTGCACTGATCACTGCAATTGCACCGATATAGAAAATTAAAATTCTCCAGAATACTTGGTTGACGGCTTTTGGCATCGATTTCTCTGGTTCATCTGATTCACCTGCTGTGATCGCGACAACTTCGGTGCCCCCTACAGAAAACCCTGCGACTAGAAGTACGCCTAAGAACCCGCTGATTCCACCAACAAACGGTGCTTCACCAATCGTATAGTTCTTAAATCCGTAAGCTTCTCCACCTAATATTCCAAAAATCATTAATGTACCTACAACAATAAATACGATAATTGTCACTACTTTAATAAGAGATAACCAATACTCTGCTTCACCGAATGCCCGTACTTTAACGATATTCAAAATGAAAATAAGAAGGAAAAATATTACACTCCAAGTGAATGGACTTAAGAACTGCATTGGTTGCCAGAATGTAATGACATTCGAAGCAACAATTATATCTACTGAAGCCACCAATATACCAATTAAGAAATATACCCAACCGATAGTAAATCCAACTGATGGATCTACAAATCGTGTACTGAATGCACTGAATGCTCCAGATACAGGATAGAACGTTGCAAGCTCTCCTATTGTGTTCATTAAGAAGTACAACATCACACCTATAATTGCATATGCGAGTAACGCTCCGAACGGCCCTGCTTCAGCAATAACGCCACCCGTTGCAACGAATAACCCTGTACCGATTGCACCACCAATTGCAATCATTGAGACGTGTCTGGATTTCAGACCACGCTCCATTTTATCATTTTCCATTAAATATCCCGCCTTTATGAATAAAGAGACGATGGAACTATCGTTCCTCGTCTCAATTTTTATCCATCTTTTTGTGTTAAATCTACCTTATTTAAATCGACAAGTTTAGACTTAGTCATCCATTTATGAACTAGGAATATGACAACTAATACAATATATGGTAAGAAATGGTTTACTAACCCCATTGGGTTGTAATCGATGATGTTTGCTGCGCCACTACCTATGAATAGAAATAATAGTATCGCAATAACTATATATTGACCGTAAGGATAGCCTTTCGCTTTATACGGCAATATTTCATCGATGTTTTTATCTTGTAGCTTAATTGCTTTTCTTACTCTAAACATTGCCCATATATTTGAAAACCAAATAATAAGTACTAGAGCACCGAGTAAATTTAATATATAAAATACTGCTCCGTCGTTATAGTTCGCAAAAATTACGACTCCTAAAATAACGGCACACGTTACAATAACTGAAATAAGAGGTGCACGTGTTTTTTTATTTATTTTAGCAAGTATTTTTGGTGCTTGTCCACTTTCAGCTAATGAATAAAACAAGCGACTCGTTGTATATAACATTGAGTTTGCTGCACTGAGCAACGAAGTTAAAATAACTGCGTTAATGACAGATGCTGCAAATGAGATACCAATTCTGTTGAATACAATAGTAAATGGACTCTGTAACACTGAACCAGATTCGTTCAATAATAACGGATCAGTGTATGGAATTATCGCCGATATAACGACGATAGAACCGATATAAAACAGTAAAATTCTCCAGAACACTTGATTTACTGCTTTCGGCATAGATTTTGCCGGATCTTCAGATTCCCCTGCAGTTATGGCAACTTGTTCTGTACCACCTACGGAGAATCCAGCGATAAGTAATACTCCTACAAACCCACTAATTCCACCAACAAATGGTGCTTCTTTATAAGTGAAGTTTTCGAATCCGTATGTGTGACCTCCAAGTATTCCAAAAATCATAAGGAAACCTAAGATCACAAAAACAATAATCATAAACACTTTAATAAAGGAAAGCCAGTACTCCGCCTCCCCATATGCGCGTACAGTGAATATGTTAAGTAAAAATATGAGTAAGAAAAATGCAATACTCCATTCGAGTGGCGATAGAAATTGCGACCATTCCCAAAAGCTAATGACGTTAGCTGTTACTACAATATCTACACTTGCAACAAGTATACAAATCGCGATATACAACCAACCGAGTACAAACCCAAATGATGGATGTATAAAGCGTGTAGCAAAAGCACTAAATGCACCGGATAAAGGATATGCAGATGACAATTCACCAACGGCATTCATCAGGAAATAAAGCATGACACCGATAATTGCATATGCGAGTATCGCTCCACCTGGGCCGGCTTGTGAAATAACGCCACCCGTTGCAACGAACAATCCCGTACCAATTGCACCGCCAATTGCGATCATGGAAACATGACGCGTTTTTAAACTGCGTTCCATTTTATAATTGGACACTGGCTTCCTCCTTTTTTAAAATAACTCTAATTGTAAGTGAAATATTTCGAAAACTCAATAGTATATGGCTATTCTTCATCTAAATGTAATGCGTTAAATACGCCATGTATTGTAAATGTTTCAATATAATTGGACATTATGTGAATCGGTACGATACACCCTTCTCGAATCCATTTCAAAAAGATTCCCATATGTGCATGCGTAATATAAGTAATGGTATATTCTTTATCAATTTCTGATTCTAGCTCTATACCAAGTTGCTCACTCTTATCTTTGTAGAATGCAAACATATGATTTGAAAAGTATTCAGCAAATGCAGCACTATCCACACTCTCCAAGACCGCAAGTACTTTATCTTTATTATCTTTCATGAAAGTTAACATGTTTTGAATCGTTTCTTTAACCTCTTTGTCCATAATTTCCTTTAAACTCGAACCTTTAACGTTTGAATAAAGAATTTCACGAATGCCTTTAACGAGTGATTCTTGATACGATTCAATCAATTGAAACTTATCACTATAATGACTGTAAAATGTCGCGCGGTTAATGAGTGCACGATCGCAAATTTCTTTTATAGTTATTTTGTCAAAAGATTTTTCCTGAAGTAATTCTAAAAATGCAGTGTCGATTGCACTTAGTGTCTTCACGATGCGTAAATCTCTTTTCATATTAATCAACCTTTCAATATAAAATGTATAATAAACAACATATTGTACTCAGTTATTGATTGTACTTTTATATGCATATCATTATAATAACCTACTATACAACATGTATAATAAATAACAATATGATAATTAAGAAAGGTGAGGACATGTTTCAAGATTTTAAATTTATATTAAAAAAACCAGTATTACTTGTATCTATTCTCTTCGTATCTACGCTACCCATTATATACGCAGTAACTTTCCTTGGCGCGATGTGGAATCCATACGACCGTACAAGTGAAATGACTTTTTCAATCGTCATTGAAGATAAAGGCGGTGAAGAGATTCAATTAGGAGAAGATTTTGTAGAGAAAATTAAAGAGCACGATGATTTAAAGTGGGAATTCACTGATCTCGACACAGCTGAAAAGCACCTCCAAAGTGGAGAGAGTTACGGGTATATTCGAATTCCTGAAAATGCATCTAAAAATGCGGAGTCTTTCTTAACTGAAAAACCTGAACAAATTAGCCTAGACTTAAAAACAAATCCTGGACATAACTTTATTGGTTCAATCATGAGTCAACAAGCAGGTAATATGATTGTAAATGAAATTAGCAACACGATAACAAAGACATATACAGAAACACTATTTTCTTCTTTAGAGGATGTTAAAGATAATAGTAAAGATGCAACTGATGCACTCGCTAAACTTGAAAAAGGTGCAACTGATTTAAATAATGGCTTGGCACAAGTAAATGAAGGTGCACAAACTCTTGCTGAGGGTGAAGCACAATTTTCTAAACAACTGACAAGTCTTTCACCAATGCTTGGTAATTACGCACAGCAAGTGAGTCAATATCAAGCTCAATTGGAAGAGGGTGCTAATAAAGTCGCTGGTGGTACAAGTCAGTTGACCGAAGGTTCCTCACAACTACAAAACGGACTCGGTGAACTAAACAAAGAGATGGACAAATCTATGAAAAAAGTAGATAAAGTATCGTTTACTGATGATGGTGCTGAATACCTAGCAAATCCAATTGATTTAAACATTGAAAGTACTGTGGATACTCAAAACTATGCACAAAGTTTTGCACCATTAATTATTGGAATAAGCTTATTTATTGGAAGTATTACATTTAACGTTGTATATCCGATGAACAAAATTTTTGAGACGGCAGTTTCTCCTGTGAAACAATGGGTGAGTCGAGTACTCTTAACCATTTCACACGCATTAATTATTTCATCGTTACTCTACGTAGCAATCGTACATGCTATGAATATTGAAGTAGCGAGTCACGGTAAGTTTTTCCTAGTGTTATTCTTATGGGCAACAGCATCTCTTGCTGCAATTGTGGCACTTGTAATGATCTTCGGAAACCTTGGTAAGTTTATAGCACTTATATTATTAATTGTTCAATTATCTTCAAGTGCAGGGACTTTCCCAATTGAGACTTCGAACAGTTTCTATGAAACTATGCATTCAATCTTACCAATGGCATATGTTATTACCGGATTACGTGATGCGATATTTGGACAAACTTTTGATTTACCATTTAGCAAGGTAATGTATATATTGGTTGGATTTATCATCGTATCGTATATCATTATTTTCATTACATTTTTCATCAAGGATAAAATTCCACAATATAAAGAACTCACTCAAAGAATTAGTCGATTTGAAAGTTAGGTTTCAATGAAAATAATGCCTCCTTGATATAGAATGAAGTTAATAGATCTATAATTAGGAAACTAGGTGATATTATTTATAACCATTTATTAGTTGCAGTCGAAGAATCCGAATACAGTCTTAGAGCAGCACAAGAAGTATTAAATTTAGTCGATGACCATACTGAAGTCTCTTTGATTCATGTCATTGATCCAAACCGTATGGAAGAAGATATTCTTCCAAGCGTTATAAACGAAATTAAATACAATCAATTCGAAGAAAAATATAAAGAAATAAAAGAATTCTACCAAACAAATCAAATTCATCATACACTAGAAGTCAAAGAAGGTAATATCGCAGATCTTATTTTAGAAGAAGCGAATAGTGGGAAGTATGATGCGATTGTAATTGGTGCAATGGGAAAAAAGAAATTTTTAAAACTAGAATTTGGACATGTGAGTGACAAAATTTTAAAAGAGTCGAGTATACCTGTAATACTTGTAAAGTAACTAAAAGAGATACAAAAAGGACGCATAGTGCTTCACTATGCGTCCTTTTTTACTTCATCCATATTTTGTTCCTGACGATATAATCATTTATATTTATTATTAAAGTAGGGGTTTTGGCACTCTTCATAAGTATACTTTTTTTGACATCTACTGTAAAATTTGTAAGAAGAAATACTCATCAATTAGAATAGATGAGCCAATTTATTTTTAGGAGGAGTATTACAATATGTATCAGTTTTACAAAGATAAAGTCATTGAAGATCGTAGATATCTTCATGCACACCCTGAATTATCTTTTGAAGAGTACGAAACAACAAAGTACATAAGAGATATTTTAAATTCTCTTGAAAACTGTGAGGTCGTAGAGCTTACGGAGACGAGTACAGTTGGAATATTCAATAGAGGTAAAGGAAAAAAATTAGGTTTACGTGCCGACATTGACGCGTTACCTGTACAAGAAGAGCGTGATTTTGAATTTAAATCAACAATTGATGGTAAGATGCACGCATGTGGACACGATGGACATACAGCAATTCTTTTAGGTGTTGCGAGATATATTAATGATCATCTTGATGAATTCGATAATGAAATCAACTGTATCTTCCAGCACGCAGAAGAAAAGATTCCAGGCGGTGCAAAAGAAATGGTTGCTACTGGATTCTTCAGCGACTTTGATTTCATCTATGGACAACACTTAATGTCGACTGAACAAACGGGAGTCATTGATATTAAAGCAGGTCCTGTGACAGCTAACTCAGATAAATATCATATCAAGATACAAGGAAAGGGTGGACACGCGAGCCAACCGGAACAATCTATTGATCCTATTATCATTGGGTCTCAGTTTTTATCTTCACTACAGACAATTGTCTCACGTCAAGTTTCACCGTTTGACCCTGTAGTTGTTTCTAACACAGTATTCCAAGCGGGTGTCCCTGGGGCAGAAAATATTATTCCGGATAGCGCAATACTTGGTGGTAGTGTCAGAACAACCTCTCTTGAAAATAGAGCACATGTAAAAAAACAAATCGATCAACAGCTTAAAAGCGTATGTGAAGTGTTTGATGCTTCGTACGAACTGAACTATACGGATGGATATGCTGCAGTTATAAATGACGAGGAAAAAGCAGACTATGTAAAGTCAGTTTTAAGAGAAGTTTATCCTGAAAATGTTGTTACAAGACAACCACTCATGGGTGGTGAAGACTTTAGTGCATTCAGTGAAATCGTACCAAGTGTGTATGTAATCATAGGTAGTGGTGGAAAAACACCTGGAGAATATGATTATCCACATCATCATCCAAAATTTGCATTAGATGAAGATAGCTTCGAGTACGGATTCAATTCAATGATTCATGTAATGAAATCTTATAAATAAAACAAAAATAACGCTATACATAACGAGTTAAACCCCTTTATACAAAGGCTTATCACAGTGTTATAATTCATAGCGTTATTTTGTGTCGTCGTTAACTAAAGAATAATTACTTATTCTTTTTGCTAGGGATAGCCATAGCACCGATGAACAATAGCATGTATATAGGCATCGCGACAAACAGTCCGATAATCGCCCAACCCATAGTTGATCCTAAAAGCATTGTACGGTCTCCTTTACTAACTACTACTATTACTATTAATATATTAGGTGTGTTTAGTCAAGAGGATAAGCTTAACTTTGCACTTAAATACATATACATTCACGAAACATCAAAAAAAGTTGAATTTTTTCAATACTTTCAGTATAATGATGTAATTGTTTTAGCTTTATTAAGTTAAAGGAAGGATATAATTATGGCAATCTTAAACTTTAATAGGGTAGAAAAAAAATACCTTCTGAATGAGAATAAATATGACGCACTCATGCTTCGCTTGTCTCCTTACATAGAGCATGATGAATATCCGATCTCAACAACAAGTACGATCTACTATGACACGCCAGATTTTAAGGCAGTTCGATATTCCTACACAAAGACTGATTTTAGAGAAAAGCTTAGAATCCGCACGTATGATTCAATCCCGTCAGAGTATTCTCAATGTTTTATAGAACTAAAAAAGAAATTCCAAGGCATCGTTTATAAACGAAGAATCTATGATTCTTTAAAAAATGCAACAGATTACTTAAAAGGTAACAAGTATATAATTCCACATTCTCAAATTAGAGAAGAAATTGATTATCATATTACAAGAATGAAGAAATTACAACCAGCAGTATTTATGTATTATGACAGAAACTCATTTAAAGATAACGAGACAGGTGCAGTCAGAATCACGTTTGACCGTAACATCGTATATCGTAACTATGATCTTGAGTTCACAAAAGGCAATCATGGTACACGTATCATTAATACTGATGAAGTTTTAATGGAGATTAAAGTACCTGGTCCATATCCATTATGGTTAGTTAATGCTTTGTCAGAATTAGAAATCTATCCACAATCATTTTCAAAATATAAGTCAGCATATGAATCATTAAGAAAAAAAGGAGAAATTATATTTACATGAATAATTTATTTGATAGTTTTTATGCCTCACCAGAAGGTGCGATGACAATTTGGAGTTTTTTAAGTAGTTTCTTTGCAGCAGTAATCCTAGGAGTAGGATCAGCTTACGCTTATAAGTTTAAAAACGTATATAATAAAGATTTCATTTTTACTTTAGCTATTTTGCCTCCTATCGTTTCAGTTGTTATTTCACTCGTAAACGGAAACGTTGGTGCAGGTATCGCAGTACTCGGTGCATTCAGCTTAATTCGTTTTAGATCAGCACCAGGTGGAGCAAGAGAAATCAGCGCAATTTTCATTTCAATGGCTATTGGACTTGCAACAGGTATGGGATATTTACTATTCGCGACAGCGTTTACTGTTTTAATTAGTATAGTCTCAGTTATTTTTGTACAATTTAGATTTGGTCAAATGTCAGGTTCAATGAAGCAGTTAACCATTGTTGTCCCAGAAGATTTAGATTACTACAATACGTTCGATGATATTTTTGAAAAATACACGAGCTCAGTTGAACTATTTAACATCCGTTCAACAGATATGGGTAGTTTATTCAGATTAAAATATATCATCACTGTCAATGATGAAGCAGAAGAAAAACAAATGATTGATGAGATTCGTACCAGAAATGGTAACCTTGATGTAGATTTAAATAGATATGTAAGAAGAGAACAAGAACTTTAATTTACTAAGAGAGTGATGCATATGACTAGAGATATTTGGGAAACTAAAGTTCGATCTATTAAAACAGATGAAGACATCAAACGTGCATTTATTGTCGTTAAGCAGCTTCGTACACATCAAACAGAAGACACTTATATAAACACAGTTAAAGAGATGATGGAAAAGCAGAACTACCATATGTTTGGTTTATATGATCCACTAAATGATTGGAAACTACTTTCTGTTATCGGATTTGCACCAACATTGACACTTTATTATGGAAACGTTGTTTGGGTCCATGACCTTGTTACTGATATAGATGAGCGAGGAAATGGATATGGTGAGCACTTACTCGCATTCGTTGAAGAAGAATGGGCAGAGAAATATGGTTATGACACGGTTGCACTCACTTCAGGTTTTGAAAAGAAACGTGCTCATCATTTTTATACGGATCATATGAACTATGACAAAGTAAGTTACCTATTTAAAAAGAACTTAAGATAATGCATATCGTTACTATAAAAACGCTACGCAACAATATCTGTGTAGCGTTTTATTATTTTTATAACGATATGCGTTACTCTAAAATACATCCACCCAAATTTTTAATGCTGTCGCAATAATTAATACAGCGAGCATCCACTTTAAAATAGTGGCATTTATCTTTTGTCCTATTTTAGCACCAAGTGGTGAAGCAATAATACTTGCCACAACCATAATTGCTGCAGGCGCGTATAACACTTGGTCTGTAACAACTTTTCCTACTGTAGAACCGATTGAGGAAATAAATGTTATTGCAAGACTTGAGGCAATGGTTACTCGAATTGGTATCTTTAAAATCACAAGCATGATTGGCACTAAAATAAATGCGCCAGCAGCTCCAACGATTCCAGATGAGATACCCACGAATAACGCTAAAATAACGGCAAGAGACACATTGAAATCGACACTTTTTAGTGAATTTAATTGTTGTTCTTTTTTAGGTATAAGCATCATTACAGCAGCTATTGTAGCGAGTATCGCATAAACGATATTTATTTGTGCACTGGAGAAGTATACAGAAATGTATGAGCCAAATAAACTGCCAATTAATACTGAACTTCCCATTGAAATAATGAGTTTTTTATTTAATAAACCACTACCTCTATATGCAAATACACCTGCAATTGTTGCAAAGAATACTTGTACCGCACTAATACCAGACACTTCATGAGCAGTAAATGAGCTAACTCCAAGTAAAGCAGGGATATATAAAAGCATTGGGTATTTGATAATGGAACCACCTATACCAACCATTCCTGAGATAAAAGATCCTACAAACCCAATTAAAAAGATAACGAGTATATAGTAAATATCCATTAGTTCATATTACCTTTGATACCTATAAACCCTTTATCTACGTTAATTATATTGGTAAAACCACGTGCTTTTAAAATACTTAAAGCCATTGCTGATCGAACACCTGACTGGCAGTGTACAAATAATTGTTTATCTTTTTCAAAAGGAATATCCGCTGTTCTTAATGTACCGAAATGTATATGTTCAACACTGTCTAGGTGATCTACATTATATTCTTTTGATGTTCTCACATCTAAAATAGAGTCATTCAGGTGTGCCTGCACAAATTTTTCGGGTGATATTGTTTCATATGAATCATCTACTAAACTAAATACTTCATCACTTGGAATAATTAACTCTAAACCATCATATCCGATAGATGCGAGGTCTTTTTGTAACTGTTCACTATTGTTTGGATCTACAACTACTGTCATTGGTTGTTTAAAATCAATATACCATCCAACAAACTGTATAAACTGGTCATTATATGGCACATTTATTGCGCCTTTGCTAAACCCATCTCTGAAATCTTCTTTTACTCTCAAATCAAAGAGTTGACCAATGAATTTATTAGTAACATCTACTTTAATATCTTTAAGACTAAATTCATCTAATCCTACTTTGTTTACTCTTTTCATTTCACTAAAGTATGTTGGTGGTTCTGGTTGATCTTTCGTAAGTTCATCAATAAATGCTGATTTTTCATTCTCTCCATACTGCAATGCCCAGTTATTTTTACGTTCATAACCGAGAGTAGATAAAGGTACTGCACCAAGTGATTTACCACATGCGCTACCTGCACCATGACCTGGCCATATTTGTAAAAAATCAGGATACTGAGATAGCTTTTGTAAAGAATCAAACATTTGATTACCACCAATCTCAGTTGTTCCTTTTATGTTCGCAGCTACTTCTAATAAATCCGGTCTACCGACATCACCTACAAATAAAAAGTCACCAGTGAACATTCCCATAGGTTCTGTACTACCACCGCCATGATCCGTTAATACAAATGAAATACTTTCAGGTGTATGTCCTGGTGTATGAACAACTTTAAGTTCAACAAAACCAATATTAATGATATCTCCATCTTTAAGAAACACAGTATCTGACGGCATATTTAGATACTTCCAATTATCATCACCTTCGTCAGACACATAGAGTTGTGAACCTAGCTTTCTACCCACATCTCTTAAGCCAGAAGCAAAATCCGCGTGTATGTGTGTTTCAGTCGCTTTTGTAATTTTAAACCCTTCTTGCTCTGCTACTTCGATGTATTCATCTAACACTCTTTTTGGGTCTATGATCATCGCTTCATTCGTCTTTTGACATCCGATCATATAAGATGTTTGTGCAAGTTTGCTATCAAAAAATTGTTTAAAAAACATGTAAATTCTCCTATTCTATATAAATAAATTTAAATTACTATTTTCAGTATCACCAAGATACGTACCAACGCCACCAAATTCTACAAATGGTAGTAATTCTTCTTTCTCTATTGCCATTACATCCATACTCATTGTGCACGCAATCATCTTCACACCAAGGCTATCCGCTTTTTGAATCATTGTAGATAATGCCTCTACCTTTTTCTTATTCATGATATTTTTCATCATTTTTTGGCCTGCACCAAGCATATTCATTTTAGAAATTGGCAAATGATTCGCAGAATTTGGCAACATTGCGCTGAATAACTTATCTATCCCTGATTTTTTAATCTTTTTGGCATTTGGATCTTTAATCACGCTTAGTCCCCAAAATGTAAAGAACATAGTAACTTCGCGTCCCATACTGCGTGCACCAGTCGCGATGATAAATGAAGCAAGTGCTTTATCAAGGTCTCCACTAAACACGACCATTGTCGCTCCATCTTTTGTCTCCATCATTTTAGGTGCATCATTATCTTGATTTTCTTGTTTTTCAATGATGATATTTACAGCGTTATTTTCAACCACATTTTTTAATATTTTATTACCAGATTTCTTTGCCCATGCCTCTATATCTGCACTAAATCCAATATCGTCCACCGTTACTTCAAGTTTCTCACCAGCATTTAATTTTTGCATTTCCATATTCACAGTGATGAGTGGGCCAGGGCATTGTAAACTCCCAAGCGCCAAAAGTTTATGCGCTGATGAAGTTATGTTTTTATGTGTCGAATTAAAACTTCCTTTATATTCGCTATATCCTTCAGTAAGATTTTTTGCAGAGAATCCTTTATCATTTAAAATACTAACTGCAATTTCACTTCTTCTACCGCTCTGACAGTACACATAGATTTCTTTTTCTTTTGGAAGTTCTTCCAAACGACTGTCTAATTCTCCTAGAGGCACATGCTTCACTCCAGAAATATGTCCAGATTCAAATTCCGAGTACTCTCTAACATCTAATATCAATTGCTGATTTTCTAATAAACGATCCACATCATTTATGTGGTAAACATTTTCGCTCATTATTATTCCCCCTTCAAATACCTATAGGGGTATAATAGCACGTAAATTTTTGAAATGCAAATACCATGCGGGGTATGTAATAATATAAATAAAAAAAGCAGCCGATTAGCTACTTTTATTAAGTAGTTCGACTGCCTGGCTTACAAGTTCATCCGTTTTCTCATCATTGTTCAAGACACTTTCTCTGACACATTGAACAAGATTGTCACTAACGATAACGTTCATGGTACGATTCAAAGCACTTTTAGCGGCACTTAATTGTGTCACAACCTCTTTGCAATCTTTACCTTCTTCCATCATCTTTAACGCACCATTTATTTGTCCTTGAAGTCTTTTAATTCTGTTTATAACTGCTCTATCATAAGTTGTTTGCTGATTAATATTCATCATTTATACCCCCTATTGTATACATAGTAACACGAAGTACCTTAATTAAAAAATATTACATATATAAAACATTAACCTGTTTAAGAAGAATTTTAAATAACGTATATCGTTTTAACATAAACATCTCTATAACAGTTATTATAGGTGTTTATATCATAGTTATAACGTAATTCATTACCTTAGATATTGTTGTAGACGTGTTATATCTACTGGCGTTATAACCCCAGTAGTATCTTCTCTTGATTTAATATATCCATTAGGTGTGATTAGAATAATAAGATTTGAATCTCAGTGTACGTCTTTCTTCATTGCTGTTTGAAGCAGGTTAAACGCCGTTAGAAACCGTCAAGAATATTTCACGTGAAACATTTAAAATAAAAAGCCATCCCGCCAAGTAGGCTGAGATGACTGTAACATCTATTAATGTGTAACATCTGAAGTCGAAATACCAGTAATAGATTTAACTTGAACTTCTCTAAATTTTTCATCAGATTCTTTCTTACCAAAGAACGTACCGACAAATGCTCCTATGAATCCTGCAGGAACGGATATAATCGCTGGATTCGCAAGTGGGAATATCGCTTCCGCATTGATAAACCCAGTTCCTGCTGGGTTCATAACGTTCGGACTTAATATAACGAGTACAAGCGAAGTTACCAAACCAACAACGATACCTGTGATTGCGCCTTGTGTGTTAAATCTCTTCCAAAATATGGTATATACAATAACAGGTAAATTAGCACTCGCAGCCACACAAAATGCTAATGAAACAAGGAATGCGACGTTCATATTTTGTGCAAATAGAGCAAGTACGATTGAGAATATAGAAACAGCTAGTGAGGCCATTTTCGCCGCGAAGATCTGTTCTTTATCTGTAATCTTCCCTTTTTTAATAACTTGCCCATAAATATCATGAGCAAATGCAGATGCTCCTGTTAATACTAGTCCTGCAACTACCGCTAAAATCGTTGCGAATGCAACAGCTGATACAAATGACATTAACAAATCTCCACCTAAACGGTCAGCGAGAAGTGGTGCAGCCATGTTACCCGCAGGATTTGCTGCGATAATTTCTTCTCTAGTTAAAAGTGCAGCAGCACCGAAGCCTAAGAAGATTGTAAGAATGTAGAAAATACCGATAATCCATGTTGCCCACATTACAGACGAACGAGCTGTTTTCGCATCCCTAACAGTGAAGAAACGCATCAGAATATGTGGTAAACCAGCGGTACCAAAAAGTAATGCAATAATAAGTGAAATATTATCTAATGGAGACTTACCTTGAGAACCCGGATTTAAGAAATCTCCTTTAAGTTCTGGCGCTTTAATATTTTGCATAGATCCAAACATCTCAGAAATACTAAAATTAAAATGTAAGAGTACTAAGAACGAAATGATAATCGTACCAATCATAAGTAATACAGCTTTAACCATCTGTACCCAGCTCGTAGCAGTCATACCACCGAAGAGTACGTAAATCGTCATCATAATACCTACAAGAACTACAGCAACTGTGTATGGAATACCAAATAATAGCTGAATCAATGCACCTGCACCCACAAGCTGTGCCAGCATGTAAAATATGACTATAGTTATAGAAGATAACGCTGCAGTAGCACGCACTTTTTTCAACTCAAAGCGTGATGCGATCATATCAGCAAGTGTATATTTACCTAAATTACGAAGTGGCTCTGCAACAATGTATAATACAACTAAATAAGCAGTTAAATATCCAATACTATAAAAGAATCCATCAAATCCCCAAAGCGCAATTGCACCTGCAATACCGAGGAACGAGGCTGCAGATAAATAATCACCAGCAATCGCAAGCCCGTTCTGCCAACCAGTTAAACCACCACCGGCAGTGTAAAAGTCACTCGTAGACTGCGTTCTCTTAGATGCAAAATATGTAATGACTAGTGTTAAGCTCACAAACACAATAAACATGATTACAACAGTAGCATTCATTTAGTATCCCCCTTGTACTTTTCAATAATACGTTCGGCTTTCTTATCAAAAGTCTTAGCTTTGTTCATATAAAGCATAACTAACGTCCATACCATAATGAACAGCATAAGAGAATAGATCCACGCCCAGGAGATATTCCAAAATGCAATGTTGTTTAAAAACGTAGTGTAACCTGTTAAAAATGGAAACAGTAAAGTCGCAACGACGAAAAACAGAGTGATAGGTAAGATAAAAGAATTGCGCTCTTTCTTAAGTGCTTTATACTCATCACTATGCGCAATTTTCTCATAATCAATTCGTGACAATAGTAGACCCCCTTATTTTATAAACATTCATTATACTGATAGTTTATTTTTCTTATATATCAATGTCAACGGAAATGTAATCGCATACAATAATGAATATAAGAAAATTACACCTATAAAATAAAAATCCATACATTATATATAATGTATGAATTATTTTAAATAACTATATTTGTACTCGCAGGAGGATTCATGCTTCTCATCTCTAGAAGAAGAAAATTTGAGAGATAATACTCCACAAAAAATGGCCTAGACAATTTGTCTAGGCCTTCTTTTTTATTTATTTTCAGCTGGTTTGTATAGAATTGTTTGAATGAAGAACACAATAAAGCTAAGTAATAAGACAGATCCACCAACAATATAGAATACTAATGAAAATGTCGTACTAGATAGTACGTTATTCATATACATTCCAATTGTAAGTCCAAATGCGCCAACGATTGCTGACCACACATGTATTTTCTCTAAGACACCATATTTATTAACAAACACTTTATAGTAAACAGACCAACTAAATAACGTAAGCCAACCTACAACTAATACGTGAGCGTGAATGGGTCTCATTGCGTAATCACCAGCACCTGCCATATGTGATCCCATAAATGCACCAATTAAACCAAATAATCCTGCACTAACTAATAATATTTTCGATGGTTTGTGCACCTTAATTTCCCCCTAAACTCTTGTTTATATAGATAATATGAATTCAATATGAACAGAGTATGAACGCGTGTAACATTTATTACACCGGATAAGCTGTTTAATTCACCGCTTACGAAAGATTCAACTTTATTAGAGATAAATATCCTATACTAAATGTAACAAAGGAGGGACATCATATGAAAACCGAACTAATCTTAGACCACTCTTTACCAGATGATGTAGTAAAAATTTATTCAAAAGATGCTCAGATAGGCGCACGCATTTTATCTTATATCGATCACTTCACCACTGGTCTAGAAAACTTGGTCATACGCTCAGAAGACGGTGTAATCATTATAAAGAAAATGGATATCGTCTCTGCTGCAATTTACGATAAGTCTTTAACCATTTATACAAAAGAAGATGAAATCAAGACGTCAAAGGCTTTATCTGCACTTATGAAAGAATTAGATTCAAAAACCTTTTTACAAGTTTCAAAATCGGAGATGTTGAATATTCATATGATTAAACGAGTAGAGCCATCGTTCTCAGGAAATCTAGTTGCAAGAATGGCATACGGGGATAAAGTAATTATTTCAAGAAGGTATGTTTCAAAATTAAAAGAAAGGTTGGGAATAAAATGATTAAAAATATAATCAAAACAATATCACTCTCAGTGGGGATTGGAAGCTTTATCTTTCTATTCTCATTAATGACTATAGAACCTTCAAAAACTATTCTATCAGTCTGGATTGCTTCAGCTTTAATCGGCATTGCATCAATATTATATTATACAAAAGTCCCTAAAGTTATTGCTACAGTCGTACAGCTCGTTGTTGGTATCACTGCATTTACAATCGTCGCAATCATGAATCGTTGGATAACGATGACTATTACTAATATTATATTATATGCTGGTGCTATACTAGCAATCATGATTATTATCCAATTGATTTTTTATCTTGTATCATTGAGTGATAGTAAACAAATCAACCAAAGACTTGAAGAGAAATAATACTAAACTAACAAAACCCAGTAGAACAACTACTGGGTTTTGTTTAAATAAATGTTTGGGTAATGCTACCTTTGCCATTTGCACATTGAACTTTAGCATATGCACCATTCACTAGTGTGATTTGAGGTGGCATATGTCCACAGTCAGTATCATAATTAGTGATTTTTAATTACCACTTGCTCAACTGTCAGATTCTTTCTCTCTTTTACATTTGCCATAATGATATCAGCGATATCTTCTGGATCCATTAATCCTGACATTTGTTTTTCTTCTAAGATGCCATTCCAAAACTCTGTCTTCATACCACCCATATAAGCACCAAAGATGCGGATGTCCGTATCCTTAAGTTCTACTAGTAAGGCTTCTGTGAATCCACGTGCTCCAAATTTGCTCGCACAATATACCGTCTCATTCATTTTACCGACAAGACCTGCAGTAGATACAATGTTTGCGATCACACCGTCGTTATTTTTCTTCATAGAAGGCACCACTTGTTGCGTACAGTAAATCGTTCCCTTAACATTCACATCAATCATGCTGTTGATTTCATCCGCACTGATATCTTCCACTAATTTAAAAGCACCTGTACCAGCGTTATTGACCAATACATCTACGTCACCATATTGTTCAGTAATTCCTTTAAACGTTGTTTCAACTGCAGAATAATCTGCAACATCCACTGAGTGAACAGAAAAATCATCCGACTTTAACGTCTCACCAACTTTTTTAAGTTTATGTTCATTACGGCCCAAAAGCGCTACATGATATCCTAAATCAGAAAAACGACGTGCAAGAGACGCACCAAGACCACTACCAGCACCTGTAATTACCGCTAATTTTTTACTCATTGATAAAAACTCTCCTCTAATTAATTTCAATCTATCCATAAACAACATGCTTATCGAAAATGAATCTTACATACTTATATACTACAAAAATAACGACTACCATTACAAACAATACCTCCACATAAATCAATGAATATAAAAGGTCTAGTTCACTCTTTTCCCCTAAGAAATATCGCCTAGTGTTATAGAAAGGATACTAGAACCGAGACATAATATACTGGCAGCAATTGAAACTCTCTTTAAAGCCACATTCATAATAATTGTAGCCATTCTAAATTGCACTATTTTTTTGCAACAATTCTTCCATTGGATTTCAAATTATTAATATATTTTAACAAATTAGGCGAAATAGAATTTGTGCTAATCGCTTTTATTGTTTAATATTAGATATGTCAGATTCATTCTGACTATCCTCAATGGTTATGTTAAATACAAGTGAATACAATTCTTTCGGGGCTTGGTGAAATTCCAAACCGGCAGTAAAAGCCTGCGACCCGCATATTTCTTTTATGTGGCTGATCTAGTGAATATCTAGAGCCGACAGTTAAAGTCTGGATGGGAGAAAGAATGAAGTGTACAGTTTATGAAAAGTAAACTGTTTATTTAGTGTACACTTTTTTATAAATCAACCACCCCTGAATCTAAAATTCAGGGGTATTTTTTGAGGTGAACAATTTTATGTATATGGATGCTGCTAGAGAACTCGTCAAAATGACGGTTGGACAAACCGGAGTCAATCCTCCTGTTGGTGCAATCATCGTTAAAGGTGGCGAAATTGTAGGCATAGGTGCGCATTTAAAAGACGGCGATGCGCACGCAGAAGTCCAAGCAATCCGAATGGCGAAAGAAAAATCTAAAAATGCAACTATTTATGTCACGCTTGAACCGTGCTCTCATTATGGTAAAACACCACCCTGTGTAGACGCGATTATAGAAGCGCGTATTAAACGTGTGATTTTTTCAGTAAAAGACCGTTCTTTAAAAGGTTGTACAGACCTTATGAAAGATCACGGCATTGAAGTCATTCAAGAATCAAACGAAGCACTCGAACAATTTTACGCTGAGTTTTTTCATGGAAAACAATTGCAAGTTCCAATCACGACGGTGAAAGTTTCGAGTTCATTGGATGGGAAAGTTGCAAATGATTTTAGTGAAAGCAAATGGATCACTAATAAGCAAGTCAAAGAGGATGTCTTTAAGCTAAGACACAGACACGATGCGATTATAACCGGCTATCAAACAATAAAAAAAGATAACCCAAAATTAACGACAAGACTTCGGGATGGTAAGAGTCCCACTCCGATTATCTTGAGTCGCAGTGGCATCATTGACTTTAGCTTGGATATTTTTAAAGACGACAGCCGCAATATCATTATCATTACAGAAAACAAAAGATTACGTGCGCCATACACGCATGTAACTGTATTTTATCTTGATAAATGTAACGTGGAAAACATCCTGAAGAAATTGTACGCGTCTGGTTTTGGACGCGTGCTAGTAGAATCGGGACCAAACGTTACTTCACAATTTTTAAATTCAGATTTAGTATTACACTTCACTCTCTATTATGCCCCGAAATTAATAGGTGGAAGCGGAAGATATCAATTCTTTCAAACAGAAGATATCGTACCTCTACACGAATCCAAATTATTTACTTGTGTAAAGACAGAACATATTGAAGATAATCTCAAACTTACATTTAAAAAGGAGATTTAATATGTTTACAGGTATTGTGGAAACAACTGGTGTAGTCACTAAGAAAAGCACGACGAATACATTACACACGATTACAATCCATGCGAATCATTTCCTAGAGAATGTTCAAATTGGAAGTTCGATTAGTGTAAATGGCACATGTCTAACGGTGACTGATTTTAGCACAAACACATTTACGGTCGACATTATGCAAGAAACGCTTCAAATCACAACTCTCAAACATTTAGAAATAGGAAAAAAAGTCAATCTTGAGCGTGCCCTGACACCTACCAGTGAACTTGGTGGGCACTTTGTCACAGGTCATGTGGATGGAATTGGCGTGATTAAAGACATAGAATCACTTAATGAAACTAAAGTCATCACGATTGAAGTAGATGAACGCCTAAAATCTCACCTGATGAATCAAGGTTCAATCACAGTGGACGGGATCAGCCTGACTATCTTTAAAGTAGAAGATACACGTTTTAAAGTGCATATTATTCCAGAAACACTGCGAATCACGACGCTAAACGAAAGTCATGTGGATGACACGGTGAACATCGAAACAGACATGCTCATAAAATATGTCGACAACATCCTGAAAAATAGGGAGGTTGCTGTTCAATGATTTTCGACTCAATAGAAGAGGCTTTAAAAGACCTTAAGAGCGGTAAGGCAATCATCGTTGTAGACGATGAAAACAGAGAAAACGAAGGTGATTTACTCTCTGTTACAGAATGGATGAACGAAGACACAATCAATTTCATGGCAACACATGGCCGTGGTCTTATCTGTTCACCTGTTTCAGAGAAAATCGCAAAATCAATCGGACTCACACCTATGATTAATAACAATACTGATCCATATGGTACAGCATTCACAATTAGTATTGATCACAAAGAAACTACTACTGGAATCAGTGCAGAAGAACGGTACTTCACAGCCAAAATGATGTTAGAAGATAATATCACGATAGAGTCATTCAATCAACCAGGTCACCTGTTTCCTCTTATCGCAAAGAAAAATGGAGTGCTGGAACGTCCTGGACATACTGAAGCGGCAGTAGATCTTGCACGACTGACTGGTGCTAAAGAAGCAGGAATCATCTGCGAAATTATGAACGAAGACGGTACGATGTCTCGACTTGAAGACCTCGTTCATTTCAAAGATAAACACAATCTAAAACTCATCACGATACAAGATCTTGTTCATTTCAGACGAGTCAATGAAGTCAATGTAACGCGCGTAGCATCTGTAAAACTTCCTTCGGAAGATGGAGAATTTACGCTCGATGCCTATCGCAACTTTGATGGGTCGGAGCATCTGATGTTGCACAAAAATTTACACGAAAATCCAAATGTGCGCGTGCATTCATCTTGTATCACTGGAGATATTTTTCATAGTAAACGTTGTGACTGCAAGGAACAATTAAGTAATGCTATGCGTTATATCGATGAAAATGGTGGTGCTGTTATTTATCTTTTTCAAGAAGGAAGAGGCATTGGACTCGTAAATAAATTAAAAGCATATGAGCTCATAGAAGAAGGGTATAACACAATCAGTGCGAACGAAAAATTAGGCTTTAAAGCGGATCTTCGAACATATGAAGTAGCTGCACAAATTTTAAAATATAACGAAATAGAATCTGTACGATTACTTACAAATAATCCAGATAAAATTATGAGTCTGGAGTCATTTGGAATCGAAGTAGAATCACGAATTCCTTTAATAATTGAGGGCAACGAACACAACGCAGATTATCTAACGACAAAATTTGAACAGATGGGGCATATCATTTAGGAGGAAACAGCATGAAATTAGAAGGTAAATTAAATGGTAAAGATTTAAATATAGGGATTGTAGTCGCACGTTTTAATGACTTTATAACAGACCGGTTACTAGAAGGGGCAAAGAAAACACTTATGCAACATGAGGTAGAAGAGGCCGATGTTGATATAGTATATGTACCAGGCGCATTCGAAATTCCATACGTTACAAAGAAACTCGCAGAATCAGAGAAATACGATGCAATCATTACAGTCGGATGCGTGATTAGAGGTGCTACAACACATTATGACTATGTGTGTAACGCTGTTACAAATGGAGTGAATCAAATAAATTTAACATCGAATACACCCGTTATATTTGGCGTTATAACTACAGAGAATATAGAACAAGCGATAGAACGCTCCGGCACGAAAGCAGGAAATAAAGGATCAGACTGTGCGCAAGCAGCAATTGAAATGGCACAACTAAAACGCTTATTATAAAACAAAAATCACGACTCTCCGAGTCGTGATTTTTTATATTATTTTTGATCAGCATGAGTATCCCCAATAACTTCACTATTTTTAATTGGATAGTTTCTAAATACATATGACATCACGAGACCTACTGCGAAACAGATCGCTGCTGTGATTATTGCATATTTTACAACTTCCATTGCTGGGTTAAATCCAAACATAACAAGTAGTCCTGGCGTCGGTGCTGCCGTTCCTGGAGCGTTATTTACAAGCCCAGAGTAGGCAAGTACAATACCGGCTAATCCACCGCCTATGAAATTGGTCACATAAATCGGTATCGGGTTAGCGGAGACGAGGTCTGCCTTCGATAATGGCTCGATCGCGATTGAAATTACGGATTTTAAGTTACCAATTTTTAATCGATGCAAGATTGTTGTATTCATAAAGCTTGAACCAAATGCTGTTAAGGCAGCTACTGCCATTGGAACACCTGTTAAACCAAGCATTGCTGTTAACGCCATTGAGCTGAGTGGAGATGTACCAACAACTGTGATGATACCACCTAAAATAAGTCCCATAATTAGTGGGCTTGTTGACATCGCACCATCAATAATTGCACCTATTCTAAGTAATGATCCATCTACTAATGGAGTGAATAAAACACCAATTAAGCGTGCCAATGGAATACAAAAGATCACAATGATAATAAAATCGAGTCCGTTTGTTACTTTCTTTTCAATAAAACGTATAATAAATGAAATAATGTAGGCTGCAAATAGTGCAGGGATGAGTCCGATTTCAACAAAAGATACCGCAAGTAACGCTGAGTTTTGTGCGTTTATCTTTCTAGATAAAGCGACTAAGAATCCAACAATTACACCACTCATTGTGCCTGCTAAGTGACCTGTTTCTTGTAAGAATTCAATATGTAAAATATCACCAAGAACAAAACCTTGAAGTGCTTCTACTAGAAACGTAGCGATTGCAGCTGTCGCCAGCGCACTCATTACCGCACTACCGTCTGGAGCGTAGTAAGTAAAAATACTAAAAAATACTAGAATTAATAATAATAAACCAGTACCAACTAAAATATCTATTTTAAACAACTCCTTTACTTTTACTATACACATTTGATTCTCAAAATGCATAGACTCTTGTGTAAAATAACACTCTTTTCTTCGAATTATCTTAATAATATCTAATTGTGAATGATTATAATATTTTGACTAAATGCTATAATTCATTTTCTCCACAAAATAAAGCAGAAATTATTCCATTTATCGTTCATGAAATGTAAAGTGAGTATATAGAAAAGAGGGAGTCGCCATGAGCTCTGGAAAAAATCCTAATGATGCTTTTTCTCCACAATCTGTTATTTCATTGATATTTCTAATTATTGTCATTGCTTTGTTTATATGGGCGTACTTTAACGTGGATGTACCTGAACCTGAAAAATTAAGACAAATTATTCTCGGCTACGGTTGGGCGGGGTGGATTGTGTTTATCGGCATCGCATCACTGATTGCCATTACGCCAATTCCTGTTACAATTCCAGCACTCGTCGCTGGATCGTTATATGGTGTTGTAGAGGGAAGTGTCGTATCATTTCTTGGGGTTATGATTGGCTCTTGGATTGGGTATTGGATTGCACGTCTCACTGGTCAAGAACTGACTTTTAGATTATTAGGTCGTCATGGTCAGACTGTTAAAAATTATCTTGGGGATGCTGGATTCTTAGCGATGTGTACCGCACGCCTCATGCCAGGTTTGCCGTATTGGCCAGTCAATTATGGCGCCGGGGCATTAGGTGTCAGTCAATCTGCATTTCTTTCAGCCACATTTATTGCCTCGATTCCAGGACAAGTGTCACTTGTTGCACTTGGCGCATTTGCAGTAAATCCAACCATCTTAAATGGAACGATCCTTGCCTTCGCGTGGATTGTAGTAGGAGTAGCTACATGGACTTCGTATAAATATTGGCGCGGATCTAAAGCACAGAAACGCATCAAGAAGAACAAAAAATACAAATTGAAGACTAAATTATTAAACACGAAAAAGCATGTATATGAAAAATGAACTGACCCCCTAATTCCGGACACGGATTTAGAAGGTCTTTGTATGTCAAAGTATAGTTATGATTTGAAGTTAGAAATTATAAAAAGATATGAAGAAGGTTTTGGATCAACCATTCTTTCAAAATAGTTTAATATAAGCCATGATACGATAAATAATTGGATAATGGCTTATAATCTCTATGGCGAAGTTCGTCTAAAGAAAAGTTTATCTAAAACACGTTATTCTGGTGAGTTTAAGTTATCCGTATTAAAATATAGGATAAATAACGAAACTTCCTATTCAGAAACAGCTCAAGTCTTTGGGATCAAGAATCCATCTACTTAATTACTCTAATATATTTTTATTAAACCGGAAAATAAAGAAGTAACAAGTAGTCTCTTCATAAAAATCCAGAACAAATATAGTCAAATCCTTTTGTGTAACTGAACTATTTGTGTTAATATCATCATGAATAAAATGACGATTTTTTAATAAGAATAGAAGGTTAAATAGATTATGAAAGAAAACTTTTGGCGTGATTTACCACGTCCATTTTTTATTTTGGCACCTATGGAAGACGTTACAGATATTGTATTCCGACACGTTGTTAGTGAAGCGGGCAGACCTGATGTGTTTTTCACTGAATTTACAAATACGGAAAGCTATTGTCATCCTGATGGGATACAAAGTGTTCGTGGACGCTTAACTTTCAGTGAGGATGAGCAACCTATGGTCGCTCACATTTGGGGTGACAAACCTGAAAACTTTAGACAAATGAGCATCGGTATGGCCGAAATGGGTTTTAAAGGAATCGATCTTAATATGGGATGCCCTGTAGATAATGTTGCAAAGAAAGGAAAAGGATCTGGTTTAATACTCCGTCCTGAAACTGCAGCAGAGATCATTCAAGCCGCTAAAGCTGGAGGACTCCCGGTAAGTGTCAAAACCCGTCTTGGATATTATGAAATAGATGAATGGAGAGACTGGTTAAGGCATGTTTTGGAACAAGACATTTCAAACTTATCCATTCACCTTCGTACCCGTAAGGAAATGAGTAAAGTAGACGCACACTGGGAATTAATTTCTGCTATTAAAGAACTTCGTGACGAGATTGCACCAGATACACTCCTTACAATTAATGGAGATATTCCAGATAGACAAACAGGACTAGAACTTGCTGAAAAATATGGTGTGGATGGTATTATGATTGGTCGTGGAATCTTCCATAATCCGTTCGCATTTGAAAAAGAACCTCGTGAACACTCGAGCGAAGAATTGCTTGATTTATTAAGATTACACTTGTCTTTATTCGACAAATACTCAAAAGACGAACCTAAACAGTTCAAACCATTGCGTAGATTCTTTAAAATCTACGTACGTGGGTTTAGAGGTGCGAGTGAACTACGCCATCAATTGATGGAAACACACACGACAGATGAAGTTCGCGCGTTACTCGATTCCTTTGAGTCACAAATGGAAGATATATAATAATATATTGTATACAAAAACGAGAGAAGAATTTTTGTTCCTCTCTCGTTTTTATTTTAGTCTTCTAATCTTTGATTGTCTTTATGATATTTAATGATACCTTCTGCACAACGGTATGCAAATGCTCCTACTGTACCTGTTGGGTTATTTCCTGAGTTGTGTACGAATGTACTTGAACCTGCAACAAAGAGGTTATCTCTATCCCAGTGTTGTAACCAAGTATTTACTACACTGTTTTTAGGATCTGTTCCCATTGGTGTCCCACCAGAAATGTTTGTAGATTGATAAGGAACGATATCGTAGTCACCTAAGTCACCATTTTGTACATCGATATGTTTTGCACCCATTTTTTCTACGATTTCTGCACATTTCTCCGTAAGATATTTGTTTCTCGCATTATCTTGTTCTGTCCAGTTGTAAGTAAGCATTACTTGAGGATTATCATAAGCATCTTTATACGTATCATCTAAATCTAGGTAATGATCTCTATGTGGACCTGTATGCGCCATTGAGTACACTTCTAGAGTTCTTGTGAAATTCTCAACTGATTCTTTCTTAAACTCTTCACCCCACGCTGGTGTACCTTCACGTACTTTGTTGTTCAGTATTGGACGTAAACCTGTTTGAGTAAAGTGGATAGATCCACCATGAATGAAGTCTAAGTCTTCATGGTCAAAGTTATCTCCGTTGAAATCATCTAAAATCATTCCTAATGCACCTGCACCCATGAATGTATTATATTGCTCATCGAAGAATCCCGTTGCACCTAATCCAGTTTGGTAACAATAGTTACTACCAAGTGTACCTGTTTCTGTTTCAGGGTCATATTGTTCACCAATCTCAGAAACTCTGAGTAATTTATAGTTGTTAAATAAGAAGCTTGTTAAAACAACGACATCTGCAGGTTGGAAGTATTCTTCTCTTGTTTCTGTATCGATGAATTTAACACCTGTTACTTTATTTTTATCTTTTTCATCTGTAACGATTTCAGTAACGTTAGAATTATAACGAATTTCATAGTTCCCAGTTTTTTCTGCTGTTCTCAATACCGTTACATCTGGCGTTGCTTTTGCATCGTATTCACACGCAAAACGTTCACAGAATGCACAATACTGACATTGGTTTAACTTTTCTCCGTCAGGGTTTGTATAGTTTTGTGACATGTTAGCAGAAGGCATCATGACTGGATGGAGCTCTAATTTTTTAGCTGCTTCTTCAAACAGTTTTAATGATTTTGTTTTAATCATCGGTGGGTTTGGATATGGACTTGAGCGTTTTTCTCCAAGTGGGTTTTCTTCACCACTGACCCCCGCAGTCTTCTCAAACTTATCATAGTATTTTTCCATTTCGTCAAACGTGATACCCCAGTCACGGTAGCGTAGACCAGAATCTTCACCAAGTTTATCTTTACCGTACTTTTTCTCAGTCATAGACTTGATTTCGAAATCATACGCCATATAGCGGTCTGTCTGACCATTCCAGTGAGTACCCGCTCCACCACGACCATTACCTGGTAAAAATGAACCTAAACGGCGTACTGGAAGCGCGCGCTCATCTCTTTTATTTCTAAAAGTGAGTGTTTCCACTGATGTATCTTGCATCAATTCATAACGTTGTGCATATTTTAATTCGTCGTGAACACGTTGATAGTCATTTGTATCGCGATAGCCTCCACGTTCTAGACTTTTTACTTTTAGGCCCGCTTTGGCTGTTTCTGCAGCAACAATACCGCCAGTCCAACCAGCACCAATTGTTACTACATCTACTTTTTCTAATTCTTTAACCAATCGTTATTCCTCCTGTAATATTAACTAGCCAAAATTAGGCATAGGTTCGATATCTTGAAACTCATCGCTATCAATGAGATTTAGATAAGAGTGTTGGTGTCCTGGGAATTGTTTCATCTTCCAGCCACCCATATTTCTGTTACCTCTATATATTGGATCTGAATATACTCCTTCAAGAGTTGCTTCACGTAAAAGTTGGAAGAAGTAACCTGCAGTCGCTGTACTTCTTGGTATATCGAAATCGACTTTGTCATCTTCAAAGTCTTTTAGGATTTCATCTTGTTCTCCCGCTTCAAGCTCTGCAAATGATTTTTCAAAACGATCATTTGATTCTTCTTGTAGCTTTCTGATACCAAGTGTGAAATACTCTGCACGGTTTAAGTTAGACTGATACCCTTGAGTCGCTGTACCTTCGTAGAAAGGACCTTGCATGTACTCTCTAGAGTTATTTCCATACGCTCCAGCCAACTGGCCATCTAAAAAGTAAGCTGCACCGAGCTCTTTAGCACCTGGTCCAATATCTGAATCAGGGAAAATTCTTTCCATAGCAGCTTCTATTACTTTAAAATCTTCATCTTTGCTGAAGAAGATACGTCCTTTTTCTGGAATTATTAACCCCTCGCTGGATGACTCAGAACTCTCAGACTTAGTGTCTGTCGATGTATTTTCTGTGCCATCCATGTTAAAACCAATCAAACCACCAAGTAAACTACCTCCGATAATACCTCCCGTAGCAACACCTGTGGTTTTTAGGAAATCACGTCTTGAAAATTGCTTTTCCTTCGCCATTTCGCTTACCCCCATATTCTTTTTAGGCATAAAAACACCCTCTACTAGTATATTGTACCATTAATAGAACATTTAGTAAGGGGCGAATAAGTTTATGTAGTTGCTTAACATAAATATTGTATCAATACGAAGAAATTAATTGTGCAAAATTGATTATAGATAAAAATAGAAGGAAAGTGTTTTTTTATGCTGGACTTATGCCCAGCCCTATTTTTTCTATCAATTAGTAAATAAATGGGCATAAAAAAAGAGAGATACCTAATGTTATATCTCCTTGCCTATATCCTTGTGGTTATACACAGCAAGGTAGGACTTCCCTTATTCCTTATATACTATAATATAGAAATAGGTTATATTTTCAACCATTAGATTCGATATACTTTGTCAAAACTATTTCTAAGCTTTAATATACTTCATTTTATAATCATATTCCTCATAATAGCCTCTATTTTTTACTAATATATCTATTAACTTCTCAAGATTTTTGGCAGCTCTTAATTTTATATTTAAAAATATGATATACTAGTATTAATAAAATAGTTCTCTTATTAAGAGTGAGTGGAGGGATTTGGCCCTTGGAAGCTCCAGCAACAGCTTATAGCGATGTGCTAATTCCAACAGTTTTAAGTAACTGAAAGATGAGAAGATGTGTTAAAGCTCTTCTTAATATAGAAGAGCTATTTTATTTAATATAATAAAAGGATGGTTATATTTTATGAAAACATGTCGTGAACTTTACGAAGAACTCGAATACCGAGAGAATACTCCAGCAAAAAATTGGGCAGGAAGTATGGCTAGAGTTGGAAGAATTAATCAGATTAAAGCAGAAATCAGTCAACAGATTGATGTTGTGAAACACAAAGACGCTATTTTAAAAATGCTAGAATCTTCTCATTAAACACAAAAACGAAGTGCACATGAAGTGCGCTTCGTTTTTTAATTGCTATCTCTTTTCCCATAAATTTCTCTAACAAATACTTCTTTTGAATCCGTATATTCTTTAATTCCAGTAGATGAGTGTTTCAGAAAGTTTTGTTTAATATCTAGATATCCTTTTCTAACATCTTCATGAGTATTTAAATAGTCTCTGAAGAATATTAGGTTGTTCCAAAGCTCTCCATCATACTCAACCAGGTGTAGGAAATGTGTTTTTATCTTATAAGTATCATCTGAGAATTTCGCCAACACTATCTCTCCAGGTCTTTCGACTCTCAACCTCAAGAATCCAACTTTACTTAGTCTATAAAAAAATTCCTTATCAACAGACTCAAGGTCATCTACGCCAGCTACAATATCTATTATTGGCTTAGCTGACATTCCTTCAATTGCAGTGCTTCCTATGTGCTCAATTCTTGATGCTTGTAGATCTGTATTGTTCAGTAGATCATTCTTAACTCGTAAAAACTCATCTTTCCATTCCGGATTATACGGTTCTAATCTTATTTCATTATTTTCAAGGCCTAATTTCAAAATAAGCACTCCCATATTTAAACAATTAAGTTAAAGCACTATTATATATTCATTACATTGATTCCACTACGTTTCAATTTGCTGTTTACATGGTAAAGATAGTTAAGGAAGTGATTACGTGCGTATTAGTTTAATTGTATTGTCTGTAATCAATATCATCTATATGTTTACGACATTTATCATCAACGACCCGAACATCTTTTTCCTCGCACCATACGGGCTTACTTACTATCTTGCCTTCTTTTTAGCGCTATTCAGCGTTGGTGTGTTAATCATCACTAAGTCGAGTGATGGTAGAGATAAAAACCTGCTACTCGTCTCGATGATCATCAATATTGTAGGTATGTTCCTAGTAAAAATATTCTTTTAGATTAAAGAGCAGAGTAATCTGCTCTTATTTATTTTCTAAAACTGGGTACACAACTTCCCCGTCATCCTCAATAATCGGCATTGCTCCCCATTGCCCTAATTTATGTGGAACGAGATCACTACTATCTTTGTTTAAGATAATATGTGTGACGTCTTGATCGTGTGCCGCTAAAAAGTTACTAATGATCAAGCGATGGCATCTTGAAGGGTGTCTTTCAGCACAGAGGAGTGCGACTGTGTCATCTTCCATCTCTTTCTTCAATACCTGTATACCTTCCTTAAAATCGTCAGTTAAAGTGTAATCTGAATAGTTGCGAAAGGACTGGTTTTTCCAACCAGCATTTAAATCATCGCCAACAAAGCTAGAAGTACCACGTCTGCCACCTAATAGAGTGATGTGTTTGTATTTATAATTATTTTCTTCAAGCCATTTCTTGAACACATCTTGGTTATAATGTGGGCTCTTTTTACTCATAGGAAATGCACGGACATCAATAATTTTTGTGACTTTACCTTTTTTCATCATTTCATGAAACTTAACAAGGTCGTAATCAAAATGACCAATTGTAAATACTGTCATGAACAGCAACTCCTTTTATAAATCAAAGTTCGTTGAAATGGGGCATTATCACTAAGAAATACTTTCAAAAATTCATACGCATACTGATCTGTATCATCTACTTCGGCATATACCCTTTTGATATTTTTATTATCCACATTCGTTAAACGTTTGAATAATAAATGCTTTAAATATTGTTTTGCAATATTATCTTGATAATACATATATTCAAGTTCTACAGTCGCTTCATCGTAATTCATAAGTAATTCTTGATCTACTATGATAACGCTTTACGTCTATTTCCTGTATTATAAAAGTAACTACTGTTTTATTAGGAAGGGAAGGAAATTAATGAGCTATAAAGAAAATTGGGATATGGAGAGTGTATTTCCTGGTGGAAGTGATTCTCAGGCTTTCCAAGATCGATTATCAGAAGTAAAGAAAAGTATCACAAGTTTTTCACAAGAACTAGGGAATTGGGAGCTAGGTGAAGATTCTAATGACTTTTCGCCACTGAAAAATCTCTTACAGCACTATGAAAAGATTTCAAATGCACTTGGTGAAATGGGAACATTTGCGAATGGTTTAGTATCTGCAGATGTTAAGGATCAAAAGGCATTGCAGATTTTAAATGCAGTCGCAAACTTACGTAAAGACTTCTCATCACAAAATATTATCTTAAATAAAAAGATTAGCGCATTAACTGAAGATCAGTTTAATAAACTGTTAGAAGATGATTTCTTTAAACCAATGCATTTCCCGTTAGAAGAAATTCGTAAAAAAGAACATGATTTACTATCCACTGAAGAGGAAACTATCATCAACAACTTATCACTAGACGGCTTAAATGGTTGGGGTAATATGTACAATCAACTCGTCGCTTCTATTCAAGTTCCTGTAACCGAAGATGGTGAAACTACTTATTACTCAGCTGGTCAATTTGAAAACAAGATGAATTCAGAAGAAGACCCAAATAAACGCGAAGCGCTTTTAAAAATTTGGGAACATACTTGGGAGAAAAAAGCGGATCTATTCTCTACAACACTAAACCATTTATCAGGATTTCGTTTAAGTAACTATGAACTTCATGACTATGATGATTATATGAAAGTTCCACTAGACTACAACCGAATGGACGAAGAAACACTCAATACAATGTGGGATACGATTACAAAAAATAAAGCTCCTATCAAAAAGTACTTCGAAAGAAAAGCGAAACTCATAGGTGTAGATCAACTCGGATGGCTCGATGTTACCACAGGTGTTGACGTAGGGGATTACACAAGCAAACAGTATACGTATAATGAAGCTGCAAAGTTCATTATCGATAACTTTGAATCATTCAGTCCAAAAATGTCAGAGATGGCAACTCGAGCATTTGAAGAGCAGTGGATTGAAGCGGAAGACCGTCCTGGAAAACGTCCTGGAGGGTATTGCTCAAATCTACCTGAATCAAAACAATCACGTATTTTTATGACATTTGCAGGTAGCACAAGTAATGTGTCCACACTCGCACATGAACTCGGACACGCATTCCATGGTTACGTAATGCGTGATTTACCACTATTCAACCAACGTTATGCAATGAACGTTGCAGAAACAGCATCTACATTTGCTGAGCTTGTAGTATCAAACGCAACAATTGAAAGTGCGTCATCAGAAGCAGAAAAAATTAACTTACTCGATGAAAAAATTTCCAGAAGTGCGACATTTATGATGAACATTCACGCACGTTATATCTTTGAACGAAACTTTTATGACGAACGTCAAAAAGGAACTGTGGACAGCAGTAGACTGAAAGAACTGATGGAAGAAGCACAAAAAGAAGCATTCCAAGAAAATCTACGTTCATATCACCCAATGTTCTGGGCAACGAAGTTACATTTCCATATTACAGGTGTACCATTCTATAACTTCCCGTACACATTTGGATACTTCTTTAGCTTAGGAATATACAACCGTTTCTTAGAAGATGAAACAGTAAATGAAGATAACTATATCGCATTACTTCGCGATACTGCAAGTATGACCACAGAAGACCTTGCACAGAAGCATTTAAATGTGGACCTAAGAAAACCAGACTTCTGGCAAGACGCACTAGATACCGTGCATAAAGATATTGAAGAATTCTTAAATCTCACGGAATCATATGTTTAACTCATAGTATAGAAGAGCTAAGTGAAGCGTTAGTCAAAAATTGAATTTTTAATATTGAGATCAGACAATCAAGTAATAACTAGGTAGAAGTACAATTGCAAAAATGAATTTTAATTGTGTTAGTTTCATATTATACATGTTACTTTAAATATAAAGTGACACATCACTCACCGTTCTAATGAATAGAGCGGTGAGTTTTTAACAATTTTTTCATAATTAAATCACGTATCTAAATCACTTATGATAGCTCTCATTATTCAATATCTTATTCACCCTAAATAGTTGCTCTAGGAGTATGACTTTCATCATTTGATGCGGGTAGGTCATTTTACCGAAACTAATCTCCTGGTTTGAGCGTTTCTTCACATCTTCTCCGATTCCGTTACTTCCACCAATCACAAACACAACATTGCTTTTTCCTGTATTTTTCCACTTTTGATACTCCGTTGCGAGTTGTTCCGATGTATATTCCTTACCGTCGATCTCCAAGGTCACTACATATTGGTTGTCTTTAATCTTAGACAAAATTCTCTCTGCTTCTTTTTCTTTAATCATCTCTAAGTCTTTAAGACTAGCGTTATTCGGTTCTTTTTCATCTGCTACTTCCATCATAGTAACGCTCGCATACTTTCCGAGTCGCTTTTCATATTCCTTAACTGCTTCACGCCAATACTTCTCCTTAAGTTTGCCTACCGTTATTATCGTCAATTTCATCTCATTATCGCCTTTCTTTTCCTAAATTATACACAAAAAAGACCAAGTTATTCACACTTGGTCATTTGTTATCCACATTATATCCACGTTATCCACACAAACCTGTGGATAACTTTATAACGTGTAAATTTCAGTCGGAATTTCCTTATCCGTATCACATAGCGTTATATGTTGTTTCGTATCAATATCATAATGATGAAGCACTTGTTCTACACTCATACGTGCCAGTTCTTTAATATTGTTATCCTGACTCAAGTGAGATAAGTAAATACGCTTCGTACGGTCTGTAATCACGTCACGCATCGCATGTGCCGCATCTTCATTCGACACATGCCCAACATCACTCAAAATACGCTGCTTCGTCGACCACGGGTATCTTCCCATTCTTAACATGTCTATATCATGGTTCGATTCAAAGATAAATACATCGCTGTCTTTAATAATTCCCTTCATCTCATCCGATACATAGCCCGTATCCGTGATTACAGAGAGTTTTTTGTCATTTTGAGCCATTGTGTAGAACTGTGGGTTAATGGCATCGTGTGACACGTTAAATGACTGTATATCCATTCCTATAATCTCTTTTGTTTGGAGTGGATTAAATTCAAATCTCTGCTCTGATGGCACAGGTATGTTTTTCTGGTCAATCGCTATCCAAGTTTCTTTATTCGCAAATATCGGCACATTGTAACGTTTTGCAATTACCTTAAGCCCTTTGATGTGGTCAATATGCTCATGAGTAATTAAAATCGCATCGATATCATTTAAACTTCGATCAATTGATCCTAAAGCAAGCTCAATTCTTTTACATGTTAATCCCACATCGATTAAGAGACTTCCTCGATCTGATTCTACATATATGCAGTTTCCACTCGAGCCACTCGCAAGTACACTCATTTCCATGTGGTATTTCACTCTTTCTCAATAAGTTTTTCAGTCTGACTAATTGCATCAATAAAAATTGTGCGTGTCAGATTTCCATCTTCAATAACAAATCTCCATTTAGGTCGCATGACCACTTGTCGCGATTCTTCTTCAATGGCAATAATATAGTATCCAAGTCTTGCATCTAATATTTTTGCGTCTGCGGTAATCGCATTATCTTTATATAACTCTTCAATAATTTGTAACGGTTCACGTACTTTCTGTGGTGATGAGAATCTACTCTCTCGTATATCTGTGAGATAGCTCTGTTGCATCATTTTATTTCCATCTTCTTCTAAAAAACGTATGCGTGCACTATGATGATTAAACACAGGCTTTCCATTGATGAGCTGATTGAAGTTTATCATATCTTCTTTACTTGTTATGGTGTCATATTCATATTCAGTCCCACGATATACATCAACTTCCATGTACTGTTTTAAATATCCAATTTCAAAAGGTAGATCTGAGACATCTTTCACTACTTCAATTGTAACATTAGTGATGTCTCCATCTGCCTCATCATTCTTAAAACGATACATCTCAGCGTTCATGATATTTAATGTATCTCCTTTAAATTCAGGTACTTGAGATACATCAATATTTGTTGAACGCAAGCTTCTCGTGGACGTTAAAATCGATTCTGGCTCTTCATTTTGTTGATTTAGGAGAATAATTAAAAACACGATATTCACAAAGAAAAATACACTGATATAAATAGATTTCGTATGATTCCAAATCAATTCATAGCGCCTCCTTCGAATTTACGCCATTCCCCATCATAGAGCACATACCACGCAGGTGTGTATTCTATTGTGTTGAGCTCTGTCTGATCTTTCGTAAAATGCATATCATACGCAACGATCAGCTTCGATACTTTCGTTAAATCAAGATTAGGGTTTGATGCGATATTATAACGCACGAGTTCAATGTCAGCAAGTTCCATGCTTTCATCTGTCGGCAGTACCGCATTCGTTTGAATCATCGGTCTATCGTACTCCACAATCGTACTCTTACCTGATGCGATTCTGATTTCTGTCGCTATTTCATCACTGAACACGATGTAGTCGTCGAGCGTCTGTCGATACGTCACTTCATCTTTGTCTAAATCATAGCTAAACAGTATATATCTGGATGATAAACCCATGTGTCCATTTAAAAAGATGAACGATTTTTCAATCGTTCTGTGAGGGGAACGGTCGTTATCTCGCGTCTCTTTTAAATTCGTATAGGAATAACCATAAGTTTTAGAAGAGTATGTCGCAAGACCCGTGTCACTCTCATAAATTGTAAAGTCATCTTCCTTACGTGCCGTCACTTTCTCATTTAAAAAGAGTGACTCATTTAGTGCGTTAACACTAATTGTAGATGGTATAAATTGCTGCACTTTCTTGCGTCCAGGGACAGACGGACCATATATTGCAGTCATTCGATTCGACGTGAGATCGTTCGTAATAATGGCAGAGTAATCCTCGAAAGTTTTCATGTTTTTATCTAACACATTACGAAGATCTCTTGTCTTTATATCAGTTTCATATGATACGAAATTAGTACGGTCCCCATTTACCAAGTTGAATACTACAAACTCTTTATTTAAGTCGATTAACACACGGTCAAAATTGTATTCTATCATCTCAGGACCAATTTCAAAACCTAATATACTGAATAAAGATCGTGCGGGTAATTCTGACAAGTAGTCTACAATCATAAAGTTTTCTTCAGTAGTCTCTGAAGGTGATAGTTTCAAGTTATTAATTTTTTCAGGCTTGCCTGACAGATTGATTTTAGAGCCTTCCAAGAATTGACGCATACCTACAAGTGTTCCTTGGTCCATCGTACCAATAGATTTGTCATCTTTTACTCGAATAATCTGAAATGTACGCATCGTTGTCTTAAATTCTACTTGTTCACCTTGCGCTGTGGACGGGGCAGTCGTGAGGGTCGTGTCCACTTTCCTGAATTCAGGCTCGTAACTCCACGTCTTGTAAGTGAGCACACAGCTCGAAATTACGAGTATGACAAGCGCAATGGTTTTTAGGTGTTCCTTAGACATCCCAATCATCCTCATTTATAACTTCACTAGGTAAGTTAATAAAAATTGTCGTGCCTTCACCCTCAATACTATTTGCCCAAATTTTTCCGTCATGAGCTTCAACGATTTCTTTTGAAATCGCAAGACCGAGTCCCGTACCACCCATCTTTCTTGTACGTGCCTTATCAATTCTATAAAAACGGTCAAAAATACGGTCAACTTTTGAGTTAGGTATACCGAGACCATAGTCTTTGATACGTAATGTTAACCTATTATAGTATGAGTTTTGTTGTAGATAAAATTCCACACGCTTTGGCTCTCGTTGTTGATATTTAATGGCATTAGAAATGACGTTATCTAACACTTGTCCCATTTTATCAATAGCAATTTCTGTGAATATCGCTGTGTTAGGAAAGTTCTTAATGAATTGCACATCTTCTTTATGTGTCATCTCAAATCTTTCAATAATACGATCTAAGAACATATTAAAGTTCACAATTTCTTTGTTAATTTCTTCAACTTCACTATCCATACAAGAGAGTTGAAGAAGATCCTCTACTAGTCGAGACATTCGCTCTGTTTCCTCATGCGTTACTTTTAAGAATCTCGGTGCAATTTCTTCATCTTGCCACGCACCATCTTGTAACGCCTCAATATAACTTTTCATAGAAGTTAGTGGCGTACGCAGTTCGTGCGATACGTTCGCAACGAATTCACGACGTTCTGCATCGATACGTTCTTGTTCAGTAACGTCATGCAAAACAGCGATATATCCGTTGATAAATCCAGTATCCTTAACGATTGTACTGAAGTTTACACGGATCATCGTATCTTCTTCATCTTTATTTTCGATGACAAGTAGGTGACTTATTTCAGTACCTTCAACGATATCTTCTGTCGTTACATCGTTCTGAAGGTTTAAGATTTCGAGCATATCTCTCCCTTGGAGTTCTTCTGCTTGTAAGTTCAATAATCCAAGTGCCATATCATTGATTAGTCTGATGCGCCCACGTCTGTCTGATGCAATAATACCGTCCGACATGTGCGTAATGACAGAGTCCAATCGATTTTTCTCACTCTCCGTGTTCGCTTGTGCTTCTTGTACACGTTTTGATAGTATGTTGAAAGATTCTGCGAGTTGCCCAATCTCGTCATCACTGTAAATTTGTACACGTGATGTGTAGTTACCTTCAGACATGAGGAGTGCTTGGTTCCTCATATTTATGATTGGCTTAGTAATTGTACGCGCAACAAATATACCCAAGATACTCGTAATAAATAACGAGAGTATCGTTGCGATAATGAATGTATTATTAATTTTTTCTAACTGTTGATACACGCTTTCAATATTAGATGCAACATAAATCGCACCAATGACGCGGTCTTCCACAATCAACGGAGCGTTTACAATCCACATGCGTTTTGAGTCATCTTCAACGCTTACAAATATCTCATCATTAGATAATCCTGTATCGAGTGATTCTTTCGTCTTCGGAGCCTTTATTGTCGAGTTTACAGATGATTCATTAGATAATTTACTTGTTGCGATTAAAACACTGTCTGGATTCACAAAACGAATCTCATCAATGTCGGAACGATTTCCATAATCATAAAGTAGTTTCTGTACTTCAGCTTGGAAACCCGCACGGTCATCTCCATATTCTTCGTTGATTTCTTCAATTCGAGTTTCAATTAAATCGATTTGTGTCTCAATATTCGTCTTGAAGTTCCCAGTTAAGTCACGCTCAAGTACGTTAGTGAAATACACACCAATGATCTGCATTCCAACTATAATAAGCAATACATAAATCACTACAAGTTTAATTTGCAGTGATTGTAAGCTTTTAAATAGATTTTTCATCTATTCATCACCTTTTATAAAATATCCAACCCCACGACGTGTCATGATATATTCTGGGTGACTTGAATCTGTTTCAATTTTTTCACGTAGACGTCTTACTGTTACATCAACTGTACGCACGTCCCCAAAGTAGTCGTAACCCCAAACAGTCTCAAGTAGATGTTCACGTGTCATGACTTGAGAAGGGTGCTTTGCTAAATAAATTAACAGTTCAAATTCACGCTGAGTCAGGTCAACTTCTGTCCCATTCTTCTTAACAGAATACGCGTCTAAGTTAATTTCAATTTCACGAAGTTTGATTGTGTTTTCATCTACTTCTTTTGTATCATCCACAGGTACTTTGCGTCGTAAGTTTGCTTTTACGCGCGCAATGAGTTCGCGTGTTGAAAATGGTTTTGTGACATAGTCATCAGCGCCGAGTTCAAGGCCAAGAACCTTATCAATCTCGTCATCTTTCGCCGTCAGCATAATGATTGGCATATCGTGTGACTTTCTTACTTCACGACAAATCTCCATACCATCTTTTCCTGGCAGCATAATATCCAGAAGTACGAGATCTGGAACTTCTTTTAAAATCAGTTCGAGCGCTTCATCTCCATCGTTTGCTGTTAATACGTCATATCCTTCTTTTTCAAGGTTAAATTGTAAAATATCTGGAATTGGCTTTTCATCGTCTACAACTACAATCTTTTTTGCCATTCTTTACCCTCATTTCATGAGTTATCTAATCCTAAATGATTATATATAAATGTATCATTTTCATGCTATTTTGCCTAATTCTGAATCATCCCATATTCTTCTATTGTAATATGTATGACAAATTATTGAAATGAAAAAAACCTATAACTGACATGGATTCAGTTATAGGTTAATGCGATTTTATACTTGCCACGCTTTAAATTCTTCTTCTGTACAGTATACGTAATGATCGTTACCAAAACTTCTAAATTCGAGTAAGCTATCATCAATCTCTGTGTATTCTTGATGTTCATATTTGATGCGCTTTCTCCCACGTTCCGAAATTGGATCTGGTTGCGGGACTGCTGATAAAAGTGATTTTGTGTATGGATGAATCGGGTTGTTATATAATTCATCCGCTTCACCAATTTCAAGTAGGCGTCCCTTATACATCACCGCAATTCTGTCAGAGATGTATTTGACCATTGAAAGGTCATGCGCAATAAAGAGATATGCAAGACCACGTTCTTTTTGTATATCTTTCATCATGTTGACGACCTGTGCTTGAATCGAGACGTCGAGTGCCGAAATCGGCTCGTCTGCAATAATCAATTTAGGGTCAAATGATAAAGCACGTGCGATACCAATTCTCTGGCGTTGACCCCCAGAGAACTCATGTGGATAACGACTTGCATGCTCTCTATTGAGGCCAACAGACTCTAGGAGTTCATACACTTTTTCTTTACGTTCTTTTTTATTTTTATAAAGACCGTGAATTTCGTACCCTTCTTCTAAGATCTCACGTACTGTCATTCTAGGGTTTAGCGATGCGTATGGGTCTTGGAAAATCATCTGCATATCTTGATAGAAATGCTTTTTCTCTTTCTTAGACAATTTACTGATGTCTTTACCATCAAAAATGACTTGCCCAGAAGTACTTTCATACAATTTAATGATCGTACGTCCCGTTGTTGATTTCCCACACCCTGATTCTCCAACAAGCCCGAGGGTTTCTCCTGGCATGATGTTAAATGACACGCCATCTACTGCTTTAACCAGATTTTTACGTGACCCAAAGTGTTTTGATAGGTTCTTAACCTCTAATAGTGGCTTAGACAATGGAGTCACCTTCTTTCGTTTGACGATACTGATTGTAGCGCTCTTTAATTATTTCAGGAATCTCCGTTTTCGGAGCGTCCGGATGTAATCTCCACGTTTTTGCATAGTGTGTTTCACTCACTTTAAACATTGGTGGGTTTTTCTCATAGTCAATTTTCATTGCATGGGGGTTACGCGCTGCAAATGCATCCCCTGCTGGCGGATGCGTTAGGTCTGGTGGTGAACCAGGGATTGTTCTTAACTTTTGTGATTTGTCTGCAGTTAAGTCTGGCATAGAACCGAGCAGTCCCCATGTATATGGGTGTTGTGGGTTATAGAAAATATCTTCTACTGTCCCAATCTCTACAATCTCACCTGCATACATAACTGCTACTCTATCTGCCACGTTTGCTACAACTCCGAGGTCATGAGTAATGAAGATGACTGCTGTTTCCATCTCTTTTTGAATCTCTTTCATCACCTCTAAGATTTGTGCTTGAATTGTTACATCGAGAGCTGTCGTTGGTTCATCAGCAATAAGTAGTTTTGGATTCGCAGCTAACGCAATCGCGATGACGACACGCTGTCTCATCCCACCTGAAAACTCGTGTGGATATTGTTTTAATCTTTTTTCTGGCATTGGAATACCAACAAGTTCCATGAGTTCTAAAGCACGTTTGTCTGCTTCACTACGTGAAATCTTGTGGTGTTTAATCATCACTTCTGTGATTTGTTTTCCAATTTTCATTGTCGGGTTTAAACTTGTCATCGGATCTTGGAAGATCATACTGATTTCATTACCACGTACTTTTTCCATTTGTCTATCCGATAATTTTAATAAGTCGCGTCCCTCAAATAGAATTTCTCCGCCTTCATAGATTGCCGGCGGGACAGGAAGTAATTGCATAATCGCCTGTGACGTTACACTTTTACCTGATCCTGATTCTCCAACTATCGCAAGTGTTTCACCACTGAATACTTCAAAAGATACATTTCTTACGGCTTGAACTTTACCTGCGTATGTTGAGAAATTCACCTTTAAATCATTTACTTCTAAAATGGATTTCTTCATACTATCACTTCCTTAACTTCGGATCGAGCGCGTCTCTAAGCCCGTCTCCTACTGTATTAAATGCAAAGATTGTTAAACAGATAAAGGCCGCAGGGAAGAATAATCTCCATGGCGCGTTTGCGAGCGCTGGATACCCATCGTTAGCCATTGTACCCCAACTTGCAAGTGGAGCAGGGACACCAAGTCCAAGGTAACTTAAGAATGCTTCTGTAAAGATTGCACTTGGAATTGTAAGTGTCATTGTTACTAGAATCGCACCGAGTGCGTTTGGAATTAAGTGTTTCATAATTAAGTGTCCAGTAGACGCACCGAGTGTACGTGCTGCTAAGACATATTCTTGGTTCTTTAATTTTAAGATTTCAGAGCGTGTAATACGTGCCATATTTACCCAGCCTGTAATTGAGATCGCAATGATCATTGGTAATAGTCCTGGTTGCATTACTACAAGTAAGATAATTACTACAAGTAGGTAAGGAACAGCTGTTAACACGTCTGCAATACGCATCATGACTTCATCGACACGACCACCACGCATACCAGCAATTGCACCCCATGCAACACCAATAATGAGGTCAATGACTGCAGCAGCAAATCCAATAAAGATTGAGATTCGTGCACCGACCCAAACGCGTACAAATATGTCACGACCTAGGTCATCAGTACCAAAGAAGTACTTCGATGATGGTGCAGCATTATAGTCGCCGTTTTGCTGCCTATACGTGAATTCTGAAAACATTGGTACAAAAATCGCACCAAGTATAATAATTGAGAGTAATACAAGTCCAACGAGTGCAAGTTTATTTTGCATAAACCTTCTGAGCACTTCTTCCCAGAATGAAATGGATTTTTTACTCAGTTGCTCAGCTTCTTTGTCTCGCTCACCAACCACTTCAAAATCTTCCGGATTTAACTTAATGTGCTCTTTATCAATCATTTGATTTGCCTCCTCTCAGCTGAATACGTGGGTCAATAAAGCTGTAAAGAATATCGACGATTAGAACAGCGAGCAGCAGGATCACTGCATAGAATACTGTCGTACCCATGATTACTGTATAGTCACGGTTTGTGATACTCGTTACAAAGTGTTTACCAAGTCCTGGAATCGAGAAGATTTTCTCGATAACGAAACTTCCTGTAACGACCCCAGCTGTTAACGGTGCAAGGTAAGTGACTACTGGTAAAAGTGCGTTTCTTAGTGCATGTTTAAACACAATTACTGGTTTAGAAATACCTTTTGCTTTTGCCATTTTAACATATTCGCTATTTGTTTCTTCAAGCATACTTGAACGTGTCAGCTTCGCAATAAACGCCATTGGCGTAGATGCGAGTGCGACTGCTGGCAGTATACTATAGGCGAACCCCTTCCATCCTGCTATTGGAAACAGATTAAGCTGAAGTGCTAAATAATACTGTAAGATTGTGGCCATTACGAAGCTTGGGATGGATATCCCCAAGACGGCCAATATGGTCATGAGATAATCTGGCCACTTATTATGGAATAGGGCAGCAATTGTCCCGATTAAAACACCGAATGCAACAGCGATAAACATTGCTTCTAACCCAAGTGTCATAGACACAGGGAAACTTTCCGCAATCATATCGTTTGTTTCACGATATTTATATTTCATAGATGTACCAAAGTCACCCTTAGCACTGTTAATTAAATAGTCTTTATACTGTACATACCATGGATTATCTAATCCGTATTGTGCATTTAGACTCTCTTGAATTGCTGGTGGCAACGCACGTTCAGATGCGAACGGATTACCTGGAGCTAAGCGCATCAGGAAGAATGTTGCTGTGATAATTAACCACATGGCAATTAAAATATATACTAAGCGTTTCGCTATGTAACTAATCACAGTGAAACCCTCCTTAAAAATAAATTAAAGGTGAGTGATTACACTCACCTTTTAGGTTTTACTCTTCAACGTCAACGTATTTTAACTGTACGTTACCCATTGGGTCTGCTTCCATGTTCTTAACGCTATCTTGTTTAACTGATAGGTTAGTGTAGAAGTAAATTGGAGAGATTGGGAATTCACTCATTAAGATTTCCTCAGCGTCTTTCATGTACTGAGTACGAGCCGCTTCATCAGTTTCAGTTGCGACTTGGTTTAATAAGTTAGTGTATTCCTCATTCGTCCAACCCGTTTGGTTGTTTCCGCCATCACGTTTGTAAATTTCTAAGAAGTTAATAGGGTCATTAAAGTCACCAACCCAACCATAACGTCCTGCTTGGTATTCACCTGCGTCTAATTGCTCAAGGTAGACTTGCCACTCTGAGTTATCTAAAGAAACATCGATACCAAGGTTTTTAGACCAACCTTGTTGCACGAACTGCATGATTGCCGCGTGAGCTTCACTTGTGTTATAAGATAATTTAATTTTTAAATCTGCAGGGCTGTCTAATCCGAGTTCAGTTAATCCTTTTTCTAATGCAGCTTTTGCAGCTTCGATATCATTAGATTTAAAGTAATCCGCTGGCTCTTCAAATCCAGTCATTGTAAGTGGTACTAAACCAGAACCTGGTTTTTGTTCCCCTTTAGTTACGTTATCGATTAAACCTTGACGATCAATCGCGATTGTTAATGCTTCACGGATATTTTTGTTACCAAGAATTTCATCTTTAGTATTGAATACGATCATGTAAGTACCTGCTTGGTCAGATACGTTTAGTGTACCGTCTTCTTTAAATCCGTCTAACGCGTTTAAGTCAATTGAGTTAAATGGAGCACCGAGGTAATCAAGGTTACCTGCTTGGTATTCCTTAAGTGCTGTAGCTTCACTTTCGATCATTGAGATGTTTACTTTGTCTAAAGCAACGTTGTCTTTATCCCAATAGTTATCGTTTTTAGATAAAGTGATGTGATCCGCACTTGCGAATTCGTCTAGATTGAATGGACCGTTACCAACGAAATCTTCGCCGCTTGGATCTTTGTACCAATCTGGATTTTCTTCAGCAAGTTTAGAGTTCACTGGGAAGTAAGTGTAGAACGCTGTTAACTCGTCAAAGAACGGCGTAGGGTTCACTAGAGTAACTTCAAGCGTTTTTTCGTCGATTACTTTCACACCAACGTCATCCGCTGAACCTTCCCCATTGTTGTATTCTTCAGCACCAACTATGTAATATAGTTGATACGCATAGTCCGCAGCATTTTCAGGGTCTAAAGCCCATTTCCATGCAAATTCGAAGTCCTGTGCAATTACAGGGTCTCCGTTAGACCATTTTGCGTCTCGTAATGTATATGTGTAAGTTTTACCATCTTCGCTTACTTCAACTTTTTCTGCCATACCTTCAGTAGGTTCCCCTTTGGCATCTAAACGAGTAAGACCTTCAAATGCTGATGCTAAGATTGCACCTGAAGTTGTATCAGTAGCAAGTGCTGGATGGAACGCTGGTGGATCTGATGTAATAGAAACATTCAGTTCCTTCATTGCCTCACCATCTTCAGTTGTGTCAGAATCTCCGCCACCACCGAAGTTACAAGCAGCAAGTACGATACCCGAAACAAGTAAGAGTAATAATGTACCTAACTTCTTCATTGTTATTTCCCCCTTAGTAAGGATATTTTTGATTATAAACCGTTTTCATACGGTTATAAATAAATTATAGGCTTATTAAATAATGTATGTCAATACGGTTGGATAGAAGATACATCGCCTTTACTTAACTAAAAACAAAATAACTTACTAAAATCATTATGATATGGGTGAGGTGGGGGATTGGAAGTTGGTGGTGAAATTGGCACGGATGACAAGATGCGATTGGAGGTGGATGGCTAGAAAGGTCGTTGTGGTAAATTGGGTTTTTATCAGAATAGTGCAAGAAGGTAGGAAAGCTTCTTGTCTTAAAGTCTGTTTTTATCGAATGAGCGGGAAAAGATAGGAGAAAGTAATCTATTTAGCTATTTAATATGTGGGTAAAGAAATGTTGTCTGTTAAAACTGATTAAAATGTAGCTTTCTAAAAAGTAGATTCCGAAGATGAAAAAAATTCTCTCCATAAGTCCAATTTTTTACGAAATAGAGGCAGAAGTTTTCTTCCAATTAATATTTACGTCTATATAAAAGATAAAGACATAGTATCTTTGCGTTAATTCGGAAATTTGATAAGATAGCACAAAGATAGTTTCTGAATCGTTGCGGTAAATAGATAAAAACAAAAAATAGCGCAGAGTTCGTTCGTGAATCGTTGCGCTAATCGGAGTTTAGTTGAGGGTAGCGCGAAGATACTCACTGCATCGTTGCGCTAATCGGAGTTTAGTTGCGATTAGCACGAAGATACTCCCTGCATCATTGCGCTAATCGGAGTTTAGTTGAGGGTAGCGCGAAGATACTCACTGCATCGTTGCGCTAATCGGAGTTTAGTTGAGGGTAGCGCGAAGATACTCCCTGCATCATTGCGCTAATCGGAGTTTAGTTGAGGGTAGCGCGAAGATACTCACTGCATCGTTGCGCTAATCGGAGTTTAGTTGAGATTAGTGCGAAGATACTCCCTGCATCATTGCGCTAATCGGAGTTTAGTTGAGGGTAGCGCGAAGATACTCACTGCATCGTTGCGCTAATCGGAGTTTAGTTGAGATTAGCGCGAAGATACTCCCTGCATCATTGCGCTAATCGGAGTTTAGTTGAGGGTAGCGCGAAGATACTCCCTGCATCGTTGCGCTAATCGGAGTTTGGTTGCGATTAGCAAGAAGATACTCCCTGCATCGTTGCGCTAATCGGAGTTTTGTTGAGGGTAGCGCGAAGATACTCCCTGCATCGTTGCGCTAATCGGAGTTTAGTTGAGATTAGCACGAAGATACTCACTAGATCATCGCGCTAAACGAATTTTCTGAACGAGTAGCACAACAATGTATTGAAAAAGTTGCATTTAGCTAAAGATAAACAAAAAAACTCTAACGATATTTCGCTAGAGTTTGAAGCGGTCCCGACGGGAATCGAACCCGCGATCTCCTGCGTGACAGGCAGGCATGTTAACCGCTACACCACGGGACCAAAATTTATAAAATTTGTATAAATAAAAAAAGTGACCCCTACGGGATTCGAACCCGTGTTACCGCCGTGAAAGGGCGGTGTCTTAACCGCTTGACCAAGGGGCCTTACTATTGAACACAAGACTTATAGTACCACGTAATAAATATTAATGCAACACTTTTTAGTAATTATTAAAAAAATAATTGCACTTGAAGGATTTTCAAGTGCAATTTCTTTATCTTATCCCCAAAGATCTGCTAAAAGGTTTGTTTGATCTCTATCTGGACCTACTGAGAAGATTGAAATTTTCACGTTACATAAACGTTCAATTTCTTTCAAGTAGTTTAGTGCGTTTTCTGGTAAGTCTTCTAACTTACGCACGCCTGTGATGTCCTCATCCCAACCTGGTAGTTCTTTGTAGATTGGTTTTGCTTTTGAGAGGTCTTCTAAAGTTGCTGGGTATTCTGTAATTTCTTTACCATCGATTTCGTAGGCAGTACAGATTTTAACTGTATCTAATCCTGATAATACGTCGATTGAGTTTAATGATAGGTCCGTGATTCCACTTACTCTGCGTGAGTGGCGTACGACTACTGAGTCGAACCAGCCGACACGACGTGGACGTCCTGTTGTTGTACCGTACTCACGACCAACTTCACGAATGTGATGTCCGTCTTCATCGAATAACTCTGTTGGGAACGGGCCGTCTCCAACGCGTGACGTGTATGCTTTACATACACCAATGATGTGCTTGATATGTGTTGGGCCAACACCACAACCTACTGTCACGTTACCAGCGATTGGGTTAGATGACGTTACAAATGGATATGTACCATGGTCGATATCTAACATAACACCTTGTGCACCCTCAAATAATACACGCTCATCGTTTTGGAATGCATCATCTAAAATTTTAGACGTATCTGTCACATATGGTCTTAAGCGCTCTGCTGCTTTTTTGTATTCACTGTGAATTTCTTCAAATGAGAATCCTTCGTGACCATACATATTTTTTAAGTAGTTGTTTTTGAGTTCTAAGTTATCTTTTAAACGTTTTGAAAAGACTTCATCATCAACAAGGTCAGCCATACGGATACCAATACGCTGTACTTTGTCTACGTAACATGGACCGATACCACGTTTTGTTGTACCAATCTTATTGTCTCCACGTGCTTCTTCTTCTAGCTCATCTTGTGTGATGTGATATGGAAGAACGACGTTTGCGCGGTTTGAAATTCTTAAGTTATCTGTTTTGATTCCACGTGCTTCTAATCCATCTAATTCTTTAATTAGTGATAGTGGATCAATCACAACTCCGTTACCAATTAAAGCGATCTTATCGCTCGCAAAAATTCCAGATGGAACTAAGTGTAATTTATAAGTTTCTCCACCAAATTGAATCGTATGACCTGCGTTGTTACCGCCAGAAAATCGTGCAATAACGTTTGCTTCATCCGCTAGGAAGTCTGTAATCTTCCCTTTACCTTCGTCTCCCCATTGTGTTCCCACAACAACTGTTCCAGACATAGCATTGCCTCCATTAAATCTTTTTTAAACCTTATCTAATCTACCACAAATTTACTGAATTATCAATTAAAAAAAGCGTCAACCATCATTGAAGACAGTGACGCCATGCTTAATTCGGCGGGATATATCCATCGCCATATTCTCTAAAATCAATATCCATAAATTTACTATGTGCTTTGTTAAACATGAGTGACACCGTACCTGTCGGTCCATTACGATGCTTAGCTAAAATGATTTCAATCTCATCTTGCACACTCTGCGTGCCGCCATCATTTTCATCTCCATCACCGCGGTTATAATAATCATCGCGGTAAAGGAATGCAATGATATCTGCGTCCTGCTCAATCGAACCAGACTCACGCAAGTCACTCATCATCGGACGCTTGTCCTGACGTTGTTCGACACCCCTAGAGAGCTGTGACAGTGCGATAACAGGGGCCTGCAACTCACGCGCCAATGCTTTTAACATACGAGAAATCTCAGACACTTCTTGCTGTCTGTTCTCACTGCGCTTCCCACCCGAACCTTGAATCAGCTGCAGGTAGTCAATGATTACAAGATCAAGACCATGTTGCGCCTGGAGCTTCAGACACTTCGAACGAATGTCGTTCACACGAATCCCTGGTGAGTCATCAATAAAAATCCTTGTGCCCGCGAGACGATTCGTCACCATTGCTAAGTTATCCCACTCGTCATTCGATAAACTTCTGTTTCTTAAACTTGATGAATCGATGTGACCAACTGAAGCAATCATACGAGTTGCCAGTTGTTCTGCACCCATCTCAAGTGAGAAAATTGCCACAGAATACTCACCATCACGCGCCATACCAACGTTTTCTGCAATATTTAATGCGAATGCTGTTTTACCCATGGATGGTCGCGCCGCAACAATAATCAGGTCATTGCGTTGCAAGCCACTCGTCATGCGGTCAAGTTCACGGTATCCCGTCGGAATACCGGTAATTCCCGAGTTATCCTTCTTTGAATACTCATCGAGCTCCTCGAAGATGTTGACAACCACGTCACGCATCGACTTAAATCCTTCACGTCCACGGCCTTCGCCGATATTCATCATCGACGTTTCCGCTACTGATAAAAGATCGTCCACATCGACATCTGTGGAATACCCGCTCTCAACAAGCTCACTCGCTTTTTGAATGACCGTACGCTTCAGAGACATCGCATATACAATCTCAGCGTACTGTTCCCAGTTATAACTCGAAGGCGTAATCTGAGTTAGCGTTTGTAAGTACGTTACGCCACCCACATCGTTCATCGCATTCATACGAATCAGCTCTTGACCAAGCAAGATCCCCGTTATCTCTTTATTGTTATCACTAAGCGTGATCATCGCTTGGTAAATTAACTGGTGTTCACGACGATAAAAATCATCGATATCCAAGACGTTTCTCACATCTAAAATGATGACAGGATCTAGTAGAACTGCACCTAAAAGGGCTTGTTCTGCCTCAACGTTGTGAGGCATCTGTTTCCCTACATCAAAGTTTTCCATTTTGAGACACCCTTACTGTTCTACTACATGAACTTTTAGTTGCGCCGTTACCTCTGGATGTAATTTAATGCTTACTTTATGATACCCTAGCGTTCTAAATGGCTCTGGCATATCCAGCTTTCTACGGTCTAGTTTCACGTTCTTTTGTTCTTTATATGCTTCAATGACTTGTTTAGAGCTTACTGAACCAAATAGACGACCATCCTCACCAGACTTCATTTTGATTTCAACTTCAGAACCGTCCAGTTCTTTCTTTAAGTCTTGTGCCTCTTGTAGTTCAGCCGCAGCCTCTTCTCTTGCTTCTTCTTTTTGTGCTTCAAGCTTCGCTAAGTTCTTGGTATTCGCTTCTTCAGCTAGTCCTTTTTTAAACAAGAAGTTATGTGCATAACCTGATGCAACTTCTTTCACTTCACCTTGTTTACCGATATTTTTAACGTCTTTTAATAAAATTACTTTCATTCATTTTCACTCCTAGAATCTCTTACTTTTTCTATTTCGGTCACTAATTCATCATACAATTCATCTATTGTCAGATCCGTACGTCTTGTCGCAGCGTTCGTTAAATGTCCGCCTCCACCAAGTGCTTCCATGACGAGCTGAACGTTTACTTCACCGAGCGAGCGAGCCGAAATACCAATCGATTCGTCCTCACGTGTTGCGACAACAAATGATGCACGCACACCTTCCATTTGAAGCAGAGTATCAGCCGCTTGCGCCACCGTCACAGGGTGATAAGTCATCGTAGGGTCTGCTTTTACTATCGCAATACCATGCTTATCAATATTCGCAGATTTAATTAAATCACTACGTGCGATAAAGGTATCGATATCATCTTTTAGGAACGTCTGTGCGAGTACTGGATCCGCACCATTTGAACGCAGGTAACTTGCCGCGTCAAACGTACGACTACCCGTACGAAGCGTATAGTTTCTCGTATCTACGATAATACCCGTAAGCATTATTGTAGCTTCAATACGCGACATTTTATTTTGTTTGTACTGATATTCTAATAACTCCGCAACTAGTTCACATGCACTTGATGCATATGGTTCCATATACACAAGTAGCGGGTTAGAAATCATTTCATCAGCACGTCTATGGTGGTCAATCACGACCTTACGTGTCGCTTTGTTTAGTATGTCTTCATCTAGCACCATAGAAGGGCGGTGCGTATCGACAACTACGACTGTCGTATTCGGCGTCATGATATCCCACGCGTCTTCACTACTAATAAAGAGATTGTATAGACTTTCGTGATCACGCACTTCTTTCATGAGGCGTGATAATGTGTCGTCTAAATCCGATTCATTTAGGATAATTTTAGCATCGATATCATTTGAGCTTGCGATTTTCGCAACCCCAATAGATGCACCGATTGAGTCAACATCCGGATTCTCATGTCCCATAATAATTACGTTGTCGCCCTCTAAGAGAATGTCTCTCAGTGCGTGTGCCATGACACGTGCTTTTACGCGCGTACGTTTCTCCATGGGATCTGTCTTACCACCATAAAAACGTGCTGAACCGTTTACCGCTTTAATTGCGACTTGGTCACCACCACGTCCGAGTGATAGGTCTAATGCTGACTGTGCGAGATGACCAACTTCTATGTAATCATCTGATCCTTCACCAATACCAATAGATAGGGTGATTTGAGCACCAATTTCTTGAGTATTATCACGCACAGTATCGAGTAATCCAAATTTTGTTTTCTCAACAGATTTAAGACTTTCTGAGTTCATAACAATCATAAATCTATCGTTAGAAAAACGACGGATATAAATGTGATGTTCCGTTGCCCATTCGTTAATAGATGTTGTGATCATGTTGTTTAATTCACTTTTCAGTGCTTCTGTCATGTTTTGCGTCACATCGTCATAGTTATCTAAGAAAAGAATTCCAATTACTGGACGTGCATTTTCAATTTTATTCTCAAGTTCTTTTAATCTTGTGATGTCAACAAAATGAAGTGCCTTGATATCTTCTTCATGATAGACGCGGTAATGTCTGTCATTATACATAGCTTCTGTTGAAGTTAAGTTATTCGAACGAAGTGTTGTAAGTAAATTTGGGAACGTCACGTTGATTGGCTCTTTATAAAGATCCACTGGCACAACGCGTTCCATGTATTCGTTCATCCACATAATTTCATCATCATCATTTAGAATAATTAACCCAAAAGGTAACTCGTCAACAGTGTACTGTTTACCTGTCGCAATATCTTTAGCAAGTGACTGAAGATTGTTTTCGCTTAGAGAGAGCCAACGATTCGCATAAATATAAACAAGTATTAGAATAATTGTACTTACAAAAAAGCTCAGTATCCCAAAACTAAAGTTATTCACTATTATAAACGTACACAAAATGACGATATGAAGTAACATAATTGCAAATGGTATTAATATTAGCTTCTTATCTAGCACTTTAAACATCTCGATCACTTCCTTCCGTTAGTTAGTTCCATTCTTAAACGAAGTCTTAAAATGAGTTCCATAAATCCAACAAAGATTGTGATTGGTCTAAGTAGAATTGCTAGGATTACAAATAGCACAACCACTGCTGTGTGCATCTTTTTCTTCTTAACAAAGTAATACGTAAAGGCCAAACCATGAACGAATAACGCCCACTCTAATATTAGCATTACGTTTGAAATGACATTATACACTGAACCTTCCGGTGTAATGAATAGCGAGACTAATAGACCAATGAAGTATAGATGTGCAACAAAACGTGGGACAACCCAATACATGAATGGTCGATTCTGCCATACTTTACCCGTTGGGTTCAGTACTCGGACCATTAATACTGTATAAAGTGACATAAAAAATCCAAAAATTAATATTTGTGCAGGTAAAGTCACAAAAAATTGGGTAATCGATGCGCTAATTACCTTCATATCGACAACTTGTTCACCAAGAATTTTTTTAACTTCGTTTAATTGACTGCCGTACCAATCGATTACTTTACTAGCAATCGTGTCAAATGATGGTACTATTTCAACTGCTTGTAGCATGATGATAAAGCTTAGCGTCATGAGCCCAATCATAAAGCCCACATAAACAATCGCATTCTCTTCTGTGTATCCACCACGAATCGTGCGGTCTAAGAATAAGGAAACAAAGAATGCAACCATAAGTAACATGAAACTAAAGACCGAGAAGAACACGCTCGCAATCACTATTAATATGAGTGCTGTGATCCATAGTCTTATCATGGATTCTGATTTGATCTTCATCAGAAAATATATTAAAAAGGGAAATCCAATGAGCCCTAATATAATTGTATAATCAAGTAGTAAAAAGCATACAAATCCGACGAGTACTGCTAATAATACTTGGATGTCGGTATTTAACTTCAATTAAAGCACTCCTCAAACTATAAAAATATGCTCCTAAGAATTAGGAGCATTCAGTACTATTATTATACCTTTTCAATGAGTTCTTGACCACCCATATACGGTCTTAAGACTTCTGGAATTGTTACAGTGCCGTCTTCATTTTGGTAATTCTCTAAGAGAGCTGCCATCGTACGACCGACTGCTAAACCACTCCCGTTTAATGTGTGCACGTATTCGGCTTTTGAATCTTTATCTCTCTTGAAGCGGATGTTCGCACGACGCGCCTGGAAGTCTGTCATGTTTGAAATTGAGCTAATTTCACGGTAACCATCATATGCTGGTAAGAAAACTTCCACGTCATATGTCTTAGAAGAACCAAACCCGATGTCTCCAGTACATAGAATCACTGTACGGTGTGGAATCTCAAGTAAGTTTAGAATGTTTTCCGCGTGCTCAGTCATTTCTTCTAGAGCTGCAAATGAATCTTCTGGGCGCTCAAAACGTACCATTTCTACTTTGTTGAACTGGTGTAGGCGGATTAACCCACGTGTGTCACGACCAGCTGAACCCGCTTCACTTCTGAAGCATGCTGTTTGTGCTGTGAAACGTGTCGGCACTTTTTCTGCTGGCATAATTTCGCCTGCATAGTAGTTCGTGAGTGTGACTTCTGAAGTTGGGATTGTGTACATATCCATATCTTGAATCTTGAATAAGTCTTCCTCGAACTTCGGTAACTGACCTGTACCGTACATTGCTGAGCCGCGTACGATTTGTGGTGTCATCATTTCACGATAGCCGTTTTTCGCGTGCACATCTAACATGAAGTTCATTAATGCACGTTCTAGTCTTGCTCCGTCTCCTGTAAGATAAACAAAACGTGTACCTGAAACTTTAGACGCACGTTCGAAATCGGCAAGCTTTAAGTCTTCTAAGATTTCCCAGTGGGGCTTTGGCTCGAAAGTGAACTCTTTCTTTTCACCTTTACGGCGAATCTCCACGTTCTCAGAGTCATCTGCACCAACCGGTACTTCTTCGTGAATTAGATTCGGAATGCGCGCCATCTTGTCGTTGAAGTCCGCGTTTAATTCTTTTAATTTTGCATCGATATCAGCGATTTCCTTACCAACTTCTTGCATCTCTTTAATTTCAGCATCTGCATCTTCTTTGTTGCGTTTCTTCAGTGCGATTCGTTCAGATACTTTGTTTCTGTTTGCTTTTAACTCTTCAGTTTTCTGAATTAGTGTGCGTCGTGCTTCATCTAGTTCTAGAATTTCATCGATTACAACAGGATCCATGCCACGTTTTTCTGTACGCTCTTTGACAAAATCAGTGTTTGTTCTAATTTGTTTAATGTCTAACATTTTTGTTACCTCCAATAGTTTGACTACTTGTTTGATGAAATAAAAAAAACCACGCCCCCTAAAAGGGACGTGGTTGTACGTGTTGCCACCCTAATTACATCACAAATGTGATGCATCTCATTTTCATAACGGAAAGACCGCCTACCTGGGTTTTTATCAAGATAGAAATTCACAATCTCTACTGACTATTTCCAGCACCATAGTCTCTCTTTGAAGTAGGGGGATTGTTACTGCATCTCACAAGTAGTATATATTTGATTACACCTAATATACTACAAGTATTTAAAAATTTAAAGTAAAGTGTGACTTGTTTAGTTTAAAAGACCAGGACGTGCATAGACGAGTTTACCATTTGCAATCACTTTTTCAGCGTGGTTCACACCGTAGTGATAGAGGATATACTCGTGGTTTGGTGCATCCCATAATACAACGTTCGCGTCATCTCCAACTTCCATTGTGCCACGGTCACTGTCAATCGCTTTCGCAGCATTGACCGTCACTGCGTTCCAAATTTCATTTGGCGTCATCTTAAGTTTTAAGGCAGCGATTGTCATGATGAGCTGTAAATTGTCTGTAACGTTAGACCCTGGGTTGTAATCCGTTGCTAGAGCAACTGCTCCACCGTATTCAATCATACCACGTGCATCCGCAAATTCATTTTTACCAAGATAAAAAGTTGTTCCTGGTAAGAGCACAGCGACAGTGTTGCTTTCTTTAAGCGCTTTTTTATCTGCTTCAGCAGCAGCAACGAGATGGTCTGCACTAATTGCATCTTGCTCAATCGCTAATCCTAAACCACCGAGTGGATCGATTTCGTCTGCATGGATTTTTACTCTGAATCCACGTTTACGTGCTTCTTTCATGTATCTGCGTGACTCTTCAAGAGAGAAGACTCCTGTTTCAGTGAAGATATCAGCAAAATCTGCTAGGTCTTTCACATCGTCTAATAGTTCAATCATTTCATCTAAAAATTCTTCTGATCCACGTCCCTTTGGAATCGCGTGTGGTCCTAGGAACGTATGCTTCATTTGAACTGGATAGTTTTCTTCTAGTTTATGTGCAACTTCTAATTGCTTGATTTCCGTGTCTTTATCTAACCCATAACCACTCTTCGTCTCGATTGTAAGCACTCCGTGCTGAATCATGCGAATGATGTTTTTCTCTGCTTTCTTATAGAGTTCGTCGAACGATGCTTCTTGTGTGCTTTTCACAGAACTTAAGATTCCGCCACCTTGCTCAAGGATTGTCAGATAGTCGACACCTTGAACTTTCAGCGCCATCTCGTGCTCGCGTGAACCACCGTGCACTGTATGCGTGTGTGCTTCGACGAGAGCAGGGGAAACGACTTTGCCTTCAGCATCGATTGTTTCTTGTGCTTCGTATCCGTCCGTTTCTTTGCCACGGTAGACAATTTTGCCGTCTTTGATGACAACCATTCCACCTTCTATGATTTCGAGCTCGTTCATTTCACTTCCTTTTAATGGACGATCCATTTTCTTAGGTAGTAATAGTTGGCCGATATTTTTTATGATTAAATCATTCATGAATTAGTCCTCCATCATTGGTATGTTAATGTTGTTCTTTTTCGCTGTATCGATTGCAATATCATATCCAGCATCGACGTGACGTACGACACCCATGCCTGGGTCAGTTGTAAGTACGCGTTCTAATCGTCGTGCAGCACGGTCTGTTCCATCTGCTACAACAACCATTCCTGCGTGTAATGAATATCCCATTCCAACGCCTCCGCCGTGATGCACTGAAATCCATGAGCCACCTGCAGCTGTGTTTACGAGTGCATTTAGAATCGCCCAGTCTCCAACCGCATCTGAACCGTCTTTCATTGACTCTGTTTCACGGTTAGGAGAAGCAACGGAACCTGAGTCTAAGTGGTCACGCCCAATAACGATTGGTGCTGATATTTCTCCCGTTCTCACCATCTCGTTTAATGCGAGACCCATCTTCGCACGTTCACCGTATCCAAGCCATGCGATACGCGCAGGAAGTCCTTGGAATGCGATTTTTTCTTCTGCCATGTCTAACCAGCGAATTAATTTTTCGTTGTCTGGGAAAAGTTCGCGCATTTTTTATCTGCTGCAGCGATGTCTTTTGGATCACCAGAAAGTGCCGCAAATCTGAATGGCCCTTTACCTTCACAGAAAAGAGGGCGAATGTATGCGGGTACGAATCCTTTGAAATCAAACGCATTCTTAAGTCCGTTGTCAAACGCGACTTGACGAATATTGTTCCCGTAGTCGAATACGATTGCGCCTTTGTCTTTAAACTTCAGCATCGCATCGACATGCTTAGTCATGGATGCCGTAGATAGTTTGACATACGCATCTGGATCTTCCTTGCGCAGTTTTGCTGCTGGCTCTAGACCGTATCCTTCAGGAATATATCCATTCAGTGGGTCGTGCGCTGACGTTTGGTCTGTGACGATATCGATTTTGAATCCTCGACGTAAGATTTCGTGATGGACTTCAGCCGCGTTACCGAGTAATCCAATCGACAGTGCCTCGCCTTTATCTTTTGCTTCCTGTGCTTTTTCTAGAGCTTCGTCTAAATCTGTGCACTTAATGTCACAATAACGCGTTTCCAGACGTTTATCAATTCTTGTCTCATCGATTTCAACACATAGCGCAACTCCGCCATTCATTGTGACCGCAAGAGGTTGCGCGCCACCCATACCTCCGAGTCCTGCTGTTAACGTGATTGTCCCTTTTAATGAACCGTCGTAGTTTTGTTCTGCGAGTTCTGCGAACGTCTCGTATGTTCCTTGCACAATCCCTTGTGAACCGATGTAAATCCATGAACCTGCGGTCATTTGACCGTACATCATGAGGCCTTTTTTATCGAGCTCGTGGAAATGATCCCATGTTGCCCACTTAGGTACAAGTACTGAGTTAGATAAAAGTACGCGAGGCGCTTCTTCGTGAGTCTTGAATACAGCAACCGGCTTACCTGATTGGATGAGCATGGTTTCATCGTCTTCCAATTCGCGGAGTGTTCTCTCGATTGCTTCGAACGCTGGCCAGTTACGTGCTGCTTTACCGATACCGCCGTAAACAACGAGTTCTTCAGGGTGCTCTGCAACCTCTGGGTCTAAATTGTTGTACAGCATGCGGAGTGCCGCTTCTTGTTCCCAACCCTTACATTCTAATTCTAATCCTTTTTTAGCTATAATTTTTCTTGTCATTTTTCTTCCTCCTTAAATGCTTCTTAATGCAGTTGATAGATTTTTTATATCAATGCTGAATTGTCTGTCTTGGTCTAAAAAGTCTGCGACTTGACGATACTGGTCAAATTTCTCACGTGTTTTTGGCGAGAGTTTATCTACACCACGAATTTCAACAGCACTCATTGCGATAAAAAGCTCGGTCGCAAGAACGTTGCGCACATTGTCGATGATGTCGCGTGCATGACGAGAACCAATAGTTCCCATAGAGACGTGGTCTTCTTGATTTGCTGAAGAGGGAATCGAGTCTACAGATGCTGGGTGCGCAAGTGTCTTGTTTTCAGAAACAAGTGCTGCTGCCATGTACTGTAAAATCATCGCGCCACTTTGGAATCCGTCTTCTGGACTTAAAAATGCTGGTAGATCTTCGTTTAATTGTGGGTTCACTAATCGTTCGATACGGCGTTCTGAAATGTTAGCAATTTCTGCGACACCGATTTTCAATAGGTCCATCGCTATTGCGATTGGCTGACCGTGGAAGTTACCACCTGAATACACTTCTTCCTCGCTGAAGATGAGTGGGTTGTCGTTTGCTGCATTCATTTCGATTTCTAACTTCTCTTTAACATAAACAAGTGTCTGGAAGCTCGCGCCGTGTACTTGTGGAATACAGCGGAGTGAGTACGCGTCTTGAACACGTAGTTCACCTTGGCGAGTAGTTAGCTTCGATCCTTCAAGGTAGTCGAGCATTTTTTCTGCAACATATACAGACTCTTTATAACCACGTGATTCATGGATTTTATGGTCGAATGCATCCGTAATTCCACGCAGACCTTGGTGCGTGAGTGATGCGATCCAAAGGCTGTCTTCCATGAGTTTTTCCGCTTCGATGTAGTTGATTACACCTTGAGCAGTCATTGGTTGTGTACCATTGATGAGTGCGAGTCCTTCTTTGGCTTCAAGTGAGATTGGAGAGATGTTGAGTTCATCTAAAACCTCTTTAGTATCTACTGCGACGCCGTCTTTAAATACTTCACCTTCGCCGATTAAAGTGAGTGCCATGTGTGAAAGTGGGGCAAGGTCACCAGAAGCTCCGAGCGATCCTTGTTCAGGTACAACTGGAATGATGCGCTTGTTGATGTATGTTTTCAGCTGGTTTACAAGCGCTTCACGTACACCAGAATGTCCTTTTAACATTGTGTTTAATCTGAATACCATCATGAGTAATGCAACTTCTTCTCGGAACGGACGACCCACACCGACTGCGTGTGAACGAATCAAGTTCGTTTGAAGTTGTGCTGTTTTTTCTTCTGAGATGAGCACGTTACAGAAGAGACCAAATCCTGTTGTGATTCCGTAAATTGTCTTCTCATTTCTAATGATGCTTTCTACAACTGCACGAGAAGCGCGCACACGTTGGTATGCTTCCTCTGTAATTTCGACTGTAGAGTCTGAATTTCCCAGGAAATCTTTGATATCCTCGATTGTTAAATGGTTACCGTCTAACATTAAAACTGACATTGTTTTCCTCCTTTTATGTACAAAAAAAGACACAAATATCCCTTTGATATTTATGTCCCTAATAACTAATGTCTATGACAATGATTTATTTAATTTAAATGTGGTTGATTCCGAGACCTAACGCCTCGTGTTCTTTTCCTCGAATCGGCGCACCAATTGTCCCGTAGAAGCACACCGCAATCCATTCACCTTCGCCGTCTTCGACATAAGGTTTACCGCGGATGATAGAAAACTCAAGACCAACTGTACGCATAATATCGCCAACTGCGAGATCACCACGCGTCACACCTTGAATCGCTTCCACAATCGCATGGTAGAGTGCATGTGTTTCTCTATACACCTCATCGTTGATGATACCCTCACGCTTTGCCGCAGTTTCCACAGATGCAATCACCTTTTTTAAATCCATCGTGCCCACTTTACCAGTGATGACGCGAAAACTTTTGAATTCCGGCATCAAGCGACGTGCCGTGTCTTCATCTGTGAGTGCAACAAGGCTCGCAAACTTACCGAATCTAAGATTTTTATTCATTTTAACCCTCAACTAATGTCTATTAACTAATTTAAGTATAGCGTTTTCATTTAGCTGACGCAATTATTTAAAGATAAAAACAAGCTGGCTGGAGGTGGGGGGATTAAGTTGGATTTTGTAGGATTAGAACTGAAAGATCGTTGTGAAAGTTTATATTCATTATTTTTTAATAGATAAAAACAGTCTCCTACCGTTAATCATTAAAAATATTCGTTTTGTGGCAGGATTGACCGCCATTCACAAATATATGCAGATAAAAACAGTCTACTTAAGAAAATATACGAAAATAAGTGATTAGCTATAGGGTGACTGGAGGATTGTTGCACTAATGCTAAGTAGGCTGGGATTAGCGCAACGATGTGAGGAGTATCTTCGCGCTACCGTCAAACAAACTCCAATTAGCGCAACGATGTAGAGAGTATCTTCGCGCTACCGTCAGCCAAACTCCAATTAGAGCAACGATGTAGAGAGTATCTTCGCGCTACCGTCAAACAAACTCCAATTAGCGCAACGATGTGAGGAGTATCCTCGCGCTACCGTCAGCCAAACTCCAATTAGCGCAACGATGTGAGGAGTATCCTCGCGCTACCGTCAGCCAAACTCCAATTAGCGCAACGATGTAGAGAGTATCTTCGCGCTACCGTCAAACAAACTCCAATTAGCGCAACGATGTAGAGAGTATCTTCGCGCTACCGTCAAACAAACTCCAATTAGCGCAACGATGTGAGGAGTATCCTCGCGCTACCCTCAAACAAACTCCAATTAGCGCAACGATGTAGAGAGTATCTTCGCGCTACCGTCAGCCAAACTCCAATTAGCGCAACGATGTAGAGAGTATCTTTGCGCTACCGTCAGCCAAACTCCAATTAGCGCAACGATGTGAGGAGTATCCTCGCGCTAATCTGCATCAAACACAATGTACTGCAACATTCCGAACAAACATAATTCTCATCAACAAAAAAGCCACACAGTCTTTCAACTGTGTGGCGTTTCTCTATTTAAATTTTACTCTTCCTCTTCATTATTGAGCGTGTCTTCATCTTTTAATGTTTCTTCTGCGAGTTCTTCTAATTCGTCTTCTGCTTCGTCGATTTCTGCATCTACATTTTTAACTACCGCAACTGTTGCGACGCCATGATCGTCGTCTAGACGCATAAGTCTTACACCTTGTGTTGCGCGTCCTAATGTCGATACGTCTTCAATTGCAAATCGGATAATGACGCCTCCGTCTGTCACAACCATAATGTCTTCGTCACCATTGACTGCTGCGATTGCTTCGAGTCGTCCGTTTCGCTCGTTCAAGTTGATTGTTTTCACACCTAATCCACCACGGCGTGTCGGTCTATAATCCGCTTCAGTTGTTTGTTTACCATATCCTTTGTCAGTAACTACAAGGATATTTTGCCCTTCAGATAGAACGTCAAGCCCAACAACTTCGTCGCCTTCACGTAACTTAATTCCTTTCACTCCGGCTGCAGTACGTCCCATTGAACGTACTTCTGTTTCATCAAAGCGAATCAGTGAACCGTCTTTAGATCCAATCACAACTTCTCTGCTGCCGTCTGTTAATCTTACAGCTAGAAGTTCATCTTCATCTTTAAACGTAATCGCGATTTTACCATTTTTGTTAATACGATCAAATTCAGTAAGTGACGTCCGTTTCACAATACCGTTCTTCGTCGCAAAGAGGAGATAATGCCCGTCTATTTCGTCTTTCTTATCTTTAACAGATAACATTGTGGTAATCATTTCGTCCTTGTCGATTTCAATCATATTGATGACTGGAATTCCTTTAGACTGACGAGATAATTCAGGCACCTCGTATCCTTTTAATCTGAATACACGACCTTTATTAGTAAAGAATAGCAAATAATCGTGCGTCGACATCGTCACGATTTGTGACACAAAGTCGTCTTCTTGCGTGTTCATACCTTGAATACCACGACCTCCACGGCGTTGTGCGCGATACGTATCTGAAGGTAATCGCTTGATGTAGTTACCATGAGACAATGTCACAACGATTTGCTCTTCTGGGATTAAATCCTCGTCCTCAATGTCATGAATCACACCAGCTAAAATTTCTGTACGTCTTTCGTCACCGTACTTGTCTCGAATCTCGATGAGTTCCTCACGAATGAGATCTAGAAGTTTATCTTCAGAATCTAAAATTTCTTGAAGCTCTTTAATTCTATTCATGAGTTCGTCATACTCTGCTTGAATTTTGTCACGTTCAAGTCCTGTTAAACGACGGAGTCTCATATCGAGAATCGCTTGAGATTGCTTCTCAGAAAGACTGAACTTCTCCATCAATCCATTCTTTGCTTCCTCGTCCGTCTGTGACGCACGAATAAGCGCGATAATTGCATCTATATTATCCAGCGCAATCATTAAACCTTCTAAGATGTGTGCGCGATCTTGTGCACGTTTTAAATCAAAACGCGTACGTCTCGTCACCACTTCTTTTTGGTGGTCTAAATAATGCACGAGCATTTGTTTAAGATTAAGAACCTGTGGCTCTCCGTTAACGAGTGCCAACATGTTTACACCAAATGTCATTTGTAGCGGTGTCTGTTTGTAAAGGTTATTTAATACAACATTCGCATTCTGATCTCTTCTGATTTCGATAATGATTTTTACGCCTTCTTTAAGTGACGTTTCGTCACGTAAGTCCGTAATCCCTTCAATCTTTTTATCTCTCGCTAGCTCTGCGATTTTTTCAACAAGACGTGCTTTGTTCAGCTGATAAGGAATTTCAGAAACTACGATGCGTTCACGACCGTTTTTCATTTCCTCAATTTCACATTTCGCACGCATAATAATTGAACCGCGACCTGTTTCATATGCTTTACGAATGCCAGATTTACCCATGATGTAACCTGCTGTTGGGAAGTCCGGTCCTTGAATGATATTCATAAGATCCATAATAGATACATCTGGGTTCCTAGACACTTCAAGTACACCGTCGATTGCTTCGACTAAGTTGTGTGGTGGAATGTTTGTTGCCATACCAACCGCTATACCTGAAGTACCGTTTACGAGTAGGTTAGGGAAGTGAGCAGGTAACACGACCGGCTCACGTTCGTTTTCATCATAGTTTGGCATGAAATCAATCGTATCTTTATTGATATCTCTCATGAGTTCCATTGCGATTTTTGACATCTTCGCTTCTGTATAACGCATCGCTGCTGCGCCGTCTCCATCCATCGAACCGAAGTTCCCTTGTCCGTGAACGAGCGGGTAGCGCGTCGAGAAGTCTTGTGCGAGTCTAACCATCGCATCATAAATAGATGAGTCACCGTGTGGGTGGAATTTACCCATTACGTCCCCAACGATACGCGCCGATTTTTTAAATGGCTTATCATTTGTCATTCCATTGTCATACATTCCGTATAATATACGACGGTGAACAGGTTTTAATCCGTCACGTACATCTGGTAATGCACGAGAAACGATGACACTCATCGCATAGCTAAGGAAAGATGATTTCATCGTCTTACTAATATTTATTTGTTCAGTTCCAAGTCTTTCAGACATTCATGTTTCCTCCTATACATCCAAGTTTTCTACGTATCTTGCATTTTCTTCAATGAATTCGCGTCTCGTTTCTACAACGTCACCCATGAGCATTTCAAACACTTCATCTGCTTCAACCGCATCCGTTAACTCTACTTGTAAGAGCGTACGGTTATCTGGGTCCATCGTCGTTTCCCATAGTTGGTCTGCGTTCATCTCACCAAGACCTTTATATCTAGAAATACTCGGTTTAGGCGTTTCCGGTAATGTTGCACGTAACTCTTCTAACGCCTCATCATCGTACACATAGTGTTTCTTACGTCCTTGTTCTACTTTGTAAAGTGGTGGCTGCGCAATATAAATATATCCCGCTTCAACCAGTGGACGCATAAAACGATAAAAGAACGTGAGCAACAGAGTTCTGATATGTGCCCCGTCTACGTCAGCATCGGTCATGATGACAACTTTGTGATAACGTGCTTTCTCCAAGTTGAATTCTTCGCCGATACCTGTGCCAAGCGCTGTGATCATACTACGAATCTCATTGTTCGTTAAAATTCTGTCTAAGCGTGCTTTTTCAACGTTTAGAATCTTACCACGAAGCGGTAAAATCGCTTGGTGCATCGAGTCACGACCAGATTTTGCTGAACCACCCGCAGAGTCTCCCTCTACGATAAATAACTCAGATTTACTTGGATCTTTAGAAGAACAGTCCGCAAGTTTACCTGGTAAGCTTGATACTTCGAGGGCTGACTTTCTACGTGTCATTTCACGTGCTTTACGTGCGGCAACACGCGCACGTTGAGCTGTGATTCCTTTTTCGACAATCGTACGTGCAGTTTGTGGGTTCTCCATTAAGAAACGTTCGAATCCTTCAGAGAATAGTTGGTCAGTGATTGTACGTGCTTCTGAGTTACCAAGTTTCGTTTTCGTTTGACCTTCAAACTGTGGATCCGTATGTTTGATTGAAACGACTGCTGTTATACCTTCACGCACATCATCGCCTGATAAACGATCATCTGTACTTTTTAAGATTTTTTGATTAAATGCATAGTTGTTGATTACACGTGTCAGTGCACGGCGGAATCCTTCTTCGTGAGTCCCACCCTCATACGTATGAATATTGTTCGCATACGTTAACAGAATCGTGTTGAATCCTGCGTTGTACTGCATCGCGATTTCTACTTCAATTTCGTCGCGTTCACTATCTAAATAAATCACTTCATCATGAAGTACTTCTTTCTTACGGTTTAATTCTTCTACGTAAGATTTAATACCACCTTCGAAATGATATTCAGCTGTGACAGGTTCTTCTTCGCGCTCATCTGTTAAGCGAATGAAGAGCCCTTTATTTAAGAAAGCAAGCTCTTTGATACGCTTTTCTAAAATTTCTCTTTCGTACACAGTTGTTTCAGTGAATATTTCAGGGTCTGCTTTAAAGCGGATCGATGTCCCTGTTTTATCTGTTTCACCAATGACTTTAAGGTCTGCTTGTGGCACACCACGTGAATATTTTTGGAAATGAATTTCACCGTCAAGATGAACATATACTTCTAATGTTTCAGATAGTGCGTTTACTACTGATGAACCAACACCGTGTAATCCACCAGACACTTTATAACCGCCACCGCCGAATTTACCCCCTGCATGAAGCACAGTTAAAATAACTTCTACCGCAGGACGTCCCATAGATTCTTGGATACCTACAGGAATTCCACGTCCGTTATCTGTGACTCTAATCCAGTTATCTTTCTCTATGACTACATCAATCTGTGATGCAAATCCCGCTAACGCCTCATCAATAGAGTTATCTACAATCTCCCAAACGAGATGGTGCAGTCCGCGTGAAGAGGTGGATCCAATGTACATCCCTGGACGCTTACGAACCGCTTCAAGCCCTTCTAAAACTTGTATCTGATTCGCATCATAATGTTCAATATTTTGTTCTGCCAAGTTGTTCACCTTCCTAATTTTTAACTGTGCCACTATTTACAGTGTAAAGTTTCATATCATCCATAATTCGATGGTTAATGTCACTAATACTTGTTGTTGTAACAAACGTCTGCACTCTATCTCTGATTGACGTCAGTAGATGTGCTTGTCTCGACTCATCGAGTTCACTGAGTACATCATCTAAAAGTAAAATTGGATATTCGCCAATTTCTTCTTTAATGACGTCGAGTTCCGCGAGTTTCAATGAGAGTGCCGTCGAACGCTGCTGACCTTGTGATCCGTATGTCTGCACATCAAATCCGTTGATTAAAAACTTGATGTCATCACGATGCGGTCCAATCAGTGTCTGCCTGCGTTCAATTTCTTTATCAATTACATTCTCATACTCCTCTAATATAAAAGCGCTCAACGTATCTTTATTATCATCGTCATACTTAATATTCGGATGATAATTCACCGTGAGCGTCTCAATACCATTAGATATATCACTGTGAATTCTTTTCGCATATTTGCTGAGCGTTTTAATGAACGCTTCGCGCTTTAAAATGACTGCCGCTGCTTCAACTGCGAGCTGTTCATTCAACACGCTGATCATGACACTATCCACATGTCTCTCTTTTAAATACTGATTTTTTTGTTGTAAGAGCCGTTTGTAGTTACTTAAGTGAGCGAGGTACACTTTTGAAATCTGACCACATTCAATATCAATAAACGAACGTCTGACTTGCGGTGCGCCTTTAACGATTTCTAAATCTTCTGGAGCAAAGAGCACACAGTTTAAATGACCGATGTACTCCGAGAGCTTTGACATCTCTAAATGATTCACCTTTGCACGCTTTCCTTTTTTTGTAATTGCTAAAGATAAAGGAATAGTACTACGGAGATTCTCCACTCGACCAGAAACGTATGCCTCTTCTTTGTCGAACTTAATCATCTCTTTGTCACGCGGTGTACGGTGACTTTTTGTTAGAGATAAAAAATAGATTGCCTCTAGTAAATTCGTTTTACCTTGCGCATTCTGACCAATGAAGACATTCAATTTGTCATGAAATGTCAGAGATAAAGACTCATAGTTTCTAAAACCGTTAAGCTCAATCTCTTTTAGTCTCATTCACTTTTGTACTCAATTCTAAATTGACCAAATTCTCCAAGGTCTAAAACATCGTCATGATGTAATTTCTTTCCACGACGATCTTCTCTTTCACCATTTAAAAATACATCATTTTCTCGTAAGAACCATTTTGCTTCTCCGCCAGAACCAATGATTGCTTGGTGTTTTAAAAACTGACCTAATGTAATTTGATCTTCTAATTGAATGATTTCCATGGGCTTTCCTCCTCACATACACTCTATTATTGTACTATAAATCAAAGAGTTTTTCATCTTCTCACTTATTTAGAGCCAATATAAGCCATTTATAACGTTTTATGATAAAACCTACATAAAAATAAAAAAAGTAGCAGAACCGCCTTATTTTTAATTTTAAGCGGTACTACTACTTCAAATTCTTTTTTTATTAATAAGTTCTAATAGGTAAAATTAACTGAATAACGTCGTAAGAATTGCTCGATTGAATCGTGAATGGCTTCATTGTTCCGAAGAATTCGATCGCAACTTCTTCGTCTGGAACTGCACGCAGCGCATCCATCATATATTTAGAGTTGAATGAAATCTGTAATGATTCCCCTTCAAGTCCCTCAATATTAACGTCTTCTTCAACGTTACCAATTTCTGGTGAGTTAGAAGAAAGTTCTACCTTACCATTTTCTATTGTCATCTTGATTGCGTTATTCCCGCCCTCACGAGCAAGTAATGATACACGGTCAATCGCTTGTAAGAATTCACTGTTATTCACAGTTAATTTAGTCTCATAGTTTTCGGGGAAGAGACGTGACGTGTCTGGATAATTCCCTTCAAGTAAACGAGAGATGAATCTCATATTTCCATATTTGAATAATACTTGGTTTTGAGAGAAGTTCACTTCTACGTCATCTTCTTTATCATCGATAATCTTGTTTAATTCTCCAAGTGCCTTACCTGGAATGATTGCATTGTTGATTTCTACAGAATTAGGTTTGTCTGTTAATTTTCTTAATGCCAGTCTATGTGAATCCGTTGCAGTGAATTTAATTTCATCATCTAAGAACTGCCAGTTAACACCTGTTAACACTGGGCGAGTTTCTGAAGGAGATACCGCAAAGTTTGTTTCGTTAATAATAGTTTTAAGTACAGAAGATGAAACAATAATGCTCGATTCATTGTTCACTTCAGGAAGTAATGGGTACTGATTTGGATCATTACCACTTAAGTTGAAATTCGATTTACCCGCACGGATATGTGTTAAGTACTGTGCATTTGTATCTAATTCTACAAAGTCACCAGATAATTTTTTAATAACATCTGTAAAGAATCGTGCAGATAAAACGACAGATCCTGGAGATTCGATTTCTAATACTGTTTCATTATTCACTTCAGTAGGAATTGTGATTTCAATTGAAATTTCAGAATCACTACCAGTAAGTATTAAGTTGTCTTCAGTAGCTTCAAGTTTAATACCATTTAAAATTGGTAATGCTGTTCTTGGTGAGATGGCTTTTAAAACGTCGTTTAATTGCTCAATAAAATATGTGCGTTTAATACGAATTTTCATTTGTAATCTCCTTATTTATTATTAATTATTTATATAAAGATATTAAAAGCATTAGTAGGTCCTGTGAATATGTGGATAACTCCAAAAACTGTATATTTACGTAAGTTATTCACATGTGGATAACCTGTTGGTAATAGTGTAACACTTATCCACATTACTCACATGTTTTAATTCAGCTTAGATTCTATCTGTGCGAGCTCTGAAAGAAATGATTCATCATTTTCTCTGAGTTTCGCAATTTTTTCATGCGCATGAATCACTGTTGTGTGATCTCTGCCTCCAAAAATTTCTCCAATTTTCGGTAATGAATTATCCGTAAGCTCTCTAGATAAATACATTGCAACATGACGTGGGAACGCAATCGAGCGGGTACGTTTTTTCGATGCAAAGTCTTCAATTTGAATGCCGTAATATTCTGCAACAGCTTTCTGGATATCTGGTATTGTAATTTTTTTTGACTTCGGTTGTGAAACAATATCCTTCAGTGCGAGTGCTACAAGCTCTGGTGTCATCACCTGGTTTGTTAATTTGGAGTATGCTGCAACACGTGTTAATGCACCCTCAAGTTCACGAATATTGGTATCGATATGATTCGCAATATAAAGCATTGCTTCATTTGGAATCTCTACATTTTCCTCTTCACATTTTTTGCGTAGAATTGCAATTCTTGTTTCTAAATCAGGTGGTGTGATATCTGTGATGAGTCCCCATCCAAAACGTGAACGCAGACGGTCTTCTAGGGTTGGAATCTCATTTGGCGTACGGTCACTTGTGATCACAATCTGTTTATCATGATCATGAAGCGCGTTAAACGTATGGAAGAACTCTTCCTGAGTTGATTCTTTCCCTGCTAAGAACTGAATGTCATCAATTAATAGTACGTCTACATTACGATACTTGTTTCTGAATGCTTCAGGCTTATTATCACGAATCGAGTTGATGAAGTCATTCGTAAACTTTTCACTTGAAAGGTAAGCGACTTTTGCCCCTGGTCTCGTTTCTGTGACATAATTTCCTATCGCATGCATGAGATGTGTCTTTCCTAAACCAACGCCTCCATAAATGAATAGCGGGTTATATGCTTTAGCAGGTGCTTCAGCTACTGCTAAGCTTGCTGCATGCGCAAATCGGTTTCCACTACCAATGACAAACGTCTCAAATGTATTCTGATCATTGATTTGGAAGTTTGGTCCAAATGATGTGTCGACTTTTTCTTCATCTTTAACTGGTGCTTCATTACTCACTTCGTCTCCTTTAATAATAAAAGTGACATTTGGTCTTTCACCAACAGAATTAAAAAGCGCATCTTGAACAACATCAGTATAGTGTGTTTCAAGCCAATCTCTATTGAACGAGTTATGCGTTTCAATGATCGCTTCTTCTTTAGTGAGTTCAATAAGAGTGACATCCATAAACCACGTCTCAAAACTTGGGCCAGCTAATTTCTCTTTAATAGATTCTAAGGCCTTCTGCCAAATCTGATCGAGTCCATTCATAAAATTTTTCCTCACTTTTAACATTTTCACATGGTGTGGATAACTATAATTCACGGGTGTATAAAAGTTATCCACAAGTTGTGCACAAACTGTGGATAAGTCAGATGAAAACAAAAGTTACCCACAGCTATTTCATAAAAATTATAACGGAAATCTGTGGATATATCAATAAATTTTAAAATCAATCCACAGATCAACAACTTATCCACAGGCACTTATAAACGTGCTGTTATCTTGTGGAAAAATACTAAAATTACCTGTGGATAACATTATTATGTGATATAATCTTACACAAGATGTGTGGATAACTCTTGATATCACTCATTTTTAATCGAAATTTTGTCTTGAACTAAGTGATAGTTTCTGTTACTATTAAATAGTTGCTAAAATAAAGACTAGATACACATATAAGTGGAATTATTAATTTGGAGGTGTAGAGATGGTAAAACGTACGTATCAACCAAATAAACGTAAACGTTCTAAAGTACACGGATTCCGCGCAAGAATGGCTACAAAGAATGGCCGTAAAGTTCTTGCTCGTCGTAGAAGAAAAGGAAGAAAAGTGCTTTCAGCATAGTAAAAGATCATCTATCACTAGGTGATCTTTTTTTATGCCAATTCTGATGAGTGTTATTAAAGAGTAAGATTTTGTATAATATAGTAATCATATAATGAGAGTAGCGTATTTTGATGAAGAAGCAGTATAGGATTAAAAAGCAAAGAGATTTTCAATTTGTCTTTAAAAAAGGACGTTCTTTTGCGAACCGTCAATTTGTCGTATACGTTAAAGATAATAAGGAAGTATCACATTTTAGGCTCGGAATCAGCGTATCCAAAAAACTTGGTAATGCAGTGACAAGAAATAAAATAAAAAGACGCATCCGAAATTTCTTTCAAACACACATAGATGAACTTAAGAGTACCGAGTACGTAGTGATTGCGAGGCAGCCTGTTCCAAATATGGAGTACAAAGAAATTGAAAAATCATTATTACATGTCTTAAAAATTGCAAAATGCATAAATAATGGAGGCAACTAAATGTACAAAGTGTATCAAGCAGAAACTGTTGATGAGGCGATAGAAGTGGGACTTAAAGACTTAAACGTTACAGAAGATGATATTAAGATCGACGTCATTGAAGCGGGGAAGCGCGGTATATTTGGATTAGGTAAAAAAGATGCTGAGGTAAAACTCACTGTTATAAACCCTGAACTTAAGATGTATGAAAGTTTAGATGCACTGAAATTTAGACATACAAGGCTTGAAAAAGAAGCAAACATTACTGAGAACAATACAGTAGCAGAAACAAACGTAACAGAAGAAGATTTTACGGAAGAAGAAGCGCGTGACGAAGTAGATGCTGTTACAAAAGAAGTCATTGATGTACCAAACGAAATTATTGAAGACAATACTTTAGTTGAAGACGAAGAAGTAGCTGAAGAAGAAATCGAAGAAGCTCCAGTAATTACAGAAGAGCCAAAATTCACATTTCTAGATGCTGCAGAAAGTACAATGAGTTATGTTCATTCAGTAATTACAGAAATGGGTATCAAGAATGATGTCACTTATACAATAGAAGATAAGGAAATCAATATTGAGATAGAAAGTGATTATGCGTCAAAAATTATCGGTAAACGTGGCGCGACTTTAAATGCAATCCAAGAAATCGCACAGAGCTATTTCAATAGAATTTATACTAGCTATGGACGTGTTATTATCGACACAGAAAATTATAGAATGAAACGTGAAGAGGTTTTAGAAACACTTGCATTAAACATGACTAAGAAAGCATTACAAACTGGACTTCCAGTACACTTAGAACCAATGCCAGCGAACGAAAGAAAAGTCATTCATAACGCTCTAAGTAACGTTACAAATATTAAAACACACTCAGAAGGTGAAGAGCCAAACCGTTACTTGGTAATACAAAAGAAATAAAGGAGACATTTGTATGCAGTTAGAAACGATATCGAGCATTTCAACTCCTATCGGCGAAGGTGCCATCGCGATTGTTCGACTATCAGGTATCGACGCTGTGGAAATTGCAGATAAGCTCTATAGAGGTAAAAATAAGCTTAAAGACGTGGATTCACATACGATTAATTACGGTCATATCGTCGATCCAGAAACGAATGAAACAGTAGAAGAGGTAATGGTAGCCGTTATGCGTGCACCACGCACATATACGCGAGAAGATATCGTGGAAATTAACTGTCACGGTGGTGTGCATACAATTAACCATATTCTACGATTAACATTAAAACATGGTGCTGAAATGGCTGAACCAGGTGAGTTTACGAAACGTGCTTTCTTAAATGGACGTATCGACTTATCACAAGCTGAAGGTATCATGGACTTTATTAGATCTAAAACAGACGAAGCATCAAAAGTTGCGAATCAACAAATGCAAGGTCGTCTGAAAACATATATTGAATCACTTAGACAAGAAATTTTAGAAATTCTAGCACAAGTAGAAGTAAACATCGACTACCCTGAATACGATGATGTTGAAGAAGCGACAACAGCATTCTTATTAGAAGAAGCTGTGAAGATAGAAGAAAAAATTGCGACACTACTAAAAACTTCAAAAGAAGGTCGTATTTTACGTGAGGGGCTCAATACTGTAATCGTTGGTAAACCAAACGTCGGTAAGAGTTCACTTCTAAATTATCTCATCCAAGATAACCGTGCGATCGTGACAGACATTGCGGGAACGACACGTGACATCTTGGAAGAATACGTGAACGTCAACGGAATTCCATTAAAACTTGTTGATACTGCAGGTATTCGTGAGACGGATGACGTTGTAGAACGTATCGGTGTAGAACGTTCGCGTGAAGCATTAAGTAACGCAGAACTCATTCTATACGTTATTGATTACACACAAGAATTAACAGATGAAGACAGAGAAATATTAGAGAACTTACAAGGACGTAAAGTAATCATCATCGTGAATAAGCTTGACTTAACACAAAAGCTAAACGTTGATGAGTTGATTCCTTATGGATTCAATATTGTCCAAACATCCATTACTGAAGGAACAGGCGTAGATGATTTAGAAGAAAATATCAGAGACTTATTCTTCAGTGGAGGACTCAATATGAGTGACTCAACATATGTATCTAACAACCGACACATCCACTTACTCGAATCTGCAAAACAATCGATTCATGATGCGGTTGAAGCAGCGAAACTTGATATTCCAGTGGATATGATTCAAATAGATTTAGTTAAAACGTGGCAATTACTTGGTGAGGTTATCGGACAAGACGTTTCAGAAGAACTCATAGACCAGTTATTTGCCCAATTCTGTTTAGGAAAATAATAGGAGGAAATTGTATGGTAGAGCATAGTAAATATGATGTAATCGTCATTGGTGCAGGACATGCGGGGGTCGAAGCTGGCCTTGCTGCTGCACGTAAAGGTCTTACGACTCTGATGTTAACGATTAACTTAGACAGCATCGCATTCATGCCATGTAATCCGTCTGTTGGTGGACCGGCTAAAGGAATCGTCGTAAGAGAAGTAGATGCTCTAGGCGGTCAAATGGCTAAAGTCATTGACAAGACGCACATACAAATGCGCATGTTAAATACAGGTAAAGGACCTGCCGTTCGTGCACTACGCGCACAAGCAGACAAGGTTCTTTATCAGCAAGAAATGAAACAAGTCCTTGAAGACACTGAAAATTTAGATGTCATGCAAGGCATGGTAGATGAGATTTTAATTGAAGATAAAAAGATCGTGGGTGTGAGAACGAACGTTGGAACAGTATATGATGCGAAATCTGTCATCATTACAACTGGAACGTTCTTACGTGGTGAAATTATCTTGGGTGACCTTAAATATTCAAGTGGTCCAAACCATCAAATGCCTTCAATCAAACTTGCAGATCAGTTGAAAGATTTAGGTTTTGAAATCGTGAGATTCAAAACAGGTACTCCACCACGTGTGAATGCTGATTCAATTGATTATGATAAAACAGAAATCCAGCCAGGAGACGACGTGCCACGTGCATTCAGTTATGAGACAACTGAATTCATCATGGATCAACTTCCTTGTTGGTTAACACATACAAATGAATTTACACACAAAATCATCAACGATAATTTACACCTATCTGCGATGTATTCTGGTTTAATCGAAGGAACAGGTCCGCGTTATTGCCCATCAATTGAAGATAAGATTGTTCGATTTAATGACAAACCACGTCACCAAATCTTTTTAGAGCCAGAAGGCAGACATACGAAAGAAGTTTATGTTCAAGGTCTTTCAACAAGCATGCCTGAAGCGGTGCAAAGAGAAATGCTGAAAACAATCCCTGGTCTTGAGAACGCACGTATGATGCGTACAGGATATGCGATTGAGTATGATGCATTAGTACCCACTCAGTTATGGCCAACGCTTGAAACGAAAAAAATTGAGAACTTATATACGGCAGGTCAAATCAACGGTACAAGTGGATATGAAGAAGCTGCAGGACAAGGACTTATCGCGGGTATCAACGCTGCGAATAAAATCTTAGGACAAGAAGAACTCATCTTAAGTCGTACCGAAGCATATATCGGTGTACTGATTGATGACTTAGTGACAAAAGGTACAAATGAACCCTATCGTCTATTAACATCACGTGCGGAACACCGTCTGATTTTAAGACACGACAATGCAGACATGAGACTTACAGAAATCGGTCACGAACATGGTCTAGTCACAGACGAGCGCTATGACATGTTTTTATCTAAAAAAGAACGTATTGAGAAAGAACTTGAGCGCTTTAGAAATGTGCGTATCAAACCGAATGAACACACTCAAAGTGTTGTTGAAAGTAAAGGCGGTACACGTCTAAAAGATGGTATTCTAGCGATTGAATTACTCCGTCGTCCAGAAATGACTTATCAAGATATCATGACGATTTTAGGCGAAGAGTCACTTCTTACTTCTGATGAACAAGAGCAAGTTGAAATCGAAGTGAAGTACGAAGGGTACATTAAGAAGTCACTTCAACAAGTTGAAAAAATGAAACGCATGGAAGACAAGAAAATTCCTGAAGATATTGATTATGATGCAGTGCATTCACTCGCAAGCGAAGCCAAAGACAAGCTGAAAGAAGTACGTCCATTAGATCTCGCACAAGCATCTCGTATTTCAGGTGTAAATCCTGCGGATATTTCAATTCTACTCGTATATATTGAACAAGGAAAAATCGCGAAAGTGCAAAACTAAAAAGGCTTATCACTAAGCCTTTTTATTAATATAGAGGGATAAATATGACTAAAGACGAATTTATTTTACACTTAAAAAAAGAAGGTATTGAAGTAACAGATATCCAAATGAAACAGTTTGATATGTACTTTAAAATGCTCGTTGAGTGGAATGAGAAAATCAACCTGACAGCAGTGACTGAAGAGAACGAAGTCTATGAAAAGCACTTCTATGATTCCATTACACCACTTTTTTATGCAGACATTGAAGAAGGTGCGAGCCTCTGTGATGTAGGTGCAGGAGCAGGATTTCCATCGATTCCAATGAAGATTCTTCGTCCAGATTTAAAAGTGACGATTGTAGATTCATTAAATAAACGCATCATGTTCTTAAATGAATTGACTGCAAACTTAGAACTCGATAAAATCACACTTGTCCATGATCGTGCAGAGACATTTGGTCAACACACAGCACGTCACATGTTTGATGTTGTAACGGCGCGTGCGGTTGCACGTTTAAACGTTTTAGCAGAACTATGCTTACCACTGGTTAGAACAGGTGGGAAGTTCATCGTTCTAAAAGGAAAGCGTACAATGGAAGAGATTGATGAAGCAGAGTTTGCACTGAAATTACTGGGTGGAAAACTTGAAGCGGTCCATGAGTTATCATTGCCAGAAGAAGAAAGTGATCGTTATATCTTAGAAATTAAGAAGACGAGTAAGACACCGAGAAAGTATCCAAGAAAACCAGGTACACCAAGCAAGAAACCATTACTCAATTAGGGGTGTTATAAATGAAGAAGCCATTTTCGAAACTGTTTAATCTTCTTGATAAAACAGGAAAACATGAAGAAGATAAAATTGAACTGGTACCAGTAGAATCTATCGTTCCGAACCGTTTCCAACCGAGACGTGTATTTAATGATAAATCTATTAAAGAACTTGCCCAGTCAATCAAAAAACATGGTTTACTTCAACCAATCACCCTGCGTCCTATAGAAGAGGGCATGTATGAGATCATTGCAGGAGAGCGCCGTTTTCGTGCAATGAAATCTCTACACTATGAAAATGTAGAATCGATTATCAAATATTTAACAGATCAAGAAGCTGCTGTCATTGCAATCATTGAAAACATACAGAGAGAAAACTTATCACCTTATGAAGAAGCACTTGCATATAAAGAACTGTTATCGATGGAAGATATCACACAGAAAGACCTCGCTATTTCTCTAGGTAAGAGTCAGTCATTCATCGCAAACAAACTCAGACTTTTAAAGCTATCAGATAGCGTTATTTCAGCGTTACAAAACAATGAAATAACAGAAAGACATGCGAGAACAATGCTTTCTTTAGATAACGATATGCAGTATGAAATACTAGAAAAAGTGAAGCGTGATGAACTGAATGTTAAAGACACAGAGCTTGCAGTAAAAAATCGAATAGAGAAAAAGAACGAGCAAATTAACTTCAATGATGATGTCAGTTTCGTCATGAATGATCTTCTTAATGACATTGAAAAGTTAAAAGCACGTGGATTTAAAGTAGACTATGATAAGACAGAAGAGTCTCTGTATCACGAAGTCGTGATACGAATATATAAATAAGAGGTGTGCTATGGATAAGGGACAACTGAAAGAAATTAAAATCAGCGATATTAAACCCAACCCATATCAGCCTCGCCTTACTTTTAAGGAATCATCACAGAAAGAACTCGCAGCGTCGATTGAGCGAAACGGATTACTCCAACCCATCTCTGTAAGAAAATCTATAAAAGGATATACGCTTATTGCAGGAGAACGTCGCTTTCGTGCAATGCAGTCTCTAAAGAAAGAGACCATACAAGCGGTAATCTTAGATCTTACAGACGAAGAGATGATGACGCATTCGATATTGGAAAACTTGCAACGTGAAGATTTGGATTCATTTGAAGAAGCAATGAGCTATAAGAACTACATGGAAGCACTGAATCTAAATCAAGAACAAGTCGCAAAAAATCTAGGTAAATCGAGAAGTTATATCGCAAATACAATTCGACTCCTGAATTTACCCAACCGTGTTGTTCGGATGATAAAAAACAACGAGCTGACAAGTGCACATGGCCGTACGCTTCTCAGCTTAAAAGATCCACTGACAATAGAACACGTGGCTATAAAGTGTCGAGATGAGAAGTGGAACGTGAGAAAGCTTGAACGCTACGTACAAGGGTTTAAGACAGAGCGGGGCTTAAAGCGTGGAAAAAATGATTTAAAAAAACCGAAAATCGTGGAAACGACGGAACAAAAACTAAAAGAAACACTCGGCACAAAAGTAGAAATTAAGCGCGTGAAAAATCGCGGATATATAGAAATTGATTTTACAGACCAAAAAGAGTTTGAAAGAATTGTAAACTACATACTGAACGGAGGAGAATAGTATTGAATTTTGAGTTTTTAAACACATTAATCGTATCAGCAATAGAAAAGCCAATGGATACGAGATTTCTGACTACAATCTACGACAAATTAACAAATCCCGACATTTGGATCAACATCTTAGTACGTGTCGTCTGGTCGATTGGTTTTATCATCATCGGACTGATTGTGATGAAAGTTGTTAAAACACTGATTCAAAACTTCTTCACAATGAAGGCCCGTTCGAAGCTTAAAATTAAAGGCAGTGCAAAACGCAATAAAACTCTGATTAACGTATTGCAAAACATGACAACGATTGTTGTATGGTTCGTCGTTGTTGTAACGATACTAGAAACGTTCAACATTCCGGTAGGTACGCTACTTGCCGGTGCTGGGATTGTCGGCCTAGCCATTGGTTTTGGTGCACAGAGTTTAGTAAAAGACATGATCACTGGATTCTTTATTATCTTAGAAAACCAATTTGATACAGGTGATTTCATCCGTGCGAATACAACAGGTACAACTGTTGCGGAAGGAGAAGTCATTCACTTAGGGTTACGCTCCTCAAAGATAAAAGGGTATAATGGTGAAGTTTACATGATACCGAACGGAACAATTAACGAAGTGGTTAACTTTTCTGTAGAGAATTCCATCGCATTCCTTGACCTTAACTTATCGCTAGAAACAGACACAGCTGAAGTTGAGCGTCTACTTACGAAATACTTTGATATTGAGTGGTCAAATGATCCAAGTCTTGTGGCACAGCCAGCTGTGCTCGGAATTCAAGACTTCCAACAAGGGCAAGCAATGCTACGTATTCAATTTATAACAGAGCCGATGGAGCAATTTGGTGTACTTCGTAAATATCGCGGTAAAATTAAAGATTACCTCAATGCACACGAAATAGAACTTGCTGTACCAGTGATGGATTTTGGTAAAGATACAAGCATGAAGGGGTCATAAATATGGAACACGAATTTGATCTTGGTAGTATTGTAGAGATGAAAAAACCACACCCATGTGGTACAAATGAATTTGAAGTCGTAAGACTTGGTGCGGACATTAAAATTAAATGCCTGAATTGCGAACGTATTATCATGCTTCCAAGAAGAGACTTTAAAAAACGACTGAAACGTATTATTAAACAATAATTTTCACTTAAGGAGATAAAACAAATGGCATTAACAGCTGGAATCGTTGGATTACCAAACGTTGGTAAATCAACATTATTCAACGCAATCACAAAAGCAGGGGCACTTGCAGCAAACTACCCATTCGCAACAATTGACCCAAACGTTGGTATTGTAGAAGTACCAGACGAAAGACTCGATAAACTTACGGAAATCGTTGTTCCGAAAAAAACGGTCCCAACAGCATTCGAGTTCACTGATATCGCAGGAATCGTGAAAGGTGCATCTCAAGGAGAAGGTTTAGGGAACAAATTCCTTTCTCATATCCGCGAAGTAGATGCAATTTGTCAGGTGGTTCGTGCATTTGATGACGACAATATTACACACGTTTCTGGGAAAATTGATCCACTCGACGACATTGAAGTCATCAATATGGAATTAATCTTCGCAGACTTAGAATCTATCGAACGTCGTCTGCCACGTCTAGAAAAAATGGCGCGCCAAAAAGATGCAGATGCGATGGCTGAAGCAGCGATTTTAACTAAAGTGAAAGAAACATTAGAAAACAACCAACCCGTGCGTTCACTCGAAATGACTCCAGAAGAAAAAGCACTCGTTAAACACTTAAATTTCTTAACTCAAAAACCAATTCTATACGTAGCAAACGTTGCAGAAGATGAACTCATGGACCTTGATAATAATGAACACTTAACGCGCATTAAAGAATACGCACGAAATGAAAATGCAGAAGTGGTTGTGATTTCAGCACGTGTTGAAGAAGAAATGGCAGTTTTAGATGATGAAGACAAACAAGAATTCTTAGAAGCACTCGGCTTAGAAGAATCAGGGCTCGATAAACTGATCAGAAGTGCATATGATTTACTTGGACTTGCTACTTACTTCACTGCAGGTGTACAAGAAGTACGTGCATGGACATTCAAGAAAGGCATGACTGCACCAGAATGTGCAGGTATCATCCATACAGACTTCCAAAAAGGATTCATCCGTGCAGAAGTGATGAGTTACGATGACCTTGTTGAATTAGGTAGTGAAGCGGCTGTTAAAGAAGCTGGAAAAGCACGCCTAGAAGGTAAAGAATATATCATGAAAGACGGAGACGTGGTTCACTTTAGATTTAACGTATAAATAATTTTAACGGCAGACAAACGTTTGCCGTTTTTTTATCTAAAATAATTAACTTAGTCAATTGAAAACGCTATTAGATAGTTATATACTGACAAGTGTATGTATATATAAAAGAAAAGGGGTAGTATGGTGGCTACGCTTAACTTAGACGAGTTAAAAAGTTTACTAGAAGTCACAAATAGTAAACTCAAAGATTTAAAGAAATTAGACCTTAATGTGGATATGACTAGAGGTAAACCAAGCTTCGAGCAGATCAGGCTTTCAAGAGACCTCTTAACTAATATCGATGCAGACACATTTGACCGTAACCCTAACGTGTTCAACTACGGTATTGGAGACGGTATTCACGAAGCAAAAGAATTGTTCGCAAGCATGCTAGGAGTGAGTAGCAACGAGATTTATGTTGGAGGAAACTCTAGTTTAAACCTCATGTACGACACAATGCTTAAAGCGATGTACTTCGGAATGGTCGACAGTGATCGTCCATGGATGAAAGAAGATACTGTGAAATTCATTTGCCCAGTGCCTGGATACGACCGTCACTTTGCAATTTGTGAGTCATTAGGTATTGAAATGATTACTGTGGACATGACACCTGAAGGGCCAGATATGGATGCTGTTGAAGAATTAGTTAAAGAAGACGCATCAATCAAAGGAATCTGGTGTGTACCCAAATATTCAAACCCAGATGGCGCAATCTATTCAAAAGAAACAATCGAACGTTTAGCAAGCATGGAAACAGCTGCGAAAGATTTCAAGATTTTCTATGACAACGCATATGCAGTACACTTCTTGGATGGTGAGTTTATCGAACAAGAGAGCATGTTAGACGCATGTAAAAATGCAGATCACCCAAACCGTGTCATCATCTTTGCATCAACGTCTAAAATTACTTTCCCTGGTGCGGGTGTTGGAGTAATCTGTGCGAACAGAGAGAGCTTAGACTACATGGAAAAACTCATCGCAGCTCAATCTATTTCACAAGATAAAGTCAATCAACTGCGACATGTGCTTTTCCTGAAAGATTTCGATACACTTTTAGATCACATGAGAGAACAAGCAGCGATTCTAAAACCAAAGTTTGATATCGTCTTAGACTCACTGAAGAGTACAGTAGAAGACGAAAGAATCGCCACTTGGAGTGAACCACGCGGTGGATACTTCATCAGCGTAGATACGTATCCTGGATGTGCGAAGAAAATCGAAGAAGAGTGCGCGAAACTTGGCTTAAAAATTACAAAGGCAGGTTCAACATACCCGTACTACAATAACCCGAACGACAATAACTTAAGAATTGCACCGTCATTCTTAGGTCGTAGTGATTTAGTCCAAGCAATGGATGTATTCACAACTGTGTTACAAAAGGTTGCGATTGAAGAAATCATTAAAAATGAACATTAATATTTTGTGAGCAACAACTGCTTAAGGTTGTTGCTTTTTTTAATGATGACTGATATAATATCTGATTGTGAGTAATGAAAATTATTCCTTGCCAAAACAACCGAAGTTTTGGCCGTAAAGTCCATAAGGAGGTGTAAAGATGAGAGCATACGAAATTTTATACGTCGTACGTCCGAACATTGAAGAAGACGCGTTAAAAGCTTTAGTTGAGCGTTTTGACGAAGTACTTACTTCAAACGGTGCTACTATCATCGAATCAAAAGAGTGGGGTAAACGTCGTTTAGCTTATGAAATCGAAGATTTCAAAGAAGGTTTTTACCGCATTGTTAAGCTTGATGCAGAAGATTCAACTTCAGTTGATGAATTCGAACGTCTAGCAAAAATCAACAACGATATCATTCGTCATATTGTTGTTCGCGATGAACAAAGAGAAGAAAAGTAAGTTTAAAATAATGGAGATGATTACATGCTGAATCGTGTGGTTTTGGTGGGTCGTCTAACTAGAGATCCTGATTTAAGAGTAAGTCAGAACAACATTTCTGTAGGTAACTTTACACTTGCAGTAAACCGTCCATTCACTGATCAAAATGGTGAACGTGGCGCTGACTTTATCAACTGTGTTGTTTTCCGAAAACAAGCAGAGAACGTACAAAAATTTGTACAAAAAGGAAGCTTAGTTGGGGTTGATGGTAGACTTCAATCGAGAAGTTACGAGAATAAGGATGGACAGCGCGTATACGTTACAGAAGTCGTGTGCGATAATGTTCAATTCTTAGAGCCAAAAGGCAGACAACAAAGCAGTAATCAAGCGGGTAATGCTGCTGAAGCATATCCATCGAATTCTTATGGTAGTGGGAATCAGTCATACGGTTCTAGACAAGAGGAGAACCCGTTCGCGAATTCTACAGGTAATGTAGATATTAGTGATGATGATTTACCATTCTAGGGAAATGTATTCACGAATTACAAATGTGTGTGTAATTTGTTGTGTAAAACTGAAATCATGTGTGAGATTTCGGTTGTGTGTGTAACCGAGACTTTCGTCTCGGTTATTTTTTTACATATTAAATCAGTCTTAATTTATATAAACTTGAGTGGCTAAAGTCGGTCATAATTAAAGAGGAGTATAATAATGAGTCGTTTTCAAATGACGAAAAGAATCGGTGTTTTGATCGTCATGTCGCTATCTTTAATACTTGCGGCGTGTGGCGGGAAAGAAGAACCTAAAAAAACTGAAAAAAAAGAACCTGAAACTGAAGCAGTAGAAGAATCGAAAGAGCCAGAAGTGGTTAAGATTTACATTAAAGAAAATCTTGAAGAAGCGTTTAATGAAATTGTAAATAACTTCGAGAGAGAGTACGAAGATATTGATATTGAGCCTGTCTTTTTAACAAATGAAGAGATTGTTCAAAGGGTTAAAGAAGACGAGGAAAGTTCAGTTGTATTCACGACTGAAAACGCAGTAAAAGAGCTGATTGAAGATGATATTGTTAATATCAAAGATACGAAATTCTTAATGATGGATGAACTGATTCTCTTCACGAAGAGTGAAGACCCGGGGGTAGACCGCGTAAAAGATATGGATCAATCGACACGTGTGGCTATTTTAAATCCAGAGAATTATGAAGAAGGCGAACTTTCTAAGAACATTTTCGAAGACGAAGAGTTCGAAAATGTTAATGATGAAAACTTTGTCATCGGTGATTCAGCAGAAGACGTGATCCAAGATGTCATGAACAATAACGCACAAGTCGGTGTGTTATATCAATCAACGATTGCTAATAACGAAGAACTAAAAACGCTCGTTCGTGCACCAAGACGCGTTGTAGAACCGTTTATTTATCAGCTTGGACTCGTATCGAAAGCTGAAGTTACAGATGCGGAACGTAAAGTGTATGATTATCTATTATCACAAGATGCCCAAGATATTTTAAAGAAGTATGGGTTTGTGGTTTAATTAAATCATATGGCTGAGAGGGTATGATTTAATGAAAAGATTAATTGTTTTATTCGTAATCACACTTTTTCTAGTTGGCTGTGGTACAACGGAAACTGAGGACGCAGCAACTACGACTGAAAGTAAGTCAATTACAGTTTCAGCAGCAGCGAGTTTAACAGATGCACTTCAAGAAATTGAAGATATATTTAAAGAATCGAACCTAGATATCGAGATTGATTTTAACTTCGGCGGTTCAGGTGCTTTAAGAGAACAAATTAAACAAGGTGCACCAGTAGATATGGTTGTTTTTGCGAGTCAAAAAGATTTTGATTTGCTTGGAGAATCTGAAATGTACATAAAAGAACAAAAGTTACTTGAGAATACTTTGGTTCTAGTTACACCAAAAGGTAACGATACAGTGACAGACATTGATTCACTTGTGAATGCAAAAAATATTGCGGTAGGAACAGCTGAAAGTGTGCCTGCAGGTAAATATGCAGAGCAATCATTCAATTCTCTAGGTCTCACAGGAAAAATTGAAGATAAATTTATCTACGCGGAAGATGTTCGCGCAGTATTACAATATGTTGCACAAGACGAAGTAGATGCAGGTGTCGTTTATAAAACTGACGCACTAACGGAAGATAAGGTTGAAATTGTAGATACGTTTCTGAATGATGTTCATGACAAAATTATTTACCCAGCGGGTACTTTAACAGACAATGAATCTGTGAATGCATTCTATAAATTTTTAACAACAGATGAAGCAAAAGATGTTTTTGAAAAATACGGATTTAAAGTAGAGTAGGGATTCTGGATGCTAGAAAATATGTGGGAACCAGTCATATTATCGCTCAAGGTAGCCACCATTGCGCTCATATTCTCCTTCATTATTGGAGTTACTGCTGCCTATTTTTTAGCACGAAAAAATTTCCCAGGAAAAGTAATCGTTGAGACACTCATCATGCTCCCGCTTGTGTTACCACCAACAGTGGTTGGGTTTATCTTAATTATTATTTTTGGTAAACACGGTTTTGTGGGACAATTAATACTAATGCTCTTTGACCAGTCACTACTTTTCACATGGTACGCTGCGGTAATTACAAGTACGGTTGTGGCGATACCTTTAATGTATCAATCAGCGAAGACCGGGTTTTTATCAGTCGATAAAAACATCGAAACTGTCGCGCTTGTGGATGGCGTATCGAAATTTAGGATATTTACGCACATCACGATGCCACTCGCGAAGCACGCACTGATTACAGGATCGATTTTAGCATTCGCACGCGCGCTCGGTGAGTTCGGTGCGACTCTCATGTTTGCCGGAAATATCCCGGGACGAACAACGACTATGCCAACTGCGATATATTCAGCGATCCAAGCAGGGAATATGGAAATCGCGTGGACATATGTTGTCATTATCATTACAATCAGCTTCTTTATGATGTGGTTTATTCGCAGTAAAGAGAATTGACATTGACACTAGAAGTATGTATAATGTTAAAAGCACATACACAACACACACACGTTCGATTTGTAATTGTGGATTCATAACAGGTACCACACATACCAACATTGAATCTATAATAGAGGAGGAACTCAAATGGCAGGTCCAAGAAGAGGCGGTCGTCGTCGTAAAAAAGTTTGTTATTTCACAGCAAACGGAATTACACATATCGACTACAAAGAAGTAGATCTTCTGAAAAAATTCATTTCAGAACGTGGTAAAATCTTACCAAGACGTGTAACAGGAACTTCAGCGAAGTACCAACGTCAGTTAACAACTGCAATCAAACGTGCACGTCACATGGCTTTACTTCCATTCGTTAAAGAAGAAGCATAAGTCGTTAAGATATAGAAACTCCAGGATACAGAGAGGTATCTTGGAGTTTTTTTGTGTTTATCTTTAAGATAGGAACTAATTCAAGTGCTATCTAGAAGATAAACATCTACAAAAAAAGACCGACATAGTCGGTCTCTATTTACTGCTTATTCTTCTGTTTGTTTAAAGTCTACGATGACGCCATCTCCGCCAATCGTGATTGGTTGTTTTCCATCCCATTTTTCAATGAGTTTCTCTTGAATGATTTCAGGAGTGAGTGATTTAGAACGGATTTCGTTTGCTTTCTTTTCCCCTTCTGCTTCGATTACTTTTCTCTCAGCTTCTTGTTTTGCAATCTCTTTATCAGTCTTCGTACGCTCTAGATTTTGCGTTGCTTTTACACGCTCATCAATCGCTTTTTGAGTTTCCTCATCTGGTTGTGGTGGGTTGACGATTACGTCTTCAATGATGATACCAATGTTTTCAAGGTCAGCCGCGAGTCTTTCGAGCGTGCCATTCTTTATTTCTCCAGTCTTTTCACCAAAGGTTTCAATGACAGTGTATTGTGAAACAACTTGTCTTAAAGCATCCTGTGAACGACTTTGTATGTATCCTGCTTGAAGGTCTTCGATACTTACATTACCGAATTTCTTGTATACTGCACTCGCTTTTTCTGGGTCTACGTGATAGTTGAGCGACACTGGCATTGACAGTGCTTTACCATCTACAGTTGCGACTGCGAGTCCGTCGTAGCTCACTGTTTGTGTACGAACTGGGTATTCAATCACGCGCTCTGTTGGCAAGATGATGTGCCAGCCTTGTGCGAGCATTTCATCTTGAACGCCCCCACTGATTTTATAGACGACCCCAACGTTACCGTTATCGATTTTTGTTACAAAAAATGTTAAAAATAAGCCAATTGCTACGACTAAAACGATTGCGGAACCAATTAGCTTACCGATTAGTTTTGTAGATGAAGATCCTTTGCCACCCTTAGGTGAACGTGCTTCGTTTACTTCTTTAACTTTCTTCAATTTGTTTAATTTCCTCCTTCAATTGGTGAATCTCTGTCAGACGTTTCTCATGTTCGGCTATATCTACGTCTGTTTCAAGCAGCGATTCCTCATGAGCAACGAGTAGCTCAAGTCTTTCTATTTCTGCTTTACGATCTAACTCATTTTGTTTTAACTCTCGCCTATATAGAAAATTATCCACACGACGTCGATTTAACATCAGCAAGATAATGATGAGTAAGAGTAAAAAGAAAACGATGATCCCTATACGTAAAATAATCAAATCATCACCTCTATTTAAAGATAGTTATAGTATAACAAAAAAATGGTTATCATATAGATAACCATTCACAAATCATGACTTCTCAGAATTCAGTCCATATTCATCATAAATTTCGTCTAGGCTTAAGTTCTCTTTATTGTGATCAGTCTTCACTTGCTCATCATCCAATCCTTTAACGAGTAAAACAATTTGCCCGCTGTTCACACCTTTTTTGTATTCAGCAAGTTCACGTTCATTAAGATCAAATCGACGAGCTACGAGATCCGTCGAATCACGATCAAATACTTTTCCAACAAGTTTCTCCCAAACGGAACCATCTGCTTTAACAAATTCAATGTCTCTATAATTACGGAATACATTATCTGGACGATTGTTAAAAGAGACGGTCATGTCCGAAGACGAGATACCTTGAGTTTTTAATTCGTCAATTTTTTTAGTGAGTGATCCTTCAGAGTTAAATAAATAAATGTGTGTCATTTGAACGCCTCCTCAAGTTACTTTATATATACCACTTATTACTCACAAAAAAACAGTAAAATGATTGCTTTATTTTGAAAGCGTTTTATTATAAGAGAGAGGTGATGATATGGTTAGGTTAATTGGAGATAAAATCAGAGAAAAGCGCATCAGTTTCGGTTACAGTCAAATGACCGTTGCCAAGATGTGTAATAGTGACTCACAGGCTATGATATCGAGGCTTGAAAACGACCAGGGCGCAGTAAACTACCAACACTTATTTAAAGTATTAAATGTATTAGAACTATCTGTTACTGATGTGATAGAAGAAGAAGTCACAGAAGAGAGTCAGTTGCTAAATGAATTAAGAGAATTGAGACTTCGAAGTGAGTTTAACAAAATGATGCGACTGCTCAAAACGAAGTCGTTAGCGTACTATGAAAAAGATATTAAACGCACAATTTACTATTACTGGTATTCATCTATTTACCATGCAGCTAGAAAGGAATATTATAAAGCCGATCGGTTATTAGATGTTGCAATTGCTGAAATTGAAGAGACCAAGCAATATAAACACTTACTCCCAGAAATACTCATTGCGAAAGGAAATATTGCCTTCGGTAAAGATAAGAACGGGCTCGTCTATTATAAAAGAGCAAATGAATTATACAACCCAGTTTCAAGTCCTGAAACATTTAAAGATATCGTACGCATTAATTATTTGTTTGCGGCAGCCCACTGTCGAACTGAAAAATATAATCTAGCTCACATACATATCAATAAAGCAATCAAAGAATTAAACAAATACGAATCTAATTTTTTGCGTATAAAATTAGAGTTATCTCGCTTAATTTTATTCTATAGGCAAAAAAGTCCAAATTTTGAATCACAAAAACTCTTCTTTTTGGAGTTTGCAAAAGCGCTAGGAAGCCCTACAAATATGGATTCTTTAAATAAATTATTCAAATTTGAATAATTGACTAACTTTTGCTAGTGAATGAATGACGGTTCTGACTATAATGTACGTAAGTTCTAGATGCTAGAACTATCAATTTAAAGGAGGAATCGTTATTATGAAGAAATTATTTCTTCTGGCGTTTTTAACTATTTTGATAGGAGTAGGCACAGGATCATTAGAAATAATAAGCTTAAATGACTGCTTGTGTCCTGACTTTATCTGGTAATGTTAGTATTTGGAAAAGTAAAAAAGAAAGACAAAATCATGTTTAGAGTGACGATTATACAATTATTAGAAAATCGATTACGTGCGTCCTTATGTGATTTTGAAAAAGAACGATGTCGCTATTGCATAGAAATTATGAAGTGTGGGTACAAAGAACACTTTGGAGAGGTGTTTGAATTCTTAGGCATCGAATGTAAGATGACGGACAAAAAAGATACGAATCTGATTAGACGTGTGCTCAGAATGTATGAAGAAATCGAAACAATGTCACCGTCATGTCATACATACAAATTTACGGGTTTTAAAAATGTAAGTCAGCACGCCTATTACATGTTCTTAAATCAGTACGGCAAGAGTACCGTAAAATGCGAGAATTTTAACCCAAAGTATTTAAATGAATACGAAAAGTACTTAGAGAGATATGAAGAACTGGAGTATCCAGTGAATATTGACTCATTAAAAACAGTATTCGAATCAAAACAATATGAAATGATGTAGTTCTAGATGATATCCTCTGATATCATCTTTTTTAATGAAACAGCCTAGGCCGATAAAAACAGCCTAGGCTAAAGATATTTAATAATCATCGCGTTCACTTAAATCAATATGCACAGAATCATCACTTTCTGTACCCACTTCCTCAATTGGTTTTTGTTGTAATGCATCTAATTTTGCGTCTTGTTCCACTTGTAAGACAAGTTTTCCGTCTTCAACTGCTTGATGATACATGCGTGCTTCTTCTTCCGTTAACTTCATGTCATCAGTCACTTTATCTTCAGCAGATTCATCAGAGAATAGTGCCGTAAATTTTTGGAAAAGATTTCCTTCCCCTTTGTGGAGATTTACTTTATAATTTGTATGGATCTCCGAAGTCTGACTGTGTTTTGTGTAAACATGAACGTCAGTAGGGTCGATACCATCAACATCTCTTAACTCTTTAATACGACGAACGAGAGCGGGTACATCTTCAATAATTTCAAATTTTTCAAACATTATTTGCACTTCCTTTTTGATTTAACTACTCAATAATCTCTTTACCCGAATTCCAAAAAGTAAAACGATACCATCAATTTAAGATAAAATGATTACAAAATTTTGAATGTTTGTACTTCTTAATTTCAAGAAAAGAAAACTTTAATTTAATTATCTTCTAGTCTATAATAGTAATAATCAATTTTAGGAGGTCCAAATTAATGTGGGAAAATAAATTCGCAAAAGAAGGATTAACTTTCGACGATGTGCTACTCATCCCAGCACACTCAGAAATTCTGCCAGCAGATGTTGACTTATCTGTAGAGCTTTCTAAGCGTATCAAGTTAAACATTCCGGTACTGAGTGCGGGTATGGATACAGTAACAGAAGCAGCTATGGCAATCTCAATCGCTAGACAAGGTGGACTTGGAGTCATTCATAAGAACATGTCAATCGAGCGCCAACGTGACGAGGTTGAGAAGGTAAAGCGTTCAGAAAACGGTGTAATCACAGATCCGTTTTTCTTAACGAAAGAAGAAAAGGTTTTTGCAGCAGAACACCTAATGAGTAAATACAGAATCTCTGGTGTACCAATTGTAAATAACCCAGAAGAGAAAAAGTTAATTGGTATTATTACAAATCGTGACCTCCGTTTTATTAATGATTATTCAGTCGTTATTGATACTGTAATGACTAAAGAAAATCTAGTGACAGCTCCAGAAGGAACAACGCTCGAGGATGCCGGGAAAATCCTTCAAAATCATCGTATTGAAAAACTACCTATTGTAGATGACAACGGTGTATTAAAAGGCTTAATCACAATTAAAGATATCGAAAAAGTAATTGAATTCCCTAATGCAGCAAAAGACGAAGCTGGACGCTTACTAGTAGCGGCAGCAATCGGTATTGCGAGAGAGACTGACAAACGTGCGGAAGAGCTCGTTAAAGCAGGTGTAGATGCACTAGTTATCGACACTGCACATGGGCACTCTAAAGGTGTACTTGATGCAATTAAAAAAATCGCAGAACGTTATCCAGAAGTAACGATTATTGCAGGTAACGTTGCGACAGCAGAAGGTACGAGAGCTTTAATTGAAGCGGGCGTAGATGTAGTTAAAGTAGGAATTGGTCCAGGATCTATCTGTACGACACGTGTTGTTACTGGTGTAGGTGTACCTCAAATTACAGCGGTTTACGATTGTGCGACAGAAGCAATGAAACACGGTAAAGCGATCATTGCAGATGGTGGTATTAAACTTTCAGGAGACATCGTGAAAGCACTAGCTGCTGGTGGTCATGCGGTAATGCTCGGAAGCTTACTTGCAGGTACGACAGAATCACCTGGTGACGTTGAAATGTTCCAAGGCCGACGCTACAAAACATACCGTGGTATGGGCTCATTAGGCGCAATGGAACAAGGGTCTAAAGATCGTTACTTCCAAGAAGATAAAGAAGCCACAAAATTCGTACCGGAAGGTATCGAAGGACGTACGGAATATAAAGGACCAGTTGCAGACACAATTTACCAGCTGATTGGTGGACTCCGCTCAGGTATGGGTTACACAGGATCAAAAGACCTTAAAGCACTGAGAGAAGAATCACAGTTTGTGCGTATTACAGGTGCGGGACTCATTGAAAGTCACCCACACAATGTTCAAGTAACTAAGGAAGCACCAAACTATTCTATTTAAGACTGGAGTAATATAATCATGGAATTTAGAGAAGAACAAGAGTTTATCTTAGTCATTGACTACGGTAGTCAGTATAACCAACTCTTAACACGTCGTATTCGCGACCTTGGAGTGTATAGTGAATTACACAATCCAAGTATTACAATTGATGAAATCAAGGCATTTAATCCGAAAGCAATCGTACTTTCAGGCGGACCACGTTCTGTTTATAAAGATGATGCATATACAGTAGATCCTGAGATATTTAACTTAGGCATTCCTGTACTTGGTGTGTGCTATGGTATGAACCTCATCGTTCACAATACAGGTGGAGAAGTTGGACCACGTGAAGAAGCTTTCTCAGGTGTAGACACTTTAAAACTAGATTCATCTGTAGAACTATTCAAAGGTTTAGACAATGAAGAAGAAGTTGTAATGAGTTACCATGATGAAGTGAAGTCTATTGGAGAAGATTACGAAGTCATTGCAACAACTGACAGAAACGCTTTTGCAGCAATTAAACATAAAGATTTACCAATCTATGGTATTGAATTCCACCCGGAATCAAAACACACTGTAAATGGTGATGTGTTCATTAAGAATTTCATCAGAGATATCGCTGGTTGTAAAGGCGAATGGACGATGGAGAACTTTATTGAGTTAGAAATCGAGAAGATCAGAGAAGAAGTTGGCGACAAAAAAGTCATCTGTGCCATGAGTGGTGGCGTAGATTCATCAGTAACTGCGGTGTTATTACAACGCGCGATTGGTGACAACTTGACATGTATCTTTGTGGACCACGGCCTATTACGCAAAGGCGAAGCGGACATGGTAATGGAAGAATTTGGTAAAGGATTCAACATTAACATTATTAAAGTAGACGCTCAAGATAGATTCTTAAACAAATTAGCAGGCGTTTCAGATCCAGAACAAAAGCGTAAAATTATCGGTAATGAGTTTATTGAAGTGTTCAATGATGAAGCGGCAAAACTTAAAGGTATTGATTATCTAGCACAAGGTACGATCTACTCAGATATTATTGAGTCAGGTACTGAAACTGCTGAAACAATCAAATCACACCACAACGTTGGTGGATTACCAGAAGATCTAGAATTCAAACTGATCGAACCAATCGCGACGTTATTTAAAGACGAAGTACGCGAACTTGGTTTAGAATTAGGAATTCCAGAACATCTTGTATGGCGTCAACCATTCCCAGGACCAGGACTCGGTATCCGCGTACTTGGTGAAATTACAAGAGAAAAATTAGAAATCGTTAGAGAAACAGACTGGATTTTAAGAGATGAGATTGCGAAAGCAGGCCTCGACAGAGATATTTGGCAGTACTTCACAATACTTCCAGGCATCCGTTCAGTAGGTGTAAAAGACGATGCACGTACATTTGATTATACAATCGGAATCCGTGCAGTAAACAGTGTAGACGGAATGTCATCGAACTTCGCAAAAATTGACTGGGACGTATTAGAAACAATTTCTAAACGCCTAGTAAACGAAGCAAAACACGTCAACCGTGTTGTATATGATATTACGAGCAAGCCCCCTGCAACGATTGAGTGGGAATAATTGTAGTAGAGCTAGAAACCTTTGTGTATCAAGGGTTTTTGGCTCTTTTTTATTTTTCATTGCACTTTTGTTTTCTTAAATAGTCAACAGTGAATTGATTTTTCGGTGAGGAATCATAGTTTTGTTCAGCTTGTTTGAATGTCATGATTCCATTTAGTTTGTTAGCTACTTCAAAGTTGCTATTTGGATAGAGGTGTCCATATGTTCCTAAAGTTGTTTCGATATCTTCATGCCCTAGACGATCTTTAATGATGAGTGAGTTTTCCCCCACACAAATAAGTAACGAAGCATGAAAGTCACGCAATCCATGAATTCTGATTCGGTGAATGTCAGCTAGTTTAGCGTAACGCTCAATAGCATGTGAGAGAGTATGTTTTTGTGTTGGAATGCCTCTTTATAACCATTAATTCTTTTGCTTTTTTAATGATATCTGCTGAAAAAGAAGTTCCAAGGTTTGATTGTACAGTGAAAGAAATACCCAAGGTTAAAATTTCTAATACATAAAAAATATCTCACTTTTAATTGACTCTTTGTCATTGTTTTTTATTGCAAACGCAACAAAAATTGGTTATATTAAGTGCATGTTATTTTTATTGTATTTGCAACAAAAATATATACTAAGAGGTTAATTATGAAGGAAATTCTTAGTGAAATTGGAATGATAGCAAGGGCATTTGATTCTATAAGTAATATAGAATTTAAAGAATATGACCTTACAAAAGGGCAGTATTTGTATATTGTGCGAATATGTGAAAATCCGGGAATCATTCAAGAAAAGTTAGCTGAGATGATAAAAGTAGATCGAACAACAGCAGCTCGTGCTATAAAAAAACTTGAAATGAATGGCTTTATTGAAAAGAAAGAAGATAAACATAACAAAAAAATTAAAAAACTCTTTCCAACAGAGAAAGGAAAAAAAGTTTACTCTTTTATAAAAAGAGAGAATGATTATTCGAATAGTGTTGCGTTGGAGGGATTTTCCAAAAGAGAAATAGAAACGATTTTTCATCTTCTCCAAAGAGTTAGAAAAAACATAGAAGTTGACTGGGAATTTGTAAAAAAGGGGAATAAGAGAGAGTATTGATTTTTAAAAGGAGTGACCTATTTAAATGACTATAAAAATAAAAAAGTGCAACCATGCAGATTTACAATTACTTCAAGAAATAAGCATAGAAACATTTAATGATACATTTAAAGATCAGAATTCAACTGAAAATATGAATACCTATTTGGAAAAGGCATTTAACTTAAAACAATTAGAAAAAGAATTATCAAATATTTATTCGCAATTCTTTTTTGTTTATTTTAATAATGAAGTCGCTGGATATCTAAAGGTCAATACCAAAGAGGCTCAGTCTGAAGAAATGGGCGATGAATCACTTGAAGTTGAGAGGATTTATATAAAGAGAAAATTTCAAAAACAGGGTCTTGGTAAATTTTTGCTCAATAAATCTATAGAAATTGCGATGGAATGTAATAAAAAAATTATCTGGCTAGGAGTTTGGGAAAAGAATGAGAATGCAATTGACTTTTATAAAAAAATAGGTTTTGTTCAAACAGGATCTCACTCTTTTTATATGGGTGATGAAGAACAAATGGACTTTATAATGAGCAAAAAGCTCAAATAACTTTTTGAAAGGTGGATTATCATGTTTATCCCTAAGCATTTTAAAGTCACAGACTTTGATGAAATCAAAGGATTTATTCAAAGTAATTCTTTTGGAATAGTAGTAACCACAAAACAAGGTAAACCTATTGCTACACATTTGCCCTTGGAGTTACATAAACAAGGAGATAATTACTATATAACCGGGCATATGGCTTATGCGAACCCTCAATGGAAAACGATCGAGGTTGAGAATGAAAATGTCCTTGTTATATATCAAGGGCCACATGCTTACATTTCATCTTCTTGGTACAAACATGAAAATGTACCAACATGGAATTACCAATCTGTTCATATATATGGTACAGCTAGTATTATGAGTGAACAGGAGTTAGAGGAAGATCTTAGATTATTATTACAAAAATATGAACGTCATCGTAAGAATGCAGTTTTATGGGAAAAACTTTCTCCACAAACTAAAAAACAAATAAAAGGGATAGTTGGGTTTAAAATTAAAATAGAAGAAGTTCAAGCAGCATATAAATTAAGTCAAAATCGAAATGACGAGGACTACCATAACATTATTGATAAGCTGAATGAGGAAGAAGATTTAAATTCTCATCAAGTTGCAGAAGTGATGAAAAACAGAGAATAATTTAGTTAACTGCTTTAACATAACTAGAATGTATTTAGATCAGACTCAAAGAACAAAACTGGGAAATGTGAATTAAACTTTGAATGTTGGTGTGACTCACAGAATAAAGTTTGAAAACATATTTTAATCTTTGAATTAGAGATTTATTCAAAGAATAAATCATCATAATTGGTTTTATTCCTTGAATAGATCGGCATTCGACGACTAATTCCAAAATTTGCAGATTATCTGTCGAATCCCATCATGATTTGAACGATAATTTTGCTTTTCTGTTTTTATCAGTCAAATAAATAAGGGATTCGACCTTTAATAAGGAAATTCTGTTTTTATCGTCAAATAAATAAAGGATTCGACCTTTAATAAGGGAATTCTGTTTTTATCGTCCATATACCGATCAGATTCGTACGATAATATTGATTTTTGAGTTTTATCGTCCATATACCAATTTAATTTGAACGATAAAAACAATATCTCTAAAATATGGCCCAATCGAGTACATCTGGAGAATAGGAAAGTATATACAAAAATTAGTATCAGAAAACCCATCAAGTGGACCGGGTGTCCGTTCGATGGGTTTTTGAATTTTATGGATTATTCGACCATAAACCTGCATGTTTTAATACCACACGAGGGTGTAGTTTAAGTTGAGTTACGATAAGTTCTGCCAGGTCTTCTGGTTGCATAACTTTTTCTGGGTTTCCGTCTGTTAAGTTCAGTTCTGCTGCCATTTCTGTTGCGACCGTGCTTGGTGTCATCGTGGACACACGGATATTATGCTTACGTACTTCTTGCATGAGTGATTCGCTCAGTCCAATCACTCCAAACTTAGATGCAGAGTATGCACTTGTTACTGGGCCACCCTTTTCACCTGCAGTTGATGAAATATTGATGATGTCCCCAGTCTGACGTTCTATCATCTCAGGCAGGACTGCGTGAGTTGTGTAATATACACCTTTTAGATTCACATCGATAATGTTTGTCCATTCTTCAGGTGTAAGTTCCATGAATCCACCGAACTTAGAAATGCCGGCGTTGTTTAACAGAATATCGATCGGACCGAGCTCTGTTTTAATCGATTCAACGGCCTTCGTGATTTCATCTAAATTAGACACATCTGCAGTTGCGACCGCAACGTTCACATCATATGCTTCAAGCTCTGCTTTCACTTTTTCTAAATTTTCTAGCGTACGCCCGACGAGTCCGAGGTTCACCCCTTCTTTAGCGAGTTCTATCGCAGTTGCGCGACCGATTCCACGACCACCACCTGTAATTAATGCGACTTTATTTTTAATATCTTGCACCAAAATCTCTCCTTAAAATCATGTTAGTATCATAAATATTGTACGACCTATCCTTCAGTGGTTCAAATGTCACGCTTTAGGAATTAATGGTATCCATTTAAATTTTAAAGATAAAAACACAGTTATCATTGTGAGTCCCTCTGCTATTGGGAATACAAGCCAAATCGCGTTTGGTCCAAATAGAATTGGCATAATAAATAGTAGTGGTATAAATATAATAAAACTACGGAATAAGCTAATCATGATTGCGATTCGGATTTTACCGATTGATTGGTAGAATTCTGTGAACACCATGTTGATTCCTAAGAATAAATATCCAATGAAAAATAGTGTGATTCCGATTTTTATATAACTCATTACTTCCGTACCTTCAATACCGAATAGCCATATGATGAGGCTTCTTCCAAATACACCAATCGCGAAAATTAAAGCCCCGACGATGAATCCTGTGAGTATCGCAATACGTACAAACTGTTTTAATCGTTCAAAGAGTTTTGCACCGTAATGATAGCTCGAAATTGGCTGAAGAGAAGCTCCGACACCAATGAATAACATCAAGAACACGGTGTGCATGTAATTCACAACAGCATACGCGACGATCCCTGTTTCTCCGACATAGTGACTGAAAGTAACGTTGAGTCCAATCATCATAACTGCAGCGGATGCTTCCAATATAAAACTTGGAAATCCAATTGAAATAATGTTGCGAACAATAGATGAATCGATCTTTATCTTCACGAGGGCCAGTTGACTTCGTTTAGCTAAAAAATGTGTCACGAGGACTAAAATACCGATAACTGTCGCAAGGACTGTAGCATATGCGGCCCCTTTTACACCCCAGTTGAAGATGAAAATAAAGATGTAATTTAGAATAATGTTTACAACCGATGTGACAACTAAGCCGACCATCGCGAGTGTTGGATTCCCGTCGTTACGTATAAAAATGCTCAGAATGTTTTCTAGCACGAAGAAGATTCCGAATACTAAAATGACGTGTAGATAATCGAGCACATAACTAATGATGGCATCATTTGCGCCGAATAGGTACGCGAGTGGTTCTTCAAATACGAGACATACTCCAATGATAATGCCTGTGACGACAATGGTAATAATAATTGCATGTGTAAAAATTGATTTCGCACGGTGTAAATTATTTTGCCCAAGTGCGATGGAGTACAGCGTTGCACCCCCCATTCCAATCCATAGAGAAAATGCTAGGATGACTGAATAAATAGGTACAGCGATGTTGACTCCAGCAAGTCCGTTATCTCCGACACCGTGGCTCACGAAGAGCCCATCGACTAAAATGTTGATGGCCATGAGCATCATTCCGAATAACGATGGAATTAAATATTTAAGAAAAAGTTTGCGTGGTTGCTCCGTTTGCATTGTAGTGTGTACGTGTTCCATAAAAATACCTCATTGTATATATAAATCTGTTCCGTTTGTTCTTACTATATTATGATAATAAAGTATACGGTAACCATATAGTCAAGGATGGGAGAGATAAAAACTGGAATCTTTAAAAAAGTTATTTACCACTGGAGAATTCGCAAATATTTGTAACGTGAAGAAACAAACACTTTTTCATTATGATGATATTGATTTGTTAAAACCTGAGTATGTAGCTCCGAATGGATATCGGTATTACTCATTTCAACAGGCAGAAGTGTTTACGGTCATTGAAATATTAAAAGAGATTGGCATGTCTTTATCTGACATAAAAGATTTTTTAAATGCCAACAATTTAAAAGAAACAGCTGAGATGTTAACAGAAAAAGCAGAAATGATGCAGCAGAAGATTGAGGCACTACAGCGCACGAAAGAGATTATTCAAAACAAGAAAGAGCAGATCGTAAATGCGATAGAGCTCGATATCGATAGCATTACAATTGAACATTTAGAGAGAGAATACTATGTGTTAAGCAAAAATATTTTAAATAGTACTGACAAAGAATTTACGGAAGCAATCATGTCATTTGTCAAATATACAAAAGAAGAAGCGCTAGATATTGGTTATCCAGTAGGTGGGCTGATTCCAAAAGCACAAATTGAAAAGAACGATTATTTAAATGTGTCCCATCTATTTATGAGAATTAAAGAAAAAGCTTTAAAGCATCCATTTATTAGAAAGTCGTGCACTTTTGCGGTAGGTTATCACAAAGGCTCGTACTTAAAGACGTATGAAACATATGAAAAAATGAAATCTTTTATAGAGAAAAATGGATATCAAATTAGTGGAGATACGATAGAGGAGTACGTCATTGATGGATTAAGTGTAAAAGGTGAAGAAGATTACATTACAAAAATTATGATACAGGTGGAAGAAAAATAAGCAGGCTATAAACCCGTTTCACCAATCTAATGACTCCAAAAATGCGAGAATATCATCTTGAATTTGGAGACGATCTTCTCCGACAGTCATGAGGTGCTTGGAATTTTCATAGCCAGCGCCTTATATTAATATATAGATCATTAGATTGTTTAAGCAAAACAAGCTTATAAACTTAAACCTCTCTTGTATCTTTTTATTTTTGAGTGGTTTTGTCCGTTACACTAGAAAACCGAAAGACAATAAAAATTTTATTTTTGCTGAGTCTGGCTTTCGGTAAGCTAAACAAAACGGACAAAATAAAAATTGGCAAGGGTTTAAAGGTGGAGATTTTTTGAGTGATCTTCTCAAAAAATACTACCTGTCCCTTGCTGATTTTTAAACGAGCACGAGAGCAAAACCCCCCTTTGCTGAGGTGGCAGAGGGCAGGTTTTTTTGGCACTGCCGACAGCCTCGCAGAGCACACACTTTATGAATATAAAGTATAGTGTGTTATACTTTACTTGGAAGTGGTTGAACACGGGATAATTATGGTAAGGGAGGCGTTCATGTGACACTATTGTTTGACCACATCATCTATTTTTCCGAAGACCCTAGAGCAATGAAAGACGAATACCAACAAAAAGGATTCCATACGGTTACCGGCGGCACACACGACATCTGGGGCACGCACAACACACTCTTACACTGCGGACTCTCTTATATTGAATTTTTAGGGATAAAAAACAGACAAACCTTCGAGAGGTACAATGAAGATAATGTAGATTACACGCTCATGTCTTCTATATATAAAGAAAATTATCGTGAGGGTATGCACAACTTTGCACTTCGAACGACTGACATCGAAGCTCTCAGTGCGTCGCTCGAAAAATCAGGATTCGAAATCGATGGACCTCGCACATTCAGAAGAGAAAAAGAAAATGGGGAAGTCGTCTCATGGAAGTTGCTATTCATAAAAGACAATAAGACAAACGTCCCGATGCCATTCATCATTGACTGGGGCATGAGTGACGAAGAGAGACTCGAAAACCTTGAAGCAGGAAACATCTTAGGAGATAACGGAAAACTTTTAGAAATTAAAGTGGCAGTAGAAAATGTGGATAATGCGATTCACGCATTTACCGAGGCCTTTCATCTTAATAGACTTGATGAAAACACACTGGAATTGGGTAAAGTAATACTAACATTTACGGAAGAGTTACAAGAAAATCAGGTAGTAATCGAAAAAGACGGAGAAACATTTGTAATTTAAAGGGAGACTACATTATGAAAAATAGTGCAGTTAATGTTGAAATTGTCATGTCGAATTATCGAAATCCAAAAACTACATGATGATTACATCGTAATCGTCATGTCTAAATCTTAGATTACAAAAACCACGTTACAATTAGACAGTAATCGTCATGTTAAATTTCTAACTTCAATAAACCACGTGACGAATAGGGGTTAATTGTCATGTCTAAACATTAGATTAGAAAAACCACGTTACGTTTAGACTTTAATCGTCATGCTAAATCTCTAATTTCAATAAACCACGTGACGAATAGAAGCTGCCTTGCTATTTAGGATCTTAATTATGTCGTGGTTTTTCATCTTCATAACAACCGCGTCTCGATTAGCTCCTAATCATGTCGTGGTTTTTCATCTTCATAACAACCGCGTCTCGATTAGCTCCTAATCATGTCGTGGTTTTTCATCTTCATAACAACCGCGTCTCGATTCGCTCCTAATCATGTCGTGGAATTCAGAGTTCATAGCAACCGCATCTCGATTAGCTCCTAATCAGGTCGTGGCACCCCGCAACTTTCATATTGACGCCCTATTTACAAACGGAGACACCAGACCATCCCCAAAACTCGCATCACGTTTCGCTCACTCTACGTCCAACTACCACAAGCGCCACGAACACGATTACTGAGAGGGATGCTGCGATCATCATCATATGCCCAGAAAAGTTAATGTATAGGAGTGCGCTTGTAAAGATGCCCGCAACAAATGTTGTCACACCGATTAGAATCACGCGCGACACATGCCATGCATCCTTCTCACGCAGAAAAATCACACGGTACAGTTGCGTCATCAGCTTCTGCACGTTCCCTGTCATAATCCCGTTATTCATTTTCGTAGAACCCACACGGTTAAACACCGTCAGAGTGTACCCAGAGAACGCGCCAAGAACTACCGCAAACCCGTACACCCCAATTAGACTTTCAAAACTCGCTACACCAAATAGCACGATTATCTGTATCAAGATAAAAACAGCAAACTTTCGACTACTATTTTTCGCAGTATACTCCACGAGCGCTTCCGCTAAAAATGCCCCAAGCAAAAATCCACCAAACGAAGCCACATGCGGCAAGATATCCGACAGCCCATTTTGAAGATTCGCCCCGAGTAGCACCAAGTTTCCCGTCTGCGCACTCACTAAGAGATCATCATAATTAAGGAACGCATATGTATCGAGATACCCCATCAAAAATGTACACCACAACGTTAGAGCAGTCATGAGTTTATCTGTTAGTAGCATGTAACCCCTCCTAAAAATTAAATATATAGTGTTATTATACGTTTTGTTAGCATAAATAAAAGGAATTGAATATGGTATAGTGAGAAAAAGGGGAGAATGAAATGAAAATAGGACTGATGGGTGCAGGCGCAATTGGCCAGTACCTGCTTAAAAACATAGAAAATAGCGAGAAGTTGACAGTAACGAGCGTATTTGTGCGCAATATCGAGAAGTATAAGCACTTAGAAGAAACGTTTCATGTGAAATTATTTACGGATATCCATGAATTTTTGAAATCTGACATAGACATTGTGGTGGAGGCGACGAATATAGAAACAGTCGAACAGTATTTCCGCACAATTATAAAAGAAAAAAACATGATGTCTATTTCGATTGGTGCATTCAGTGACGCTGCACTCCTAGAGACTGCACGTGAAGCGGATAGCCATAAATTATACTTACCATCCGGCGGTATCGGCGGACTGGATCTCGTTCAAAACGCGCGCGCACTCGGCAATATCGACTCACTCACATTGACGACAAGAAAACCTGCTGCGTCACTCACAGACGAGGCACTCACTGAAGAAAAGGTGATTTTTGAAGGCAGTGCGAAGGATGCGATTGAAAAGTACCCAAAAAACATGAACATATCCATCATTTTATCGGTAGCGGGCATTGGCACTGAAGACACGAAAGTCGTTCTAGTCGCAGACCCTACAGTAGATAAAAATATCCATAACATTGAAGTAGCAGGTGGATTCGGGCAGGCATCATTTACATTTGTGAACGATCCACTCAAAGAAAATCCGAAAACAAGTGCGCTCGCAGCACTTTCTATTTATGCAACTCTTGAAAGATTAGAAGACAACATTGTGATTGGCTAAACTAAAAAAGAAAGTTGGCAAAATATGAAACGGTTAATAATCGCATTGGTGCTCGTATTGATGATGGGTACACCATATTTAGCAGAAGCAAACGAAATTAATTCCATAGAAACGAAAGTGCATATCAATCAAGACGGTTCAGTAGACGTAACTGAAGTTAGACAACAACATATGGACGAAGGCACCGAGGTGTATATGGTCTTTGATGAAGACAATATGCAAGGAGCGAAAGTGACAAACTTTAGCGTGGAAGGTATGAAAGAGGCAGATCCGTGGCCAGAAGACGGTTCGCTCGAAGAGAAGCGCGGCAAGTACGGCATCATTGAAACAGATGACGGTTTTGAACTCGTTTGGGGAATCGGTGAATACCAAACTCAAACGTATACAGTGCATTACACACTAGAAAACTTAGTGCATAACTTAGAAGATGGACAGTCCATTTACTGGGATTTCAATACGTTCAATGACCTTGAAACGCATCGCGTTCGCATGGAGATTACGTCAGACGTACCCCTCACGAAAGACAACGTGAAGTTCTGGGGATTCGGATTTGACGGATTTTTAGATTTTGAAGGTGACACACTCGTCTGGAAATCAAACGGAACGCTCGACAGCCGTGACTATGCAGTGCTTTTAATGCAGTTTGAGGAAGGTACGTTCAACACAACAAACAATGAAGATTCGACGCTCAAAGAACAACAAGATAAAGCCTTAAAAAACTCTAAATATGAAGAAGAATACTTAGAAGATTCACGCTCAACGAGTGGTGCAAAAGAGAGTATCGTTGGCAAGGTGTTTGGCATTATCGCTGCTATTGTAGGTGGAGTCGTAGCGATTTCTATCGCGTTATATAGTTGGGCAGTTTCAAAAGTGAGAAAACACAAAGGGCATATTGAAAGTGCAAGTAAGTTAAAAGCCCGCAATGATGGATTGATTTCAAGCAAAACGCCAAGCATGGATGACGATGATTACGTCGGTATATACAACACGCTTAAAGTGTTAGGTATGGGCGGATTTGAAACGTTCTTCCAGGCCTATCTAGTGAAATGGCAAGATGAAGGACGCATCACAATCTTAAACGAAGATGGTTCTGATAAGAAATCAATCATCCAACTTAATAACGAAAAAGATTTAGAAGAAGTAAGAAATGGCGACTCTATGTTTGAAGAAGCGGTCACAGCTGTTAAGAAGACGACATATAACGGGACGTTCGAACTTCTTTACTGGTTACTCATTAAAGACGCAGTGAACAGCGATGGTAGCGTAACAAGTAAAGAGATGAAAAAATGGGCGAAGAAAAATGCGAAAGACGTCTCAGAAATTGCAGACTACATGACAGAGTACTCTAAGAGTTACCAAAAGAGACATGGCATCATGGAGTATGAAGAAGTAAAAGTTTGGGGTATCAAAGATGAAATTGTACGTCCAACTGAAAAAGGACAACGCTTCATTGACGAAATCATTCAATACAGCAATTTCTATGAAGAAGACGTTAAAACAGCAAAGAAAGAAAAACGTGCACCTGATTTAGAATCTCACGATATTATCTGGGATATCTTAACATCAGACACTTCGGATATGGAATTACTTGGTAAAAAGTATATGACAGATTATACGTACAATCCGTATATGTCATATCTACTTTACTCAAACAACGTGAACAACAGTTACAACAAAGGACTCGCGTCTGGCGGGTTTTCATCTACAAACGGAACAACTGGTGCATCTGGCGGCGGAGGCGCAACGTCATTCGGCGGCGGAGCTGGTGCCGGTGGTGGAGGTGGCGGGGGTGCCCGCTAGTCTCTATTATTGTAGAAGTGGTATAGTGTAATTAATTCAAAATAAAGGAGTTAGTCCATGTTTAAACAAGATGAAACACTCGATATTTTAAAAGATTTACTCGCAATCAATAGTCCGACTGGTTATACAGTAGACGTGATTGATCACTTAGAAAAAACGATTCAAGATCTTGGTTTTGAAACAGAACGTAATCCTAAAGGTAACTTGATTGTTCCTGTGAATGGTGAAGATACATCTGTGACTCGTGCATTAAGTGGGCACGTAGATACACTTGGACTTATGGTGCGTTCAATTAATAGTGACGGCACACTCAATCTGACTAAGCTCGGCGGACCACTGACACCAACGTTAGACGGAGAATATTGTGACATTATCACGAGAAAGGGCAACATTTATACAGGTACAATTCTCTCGACATCTCCATCGATACACGTCTTCAAAGATGCAGCGAAAAAAGAACGTGATGTCGATAATTTAATCGTAAAAATCGATGAACGTGTAACGTCTAAGGAAGATGTGAATAAGCTCGGTATCGATAATGGTGACTTCGTTGCGTACGATCCGAAAACACAAGTGACAAAATCTGGTTTTGTGAAATCTAGATTCCTAGACGACAAAGCATCAGTCGCGCTACTTGTCTCACTTCTGAAAGCAGTCAAATCAGGTGATGTGAAATTAGCGACAAACGTGACGTTTATCTTCACAGTGTATGAAGAAGTTGGTCACGGAGCAGCGTGGATTCCTGAAGATATCACGGAACTCTTAGCAGTGGACATGGGTTGTATCGGTGAAGACTTAGAATGTACGGAGTTTGATGTGTCAATCTGTGCGAAAGACTCGTCCGGACCCTACGACTACGCACTCACTTCTAAATTAATAGAGTACGCGAAAAAGTTAGAGCTCGATTACGCGGTAGACATCTATCCATTTTACGGCAGTGACGCGAGTGCAGCACTCGGCGGAGGAAGCAACATCCGCGCCGGTCTTATCGGACCAGGCGTTGCGAATAGCCACGGCATGGAACGCACGCACATCGACGCACTAGAAAACACATTCAAACTACTCGTCGAATATGTTAAAAACAAATAGCAAGATAAAAACAGCATGTCCCTTTACGTTTGGGACATGCTGTTTTATATGGTGAAAATTCGAATGTTTGTGGGTTTTTATCGACTGAGAGACTGTTTTTATCCAAAATTTGAAGATGAAAGCCTTTCACTGCAACTAAATTGATAGAAACAGAAATGAACTGTAGTGTGGAGCAGGTATCTTCGCGCTAATGTCTCTCAAATCACGAATAGCGCAACGATCTATAGAGTATCTTCGTGCTAATGTCTCCCAAATCACGATTACCGCAACGATCTATAGAGAATCTTCGCGCTAATGTCTCTCAAATTACGAATAGCGCAACGATCTATAGAGTATCTTCGCGCTAATGTATCTCAAATTACGAATAGCGCAACGATCTGAAGAGAATCCTCGCGCTAATGTCTCCGAAATCACAATTACCGCAACGATCTATAGAGTATCTTCGCGCTAATGTCTCTCAAATCACGATTACCGCAACGATCTATAGAGTATCTTCGCGCTAATGTCTCTCAAGTCACAATTAGCGCAACGATCTGAAGAGTATCTTCGCGCTAATGTCTCTCAAATCACGATTAGCGCAACGATCTATAGAGTATCTTCGCGCTAATGTCTCTCAAATCACGATTACCGCAACGATCTATAGAGTATCTTCGCGCTAATGTCTACCAAATCACAATTAGCGCAACGATCTATAGAGTATCTTCGTGCTAATGTCTCCGAAATCACAATTAGCGCAACGATCTAGAGAGAATCCTCGCGCTAATGTCTCTCAAATTACGAATAGCGCAACGATCTGAAGAGTATCTTCGTGCTAATGTCTCTCAAATCACAATTACCGCAACGATCTATAGAGAATCTTTGTGCTAATTGCTATTTTTATCTGATTAGCGTAATGATCTTTTCTTCAAACTGGTTTTCGAGTTGTCTTTTAACTCAGGTAGCAGAGTTAACGAATGTAAGGTCGGAAGCTATCCAAACTTCCGACCCTAATTTTATTTGCTTCCGAACGCACATTCACTCAACTCACTTCAGCTTTTCATAAGCGCCAATCGCAACCGCCATGTCGTACAGCGATGCGCCAACCGATTTGAACACTGTGATATCAGCATCGTCTCGGTCAAATTGTGTCTCCAATGCTTCGTTCAACTGAATCAATCGGTCGAATTCAAATTTTTCTTGCTTTACGGCTTCAATGAATCCGCCGGCCGATGTTTCTACACCCTTTTTATAATCTGCGATTGAATATTTCGCGCGCCCGATCGTATCTACATTTAATTCTTTGGTGCTCGGCATAAACGCGCCAATTCCGTTAATGTGCGCACCGTCTTTCACATAGGCGTCATCGAACACCGCTTCTCTCGCGGGTGTCGCCGTATTTATAATGTCGCTCTGCTCCGTCAGCACATTGACGTCGTCCACAATTTCGATTTCACAATTCGCGCCGAGTGCCGTGATTTTATCTTTAAACACTTCAGCTTTTTCTAAATGTCGGTTAAATAAAACAATTTTTTCAATATCTCTTACAGATAAAACCCCGAACACCTGTTGAACCGCCATGCGCCCGGTACCAATAACACCAAGCACTTTCGCATCTCTACGCGCTAAGAGATTCGTCGCAATCCCACTCATCGCACCCGTGCGCAATTCAGTCAAATAGGAAGCCGCAACGTTTGCAACCACTTCACCAGATTCTATGTCCGTCAAAATCGAGTACGCTTTCGACACACCATCTCTAATAGACATAATTTTCGTCGCCGACAATCCCTTCTCAATATCGAGTGCAGGAAAGTTCATAATCATATTGTTGTGGCCAGCGGCCATCAACACTTGTTTACGATTCACAATCTTGTCCGCATTCTGACGTTCAAGTATCGCCCTAGTATCTCTAATCGCATCTGCCATAGTGTAGCTCATTACTTCCTCTTCAGTAAAAATTTTCACGTAATCCCTCCTTAAGTCACTATTCCTTTAAAAGACCAACTCTAAACAGACCGTTTCACGCACAAATTTCCATGGAAAACTCAATAAAAGGATATGGGTTGATTAATATATGAACAAATATTAATATATAGATAAGCCAAAAGATAAAAACACGAAAATCGATATAAAGGAGAGACACCGAATGAGCGGATTTGATTTAGACGAGGAAACACTATTTATTGTGTCACATACATTTAAAGCATTAGGAGAAGAATCCAGAATTCGCATCTTAAGCCTACTGTTAGACGGTGAACGTTCAGTCAGTTCAATCGCAGAAACGCTTGATATGAAGCAATCGAACGTGTCTCATCAGCTGAGATTCTTAAAGAACTTAAGGCTTGTGAAATCACGTCGCGACGGTCAATCGGTGTACTACTCGCACGACGACACGCACGTCATAAAAATACTCAGAGAAATGATAGAGCACGCCAGACATAATTAGGGGGAATTACTGTGACGGAACAACTAAACACATGCTGTGGCCCAGAAAAGCACTTTAATGATCATACACATGACCATAATCATGGCAAAACACCTATTGTCTTGTACATGGTTGGACTTGCACTCTTCATCATCGCAATTTTTATACCAAAAGAATATGCGATTGTGACGAACGTCATCCTCGTGATTTCAACACTCATCGCAGGTTATCACGTGGTGATTTTAGAAGGTATCGGGCACACCATTGAAAACACAAAAATCGCTAAGAAGTTCATGCCGAACTCTCACATATTGATGGGACTTGCAGCAATCGGCGCGTCTATCATGGGCAACTTCTTTGAAGCGGCGCTCCTCATTTTAATATTTGCAGGCGCCCATTTCCTAGAAGATTATGCAGAAGGAAAAAGTAACCGTGAGATTAGCAAGTTACTTCAAATGAACCCAACAACCGCACGACTCATCACAGACGAAGGCACCAAAGAAGTCAGCGTAGAATCATTAAAAATTGGAGATAAAATCCAAGTCCTCAATGGAGATCAGGTGCCAATCGATGGCGTGATTTTATCTGGTACAACATCCATCGACGAGTCCGCAATTAACGGTGAAAGCATACCGAAAGAAAAGACGGTGGGCGATACTGTGTTTCAAAGTACAATCAATGGGACGGGATCGTTCACGATGGAAGTGACGAAAGAGAGTGGCGACACTGTATTCGCGCAAATTTTAGCACTCGTAAAAGAAAACCAAAATAACCAAACAAGAGCGGCCAGTATTATTCAAAAATTTGAGCCGAAGTATGTGACCCTCGTGCTCATCGCAGTGCCAGTTGTCATACTGCTGTTCTTCATATTTGGCTTCACATTCTTTGACGCATTTTATAAAGGACTCGTGTTACTCGTTGCGGCGTCTCCATGTGCGCTCGCAGCCAGCACAGTATCCGTGACACTATCGGCAGCATCGAACCTAGCGCGCCGTGGGGTTTTATCAAAAGGAAGTGCCTACCTGACAGAACTCAGTAACGTGAAAGCCATTATGTTCGATAAGACAGGGACACTAACGAATGGCCGTCCAGAAGTCACAGATTACACGTTTTTTGAAGATGAAAACACGCTGACCGATATGATTGTCGCACTCGAAAGAAATTCTAACCACCCGCTCGCAACCGCGATATTAGAGTATTTTGAACCAACAGAAACACTAGACATCGAAACGACAAACCATATCGGAAAAGGACTCGAAGGGACGTATAACAATGACGTGTATCGTATCGGAAAACCAACGTCATTTGAAGGTGTAGACGCTAAAATCACTGAGGCCCAAGAGACGCTGGCGCATTCAGGAAAAACGATTGTCTTTATCGCAAAAAATGAACGCGTGATTGGGCTAATTGCTCTGATGGATACGCCGAAATATCACGCGAAAGAAGCAGTGAATTACTTTAAATCACGTGGTGTGCATACGACGATGATTACGGGAGATAGTAAAGAAACGGGTCACGCAGTAGCGGATTTACTCGGAATAGACGAGGTCATAGCAGACGTGATGCCTGAAGATAAATCGCGCGTTGTCTCTCTACAACAAGAAAAATATGAGACTGTCGCGATGGTCGGCGACGGTGTGAACGATGCACCTGCACTTGTGAAAGCGAATGTCGGAATTGCGATGGGTAACGGTACAGATGTTGCAGTAGAAGTGTCTGACATTGTGCTCATGAATAGTGATTTAGATCGCCTCATGAACACGCACAGCATTGCGACGCGCATGTCTCGCGTCATCTGGCAAAATATCTTCATTGCGATGGCAGTTGTCATGATGCTGATTGTACTCGGACTTACGGGAGTCACGGATATTGCTTGGAGCGTTGTGCTACATGAAGGAAGCACAATTGTAGTAATCTTAAATGGACTGAGATTACTTCTCGGAAAGTAAAATATATCGGAGAAATGCAATGACAAAAAATCAATTGACGTTTACTTATTTGAGCATATTGATGGCGACTATCATCTGGGGACTCAACATGGTTCTCTTAAAAGTGCTTGTGACTGAGTTACCACCAGCAACAATGACCGCATTTCGTATTATGACCGCAGGTATAACGACTTTAATCATCATCGTAAGTTTAAAATCACATCGCAAAATGACGAGATCTGAATGGCGTTATATTCTGATTGGAACGCTCTTCGGAGTCGTTTTGCACCACTTGTTTATTGCGAAAGGACTTGTTCTAATCAACGCATCGAACGCGTCACTGATCTTAGCACTCTTACCCATCACGACTGCTATTATGGGCGTGATGTTTTTAGGAGAACAGATGACGAAATTTCGTCTCGTTGGATTTATCTTGGCGCTTATCGGTGTATTCTTTATTCAAGGCGGAACGTTCAGTAATATGGTGTTCTCGAAAGGAGAACTCTATCTATTTATTGCGATGTTTGTGCAAGCGATGAGTTTCATATTTGTGCGTAAACTGACATTCACACTAGATTCAAAGCAAGCAACATCTGTGATGTTTTTAATCGGTTCGACGGTACTCTTACTTATCAGTATATTTACTGAACCAAGTGGGATAAAGACATTTTTCTCTATGAGTCCACCAACGATGTTTGTGTTTTTATTTTCTGGAATTGTCGCAACGGGTATTGGCTTCATCATCTTTAACGGATCGATACAACGCATTGGTGCAGGAAACACGGTTATCTTTAATAACTTAGTCCCACTATTTGGACTCGTCTTTTCGGCACTGCTTTTAAATGACGTCATCAACCGAGTGCAAATGTCTGGTTTTATCTTCATTGTACTTGGGGTATTATTTGGTACGGGCTACATTGAAACGAAAATTTTTAAACATAACCCCAGCAAGATGAAAACCCAATTGGATGATGATTTGTAATATACTATAGAAAAGAACAAGAGGTGACGCATATGAAGTATTTTCTATCGATGTGTCTGGCGCTCACGCTAGTGCTCGTGGGATGTCAAAATAACGCGCCACAAGAGAGTGAAGTGACTAAAGAAGCGCCGTCAATTGAGCTGAATGATGAGACAGGCAAAAAACTTTTTGTGTTGCCAAACTATAATAATGGAGACGTCACGTTTAGTGGCACAGAGTTTAAGAAAGGTATGACACGGTCAGAAATTTTGGATGTATACGGAAAACCGAACGCAAAGTTTAAGACAGCCGATAAGACTTATGAAATTTATGGCAACATCGGGTTAAACTATGACTCAGATGAAATTGCAGACGTCGTGTACTATATGAATGACGATCTAGACAACGCAGTCTCTGTGCTCGGTGAACCGGAACGCACAAAAGAATCTGCGGGGCTTCATCAATACTCGTATCTTCTAAAAGATAACACTGAAGATGAAATTCATCTTGTCATGTGGTCGAAAGACGGCAAGCAAATCGGGCCTGTGACGATTGAAACCGTTGCGAAAGACGATAAGACGTCGGACAAAGACTCTAAAGATAATGACAAAGACAAAAACAAGGACTCTGAAAAAGATAAAAAAGACAAGAAAAAACCAGAGCCTAAAAATGAGGACGAGCGCGTCGAGCAGTTTATGGAGTCGTATGTCGACAAGCTTGTAGATTACTTTAACGGTGACAGTGAAGCGGTTCTTTCGGATATTCAAGCGGGTAGTAATGCTGAGAAAAAGGTAAAAGAAAACAAGAAGAGCGGTAACTTCAAAAACCAGGAATCTTATGACGTGCGCCTCATTAAATATACGTATGTTAATGATGATTATAATGTGACGATCGAGCGCGACTACAAGCACGATAAGTCAGACGGTAAACAAACAACAACAATTGATTACAAAATGAAAAAAGTTAGTGACAATACATTTAAAATTGTAGATTACACAGAAAAATAACCTAGACAACTGACCTAAGTCAGTTCTCTAGGTTTTTATTGTTCATTGCCTTCATAAATTTTATCGCTTGTGAAGTTAGAGCCACCTGTTATTTTTGGTATATGACTTGCATGACCATCAAGTGATTCATAATCATTCACGTAGAGCAAAATAGCACCTTCAGCAAGTTCTTTTTGGTAGTGTTCATTTTCTTCATCCGTTAAGTCTAATTTGCTTACCACACGACTTTCGGGATGATCACTCGAAAATAGTGACATGAACTTATCCCATGTACTCACCTTTGAAACAAGCGACTCCAAATGATATGTTCGAAACGCTTCGTCATACAAATCTGGCTTTGCGATGACTGCGATTGCCTCTTCCATAACACCAGATTCTCTTAAATCTTTCACGCGTGCATGTACTTCTTCAGGACTACGATATGACTCAATTTTCCTCATTAAAAAACAACTCCTCTTCGTTCAACACTCTTGATAGATACATACCACCTAATTTTAAAAATAAAACTAAAATGACTTTTAAAATATTAAAGTATGGAGATAAAAATTATGATATATTCATGTGTAACGGAATACATATAGGGGGATTCATATGTCAAAAGTTAAAGATGCGCATCTGTTTTATATATTTATTTTTGGAGATCTTTTGATGATTGCCTCCATTATTTTGTGGCTTACAAATGCGTTTCAAGGGTCAATTATTTACACTTTATTTTTAGTGGGGTTATTCATTTCATTCGTGTGTATGATACTTCTATCAATTCGAGGTAAAAAATACAATAATTAGTAACAAAACGATTCCGAGAAAATAAACTTCTCGGTTTTTTTAATTGATAAAATACACAAAATCATGGAAAATATAGTCAATTGAATAAACTATTTATACCAAGGAGACCAAAATGAAAAATAAATTTGGTGTATTATTCGTAGCACTCATGCTTACGTTTGTGTTATCAGCTTGTGGAAAAGGGTCTGAAGAAGTCGAAGACCTATTAAAAGAAAATAAAACTGAGGAGACAAAAGACGGACTTAAAGTCGCAATATCTGTGGATCCAGATGGGTTAGATCCGCATCGCACAACCGCAAGTTCGACGTTTGTCATCACAAATAATATTTACGACACGCTCGTTAAAGTGACAGAAGACGGAGAAATCGTGCCGAGCCTGGCTTCATCTTATGAACAGTCTGAAGATGGCAAGACGCTCACATTTCACTTGCGAGATGATGTGAAGTTCCATGATGGAACAAAGTTCACAGCAAAAGACGTTGCCTATTCATTTGAGCGTATTAGAGATGATTTAGGACCAAGAAAAGATAACTATCAATACATAACAGAAGTCAATGTAATCGACGATTATACGATAGATTTCAAAGCAGAAGCACCATCCGCATCATTCATCAGCGACTTTGCATACCCATGGGCAGCAATTGTTAAAGACGGGTCCGGAGATGACTTAAAGAAATCTCCAGTAGGTACAGGACCATATAGGCTTGTGAACTGGACGCCGCAAGATAATATAGTCTTAGAAGGTGTCGAACACTATAACAAAGGTGCGATTAAAAATGTGGAGTTCAAAATAATGCCAGATTCAACTGCACAGGTAACAAGCTTTAAAAAGGGCGATATTGATTTAATCGAAACTACAGGCGATGTTGTAGAAACATTAGGTGATGCAAAAATCATCGAAATCGACAATAACTCTGTACAGCTTATGGCTATGAACCTAGAAAACGAGCATCTAAAAGACGAAAAACTGAGACAAGCAATCAACATGGCAGTAGACAAAGAAGAACTCATCAACGCAGTGTGGTGGGGCTATGGTAAAGAAATCGGCTCGCACTATCCACCTGTTCTAAAAGGATATGTCGACACAACGAACACTTATCCGTATGATGTAGATAAAGCCAAACAACTCGTGAAAGAGTTAGGCAGAGAAGGCATCACATTAAATATGAAACTTCCAACAGACTATCCAAACTATGTGGCTGCAGGACAGATTATTGCTGAAAAATTAGAAGCAATTGGAATTCATGTTAAAATAGAGACAATAGAATGGGGAACATGGTTAACGGATGTCTATGGTAACCGTGACTATGATCTTACTGTTGTTGGACATACAGGTCGTATTGATGGCTATGATTTACTAGAGAAATATGGAAGCACGCGCTCGGATAACTATTTTAATTATAAAAATGCGGAAGTGGACAATCTTTTATCATCTATTAAAGTAGAATTAGATGATGATACGCGTATGGACATGTATAAGCGTGTCCAAACGATTTTAGCAGAAGAAGTCCCAGCAGTGTATATTCAAGCACCAACACGTATTTACGCAATCAATGAAGATTTGGAAGGATTTACGTCATATCCGATCGATGTTTTTGAACTTAAAGACTTAAAATTTAAAGAGTAATTAATAGGTGATGAATGGTATGAAAGAAATTATAAGACGCATAGTGAGTAGCATTGTCCTTATAATTGTCGTATCATTTATCACTTTTTTTATGTTGATGATGATACCGGGGGACGCGGTGGAGATTAGTCTCGGAACGGAGGCGACTCCAGAACGTGTCAGAGAACTTCGAGCAGCACTTGGGATGGATGCACCATGGTATACGCAATATTTGAGCTGGTTGACCCACGCGATAACGGGTGATTTTGGTGTATCATTTACATATGGAGAAACGGTGACTTCACTTCTTACCAGCCGTTTGCCAGTAACATTATCACTCATGGTGATGGCAATCATCATTGCGGTGCTGGCACTCACGATTGGTGTATTTGCTGCATTAAAACAAAATAAGACATTTGATATTATCGCGAGAACGCTTATGCAAATTGGTGACGCAATGCCACAGTTTTGGATTGCACTCATTTTTCTCGTGTATATAAGTGCGCAGTTTGACGTGTTTCCAATATCTGGATTTACACCGTTTACGGAAAGTGTGTATGGCGGTTTTATGAGCTTACTGTTGCCGGCACTTGTGCTCGCATTTGGTATGATTGCGACGCTTATTAGAATCGTAAGAAGTTCGATGTTACATAGTTTAAAACAAGATTATATGCTCATGACCCGAGTGTCAGGAATGAATCCTGTCGTTGCAATCATTAAATATCCACTGCGCGATGCCTTGATTGCACCACTTACAGTTATTGGTATTCAAATTGCGGGATTAATTTCAGGTGTCATCGTCGTAGAGAGTATCTTCAGTTTGCCTGGAGTCGGCCGACTATTATTTAGTGCGGTCTTAAAGCGAGATCTATTCTTAATTCTAGGGCTCGTGAGTTTTATTGTGACTTCTGTGATCATCATTACTCTTATTACAGACATACTCTATATTCTACTGAATAAGCGAATGAGGAGGGAGGAGTCATGAGGAAGTATGTGTTTATCTTGAGTGTGATACTCTTACTCATTCCATTATCGCTCGGTATAGTGTCATTTTTCTACACCCCATATCCAATTACAGAGATGGACATTGATAATCGGTTTTCTGGGATATCTAAAGCACACTTACTGGGTACGGATCAGTTTGGTAGAGACCTATTATCGAGGTTAATGGTCGCGTCACGCTATGCATTACTTTTAGGGACAGTTTCAGTCACTTTAGGCTTATGTGCCGGGGCTTTCATTGGCGTTATTTCAGCGTTATCAAACAAGTGGATCAGTATGATTTTCTTAAGGTTTATAGATGGGATGCTCGCATTCCCAGGTATTGTACTAGCCATGATGTTTGTGGTTGTGTTTGGCGATGGATTGTATTCTACACTCATCGCAATCGCGATCTTTATGATACCAATATTTGCGCGACTGACGTATTCACTTATCAAAGAACAACAACACGCACTCTATATCGTGGCAGCGAAAAGTATGGGACTATCGACACCTCGAATTGTGTGGCGACATTATCTCCCCGTTATTTTACCAAGACTCGTAACACAATTTAGTGCAAGCATTGGATCTGCAATATTAATAGAATCCGCGCTCTCTTATTTAGGACTTGGTGTCGTTCCACCCAACGCGAGTTTTGGACTGATGTTAAAAGAAGCACAGAGCTTTATGCTCAGTTACCCATATTTAATTTTACCGTCAGGCATCTTGCTCGTAATTACAGTACTTGGGCTGAATTTGATGGGTGACACTTTAAACGATCGACTCATGAAATTAGGTGATACACATGATTGATATGAACGCGCTCGAGGTACGCACAAATGAAGGAAACACACTCGTCCGGCCCTTTGATTTTTATCTTAAAAAGCGAGAAATTGTAGGTATATTTGGTGAATCAGGTTCAGGGAAGACCATATCGACGCAAGCGATGTTTAACTTGTTGCCGCGATCACTCGTGTCGAGCGCTGTTGAAAAAGTGATTGAAGGTAAGAATTTAGATACACTATTACCAAGAGAATATCGCAAACTGATTGGAATAGACGTCGGATATATTCCACAAAATACCACGGAATTTTTACATCCACTGGTCAAAATAAAACATCAAATGCTAGAGGGTTTCGTGACGCATCAATGTGGGACAAAGAAAGAGGGGCTGAAGCGTGCGACAGAACTATTAACGCTTGTTGGGCTTAAGAATCCTAAAAAAGTGTTGAATGGTTATTCATTCGAACTTTCTGGTGGGATGCGCCAGCGCGTCAATATCGCACTCTCATTAATGACGAATCCACGTATCATTATATTAGATGAACCCACGACCGCCCTAGATAGCATCACGGAACACGAAGTGATGGAATTCTTCAAAAAACTGAATCAAGAAGAAGGCGTATCGCTCATTTTAATTACACATAACATGAAGCTGATAGAGAAGTACACGGACCGCGCGTATGTCTTCTATAAAGGAGAAATGGTAGAGACGAATGATACAGAGACGCTATTTAAGTATCCAACGCACCCACATACAAAAGCGCTCGTCCAAGTGACGAGAGAGGAGGATGTGCGATGATTTTATCATGTGAACATGTGTCTAAAAACTTCAAAGATACAATAGCAGTGAAAGATGTGAGTTTGGAACTTGAAGAAGCAGAATCCATCGGAATTGTTGGAGAATCTGGATCCGGAAAGTCGACACTCGCTAATATCCTTGGCGGACTTGTACGTCCAAACTCAGGAACTGTATATTTTGAAGGTGAAAATATCATGGATATGAAAAAACATAACGACCTAAACTTCAGACAAAACGTGCAGTTTGTATTTCAGAGTCCTAAAGAAAGTCTACATCCATACTTGAAGGTGAGAACGTCACTTCGAGAACCATTTTTTGCGAAAGGACGTCCGCGAACGACTAAAAAAGAGATGGATAGAGAGATACTTCGCGCATTAGAACGCGTGCAATTAAATGAAACGGTGTTAGATAAATACCCACACCAGTTAAGTGGCGGACAAGCACAGCGCATATCGATCGTCCGGGCGATGATCACTGATCCGAAAGTAGTAATATTTGACGAAGCCGTCTCCGCACTAGATATACTCGTGCAAAAAGAAGTCATCGAGATTTTGAAGAAGTTACGACACAACATTCGCACATCATATCTCTTCATCACGCACGACATATCCACCGTAAAATCACTGACGGATAGAATCATCGTTATGAAAGACGGAAAGATTGTAGAAACAGGTAAAACAGACGATATTTTGAACAATCCACAAGCCCCCTATACCAAAAAACTTATTGCGAGTGCGATATGAAGTGTTTAAATAGGTCAGGATGAGACGCGATAGATTAAATCGACATTTAAAAATACTATATTTCTCCGTAACGAATGTGATATTAATTTTTTAAAAGAATTTATTATTGAACTTCAAGGGCTGTTTTATATCAAAAAAAATCGACCTCTTTGAAACGAGGTCGATTTTTTAATTATTCTACGTCACTCATCATACGCTTTATTTTAGGGCTGATGAAGATCAATAGGATTGCGAGTACAATCGCTACAAGTCCTGAGTATAAGAAGTATTGCTCTGTACTAATCACCGCATATAATTTAACCATTTGTGCGTTCAGTCCTTGTGCCATCGCGTTTGTTAAGAACCATAGTGACATCATTTGTGAACGGAATGCTTCTGGTGATAATTTTGTTGTTGTTGATAATCCAATAGGTGAAATACAAAGTTCCCCAACTGTTACAAGTAAGAAGCTAAGTACTAACCATAATGGGTTGATTAACTCACCTGTTCCTAAAGGAATCACCATGACAAGATATGCAGAACCTGCTAAGATCGCACCAATCGCAAACTTAATTACTGTTGATGGATTACGTTCTCCAAGTCTAACCCAAAGTCTTGAGAATAATGGTGCTAATAGCACAATAAAGATTGGGTTTAATGACTGGAACCATGCAGCTGGAATTGTGAAGTCAATTGCACCATTTGTTAGGTTTGCAATGCTTAATTCCGTCTTAGTATCTGCGAATGCTGCTAAGATTGTCGCACCTTGTTCTTGAATCATCCAGAATGCAACTGCAACAATGAATAATGGAATGTACGCAATTACGTGAGTACGCTCTGTTTTTGTTACGCTCTTAGATGAAACCATTGTAACCACAAGAACGATTGGTAAAATAACACCAAGAATCGTGATGAGGTTTGCGAAGTTACTAATTGTAAGAGTATTAGTTACGTATGCAATCAAAGTGAACACTGCAATGATAATTAAAGCAGTCACAAGTAAAATCACAAAACGTTTTTTCTGTGCGCCGACTAATGGATTCGTTGGTTTCATACCAAGTTCGCCAAGGTTTTTACGACTGGTTAATAAGTAAGTCACAAGACCAGCAAACATCCCAAATGCTGCAAGTGAGAAACCGATATGGAAACCGTAGTTCACTTGTAACCAACCAATTAGAAGTGGTGAAATTAATCCACCAAGGTTGATAGACATGTAGAAGATTGTGAAACCTGCGTCTACACGATTATCGCCTTTTTCATATAGTAAACCTACATTTGTTGAAATGTTTGGTTTTAACATACCTGTACCGATAATTAAGAATAATAATGCAAGCATCAGTAATGTAAAGTTATTCGGTAAAGCAAGTAGTATATGACCAATCATAATCAGAATACCACCGTAGAAGATCGACGCGCGAATACCAAGTATTCTGTCGGCAATCCAACCACCGATGATACCACTCATGTAAATTAATGCACCATAAATTGAAACAATTTGTAAAGCTGTACTTTGCTCGAGACCAAATCCACCTTTAGCAACTGAATAATAGATATAGTAAGCAAGAATTGCTTTCATACCATAGTAGCTGAAACGCTCCCAGAATTCAGTAAAGAATAAAGTGGAAAGTCCACGCGGGTGTCCAAAGAATCCCTTTTGTGGGACGGACGATACGTTATTATTTTGGGACACTGTTGTTACCCTCCTTAAAAAATGACTTAATAAGTGTAACACATAACAGGTTTATGAGTCATAAAAATTTTCTTACAATTATGTAACTTTTAAACAGATAAATACAGATCAACCATTGAGACTAAAAATGCATTATATAATAGAAGAAACTTTTAAATTCTAAAATTAAAAACCTTTGAAAAACCAACAGTAAGTAAGGGAGACTACTATCTTTGTGAAAAATTGGCTATAATGGGTGAGAGAAACTTTTTGGAGGAATTTTTAAATGACTAGAAAAACGTTTAATGCACCAACTGTAGGAGCATCAGGCCCATACTCTCATGTAGTGGATGCTGGTGACTATGTATATTTCTCAGGGCAGACGGCAATGAACAGAAATGATGTAACTGAAAAGCCTGGCTATGCTGAACAAATGGATATTGCGATCGAAAACTTATTTGATGCGATGGCTGAGGTTGGTGTTAAGGAAACTGAGATTGTTAAAGTGAATATGTTTATTACTTCAATGGATATTTTTGAAGAGATTAACGCGGTGTATGCTGAGAAATTTACGGCGCCGTATCCTGCGCGTACCTGTGTGGCGGTAAAGGAATTGCCACTTGGTGCGGACGTTGAGATTGAGATTGTGGCGAAGCGTGGTCTTTAATATAGAATTTTGACTCCTATCATTTAATTTGATGGGAGTTTTTTTATTGTGTGTAATAACTTAATCTAATGATGTTTTACGGAATATTAACCTATTGATAATAAGGAAATATTACAATTAAGATAATGTATAAAAAATGTATGATTCTGTTTGTTTTAGGGAATAGGGTTTAGGTAAATACATAATTTTCAAAAATTGGAGGGATTTAATAATGAAAAAATTATTAAGTGTATTATTTGTAATGGGATTATCATTCTTATTAGTTGCGTGTGGAGATAGTTCTGATGAGAAAGAAAAAGACACATCAAAAGAAGAAACAGAGACAGAAGAAATAAAAAAAGAAGAACCTGCAGAAGTAACTGATGATGGTAAGGAACTATATGAAGTTGGACAAACGACAGTTGTAGAGAGAGTTACTGGAATTAAATATGAAGTAACACCTACAAAATTTGAAGTATTAACTGACTATAATGGCAAAAATATAGAGGAGTATCTTAGTGGATCTATCGATGCCGATCGTATTCTAGTTATTACATATACTGTGAAAAATATTGGTGAAAAAGAACTACAGCCAAGTCATGATACAGTTATTCATTTTGATGACAGAGAAAATTATTCAGGCTTCCCAATGGAGTTTAGAGATCGAGAAAAAGCGGATGAAATGCTTGCGTCAGGTGAAGAAATTGAATTAGAACAATATTATACAGATCGAATTGATACTAAGGATGAATTCTTAGGCGCGTTTGATTTCGAAGAAGAGGGAGAAACGTGGTATAGATACTCAGTCAGTGATGAGGCAAAAGCATCATTAGACAATACTGAAGAAGACGAAAATTCTGAAGACTCAACTAGCGATAATTCAACAGAAAACAAAGAAGCAATTGAATTTGGAGAAACAGCTACTGTTGAAAAATTCAATGGTGCGAAGTTTGAAGTAACGATTGATAACTTTGAAATCTCAAATGGCAATGAATTAGTTGTAGATTATACAATTAAAAACGTTGGAGAAACAAAGATGATACCCGGATCAGATGCGCTTCTTTACCTTGGTACTGAAGAGGATAAGGGAAAAACAATGCTACTAACAGATTATGAAGAAGCAGAAGAACCCCTTGATCCAGGAGAAGAAATGAAACTTCAGCATACTTATGCTTCAGATGATTTAGACGAAAACAAAGCGTATATATTAAGAGCAGCAACAAATGATTTAGGTGACGGAGAAACTAAGTTTAAAACGAAATAATATATAAACAATAAGGAGTAAACATTATGAAAAAATTATTAAGTGTATTATTTGTGATGGGACTATCATTCTTATTAGTTGCGTGTGGTGATAGTTCGGATGAGAAAGAAACGGATACTTCTAATGAGAAAACTGAAACAGAAGAAGTAAATAAAGAAGAGTCATCAGAAGCAGATGATAAGACTGATGAAAAAGTAGTAGAAGTCGGAGAGACTGTCGATGTAGAAAGTTTTGAGTGGGATGTTCCGTATCAGGTAACCGTAAATTCTGTTGATCTTGTTAGTGAATATAATGGTGAAGATATTACAGAATATGTTAGTAATGCTGATGAGAACATTAAATTTCTTGTGGCGAATACTATAATAAAGAATACTAGTGATGAACCTATGATTACTGGAGAGTACGTGATTCCTAGACTTGGTATTGATACAGAAGGCAGTGGTGAGAATTTCATTTTTGAGTTATCAGAAGAAGAGCTCTCAAAAGAAATTGCACCTGGTGAAGAAGTAGACTTGGATTTTGTATTTATACAAGATCTACTAACTGTTCGTGATCCAGAAGGGAATGTATATTTACATTTCGAAGGAATGACAGATGATCAGAAAACATACAGAATACCTACAAAATAATCAATAATATATCCATGTTTAAACTATACGTGAGATTTAGACATGGATATTCATTAATAGCTTTAAGTGTATATATTAATAAATGTAAAGATAGATAACTAAGGGTGAAGTGATGCCTTTAACAGACCCTGAAAAAGCAAAAGAGCCACTTGAGCCAGGAGAAGAATATGAACTTGAACATACTTATAGTTTAGATGATTTAGACGAAAATAAAGAGTATATATTAAGAGCAGCAACTAATGACGCTGGTGGTGGAGAAACTAAGTTTAAAACGAAATAATATAAACAATAAGGAGTAAAAATCATGAAAAAATTATTAAGCTTACTATGTGTCATGGGACTATCGTTCGTACTAGTTGCGTGTAGTGATAGTTCTGATGAGAAAGAAACGGATACTTCTAATGAGAAAACTGAGACAGAAGAGACTTCAAGTGGTTCTGATCAAGCTCAAGGAACTGAAAATGAAGATGCGGTATATGAAATTGGTGAAACTCTAACAATGGAAAGTTATGAATGGGAAGTTCCTTACCAAGTGACTGTTAAAGCAGTAGATATTACTAGAGAATATAATGGTGAAGATATTACTGAATACGTTGGAAATGCACAAGATACGAATAATTTTGTTGTAGCTAAAACAGTTATAAAAAACACGAGTGATGAACCTATGATTCCAGGTGAGTATGTAGTACCGAGACTTGGGGTTGATATGAATGGTAACGGCGAAAATTTTGTTTTTGAGTTATCTGAAGAAGAGCTTTCAAAAGAAATTGAGCCTGGTGAAGCAGTTGAATTAGATTTTGTGTTTCTAGAAAATTTAGCTCATGCTGATAGTGAAGGAAATTTCTACTTACACTTTGAAGGTTATACGGACAACCAAAAATCTTATAAAGTACCAACTAAATAATAAGGAGTAATCATCATGAAAAAATATTAATTGTGATGAGAAAGTTATTTTATTTTTAGAGAGGCAATAAATGATTTACTCGGTAGAGGGTCTATGGTTGAGTAAAAATATTAATAGGGATAAACAGGTGAATGGATTGATTAGCTAAAATTACAACAACAATTTTATCAATAAAAATGACCAAGTTTATCTCTTTTTTAAAATATTAATTCTTATTTCATAAAAAATTAAAAGTAAAGACAAACTGCTGATATGGTATCAAATTTATAAAGTTAAAAATTGTTTAGAATTCATTAAAATTGTAAATATATAACTAAGGATAAAAAATTCCGAAAAATCATTTACAGCAATATAAACACTGTGTTAGCATAGAATCAAGTTATCCATAAGTTTCTAACAAAGAAAATATGAGCGAAAAACTTCTACAAATTCAAAGGTAAATGGTGAATATCATGCAAAAAATAAAAGTACTATATATAACTGATAATAATGACTCTGAGTATCCAGATTTACTGATGAACTACTTAAATGTAAGCGAATATAGAAATAGATTAAGTATTGAGCAAGTGGATGCTAAGTTGATAAATTCTGAAATGGATTCACTAGACTACATAGCTGTTTTAACGGAGGTTGACCCAACATTATTAGAGCTGAATAATAAAGATAATGTTTTATATTTAACTGAATCTGCTTCTGTAGAAAGTAACTCAATCTTTAAATACCAACCCTTGGATCAAATATTTAAAGCAATTTTAAATTTATATTACGATGATAAAGGAAAATTACTTTCAACAAATGATAGAAAGTCAACCTCTATTATCTCATTTACTTCGGCAAATGGTGGGACAGGAAAAACTGTTTTGTCACTAAATTTCGCAAAGTTTTTAGCATCACATTCTTTAAAAGTATTATATTTATCACTTGAGAGATTAACTTCCTATAACTCTTACCTAGTAGGTGAAAAGGAAAAAAGCTCAGAGTTGTATTATTACTTAAAAGATGATCCCCTTAGATTATTCAATAAACTCCCCCAGCTAATCGATACAGATAAAGAATTAAAAATAGATTTCATACCAACAAATCTAGAACTTGATGAAGTTAAATCACTCACAAAATTGCACTTAGAAGAATTATTAAAAACAATAGTTGATTTAAATGAGTATGATTTCCTAATAATAGACATGGATTCTGAAAATAATATGTTAAGAGAAGAAATTATGAGTAGAAGCCACGAAGTATTTTGGATTTTAAATCCAGATGAAACAAGTTTTATGAAAACTCATTTTCTAATTGACACTGAAGAATATAAAAAAATAGTAGAGAAAAAAATGGTGCATTTTATAATTAATAATTACGGTGGATCCATCTTTTCAAATAAGTCTAATTTTGAATTATCGCCAAAAGCGTATATCGATCATCAATCTGGTTGGCAAAACATCAATGACAGAGAGAAATTGTTAGGCGACTCAAAAATTGGTATTAAACTTCTTAAATGTCTACCTAAAATCTCTATAGGATTAGAGGAGGATGAACATGAAGGAAGAGTTTAATCAAATATCTAGTCTAAAATTTGAAAAACAAGATACTGAGAATCAAATAGTATCTCACTTAACAGAAAAACTTAGAGAAATACTGGATTTCATGTATTCAGTCTCTAATGAAGAATTAAAGGAGTTAGTAGAGGAATTTGTAATTACATATTCTAAACAATTTCCAATAAGTTCCGATGAAATGAGTTTAGTAATTGAAAGAATGTATAACTCATTTCGAGGGCTCGGTGTATTACAGCCTTTGCTAGACGATAGCGATGTCACAGAAATTATGGTCAATAATCATCAAGAAGTCTTTATAGAAAAATTTGGTGAAGTAACAAAATCAAATGTGAGATTTGAATCCCCACAAAAACTAGAGGATACCATTCAAGCAATAGTATCCAAAGTTAACAGAGTCGTAAACGAATCTACCCCAATTGTAGATGCAAGATTAGAAGACGGATCACGTGTTAACGTTGTACTCCCTCCAATAGCCTTAAAAGGAGCAACAATGACTATCAGAAAATTTCCTGAACATGCATTAACAATAGGGGACTTAATTCAATCAAAATCAATTACTCAAGAAGTAGCAGACTTCTTAGAGAATTTAGTTGTTGCAAAATATAATATTTTTATTGGTGGAGGTACAGGCTCAGGTAAAACAACATTCTTAAATGTTTTATCCAACTTTATCCCTAAAAATGAACGAATTATTACTATTGAAGACTCAGCTGAGCTACAAATTAAAAGCGTACCAAACCTTGTAAGTATGGAAACTCGTAATGCTAACACGCAAGGTGAAGGTGAAATTACAATTAGAAATTTAATTAAAGCTTCACTTCGTATGAGACCAAACCGAATTATTGTAGGAGAAGTTCGGGGAGAAGAAGCATTAGATATGTTACAAGCAATGAATACTGGTCATGATGGTTCATTATCAACGGGTCATGCGAACTCAACTTACGATATGCTTAGTAGACTAGAAACCATGGTGTTGAGTGGTGCAGAGTTACCAATCTCCGTAATTAGAAACCAAATCTCAAGTGCCATTGATATTATGATTCACCTATCTAGATTCAGGGATCATTCAAGAAAAGTGGTAGCAGTGTCTGAAATAACAGGTATTGAAAATGGAGAGTTAATACTAAATCCCTTATTTGAGTTCAAAGAAAGAGGTGAGGACAGCAATGGGAAAATAATCGGCCAATTAGAACCAACTGGAAACTCACTACAGGATATCTTGAAACTCCAATTAGCAGGTATGTATGATGTAGCAGAAAAATATGGTAAACAATCTGCAGAGGAGGGTTAGCTATGGATATATCCCAAATTGTAGGTTTAATTGTAGTTGTCATAGCAATATTCGCTTTTATACTCAGAAGATTTAAGGATGAAAATCGACAAAAAAGAAAAAGACTAGAACGGCAAGAAAATGAAAAAAGAAAAAGATCAATAGCTGTAATAAGTAGTAGAAGTAGAACAGATAAATTGATTGACTATAGTTCATATCAGCTAAGTTTTACTGAATATATAATTACGATACTAGTTTCAATGATTGCTATCTTCGTGATTGGTCAACTATTTTATGACAATTTATTTATCACAATACCATTATTGACGTTAGCATTTTTTGCACCTAAATTTAGACGTAAACAATTAATAGAAAAAAGAAAAGAACAACTCACGTTGCAATTTAAGGAAGCGGCGGCATCCCTATCTTCCTCACTTGCGGCAGGTCAGTCAATTGAAAATGCACTTAGAGAAACCTTAAGAGATTTACTACTTCTCTATCCTGATAAAGATACATACATTATCAAGGAGTTAGGCATAATAAATCGACGTGTTGAGAATGGAGAAAGTGTAGAGCGCGCATTTAGTGACTTTGCTCAAAGAACTAATATCGATGATATTATGAATTTCTCAGATGTATTTGTCACTTGTAAAAGAAGTGGTGGAGATTTAGTAGATGTTATAAAGAGAACAGTAGATGTTATTAATGAAAAAATTGAAATACAGCAGGACATTAAAGTATTAGTATCTCAAAAGAAATTCGAATCTCGAATTATTGGGGTTATGCCATTAGCTATGATTGCTTTTTTAAAGTTTACATCCGGAGATTTTGTAGCTCCACTTTATGAATTTGGCACTCCAGGACCTCTAGTGATGACGTTTGCACTTGTTTGTACAATAGTCAGTATGGTTATAAGTCAAAAATTGATGAAGATAGAAATGTAGGTGCAAGAATGAAAATATTTATCTTAATATTAGTGATCTTAATTTTGTACTTATCACTTAAGAAGAAAGAACAATATTCATTATTTTTGACACAATATAAAAAAGAGTTATTACTTCCAGTAATTGCGCCATTCAGTCTGTTTATAGTAGACAAACTAGATATCTATAAGAGGTTTCCAAAACTATCAGGAAATGTACATCAAAAAATGATAACTCTAAGAGGCGTTAGAAATAGCCAAACATTTACAAAAATTCATTTCTCAAAGGTTGTCACAATAGCAACAATAAGCATCCTAGTATTATCAATGATATTTGTTTCACAGGCTGAAAAAGATTATACATTACTATTATTCGCAGCATTTATGATGTGCTTGATACTTTATATGCAATTTAAAGAACTAGACACAAAAGTTAAAAAGAGAAAAGAACAAATTTTAATCGAGTTACCAGAGTTTGTAAATAAAATCATATTACTTGTAAATGCGGGTGAAACTGTACAAGGAGCTATTAATAAATCTGTTTATCAAAACCTTAATAGAATTTACGATTCCCCACTTTACTATGAATTAAACGAAACAATGAATAAATTACAATCAAACGCTTCATTTGAGGATGCAATGAAAGATTTTTCCCAGAGATGCGGTGTACAAGAAGTTTCGGTACTCACTACGACAATCATGATGAACTATAGAAAAGGTGGTACTCAGCTTGCTGATTCTTTAAAGGATTTATCAAAATCCTTATGGGAAAAAAGAAAAACGATTACAAAAATCAAGGGTGAAGAAGCATCATCAAAAATGATTTTCCCTATGATATTTATATTCGGTGCTATATTAATAATTATCATATATCCAGCATTATCAATGTTTTAGAAGTTGAGTTTTAAAATATAAATAAATTTAGGAGTGTTTAGTATGAGAGAATTTTTTGTAGAATTTTGGGAAGATGAAGAAGGTTTAGAAGTTGTAGAAGTATTATTAATTTTAGCGGTATTAGTAGGAATTGCGATTATGTTTAAAGATCAAATCACAAACTGGGCAACAACATTATTTGATACTATTGAATCAAAATTAGGAAATTTCTAAGGAGAGATAATTATGAGAGAATTTTTTGTAGAGTTTTGGGAAGATGAAGAAGGTTTAGAAGTCGTAGAAGTGTTGTTAATTTTAGCAGTATTAGTAGGTATAGCGATTATGTTTAAAGGTCAAATTACAGACTGGGCAACAACATTATTTGACACTATTGAGTCAAAATTAGGTGGATTTTAGTTCACCCTAATATTGAGAGAGGGTGATTAAATGAAGCGATTTTTAAAAGACAATAAGGGAAGTATGACATTAGAGGCAACATTAGTCTTTCCTTCCCTTTTCTTATTTATTTTATTAACAACATTTGTATGTATCATAGTTTTTCAAATGGGTATGGCGAAATATGCAGCGTATCAAGTATCTAACACAGTCGCGTTTAATTATTCCAGCTCTAAAAAAGATGAAAACGGTATGTTGGCAAGTCCCGAATATCTAACTGGAAATTCAGCTGGAGATGGACTTTATTGGAGATTAGGTGAAGGGATGTCAGAAGTCCTTGGACAATTTGGCTTTTCTGGTGGTAGTAATTTAGAAGGTCAAAAATTCAGTCCATATGCTGGTCAATCTTATAAATCTATATCGATAGACAATATATCATCTACAGGGACTGTTTTTCTCTATAAAAAGATCGATGTCGAGACATCAATTGGTATATACATCCCGGAATTTGCACAAAACATTATCGGTGCTGAAAAAGTGAAGGGTAAATCTTCGAGCATTGTTACAGATACACCTGAACTAGTTAGAGAATATAATTTTATCAAATTTTTACTTAGTTTCTTAGATGTAAAGCTTACAGGTACACCAATTACCGACACTGTCAAAGAATGGTTACCGTAAGGAGGATTACATGTTTAAAAATTTTATTAAAGATGAAAAGGGCGTTATAACATTAGAAGCCGCACTTGTAATACCAATAATGGTAACCTTTATATTGATCTTGGTTGGAATCGTTCAAGTTGGTGTCGCTGAAATGGCTCTTCAAGAGACCGTTTCTGAGACAGCGGAAACGATGGCGCACTATAGTTATGTATCAGAGAAAGTATCGGATTATGCCCATAGTGAAGCGGATGCGATGTTAAGCGAAGCAGTATCTAAAGGTGGGAAATATACTAATCACAATAGTATTGTAGGATATTTTTTAGAATATGGTAAATCCACAATCAGTGGTCCTATATCCGATAAAATAGATGGTATTTTAGACGGGGCTACAGAAAGTATAGGAAATAACCTGGGGAAAGAATTATATAAAGAGAGAGTCGGAAATGGTACTTTTTTTAATGGTGATAATGTACAAATTACAACGACATTAAATAAACCATATGTGGAGGTAGAAGGTATTGTGACATTGCCGCTAACCTTACCATTTTTCTCTAAAGATTTAAAAATAAAGAAAAAAGCTGTTGAACGACAATGGGTAGGTAAAAGTTAGGGGTGTAAAAAGTGAAGGAATTTAAACGCTATATAAAGTCCTTTTTATTTAAAAAGGATGGGTCTGTTTCAATTTTTGCAATTAGCATCATCCTACCCATTTTTATATTTAATGCGATTTTTATAGACGCTATAAGGGTAATGACAGCAGAAAGACAAATAGAGAATGCAGTAGAAGCAGCAATTAGATCAGCAATGTCAAATTATGATACTTCTGTAGCACAACACGGATTATTTGTTACAGACGACTCAGCTATTACAACATTCAATGAAGTTATGAATAAACAACTTTACTCTAGTGATGAGCTAAGTGGGTTCAATAATTTATCGCAAATCAATATAACAAGTTCTTCAGCAAACTTTCAACCGCAAACGGATATTCTTCAAAAAGAAGTTTTTGAATATCAGGTAAATGAATCAATGAAGTATCAAGCCCCCATTCAAATGGCTGGTGAATTTGCACAATTTTTAAAGTTAGCAAAATCTGATAAGTCTGATGTAGAAGAAATAGATAATGTCGAAAAATTTGTCGAAAATTTTGAAGAAATAATGGACTTAGTGAAAAAAAGAAATGATTTATTAAAAGATTACACTAAACGTGTTGAGCATCTAGAACGTGATACTACAAAAAAATATACCGATGATATTATTGGTAAAGAAACATCTGGACCAGCAGATGAAATACCAGAAAATATTCAAGCTAATATGAGTGATTTAACTAAGTATTTCCCTGAGTATGTGAAGCTGGTTAAGCAAGAAAATGAAGATGATGAAGATAAGGAATTAAGTAAAGAAGAAAAAGAAAAACAAGAAGAAGAATCCAAAAAATCAAAAAAAGAGATTGACTATTACGAAAAAGCGAGAAGTAAATTCAATGGTGAAGGTATTAAAAATTCTATTAAACTAATCGGAACTTATGAAACAGCAAAGGAAGATATACCTAAAGCTGTGTTTGGAGATGGTGGTACTTCAAAGAATCCAAAAAAGAACTCGGCAATGTATTATAATCAAGAAGCAAAAAAATTAATTGGTGACGATAGTGAGCTTTCTGAACTAAAAAAATTAATTTTAGAGGATTCGTTTTTTACATCCATAGAAAGTAGCTTTGAGGAAATGGATAAACTCTTTAAAACAGAGTCAACTAATTATAAAGGTATTACAGATTTCACTACTGCACGTAATTATGGGCTCTATGTGCAAGGCTCAATATTTAGTCTAACAACGGTCTTTGACACTGGCGCAGATACTCAGCTACCAAAAGTTTCTAAAACAAGTACAGAGGCATTGATAAAAGACATAAATGTAGAAATAAAGAAACTGACGGATGCATGGAAAAAATTTGAGGACTCATTAAAAGTCTATAATGAAAAAAATAAAGATGGTAAAGACATGGAAGATGCTGAAAAAGAGCAAGAAAAAAGTCTAGGCGATTTGTTTGATAAAATAAATTCTATAACAGATACTGCAAATCTTATTGGATCAGATCAAGAAACTTACAATACATTGTTAACCTATACTGAAAAATATATGGGTTCTAGTTCAGATGGAGAATTTTTACTTGAAAATAGTAAAAAGGATTTGTTCGCTCAAGCATTTGGTAAATTAAAAGAATTATATAGCTTACTTACTGACCCAAAACAGATAAGATCTGAGATATATATGAATGAATATGCAAAAGCTAACTTTTCAATGGAAAAACCTTATGAATTAACAGATCCACATAGTTATTCATATGATTCTAAAGCACTTCTTTATGTGGTTTATGGTCATTATATGCCTGGAGCAAATTATGTTCATTTTCTAATGGAAGTGATTGCAATTATGTTGGCATTAAATTTAATGGATAAACTGATGAATAATCCACTTAGTAGATTAGGTTGGGTTGGTGTTGCACTTGCTATAGGGTTGGCAATTTTAGATACGATAGATGACCTAAACGATTTTATTAATGAAAGATATAATTTCAAGTTCTTTAAAGGGAGAGCAAAAAATTTAAAAATGACCCCAAGTACTTTTGCATCCGTATTGTTCTCTGTTAGAACAATAGATTCCGGCTTTAATGCAAATAAAAGAATTAGAATTCTTTCAGGTATTTCAGAAAAAACAAGTGTAGACTTTACTGAGACAGGGAATACGATTCTTACAGGTAAAGCAACAGCTGAAGTAAAACTATTGTTCTTACCACAGCTATTTCCTGGTGAAGTAAGTGGAAATAGTAAAACGTTTGATGTATCAAAATATTATAACTATTAGTGAGGAGAAAAATTATGAACAAAAAATTATTACTTTTATTACTTAGTGGAGCATTATTTTTATCCGCATGTAATGACGAAGAATCTAACAATAATTCTGACAAAGAAACTACAAGTGAGGCTACAGAAGACACAAATAGTGAGTCAGAGGAATCGAATGAAGAAACAAATAATGAAGAAAAAGTGTTTGACATCGGGGAAACGATTGATTTAGAAAGTTATGAATGGGAAGTTCCTTATCAAGTGACTGTTAAATCAGTAGATGTTACTAGAGAATACAATGGTGAAGATATAAATGACTATATTATAAATGCTCATGAGGCAGATAACTTTTTTGTAGCTAAAACAGTTATAAAAAACACAAGTGATGAACCTATGATTCCAGGTGAGTATGTAGTACCAACACTTGGAAGAAATATGAATGGTAATGGTGAAGACTTTGTATTTGAATTATCTGAAGAACAGCTTTCAAAGGAACTTGCTTCAGGAGAGGAAATTGAATTGGATTTTGTATTCCTAGAGAATCTAGAAAGTGTTGAGGATCCTGACGGAAACTTATTTTTACACTTTGAAGGTTATACTGACAACCAAAAATCTTATGTAGTACCAACAAAATAACTTATGTAAATATCCATGTTTAATGGATGATTTATATCCAGGGGGTAAACATGGATATTCAATTTATTTTTTTAGCAATTTTTTTATTAGTAGTATTTTACTATGACGCATTTAAACAAGTGATTCCTAACTGGTTAAATGTTATAGGAGTCTTAGGTGGTTTAGTAATTAACTTATTAGTAGGAAGTATAGATGGGTTATTATTCTCATTTCTAGGTGGATTAGTTTGTGGACTAATTCTCCTAGTCCTTTATATTTTTAAAGCATTGGGGGCAGGGGATGTTAAACTCTTTATTGCAATTGGATGTATAAGCGGGGTGCTGTTTGGGCTATATGCGCTGATGTATTCAATTATATTTGCTGGTGTTATTGGTGTTCTTTATCTAATATTCACAAGAACAATTTTCAAACAAATAACTCTAAGTGTAATACACATGAAGGAAAGTCTCCAAAAAAAATCTTTAACACCAATGGATGAATTCAAAAAAAATGTTGCTACCAAGTTCCCATTTATTTATGCGGTATTACCTGGAGTAGCAGTTACATATTATTATATGATCATACTAGGAGGTAACTAATGAATATTGGTCCAATAGAATTTAGTAGTGAAGAAGATATTATAAAACTAAAATGTACAAACGTTGATTTGAAGATACAAGATCTAGAATCATTAGCATATAAAATGTTAGACCACAATGATATACCTCAGTTACTTCCAATAAATTTCAATAAAAAAAATCATCAGGTAAATATTGAGTACAATAAAAAAGGATATATTTCATTATCAGAATATCTTGAAAAAAATACTATAGAGTACTCTCGGTTTTATGAAATTTCACTAGCAATAATCAATGCAATAAAATCCGCACCAAATTATCTTTTAAACAAAGAGAAGTTTATTTTAGATCAATCAAAAATCTATTTAGGTAAATTAATGTCGGATGTTAGAATTTTATATGTTCCTATAAATGAGTATGATTCGAAAGAAAATGTTGAAATTTCATTTAAGAGGTTGATGTTCGATCTTTTAAAAAATGTAAAAGATATTTCTAACAGTAATTTCATAACACTAACAGAATTTTTAAAAGATGATAACTTTACGTTGGACAATTTTAGAAAGCTTCTTGTTGATGTATCACAGGGAATTAATACAATTACCAACTCTTACATTGATGAAAATGAAAAAGTTGATTATAAAACAGTTAAGGAACTACCTGCCCCTAGTAGAAAAGAAAAGTTATACTCATCTTTAATTGCAGCTATACTTATTGCCATTATTTGGAGTCAATTACCTACTGGAACTGACCTACAGCTAGCAATTGCTTTCCTATTAACAGTTGGGGTACTTGCTCTACTTTATGTTTATTTTAAAGTGTGGAGACCAGGTGTCGAAAAGATTGAAGTTAAAAAGAAAACAAAACCTAAAAAACAAAAAAATGTTGAGCCGTCTATAGATTTAAGCCCATTAGATTCAAAGGCAGAGCAAATTAGAGAAAAAGACTTTGATTCATTCTATTTTAATACAGAAATTGAAGCGTCTGTAGAGCCTAAAGAGTTAAAATCTGAGGTTACAGAAAATGAAACAGAACAAAGCCTAGTTGAAACAGAAGATTCATTTGTACTATCTGATAAAACAACCTTACTGGATGATGAAGAAGAATTAAAGAGAAACGTAAAAATGAATACTCTATCAGAGTCATACGGAAATTTATATGTAGGAGAAAGCAGAATCACTCTTCAAAATGATTTCGAACTCATTGGTCGAGAAAGACTCGAGCAAATGGTTTCTAAAGAATTTCCAACTGTTTCCAATAAACATCTAGAAGTAAAAAATGAAGAGAATAATATCTTTGTTAGAGATTTAGGATCAAGTAATGGAACTAAGAAAAATGGAGAATCTATAAAACCACTTACATTTTATAAACTTAGTGATGGCGATGAACTAACATTAGGAAATACTCTTGTTGTATTTAAAGTGGATGTGATGTAATGTACGTGGATAATATTGGTATTATTAATGCAAAGGGCAGGTTTAAAGAACAAAATGAAGATTATCATCTAGTAGTAAAAAATACTTTAAATAATGATAAAACTTCCTATTTTGCTTGTATTGCTGATGGTATGGGTGGTTATGATAATGCTAATGTTGCGAGTCACTTTGTTATTGATTCTTTAGAAAATTGGTGGAAAAACTACCTATCTAACCATACAAATGTAGATCATTTGATTAATGAATTGGATTCAGAACTAAGTAAAGAAATTAGTAAACTAAATCATGAATTAATCGAAAAAGGAAAATTGGAAGAGCTTAAATATGGAACAACACTTTCTATACTAATCATCATTGAAAATGTATATTTTGTATATCATGTTGGAGATGGAAGAGTGTATAGATATGATAGTAACTTGAAATTTGAAAAAGGTACAATTCCTTTAGATGAGAAAAATGGTTTGACGCAACTTACCCTAGATCACACTATATCTAATCTTAGTCAATATCCAAATGCAAATACTGGTACTTTGACACAATGTATAGGTGTAAAAGGAGAAGTGGATGTATTTCAGACATTTGGAACTTTCAATAAAAATACATTTTTTATTTTATGTACAGATGGAGTGTATAAAAGTTTTGAGAAAAGTGAGTTTGAACAATTCTTTAGTAGTGAAAAGACTGCTCAAGAAATTGTAGATAATGTGTATAATGAAATAAAAGATAGAGAGTTTACTGATGATATTTGCTTAATTATTATTAATGATTTAATAGACTAATATTGGGGGTGCCTCATTTGAATCTAGAACATAAAGACTTCAAAGTAATAAATCATATTACTGATGGAGGTGCCTCTAAAATATATAAAATTAATTATAATAATGAAATTTGTATTCTTAAAATTAGTAAAGATCAAAACTATATTAATCAGGTTCAAATAGATAATGAAATTGAGGTACACCAGTTGATATCTCATAATCATATTCCTACATTAAAAGGAACTCTAGTTATAGATGAAAGAAAAGCAATAATTTTAAGCTTTATAAAAGGCAATAACCTCGCTCATTTAATTGAGAATAAAAAAGTAAAGTTCAATAATGAAGAAACTAAAAAAATTATTTTAAACTTGGCTAATATTATTAAAGATTTTCACAGAGTAAAACCCTCAATAATTTTAAGAGATATTAAGCCTTCCAACATCATAATTAATGAAATGTTGGAAGTTTTTATTGTTGATTTCGGGATTTCTACAAATGGTATGACAAAAACTGCAAATAAAGCGTTTGGAACAAGGGGGTTTACAGCCCCTGAAGCTCATAACAACGGCGTCTATGGCATAACCTCTGATATTTACTCTATTGGCGCAACATATCAATTTATTGAAACAATAGAGAATCTAAAATCAACAAGAATTATTGATAAGTGTATGAAGCACAATGAGAATGAAAGATATCAAACTATCGATGAACTACTTATAGATTTAGAGTATGAAAATAAAATCTCATTATTCATCAAGAAAATAAAAAGCATATTCTTTAAAAGGAGTTAGACATTATGAAACGTATACTAGCAATGGTTATATTTTGCTTAATTTTAGCAGGATGTGGAAATAAGGCGGCCGACAACTTAACTTCTTATAAAGAAGCTGTTCTAAATGAAGATTCATCAGCACTTATTTCACTAGTAGAAATGGAGGATGAAGAGCTCACTGAGGATGAAGCAGAGGCGTATTTTAAACTTATCAACGAAATGTATTCTGAGGAAGAATTTACTGAGCTTGTTGATAAGGAAATAGAACGAATGGAAGCCAAAGCAAAGTCCGGTGAAATTAAACCAGATTCTGATCTTGGATTTGAATTTTTACTAATTGAAAATGACGGTGAAGTAGAGTTAGAGATTCCGAGATATAAGATTGGTCTAGATTTACCTTCAAGTACTTATCAAATTACTGCTGGAGTAAATGACTTAACAGTAGAAAATCCACATGGTAATAACTATCAGGAAATTGGCGTGTATGTTCCTGGTATATATAAAATTGAAGGAACAGCTACAAAAGATACTGTTGAAGGAGACTACAGTATTTCTATTGACTTTACAAAGCCACAAAATGAACGTGCGTCTATAGATGGTAATGTTTATAGCTTTAGAATTGATCAGGGTTATTCAAATACTACAATCAAAAAAGTATTTGTTAACGGTGAAGAAGTATCAAAAAATGAAAACGATATGTATAGTGTGAAACTCGAAAATAATACTCCTACAATAAAAACTATAATCGATTTTCAAGGAAAAGAAGTTGAGTCTAAAGAAGTTAAACAAGATCTAAAATATATTGGAATTAACAGTATACCTCTTGAAATTGATGAGTCCAAGTTACAAGAAGCAGAAGAGGATAATAAATCTAGTAAAGGTGTTGAAAACACAATTACTTCATTATTCGAGGGCACTGCAACAGGATTATCTCTAACTTCTGCTGATGCAGCTGTTAAAAAAGCGTTAATTAAGAATGATTTCGCAGATAATGATGTACATGCAGAATATGAGAAGTTAATAGATAAGTATGCAGAAAAAGGTGCAAAGTTCGAATTCTCAGTGCCAACAACTAAGAAATTAAGTGAAGATAAAAATGATTTCACATATGAAGTGTCTTCGGAACTAACTAAAGATGGAAAACCTGTAGATTCATTAAAGTTTGAAATGGAATTTGTGAAGAAGAACGATAAGATGCTTATTAAATCTGTCAAAGAAGTTGAGTAAAACTATAGCGCATGCCTAATTATCTTAGGTATGCGTATTTTTATCTTGTTATTATATAAATTTGGAGGTCTTACAGGCTTTAGTGCCTAAAGGGAAATTTTTGGATCTTCCGTGGAGAACGTGGTGAGTATGCGCTCGTCAGCTGCATGGTAGCTCCGGGCTTCGAGTTCGACAACTTTAAACTCAAAAGTATGTTTCCTTTTTTTCATACAAAAGCACCCCTTAAGTTGGATATTAAGTCCAACTTAAGGGGTGCAGATCAATGCGTTCTCTCTTACTTATTTTTTGTATATTCTTTAATAATCATGGTGTCATCTTTTTTAATAAATTTAAATGTAAAGTTATTGGTTTGTAAATGCTCATCGTTTTTAGTGATTTCAACTTCAACGTTATAAGTATAGTCTGAATGCTCACCGATAGGCTCTGCTTTACTTATTTCATAAGTAAATTTAGCATTTGTATCTGCAATTTCATTGATATAATTAATATAATTTGTATTTAACTCATCATCAGCAAATCGATGCTTGAGCATCATATTTCTATCTTTTTCTTTATTACTTAAAGCATTTTCTGATTGAACAGCTAATAGTTTGAGTGCCAAATCAATAGCGCGTTCATCCTTTATTTCTTGTTCTATATTAGCGAGAGATTCTTCTGGGACTTCCAACTCAAATATAGTTGTTTCAAAGAAATCAGGATTGAAATTAATAGGATCTAGCGTAAAATCTTTTCCTTTATACTCAGACATGACTTCAAGAACAACTTCTTTTGAATCTGACTTGAAATAGTAAATATTTTCATCATATTTAGTGTCAGTTATATCGTTCCCGTCAACAGAAACTGATTTTATGGGCAACCGTGTATTATCTAAATTAATTTCCACAGCGTACAGATCACCTGATAATGTCACACGCTCATCCGCATTCTTATTGAAATCAATATCAATAGTAAAGTTTACATCAGTGTCCCCTTTGTTCCCTTTACCACTATAGTTCATGATTATAGGTACAGATTTACCTAGAACTTTTTCATACTTATACGGTTGATTAACTGTCAGGTCATTAATACCAAATTTTACAGGAAACTGACCTTCTGGGAAATTAGTAGCAAGTTCGTACCTAGGAATTGATAAGCGAATGTCCTTGTTTTCAATTTTTGTTACAGTTAATAAGGAGTAATCATTCTGTTTTTTAGGTGAAAGTACCACTTCTTCTGTCCCTTTTTTTAGAGTATCAACAAGTTCTGTTAACTCTTTTGTTAAAGATTCCTCATCATATTGTTCGTGAATTAGCTTAAGATACCCCTCTGCTTCATCTTCAGTAAGTGGTTCGTCTTCCATTTCGATAATGTCAATTAAAGCTTCTGTGTCTTTCTCTAGAACTGCTGTTTTATATGTATCTATTTTTGTGTCATACGTATTACTACAACCTGCTAATATGAACACAAAACCCAATAATATTAGTAATTTTCTATACATATTTCCCTCCTGAAATGATATAAAGTTTAACCACACAAAGAAATCTACTTCTCTGTGTGGTTAGAAAATACATGTATCTTAAAGTTCTACAATTACACGATCATCTTCGGGATTGTTGAAGTTTATTTTTAGAGTGTATGGGAATTCCTTATCTTCATATCTTACTTTAGCTGTTGCCTTATATTCAGTAATACCAGGTGCAATTTTTCCAATGTGAATTCTTTTTGTAGTATCAGTCCATTCTTGAACCTCTAATGGGCCATACTGAATCGTATAGATACCTGGTGGGAATTCCGCAGTCACACTATATCTTGGAATGCGTACTTGTAGTTCCCCATTTCTAGTTTGGAAAGAAGCAATTTCGTATCTTTCCCCTTTTGTTGAAGACAACGAGCTACTGTTTGCATCATCTTTAAAATCATCAATAATCGCATCTATGGCTTCTTCAAATTCTTCTTCACTATAGTTATCTTTTATTAAAGCAAAATAGCCTTCAGCTTCTTCTTCCGTGAGATCAGTCATTGACATCTCCGCCATGTTAATAAGCGCTTCACTATCTTCATCTAAAACTGCTTTTTTAAAATCTTCTACTACAGCTGTTTCTTCACTGCTACCACAACCTGCTAATAAAAGAGTGAATCCTAGCAAAATAAGAAGTTTTTTAAACATAATTTTCTCCCTTCAGATTTAATAGATAAGCTAAATTTATCATATTATGTAAGTGGTTTCCATAAAATGTAGAAACTTTAACATAGAATTAATGGTACACATAAAACATTAATATTATAATGAAAAGAATAGTGAAATTTGGAGGTCATTCATGAAAACGAGTCAGTATTGGATTGATCATTTAAAGTTAGAGCGTCATGTTGAGGGTGGGTATTTTAGACAGGTGTTAAAGTCAGATTCTCATCACGGTGATCGTGCGCTCTACACGAGTATTTACTTTCTCTTAGAGCACGGCAATCCGTCGCATCTGCATCAATTAACTGCTGATGAGGTGTGGTATTACCATGCCGGGCATTCTCTCACTGTTCATACAATTTCTGAAAGTGGAGAATACGAGGCAATTAAACTCGGTACGGATCTCGAAAATGGTGAGGTTTTACAGGCTTTAGTGCCTAAAGGGACAATATTTGGGTCTTCTGTGGATAATGTGGGTGAGTATGCACTCGTCAGCTGCATGGTTGCTCCCGGGTTCGAGTTCGACGATTTTAAACTATTCACTCAAGATGAACTCATGGAAAAGTTTCCACAACACGAAGCGGTTATCAGAAAATACGCACTTAAAGAGATTGAATAAAAAAACTGCCGGAGCGATATCATCTCCGGCAGTTTTTTTAATTCTTCATAATTTCTTCTAAAAATCGACTCACACGCGTGAGCTCTAACGTATAGTTCTTAATGACGTATGGATTTTCAAGCATCTCTCTAATATTGTCGTCGATTTCACGCACAATATTTGGTGTCAGTGCTTCGCCTAGAAGTGCGTTGTTTTCATCGACGAGTGTGCCGACTTTATTCATAACCCCAACATCTGTCTTAAAGATCATAAACGTGTTTCTAACGATCTCAAGCATCTCATCCGGGCTTGTCGTCGCCACCTCGCGGTCGATTTCTTCTTTCAGGACACTTTCACTACGACGGGCTTCCTCTTGTTTACGTCGTTCTTCTGGGCTTACAATCGTATCTTGGAATCGGTCATCTCGCACAGTCTCTAGTACGTTCGGTATTCCAAATTCTAAGAGTTCATAATTCGATAGCATCGCAAAGCGCTTCGCAAATTCGTAAGATGAAATCCCGCGGTTCACGCTAGAATTGTCAGTACGATATTCTTCCGCTTGCACCATTACGGGTTGTGCAGCTAAAAATCCTTGGAGCAATGCTTCAGTCGTATTATCATTGATGCGCACTGTGCCCAGGTAAAACTCTACTTCGTCAGAGTCAATGTCTTTATCTTTTACAAGCATATACTGCATAATCCCTGAAGTATTGTTTGTTATAAAGTAGTTTACGATATATCCTTTTGGATCCATTCTCTACACCTCACTACTTACTTTAGAACTTACGAGACAGAATTTCAAAAGAAACGGTGAATGTTCTAAAATATGTCAGAAATAGAGAAAACCCTCACAGGAGAAGTGAGGGTTAGATGTAAGTTCTAGATGCATGTATCAATTTTGAAAAAGAGGTACCATAATTTATTTAATGCCAAGTGCAGCAGGTGCTTGGACGAGACCATTCCCATACCAGTTCCAGCTACCAAGATATTTGGCAGAGTTATTGACTCTATTTCTGAGCTCCTGTGCGCTCAGATAAGGATTTTGTTGTCTCATGAGGACATAGACACCAGCAACGTGAGGTGAAGCCATAGATGTACCTGTCATACTAGCGTACGTACCACCAGGCATTGTTGAATAGACATTGTATCCTGGTGCTGAAATCTCCACAGTATTACCTGTAGAAGAAGACCCTACGCGATTATTGTATTGATCGACGTTTGCTACTGCGATAACAGAATCATGACGTGCAGGATAGTCTACAGTATCGCCATAACCATTTCCGTCGTTACCCGCTGCAGCGACGATAATGATGCCTTTTTCGTAATAAGCATAGTCAACCATTTCGTGAATCGCTTGTGAATATGAATTCGATCCAAGGGACATATTGATGACTTGTATACCATTGTTGATAGACCATTCAATCCCTTTTGCAATATCAACGAAACTACCACGACCATCAGCTTTTAATACTTTAACAGCATACAAATCAGCGTGAGAAGCGACCCCAACGACACCGATGTTGTTGTTCAGAGCGGCGATAGTTCCAGCGACGTGAGTCCCGTGACCATTCGGGTCAATATAAGGATTCGCATCCGTCCCGTATGTATACGGAGAATATCCCCCAACAACACGTAGATCAGGGTGATTCGCATCAATTCCTGTATCTAAGACAGCCACTTTGACACCCCTACCGTTGTAGCCATAAGAATAAGCCTTCTCAGCTTGAACATTCTCTATGCCATAAGGAACCGTTTGAGCATTCGACTGATAAGACTCTTGGTTCTCTTCTACGTACTCAACGTGCGGATGTTTCTCAAGTTGAGCAAGCTGTTTATCCGTTAACTCCAATGCGTATAGGTTTAAATAATCAAACTTATAACGATCTTCTTTAGGAACATCATACTTTTCAAGCAATCCGTTGACAGCAGGACCATTAAACTTAACTAAATAAGTATCCTTGTGTTCGTCTGCTAATGCGTTAGGGACGATGAATAGAAAAGCCAGTGTAACCATTAGACATGTAACTATGAATCTTTTCATACAATACTTCCTTTCTTCATAAATTAGAATAATTGAGTGACAGGTAACGAGCCTTCAATGATAGGTTCTAAATCTATAATAAAATAGATTCCTAAAAATAATATGAACTTAGGTGTAAAACGTTTCATAGCTATCTCTCCCTTTTATATTTCTAATACTAATGATAAAGTGGGAATACACAATAGTTCGAAAATTTTCATATTTGAAAAATAGGAGGGTACAGATGACACAAGAAATGTACGGAAGATTACTTAAAGAGATTAGGTTATCCCGAAAAATGACATTACACACGCTATCAAGCGACATTATATCAGTCTCACAACTCTCAAAGTTTGAAAATGGAATAACAAATTTAACAATCGATCGCTTATTACTTCTCCTAGATAAGTTAAATGTTACCTACGAAGAATTTTTTACTGAAGCGAAAGCCTATCAGCGACCAGAAATAGAACGAGTAAGCGCGTTGATTTCCAAGAAGTATATAGAACAAGACGTTGAAGCATTAAAAACACTATATACAGAGCAAAATATGACTTATGAAAAGACTAACATTTATTTTTATAAATTAAATGCCATATTAGTAGCTTCTGTTTTAGAAGATCTAACAGAAGAAATATTTGTGACCAAAGAGATGAGAAATGAACTTGCGGAATATTTATTTGGTGTAGAAAGATGGAGGTATTACGAAGTTGTATTATTTGGCAACTCTATGCGTGCCCTGACGACTGACATGCTGAAGATTGTTACAACTGAGCTGATGAAATCACCTGTGCTGAGTGTACAAATCGCTAAAAGTAAGCAGATGAGAATTCAAATCCTATACAATGTGGCATTAACAATGATAGAAAAAAAAGAATTAGACTTCGCCAAACTACTTATAGAAGAAACGAGAAGTAGCCTTGAAAAAGATGAAACATTGATATTAGAACGCATAAAACTACATTACTTGAATGGATACTATATGTTTAAAAGTGGAAAAACTGAAGCGGGTAAACAATTGATGAAAGAAAGCATCAATACCTTCCAACTATATAACTGTATTCATCTTGCACAAAACTTTGAAGCGCACTACAAAGCGAGTATTCAGTAAAAAAGCTGAGTTTATGAAGGCGAGATGCGGCGAGCGGGACTTTATCTTTTAGTTACTGAGTGATTTTGAGTACTATCTCAAAGATAATGAGTATATCTTTTAGATACTGAGTGATTTTGAGTACTATCTCAAAGATAATGAGTTTATCTTTTAGATACTGGGTGATTTTGAGTACTATCTAAAAGATAATGAGTTTATCTTTTAGATACTGGATGATTTTGAGTACTATCTCAAAGATTAAGGGTTAAATTCAATAAAAAAGTGCACGAGACTCTATGGAGTAGTGTCTGCGTGAGATAACTACAGAGAGACCTCCTATATAATCAAGTGCGCTTTTTTATATTAGGTAAGGATTATCTACTAGCCTTTTTTATTTTCTGCATTCATTAACAAACACTTCAAATAGGCGATTTTTCGCTTCATCTTCAATATATTCCGGGTGCCACTGTGTACCAAGAATGAAATGATTCGTTGTACTTTCAATGGCTTCAATAATACCATCATTCGCGTGAGCAACAGCTTTTAAACCTTTACCGAGTTCTTTAACAGACTGGTGGTGGAACGAGTTGACGCGAATTTCCTCAGTATTATAAATTTCACCAAACTTAGAATCAGGATCAATTGTGACAGAATGAGACAGATGTTCGTTCATAGCTTTTTGAACATGCTGCATTGCAGACTTGCCCACTTGAGTCGGGATATCTTGGTAAAGAGACCCACCAAGCGCGACATTAACCACTTGTGCACCACGACAAATTGCGAGGATAGGTGTGTGTCTATCGATTAACTCCTTGACCAGCGCGAATTCAAAACCGTCGCGACCGGGCGAAATATCCTGGAGCTGTTGAAGCGGGTCCTCGTTGTAAAACACAGGATCCACGTCCAAACCGCCGGTAAAAAGCACACCGTCTATAGAAGAGACAAGATCCTTGATGGCAGTAGCATCCGAAGTCACAGGAAGAATGACAGGAATCCCGCCAGCCTCGATGATGCGATTGTAGTTACTTTTGTGGACAGAAAGATTCTTCTCATCCTCAAAATTTGTAGTAATACCGATAATTGGTTTCATGAGATCACCTGACTTTAATTAGTTATATTTATAATATACTAAATTTTCTTGAAGTATTCATAAGCTAGATTATACTTAAGCTAACGATAATACATAGAGAGGGAGTCATGACGTGGATAAATCACTTCTAAATTCCTATGAGAGAGGGTTTATTAATAAAAACTCTAATAAGCTAACGGTCTATCCTCCCGAACTGATTATAAATAATGAGCATGAAAACTTATTAACTCCAATTTTAGAGGAAATGGATAAGTGTCATGATTTTATGATCTCAGTAGCCTTTGTAACTGAAGGTGGGTTAGCGACACTTAAAGCAATGTTACTAAAATTAAAAGATAAAGGGATAAGTGGCCGTCTTGTAACTTCTACTTATTTAAATTTTAACGCACCTAAAGTGTTTAAAGAACTACGTAAAATAGAAAATTTAGATGTAAGAATTACTGATATAGATGGTTTCCATGCAAAAGGATATGTATTTAAAAATTCAGAGTATACTTCCATGTTCATTGGAAGTTCTAATTTAACCGACACTGCTTTGAAGAAAAATTATGAGTACAATGTAAAACTCACAAGTTTAGAAAACGGTGAGGTAATCCAGCACTTCTATCAAAAGTTTGAAGATCTATGGAAAACATCAAAAATTTTGGATGACAATTGGATACGTTCTTATACAGAAATCTATAAAGAAAATAAAGATAAAAACAACATGATCTCGATTGTAGAAGATCCATCAAGATACCAATATCATCACGTAGAAGAACAAATTATTTCACCAAACTTAATGCAGGCAAATGCGCTTGAATCACTATATCAATTGAGAGACTCTGGTGAACATAAAGGTTTAATCGTTTCAGCAACAGGAACAGGTAAAACTTATTTATCTGCATTTGATGTCATGGCTTTTAAACCTAAGAAAATGTTATTTATTGCTCACAGAGAGCAAATCCTAAAGAAATCTAGAGATGATTATGCTGGATTGTTAAAAGAGAACCATACAGATTTTGGTATTTATAGTGGAAATACTAAAAATACGGAGGCTAAATATTTATTTGCAACTATTCAAACAATCTCACAAGATCATCACTTAAAGCAATTTAGTAGAGATGAGTTTGATTACATTATTATTGATGAAGCACATAGATCAGCAGCTGGATCTTATACGAAAGTTCTTAATTATTTCAGGCCAAAGTTCTTACTTGGAATGACGGCAACTCCAGAGAGAACAGATGATGCAGATATCTTCAGACTTTTTGACTACAATATTGCTTATGAAATTAGATTGCAACAAGCGCTCGAAGCGGATATTCTTACATCGTTTCATTACTTTGGTGTAACGGACTTTGACGTTGATGAAGATAGTGACATCGATGAGTTATCGGAAGAAAGCCGAATTCAAAATATCGTTAATAAAATTAATTATTATGGACACTCTGGAGAAACGCTTAGGGGACTAATATTTACAGCAAATATTAAAGAAGCAGAGATGATTGCTAAAAGTCTTGCTAATTATGGGTTTAGAACAAAGGCGTTAACAGGTTCTACAAGTCCAGAAGAAAGAGAAGCAGCTGTACAAGATCTTGAAGATGGCTTCTTGGATTACATCGTTACTGTAGATATCTTCAATGAGGGTGTAGACATTCCATCAGTAAACCAAGTTGTAATGTTAAGGCAGACACAATCAGCAATTATATTCGTGCAACAACTTGGACGTGGACTTCGTAAACACGATGAGAAAGAATTTCTAACTGTAATTGACTTTATTGGAAACTATAAAAACAACTATCTCATTCCAGTAGCTTTGACAGGAGATAATTCATATAACAAAGACAACTTGAGAAAAAGTATTATTGGTAAAAATATTGTTACTGGAGCATCGACGGTTAACTTTGAAGAAGTGGCCAAAGATCGTATATTTAGGTCAATAACGAGTGCCACAGTAAACTCAATCAGACAGTTAAAATCAGCTTTTCTTAATTTAAAACACAAGATCGGTCATGAACCGAATATTTTAGAATTTTATGAAGACCCTGATACACCAGATCTTAAAGTAGTATTCTCTAAAGTAAAGCACTATCCAGAGTTTTTAAATAAGGTAGGGGAGAACAAACTGGAGTTACCAGAACGTTTTTCTAAAATTCTTCACTTTATTAGTCATGAAATTATTGATGGAAAAAGACTTGGGGAAGTAATTTTACTTGAGGAGTTAGTAAAAGGTGGTATCTCTATAAAGCACCTTCAGATGAGACTAGCCGCATTAAATTTACCATATTCAGAAAAAGACATAGATTCACTAAACCGTTACTTGGACCTTTCTTTCTTTACTTCACAAAATGTAAAGAAGTATAAGTATCCGCTTCTAGTGAGAAATGGAGATGAACTTCTCCCGGGAAATGAGTTAAAAGATATGTTGAATAATGAAAGTTTATCTTTACATCTTGAACATTTAATTCATATAGGCAAAAAGAATGCTGAGCATTATGACCGGACAAATCCGCTGACTCTATATAAGAAATATACGCGTAGAGACTTTTGTCGTTTGTTAAATTGGGATACAGATGAATCATCGACTATTTATGGATATAGAGAGAAGTATGATACTTTACCAATTTTCATTACGTATCATAAAGACAAAACAAAAGTAGACACTCAGTTATATGAAGATGAACTTTTAGATCCATATACATTACATTGGTTTACAAGACCAGGTACATTGAAGAGCAAAGAGATAGAAAGTTTGATAAAAAATCATGAACACCATGGCTTACCAATCTTTATTTTTATCAAAAAAGACGATGATGAGGGAACGGATTTTTACTATTTAGGGAAAGCAGATATTGATATCAAAACAATTACTGAAACAACGATGCCTCAAACAGGAAAAAACGTAGTAACGATGAATATGCAACTACAAAAACCAGTTAAACACGAACTCTATAATTATTTAGAGACTAAAATTGAAAGTTAAAACCAAGGAGTTATTTTTTGATTCAAACAGACTTAAGTTCTTTGCCGCTTTGGCGAACAGGAATAATATTTGTGACAGCTGCTATTTAATAATTCATTTTTTTAAGTATTTCATTATCTCTATACTAGTTGATTTTAATGAGGTTTTAATTAGAGATAGCGATGTTTTCATCTCTTTTCAAAGTTATAGATCACAAGCATGCTAATTGCAGAATTAAAATAAATTATTATTAGCAAATTTCTGAATTTAGATCTTGTGTAAAAGATCATTTAATGATCCAATAGATCTAAGGAGTGGATATTATGGCAATAATTGATTCAAATTTTAAGAGTTTAAAAAAATATTTTGCAGATGCACCTTACCATGTTCCAGAATATCAAAGAGGATATTCATGGGATAAAGAGCAACTGGATGATTTATGGCAAGACTTTATTCATTTACAAGAAGAAGAGAAATTGGAGAAACACTTTCTTGGTCAGGTTGTTATACATAATGATACCAAAGAAGATATCCGTAATATAATTGACGGTCAGCAAAGAACAAGTACAAGTATAATAGTTTTAGACGCTTTTAGAAGAAAATTTTATGAGCTTTCAAGTGAACAAAATACGGAAAGTTTAAATAATAAAATCAGGGATGTAATTGAAGAGATTATTGATGATTTTATTGGTAAGGAAACTTCAAGAAAAGATTCAACAAAGCTATTTTTAGGTGAAGCTGATAAAAAGTTTTTTAGAATATATATCCAAGAACCTATAGTGAGCAAGATTAAAGTTACCAAATCAAGTTTAAGTAACTCTGAAAAAAGAATCTTTGAAGCTAGTAATTTCTTCTTAGCAAAGTTAGAGGAACAAATTGAGGGTTTGTCGAGCAATGAAGAAAAGTATAATAAACTTGATAAGTTGTATGAGAGCTTTATCAACTCAATGCAAGTTATGTATGTAGAAACAAATAATTTAAATGAAGCTTTTATAATTTTTGAAACTCTAAATGCCAGAGGTAAGTCTTTAGAAACATCGGACTTATTAAAGAACCTTATCTTCAGCAAGTCCGGTGATCAGATTGGTGAAAATAAAAATGACTGGAATAGAATGCTAGATCAGTTAGGGAATTCTGATGCAACCAAATACATTAGAAGCTATTGGAATGCTAAGAAAAAGTTTGTTAGGAATTCAGGACTATACAAAGTTATTAGAGCAGAGATAAACTCTCAAAAAGCTGCTAATGACCTAGTATCGGATCTAGCTAAGTATGCAAGTTTATATTCTGCAATTGATAGACCAACTGAGTCTACATATTATAGAAATCCAAAAATTAATGAGAAGCTAAATGACATCAATGATTTAAACGCTAAAACATATTATCCTATTATGCTAGCTCTAGAGCTCAAGGACGCAAAAGAAGATGATGTCTTGAGAGTTCTGGATGCTATTGAAACACTAATTGTGAGAAACTTTGTAGTCTCAGGTAAAACAGCAAACTCATATGAAGTAAAATTTAGTAAAATTGCACAAGAATTTTATAATGGACAAATATCTTCGATACAAGAAATTTTAGAAGAATTGAGAAAAGAAATATTGTCAGATAGCGAATTCCGAAATAACTTCGAAACGTTCTCAATAAAACAAAAACCTGCTGTTCGTTATCTATATAGAAAAATTGCAAATCACAATGAAAAGGAAATTCAAGTTATTAGAGATAATAATAAAGTACACATCGAACATATAATGCCTGAAAAGAAAGGTGCATGGGAAATATCTGAAGAAGTACATGCAGAGTATGTAAACAGATTTGGAAATCTAACTTTATTAGGTGATGAATATAATAGATCGGCATCAAACTTGAGTTTTGATCGTAAAAAGGAAATATACAAAAAATCGAAAATTGGTATAACCTACGAGTTAAGTAAGCAATCTAACTGGACAATTAACGATATTGCGAATCGACAAGAGTATCTTACTGATACAGCTCTAGAGATTTGGAAAAAATAATTTTGTTTACCGGGTTTTTATCTTAAAAATCGAGCATAGCACAACATCACTTTCCTTTAATTCATCTCAATTCACCTCTATACTTAAATTAATAATGGTATAGGGGTGTTTTTATGAGTGAACAATTTTTTAAGCAAGTTGTTTATGTAGATAAACTGACTAATGGTGTGCTTGATCCGAATGTACCTATGAAGTTTCACGTGAAGAACGGTGGAACAATCGTTGCAAATACTGCTCCTGGGTGTTGGGGTCCTATGATTACTCCTGAGTTAAAAGGGGGTCATGAAGTGACTCAGCCGGTTTTTGTAGAGGGCGCTGAGGTCGGGGATGCCATCGCCATCCGCATTAAGTCTATCGAAGTGACATCTGTTGCTACGACTTCTGGTACGGACGCACCTGTCGAGGGTCGATTCCACGGTGATCCTTTCGTCGCTGGGTATTGCGAAACGTGTGACACGGAAAACCCTAAAACGATCGTCGAAGGTACAGGAGATGATTCTGTTAAATGTGCCGCGTGTGGGAATTCTGTTACGCCTTTCCATTTAACTCACGGATACACAATGGTGTTTAATGACGATAAAACAGTCGGAATTACGGTGGATGAGAAAGCAGTGAAGAAAATTACTGAAAATCCTAAGATGTACATGCATACTCCGGATGCGTCGATTCAAAACCCAGTTGTCTCGTTTGCAAAACACCAAATTCCAAATGTTCCTGCGCGTGTCATTCCTTTTTTAGGACAGCTCGGCACAACGCCGTCTAAGGCTTTCCCTGATTCTCATAACGCAGGGGATTTCGGGCAGTTCTTAATTGATGCACCGCATGGTTTTGGAATGAGTGAAGCGGATCTTTCTCACCGTACTGATGGTCATATGGATATTAACCGAGTACGAGAGGGCGCAATTTTAATTGCCCCTGTTAAGGTCGAAGGTGGCGGTGTCTACATGGGTGATATGCACGCAATGCAAGGGAATGGCGAGATTGCGGGCCATACAACAGACGTATCTGGTATTGTGCAACTCGAAGTATCTGTCATCAAAGATATAAATCTAGAAGGGCCAATTCTTTTACCAATCAATGAAGATCTACCCGCCGTTGCAAAGCCGTTCACTGGTAAAGAGTTAGAAGACGCGCGAACTTTAAGTGCAGAATGGGGTATGGAGGGTGCTGTTGAAGAAAGTTATCCGTTAAGTTTCATTGGAACAGGTGCGAATTTGAACGCAGCAACAGATAATGGATTAGAACGTGCAGCTAAACTGTTAGAACTTTCTGTTGAAGAGATTAAAAACCGCGCAACAATAACAGGATCCATCGACATCGGTCGAAATCCGGGCGTCGTCACAGTAACATTCCTCGTGCCAAAAATATTACTAGAAAAATTAAAAATCGGTAAGATTGTATCAGGGTTTTATGGGTAAAAATTTTTAAAGAGTAGATATCTTATCTACTCTTTTTTCATCATTTCTATAAATGCACGTACCGTGTTTAATTCTAAACTTTCTTTTTTATAATATACCCATGTTTTCCTATATACCTTTTCACCTTCTCTCTTTAGTGGAGATGTATATAGTCTAGAGTCTTTGATGCTCATCATAGGGACAATCGTGATTCCAAGACCACGCTTTACCATCTCTATACTTGTGTCTATCCGGTCAACCTGCATGGTGATATTCATAGGTGTATTGTATGTTTCTAACCACCATTTATCAATCGTTGATTTTAAATACGGATCTGTTTGATATTGAATATAGTTTTGTGATGGCAGTGCATCTAAATCAATTTTTTTTGTTGAAATTACCATCAATTCTTCTTTTGAAAGTAATATTTTTTCTCCTGTAGATTTTAAATCCCCTCTAATAAATGCAACGTGAATCGATTCGTCTTGGAGTTGTTCTAAAATATTAGAACTCCAACCTGTAACAAGTGACACTTCTACATTCCTATGTGCATTCATAAAAGCACTCAATTTATCTGGAAGTTCATAATGTGCATAGTTACTAGATGAACCTATACGTAGCGTACCGTATAATCCATTTTTCATATTATGAAGATGGTCTTTTAATGCTCTGTTTTTTATCTGCATTTCTCTCGCATAATGAACCAAATATTCTCCTTCAGGAGTAAACGTGATACCTTTGTTACCTCTATGTAAAATTTCGATATCGAATTCTTGTTCTAATTGTTTAATTCGGTAGGATAACGCGGGCTGAGATGTATACAGTTTTTTCGCAGCACGTGTAATATTCATTTCCTCATGTAAGACAGTCAACATGTTCCAGTCTTTTTCTTCCATAGTGCACCTCTGTCATAAAAATATTCTATTCATTTATATATAATATATATATTTTACTTATATCAATCAATGACATACGCTTAACATAACATATACAGAGGAGTGTATTTTGATGAATACATATGATTTAGTAGTAGTGGGTACAGGTAATGCTGCATTGTCTGCAGCTGTTTCAGCAAGTGAAAACGGTGTTAAAGTTTTAATGGTAGAAAAAGCAAAAGAAGATAATCGTGGTGGGAACTCTTTCTTCACGGATGGGGCTATTCGCTTTGCATACGGTGATTTAGATGGTTATAAGAATGTTATTTCTAATATTACGGAGAATGATACTATCGAGTTACCAAATTATACAGCAGAGGATTTCTATGATGACATGATGCAAGTAACTAAAGGTAAATCAAAACCAGAACTTGCGCGTCATCTTGTGAATAACTCCTACGACACAGTACAGTGGATGAAGTCACAAGGCGTTCGGTTTATCATGAACGAAAACCAGTACTTTGAAAAAGATGGTGTCAAAACATTCTGGGGTGGATTGCCATCAAAAACAGACCGTAAAGGGATTGGTCTCGTCGAGGCACTATTTAAAAAAGCAGAAGAAAACGGAGTTGAAATTTGGTACGATTCACCCGCAGTACGCTTAAAAACTGATGGAGATAAAATTACAGGAATTATTGTGAATAAGTCCGGAACAGAAACAGAAGTAGATTCTAAAGCCGTTATACTCGCATGCGGTGGATTCGAAGCAAATAAAGAGAAGCGTATTGAGAATCTAGGAAATGAATGGGCTGATGCAATCGTTCGTGGAACAAAACATAATACAGGTGACGGAATTTCGATGGCGCTAGAAGTTGGTGCTGTTAAAGCGGGTCAATATGATGGATGTCATGCGCACACCACTGATTTTAATGCACCTCGTTTTGGTGATTTTAATAAACCAGGTGATATTTATAAAAAATCATCGTATCCTCTTGGATTAATCGTTAATGTAGAAGGTGAGCGTTTTGTAGATGAGGGTGCAGATTTCAGAAACTACACGTATGCTAAATATGGAAAAGAAACACTGAAGCAGACAGGGCACAAAGCATTCCAAGTTTATGATAGTCAAGTGAGCCCACTCCTTAGAGTAGAGTATGAATTAGACGAAGCGACAAAATTCGAAGCAGATACGCTATCAGAACTTGCAGAAAAAATGGGTGTAAATAAGGAACAATTCTTGAATACAATAGAGTCATATAACAATGCGGTCCAAGACGGTGATTATGATCCATCAATTAAGGATGGGAAATCAACTGTAGGCATTACACCACCAAAATCTAACTGGGCATTAAAATTTGATAAAGCACCATTTTTTGCTTATCCAGTCACATGTGGAATTACATTTACTTTTGGTGGAGTGAAAGTCAATGATAAGACAGAAGTATTAAATAAAGAAGATCAGCCAATAAAAGGGTTATATGCTGCTGGTGAAATGGTTGGGGAGTTATTTTATCATAACTATCCAGGTGGATCAGGACTCATGTCTGGATCTGTATTTGGGAGGACAGCAGGGAATTCTGCAACACAATATATCAAACAATAGAATGGTCATCCTCTCGGATGACCTTTTTTATGTCTTTAAACTGATATAATGAAATAAATGTACACATAGGAGTCACGATATGCGGAGATTTTTAGATGTAGACTTAGAAACTAAAATAAATGGCATATTACTTGGATTTATTAGTTTAATTATACTGTCTTTATCTGCATTTTATTTATACCATTCGAGTACAGAGTATGTGGATAATGCAGAACGGATTACTTTGCAGTCTTCAAAGACTATATCATTTCTGCCAGGTATTTCCAGTAAGAATAATCTCATAGATACTGAAAGTATTGGCGTACATATGAACCAGTATGTTTATGACAACGACATAGACTTTATTGTGATACAAGATACAACCGGGAAGTATGTCTATCATCCAGATGTAAGTAAAATAGATGAACATGGGCCAATTAATCATGCAATGCGTGCACGTATTTTTGGTGCGTACTATGTAGAAGAGAGCACGTTTGATGAAAGAGATGCATTTATTGCCTATGCTCCCATCTACTCAGGAACTGATGTGCGGGAAATAGTTGGAATGGTCCAGGTGGGCTATTATAAAAGTAAGATTTATTCTGAAATTTATGAAACACTTGTTCAACTCTTACTTATTATTATTGTATTTATTTTAGTCAGTGTGTTTATAAGTCGTTGGTTTGCAAATTACATAAAATCAGAAACACTTGGTTATGAACCAAAAGAAATAACAACGATATTAAGAAATAGAGAAAATATATTCTCAGCTTTAAATGAAGGAATTATCTCCACGAATATAGATGGAAAAATTGAGTATAGTAATAAGGCTGCAAAAAAATTCTTAAATATTAGTCGAATGGAAACGGATCGTACGATTCAATCCTATCTACATGACAGAGCAATTGATGAAATAAAGAATAAAACGTTAAAAACGGATGTTCAATATTTTGAAACGAGCTATGGTGAAAAAGAGTTTATCGTTATCGTAAACAGACTATTTGAGAAAGCTGAACTAAAAGGTTTTGTATTCATCTTTAGAGATATGACTGAAAAAGTCGAATTAACCAATAAACTTCAAATTGTAGAGTCTTTATTTGATGACTTACGCGCACAAAGTCATGAGTATAAAAATAAATTACATCTAATTTCTGGTTTACTTGAGATGAAGAAATATCAACACATTAGAGACGTTCTAACGGTAGAGATGCAAGGAATCGATAATTATCATAGAAATCTTTTAGATATTGATGAAGATAAAATTAAGGCACTTATTCTTGCGAAAATGAACAGTGCAAGCGAGAAGAGAGTTGTACTCACGGTTCAAGAGGGCAGTCACATGTTCCGAGTGAAAAGCCAGAGATTCTTAAATGCATTATTAACGATTATTAGTAATCTTCTTGATAATGCCATTGATGAAGTGGCCTCACTTCCAGTAAAAGAAGTTATTTTTTATATTGGATATTATGATGATTGGCTTGAAATCATGGTGCAAGACTCAGGAAACCGTGTGATTGATACAGAAAAAATATTTGAAAAAGGCTATTCGACAAAATCAGAAGGTATTAACAGAGGGTATGGTTTATATAATGTGAAAACAAGTGTGGATGTAATAAACGGCTTTATTGATGTGCTATCTACAGATGAAAAAACAATATTCACTGTTGAAATACCGATATATAGAAAGAGTGAAAGTAATTGAACATTTTAATTGTAGAAGATGATTTTAGAATTGGTGAAATGTACAAAGAATTTTTAAAAGCAGAAACAGAAGCTAAGAAAATTGAATGTGTGATTAATGCAAAAGAAGCCTTGGAATATTTATCGGCAAATGAAGTGGATATCGTGATTATTGATATTTATTTACCAGATATGATGGGAGATACACTTGCTGAAGAAATACTGAAAAAGTACCCATTTATAAACTTCATTTGCATAAGTGCCAACCAAGACGCACAGATTATAAAGGATTTAATTAATCTTGGTGTGTTACATTACTTGATTAAACCAGTTAAACTCGACACTTTAGGTGAGATAGTGAATAGATTTATAAATATGAATAACGCTCTCTCTACGGAGAAAGAGTTAGAGCAATCGGAAATCGATCAATATTTCACAGTCAAGAAAACGATAGAGAATACAGATTTACCTAAAGGAATCGATCCAGTCTCTCTTGAAAAGATTCGAAATGCATTTGAAATTAAAGAAGAATGGGTATCATCTGAACTCGGACAAACACTCGGGACTTCAAGAACAACTGTGAGAAGGTATCTCGAGTACTTGCGAGAGATTGGTTACTTAAAAGTTACTCAAGAATTTGGTGATAAAGGACGACCTGAAAAAATATATAAAAAGTAAGTCCGTGAACTTTATGTTCTTTAATGACATAAAGTTCTTTATATTTTTAATTTTGATAGCGTTTACAACAGATAACGAATTAATTTAACATGGACTTAATCAAAAGAAAGCGAATTCAAGGAGGAAACACATATGAAAATCAAATTTAAATGGATGGCACTTGCAATGCTTTTAGCAACATTCATTATCAGTGGATGTAGTAGTAGTGGAGATGCAGAGTATCCATCCAAAAATATTGAGATTATTGCACCAGCAACACCAGGCGGTGGTTGGGATGCAACTGCACGAGCGATTCAAAACGTATTAGATAAAGAAGGTATTGTCGAACAAAACATGAATGTAGTTAACAAGCCAGGTGGCGGTGGAGAAGTTGGGTGGCAATATCTAAAAGGTAAAGATGCACATGATATTTCAGTTAACTCTAGCCTTGTAATTGCCAATAACTTACTTGGACAAAGTGAACTCACATATGAAGATTTCACACCTCTTGCAATCCTTGCAACAGAGTGGATTTCAATTGCGGTACCTGAGAAATCAGATATCGAAGATGGTATTGACTTACTAGACAGACTTAAAGAAGATCCAGCATCACTTACGATTGCAGTTGGTCCAGCACTTGGTAATAACGACCACTTATCATTTGTACGAGTAGCAGAAGAGTACGGTGTAGATGTATCAAAACTTCGTTTCCTTGTATATGAAAGTGGCGGAGATGTTTTAACAGCCTTACTTGGAGGTCACGTTGATCTTGCAACATTCTCACTTTCAGAATCACTAGAACAAAATGAAGCGGGTAATATTCGCGTTCTAGCAACTACAGCAGATGAGACAATTGATGGTATTCCATCATGGCAAGACCAAGGTATAGACTTTACTTTCCCACATTGGAGAGGTTTAATGGGCCCGCCTGATATGACTGAAGAAGAAATAGCATATTGGGATAATGCTCTATCAGAAATGGTTGAAACTGAAGGTTGGAAAAATGTGTTAGAAAACAACGGATGGGACAACTATTACATGAACAGCAAAGAAACAAAAGCATTCTTAGATGAACAAAATGAAATGTACAAAGAACTGATCGATAAAGCAGGACTCGGAAATTAAAAATCGATCTAAGTAGGTGAAGAGTAAATGAGGTTTATAATTCCTGGAGCTACAATTTTAATATCAATTGTGTATCTATTTTTAACATATAATCTCCCACAAGCTCATGTGGGAGATCCAGATGCAGCACAGAAATATCCATTATTAATTGGATATGCATTACTTGTTTTATCTGTTTTGTATCTCATTTCAGAACTGAAAAATGAAGAAAAAGTGAGAGAGGCATTCAGAATTTTTTCTGATAAAGAACTCACAATTAAAGTCATTGTTGTGCTAGCTCTATGTCTCGTGTACACATATATGTTTGAGCCACTTGGATTCTTGATTTCAACAATCATATTCTTGGGTGCATTATTGTTCTTAATTAATGGCGTAAAAAAATGGCTATTAAACATAATCATTGCTTTAGTATTCTCATTTGCAACTTGGTATGCATTTGCGGAATTACTGCAAGTGAGTTTACCGTAAAGGAGGATTACGATGGGAGTAGATTGGGGAAGTTTTGCAGAAGGTTTTTCTACAGCGATTCAGTTTGAAAACTTAATATTTATTGTAATCGGTGGATTGCTTGGAACAATCGTGGGAATGTTACCAGGACTTGGGCCAGCTACAGCAGTTGCAGTGTTAATACCTGTGACCTTCGGTATGGAGCCAACAAGCGCACTGATTTTACTTGGAGCAATTTACTACGGTGCAATGTATGGGGGTTCAAGAAGCTCAATACTTATCAATACACCAGGGGATGGTTCTGCGATAGCCGCTACTTTTGATGGTTATCCGATGACCAGAAAAGGGCAAGCCGGACAAGCATTGACTCTAGCAACATTAGCATCACTTGTTGGTGGTTTTATCGCTATGATTGGGTTTGTATTTTTAGCTCAGCCACTCGCACAGTTCGCATTAAAATTTGGACCAGCTGAATATTTCTTCCTACTGTTATTCACACTATCAGCAGTAGTTTCATTATCTAAAGGAAACATGTTAAAAGGATTTATTTCAATGTTCCTGGGACTATTGATTACTACAATTGGAATTGATTCTCAATCAGGTGTTTATCGTTTTACATTTGGTGTACCTCACTTAAGTGAAGGTGTCGACTTCCTAGTTGTAATTATCGGTATTTATGCAGTGGGAGAAGTTCTATATAATATTCTTTTACTAAAAGACGACTCATATAGAATTAAAGAAGATGTAGGAAATAAATGGATTACAAAAGAACAGTTTAAGCGTTCATTTTGGCCAGCACTGCGTCAGTCGCCTGTAGGATTCTTAATTGGTATTTTACCAGGTGCTGGTGGATCAATAGCATCGATGATCAGTTACTCAACTGAGCAACAATTATCAAAGAAAAGTGATGAATTTGGTAAAGGGGCACCAGAAGGACTTGCAGCACCAGAATCATCAAATAACGCAGCAGCAGTTGGTGCATTTATTCCACTATTAACGATGGGTATTCCTGGTTCAGGAACAACAGCAGTAATCCTAGGGGCATTAATTATGCTCGGTTTACAACCAGGTCCAATGTTATTCCAGAACCAACCAGAAGTTGTCTGGACATTTGTTAACAGCCTATTTATCGGTAATATTGCACTTGTTATCATGAACATATTATTAATTGGATTTTTAATTAAAATTTTAAAAACACCTGCTAACATTCTGTACCCAATCATTTTACTCTTAGCATTTATTGGGACGTATACGCTCGGGTATAGCACAATTGACTTCTTTATTCTCATGATTTTTGGTGTTATCGGATTATTTATGAAGATTTTAAATATCCCATCAGCACCATTAATCCTCGCAGTAATTATCGGAAATCAGTTGGAACAAAACTTTAGAATGGCAAGTGTGAGCTACGACAGTGTATTCGGTATGATGACAGCATCACCAATCGCAATTTTCTTTGTGATAATTACAGTATTATCTGTATTCCTACCGATGCTTTTAAACCGCTTAGCTCGTATAAAAAGATAATAAAGGGTGAATCGTAATGGCATGGTTTTTAGAAGAGACTAAGTCTCAAAAAGATCTTGCGGACATGTTTCTAAGCGCGTTAGAAATTAAGACGGCACACCAAATTGTAGGAGCTCATGATGGCATGAGCTCTTTATTAGCTAAAGAGGCAGGTTTTACACACCTTTACCTCTCAGGTGGCGCATTGTCGGCAAGTCTAGGTATACCAGATATCGGAATATTGACGCTTCAAGATGTTGTTTTGAAAGCTAGAGAGTTGATACGTGCATCTAATCTACCTCTTTTAGTAGATATAGATAATGGATTTGGTGAACCGTTGAATGTAGCACGTGCATGTTTCGAGCTTGTAGAGGCACGTGTAGCAGCTGTTCAAATTGAAGATCAGCTTATCCCTAAGAAATGTGGCCATTTAAATGGGAAGCGTATCATTTCAAAAGAAGACATGATGAAGAAAATTAAAATGATTAAGCAAGTGACGCCAAGCCTTGTCGTTGTTGCGCGTTCAGATGCACATTCTATAGAAGGTATAGATGATATGATTGATAGACTTAACGCATATGTTGAAGCGGGTGCAGATATCGTATTTCCAGAGGCGATGAAAACAATTGAAGACTTTGAATATGTTCGAAAGCGTGTGAATGCACCAATTCTAGCAAACATGACAGAGTTTGGTAAAACAGACTACATTCATGTTGATGATTTTAACAAAATTGGTATTAATTATGTACTTTATCCGGTTACATCCCTACGTGCAGCTTCTTTTAACACAAAGAAAGTGTATGAATATGTACGAGACAATGGTTCGCAACAGGGATTCTTAGATGAACTTCAAACACGTAAAGATTTGTATGATGTTTTACAACTTGATGCTTTTGAAGCGATGGACTCAAAAATTGATAAGACAATATTACCGACAGAATGAACAAAAAACAGGAAGTTTATAAATAAACTTCCTGTTTGGTTATTTTGCGATATATGTGTTTGTTTCAAGTATACTTTCGTATTTATTACGCGCAGGTGTATCTACGTATGTTATTTTAAATGAACTCAGATCATCTAGTGATTCTATAGTTGGAAGTTCACTAAGATTAATGACTGTACGTACTTCGTTCATATTTCTGGGTTGTGCAACATACCACGAAATGGTTAATTCTTCATAATCAAAATGGTAACGTAGTGTATAAAAATCTCCGAGTAAGTCTTCTAAATCCTGGACGGTATAATCATTATTCTGTAATTCCTCTATACTAAACTTCTTAAGTATATGCTGAAATGTCTCTTCATTTTCTTGAAGCTTGTCTTTATCATATAAATCTGTAAAGGATTCGCGGTACCTGCGTTCTATAGTACGCAAGTGATTGGTATTGTACTTTTTATTAAATTTTAGCAATACATATTCCTCTGGGCTATATTTAGCTTTACCATCATCATAATAAATCAAATCTTTGTTACTTGGTATTGTCCAACCCATTCTATATACATGTCGTGAAGCCTCTTTGATATCTAGTGTGTTTTCAAAGTTTTCATCAGTATACTGAGTATTGTCACTCGTTCTATTCGAGTGATTGTTAATAGCGGTCAAAAAGATATCATCTAATTCATTACTGTCATAGAAATTGTTATAAAAATCCTCAAGATAAAACGCATCAATGATATCGCCCGTGCTGTGAAAATTTAGAGTAGTATTGTCAATTTTATACTGATGAACCGTATTACCTTCTTGTAATGAAACGGAGCTAATTGTTTCATCTGGTTCATTGAATAGAGTGATCATATTGTCATATGTAATATCATCTATATCTACACTAATTAGAATGGACTCACTTCCTTCATTAATATAGTTATCAATTATTTTTAATCGTTCTAATAGGTCATCTTTTCCGGTGACATCAGAGGAATCGAATTTTTTAATTGCTTTCTTAAATTCTCTATTAGCAATAGCGTGCTGATTATTATGAAAAAGTTCATAAAAATAGCGTACTGGGCTAAAGAACACAATAATGATAACAATAAAAGAGATAATACCGAGTACAATCAATGTTTTCTTCATTACACTTACCCTCCCCGAAAATATTGTATTAATTTAATTTTAGCATATTAATATTTAAAACTTTGTTAAATAACTATAATGTAAATAATAGTAAATTATGAGGTGTAACTGAAGCGTTATTTAAAGGTTATATTGGTTATTGTAGCAGTAGTGTTCTTAGCTGGTTGTGCGAATTCCATCCGTCAGGTATCTGTGGATGACCCGGTAAAAATGGTACAGGACGAGGAGAGATTCGGATTGTTCTAGTGGTCATTGGTATTTTAACATTCATACGACCAGACATTATTTGGTTCTTTGAAGGTGGATATAAATATAAAGGTGCAGAACAATCACGTATGTATTCAGGGGTTAATATAACCAGAGGAATTATCGCTATTGGTCTTTCTCTTGTAGTTTTGTATTTCATATACAGAGCTTTAATTTTATAAACGCAAAAAAACAGGGTAGATACCCTGTTTTTTATTTCTATATTAAAATGGTCCGTACTCAATGAGTTGTGCGATCACTAAGAAGATTGCGCCAACTACGTACCAAATAATAAGTAATGGCCAAATAAATTTGATCCATTCATTGTATTTAATTTTTGCGATTGCAAGTGCTGCCATAAAGTAACCTGATGTTGGATAGAAGATGTTAGAAAAACCGTCTCCCATTAGGAAGGCCAGGACTGCTGTTTGTCTTGTCATATTTGTAAGGTCAACAAGTCCAATCATAATCGGCATCGTCGCCGCGGCTTGTCCACTTCCTGAAGGGATAAGGAAGTTAATTAACCCTTGAACGACCATCATTGCAACGGGTACTAATGTATCTGGTAACAGCGTCACAACCGAGCTCAGTGAGTTAATCATTGTGTCTAAAATCTGACCATCTGCGAGTACAATCGAGATCGCACGTGCTACACCCACAATGAGTGCGCCAAGTAAAATCTGATTCATACCATCATTCATTGACTCTGCAATTTTTGATGGTTTCAGGCCAGCAATCAGTCCTGAAATCACACCCGTTAAAAGATAAAATCCAGCAAGTTCAATGAAGTACCATCCTTGAGCAAAGATTCCATAGAACATAAATCCTAGACTCAGCAAGAAGAAAATACCTGCAATTAAAACACGTTTATTTGTTTTGGATGACATGAGTGCTTCATCTTTTAAGAATGATTCATTCTCATCTGGATTCGAAATCAGCGATCCGTTCGGATATTTATTCATACGTTTTGTATAGAAAATAACGAATAGGATACCAATTAAAAGCATAACGACGAGAATTAACGCGCGATATCCCATCCCTGAGAACAGCGGAAGTTCTGCAATCGTTTGTGCGGTACCTAAGTTAGCTGCAGGTGTGAGTCCGACAGTAAACCCAACGACTGTTGAGATTAAAATGGTTGCAGTCGCCGTTAAGCGGTCATACCCAAGCTTTAAGAATAGTGGAATGAATGCAGGTAAGAAAATGAGTGATGCTTCAATCATACCTGTCAGTGAAACCACCAGTGCGAGTGAAAATGCAATTACTGGTATAATAAGAACTTTCTTTTGTCCGAATGCTTTCATTAATCCATCAATCGCAAGATTAATAATTCCTGCTCTTTCTAATACCTTAAACATCGCTCCAATAGCGAGGATACCAAAAATGATTATAACCGTTTCTTGAATCCCACGTGGAATGGATGTCATAAATTCAAAAAATGTGACTGGGGATGATTCTACAATATGGAACGTATCTGGAATAATTTGTGTCACACCATCTACTTCTTCTCTATCGAATGTCCCAGATGGAATGATGTAAGAGAGAAGTGATGCTAGTCCGATGATTACAAAGAGTATCACATAAATGTGTGGCATTTGAAAATCTTTTTTATTTTTCTTGTTCTTCATCATAAAACCCCTTTCAATGATAGTTCATATTATACAGAAATTTAAATATTCAAACAATCATTGTTTGAATATTTAAAAAACACTCAATCCATTCTAAAGAATGAATTGAGTGTACAGTGCTTAGTTCATTTTATTTTTAAGTACGTTACGTTCACTGTCTGGGACATTATATACCCAAGTGCCAGTCAATTTCGTAAGAACAACCATCGCAATTACGATGAGTACAGATGCAATTCCTGCAATCATCCATTGTCCGCTAATTAAGAGTGCGGGGAAGGTCGACCAAATGGCAATCTCAGCAATATTTGTCGCTGGTGTCATCGCAGTATCTTCAATTGTACCTGATTTGTTTTCAGGGTCTACGATACGGAATAGTACGAAACCAATCGCAAATACTCCAGTGTAGTTACCGAATACGAAAATCGAACGTTCAAACCAATTATCCGTATTGTACGCACGACCGAACGGCCAGATAATAATGGCAACAAGGAAGATACCAAGTAACACAGAAAGGATAATTGGACCTGCATACGCAATTACAACGTCTAATTTAATTGCTGCAATACCGAAGAATACGAGGTAGTCTGTTGACGTTCCCGCGATTCGGTTGTTGATGTTTTTATCTACATACGTATATACAGGCGTTTTACGTAAACATAAGAATACAATTAACGCTACAAGGAACGCGACTGTGAAGTCTGGAATTCCTGAAAGTAGGTTCTCGCCAACCCAAGAGTTCAACATGTACGCGCCACCCGCGACTGCGAGTACTAAACCTAAGTGGAATGTTAAAGTATCGAGTGAAATGGGTGAAATCGTTTCGTTACCAAATGACTTACGTAACTTTTGTGGAATAAGTCCTGTCTTCATTTCTGGATCGATATTTTTGAAATCTTTAAGATATGCTGTTTGCCCTTTTTTAGCAGCGATATTGATGAGTAAAATACCACCGAATACCCCTGTTAAGATACCGATTGTCGCGAATGTCATCGCAATATCACGTGCTTCAGTCCAGCCGAGGTCATAAAACGTCTGTCCGACTGCAGCTGCTGTACCGTGTCCACCGTAGAATCCGGAGTGTAAGAGCATTGCAAATCCGTCATTTAGTGTTGGGAAAAGTGGCTTTAATACCCATATTGTAAAGAATAATGGCACCATAATCTGAAGACTCCAAGTGAGTACTTTGAAAATTTGATACCCTAAAATTCGTTTTGTTTGTTCTTTACCGCTACCTTTCGCTATTTCAAAGCCGTTAATACCTACGACTGTGAATACGAGAATAATTAAGAAACCTGCGTATGTACCGATGTTTTCAGTAAATGGTAGCCATCCAAGGACGTTCGGACCGAAGATTAAGCCTAAGAATCCAGCGAGTACACTAGCTGGTATGAAAAACTTTTGGAAAATTTTCAGTTTGGAACGCATGAGTTGTCCAATTAAAATTAAGACTGAAGCAATACCGAAGTCAATGAGTAAATCAGCGACTGTCATAAAAATCCTCCTCTATCTAATAACTTTAAAAATTTTGAAAACGCTTATATAGCTATTTTTTATAAAAAGCAAACCTTAGTATACCATTTAATTCATTATAACTTCTATAGTTTTTTGTGATTAAAAAGAGTATCATGAATAGTAAGTAAATCAATATTAGGAGGGTTTGTTTTGAAGGAAGCTTTATTAATTGTTGATATGAGTAATGACTTTGTGGCATTAGATGGCGGTTTGACTGTTGGGCAACCAGCGATTGACATTGTGCCATTTGTGCGCGACTTGGCGGACAGGTTTTTATCTGACGGAAAAACGGTTGTAATTTCGATGGACGCACACCAAGAAAACGATCCACACTTTGATTTGTGGCCAGTACATAACGTCGTTGGCACAGAAGGGCAGAAGCCGTATGGCGCCCTCGGTGAATGGTACGATAAAAACAAGGATCACGAAAACGTGCTTTACTCTGAGAAAGAAAACTACAATGCATTCTTCAAAACAGGGTTAGCTGAAGAATTGCGTGCACGCGGTGTAGAGACGGTTCATGTTGTTGGTGTTACAACAGACATTTGTGACTTCATGACAGTTGCCGGTGCTGATGCAGAAGGGTTTAAAACAGTCGTACATAAAGATGGTGTTGCAACATTCACAGACCTCGGAGACACAATGCTCGAACACATGACGCGCTGTTTCCATACGGAAATCGTGTAGAGGTGAGAATGTGGTGCCTGGAAAATACAGCGCAAGTCAATCGTAAGAGAGCGAGCGAGAGCTCTTTCTAGTGAGTGACGCGAATAGGACATGAAATTCTAGAATGTAGGATTACGTGTTCTATTTTTTTGTAGGATGCGACATGTAATTTTTGTTTTAGAGATTACATGTCGTGTTCAGGTCGTGGTTTTATCGAATGCGAGATACCGCACCTTGATTACGTTGTAATCAAGTCGTGGTTTCGTTGAAAGGGAGATTCCACACCCTGATTACGTTGTGATCAAGTCGTGGTTTTATCGAATGCGAGATACCGCACCTTGATTACGTTGCAATCAAGTCGTGGTTTCGTTGAATGGGAGATTCCGCACCCTGATTATGTTGTATTCAAGTCGTGGTTTTATCGAATGCAGGATTCCGCACCCTGATTATGTTGTAATCAAGTCGTGGCTTTATCGAATGCGAGATACCGCACCCTGATTACGTTGTATTCAAGTCGTGGTTTTATCGAATGGGAGATTTCGCACCCTGATTATGATCTAAACGTCCTGTGGTTTCCTGGAAACTCGAAATAGACGTGATGATTACGATCTAAACGTCACTTGGTTTGTTGAAAACCCAAATTAGACATGATGATTAAGGGCTAAACGTTATGTGGTTACTTGGAAACTCGAAATAGACGTGATGATTACGATCTAAACGTCACTTGGTTTGTTGAAAACCCAAATTAGACATGATGATTAAGGGCTAAACGTTATGTGGTTACTTGGAAACTCGAAATAGACGTGATGATTAAGAGCTAAACGTCACTTGGTTTGTTGAAAACCCAAATTAGACATGACGATTAAGGGTTAAACGCCCTGTGGTTTCCTAGAGACGCGTAATAGACATGATGATAAAGCCCATCCCCCGCGCGGTTCGTTAAAAACGAAGACTTTACATACCAATCGGATAGACACCCCATCACTCACGGTTCCGCCATATATTCCATGCTAACCATGCAACATAAACTACGGCGACTGCGATTATCGTGATGGTGACTCGCGTGGTATGGATGTGTTTATCTATTAAATAGAATGAGATGAGTGAGGTCTCGATCATCAGGAATAGAATTAGTGACTGGGCATATTTTTTCAAAAGCATGGGAGCCTCCAAAAATATTTTGTACGATTATCATAACAAATTCGCAAAAATTATGCCGAAATTCGAAACTTTTTTAATTTACAAACCCTTGATATGAGTGGGTTTTGTTTACGGATAAAAACTTTTTATACAATTCGGCTTTACTTTTGTCAAAAAGACTCGTATACTTTAGTTAAGTAATTTTTTCGTGATAGGTTAGTAATTTCGTTATAGAATTCTCTCCGATGATTTATGAAATAGGTTACAAATATTTGTGCAAAAGCACACGGAGGTATTCTTTATGAATAAAGGTACAGTTAAATGGTTCAACGCTGAAAAAGGTTTCGGTTTCATCGAAAGAGAAGACGGAGATGACGTATTCGTACACTTCTCAGGAATCAATGGCGATGGTTACAAATCATTAGAAGAAGGCCAAGCAGTAGAATTCGAAATCACTGAAGGTCAACGTGGCGAGCAAGCTACAAACGTTACTGCTCTTTAATTTTTAAAGACAGTACAGAAGAGTCCCAACATACGTGTTGGGACTTTTTTTATGTCTAATTTCGTAATTCTCATTAGTTATGTGGACAATTTCACAAAAAAATAGCACAATAATTATATATGAACAGAACGGGAGAGTGGGGTCATGAAACGCAGTTTCGTGATTGGTGCAACAATAATTTTGGTGATTGCTTTGGTTGTAATGGGCGTGAAAATCTCTCAGCACACAAAGTACGAGAACGTTTTTGAAGAAATTTACTCGATCACAAAGACGCAAGAGACAAACATTAAGTCGCATGAGGACAAAGTCTATACATATGAAGTTCTGGTTCCGAAAGAGGAATTGTCCAACGGAATCGACAGCACAGTGACGACGTTCCACTTTGAAGAGGACGAAAGACTCGAAACAGTGGTCGAAAAAGGTGACTCAAAACTTGTCGCAACGTATAAAAAAGGCAGCAATGAGCTAGTTCTGAACTTTACCGGTAATGAAGAAGATAAAAACACGCTACACGACGGATTCGAAAATGCGGTAGTTAAGAAGTGGTTCAAAGAGAGAGCGAGCAGATTTTCTCAGAATGAACTTGGAGAACTCGTTATCACAGAAACGAGAGAGTAAAAGGGCACACTTTACCAGTGTGCCTTTTTTGTTTTTATCTTTAAATGGAGTCAGTGGTGTTGTCAAATCAGGTTAAATAAGTGGTAAAATAATAAAGGAAACGAATACATATTGAGTTAGGAAGATGGATTTGAAAGAGTTAAAATTGAAAGTGGCACTCATTGCGGTGTCTGTGATGTTGCTTGCTGCGTGCACAAATAACGAGAAGAATGCTGAATTGAAAAACATACCTTTTGGGAATAAACAGAATGAACCAAAGATTACGGACGTTGCTGAAGACGATAAAGATAAAGAGACAGAGTCTAAAGACGAATCAGCAGACACAGATGAAAATAAAACGGAAGAAGCTGAATCTGACGATGAGACAGAAGAAGAAGTGAACGACAGAATGCCAAACGAGGAGAATGTCTACGATCAGTCAAGTATCTTAGCGATTGTGAACCGCGGAGAGACGCTAGATCCGACCTATGTGCCTCGCGACCTCGTGACAATAGAAGTCCCATACGTGAACGACATTCCGATGGTCAATCAATTGCGAAAAGAAGCGAGCGACGCGCTCACAAAGTTATTTGATGATGCATCGAAAAATGGCTACACTCTTTATGCTGTGAGTGGCTACCGTTCATACGATTATCAAGCGGAACTCTACGATAATTACGTTCTGTCACACGGTGAAGAAGTTGCACGCATGTTTAGTGCACCTGCTGGCGCGAGTGAGCACCAAACAGGATTAGCGATGGATGTTTCAAGTGAAGAGGTTGTTTATCAACTTGTAGATACGTTTGGAAACACGGATGACGGTGTTTGGGTGAACGACAACGCACACCGTTTCGGATTCATTATTCGCTATCCATACGGCAAGGACCATATCACGGGTTACATGTACGAGCCATGGCACCTGCGCTATGTTGGAACAGACCTCTCATACGAACTCTATGAATCTGGGCTCACGTATGAAGAGTACCTCTGGGAACAAGGGATTGACGTGAAAAATTAGTGGAAAACAGACGCAGAAGCGTCTGTTTTTTTATGGAGCACACCATGTTTTTATCAGCATAAATAAGGGGTATAGTATAGAAATAAATGATAGAGGTGAGGATATGTTAGCGTATGTTTGGGCAGAGGACGAAAGTCAATTAATTGGTAAGGATGATCAGCTTCCGTGGAGACTACCTGTGGATGTGAAGTTTTTTAAAGATGTTACAATGCGTGGAGATGTTGTTATGGGTCGCAGCACGTATGAAACGATTCCGAATCGTCCATTGAAAGATCGACGTAACATTGTACTCACGTATCAAGATGATTATGATGCACCGGGAGCAATTGTTGTGCATTCGAAGGACGAGATTTTGAAGTTGCATGAGGATTCTAGTGAGGATTTCTACATCATCGGTGGTGCAACGTTGTTTGAATTATTTAAAGATGAAGTTGAAGAATTGTACCGAACGGTAATCCATGACACTTTCGATGGAGATACGTATTTCCCAGGTGATTTCGATTATTCTAAGTTTGAACGTGTGAAATATTGGAGCGGGGTAGTGGATGATAAAAACAAGTATCCTCACACGTTTGAAGTGTGGAAAAGAGTGTGAAATTAATTCATGAACCGGTCATAAAACTCGCTTATAATGGTTAAGTGAGGTGATTGGATGTTTGAAGAAGCGAAGAAATTTATAGAGTTGATGTATGAGGAATGTGGTCTTACTAAGAAGAATGCCAGGCTATCTGAAATTGAAGCGGAGATTTTAGAGACTGGGATGTACACCCATACCACAGAGGAACTAGAATATGGTGCGCGTGTGGCGTGGCGCAATTCGAATCATTGCATTGGACGCCTATTTTGGGAGACGTTAAGTGTACGTGATCTTCGAGAGATTGATACACCGGAACAATTCATAGAAGAGATTGAAACGCATATTGTTGAGGCAACAAATGCTGGAAAAATTCGCCCAATGATTTCAATTTTTAGAAACGATTTTAAACTCGCGAATGAACAAATTTTACGTTATGCAGGTTATGATAATAAGGGTGATCCACGTTCTAGAGAAACGACGGAATTTATAGAATCACTTGGATGGAAAAAGAGTGAAGCAGATTTTAATCTCTTACCACTGACGTTCAAGTATGGTGGTAAGTGGCACGTTCATGATTATCGACCGGATGTGGTGACAGAAATTGATATCGAACATGAAGATTATCCGAAACTTAAAGCACTTGGTCTTAAATGGTACGCTGTGCCAATGATATCCAATATGACTTTAGAAATTGGTGGCATTGAATATCATACGGTACCGTTCAATGGTTGGTATATGGAAACAGAGATTGGTGTACGAAACTTCACTGACACGTATCGTTATAACAAGCTGAAACCGATCGCTGAGGCGTTTAACCTTGATACGAAGCGCACGGATTCCTATTGGCGCGACCGTGCACTTGTTGAGTTTAACTATGCCGTTTATCATTCATATAAAAAGAATGGTGTTTCGATGGTAGATCATATCACGGCATCTAAGCAATTTAAACTGTTTGAAGAAAAAGAAAAAAAAGCAGGACGAAAGGTTACTGGAAAATGGAGCTGGCTCGCACCACCACTCTCACCTTCCTTGGTTCATAACTACCATTATGGATTTGATGACATCGAAAATAGTCCGAAATTTAAATACAGCAATAAAAAATGTCCATTTTCTTAAGAGAATGTGTGATGCTTCTCGGAAACGGGTATGAAGAAAATTAAGTATAAAATTATATTTTACGAGATTATACTTGGTTGAATGATCTATCCAATAGGAGGAGTCCTTTATGACTGAATTAAAAAATCCGAAAACACAATTTAAAGCAGATTCGTTTATAGATCAGAGTCAAGACACACCAGCGTTACAATCTAAAATGACTCCCGTACCTGATACGGGTGAAGAGACGTATAAAGCGAGTGATAAGCTCGTAGGACGTAAAGCATTTGTTACTGGAGGAGACTCTGGAATTGGAAGAGCTGCAGCGATTGCTTTTGCTAAAGAGGGTGCAGATGTTGCGATTCAATATTTAAATGGTGAGGAAAAAGATGCGAATGAAGTAAAAGCATTTATTGAATCACTAGGTAGAAAGGCAGTTTTACTTCCATATGATTTAAGAGATGAAGGCGCGGCTACTGAACAAATTGAAAAAGCAGTTGAAGCACTTGGAGGCTTAGATATTCTGGTGTTAAATGCTGCGCAACAAATCGCACAAGAAAAATTAAGTGATTACACAGTAAAACAAATTGAAGACACATTTAAAATAAATGTGATCAGTCAGTTTGAATCCATGATTGCAGCAGAAAAGTATTTAAAACCAGGGGCATCTGTTATTATGACAACAAGTGTTCAAGCGTCTAGTCCCTCACCGCACCTCATGGATTATGCAGCAACAAAAGCATCGATTAGAAATTTAGTAGTGCATTTCTCTCAATACTTTGCAGATAAAGGTGTACGTGTGAATGGTGTCGCACCAGGTCCTATTTGGACACCGCTGCAACTTGACCATGGACAATTAGAAGGAGCAATTCCAGAATTTGGTCAAGATTCTAATCTTGGTCGTGCTGGGCAACCCGTGGAACTCGCGCCTGTTTATGTACTGCTTGCATCAGAAGAAGCAAGTTATATTACAGGCCAGATTTATGGTGTAACGGGTGGAGAGAATATAAACCTTTAAAAACAATATTTTATAAATTTTCAAAATATTATTGACACTCTGAAAAATATGCTTTATATTGAGTCTAACAAATAAATATTATTTCTTATCCAGAGAGGTGGAGGGACTGGCCCTTTGATACCTCGGCAACAAGCAGCAATGTGTTGTGCCAATTCCAGTAGCGTCAAGCTTGAAGATGAGAATAGATATAATCGTATTTACGATTCATTGACCTCTATTTTTATCTATATAAAAATAGGGGTTTTTTTATTTGAAAAACAATGGAGTGAGCATTTTTGATCGAGTTTATTGATGTATCAAAGCAATTTAATAGAAAAGGCGTCACGACAGACGCCCTAAAAAATGTGTCACTTAAAGTAGAGCCTGGCGAAATTTTTGGAATCGTCGGATTCAGTGGCGCAGGCAAAAGTACGCTAATCAGAATGGTGAATCGCCTTGAATCTCCAACAACAGGTGACGTTAAAATCGCCGGACAGTCACTCGAGAAATCGAATACGAAAGAGATTCGTACAATCAAGCGCGACATCGGAATGATCTTCCAGCATTTCAACTTACTCGATTCGAAGACCGTCTACAAAAATGTGGCGATGCCCTTAATCTTACAAGGCGTCGACAAGGGTGAAATTGATCGACGTGTCACTGAACTTCTAGACTTTGTTGGACTTGGAGATAAAAGTAAGAGTTACCCAGATGAATTATCTGGGGGTCAAAAACAACGTGTAGGTATTGCGCGTGCACTTGCAACGAACCCGAAAATTCTGCTCTGTGACGAAGCGACAAGTGCACTTGATCCTGAAACGACAACTCAAATATTGGAACTGCTAAAAGAAATTAATCAAACATACGGCATTACAATCCTACTTATTACACATGAAATGAGCGTTGTGCGTGAGATTTGTGACCGAGTGGCGATCATGGAAAAAGGTCGAGTTATCGAGGAGGGCACAGTATTCGATATTTTCTCTAATCCAAAAACAGACACAGGTAAGAGTTTTGTGAATACCGTCATGCATAATGAGGTTCCGGAATTCGTGCTTAAGTTACTTCATGAAAGTCCAGAAGAACGTCATATCTACCGTTTAAACTTTGTAGATGATTCAGCGGGTGAACCGGTGCTGAGTCAGGTGTCGAAAAAATTCGACGTTGAAACGAGTGTGCTGTTCGGAAATATCACGCAACTCCAAGATATACCCTTTGGTAACCTAATTGTTGAGTTTATTGGACAAGGGCGTGAAGTGGCGAGTGTGCTCAGCTACTTAGACAGTAGAAATATCATTTATAGTGAGGTGACTAGAGATGCTCGTTAGTACAGACAGAATAATCAGTTCAGTAATAGAAACGTTGCAGATGGTGTCCATCTCATTCATTTTTAGTATTGTGATTGGTTTGCCGCTCGGAATTTTATTATATGTGACAAGACGCGGTCAAATATTAGATCAACCCATTATATTTAATGTACTCAATATAATTATTAATATCTTTAGATCTGTACCTTTCATTATTATTTTAGTCGCAATTATTCCGTTCACACGATTTGTTGTTGGAACGTCAATCGGAACTGAAGCGGCAATCGTACCAATGGTCGTATACGCAGCCCCATATATTGCGCGTTTAGTAGAAAGTAGTTTACTTGAAGTGGATGACGGAGTGCTTGAAGCAGCAAATGCAATGGGTGCAACGCCGCTTCAAACAATTGTCCGATTCGTGCTGCCAGAAGCACTTTCAAGTTTAGTGATTAATTTCACTATTGCAATCATTGGGCTCGTCGGTGCATCAGCAATGGCCGGTGCTGTTGGTGGCGGTGGTGTGGGTGACCTTGCAATTACATACGGATACCAACGTTTTGATGGGGTCACAATGTTAGTTACAGTGGTGATTTTAATTGTCATGGTTCAAGGGTTACAAAGTTTCGGAAATGTACTATCAAAAACTATTAGAAGGAAGTAATAATATGAAAACAATGATTCGTTTAGCTTTAATTTTATCTATAACACTTGTACTTGCAGCATGTGGTGGGAAAGATAGTGAGAAAGTAAAAGTAGGTATCAGCGGTACGGACACATCAACGTGGGACTTCATTGCTGAAAAAGCAAAAGAAGAAGGCATAGAAATCGAAGTGATTTCATTCAATGACTACGTACAGCCAAATATTGCATTAGCTGAAGGGGAAATCGACATCAACGCATTCCAAACTGTTGCGTATTTTGATGAGTTTATTAAAGAACGTGACTTAGATTTAGTGCCAATCGGTACAACTGTTTTAGCACCAATGGGTATATATTCTAACAAAATTGAGAGTTTAGATGAGCTAGAAGAAGGCGATACGGTAGCATTACCGAACGACGTATCAAACCAAGGACGTGCGTTAATGCTTTTAGAACAAGCAGGAATATTAAAATTAGTGGACAACTATAATGGGTTGGATTCAATTGAGGAAGCAGTAGTTGAAAACCCAAAAAATATTAAGTTACAACCACTTGCACCAGCTCAAATTCCTAGATCTTTAGATGATGTGGATGCAGGCATCATTAATAACGGTATTGCGAGAGATGCTGGATTCAATATTCAAACAGACTCTATATTCTTAGAAGACGACACAGCAACACCATATGTTAACATCATTGCGACTAAACAAGAGAATAAAGATAATGAAACATACAACCGTATCGTAGAGTTATATCAAGACGAAGATACAAGTGAGTTTATCATTGAGCATCATAAAGGTGCGAGCATCCCAACAAAACTCCCATTGTCAGAAATTGGTTGGTAAAAATCAAAAGCTGTTACAACAGACTAAACGCACATCTGTGAGGATGTGCGTTTTTTCTTATAATAATCTTTCTATTAATGACTCTCTTGACTCATTGAGCAAATACATAGGTGGGATATCAAATATAGATTTTGCGCCGAATTGTCTAGCGTCCATGAATCGTTTCGCGGCTCTTGCACACGCAACTGCGACGCTCGCAGTAAACTCTGGATTCGAGTCTAAATCTAAAGTTGTCTTATACGTATGCGTATTGTCGCCCGTATATCCGCGACGGATTACATGGCCCCCATGTCTTAACTGAGTATGATTTTTATTATACTCACTCTCAGAAATAAAGTGAACCTCCGTTTCATATGGTTCAAAGTAGTCTGGCATCGTGATAATAGATTCGCGCACAATATCCGCATCCGCACCTTCTTCAAGGACCACATACACCACGCGATGGTGAGATGAAAACTTGTCGTACGACACGTCTCTGCCGTCCTCAATCTCTTTAATCATCTCGCTCGATGGCATCGTGTACTGTGCCGCAAGCTTCACACCATCAAGTCGACGCACCGCATCACTATGTCCTTGAGAAAGCCCTGGTCCCCAGAACGTATATGACTCACCGTTTGGCAGAAGCGCTTCACTATACAACTTCTGTACAGAGAATACGCCCGGATCCCAGCCCGTACCAATGATCGACACGTTCTCACCACCAGTCGCAGCCTCGTTCATGCGCTTAAAGTGGTTTGGCATATCGCGATGGTTGTCGTAACAATCCACTGTTGAAAAATTTTTCGCATACATATGCGCAGTCTCGGGAATGTCCGTTGCCGACCCGCCACACAAGATTAAAACATCAATATCGTTCGTTTTTTTCTCTAACGCATCCATGTGGTACGCTCTAGATGCCGTATCTAAACTGTCTGGATCACGTCTCGTAAATATACCGACGAGTTCTAAATCATCGTGGTACTGAAGCACCTTCTCCACGCCACGACCTAAATTTCCATATCCTACAATTCCAACTTTTGTTTTCATGTTATCCCTCCAACACGTCTGTAACTGTGTATAAACCTGGTTCTTTTTGTACTAAAAATTCAGCTGCTTCCAACGCACCTTTCGCGAAAATACGCTTCGAGAATGCCGTATGTTTTAGCTCAATAATTTCATCTTCACCGTAGAAGAATACGGAATGTTCGCCAACCGCTGTGCCTCCTCTTAAAGATGAAATCCCGACCTCATTTTGGTCGCGAGATTCATACATACCACTGCGTCCTTCCAGTTTATGAAGTTTCCCATCACGTCCATGATTCACTGCATCAAACAACATGTTTGCCGTGCCACTTGGCGCGTCTTTCTTAAATTTATGATGTGTCTCTGTAATTTCGATATCAAAATTCTTTAAAGTTCGTGCGATTTGTTCCGCGAGCTGCTCCATCACGTTGATGCCGAGACTGTAGTTCCCTGCATATACAATAGGCACGTTGTTTGATATGTCTTCGATTAAAGACACGTGCGCCTCACTGTACCCTGTTGTTGCTATCACAACGGGTACCTTGTTTTTTTCAGCAAAGTTGAGCATGTCTTCTAGTAAATCGGGTGTGGAGAAGTCGATAATTACATCCACGTCTTCTGTCACTTCTTTGAACGTTTCGTACACTGGGAAGTCTGACGCGCTTCGTCCAATTCCTGCGACAATCTCGCTACCTGCAAGGTCACTGACCGCACGTCCCATCTGTCCAGTTGCACCAACTAATAAAATATTCATACATCTCTTCCTTTAAATCAGGTTTAATTTTTGCATTTCCGTTTTAAGTCGTTCTGTGGTCGTGTCTTCTGCCACCGATAACGGCAAGCGTAGTTCCGGCGTCCCGAAACCTAAGAGTGACATTGCACGCTTTATTGGAATCGGACTTGCTTCTATAAATAATGTGTCGATAAACGGCAGTATCTTGAGTTGAATATCACGCGCCCGTTTAACGTCTCCTTTTAAGTAGGCGTGGCAGATCTCACTTGTCTCACGTGGCATCGCGTTTGCAACAACGGAGATTACGCCTTGCCCGCCCACAGACATGAACGGCAGAATGATATCGTCGTTGCCAGAGTAGAGTGCGAAGTCATCCGAGACAAGACGTCTTAAGTGTGACGTATAGTTTAAGTTTGCGGTCGCATCTTTCAAGCCAATGATGTTGTCGTGTTTTGAAAGTGCCACGATTGCTTCGACTGGGATGTCAACGTTTGTGCGGCCAGGAACCGAATATAGAATGATTGGCGCACTCGATGCATCTGCAATTTGAGTGAAGTGGTCAATGAGCCCTTGTTTACTTGCTTTATTGTAGTAAGGTGTCACTACGAGTAGGGCATCAACGCCCATGTCTGACACTTCTTTACTCCATAATGTGTCTTCACGTGTGTTGTTCCCACCTGTTCCTGCGATGACTGGAATTCTGCCATCGATTTTGTCTACTGTAAATTGAATTAATTCACGCTTTTCATCTTTAGAGAGTGTCGTTGCCTCTCCTGTTGTACCGATGACGACAATCGCATCAGTGCCTTCATTTAGATGAAATTCTAAAAGACGTGTGTACGTGTCATAATCAATATCACCGTTGTTTAAAAATGGGGTTACAATTGCGACTCCAGATCCTTCAAATAACATGTGTATATCATCCTTTTTTATATATTAAAAGCGTCTGCTAACAGCTCAATGACGCGTGTTGTGTTTTCTGTATCTACGACATATGAAATACTGATTTCTGATGTTGAGATTTCATAAAAACGAATGTCTTCTTCTAAGAAAATTTCAAATACTTTTGCTGCGATACCGACTTGATTTCTCATCGCTGTACCGACAATCGATACTTTGGAAACGTCTGTTTTCATGCGATAGTCAATTTCTTTTGACTCTAAAACATCTTCGATCTCATGTTTTGATGCTTCAGTAGAAGTGAAACTGATCTCTGTCTGATCGTTCACAATTGTTTGGCTGATAATATCTATATTGACGTTTCTCTGTGCGAGTTCTAAGAAACATTCTGTGATCTTTGCAGAACTTCCTGTTTTGTCACTCATTGAGACGAGCAGTACTTCATCTAATTTTGAGACGTTTGTCAGTGTTGTTTTTTCCATATCTTTTCCTCCTACAACGCGTGTCCCAGGTGTGACACCATCATTTAAACGAATTTCCATTTCTACACCGTATCGTTCGGCGATTTCTACGCTACGCGGTTCAATCACGTTCGCACCGAGATGCGCCATCTCCATGAGCTCTTCGTAAGTAACGACGTCGATTTTTTTAGCACCTTTATGAATTCTTGGGTCAGCAGAATATATACCGTCAACGTCTGTGTAAATTTCACACTTAGCACCGAGTTTCGCTGCGATTGCGACCGCTGAAGTGTCAGACCCACCGCGACCGAGAGTCGTAATGTCACCCTCAGGGTTCATGCCTTGGAATCCAGTAACGACGACAATGTGTTCTTCATCTAAGTGACGCTTCAGTCTTGTGACATCCACGTCTTCAATCTTATTCGAGCCGTGTTTTCCATACGAGTTGAATCCTGCTTGAAATCCAGTGAGTGATACTGCTGGAACGCTCATTTCGTTTAAACAAATGGAGAGTAGGGAGGCACTGACAATTTCACCAGTAGCAACGAGCATGTCCATCTCTCTTAAATTCGGACGTTCCGACAGATTATACGCTTTATCGATCAGGCTGTTTGTTGTCTTACCCATTGCGGATACGACAACGACGACGCTCATATTTTTCTTTCTCTGTTCAATAATTTGTGCGACTTCTTTTACTTTTTCTAAATCAGCGACGGAACTTCCGCCGAACTTCATGACAACTGTTTCTACGCTCATTCCATCACCTCATCGTTACGAATTAAATCTTCATATGTTTCGCGTCTGACAGCGACTTTTGTTTCTCCGTCCTTCACGAATACAACAGCCGGTCGTGTCATGCGGTTATAGTTCGAACTCATCGAGTACGCATATGCCCCAGTTGATGGTGTTATGAGTAAATCACCAGGAGCTGCTTCAGGGAGTTGCACATCTTCAATTAGCACGTCACCCGTTTCACATAGCTTTCCTGCGACTTTGTAGTGTGCAGAAGGTGCTTCATTCATCTTGTTTGCGAGATATGCCTCATATTTCGCTTCGTACATCGCTGGTCTCATGTTGTCGTTCATGCCGCCATCGACGAGCATAAACGTGAGGTCTTCTGCCATTTTTTTGATTGCACCAACCGTATACAGAGTTGAACCGAAGTTGTTTACCATCGAACGTCCAGGCTCGATTGATACGATTTTTGGTGAGATACCGTATTCCTGAAACACAGACTCGATGTGTGCTGTATATTTCGGTAAGAATTCTGTTAAATCAAGTGGCGTGTCTCCTGCTGTGTAATAGACGCCAAAACCGCCGCCTAAGTTGATTTCTTCGACCTCACGACCAAGTGCTTCCTTCAGCTGTTTCGCGTATTCCGCCATTTTTTTCGCTTCAAGATAAAAACTCGCATCATCAAAAATTTGTGAACCAATGTGACAGTGGATACCCACAAAATCGATTCTGTCATCCGCTTCAAGAGTCTTTATGAACGTCATAGTCTCGTCCTTATACATATTAAATCCAAACTTCGAATCTTCCTTAGTTGTCTGAATGTATTTGTGCGTATCAGTGTCGATATCTGGATTCACACGTACCATGACGCGCTGTGTTTTATCTTTTTCATTAAGTAATCCGTTCAACATCTCATATTCATATTGATTGTCCAAAATGATCGTGCCGACGTTTTCCTCAATAGCAAAATTTAATTCATCATAAGTCTTGTTATTTCCGTGAAAATAAATCTTTTTCGGATTAAACCCAGCTCGAAGCACTGTGAACAGCTCGCCACCACTCACGACGTCGATGAATAGGTTATTTTTCTTAGCGAGGCCCGCGATATAAAGGTTTAAGAACGCTTTTGATGCATAGAGTACGCGCGACTCAAATGTGTTTGACGAAAAATGTGTCGTAAACGTCTGCATCTGTGTTTCAATCGCCACCTCATCCATTACATAGAGTGGGGTACCGTAATTTTTACGTAACTCCTCTGTATTCACACCACCAATGTAGAGCGTGTTTTCTTTAACTTCCATCGTTCCAAATAATTTCATTCTTGTGACCTCCAAAAAATAATAAAAAAAACATGAATGCGTGAGCACTCATGTTTTAGTAAGGTGCCCTCAATGTAAGTGCACACCATAATAGGACTGGGCATCCTAAAATGACAGTACCATCCTTGTTCAGAAATGGTCCCAACGCTTTCGCATTTCGGCGGTAACTCCTTTCGTTTCCTACTGATAGTTCCCGCGGCCTCGACTTACATCGATCAATATTCAGTTAAGAATCAAGTACGATTCATGTTAAGTGTAAGGATAGCATTTAAAAAACAATCGGTCAAATGAATATTCAAAATATTTGAGTTAGTTTGATTTTATAATTTAATTTACCTATCCTTTTTTAAAAATATTCGATACGCTTAAGATATATTACGGATTACGTCAGATTTAAAAAGAGGGATAACTATGAAGCAACTGTCACTTAGAGGCACGCCTTATGAAATTGGATTGCAGCAGTCAGCTACGCCCTTTTAGTGAACTACGGACCTTATTAAATAATGAATGAGAATTTTTAAGTTTAAAAAAAGCGTAAGTGTGCATAAATGTGCATGCTTACGCTTTTTCGTACCCTTCATGGTAGAGCTTATTTACGTACTTATCATAGTCTAAGTCACTGGCAGTGAAGAGCACTGTCTCCCCAGTATCTGCATCAACTTTTTGAACGACATTCGTCATGCCAATCACTTCGTCCGCTTCAACAAATGTATCCGAATCAACAGATATAATATTATTAAATGCATCAATCCCTCTGTCTACGGCGTTGTCGAGCTTGTCTTTAGTGTCATCGAGATTTTCTTTAGACACTTCTTTGTGATGAACAAAATACGTTGTTCGTTCAATTTCAGTCACGACTGAATCATCGTGTGTTAATTTTACGACGAACGCTTCGTTCAGTTCAGGTTTAAAAGAAATAAATACATCGCTATTGTCATCCGAAGCGACTTCAGATTTTAGGTTATGAGCAGTCGCTAGAGCTTTTTCTTTCACGAGCTGAAATGGATCATGAATTACTGGATTGAGTAAATCCTCGGCGTAGCGTGTTTTACTCTTTTTAGGTTTTAGGTTTAAAAGCAGTACAAATAAGGTAACTGTAACTATAAGGAACACTGCCCATCCGAGTACGCTTTCTGGTAGGAATGATAGATTTGATAGTTGCATACTGTTCTCCTTTAATGGTTCTTTATGTATCTATACACTATTATTTAATTCCTTAAACGTGATACGATAATAGGAGGAGTGTAATTATTACATATCTGAGAGGGGAATTTTAGATGAGAAAATTTTGGATGGTCCTTCTGTCTTTATCTTTCATAACGCTTGTTGCGTGTTCTAATGAAGATAAAAACACGGACACTGCTGAGAAGTCAACGGACGAGAAGACAGAGGAAGTAGAGAAAGAAGAGACAACTGAGACTGAGGAAGAGTCTTCTGAATCGGAAGACGAGGCAACCGAGAAAGAAGAGAACAGTAAAACAACTGCGAAATCTTTATATGATGAGTCGAAAGCAACGACAAACATCATGAAGAAAGAAGCGACTAGCTTAAAAAGTTCAATCGAGATGAAACATGCCGATGACGTTTTACTTGAGCAAACACAAATTACTGAGGGTGAATACAGCACGCTTGGCGTAGAAAATGAAGAAGAAGCACGTGCTAAAATTAAAGAAATTGGTGATGAAGAAAAATATAAAGACCAAGAAGGTGTCGAGTACAAAGTAGAATACACAGACAACACGTTTATTGAAACGTTCAAAGTAGACTACACTGTCGCTGACCTTGGTGTGGTGTCATCACTGCCTGAAGGTACAAACTCAGAATCACAGTTTGTGAGCTATCAGTTAAGTGTCGACAACTTTAAAAAGCAAGGATACTACGTAGAAGGCGAACAAACGACTGAAGTATTCCGTGGCGAAAAAGAAGGGTACGTTTATGAAGTATCCATCTTACAAGACGGTAAAAACAAAGTCTTAAAACAGACAACATTTAACGAGCAAACATATGCATCACTCGACTTAGCAGACAAAGCAGCTGCAGAAGAACGATTCAAAGATACGGTTAAAGGTTACGAAGAGCTAAGTAAAGAAGACGGCGTGAACTTTGATATGAAATTCGAAGAAGATAAATTCACGGTAGACGGGGTTATCGACTACGAAAAAATTACTGACCTAGATAAAGTCCTTACAGCCATGGGAATCGACCCATCAAATGGACAAGCCAAAGAAGAAGCGAGAAACTACACAGTAACAGCGAACGGACTTCTATCGAATGGATTACAACATATTGAAACAAAGAAATAAAGAGTGAAGCGGATAGCACGCTTCCCTAGGGGACTAGGGAGGCGTGTTTTTTTGTTATCCATGACGGGATTCTGCCGGTAAACTTGAAGAGTTTCCGTTGTTAAACGTATTTCCGCCTCTAATCTTGATTTTAAGACATTAGCACGAAGATACACTCTAGATTGTTGCGGTAATCGTGATTTGGTAGACATTAGCGTGAAGATACTCTCTAGATCGTTGCGGTAATCGTGATTTGGTAGACATTAGCGCGAAGATACTCTCTAGATCGTTGCGCTAATCGTAATTTGAGAGACATTAGCACGAAGATACTCTTCAGATCATTGCGCTAATCGTGATTTGGTAGACATTAGCACGAAGATACTCTCTAGATCGTTGCGGTAATCGTGATTTGAGAGACATTAGCGCGAAGATACCCTCAACATCGTTGCGCTAATCGTGATTTGAGAGACATTAGCGCGAAGATACTCTCTAGATCGTTGCGGTAATCGTGATTTGAGAGACATTAGCGCGAAGATACTCTCTAGATCGTTGCGCTAATCGTGATTTGAGAGACATTAGCGCGAAGATACTCTTCAGATCGTTGCGGTAATCGTAATTTGAGAGACATTAGCACGAAGATACTCTCTAGATCGTTGCGCTAATCGTGATTTGAGAGGTATTAGCGCGAAGATACTCTCTAGATCATTGCGCTAATCGTGATTTTGGAGACATTAGCGCGAAGATACTCTCTAGATCGTTGCGGTAATCGTGATTTGAGAGACATTAGCGCGAAGATACTCTCTAGATCGTTGCGCTAATCGTGATTTGAGAGACATTAGCGCGAAGATACTCTCTAGATCGTTGCGGTAATCGTGATTTGAGAGACATTAGCGCGAAGATACTCTTCAGATCGTTGCGGTAATCGTGATTTGAGAGACATTAGCGCGAAGATACTCTCTAGATCATTGCGCTAATCGTGATTTGGGAGACATTAGCGCGAAGATACTCTTCAGATCGTTGCGGTAATCGTAATTTGAGAGACATTAGCACGAAGATACCTGATCTACACTACAGTTAATCCTAGTTTCCATCCATTTAGCTGTAGTGAACTGAAGTTGATCCTGACTATAAATGGTAATTTTTTATATTTAATGTCAGGATCATTAGTTTCCGAATACTCCGAGTATCCTTACTCTAATCATGATTCAGCAAGTATTAGTGGTAGGATACTAATTTTATCCTGCCTTTAATTGTAGTTACCAAGAGTTTAAGATAGGGATTCGGTTTTCATATTCAAATTTTAGATAAAAACAGCCTCTCAGTAAAACTTCAGAACCTAATTCAAATATCAAGTTAATTAGGTGACGAACAAAAAAACAGCCTCGGGTCTCAGACCCAAGGCTGTCTCTAACATCATCCACATCTTATGCGTTTGTTGTTTTTGTTTTCGCTTTTACAAGTTGTTTTTTATCTTTAAGATATTTTTCGATACCTTCTGACGCTCTGTATGAGAGTGCGCCGATTGTTGGTGTTGGGTGGTGTCCACCAAACTGAGGGAATGCTGATCCTCCAACTACAAATAAGTTGTCGACATCCCACATTTGTAGGTAGTTGTTTACTGCTGATGTTTCTGGGTCGTCTCCCATTACAACACCACCAGAGTAGTGTCCACCTGAGAATTCGTGATCGAATTCTTCTGGAATAGAGTCTTCTTTAATGTAGTCTGCACCCATTTTTTCCATGATTTCACGGCATTTTTCAACACCGAATTCCATAATTTCTTTCGTACCTGAACCGAATTTATAAGTAACACGAAGTAGTGGGTCACCATATTCGTCTTTGTACGTTGGATCAAGGTCTGTGTAGTTGTGCCAGTATGACATTGTGTTGTTTGTGTACCAAATTTGAAGTGCACGGTAAGCGTAGTTTAGAGATTCTTTCTTGTAATCTGCACCCCAGCTTGGTGTACCTTCTTTGATATTGTTTGAACTGCTGATCGCAGCGAAACCGTATTGACGTAACTCAATCGCACCGCCACCGATAAAATCAAGGTCTGTGTGGTCGAAGTTGTCTGCAGCGAAGTCTGTGATTGCTGCACCCATTGCTCCAGCTCCTGCGTACAGGTTGAATTTCTTGTTATCGAAGAATCCTTTAACACCTGCGAATGCGTTGTTGTATTGACCGTTGAAGTTACGACCAATGATACCTTTACGTGTTTCTGGATCGTATTGTTCACCGATTTCTGAAAGCATAAGTAGACGGTTGTTAGTGAATGCGAATGCTGCTAATACAACAACCTCAGCAGGTTGCTCGTATTCTTCACCTGTGTTTTCATCAACATATAACACACCTGTTGCTTTTTTAGTATCTTTGTCATAAAGCACGCGACGTACGTTTGCACGTGTACGAAGCTCAAAGTTATCGTGCTTCAGTGCTGTTGGAATAACTGTCGCAAGTGGGTCTGATTTAGCGCTGAAGTCACAACCGTGACGTGTACAGAATGAGCAGTACATACATGCGTTCAATTTTTCTCCGTCTGGGTTTTCATAGTTTTGTGACATGTTACCCGCAGCAACTTGGAAAGGTTTATGACCAAGTTCTTTACACGCATCTTTAAATAATTTTAATGATGGAGATTCTTTTAGCGGTGGATTTGGCCAAGGTTTGTTACGCTTTGGTGCGTTTGGATCTTGTTCACCTGAAATCCCCGCAGTGTACTCCCATTTCTCATAATAAGGTTCCATCTCCTCATATGTAATCCCCCAGTCTTGAAGGTTCATATCTTCAGGAATCTTGTCCTCACCGTAACGTTCAATTGTTTTTGAACGAATCTCGAATTCATATGGCCAGTATCTATATGTAGCACCTGCCCAGTGTACTGACGCTCCACCTAGGTTTGCACCAATCTGCATCTTCTTACGTGTACGAATAGGTAGAGCAGTCTCATCAAGTTCGTTTCTTGAAGTGACTGTATCTTTCTTAAGCTCTTGCATGATTTGGAATTGGTTGTCAAAACGAAGTTCGTCTTTCACTCCAATGTAATCTTCACGCTTGATATGTTCACCTTTTTCTAGACCAACAGTTTTCTTACCTGCTTTTGCCATTTCTGCAGCTACAATACCGCCGGCCCATCCCATACCAACGACTACTACGTCGACTTTATCTAGTTTTTTAGCCATTACATTTTACCTCCTTGGTATGTTCTTAAGCCTTGTGGCTCTTCCTCGTGGAAGTCAGATTCTTCAATAATTCCTTCCCAGCCCATACGTGGACCAGGATAACCCATCATTTTCCAACCTTCCATATTGCGGTTTCCGCCGTACGCTGGATCCGCGTAAACACCCCAAATTGTTGTGTCACGTAGCAGTTGGAAAAATACATCTGCACGTACACCGTTCATTTTTGCTGATTCATCGTTTGCTTCAAATTTCTTCAGGATTTCATCTTGATCTTTTGTATCAATTTCCCAGAAATTTCCGTCGAACTCATCATTTGCTATCTCGTTGATTTTATTTAGACCGAGCTTAAAGATTTCACCGCGATTGAGTTTTTCTTGTATACCGAATTTCGGCGTCTTTTCGAAATCGTGTGGCCCATCTGTGTAGTTTTTACCATTGAAGCCCCACCAACTATGACATTGTTTGTCGATAAAATAAGGAACACCAAGTGAGATCGCACCTGGACCTAGGTCATCTTCAGGGAAAATACGTTCTGCTGCAGCTGCTAATGTGTCGAAATCTGAATTTCTACTGAAGAAAACACGTGCGTCGGTAAGATTACCTTTCGTAGATTCTGGCGTTTCAGTTGTTCCGCCTTCACCGTGTGGTTCTTGATTTGCGTCACCGAAGTGAGTCACTACACCTCCGAGTAAACTACCTGCTAAAATACCGCCTGTAGCCACCCCAGTTGTTTTCAAGAAATCACGTCTTGAGAATTGTTTTTCGTTATTCTCAGGTGGTCTCTTTTCATCGTTTGACATTGAAATTACCTCCCCTTTATATGCATCAATGATTCTATACCCAAAATGAAATGAACCATATAGTAATAATTCTAACGAATTTCACAGTTTAGTCAAAATTTAATTACTCATTTAATCATAAAGATATTATAATTAAGTTTAAAAATAAAAATTCATAAATACGTGAAAATTGACAGTTCGATTTCGAGGTAGTATAATTATCTCGAGTTCGAATTAAATAGAGGTGTAGAAATGAAAGATAGAAATGAAACCTCGTTAAAAGCATTTATTGCATTAAAACGTACAAATGATGCCATTGATATTGCAATTCGTAAAGATATTAGAAAATATGGTTTGTCTGTCACGGAGTTTGCAGTACTCGAAGTGCTTTATACAAAAGGCCCGTTAACGATTCAAACGATTAGAGATCGTATTTTAATCGCAAGTAGCTCTACGACTTATGTCATAGAGAGACTGATTGAAAAAGGTTATGTACTTAAAGAACAAGATACTAAAGATAGACGTACGTATTATGCGGGCATTACAGATGAGGGCAGAAAAGTAATGGAAGACATCTTCCCGATGCACGCTGCAATGATTCAATCTTTCTTTGATTGTTTAGAAGAAGATGAATTAGAAACATTAAAAGAAGCATTAAAGAAAGTATCCGCTCGAGTATCAAACATCATATGATGCTTGAGCAAAATTTTTGCATTATATCTCGAATTCGAAATATAATGGATGTACAAACATAACATAAGGAGTAATTTTATAATGTCAAATGATTTATTAGGTATTCACCACGTAACAGCAATGACAGACGATGTAGTAAGAAACTATGAATTTTTTACACAAGTACTTGGAATGAGACTTGTTAAGAAAACAGTTAACCAAGATGATATTCACACATACCACACATTTTTCGCAGATGACGGCGGAAATGCAGGCACAGATATGACATTCTTTGATTTCCCAGGGCAACCAAAAGGTAAACCTGGCACAAACTCAATTTACAGAACGTCATTCCGTGTACCAAGTGATGCGGCTCTTGAATATTATAAAAATAGATTTGAAGCATTCGCTGTAAAACACGAAGACATTTCTGAAGTATTTGGCAATAAAGTCCTTAGATTTGAAGAAGCAGACGGCCAATTATTCCAATTGATTTCAGATGAAAACGATACTGGCGTAGAGCCGGGCACACCATGGAAAAATGGACCAGTTCCTGAAGAATACGCTATCTATGGTCTGGGTCCAATCGAAATCCACGTGTCATATTATGAAGATTTCTTAACTGCATTAAAACAAATTTATAAGATGAAAGAGATCCATAAAGATGATGAGTTTGCAGTATTAGAAGTTGGAGAAGGCGGAAATGGTGCACGCGTATTCCTTTATAACGACCAAGATTCTGAGGCAATCCAAGGATACGGAGAAGTCCATCACGTATCCTTCAGAGTAAAAGATGACGCAGCGATTGAAGAGTGGGAAGAGCGTTACAAAGGTATGGGTATTCCAAACTCAACAATTATTGACCGTTTTTACTTCAAAGCATTATACGCAAGAATCGGACATATCTTAATAGAGATTTCTACAGATGGTCCAGGATTCGCAACAGACGAACCATACGAAACGATGGGAGAATCTCTAGCTTTACCACCATTACTCGAACCAAAACGCGAGTACATCGAAAGTCAAATCAGAATGTTTGATACGACAACAAATTAAGGAGTTGAGTGTATGTATCCAATTTTAGGCACACATCACGTTTCGGCAATGACGGATGATATCGAACGTAACTATAAATTTTTTACAGCAATTGTTGGGATGAGACTGGTAAAAAAGACAGTCAACCAAGATGATCCAAGAACGTATCATGCGTTTTACTCAGACGATGTTGGGTCTATGGGTACAGACATGACGTTCTTCGATATTCCGGGTCAAAGACCTGGGGTAACAGGGAACAACTCTATATATAGAGCGTCTTTCAGAGTGCCGACTGACGAAGCACTTGAATATTTTAAGAAGAGATTCGAAGATCACGATGTAAAAGTCGATGAAATCACGGAGCTGTTCGGAAAGAAAATCTTAAGATTTGAAGAACCCGATGGAATGAAGTATTTCCTGATTTCAGATGAAAACGATCATTCAAAATTAACTGGAACTCCGTGGCAAGACGGGCCGGTACCTAAAGAGTATGCTGTTCACGCGTTAGGTCCAGTCGAAATTCACACGAAATACCACGATGTAATGGTAGAAACGCTCACAGAGCTATATGGTTTTTATCTTTCAAAAGAAGAAGGAGACTATGCACTTCTTGAGGTTCAGGATGGCGGAAATGAAGCGAGCATTATTTTAAAGAAAAGTGATGAGAAATCTGCAAGACCAGGATACGGTGAAATTCATCATGTCGCCCTAACAGTCGAAGATATGGATGCGTTGAAATATTGGGAAAACATCTATGAGTCTAGAGGAATGAATCACTCTGGAATTAAAGACAGATTTTATTTTGGTGCGCTGTATGTGCGCATTAAGCACATCTTGTTTGAGTTATCGACGAAGGGTCCAGGATTTATGACGGATGAGCCGTATGAAACACTTGGAGAAAACCTTGCATTACCCCCTTTCTTAGAGAAAAATAGGGCTCAAATAGAAAGAGATTTAAAACCATTTGAAACGAGGAGAAACTAAGGATGGAATATATTTTTAAACCAGGTATAAAAGGTAAACCAGTATTTGTGCTGTTGCACGGTACAGGCGGAGACGAGCGCGATCTTTTGCCCCTTGCTGAAATGTTAGATAAAGATTACGGCGTTTTATCGGTTCGCGGACAAGAACCGGAAAACGGTATGAACCGATTTTTTAAGAGAACAGGTATGGGACAGTATGATCTTGAAAACCTAGACTTTAGAGGACATGAGTTGCTTGATTTTGTGAAAGAACAAGCAGAGAAGAACGACTTTAATGTTGAAGATGCGATTTTTGTTGGATTCTCAAACGGATCTAATATCGCAATTAATATGTTATTACGAGAAGACGCGAATTTTAAACGTGCAATTTTATTCGCGCCACTGTATTCAATTGAACTCGATGATAAGAAGGACTTAAGTGGACTTGATGTGTTTATCTCCATGGGTAAAAATGATCCGATGGCAAGCATGCGTGACAATGAAACGGTGATTGAACTGTTTAAATCACGTGGTGCTAGGGTAGAAGAGTATTGGGTGAATGGCCATGAATTGACAGGTGACGCAGTGATGGCTGCGAAGTATTGGCTAAACAAATAAAAACGAGGTGAGTATAATGGATGTAAAACAAAATGAACATCAGTTTTATGTTGGAGAACTCGAGAAACCAGACGCGTTTATGAAGTTTAACGTAGAAGAAGACGTGCTCGACATCAAAAGTACGTGGGTGTCAGAAGACTTACGCGGAGAAGGCGTGGGCGAAACACTTTTTAAAGAAGTTGTAGAATACGCGAGAGACAACAACTTGAAATTGAAGACCGACGCGACGTGCTCATTTGGAGTCACGATGATAAAAAGACACAAAAATAAACTAGAAGACGTGTTGTAAGATATTGGGGATTGAGTAGAGACTGGAGACCGCTGGCGCGAGGAGAAGCGCTGGTGGTTTTTTTGTTTATGGGGAGTGGTGCGGTGGTGCGTCGAGAGTGGTTGTTGCGGTAAACTCTGTTTTTATCTTATTAGGGTCTAAAATTTTACTCGGAGACTTGTTTTTATCTAAAATTTGAATATGAAAACCAAATCCCTACCTTAAACTGTTGGAAACTACAATATAAAGGCAGGATAAAATTAGTATCCTACCACTAATACTTGATGAATCATGATTAGAGTAAGGATCTGAAGAGTATCTTCGTGCTAATGTCTCCCAAATCACAATTACCGCAAAGATCTGAAGGGTATCTTCGCGCTAATGTCTCTCAAATCACGATTAGCGCAATGATCTGAAGTGTATCTTCGTGCTAATGTCTCCCAAATCACAATTACCGCAAAGATCTGAAGAGTATCTTCGCGCTAATGTCTCCCAAATCACGATTAGCGCAATGATCTGAAGGGTATCTTCGTGCTAATGTCTCCCAAATCACGATTAGCGCAATGATGTTGAGAGTATCTTCGCGCTAATACCTCTCAAATCACAATTACCGCAAAGATCTGAAGAGTATCTTCGTGCTAATGTCTCCCAAATCACGATTAGCGCAATGATCTGAAGAGTATCTTCGCGCTAATGTCTCCCAAATCACGATTAGCGCAACAATCTAGAGGGTATCTTCGCGCTAATGTCTCCCAAATCACGATTAGCGCAAAGATCTGAAGAGTATCTTCGCACTAAAATATACTTTCTATCAATTAGCGCCAGAATACTCTCTGACATATTGTACAAAGATAAAAACACGCGGCCGACTCATCTTCGAGTGGCGCATGTTAGTGTTTTTTCTTCATGTTTTCATCTATTTTAATTAACGTCGTAGTTAAGCCGGTGATGAGTAGGAATATGGTGAGTATGTTCAACATTCTTTCGTGCTTGAGACCTTGAAAAGGACCGAGAAAATCAAAAAGTAGTATGATTCCCCCAGTGATTATTACTGCAATTAATACAATTCCCCACCATTTCATAGTTTCTCCACCTTTGTAGTCTACTTACTCTACCTTTACACTAAATGATAAAATCCAAAACAAAAAAGAATGCCGGGACGCGTCAACCGCGCTACAACCAGCATTCTTCCTATCTTACTCTTCCATTTCTGCGACGACTGTTAATTGGTAGTCGATTAAGATAACACTTCTGCGACCTGCTTCGTCTAAAGGGCCTCTCGTAATCGGTGATACGTAGTGACTGACTTTCTTATCATTCACTCCATATGATTCGAGGGGTTCCGTAATTTCAAATACGTCATGGAGTTGTCCGTCTTTTGTTTCTTCTGGCAACATGTGACGTACTTCCGGAATTCCAATTGCGTTCGTTCCGCCTTCAACGTTATAACGCTCGATCAAGTGCGCGAACGTAAATGGTTCACCGTCTTGATGTAAACTGTTTGGGCTCGACACTGCAATATCATCGGCTTTTTCCACATTCAGTTTTACGAAGTGTACGCCGACATGGATGGGCATGATTTTATCTTGTTCATTCCAAAATGTTTTTTCGTAATCTGCCATGATAATTTTTTGAAGCAGCTTATTCTCTAAAACTTCCGCATCAATCGCTGGGAATTCTCTATAATCTCCAGGATGCTCCGGGTTAAATTTCCCTTGGAAATATGCCGCGAGTTCCACGCCATCACGCTCCACATTTGGCAACCACTCAATTGTTTTTGAGGTCGGCAAAACGAGTGCGCGTGAATATCTACGGTATCTGTTCAGACCAACCGCATACTCATCTTTTGGTAAATCTTCAAAGTATTTTAGTAGCGCGTCATAGTCTTCTTCGATGCCATCATACGCGAGTTCTTTCATATAATCATAACGTGCAAACCCAGTCGTTTGTAATTCGTTCATAAGGTAACTGTCCTTTCATTAGTATCCGCGTTCATACTGCTTCGTTACAAATCGATGTTTGTCATCATGATTCGCTACCCAATAAGGATCACGCAGTAATACACGGCCAAGCGCAACAAGGTCAGCGGATTCTAACGCTGCCTCTGCGTCTTTTACATCATCTAGTATACCAACAGCAATTACCGGGATGTCTACCTTTTCTCTAATTTCTTTCGCAAAAGGTACCATGTAACCTGGCTCAACCGTTCCAAGACGCGCTTTGTCCGGCTGTCCTTCACCACCCGCAGACACATGAATGAAGTCTACTCCTGCATTTTTAAACTGTTCCGCAAGATAAACACCATGGCTAAGATCGTATCCGTCAGTCGCATATTCTTTTGCAGACATACGAATCGCGAGTGGCATACCCTCAGGAATTTCCTCTTTCACACGTTCAATCACTTTACGACCGAATAGACTTAAATCTTCACCAAATTCATCTGTACGATTATTTGTTCTCTTAGATGAAAACTGGTGAATTAAATACCCATGAGCGCCATGAATTTCAATTGAATCCACACCAGCTTCAATCGCACGACGTGCCGATTGCCCGAACTTTTCAATCATCTCATACACTTCTTTAGTTGAAAGCGCTCGAGGTGTCTTGTATTTATCGCTATAACGAATATCCGACGCAGACACTGGTGTCTCAGCATCCGTCGCCTTACGACCTGCATGGGCAATCTGAATACTCACTTTCGCCCCATGTGCATGTACCGAATCAACAATCCCTTTAAATGCTTCAATCTGACCGTCTTCCCAAAGCCCGAGACAGTTGTCCGTTATACGACCATCTGGTTCAACGTTCGTCATCTCTATGACGATAAACCCAACGCCACCAACCGCACGCGTCGTGTAGTGGACGTGGTGCCAGTCATTTGGATAGCCATCTGTCGCACTATACTGACACATCGGCGCCATTACGACCTTATTTTTTAACTCTAAATTTTTGATTTTGTATGGTTCAAAAATTTTCATTTTCTCACTCCTCATAAAATTAATTTTGAGATAAAAAACAAGGTTTGTCACGTGTGACGACTCATGTATAATAAAAGGGATAGAAATTAAAAGGAGAACTTTGCTGATGAAGAAATGGCTGCCGATTATTCTGATTTCAATAATGCTTGCTAGTACTGCTGTGGCAGATGAAACAACTGTAGACGACACGACAACAAACCCAGAAGAAAACACAACTGAAACGCCGACAGATGGATATGAAAATCCAAATACAGGCACAGATACTGAAGACAACACAGATCCAGGTACGACAGACCCAGGTAACTATAATGAAGACCCGTCAGTACAAGATCCTGCGACAGGTGAAGAGAATACTTACGACAACTCGTACGACAATAACACATATGAAGAACCGACGTATGAAGAGCCTGTGTACGAAGAACCAACTTATGAAGAGCCAGTCTATGAAGAACCTACTGAAGAAGAACCACTAACTGAAGAAATCAAAACAGAACGCTTTGTCATCAAAGGACAAGTTAAGATAAATGGTGAATTAGCAAAAGATGTTGAAGTCGTAGTGACAGGTGACGCTGAACAAACTGTACAAACAAACGATAACGGTAAATTTGAATTTACAGAATTATCACCTGGGAAATATACAGTTTCTGTAAATTATGAGGAAAGTGAAGCAGACATTTCACCGATTGAAATAGAAATCACTGACCGCGACAAAGTAAATATCAATTTTGATATTACGAGCGACGAGAAAAAAGAAGAGAAAACTAAAAAAGAATCACTCATTAAATCTGAGGATTCTAAAGAAGATGAAGGCATGCCAACTTATTTAAAGTGGCTGATTGTAGTAGTATCAATTCTCATCCCAGTTTCAGTCATTCTTTATTTCGTTTTTAAAAGGAATTAAGTTGAAAATAAAAAAATACTTTGTTATTATTAAACGTACCGTGCTAAGTGGGGAATTAGCGGTGCCCTGTACTTGCAATCCGCTCTAGCAAGACCGAATTCCACTTCTGAGGAATTGGATGTGAGGACTGCCGCTTACCAGAGGTGTTGAGATCTCGGTCCTATGCAATAGAACGTCATGAACCATGTCAGGTCCGGAAGGAAGCAGCATTAAGTGACCCATTCTATGTGCCGTAGGGTAGCCGAGGTTGAGCTGAAAGTAAGCGTAACGCTTGTGTTAAATATTCGAAGAAGTGGTGCACGGCTTTTAAATTGATCACGTATGTGATCTTTTTTTTTATGCCTTTTTTAAGTAACAGGGTTTTTAATCGAACACAAAATGAAAACAATGTATTTAAGGTAAAACAAAATGTGACTGTGATATAATATGTAAGAATAATTTGTAAAAAGGGAGTGCGGGCACATGGAGTACCAAGCACTGTATCGTGCGTTTAGACCCCAGAGTTTTGGCGAGGTCGTGGGTCAAAAACATATCACTCAAACACTTAGAAACGCAATAAAGCGTGACAAAGAATCTCACGCATACCTGTTTTCTGGTCCTAGAGGTACCGGAAAAACATCTATTGCTAAAATTTTTGCGAAAGCTTTGAACTGTCCGAACGGTGTCGATGGCGAACCGTGTAACGAATGTCATCTATGTCAGACAATCACGGACGGCAGTGCGAATGATGTGATCGAAATTGACGCGGCCTCAAACAACGGTGTCGATGAAATTAGAAATATTAGAGATCGTGTGAAGTATGCGCCAAGTGAAGCGAAATTTAAAGTCTACATTATAGACGAGGTCCACATGCTGACAACTGGTGCATTCAACGCGCTCCTAAAAACACTCGAAGAGCCTCCGGTTCACGCTGTTTTTATCTTGGCAACAACTGAGCCACATAAAATACCAGCGACGATTATCTCAAGAACGCAGCGTTTTGACTTCAAAGCGATTGAGTTACAAGAGATTGTCGATCACTTGAAGTACGTGGCTGAAAACCAAAATATAGAGTATGACACAGAAGCGGTCGAGTACATTGCGCGTGCCGCTGAAGGTGGAATGCGTGACGCGTTATCTATTTTTGACCAAGTGATTGCATATAGTGGAGATAAAATCACGCTCGACGATGCGGTAATGATCACTGGCGGTATTAAAACTGAAGACTTGAATGAGTGGATGAAGCTCGTCGAAACACAGAATACGAAAGATGCTTTCTTAAAATATCATCAGTTTATTGATGAAGGTAAGGATCCCGTGAGACTTGTGCACGAGTTGTTGTACTTCTTAAGAGACGTTATTTTAATGAAGCACTCTAACGAAATCGATGAAAACACGGCATTCGTAACATTAGATGACTCCGTGATTTATGATTTAATCGAAATCTTAAACGATGCGATGGTCATGATGCGCTATAGTGTGAATGTGTCAGTGCACCTTGAAGTCGTGATTGTGAAGATGGTGCAGGCATTGAATAAAACGGAAACGCAAACCTCTACTGTTTCAGACGATGAAATCAGAAGACTCGAAGCACAGATTAAAACACTGGAACAAAGACTTGAAGCGGGTGGGGCAGCAAGACCTGAGCGTAAACGAACAGAAACGCCACGTCGTAACCGCAATGTGTTCTCTGTAGAAAAAATTAAAGAGGTGCTCGACAGAGCAAATCGGGAAGATCTCGAAAAACTAAAACGAGAGTGGCCGAACGTTTACAGTAAAATTGAAGAGTTAAACAATCAACCATTACGTGCATTAATTAAAGATTCAGAGCCGGTAGCTGCGAGCGAAACTCAGGTGTTAATCATGTTCCAAAGTGATGTACATTCTGAACTTATTAACAACGATGACGAGAAGAAGCGTGAGTTAGAAAATCTAATTCCTTCTATTATAGGTAAAAAAGTTAGGGTTGTGGGTGTGCCGGAGTCAAGTTGGCAACAAGTGAGACAAGAATATATTGAGAAACGACGTCAAGGTGTGAAGGAAGAGAAGAAACCTTCAGACGTTGCGAAGGAAATATTTGATAGCAGTATCATTGAAATAAAGGAATAAGCCGATTACAATAAGACTAGTAAATTAAACTTGGAGGTTTTTATATATGCGTGGCGGAATGGGCAATATGCAAAACATGATGAAACAAATGCAGAAAATGCAAAAGAAAATGGAAGAAGAGCAAGCGAAATTAAAAGAAGAGAAAATTGAAGGTACTGCAGGTGGCGGTATGGTCACTGTAACAGTAAACGGACATAAAGAAATTATGGATGTTGAAATTAAAGAAGAGGTTGTCGATCCGGAAGATATCGAAATGTTACAAGATTTAGTAGTAGCAGCAACTAACGATGCATTATCTAAAGCAGATGAACTTGCATCTAGCCGTCTTGGACAACACACTAAGGGTCTTAACATTCCAGGATTGATGTAACATGCATTATCCTGAACCTATATCGAAGCTCATTGATAGCTTTATGAAATTGCCAGGCATTGGACCAAAGACGGCCCAACGCCTTGCTTTTTATGTACTTAATATGAAAGAAGACGATGTCGTCAGTTTTTCAAAAAGTCTCATTGAAGTGAAGAGAGAACTACTCTATTGTTCTGTATGTGGACATATCACAGATGTAGATCCATGTTATATATGTAGTGACAAGACGAGAAATCGTTCATTACTATGCGTCGTTCAAGACACGAAAGACGTCATCGCAATAGAAAAGATGCGTGAATACAGAGGCCTTTATCATGTCTTACATGGTGCAATTAGCCCGATGGATGGCATTGGACCAGAAGACATCAACGTTCCGAGTCTATTAGAACGATTAAAAGACGACGAAATCAAAGAAGTCATCCTTGCGACGAATCCAAACATTGAGGGTGAGACGACTGCGATGTATATTCAAAGACTCATCAATCCGATCGGAATAAAAACAACACGACCAGCACAAGGTTTATCTATCGGTGGAGATTTAGAATACGCAGACGAAGTTACACTATCAAAAGCAATCGCACATCGAACAGAAATGTAAATAAACACATCGATAGGAGACTATTGATGTGTTTTTATATCGAGAACAGTCATAATAAACACAGATAAATCAAGCGTTAGCATAAAATTTATACAAAAACGAATAAACTTAAGAAAAACTGTTGCATTAAATCAAAAGACCCTGTATAGTTATATCTTGTGAGCGGGAGACATTCCCCACACAGTTCAAACGAAACACAACCAAATAAAATTAATTCAAATTAATACTTGCATTAATAAATTGAACGTGTTATGATTGAATATGTTGCTGAAACAGGCGACGCGCAAAATAAACATTAAAGAACATTGAAAACTGAATGACAATATGTCAACGTTAATTCCAAGAAAAATACTCTACGGAGTAACTGAGAGAACAGTATAAAACACGGATAAATTTGAGCTAACTCAAATTCT
>NZ_BMDB01000003.1 GCF_014635565.1 Phocicoccus schoeneichii
GTCCCAGTGTGGCCGATCACCCTCTCAGGTCGGCTACGCATCGTCGCCTTGGTGAGCTACTACCTCACCAACTAGCTAATGCGCCGCAGGCCCATCCTTAAGTGATAGAAAATCCATCTTTCAATCTTAACTCTTTTGAGTAAAGGTATTATCCGGTATTAGCTACGGTTTCCCGTAGTTATCCCAGTCTTAAGGGTAGGTTGCCTACGTGTTACTCACCCGTCCGCCGCTCAACTCTTAAAATGAACCCGAAGGTTCGGTATAAGAAGTTGCGCTCGACTTGCATGTATTAGGCACGCCGCCAGCGTTCATCCTGAGCCAGGATCAAACTCTCCATAAAAGAATTTGAGTTAGCTCAAATTTATCCGTGTTTTATACTGTTCTCTCAGTTACTCCGTAGAGTATTTTTCTTGGAATTAACGTTGACATATTGTCATTCAGTTTTCAATGTTCTTTAATGTTTAAAATTAATGGAGCGGGTGAAGAGAATCGAACTCTCGACATCAGCTTGGAAGGCTGAGGTTATACCACTTAACTACACCCGCTAAGTTTTAACGACTTTATTTATTATACAGCGTTTATAAATAATGTCAATACTTTAATTTAAGTTTTTTCGAAAACATTTTAGCAATGCGTTTCGCTCTTGAAACGTCTACTAATTATTATACATACTTCGTACTAATGATGCAACTAAAAGTTTTATCTTTTTTGCAAAAATAATGCGGCTGAGAGGACTTGAACCTCCACGGGATTTAACTCCCACTAGGCCCTCAACCTAGCGCGTCTGCCGATTCCGCCACAACCGCTAATCAATTAGCAACGTTTATTATTATATATACTAATTTACATACTGTCAACAATGTTCGTTTAAATAATTTCAACAAATTTTGATCGCATGTTTTTATCTGTTACCTTTTTTGCTTTATATAATAGAAGAGATAATAATGTTTTTATCTTGATATAGGTCTAAAGGATGACATGCACATCGTTTACGCTTACCTTACTTGAAGATTTTGGCTTTTGTTGATATACTTTATTTAGAATCATTATAAATAATTGTGGAGGTTCAATAATGCACAAAAATCTAAATCCTGAAGAAAACAAGTTAACTACTCTGTTTGGTAACCCTGTTGGAGACCGAGAGAATACTATGACTGCTGGACCAAGAGGTCCACTTGTTATGCAAGATCCATACTTCTTAGATATGATGGCGCATTTCGATCGTGAAGTTATTCCTGAGCGTCGTATGCACGCAAAAGGATCAGGTGCATACGGTACTTTTACTGTAACACATGATATTACTAAATATACTAAAGCTGCAATCTTTAGTGAAATCGGTAAGAAAACTGAAATGTTCGCTCGTTTCTCAACAGTAGCTGGTGAACGTGGAGCTGCAGATGCTGAGCGTGACATCCGTGGATTCGCACTTAAATTCTACACTGAAGAAGGTAACTGGGACTTAGTGGGTAACAACACACCTGTATTCTTCTTCCGTGATCCTAAATTATTCCCGAGCTTAAACCACGTTGTTAAACGTGACCCTAAAACAAACATGCACAATCCTGAAAGCAACTGGGATTTCTGGACTTCATTACCAGAAGCATTACACCAAGTGACAATTCTTATGTCTGAGCGTGGTATTCCAAACGGATTCCGTCATATGCACGGTTTCGGTTCACACACTTACAGTATGATTAACGCTAATAATGAACGTGTATGGGTTAAATTCCACTTCAGAACTCAACAAGGTATTGATAACTTAAGTGCTGAAGACGCTTCAAGAACTATCGCACACGATAGAGAATCATCACAACGTGACCTCTTCAATGCCATTGAAGAAGGAAATTTCCCTAAATGGAAAGTATATATTCAAGTGATGACTGAAGAAGAAGCTAGAAATCACCCACACAATCCATTCGACTTAACTAAAGTTTGGTACAAAGGAGATTACCCATTAATTGAAGTTGGGGAATTCGAATTAAACAAAAACCCAGAAAACTACTTCGCAGAAGTAGAACAAGCGGCATTTGCACCAACTAACATTGTCCCTGGTATTGGTTTCTCACCAGACAAAATGTTACAAGGTCGTCTATTCTCTTATGGAGATGCACAAAGATACCGCTTAGGCGTTAACCATCACCAAATTCCAGTGAACTCCCCAAAAGGAGCAGCAAATGTTTGCCCATTTAGCCGTGACGGTGCAATGAGAGTTGACGGTAACTTAGGTTCTCACATCAACTACTACCCTAACAGCTATGGTGCACACAACTCACAACCAGAGCACAAACAACCTGTATTAGACCTACAACTCGGTCATGTTGCTGAATATGACTTCCGTGAAGACGATGATAATTATTACGAGCAACCAGGAAAACTCTTCAGATTACAATCTGAAGAAGGAAAAGAACTAATCTTCCAAAACACTGCAAATGAAATGCAAGGCACTTCAGACAAAGTGAAACACCGTCATATCTTCAACTGCTACCAAGCAGATCCAGAATATGGTAAAGGTGTAGCAAAAGCACTCGGAATCGACATCAATGATGTAGACCTAGAAAAAGGCGACCACCCATTCGAAGGTAAACCAGTAGATACAAACAAATAAGCTAATCGCCTATACACAAAGAACCACTCATGAAATCATGAGTGGTTCTTTTTTTCATTAGTGATGTGGTATTCAACACCAATTTACAACGCTACTTTTTTTCAGCTTTCATCGTCAGTGATATGCGTTTTTTATGAACGTCTACATCCATGACTGTGACTTCTACAATGTCTCCTGAGCTTACAACGTCTAACGGATGCTTCACAAATCGGTTTGAGAGTTGTGATATATGCACAAGTCCATCTTGCCCTACTCCAACGTCTACGAATGCGCCGAAGTCTGTCACGTTTCTCACTGTTCCTGATAGTTTCATTCCTGATTTTAAGTCTTTCATCTCTAATACATCTGATTTTAAGAGCGGCGTATCATACTGGTCACGGATATCTCTTAATGGTGCAATTAAACTTTTCACCATGTCTTCAAGTGTCGGCAATCCGATGCCTTCTTTTTCTGCAAATGCGCCCTGGTCTAACTTCTCGAGCTTTTCTTTAATTTCATCTGTACCAAGATCTTTTATTGATGCACCGATTGTATCAAGCAATTTATAGGTATTCTTATATTGTTCTGGGTGGATTTCCGTTTGGTCTAACGGTTCTTTACCATCAATAATTCTTAAAAATCCAACGCATTGCTCAAATGTTTTTGGTCCGAGTCTAGGTACTTTTTTTAGATCTGATCTTTTATTGATTCCCTTGTTTTCTTCTCTAAATGCTACGATATTTTTAGAAATTTGTGGAGATAAACCAGCCACGTGCTCGAGCAGTGTGTATGATGCTGTATTCACATCTACACCTACTTGGTTTACAACTGTTTCTACTACAAAGTCGAGTGCTTCTGACAAGTTCTTTTGGTTTACATCATGCTGATATTGTCCAACACCGATGGATTTCGGGTCGATTTTAACAAGTTCTGATAGTGGATCTTGCACACGTCGCGCGATTGATACTGCACTTCTCTCTTCAACTTGGAAGTCCGGGAATTCTTCACGTGCAACTTCTGATGCAGAGTATACTGACGCACCCGCTTCATTTACGATAATAAACGGCAAGTCTAGATTGTTATTTTTAATTAACTCACTTATAAATTCTTCTGTTTCTCTAGATGCCGTACCGTTTCCAATCGCAACAAGTGTAATATTATGTTTCTTGATAATATCTAGCATGATTTTCTCAGCTTGCTTTTTTTTATTCACTGGCATGTGCGGGTAGATCACATTTTTATCTACAAAAGTGCCAGATGGGTTAATGACAGCTAACTTACATCCTGTTCTAAATGCTGGGTCTACACCTAAAATCATATGATTCTTAAGGGGTGGTTGCAGTAGTAAACTCTTCAAGTTTTCTTCAAAGATATTTACTGCGTGCGCTTCACCCACTTCTGTCATATCATTTCTCACTTCACGTTCAAGTGATGGTAAGATGAGTCTCTTCAAGCTATCTTCGATCACCATATTTAATCTATACGAGATTTTAGAGTTCTCTTTAATGACTTTCGAAGATAAATACCCAGAAATACGATCGATATTGTGTTCAAATTTAAGCGTTAATACATTTAGTTTCTCTCCACGGTTCATAGCAAGTGTACGATGCGGTGGAATGCGTTTGACCGCTTCACTATAGTCATAGTACATTTCAAACACATTTTGCTCATCTTCTGCATTTTTCTTTTTAGATGAAACGATGAGTGATGAGTTTTTAATCTCACGTAAAATTACTTTTCTATATTGTGCATCATCTGAAATATGTTCAGCATAAATGTCGTTTGCCCCATTTAACGCATCCTCTACTGAAGTCACTTCTTCTGTAATATATGATTCTGCTTCTGTTTCTAAATCACCCTCAGAAACATCTTGTTTTAACATGACTTCAAATAGTGGTTTTAACCCTTTACGCACCGCTTCAGTCGCGCGTGTTTTTCTCTTTTGTCTAAACGGACGATACAAGTCCTCTACTCTTGCAAGTTCTGTTTGTTTTAATATATCTTGCTTTAAGTCATTTGTTAGCATGCCTTGCTCATCAATTAAACGCATGACTTCTTCTTTTCTTTTTTCAAGATTTTCTAAATATCTATATTCATCTTCAATTGCTTTAATTTCTGTTTCGTCAAGTCCACCTGTTTGTTCCTTACGGTATCTCGCAATAAATGGCACCGTTGATTTGTCTGCGAGCATAGATAATACATTACTTATATATTCTGGTTTAATTTTTAGTTCTGTTGATAAATTCTTAATCAGTTGTTCGTTCATACGTCCTCCTAAAAAATAAAAACCTAATCTTTCGATCAGGTTTGTGATTCAGCGTCTTGAGATTGTTTCATTGCTTTACGCAGTTTTTCTAACGCACTTCTTTGCAACCTAGACACGTGCATTTGACTTAGACCAATACGTTCTCCAGTTTCTTTTTGACTCAGTCCATCTAAGAATGTCGATTCGATAATGCTACGTTCTCTATCTGTTAGAATCGGTAATAATTTTTCAATTAACATGCGTTCCTCTGATCGTTCATAGTTTTCATCGACATCTCCCATGACATCCAGTAATGTCACTGCAGAACCTTCATTGTCTGCATCGATAGAATGGTCCACGCTGAGTGCATTATAGCTTTGTCCCATCTCCATTGCTTCAAGTACTTCCTCTTCAGTTGCACCAATATGATCCGCAATTTCTTTAACTGTAGGAGATCTCTCAAGTTCTGAAGTTAAGACATCTGTTGCATTCTTAATTTTTGGGCCTATTTCTTTGATTCTGCGTGGCACATGGACACTCCATGTTTTGTCACGTAAATATCTCTTGATTTCCCCAAGTACTGTAGGTACTAAAAATGCTTCGAATTTTCGATTAAACGATAAGTCAAAACGACGAATCGCACCAAGTAATCCGACCATTCCGACTTGTGCTAAGTCTTCATGATGAGATTGACCACGAGAATATCGATATGCGAGTGAATCGATCAATCGCTGATAATGCAAGACAAGCTGTGTCTGTGCCTCATCATCCTCTGATTCTTGACATCTCATAATTAGCGCATTAATTTCGTCAGGCGTTAATTCTGTTTTATCCTGTGATAGTTTCTCCATTATTTTGCACCTGACCTTTGCCAACAAACTTAACCATGCTAATTGTTACTCCAGGTTCCTTTTTCACATGAACATCGTCCATCAGCGTTTCTATTAAGAATAATCCAAGCCCACCTTCTCTAAGGAAACCAACTGAATCGTCTTCCTTATATGGTCCAAGTTCTTCTTTAACTGTTTCGTAGTCAAAGCTCTTGCCTGAGTCTCTAACTATAATTTCTATACGATCTTTAAAGACTGCGAAGCCAATGATGATTTCACCATCTTCATCTTGTTTATAAGCATGCTTAACTGCATTCGTTACTGCTTCAGATACTGCTATTTTAGAGTCTTCAATTTCTTCAATCGACGCATTTGCTGAAGATAAAATCCCAGATAATGTAAGTCTCACAAGTCCAACATATTTTGGATTTGATGGAATTTTCATTTCAACATATTCAAAGTTATTTTTCAACTTCTTCACCCTCCGAATACTCAGTGATGTACATTAAATCTCTAAGTCCAGTGATTTCAAATAACTTCATGATGCGCGGCTGTACATTTGTCACTCTTAGTTCTTTATCGTTTCTATTTAAGTCTTTTAGCGTTCCAACAAAAAGTCCAAGACCTGTTGAGTCCATGTAGCTTAGCTCTTTTAAGTCTACATGTAGGCTACTTGTTCCGTCTGCTGCTACTGGTTCAAATACTTTCTTTAATTCTGGAGCTGTATAAATATCTAATTCACCAGCAATGCTTACTTCAGTGATGCCTGGTTTTTCGTTTACTTCAATGTTAATATTCATGTTTCGATTCTACTCCAATCAAATAATACTTTTCAAATACATTTATACCCTGTACTTTAGAGATTAAACATACTAATACAAGTTTTTTGCATTCTTTATAATAAGCATTGTTAAATCGTCTTTACGTAAATTATTTTGCATTCTCGTTAACGTTTCATATAGATATTGAACGGTATCTTGAGGGTGATTATCTTTCATTTCTCTGAGCATTTGGAAGATATCATTCATATCAATAAACGTTTCGTCGTGTTTACGTAATTCTGAAACCCCATCTGTAAAGATAAAAATCATATCATTTTCTTTTAAATCTACTGTTTTTTCAAAGTATGTATTGTCCTGCCGTACACCAAGTACTAAACCCTTAGTATCGATTTCTTCAAATACATCTTCTTCGTATCTATATATATATCCAGGTTCGTGACCTGCACTTGAGAAAGTAAGTTTTCCATTTCTATAGTCATACACACCATAAAACATAGTGATAAACATATTTTTATTTACATTTTTTTCAACTAAATTGTTTAACGTTTCTAATGCTTTGGCAGGACCTTTATTCAGATGGGCGAGTTCCATACCAAATTTAAGCATTGTCATCGCAATTGCAGCAGGTATGCCTTTCCCGATAACATCTGCGACGGCAAATGATATCTTATGACTGTTATGGTGAATGAAGTTAAAGTAGTCTCCACTCACTTTACCTGCTGGTATGCTGATTGCTCCTATTTGCATCGTATCAGCTACAGGAATTGTTGGTTTAAGCATTGTTTCTTGAAGACTTGCAGCAATATCTAATTCTTGATCGTGCAAGTCTAATTTATCTAACATCGCTCTATAGTCACGATATGTAAATCCAAATGAAATCATAACTTCTTCTAAAATCTCGAGTGACTGCTTCACTAAATCTACGTCATTCACGTGCATGTGGTTTAACATCTGTGTATGTAATGACACTATTTCTTCTGGAGAAGTATCTATTTCTATTACGTTTCTACTGAATGTATGACATTTTGCAATTGCTGCATCTACATCATTTTCATATAGATATAATCGTAATATTTCCTCATAATCATTGGTTAGACTATCTATATAACTCATGACACTGTCCTCATTCTCTACTATTATCTTCATTGTTTTACTTTTTCTTCCATATTAACATTAAGACCTAAACTGATCATGAGTGCACGATCAACTTCGGCCATCTTATCTTCATCTAAATATGTAAGTTTTTCTTGTAACCTAGTTTTATCTATCGTTCTTATTTGCTCTAGTAATATCACAGAGTCCATTTCAAAATGGTATTTGTGCTTATTGACTTCAACATGGGTCGGTATTTTTGCTTTGTTAATTTTACCTGTAATCGCGGCAACAATTACAGTTGGACTGTATTTGTTACCGACATTATTTTGAATGATGACTACAGGTCTTTTACCGCCTTGTTCTGAGCCTTGAACGGGAGAAAGATCAGCTAGGTACACCTCTCCTCGCTTCATCTACTCACCATCTTTTTTTCTATTATTTGATAAAATAATCGTTCCAATTTCTGCCGTATATTTAATTTCGACTTCACATTCCATTAAGAAATGTTCTTCTGCAATACAAAGATTCAAATGGTGCATAGATTTATAGCCTTCTTTTAACTCATTTTTAAGTTGTGCACATCTGTCATTTGAATTCATATGAGCCTCCTGTAAATACAGTTTAATAGTATCATATCTAGCCTTTATTTAACTGTTATTTCAGAATTTCATTGAATATCACTTCATTTGACTCTGAACTGTAAACTCTTGGTAATCTTCTTGACAGTAGACAAGTCGACTCATAGGTAATTGTATCTACGTGATTACTGTAGTTTTCTAGCGACTGTAAACTATCATGGTCACTTACGATGATGCGGACTTCATCTCCACGTTTTGCGTTTGAACGAATCATTGCGGCATCCATGCATACGCGACCAACAATTTCACATTGTTCTCCGTTAATGTCTACGTGATACCCGCTGTGTTTTCGTAATAATCCGTCACCGTATCCAATTGGAATTGTGACAAGTGACATGTCTTCGTCTGCTATAAATGTTTCATCATATCCGACAGTTTCACCTTTTTTGACCTCATGTGTATCGACAACATGGCAGACAAGGTCAAGCGCAGGTTGTAACACCACATCCGTACGTTCTTTCGTATACTCACTTGGATAATACCCGTAAAGGCCAATTCCTACACGAACAGCGTTCGTAAATTCATCTTCAACAAGTAGTGCACCTGCAGTATTAGAAATATGAACGTACGGTGGCGTTTCTACTTGGTTTACGATTTCCTTGAATTCCATTTGTTCTTGTCGTACACGGTCAAGGTCTACACTCGCCATCGCAAAGTGAGAGAACAATCCTTCATACACGAAATACTCAGAACTATAAATCAATTCAATCATCTCTTTAATTTCAGTGATGTCTTTCGTTCCATAACGATTCATATGTCCGTTCACTTTAATATGAATCCACACTTCTTTGTCATATTCATACGAGATGTTTTCAAGTGAGTCAACGAGCCACTCTTTTGAAGGTGCTGTGATTGCTACTCTATGTTGTATTGCCTTGTTGATGTCTTTTGGACTGATAATTCCGAGGACTAAAATCTTGCTCTTAATACCATGCATTCTGAGTTCAATCGCCTCATCTAACGTTCCAACAGCAAAGAAGTCTACGCCTCTTTCTTCTAAATATCTCGCTACTGCACGAGAGCCATGGCCATAAGCGTTAGATTTTACAACGGCTATTACCTTCTTATTCACTTTTGCCTCAATTGCATCATAGTTCTGACCAATTTTATCTAGGTCAATATTTACCTGTGCATCTCTATAAAATCTATCGCTCAATTCATTCACTCCAGTTAATTACTATCAATTAAAATTACAGTTGCAGTTGCATACTCTCTCGAATGTGAAATAGAGATTAATGCACTGCTACCTTCAATAAAAGGTTTACCCAATTCATCATTCATGATGCTGATTTCATGAAACTGAATGTGCGCGCCAATTCCAGTACCAAGTGCTTTGCTGTATGCTTCCTTAGCACTGAAACGACCTGCAACATATTCATTTTTTCTCGTTTCATTATTTATACCATTGTAAACTTTTAATTCATTTTCTGAAAGTATTCTCCGTGCAAGTCTATCTTCATTGTTCGCACGGGTAATTCTTTTTATTTCTACAATATCTGTTCCAAGACCCGTAATCATACACTCGAACCTCGTTTACTATTTCTAATAATCTCTCTGACCATCTGTCTAAGCGCTACTGCTTCCTCTTTCTCTAACTCAGGAATATATAGTTTTTCACTCGCAGTCGAGAACGTAATTCCAGAAAGACCAAATTTTCTCATGATTGGACCTTCCGACACATCGATGTTTTGAATTCTAAAGAGTGGTGCTACATGTCTCTTGCGCGTGAAAATTCCTTGTTCAACGATTAGTTCACCGTTCTCAATTTGGTACCTCAAATATTTATAAGTTAAAATTGGTTCAGCAATAATATAGTACCCGATATAAATAAGTGTGAGTAAGCCCACTCCTCCAATCGATAAATACAGATAAAAGTCTACATTTTCTGGGGTAAAAAAGGTTGCAACGAATAGACCAAGTAAAGTCAAGATGGGAATAATGAGGTAAATCGAACTCGTCACACGACGATATTTAATCGCGCTCTTCGATATTCGCTTCATCAATCATTCCTCCTTCTACAAATCTCCAAATTCTATCTATATCATTACGTTCTAAATGCTTTAACGTCACAACAGAGTCGAGCACACCACCTGCCGTAATCACCGACACTGTACCGAGCTCTGCGCGTCTCGTAAATGGATTGTTATGCCATTCAATCGTGTTAATTTTTTCTGACTTAATCGCATAATGACTTCTAGCGAAAAACGATGTTTCCATTAGATTAATTTCATCACCATTAATTGTATACCCAGTATGCTTCGCCGAGTATATTGCTGAGATGATTTGGAGGATAAAAATAATCGCACCAATAATCGTGATCATCCAGAATGCAACTGGTATGAAGTATTCGTGACTTACATATACGAGTACTACATAAATTACTAAAAAGAAAATACTACGCACTGTAAAGAATCGTCTGTATGCACGTTTTTTAACAAATTCTACAGGCGTTTTAATTTCGTAATTCGGGAAGAATTTTGTCACAATATCAAAGAGTAACTTTGTCTTAATGAGTGGGACAACCATCACTTTTCCGTCACTTAATTCTTCGTCGGTATCTCCCATAATCGTCACATATAACGATTTGAATCCAATCATTCTTCTTAAAATATTATCCTTGATAATAATATTTTGTACGCGGTTGATATTTACCGTCACTCTCTTTTTCTCTAAAAGTCCATAAGTGATGATGAGATCTTCATTATCTTCAAACACTTTGTAATCATAATAACGAATCAATAAAATCACTGTTCCGATAATATACCCAAAAATGATTAAAGCTAATGCAATGACTACAGTAAACACTAGCATTGACGTTATCAATTTTTGGAAGTTCTCTTCAATATAGTTTGTCACAAACGTATCTATATTGAATGTTGTTAAGAACGTAAAGAATCCGGCGATGAAAATCCCAAGTCCCCCACTTGTCATAGCCATAATGAATAACTCTTTCATCGTCATCTTATGGATAAGTGTCATTTCATCTTCAGAAACATTTTCTGTTGTTTCTATTGGTTCTATATTTTCATCTAGAATTTCAGTATCTATGTCTTCATCTGATACGATTTTAGGTTCTTCTTTTTCAGCCACTTTTTCTTTATAGACACTTCGGCGAATCTCTTCTGCCTGAGATAACTTAATACCTTCAATTGACACACCTTCTGCAGGCGTTTGTATGTCTAATTTACACACACCAAAGATTCTTAAGAACAAGGGTTCTGTAATATCGATAGACTGGATGCGGTTGATTGTCAGTTCCTTTTCCTTTAAAACGAAGACACCTGTTTTGTAGATAAACTTTCCGTCTTCAATCCAAAATCGCGTCTTATATTTTTGCACAATATCCGTTGCGATCATAAGGAGCATAAACAGAAATACAATGAGTCCAATATAGATTAAGAAACGGTTTCCGCTTAGACCATCTCCACCTATGAAGTTAAAAATGAAAATAGCTGCTGGGATCCAGAATGTTTTAATCGTGTTGCCAACTGAACCTAAATAAGCTAATGGATGTAATTTTTGAGGTTTATACATGTGTAAATTCCTCCTTTACGAGCTCAATCATTTGAGATTGAAGTTGATATGCTTCATCAATTTTTAATGGAGGTAAATTAAACGATGTACCTGCTGTTGTTACTGTAAGTTTTGCGAGATTGTATCTTCTTGAAATAATCCCGTGAGACACCTCTACACCTTGTACACGTTTTAGTGGCAACATCTTGTGTTCTACTATAATAAATCCTTGAACAGTCACGAGACGTGTATTAAATATTTGATACTTTGTTACTTTTTGGTAAAAAACAGGTCTAATAAACACAAAAACAATGAGATGTATGAGAACTAGAAACCCAAGACCTATAATCACCCACTCTTTATAAAAGTCAAAGTAGATGGCAATGCTTGCAATAATTAAATAAAAAATAAGTACAATCACAAATGTGATGATTGATCTTAATCTTAAATACTTTTTTACATCATCTGATAATCGAATCATACGTGACCTCCCCTTATTTTATTAATTATACATGAGATATTTTACATATAAAAATAAAAATAGCATCCCACTCTGTAGGATGCTCAAATATTATTTCATATGGTCTTTAAATGTGCGTGTGCGATTAGAACTTTTCTTGTTCTTGCTGTAAGGTGTTTGTTTACCTTTTCCGCCATTGTTACCGCCACGTCTTCTACCGCCGCGGTTATCTTTTTTGTTTCCACCGCGTTTATACGGATGTCTGCCATCGCCCTTTGTACTCCTACGAGAGAGTGGTTTTTCAAACGATAGCTGGATGTTATCATCGTCTTTTCTATATAAGAATTCATTAACAAGAGTGGCAATCACTTCTTGTGGTTCGAATTCCGTTACGAGTTCAGTTGCAAGTTTGTAAGACTCAGCATTGATGTCTTTTTCTTGCCATTTTCTAATTTTTTCGAAAATGCTCTGTTTACGTGCAGCTTCTACTTCATTTTTGTTTGGTGGACGAAGTGGAGAAATCTTTTTGTTTTTCGCCTCTTCAATTAAACGGATATACCCCATTTCAACTGGGTTTACGAAAGTTAATGCCATACCTTCTTTACCCGCACGACCTGTACGTCCGATTCTGTGTGTATAACTTTCAGCATCTTGCGGGATGTCGAAGTTATAAACGTGTGATACACCTGAAATATCAAGACCACGTGCTGCAACGTCTGTCGCAACTAAGATTTGCAATGCATCATTTCTGAATTTCTTGAGTACTTCAAGACGTTTAGACTGCGTGATGTCACCGTGTAAGCCTTCTGCTTGGTAACCTTTCGCAATTAATGCACTCGTGAGTTCATCTACACGACGTTTTGTACGACCGAATACAATCGCAAGCTCTGGACGATGTACGTCTAAGAAATCTACAAATGTGTCGAGTTTTTCTAACTCTTTAACAATCGTGTAGTGCTCTTCGATTTGTGGGTCTGAATCATTTTGATTCATTGTTTTTACGATCTTAGGATCGTGCATAAAACGTGTCACAAGATCTTGAATCGCTTTAGGCATTGTCGCAGAGAATAGTAACGTCTGTACATTCCCTTTTGGAAGCTTATCCATGATAAACGTCACGTCATCGATGAATCCCATGTTCATCATTTCATCCGCTTCATCTAAAACTAACGTGTTAATGTGATCTAGTCTTAGTGTTCTACGGTTGATATGGTCGATGACACGACCTGGTGTACCAACGATGATTTCAGGTTTTCTCTTTAAATCACCAATTTGTCTAGCGATGGATACTCCACCGAAAATTACATTCACATTAAGCTTCTTATACTTAGCAAATGATTTTAATTGCTCTCCAACTTGTGCAGCGAGTTCGCGTGTTGGCGCAAGGATTAAGGCTTGTACGCCTTCTCCTTTTTTTACTTTCTCAACTAAAGGAATACCGAAAGCACCTGTTTTACCTGTACCAGTTTGTGCTTGTCCTAAGATATCCTCATTATTTAATGCAAGTGGAATACTACTCTCTTGAATTGGAGTTGGGTTTGTAAAACCCATGTCCTCTAATGCTTGAATAGTTTTTTCACTTACACCTAATTCTTTAAAAAATTTCAACTTTTAGTCTCCTTTGACTATTTCTTACCTCGTAAGTGTACAACTTCTCTATATTACCACTTTCAGCTATACACTACAAGAATTATTTTATACCTTCTTCTACTCGTTCTAGTTTCATACCACGAGATGCCTTTAATAAAACAACGGTTCTATTCTCAATGACTTCATTTACTCTTTCAATCAGTGTGTCAATATCTGTAAAATGTTCACTGTTTGCTTTCTTAATATTATCGCTAATATTTTTAGCCGCTTCACCAAACGTAAAGATATGACTAAAGTTATTATCTTGGTTGATGTGTGTCGCAATGTCATAATGCAGTACGTCACTATAAGCTCCGAGCTCTAAAATATCACCAAGCACAAGAACCTTATTCTGATACTGCAAATCACGCACCGTATCAATCGCATTCTTCATTGAAGATGGGCTTGCATTGTACGCATCATTAATAAGAATTGCACCATTTTTTAATTCCTTTTGTTCCATGCGCATACCTGTAACTTTAAGCTTCAGAAGTGCCGCTTCAGACGTCTCATCTGAAATACCAAACTCACGCGCAATCATAATTGCGTACGACGCATTTAACGCGTTGTGACGACCGAGCTGTGGGATTTTGAAGTTCGCAGTATCTAAAGTAAACTCTGTCCCTTCAAGACGCTCTAAAATGTTTTTGATATGCACTCCATTTTTTTCGTTTTCTCCGACTGTCTTAATCGTATATGGCGTGTCTTTATCGACAATGTTTTCTAGCATTTCATAGTCTTTTGAATAGATAAAGAGCCCGTCATCTTTTAAAAAGTCCACAATCTCATATTTCACTTCTGCAATTTTTTCACGTGAACCAAGCTTCTCTAGGTGAGATTCTCCGACGCTTGTAATCACAGCGATGTCTGGGTTTGCGATATCTGAAAGATAATGAATATCTCCGATACTATCCATTCCCATTTCTAAGATAAGAATTTCAGTTTCTATATCTGTCGCGAGAATTGTGAGTGGCATTCCGAGTTCATTGTTTAGGTTACCTTGTGTCTTTTCGACCTTGTATTTATCTTGTAAAATACATTCGATCATGTCTTTTGTTGTTGTCTTCCCGTTAGATCCAGTCACCGCAATGACTTTTGGGTTAAATGTCTTGAGATAGTTTTTCGCGAGAAGACCGAGTGCGCGTTCAGTATTGTCTACTAAAATGACGGGAACGTCATCTCTTTCTTGTTCTGATAAAGCAATAGATGCGCCACTTTCAAGTGCATATGCAATAAACTTGTGGCCATCTACATTTTCTCCAACAAATGGAATAAATAAATTATTTTCTTCAATTGTTCTTGTATCGATTGACACACCTTTAACGTGTGTGTCTTTTATCTCTAACGCTTTCTGATTCATTGTACCATTTGTGAATTTTGAAAGTTTTTCAATCGTGATATTTAACATATGGTTTCCATTCCTTATAATGATTTGTACATGTTATAATTATATGATAGACAATTTGTAATGTCATATCTTCTATTTTTTTAATAAATTAGGTGACTGATTTGAATGATTTAAAATTTAAACGTATCAATTTGAGCTATCTTTCTCGTGTCGACTGGATTTTAGTGATACAGATTGCGATTCTAGCAACGATTAGTATTACTCTCATACAATCTGCGATGACAAGTGGCCAATATGGTACTAACTTTGCGATTCGACAGTTTTATTTTTATATTTTTGGATTCTTTATTGCATTCATTATCATGATCATTCCGTTTAGGTTGTTCCGCGAATATATATGGTTGATTTATGGGCTTGGAATTTTTAGTTTACTATTCCTGCACTTCTCGCCATTTGATAGCATAACGCCTATTATCAACGGTGCAAAAAGTTGGTACCAGTTCGGATTCTTTAGTATCCAACCTTCGGAGTTTATGAAGATCATCTATATTTTGACTATGAGTTACGTCATCAGTCAGCACAATAAATATAAACAGCATAATAGTTTAAATATGGATGTACGCTTACTAATAAAACTTGGACTCGTCTCACTTCTCCCGATGATTTTAATCTTGATGCAAAACGACCTTGGAACTACGCTCGTTATGCTCGCTATTTTCTTTGGTATGGTCGTTGTGTCTGGGATTAGCTGGTGGATCATTCTGCCAGTTGTATTCATGGTAGGTACCGTGGGTTTATCTCTCATACTTGGTATTTTATATCGACCAGATTTAATTAATAAACTCGGGATTCATTCGTATCAACTGGACCGTATCTATTCGTGGTTAAGACCTGAAGATTATGGTTCTGATATCGGGTTCCAACTGATGAACTCACTGATTGCGATTGGTTCAGGTGGCGCAAGAGGTCGTGGGTACGCTGACGGAATTATTTATATTCCTGAGAACCATACAGACTTTATTTTTACGATTGTTGGTGAGGAGTTTGGGTTTATCGGTACAACGATAGTTGTTATTCTGTTATTCCTATTACTCGTACACTTATTTAGAATTTCTCTAGCAACAAAGGATTCATTTGGAAGTTACTTTATTATCGGATATATTTCGTTACTCTTCTTCCATATTTTCCAGAATATTGGAATGACAATTCAAATTCTTCCAATCACTGGACTCCCACTTCCATTTATTAGTTATGGAGGTAGTGGTCTGTGGGCAAATATGGTCGGTATCGGAATTGTGCTTAGCATATACTTTTACCGAGTAGATGAAAGAAAACGTAAGAGATTGATATAAAAAAATAAACGGAAAGTGTACGTAAGTACTACTTTCCGTTTAAATATATCTTATTCATTTAGTCTGAGTTTTTGCGCTGAGCTAATGCGTTTCATAAGTTCTATTCTTGACGGTGCGACTGAAACTTTCACACCAAGTTCACGGAGCATTTCAACAACTTCTTTAATCTTTGAATTGTCATTTTTCATGATAATGAACTCCTTATTTGTTAAGTTATCACTATTATAATGTTTATTAGAGCCTATTACTACATGTATTTAATAATAATCGTTACATATTTGTCACGAATAGATTAAGTTAAAATGGAAGGAAAATGAGAATGAACGACTTTTTTGTTTCATTGATATCCAACTCTAGTGTTACCACAATTATTACAATCACCATCCTACTCATCAACTTTTTCCTGGCTATCGGTATGATTTTCTGGGAAAGAAAGAGTGCTCAAAGTGTATGGGCATGGCTTTTAATCTTGTTCTTCATTCCTATCGTTGGATTTATACTCTATTTATTCTTAGGTAGAACAATTTATAACCACAAAATTTTTGAAATCCCAGAAGAAGATCAGATCGGGCTTGAATACCTTGTCCAAGAACAACTTGATGAAATTAGAAAAAATAATTTTGAATTAGACAGTGATGTTGCCACTAAGCATACGAAACTCATTCATATGCTGCTTTATAACAACCAAAGTTTCGTAACATCAAACAACCATATTGATACTTTTTATAGAACACCAGATTTATTTAAACAGATGTTAGAAGATATCAAGAATGCCAAGGACCATATCCATTTTCAGTATTATATTTTTAGATTAGATAACCTTGGTAAAGAAATTTACAACGCACTTCTTGAAAAGCAACGTGAAGGAGTCTCTGTTCGTATTCTGTATGATGACATGGGGTCGAGAACGTTAAGACTCAGAAACTTTAAAGAAATCCGCTCACTCGGTGGACATGTAGAAGCATTTTTCCCGAGTTTTTTATCTGTGATAAACCCACGAATTAACAACCGTAACCACAGAAAAATTGTAGTGATCGACGGAAAAATTGGATACACAGGTGGATCGAACGTTGGAGATGAATACGTGGGTAACTCTAAAAAGTTCGGTTACTGGAGAGATACACATCTAAGAATTAAAGGGAATGCTGTAAAGTCACTTCAACTTAGATTTATGCTCGACTGGAACTCACAAAGAAGTCGTAATAAGATGGTTCACGAGACGAGATATTTCCCTGAAATTGAGAATGTCGGAAACACGACGATGCAAATCGCGACAAGTGGACCTGATGAAAAATGGCAACAAATTAAATTCGGATATTTAAAGATGATCAACTCAGCGAAGAAAGATATTTATATCCAATCCCCCTACTTCATTCCAGATCAGTCGATTATGGAAGCATTGAAGATTGCGATACTGTCCGGCGTGAACGTCAATATTATGATTCCGAGTTTCCCAGACCATCCATTCGTATATTGGGGAACGTACCATAACGTTGGAGAATTATCTAAAATGGGCGCCAAAATTTTTATCTACCAAAAAGGATTTTTGCACCAGAAGACAATGATGATTGACAACGAAGTTGTAAGTATCGGATCAACGAATATGGATAACCGAAGCTTTGCACTAAACTTTGAAGTCAACGCGTTTATTTTTGATAGAAAAGAAGCCGTAAAGCAGAGAGAAGCATTTGAGAAAGACGCAATAAACAGTAAGCTCTTGACACCAGAAATCTATGCAGAACGTAGCGCATGGATCAAACTAAAAGAAGCCATCGCAAATCTAATATCACCAATATTGTAGATTTGGATGTTGATTGGATACGGATTGTTTAGAGATTGGATGTAGATTAGATGTCGGCGGTTGCTGTTGATGGTTGGCGACGGTGATATGAGATCGCATGGGAAACGAACCTGTGGGATCTTTTTTGTGTGGAGAATGATTTGTTGTGGTGCGAGTTGTGCGGGCGATGCAGGAACACTGGATTCAGAGAGAAAATTGAAATATGAAGAATTATTCTTTGAATAAATAATAGCTCTCACCTAATCAGTATGTGGAATCGTGATTATATTGAAACCACGTGATGTTTAGCTTGTAATCGTCATGTATAATTCAGAATTCCAGGAAACCACGTGATGTTTAGCTCGTAATCGTCATGTATAATTCAGAATTCCAGGAAACCACGTGACGATTAGACCGGAATCAAGTCGTCGTTTCTTAACTTCAGGTAAACATGCAATAGTTAAGACATGTAATCCTAGAATCTCTATCAACATGTAGCATTACTCCCAACAATACGACATGAAATCACACCACTTCAAATTATGTATCTCTTTAACACACTAATTCCTCACCAGATCTACTAAAGATACACTCCCACAATCTTTCGTGTGTTTATCTACAAAAAATACCACGAGCGCTCTGCTCGTGGCATAAAATTTAAAGTTTATTTACGTTTTTTGCTAGGTGCGACTTGTACAGCTTTCTTTTTGCGTTCTTTTTCTTTTTGTTCTTCTTCGTGACGAGCAATGATTGGTGCCATTTCTTCTTCTACTTTATTACGATAATAAAGGTTACCGATAATTGTTTGCAGTACTAAGAAGATACCTCCGACTGCCCAATAAAGAGGTAGTGCTGATGGTGAAATGAATGAAATCCAAAGAATCATAATTGGTGAAATAAACATGAATATACGCATTTGTTTTTTTTGTTCTTCTGGTAAGAAGAGTGTTGAAACGTATGCTTGTGCAGCATACACAAGTCCTGCGATTATTACCATAATGTAGTCTACTTCAGTTAAGTTCAACCACAAGAAGTGTGGGTGTTCTACAATTCCACCTTCTGATGGGTATTTCAATGCAAAGAATAGTGCCATTACGATTGGCATCTGAATAAGCATTGGTAAACAACCGACATTAAGTGGGTTGATATCATGTTTCTTGTAGAGACTCATCATCTCTTGTTGTACTTCCATTTTTTCTTCTTGCGTTGTAGCAAGTTTCATTCTCTTTTGAATATCGTCCATTTGTGGTTTAACGATCTTCATTTTTTCTCTCATGAGCATTTGGTTTTTATACGTACGCATCATGAATGGGAAAATTGCAAGTCTTACAATAAGTGTTAAAACAATAATTGCTAGACCATAGTTATTATTTAGATGTTCTCCAAGCCAGTGTAGGACGCTGTCCATCGGGCTTACGAATGTATTATAGAAAAATCCAGACCTGTTCTCTTCTACAGAATAGTCACATCCGGCTAAGAATAATACGAGTGTCATCGTCACTCCAAATAGCCATTTTTTAGACATAATTTCACCTCAAAATATTATATACACAAGTGTGATTGTACCATAAATCACAAGTTAGATAAACTAAAGTCATAAACTTTAACAAATTAAAGATCGATGAAATGACTAATTGGACCGTTGCCTTTACCAATATCAATTCCACTTTCAATTGCTTTCGTTACAAACATCTTAGCTTTTCTAAATGATTGCTCTAAATCTTGCCCTTTCGCGAGCTCTGCTGTAATGACTGCAGAAAATGTACTCCCTACTCCACGTAAGTTTTTCGATTTTATTATCGGACCAGTGAGCTTCACTTCTTTTGTGCGCGTATAAAGATAATCACATGCCTCACCTGTCAGTTGACTGTCGTTTATCAGCACGCTTTTCACACCAATCTCTTTAAGGAAAACGTTCGCAGCTGACTTAATATCTGACTCTGTATTTATCTCAATACCAGTAATGGCCTCAGTCTCTTGAACGTTTGGCGTAACAACACTCGCAAAAGGTAATAGCGCCGTTGCAAGTTTGTGTTGCACTTCTTCAGTAATAATTCGCTTACCTTCTTTTGAGAAGATAAAGGGATCCAAAACGAATGGGATGTCGTATCCTTTTATGTATTTCTTAATAATATCTACCATGTCAGCACTCGGTATCATCCCAGATTTCATGGCATAAGGAATGGCATCTGAAAAAATACTAGACAGTTGCCCTTCTAAAAATTCTGGTGGAATTTCTAAAATTTCATGAATGCCTTGAGAGTTTTGTGCAGTTAAGTTTGTTATTGCCGCCATACCGAAAACATCGAATTTATGAAACGTTTTAATATCTGCGATAACGCCTGACCCACCTGTTGGGTCGTTACTGGCAACTGTTAAAGCAATAGGTATATGTGACATATGATCTCTCCTTTTTTTAATCATAACACAAGTATATATCATTACTTAAATAAAAAAATGCCCAAGCGTGGCTTGGGCAAAGTATATTTTAAAATTCTATTATAGTCTTGAACCACATACAGGCCATGGACTAGAACCTCTTTGGTTGTATAGAATTTGTGCTCTTTTCGTTTGTTCAGCAGCAGATGCTTGTGATGGAAGTCCTGATCCACCAACAGATCTCCAAGTTTGAACGTCAAATTGGTAAAGACCGTGGTACATACCATTTGCAGATACGATTCCTGGGTTACCGCCTGATTCACACGCAGCAAGTGCTGACCAGTTTAAGCCGCCACCTGATTGTTGTTGTGCTGCTGGTTGTTGTTTAGGCTGTTGTACCTGTTGTTGTTGAACTGGTTGTTGTTTAGGTTGTTGGACTTGTTGCTGTTGAGCTGGTTGTTGGACTTGTTGAACTTGCTGTGTTTGTTGTTTTGGTTGTGAGTAGTTAGCGTTTGAAACAGTTTGGTTTTGTTGAGCGGGTGCTTCAGTAGTAACTGGTGCTTTTTCAACAAATCCTTCTGGCTCAGAAACATTTAATACTTGACCAACCATGATTAAGTCAGCTGATTTTAACTCGTTCCATGCTACGATGTTTGCTACTGTAACTTCATATTTTTCAGCTAATTTAGCAACAGTGTCACCAGATTTTACTTTATGAGTTTTTGTTTCTTCTTTAGTTTCAACTTTTAAGTCATCAATTTTAAGTTCTTGACCAGTGAAGATTAAATCAGAATCTAATTTGTTTTCTTTTTTAATTTCTTTAACTGTAGTGTTGTACTCTACATCAATTGCTGATAATGTATCTCCACTTTTAACTTTATGAGTTGCAGCTTCTGCATTCCCTTCATTTGCAACGATCGCGCCTGATACTAATGCTACTGCACCTAAACTGATAATACTTTTCTTCATGTAAAAAATCCTCCAATAATTGTACGTTGATAATATATATAAAAGTTCGTGATTGTCTTATGTTTCTCCGTCGAGGCATCCCTCAACTAACTGTTTATAATACTATCATGAAAAAAAGTTACATAGGTTACAGTAATATAAAAGATTTCGTATTGTGTTACCGTAACATTACATAGATGTTGCTTTACAAATTCTTAATGTCATATTAACACTTTTGTTTTTTAATAAATAATATAAATATGTTCTAAACGTTATTATGCCAATGGTTACACGTACTTATTCATTTATGTATAATGTCAGATAATTGTAATGTTATAGGATTATGTTACACGATAAAAATAAAAACAACCTATTTTTATCCGCGCTTCGTAAAAATAAGTTGTTTATTTTTGAGTTGTGAGTATGAAAGTGAGGTATTATTAGCGTTTGTAACATTAACTAACAGTAACCAATGTGAAATTCTTAAGTTTGAGGGGAAGTTGAAACTTTTATTGAATTTACAAGAGAGGCATATCGATAACTATATTTCGATATCAAGATCAGTTCTCCTTTCTTAATATATACTATATTAGAGACGTAAACTTATCGCAAAATGCAGAACACTAAATTTGGTATATTAGAAAGATAAAAACATGCAACTTCTAACAAACTGTATCTCCCTCATTGCAACCTATAAATTTAAAATTCTAAATAACAAAAAAACCAGTTGAGTATAATTTACTCAGCTGGTTCACTAATAGCAAATGTAATTTCACATTGGCAAGCAACTTTACCGTCTACTTTTGCAACGGCGTTTCCTTTACCAATTGGTCCTTTAATTCTAGTAATTTCAACAGAAAGCTCTAGAGTATCTCCTGGAGTCACTTGATGTTTGAATCTACACTTATCAATTCCTGCGAAGAATGCTAACTTTCCTTTGAATTCATCTTGTTGTAATAATGCGACTGCACCTGTTTGTGCTAGAGCCTCTACGATTAAAACACCCGGCATTACTGCATATTCTGGGAAGTGACCCACGAAGTACGGTTCGTTACCTGATACTTGTTTTAATCCTACACATTTCTCACCAGGTACAAGTTCTGTAATTCTATCTACTAGTAAAAATGGTGGTCTATGCGGAATAATCGCTTTAATTTGATCGTACGTTAACACATTCATCATTCCTTCGTTAAATTAATAATATGTTCCCATGTTTCTATTCTGAATACTTCAAATGGATTATCTAAAATACCATAACCGATCATCAGTCCAATGATAGATAACATGAGCGCAACATATAGAAATATTAAAATTCTAACTAAGAGTGGGAATTTACGATGTACGAGTTTCTTATTGTCCGTATTCGTTGCCAAATTCATCACACTTCCTTTATTACTCATCTTCTGATTCGTCAGATACGCGCTCAATGTTTGCACCTAATTTTGCTAGTTTTCCATGGAAGTTTACATATCCACGGTCAAGGTGCTTAAGCTCTGTCACAATTGTGTAGCCTTCCGCTACAAGACCCGCTAAGACTAGTGCCGCTGCACTTCTTAAGTCAGTCGCCTTCACACGTGCTCCGTGGAGTTCACGTCCCCCACGAATGACTGCATGATTATCTTGTAATGAAATATCGGCATTCATACTATTAAATTCAGTGACATGCATAAATCTATTTTCAAAAATAGTTTCAGTTAAGATGCTTGTACCTTCAACAGATAAAAGTAACGCCATCATTTGGCTCTGCATATCTGTTGGGAATCCAGGGTGAGGTAACGTCTTAATATCTGCGCTTTTTAATACTTCGTTCGGTATCACTCGGACATTTTCTCCATCTTCAACAAAACGAACGCCGATTTCTTCTAATTTAGAAACAACCGCACTTAAGTGTTCGATGACAACATTTTGAATTTCAATCTCACTTCTAGTAATTGCTGCAGCAACCATGAATGTCCCTGCTTCAATTCTATCTGGAATCACTTGATGTTTTGTTCCAATAAGATTTTCGACACCGACGATTCTCATACGTCCAGTACCTGCACCACTAATTTTACCACCCATACGGTTGATATAGTTTGCAAGGTCTACAATTTCTGGTTCCATCGCAGCATTTTCAATAACAGTAATACCATCAGCAAGTGCTGCACCCATCATTAAGTTTTGCGTCGCACCTACACTTGGGAAGTCAAGTAAGATTTTAGCACCTTTAAGTCTACCATCTACCTTACCTTCAATAAAACCATCCATTGTATTGAATGTTGCACCCATTTTTTCAAAACCTTTAAGATGTTGTTCAATCGGTCTAGAACCAATCGCACATCCACCAGGCATTGCAACTTCACATTTACCATAACGTCCAAGTAAAGGTCCCATAACAAGCATTGATGCACGCATTTTGCTTACAAGCTCGTACGGTGCATGCGTACTTAACTCATTGCTCGCATCTACAATGACCTTAGTTTTATCTACTTCAACATCTGCTTTTAAAATCGAAAGTAGATCTGCTAATGTTGAAACATCCGAAAGTTCCGGTACATTCCGAATCACAGACTGTCCTTCAGAAGCTAAGAGAGAGGCTGCAAGGATGGGCAATACTGCATTTTTTGCACCTTCAATTTTAACTGAACCACTTAACTTTCTTCCACCCTTAACGATAATTCTTTCCATACTCTCACTCCATAAAAATATCAATATATACCTTAATTCTATAGTGATAACAGGCTACTGTAAAGCAATTACCCTAGCTAAACCATAACCCCACCATTTGGATCTCTGTAAATAAATCCATAATAAAATTACTCAGAGAAGTTCCAAGTAAAATTGCTAATAAGATTAAAACAAGCCTAATCTTTTCTGGTTGGCTCTTTTTAAATAACACTTCTATATTTAAGCAGTCTAATAGATAAAATGCAAATATCGTACACACAATGTGCAAGATAATATGCATGAGTGCTAATTGTGATGCAACCATATTTAAAAACTCCCTTAAAAAAAGTCTAAGGTTTCCCTTAGACTTTTTTATTAATTATATTGAGCAACTTTGAGTCTGTTCGTTGCACGTTCTAGTGCAAGGTGTGCACGAACTTCATCGATATGTTCAGCTTCAGATTGTTTTAATAGCTCTTCGGCACGTTCTTTAGCAGCTCTTGCTCTGTCCGTGTCGATTTCATCAGAAAACTCGCCTGCTTGAACAAGCACTGTTACGCGGTCAGGTCTGACTTCTGCAAACCCTTCAGTAACAGCAAGATATTCATACTCACCATTGATTTTGACTCTGACGCTTCCAATTTTTAATGGTGTAACAGTTGGAATGTGCCCAGCCATGACACCTAACTCTCCCTGTTTGGCTTGGAGAATAATAATTTCGCAATTCTCTTCTTTAAACACAGATCCGTTAGGAGTAACTACATCTAATGCAATTGTACTCATTGTCTAACCTCCCTGTTTAAACTTCTGCACCCATTTGACGTGCTTTTTCGAGAGCTTCTTCAATGTTACCTACAAGACGGAACGCATCTTCTGGAATGTGGTCATATTTACCTTCAAGGATTTCCTTGAAGTTTTGTACTGTTTCTTGAACAGGTACGTATGAACCTTTTTGACCAGTGAATTGTTCTGCCACGTGGAAGTTTTGAGATAAGAAGAATTGTACACGACGTGCACGGCCTACTAGGGCTTTATCTTCTTCTGATAACTCATCCATACCTAAGATTGCAATGATATCTTGTAATTCACGATATCTTTGTAAAGTAGATTGAACTTCACGCGCTACATTGTAGTGCTCTTCACCAACTACTGCTGGTGAAAGTGCACGAGATGTTGATGCTAATGGGTCTACCGCAGGGTAAATACCCATTTCAGAGATTTTACGCTCTAAGTTTGTTGTCGCATCTAAGTGTGCGAAAGTTTGCGCTGGCGCTGGGTCAGTATAGTCATCGGCAGGTACGAATACCGCTTGGATAGATGTAACTGATCCTTTATTTGTTGACGTAATACGTTCTTGCAGTTGTCCCATCTCACTTGAAAGTGTTGGTTGGTAACCAACGGCAGATGGTACACGTCCGAGAAGTGCTGATACTTCTGAACCTGCTTGTGTGAAACGGAAAATGTTGTCAATGAATAGAAGTACGTCTTGTCCTTCTACGTCACGGAAGTATTCCGCCATTGTTAAACCACTTAATGCAACACGCATACGTGCTCCAGGTGGTTCGTTCATTTGTCCGAATACCATTGCAGTTTTGCTGATAACTCCTGATTCTTCCATCTCGAAGTAAAGGTCGTTACCTTCACGAGTACGTTCCCCTACACCTGCGAACACAGAGATACCACCGTGCTCTTGTGCAATGTTGTGGATTAACTCCTGAATTAATACAGTTTTACCTACACCGGCACCACCGAATAGACCGATTTTACCACCTTTAGTATATGGAGCTAATAAGTCTACTACTTTGATACCTGTTTCTAAAATTTCAACAGACACCGAAAGATCCTCAAACTGAGGTGCTTCGCGGTGAATTGGGTTTCTAAGTTCAGTTTCTGGAATTGGTTCACCTAAGTCAATGTGTTCACCTAATACGTTGAATACACGACCTAGAGTAATGTTACCTACTGGTACAGAGATTGGGTTACCTGTGTTAACAACTTCCATACCACGTTGTAATCCATCTGTAGAACTCATCGCAATAGTTCTTACAATGTTGTCTCCACGGTGAAGTGCAACTTCTAATGTAAGTTCGATTGCTTGTTGACCTTCTTCTTTGTGATCGATTGTGAGAGCGTTCATTAATTCAGGTAGTTCTCCTTCTTCAAAACGCACGTCAACAACTGGTCCCATAACTTGGACCACGTGTCCTAAAGCCATTAGAGTTCCTCCTATAATTATTTTTTATTGTTGTGCTTGTGCACCACTTACGATTTCAGTAATTTCTTGCGTGATTGCCGCTTGTCTTAATCTGTTATAAGAAAGCGTTAAGTCGCCAATCAATTCGTTTGCGTTATCTGTAGCAGCCTTCATAGCTGTCATACGAGCAGCGTGTTCACTTGTTTTTGCTTCAAGTAATGCGCCGTAGATAATTGCTTCTGCATATTGTGGTAATAAAGTCTCTAGAATTGATTCCTTGTCAGGTTCAAATTCATAAGTTGCGAGACTTGAGAATTCAGATTGTGTTTCAAGGTCAGATTCTGACATTGGTAAGAGTTTTCTTACTTTTACATTCTGTTCAAGAATCGATACGAATTCGTTATAAATGATATAGAGTTCGTCGATTTCTTCTCTTTCAAAACCTCTAATAGAGGCATGTGCAATTTTTTTCACATCCGAAAATGATGGCTGATCAGGTAACCCGATTCGGAAATCATCGATTTTGTAGTTACGTGTTTTTAAAATGTCATAACCAATCTTACCTAAGACAAGAAGTGATACCTCATCTTGGTTACCTTTATGGCGTTCATGGATTTGTGTCGTAATCGCCTTCATAACGTTCGCGTTATAAGGACCTGCTTTACCTGTATCACTTGTGATTAAAAGATAACCAACACGTTTTACTGGACGCTCTTGCAGCATTGGATGCAAGTTACCTGCACCACTAGACGCAATCGCTTGAACTGTTTCTTGCATGCGGTCCATGTACGGACGGAATTTCTTCGTGTTCTGTTCAGAACGCGCATACTTAGAGTTCGCTACCATGTTCATCGCACTAGTAAGCTGACTCATTTTTTCAGTTGCAGTAATACGACCTTTTATTTCTCTTAATGAAGCCATGATTTCACCATCCTTTTTCTAATAATGGGTCATTTATTTGCTTGAGCTAAAAAGCTTTTTGAAGCTTGTAATTGCTGTATCATACTCATCTTTGTCTGGTAAATCATGAGTTTCACGGATCTTGTTAAGAAGACCTTCGTTATTAGATTTTAACCAGCTTAAGAATTCATCTTCGAATCTGTTAATATCTTTAACTTCGATGTCATCAAGGTATCCATTAACTAGTGCATATAGAATAACAACTTGTTGTTCTACTGGTAGTGGTTTGTTTTCACCTTGTTTTAACACTTCTACTGTACGTTGACCACGTTTAAGTTTCGCTGCTGTTGATTCATCTAAGTCAGAACCGAACTGAGCAAATGCTTCAAGTTCACGGAATGCTGCAAGGTCTAAGCGCAGTGTACCCGCTACTTTTTTCATCGCTTTGATCTGAGCAGAACCACCTACACGTGATACTGAAAGACCTGCGTTGATTGCTGGTCGAACCCCAGAGAAGAATAGGTCTGATTGTAAGAAAATCTGACCATCTGTAATTGAGATTACGTTTGTTGGTACGAATGCTGAGATATCCCCTGCTTGTGTTTCTACGAATGGAAGAGCTGTGATAGATCCGCCACCTAATTCATCGTTTAATTTTGCTGCACGCTCTAATAAACGAGAGTGTAAGTAGAACACGTCACCTGGGTATGCTTCACGGCCTGGTGGACGACGAAGTAATAATGACATCTCACGGTACGCTTGTGCTTGTTTAGATAAGTCATCGTAAACAATAAGTACGTGTTTTCCGTTGAACATGAACTCTTCACCCATTGCAACCCCCGCATATGGTGCTACGTATAGTAATGGAGCTGGTTCAGATGCACCTGCAGATACTACGATTGTATAGTCTAATGCACCATTTTGACGGAAAGTTTCTACTGTTGAACGTACTGTAGATTCTTTTTGACCGATCGCAACGTAGATACAAATCATATCTTCATTCTTTTGGTTAAGAATTGTGTCGATTGCAAGCGTTGTTTTACCAGTCTGTCGGTCACCGATAATTAATTCACGTTGTCCACGTCCGATTGGTACTAAAGCGTCGATCGCTTTAATTCCAGTTTGTAATGGTTCGAATACTGATTTACGATCCATTACTCCAGTTGCTGGGCTTTCTACTGGGCGTGTTTTTGTAGTTCCAAGTGGTCCTTTACCATCGATAGGTTGACCAAGTGGGTTAACTACACGTCCAATGAGTTCTTCACCTACAGGTACTTCCATGATACGACCTGTACGTTTAACCTCATCGCCCTCTTTAATATCTTGATATGGTCCAAGAATAACGATACCAACATCGCCTTCTCCAAGGTTTTGAGCTAAGCCTAGTACACCACTAGGGAATTCTAGTAATTCTCCAGCCATCGCATCGTTTAAACCATGAGCAACGGCAATACCGTCACCAACTTCAATAACTGTACCAACGTCTGATACTTGTAAGTCTGCTTCATAGTTCTCTATTTGGGATTTTAGGAGAGCACTAATTTCATCAGCCTTGATTGCCATAGAAATCTCACTCCTTAATTATTCTTAATTCGTTTAAATCTATCACGGATACCGTTCAGTTGGTTAAGGATTGATTCGTCATATACTTTAGAACCAATCAGTACTCTGAATCCACCGAGAAGAGATTTATTGATTTTATTTGTGATAAGTAATTTTTCATAACCAGTTTTAGCTATGAAGATCTTACCTAATTCGTCTAACTCATCTGTTGATAATTTATAAACAGATTCTACTGTAACTCTCGCCTGATTGTTATATTCGTCATAGAGTAACTCGTATTCGTCTTTAATGCTTGGTAATAATACTGTACGATTCTTTTCAGTTAGAATCAGAATAAGATTTCGTAAGTATGGATTCACGTCTTTAAAAGCAGTTTTTACTGCTTCTAAACGTGTGTTTTTTGAGATACGTGGGTTCGTCATAAACTCATAGAAGTGATCTACAGTTTTTACTGCTTTTAATACTTCATCGAATTCTGTCAGCGTATCATCTAGCGCTTCGTGTTTTTTTACTACTTGAAACAGTGCATCGGCATACTGTCTTGCTGCCTCAGTCATTATCTATCCCCTGCTTCCTGTAGGTACTTTTTCACGAGATCTTGTTGATCTGTTGCAGTTAATTCTTTTTGAATCACTTTTTCAGCGATTAATACAGATAGATCTGCAACTTGATCGTTGATTTCACGCATAGCTCTTTCTTTTTCACGCTCAATATCCGCTTTTGCTTCTGTAATCATATGGCTCGCACGGTCATTGGCTTCTTTGATGATAAGCTCTTGTTCTGCGATCGCTTGTTTACGAGAATTCTCAAACATCTCTGAAATCTCAGATTGTGTTTGTTTTAAGAGTGCTTCATTCTCATCACGTAAGCGAGACGCATCTTTTTTGCTGTCTTCAGCATTCTGTATATCGTCGTGGATGGCTTGTTCACGGTCATCCATGATTTTTTTAACTGGATTCCATACAAAGTAGGAAAGCGCACCGAGTAGTACTAAAAAACTGACTAATAGTACAAGTGATGTACCAAAAGCTGTTGCCATAGTCTCACCTGCAGCGCCTAAAATAATTAGATCCACTTATGTACACTCCTTTCAAGAAAGTTCACATAGACTTAAGTTCATAAAGATATGGCGAAATCTCTTGAGACTTCGCCTATATATACTAATTATTGGAATAGTAATAAGAATGCAATAACGATCGCAATAATTGGCACGGCTTCTACTACACCAAGACCGATGAACATAATCGTCATTAATGGACCACGTGACTCAGGTTGACGTGCTACACCTTCTACTGTTTTCGAAACTACTAACCCGATACCAATCGCACCACCAAGTGCTGCTAAACCTGCCGCAATACCAGCTGCTAATAAGCTCATTAAAATTTCCTCCTAAGAAAATTGAATAATATTTTTTAATTTTATATTAATGGTCCTCGCTCACTTTGTGAGACAGATACACCATTGATAACATAACGAAAATAAATGCTTGTAACGCTCCGATGAACGTCTTAAATCCTTGCCATACCATCATTGGAATAAATCCACCAACTGCTGCAATAACAGAGCCTGATGTGACTAATCCAAGAAGGAGTGTAAGTAAAATTTCACCTGCAAAAATGTTACCGTATAGTCGCAATCCAAGAGTTAAGTTGTAAGTAAACTCTTCTAAAATCTTGATTGGAACTAAGAATGGTAGTGGTTTTGCATAATCTTTTGCGTATTCTTTAAATCCTCTAGCTTTAACACCATAATAGTGAGTCATAACAATCATCAGTGCCGCAAGTGTTAATGTAACAGTTGGGTCTGCTGTTGGTGACTTCCACCATAACGTGTGTTCCGCGTCAGGAGCAACGAATGTAAATGGTATACCAATTAAGTTCGCTGCAAAGATAAACACAATTAATGTGAGTGCTAAGAAGTGGAATCGCCCGCCATCACGCCAAGCCATGTTGCTTGTGATAATACCGCGTACAAAGTCCATAAGCCACTCTACTAAAACCTGTGCCTTCCCTGTAGGTCTGATTGAAAGTTTACGTGTCATAAAGAACAGTATAAAAAAGACAATCAAACTGGTTACAACGATCATAAAACAAGTGGCTAAATCGAAAACGATTGGTATACCAAACAAGTTTGTCTGAAACGTTGGAGTTCCGTGATCCATTTCTTCACCTCTTTCTAAAAATTTGAGTAGTTATCGCATGAAATGTTATTAGTACATATGTAAGTAATAGTCCTAGAAGAACACCAAAGATATTGATGTATGCACTAAATTTATACCATATTAAACATGCGAGAATTACCAATATTACTCTTGTGGCCGAGCCTGTCCTGATGTTTGTTGTGTGTTCATCATAAGCTCGCCTCAAGCTAACATACCAACTAAATGCCATAAAAACCGATATCACTGTACCGAGGATTAACCCAAGTGCAATGCTTGATTTTGTGATGAAGTACCACGCTAAAAATAGAAATAGAAAAATAGCGAAATATATCACGAAATGTCTTAAAAAAGCTTTAAATACAGTCACTTAGAAAACGTCTCCTACAGTAAATCAATATGAAAAGAAAGCTTTTACATACCTATTAAATTTTAACGAATTACTACCCTCAGTGTCAACCAAATTAGGAAATACACCTAAAGTTGTACATTCAAAATTCTTTTGGATATCCATAACTTAAACCGTAGTGATATTTAATGACTTCCACTATACGTTTAGAAGCCTTTCCGTCACCGTATGGATTTCGAAGTTCGGACATATTTTTATAGGCTTCAACATCCTTTAACAACGTATCTGCCTCTTTAAAAATTCTTTCTCTGTCTGTACCAACAAGTTTCAATGTTCCCGCTTCAACACCTTCTGGTCGTTCTGTTACGTCACGTAATACAAAAACAGGTTTACCGAGTGAAGGCGCCTCTTCTTGAATACCACCTGAATCTGTCAAAATTAAATAACTCTTTGACGCGAAGTTATGAAAATCAATGACATCGAGTGGTTCTATGAGCTCAATGCGGTCATGTGAAAGGTGTTTCATCGCAAGTTCTCGTACCTTCGGATTCTTATGCATCGGATAAACAACAACAGTATCCGTGTGTTTATCTACAATATCTCTAACTGCTTTAAAGATATTCTCCATTTTTTCTCCAAGATTTTCACGACGGTGCGCCGTTAAGAGAACAATTTTTTTATCTTTATGTCGATCTAGAATTTCGCTCTTGTATTCATCTCGAACTGTTGTATGAAGTGCATCTGTTACCGTATTTCCTGTAACAAAAATCTTAGATACATCTACGTTTTCTTTGATTAGGTTTTCTTTTGAAAGTGAAGTCGGAGCAAAGTGAAGGTCTGAAAGTCTCGTCGTCATCTGACGATTAAGTTCTTCCGGATAAGGTGCATATTTTTGATACGTTCTTAGCCCTGCTTCTACATGACCAACATCAATTTCTTGATAAAACGCAGCGAGTGCTCCTGCAAATGTTGTTGTTGTGTCACCGTGAACTAAAACCATATCTGGTTTTACTTCTTTAATGACGGATTCAATACGTGTTAATACAAGTGAAGTGATGCTAGAGAGTGTTTGATCTCTCTGCATCACATTTAAATCATAATCTGGTTTTATGTCAAATATCTGTAAAACCTGGTCGAGCATTTCACGATGTTGTGCTGTTACAACAACTATTGGCTCTAAGTGTTCGTCTTTCTGTAATTCGTGTACAAGTGGCGCCATTTTTATAGCTTCTGGACGCGTCCCGAACACCACCATAATTTTCTTCATATTATCTCGTCCCAAATAGTCTATCTCCTGCGTCACCAAGACCAGGAATGATGTAGCTGTCTTCGTCAAGTCTTTCATCTAAAGCTGCAATGTAGATATCTACATCTGGATGTGCTTCTTTTAACGCTTCAACACCTTCAGGTGCTGCAATTAGACAGATGAATCTGATCTTAGTTGCACCGCGTTTTTTAACTGCGTCAATCGCTTCAATTGCACTTACACCAGTAGCAAGCATCGGGTCAATAACTAAGATATCTCGCTCTTCAATGTCTTTAGGGAATTTTGCGTAATATTCTACAGCCTCTAGTGTTTCTGGATCTCTATAAAGTCCCACGTGACCAACGCGTGCTGATGGAATTAAGCTATGAATTCCGTCAGTCATTCCAAGTCCTGCACGTAAAATTGGTACAAGACAGATTTTCTTACCGCTGAGTCTCTTAGCTGTAGTCGTTTGAATTGGTGTGTCAACTTCAACATCTTCTAATGTTAAGTCACGAGTTACTTCATACGCCATTAACATACCTACTTCGTCCACGAGTTCACGGAATTCTTTAGTTGACGTATTTTTATCTCTGATATAACCGAGTTTGTGTTGAATTAATGGATGGTCCATTACTTGTACTTTTGACATAGTGTGCCTCCGAAAAAATATAGATTAGTCTTCGTAAAGTGGATATTTGCTTGTTAGAGCTTCAACTTTGTTGTGAAGTCCGTCTAAGCTTTCCCCATTTTTGTGACGTGTTAGAGTTTCAATAATTAAATCTGCCACTTCTAACATATCGTCTTCTTTGAAACCACGAGTTGTCATCGCTGGAGTACCCATACGTAAACCACTTGTTACGAATGGTGACTCAGTTTCAAATGGAATTGTGTTTTTGTTACATGTAATACCAATTTCGTCTAACGCTTCTTCTGCTGCCTTACCTGTTAAACCAAATCCTTTAGTATCTACTAATAGTAAATGGTTTTCAGTTCTACCAGAAATGATACGTAGACCATTTTCTTGTAGACGGTTTGCTAGAGTTTGCGCATTTTTGATGACTTGTTCTTGATATTCTTTGAATTCAGGTTTTAATGCTTCGCCGAATGCAACTGCTTTCGCTGCGATTACGTGCATTAATGGGCCACCTTGAATTCCTGGGAAAATGTTTGAGTCAATTTTCTTAGCGTGCTCTCTTTTAGTTAAAATCAGTCCGCCGCGTGGGCCGCGTAACGTTTTGTGAGTAGTTGAAGTCACGAAGTCTGCATATGGTACTGGGTTCGGATGAAGCCCAGCAGCCACAAGGCCTGCGATGTGTGCCATATCAACCATTAGGTATGCGCCAACTTCATCTGCAATTTCACGGAATTTCTCGAAATCAATCTTAAGTGAATACGCGCTACCACCTGCAACGATTAACTTCGGTTGCTCTTTAATTGCAACTTCTTTTAATTCATCGTAGTCGATTGCTTCTTCTTCTTTTGTAACCCCATAGTTTACAAAGTTAAACAATTTACCACTGAAGTTTACAGGTGCACCATGAGTTAGATGTCCACCGTCGCTTAGATTCATACCTAAAATCTTATCTCCAGGTTTTAACACTGAGAAATAAACAGCCATATTTGCTTGTGAACCTGAGTGTGGTTGAACGTTAGCATGTTCTGCACCAAAGATTTCTTTCGCGCGATCACGTGCTAAATCTTCAACGATATCAACAAATTCACATCCACCATAGTAACGTTTACCAGGGTAGCCTTCTGCATATTTATTTGTAAGGATAGAACCTTGTGCTTCTAGCACTGCTTTAGAAACAAAGTTTTCAGAAGCAATCAGCTCGATGTTGTTATTTTGTCGGTTAAACTCTTTCTGAATTGCATCATTTAGTTCTTTGTCGTTTTTTTCGATGTAAGACATTTCAAAACTCTCCTTTTTTGATATGTAATCATTTATATTGCGCACGTACGCCACCAATGAGTTTTGGACGTGTTTTCGCTAGTGTTATATGTGCAGAACCGAGAACCTTACTAGGTATTCGAACAGGAACTGCAACGTGTTTCATATGCATACCAATCAATGTTTGTCCGATATCGATACCGATATCTGCCTTTGCAAACTCTACTACTACAGCATTATCCAAATTTTTGTACGCAACTTCACTCAAGCTTCCACCAGCACCTCTATGAGGTACAACTGAAACTTCCTCGTAGTTAAACTCAGTACTTGTTTTACGCGCTGTAGTCAATGCACGGTTAATGTGCTCGCATCCTTGGAAAAGTAGATGTAAATCGTACTTTATTTGAATATCATGGAACGCTTCGAAAACCACTTCAGCTACAGGCATAGAACTGTGTTTACCGATATGCTCTCCAATAATTTCAGATGTAGAACACCCAATAACAAGTTGTGCACCTTTAAAGAAAAAGTCTATCTCTTCTAACTCTTCAACAATCTGATCTAGTTCATCCTTCAATTTTCTCAATTCTTCGCTCATGTCTACCACCCTCAAATTCAGTATTTAACCAAATATCAACGATGTCTAAGGCAAGTCCTTGACCAATTACTCTCTCACCCATATTTAAGATGTTCGAGTTATTATGTTCTCTCGTTGCATGTGCTGAAAACGTGTCGTGAACAAGTGCTGCTCTGATACCTTTGTATTTGTTTGCTGCAATATTCATTCCGATTCCCGTGCCACAAATTAAAATTCCACGGTCGTATTCACCATTTTGTACAGCTTCTGCAACTGGTTTTGCATAATCCGGATAATCCACTGAATCTAGGTTGAAAGGACCAACGTCTTTGACTTCAATCCCTTTATCTTCTAGATGTTCGACTACACTCTTTTTAAGATTAAAACCACCGTGATCTGAACCTATGATAACTTTCACACAATCATCTCCTACACATTATTATATCTATCACTCTTTACTGATTCAAAAGATATCAGACTGAAAGTCAATTTTGTCGATAAATCGTCTTAATTCTTGATACGTATATTCATAATCCGCTTCAGTTCCACCATACGGATCACTAATATCAGTGTTTTCACCAGAAAGTTCGCCTAGTGTATACACATTTGCATTTGGATGATTCATCAGTATTTGCATCTTATGACCTGAAGTCATTGTAATTAAAATAGAGTTTTTCGTGTCTTCATCTGTCAATTGTCGTGGCAGTGATGGCATTTTTAAAGATTCTCGCTCAATAATTTTTAGAGACTTCATATTAGTGCTTCGACTCATCACAGAAAGTCCGCGTGACCCGAAACTCTTGCCTTCAACGTGAGTATTTGCATAACTTTCAGCGAGCGGACTGCGACATGTGTTACCCGTACAAACAAAAATGATATCCTTCATCATGTTCACCCTCTAATGACAGTGTTTCCTGTCGCTTTGTAAATTCGATTCATGAGCGCTTCTGTTTCGTCATTCATATCAAATCCATAGATAAAAATCTCTTCCACATCAGAGCTATCCATAAATCTGAGTGCTGCGTATAAATTTTTTGATGCTTCTCTATAGCTCGCCTCATCCTTACACAAGCTTACAAATACAACATCTTCTTTGAAGTATTCTCTCATTGTTTCAGGTGCAATTACACCGGTTTTCTTGTTTTTATCATAAGGAAGAGCTTTAGAACCTGCGTTCATATTTCCAAAAAATACTGTGAGTGGCTGTCTTGGTGCGTAGTGCTTATATTTCATACCTGGAGAAATCGGACGCTCAGATGTATCTCTATGACGCTCAATATCTTCTTTTAGCACTTCGCGTAACTGTGTAATTGAAATTGCTCCCGGCCGTGCTATGCGGTAAGGGAACTGCGTGCAATCTAACACAGTACTCTCTAGACCATATTCCGCCGGCTCGCTTTCGATCACACCATAGATTTTTCCGTCTAAATCTTCATATACATGGTCGGAGCTCGTCGGAGACGGCTTTCCACTTAAGTTCGCACTTGGTGCAGCGAGTGGGATATCCGCATATTGAAGCACTTTACGCCCCACCGGATGGCTCGGCATGCGCACCGCAATACTGTCGAGCTCTGCAACGACGTTTGATGAGATGTAATCTCCTTTTAAAGGTAGGATAAAAGAGATTGGTCCTGGCCAAAAGGCCTCCATCAATTTTTTTACATTTTCGTGGACAGGTTCAACAAATGTTTCCATCTGTTTTGTGTCATGAATATGTACAATTAATGGATTGTCACCAGGTCGACCTTTAGCCACAAAAATTTTATGAATCGCTTCAGCATTTCTCGCATCACCAGCAAGACCATATACTGTTTCTGTAGGTAATCCAATCACTTCACCGTATGTGAGCGCAATTTTTATTTCTTCTAAAGTATTTTTCACTTCTTCTGAAATCGGCTCTTCTATATCTTTTGATGTTAGTTTCCATTTTCTTGTCGTCATCATTTCACCCACTCTGCATAAATAATTCTATCTTGCCCATTGATGTCTTTAATCACTTGGACCTTCGATTTCGGCCAATTGGAAAGGAATAAATCTTTTACTTTCTCTCCTTGCTTGTAGCCAATTTCAAAAAATACTTTGCCATCTGTGTTTAAGACAAACTCTAAACCTTCTATTATATTTCGATAAAAATATAGTCCATCTTCTTCAGCAAACAGCGCTGAATGTGGTTCGTACTTCACAGTACTCGCACTCATTTCGTCTGTTTCTGATTCCGCAATATACGGCGGATTTGAGATTAACACATCAACTTTGATGTTTTTATCTGTTAATGGTTTCAGCATATCTCCGTTTAATATCGTGACCTTTGCATCAAGTGCGTCCATATTTTGTTTTGTCACACGTAACGCGTCACTACTGATATCTGTAACGTAGACATCTAACGCTTTGTTTTCTAGCTTTAACGTTAGACCTATAGCACCAGTGCCTGTACCGATATCAACGATCTTGCCTGACTTCACCTTGTCTAATACATGATACACAAGCTCTTCTGTTTCATTTCTTGGAATTAACGTGTGACTGTTTACTTTGAACGTTCTTCCATAAAAGTGTGCGCGCCCTGTGATGTACTGATATGGATAATCTTCTATAACTCGTTCAACCGCTTCACGATAGGATTTTAGAGCGTTATCTGAAATAGTTTCTGTACCACGCATCATCAGCGCGACTTGGTCCATCTGAAACATATCTTCTAATAGAAGAGAAGCGATGCGCGTTTCTTTGTGATGCTTTCCTAGCGCTATTTTCGCTTCTTTTAACGCCTCATTAAAACTCAGCATTATTTAATTCTTCAAGTTTGGATGTTTGTTCTTCGATTGCTAATGCGTCGAAGATTTCGTCTAAGTTACCGTCGATGATTTGGTCGAGTTTATTGATTGTTAGACCGATTCGGTGATCTGTCACACGGTTTTGTGGATAGTTGTACGTACGAATACGTTCAGATCGGTCACCTGTACCTACTGCTAACTTTCTCTGCGCAGAATACTCATCTTGAGCTTCTTGTTGCATCATGTCATAAATTCTAGAGCGCAATACTTTCATTGCGTTTTCTCTGTTTTTGATTTGTGATTTTTCATCTTGTGACGTCACGACTGTTCCGGTCGGCAAGTGTGTGATACGTACAGCAGAGTCCGTTGTGTTAACGTGCTGACCACCGGCACCACTTGAGCGGTACGTATCAATTTTTAAGTCTTCGTTTTTAATTTCTACTTCGACTTCTTCTACTTCTGGAAGTACCGCAACTGTCGCAGTTGATGTATGGATTCGTCCACCAGATTCTGTATCTGGTACACGTTGCACACGGTGTGCACCGTTTTCGTACTTCAGTTTAGAGTACGCCCCATGACCATTAATCATGAAGCTGATCTCTTTGTAACCACCTTGGTCTGACGCACTCGCATCAACGATTTCCGTTTTCCACCCTTGTGCTTCAGCATAACGTGAGTACATGCGGAATAAGTCACCAGCAAAAATTTGTGCCTCATCTCCACCTGCTGCACCACGAATCTCCATGACAACGTTTTTTTCATCGTTTGGGTCTTTTGGAATAAGCAATACTTTAAGCTCGTCTTCTAAGCCAGGTAACGCTTTTTCAGATGCTGAAATCTCTTCTTTAAGTAAATCAATCATCTCTTTGTCATCTGTCTCATTCAACATTTCTTTAGATTCTTCAATCGTTTCTTTATGACCTTTATATACACGATAAACATCAACGACATCTTGAAGGTCTGATTGCTCCTTCGAATATTCTCTTAATTTGTTAGGATCTGACACCACGTCAGGGTCGCTTAATAATTCGTTTAATTGTTCGTATCTATTTTCAATAATTTCTAATTGATCAAACATAACTTTGCACGCGTCCTTTATATAGTTTCGTTAGTTCATTATACCATAGGCATAAAGATATTTTTCACATAAAAAAAGCCGTACTGAATAGCTCAGTACGACTCTAGAAATCTTATTGTTCTTCGTTAGCTGATTTGAGACCAAACTTCTTGTTGAAGCGTTCAACACGACCGTCAGCAGAAGCGAACTTTTGACGCCCTGTATAGAATGGATGACATTCTGAGCAAACTTCTACTTTGATATCATCGTTTAATGTTGAACCAGTTTCAAATTCATTACCACAAGAGCAAATTACGTTAACTCTATGGTATTCTGGATGAATTCCTTGTTTCATAAATAACATTCTCCTTATGCCCTGAACCATCTGGAACAGAGTTTTTCTGGGTTTTCCCCTACAATACTTAGAATATTATACATGGATATTAACCATAAATCAACAGTATTGCACAGAATTCTTTCGTAAAAAATCATTAGATTACAGGCTTGCCAGACTTTGCACTTTCTAACATTCTATGACGCAGTTCATCGAAGAATTCTTCGTTTGATTTCGTCTGCTTTACAATTCTTAAGAAACGTTCCGTAAAGTCTGGTGCATCTGTGAATAAGTTTCTAAGCTGCCATAATACCTCGAGTTCTTCTTTTTTAAGAAGCAAATCTTCACGACGTGTACTTGAGCGCCTAATGTCGATCGCTGGGTACACTCTACGTTCCGCAAGACCACGGTCAAGATGAAGTTCCATGTTACCCGTGCCTTTGAACTCCTCATAGATCATATCATCCATACGTGAGCCTGTATCTACTAAAGCAGTCGCAAGAATTGTTAAGCTACCACCCGCTTCAATATTACGTGCTGCACCAAAGAATGCCTTCGGTTTATGGAGTGACGCAGGGTCTAGACCCCCTGATAACGTACGACCACTTGGTGGTACAACTAAGTTATATGCACGTGCGAGTCTTGTAATTGAGTCCATTAAGATAATCACGTCTTCGCCCATTTCCACTAAACGTTTAGAACGCTCGAGTAAAAGTTCAGCGACTTTCACGTGGTGGGTCGGGTGTTCATCGAATGTAGAATGCACAACTTCAGCATTCTCAACCGAACGTTCAATATCCGTTACCTCTTCAGGACGCTCCCCAATGAGTAAGATGAAAAGTTTCGCATCAGGATGGTTTGTTGAAATAGAATTCGCAATCTCTTTAAGGATTGACGTCTTACCTGCTTTTGGTGGGGCGACAATCATACCACGTTGACCAAAACCAATTGGTGTAACGAGATCCATAATACGAGTTGAATAATTTCTTGATTCCGTTTCGAGGTGAATTCTTTCATCTGGATATAAAGGCGTTAATGCCTGGAAGTGAGGACGTTTCTTAATTTCCTCAGCGTTGAGGTCGTTCACGAAGTCTACTTGCAGTAATCCGTAATAACTTTCTTTCTCTTTTGGCTTACGCACCTTACCAGTCACCTTGTCCCCTTTTTTGAGTTCAAAGCGTCTGATCTGTGACGCAGAAATATAGATATCTTTTTCACCCTTAGAATAGTTCACCGTTCTTAAGAAGCCGTAACCATCCGATTGAATATCATCCAAGATACCTTCCATATAATACTTGCCATCTTTTTCCATCTCAGCTTCTAAGATTGCGAGGACAAGTTCCTTTTTGTTTAATTTACTATAGTTCTCTAGGCGAAGCGATTTCGCTCTAGCAGTTAAATCCTTTGTCGTATTATTCTTATACAGTGAATCGAAGGTCTCATACTTTTGCCCCTCGTGTTCCTTGTTTTTATCAGATTCCGACATTGCTACACGTCCGTTCTTTTCAATGTTTACCTTAAAATTATACTACACCAGTATGGTGTTTTGGTACAATAAATTGAGATTGACCGATGTTGTAGAAGATAAAAACAAACGGGCTGATGTGAGTAGCAGGCTAGATGATGGAGGGCCGCTGAAATTCGATGGTAATACTGGTAATGTTGTGCGTCGCAACTTTCTGATGAAAAAATTTGATGGTTGCTTTTACTTATGCGTCAAACTTTCTTGTTTTTCAGTTACTTTGACGCTCAAATTCGAGTTATGCGACAAACTATGGGTTTTTTTGTTGACTTTGGCGCACAAATTCGTGTTATGCGTCAAACTATGGGTTTTTTGTTAACTTTGGCGCTCAAAACTTAATTTGTCATTTTTTCCTAGTAAATACTCAGTGCTTCTCTTGTTACCAATTCTCTCAAAGTTTTTTGCTAAAATTCTTTGTAGAGTTCTTATAGAAACCCCGTAATCCATCCACTCTTCTATCGCAGGTACTGTGATTTTAGCTTCTTTAAATAAAGCTTTGAAGTCTCGGGTCATGCGAATGACGGCAGATTCCATTGTTTCCAGAGAGCCACAACTTCTACAAATAAAACGGCGATTCTCTACTTCCATGAACCCGCGGCACCTAGAGTTTGTGCAGGTAACCCCGTTCCTAATCTGGTCTCGGGTCACCTTAATTCTAAAGCCATATCGAGATTCGGTGAGACGTCTCTCTAGCAATGCTCGCTCCACTGCAACCGTCCTTGCCGACGGGGAATCATTCTTTTTATCGAGTAAATTTAAAAACTGGTCCACTCGATTTGGGAAGATAATCCGCGCATCTCGGGGCGCGCCGTACAGCACAAAGTTCTTGTTGATAAAAACAACATACTCAGAAATAGCAATACGAAATCTCGCTTCACTCAACATATTCCGGAGCATACGCGCAGCTCTATTTGCCTGCTCTAGAGGACTGCTCACCTCTTTTCCACTACCAGATAAAAACCATCGTCCCGCTTCAAAATAAAAGTCGGACTGATAATTTTTCACTTCAGCAATCACAATTTCGTCAGAGTAAATGATGAGGCAATCAATCTGGCACTCACTGTTTTCATACATAAATCTAAAATCAGTAATTATTTTCGGCTTAGTTTCAAGACCCACTAACCGATTTAAAAACTCACTTTCGCCACTTTTACCACTTACAACACGCCTCATTTCGGCTTTTAATTCTGCAGTAACATCCATACGTTTTTCTAAAATCAGTAGCGCTGACTCTGATTTTATCTCTAAGGTTTTTATTAGGCATTCCTCGCTTTCACCTAGAGTGAACCACAGCGACCATTTTTATACAATTTTTTAAGCTAAAAACCAAAATAATTCGTATATTTTTCTCCTTAAAAAAAGCAAACCTCCTAAAATTGACCATATAGTTATATAGACAAAAAAAGAGCCTAAATTTTAGGCTCAACTTTATTGCACAGATTCTTCTTTTTTACCCATCCAGAACATTGTAATCAGTGCGATGATGCCTGACAATGCCAAGAAAAGGAATGCTGGTTTACTTGTTCCAAAGCTTGCTACTACTGATGTGATAATCAGTGGTGGGAAGAATCCACCGAGTCCACCCATCATCGAAACGATACCGTTCACTGTCCCTGCTTCTTTCGTGTAGAACATTGGTAGAAGTTTGAAAATTAGTCCATTACCAAGTCCCGCACAAATCGCAACGAGTAAACATCCGACCGTAAAGAAGAAAATATGATGGTTAGATGATAGTAATAATGCTCCAATAATTAGGCCAATAAACACCGTGCGCGTCGTTGAAAGTGGTGCGAGTTTATCCCCTAAAATACCACCCAAAGGCCGACACACAGTTGCGAGTGCAATGAATGTACCTGTTCTGAGTCCTGCATCAACTGGTGTTAGGTCAAACGTACTTACAAGATAGTTTGGTAAAAATAGTCCGAATGCAACGAATGATCCAAACGAAATGAAGTACCAGAAACTGAGTAAGTAGACTTTGTAGTCTTTAGATACTTGAATGATTTGTTCTTTTAATGGTGCTTTAACTTTCTTCTCAAATTTATCTCCTAAGAAGAAGTTTGCAAGTATCATAATACCAAGTGCTACCATGTAAAGTCTAACTGTTGATTGCCAACCAATAGCCATTGCGATTGGTGGTGCTAAGAATGCTGACAGCGCTGTTCCTAAGTTACCTAAACCGTACATACCATTGGCGTACCCAGCACGCTCTTTTGGATAGTATTTCGGTAAGCTTGTCACACCGACTGAGAACACTGCGCCTCCGACTCCGAGGAATAAACCTGCAATGATTAGGTCAGTAGTTGAATTCGCAATACTCAAGTAAAAAATCGGGAACATTAAGAATATAAAGCTAATCAGAAAGATTAACCGAGCACCAATAACGTTTGTCAGGTACCCAAAAGGAATTCTTAAAATCGATCCTAGGATAACTGGAATCGCGATGATTAAAGATTTTTCTCCTTCAGTAATTTCAAAATCTGTCATGAACGGCATTAATGGAGAAATCGCCGTCCAAGCTGCAAATCCCATTGTTAATGAAATAGCTTGTAAAGGAAGTTGTATCTTCCCCGTTGACTTGTTCATATTTTCACTCTTCTCTTAATAATGTGAATTATTTCTCATATATTAATTATAAAAAATGAGTAGGAATAAGCCTATTAGGGAAACGCCTATTTTAGGTCGGGATTACTCGTATATGAGTGTGCTCATCGACTCTAAAAGAATTTCTTCGTCTTTAATTTTTAAGACTTTTTCTGCAATAGTAAAGAGCACGCTCTCTTCCTTGTACATGTGGACCATCAAGATTTCAAAGCCTTCGTTTAAATCTGTAAGAAGTGCATGTATTTCATCTACAGTCTTATCCGGCGTCGCATGACTCATAAAGTGCTCAAAATACTGATTCATTTCGTCATGTTCTGCTTCAATTGTAATGACTGGTCCTTGGGATGTACCGACGTATGCACCAAGTACTGGGAAGAGGAATTTTTCCTCCTTTTCCTGATGTTTTTTTAGTACTGATAAAAACACGTGCATCTTTTCGCGGATTGTCTTTATCTTTAATGCAAGTGCCATGATCTGGTTTAGTTCTCTCGCTTCTTCTAGATCATTAAACCAATCGTTCATTAAGTGACGTATGAGCATGTGCTCATTCTCAACGATTCTAAGTGCCTTGACTTTAGTTGAAAATTTCATATTAGAACACTCCTTATAAATCCATGAGCTTTTTCTTAATCGCATAATCCACAAGTTCAGGTCTGCTCTTGAATCCTAACTTGCTCATGATTCGAGACTTATGTGCTTCTACAGTTTTTACAGAAATAAATAGTTTTTCCGAAATATCCTTATTCCCGTAACCTCTAGCAACAAGTGGCAAAATTTCCAGTTCTCTTTTAGTCAAAATCTTAAATGGATCGCTTGTCTCATTACCGTCAGTAGGATTGATAAGTTCATTCACTAAAGTGCTCGCGAGCTTCGGATCTATATACGTTCCACCGTTATGTACCATACGAATCGCTGAAACGAGCTCTTCGTCTGGAGAATTCTTAAGTATATAACCATTTGCACCACTCTTTAATAGGTAAAATAGATACTCGTCGTCATCAAACATCGTGAGTATCAATATTTTAGTGTCAGGGAATGCTTCTTTAATTTTTCCAGTCGCAATTAACCCCGACTCTCCTGGTGGCATACTGATGTCTAAGAGAAGGACATCTGGCTCATGTTTTGCTACCATCTGAAACGCTTCTCTACCATCCGCAGCAGTTGCGACGACTTCCATGTCTTCCTGAAAATTCAGTATCATGGAAAACCCTGATCTAACGACTGCATGGTCATCTGCTATTACAATTCTCATGATTTCACTCCTAACGGAATCGTAAGGGAAATCTCCGTCCCTTTACCGAGTTCGCTGTGAATGTCTACGATGCCGTTTACGATTTCACTGCGTTCTTTCATACCATATAGACCAAGTCCTGTACCTTTTGGTGTATCATCCAACAGGAATCCATCACCTTGGTCTTCAATAGATACATTTAATGTGTTGCCTAAACTTTCTTTAATTACGCTGACAAAAATTTTTTCAGAATTAGAATACTTAACTGCGTTATGCATCGCTTCTTGAATCACGCGATAGACAGTCGTTTCGATTTCACTTGTGTATCTCTCATCTTTGATGTTTGTGTGGAATTCCACATCTACACCAAAGTTTTGTTCAGTCATTTTTATATGTGATCTAAGTGCTGCAGACAATCCAAGATCATCTAAAGATGAAGGTCTAAGCTCTAATGAAATACGTCTGATGTCATCCATGAGACGTGCCATTGTGCCTTCCATCAATTCGAGTTGTTTGTCCATAGATTTTTCGCCTTGGTACTTTAGTAATCTAAAGTCAACCATGACATTTAATAACTCTTGAACAACACTGTCATGCAGCTCTCTAGATACACGTTTTCTTTCGTTTTCTTGGGCATTAATAATTTTTTTAGTGATATTTTTCTGATGTAGGATTTCTTGTGTTTTAATTTGTTCGGAAATGTTTTGTAATGTGAGTACTTTTAGTTGTTCTCTGCCACTGAGTTCAACAATACTACCTGAATAAGGTACAACCGTATTGTTTTTATCTCTCATAAATACCTGGAATGTGCCATCAATGTTTGAAGGAGATACTGCAAAACAGTTTTTACATGTTATCTGTGCGTCTGGCGACGTAAATCCTGTACAGATCGTACATAGTGACTTTGTAATTTCCAATTTATTATATTGATTATGAAGTACGCTCTGTGCTGCATTATTCATCTTAATGATTTGATTAAATCGATTTAAGATTAAAATCATTTCATCCGTTTCGTCAAAATACTGCTTCATAAATGCATCAATATCAACCTTTTGTGTTTTCAAAATTAATCACATCCTCAGGATAAAAAGGGCCAAAACCAGTTTCCAGAAGCTTTTCTACATCTGCTTCAATCGTTTCAGTTAGTGGTGTATGATTACGATTTGCAAAAAGTAATACAGCAACAACTTTGTTGTATTTCCATAGTGGTTCCGCAAGGAAAGAAGTCAGATTTTCAAATTTAATAATCGGGAATTTATACGTGTATTCACCAACATCCGTTTTTGAAATATCTCTATCAATCCATTTGCGCCCTGTTTTCATTACAACTCCAGCGACACCAGAGTCACGTCTTAAATGAATGCGTTTATAGCGCTCATTTAAATTTCCACAGACATATTTCCACGTGACATCTTGTTCACTTTTTAAATTTGATGGTAACGCAAGACCAACAAAATCGACGCCCATATCCTTTTGCAATTGTTTTACTGCACTTTCATAATCAAACATTCAAAAGCCCTCTTATCTATGTTTTCTATAGATGATATAACTTCTTCCTACGTAGTTTACTGGAACACTCCATACGTGTACCAAGCGTGTATACGGCCAAAGTCCAATAATCAAAAATCCAGTAAGGACGTGAAGTTGGAACGATAAAGGCACGGTATTCATGAAGACTGCATCTGGACTAAAAACTAAGAGTCCTCTAAACCAGACCGAAATCGTTTCACGGTAATCGAAGTCAGGCACAGCAATAGTTGTAAAGAATGTTGCGTATACTCCTATGAATACAATAAATAACAGTAATAAGTTTACGATAATATCAGAAACTGAAGATAACTTTCTTACTGCTTTTACACTTAATCTACGGTAAGTCAGAAGTATCATACCGATTAATGTTATTATACCAAAAAAACCGCCACCGAATGCTGCTCCGAGATGATAGAGATGATCACTGATGCCAAGTGCTCTCGTCCATTCTTTTGGTACACCGAGTCCAACGACGTGACCTAAGAATACAGGTACGATACCAATGTGGAACATCAAGCTACCGTATTTCAATGTTTTCTTCTCAATAAACTCAGACGATTTCGCTGTCCAGTTAAATTGGTCATATCTAAATCTAAAGATATGTCCAATTATAAAACTAAATATACAGAGGTAAGGGAAGATGACCCATAGTAATTGACTAACCATTGGCGATAACCTCATTTCTTATGAGGCATGCCTTACATGTCTCGCGTATCGCTACGATGAGATTGTAATATGGGCTCTTCATCTCCTCTAACTGTTTCATCAGTCCGTAAGTACCGTCTTCAATGACCATAAGTAAGAAACCTAAGCTCTCTCTTGCTCTATCGTCACCGCGCCAATCAGCAGCGTAGACGAATTCACACATCAGCGGAAGAAAATCTGATAATTCACCGTCCGGCATTTGTAAACCAAACATTTCATAAAGCACTTTTAGTTTCGCAAGCATCTGTCCACGCTCTTTTGAATCTTCAAACTGCACGTAAGTCATGTAGAGTGTTGTTTTCTTTTCAAAGTCAAACGTGTACGTATAGACTTGTTGGATTTCTTCTAAGCTGATATCATGCATGTCTTTCCAGTAATGAGAAACTGCTTCATAAGCAGGGTGAGATGGTGTAAATACACCATCAAATTCCCTAGGATGAAAACTCAGTTTCTCTGGATATACAAGCTGACTCGTAAAGAATCCAAATGTCTTTTTAAGTTCATATAATTTCTCTAAGTTAATCACGCCAAATCCCTCCATAGAAGTTATCTTGGTAAATATCTTTTGTTGATTTACCCGGAGTTACTGGCATACACCCATCACAGTCTGCACCGAATAATTGTGACGTACCATAACCTTCCGAACCTTGTGCACGGTAAGGATCCATGTATCCTTCTTTATGTGAAGTTGGTATTACAAAACGGTCTTCATACTTCGCAATTGCGAGTAATCGGTACATTTGTTTTACAGCTTCAGGTGTCATACCTACTCTATCTAATCGACTAAGGTCATAGTCTTTACCTGCGCTAATCGCACGCATGTAACTTCTCATCATTGCCATGCGTTGTAGTGATTTTTTAACTGGTTCTACGTCTCCAGCTGTTAACATATTTGCAAGATACTCAAGTGGTGTTCTCATTTCTTCAATTGCAGGGAAAATTAAATCAGGGTTTTTGATTGAATCTTTACCTTCAAATAAGTTCATGATTGGGCTAAGTGGTGGGCAGTACCAAACCATTGGTAATGTTCTGTACTCTGGGTGTAATGGAAATGCTAATTTGTATTCAATCGCAAGTTTATACACTGGTGAGTTTTGTGCTGCTTTAATCCACTCATATGAGATACCATCTTTTTCAGCTTGAGCAATAACTTCTGGATCGTTTGGATCTAAGAATAAGTCAAGTTGTGATTGATATAAATCTTTTGGATTTTCTACTGTTGCTGCTTCTAGAACTTTATCTGCATCGTATAAAAGTACACCAAGGTAACGCATACGACCTGTACAAGTTTCAGAACATACAGTTGGGATTCCCGCTTCAACTCTTGGGAAACAGAAGTGACATTTTTCAGCCTTGTTTGTTTGCCAGTTGAAGTAAACTTTTTTGTAAGGACAACCTGTCATACAGTATCTCCAACCACGACATGCGTCTTGGTCTACAAGTACGATTCCGTCTTCATCACGTTTGTACATCGCACCACTTGGGCAACTCGCTACACATGATGGGTTAAGACAGTGTTCACATAGTCTTGGTAAATAAGTCATGAAAGTCTGTTCGTAGTTGAACATGATTTCTTCTTCAATTTTTTGAATGTTAGGGTCTTTAGGTCCAGTGATATGACCACCTGCCAGTTGGTCATCCCAGTTAGGACCCCACTCTAAGTCCATTTTTTCTCCAGTGATTACTGATTCAGCACGTGCTACAGGTGAATGTTCACCTGATTTTGCTGTTGTTAAATGGCTGTAGTTATATGTCCATGGTTCGTAGTAGTCTTTCAATTCAGGCATGTCTGGGTTATAGAAAATTTTACCTAGAGCAATTTTTGACATTTTCGTACCTGATTTCAGTTCGAGTTTACCGTTCTTACCGAGTACCCAACCACCTTTGTATTTCTCTTGGTCTTCCCAGCGGTGTGGATATCCCATTCCAGGACGTGTTTCAACGTTGTTGAACCACATATATTCTGCACCTGGACGGTTTGTCCATGTGTTTTTACAAGTCACACTACACGTGTGACACCCGATACATTTGTCTAGATTGAGCACCATTGCAACTTGAGCTTTAATCTTCAAGCCAATCGACCTCCTTCATTTTTCTGACAGCTACGTATACGTCTCTTTGGTTTCCGATAGGTCCGTAATAGTTAAAGCCGTAGCTGACTTGCGCGTATCCACCCACGAGTTGTGTTGGCTTTAAGTGGATTCTTGTTGGCGCGTTATGTGATCCTCCGCGTGTATCTGTAAGCTCAGATCCTGGCGTTTGGATGTGTTTATCTTGTGCGTGATACATGAACATCGTGCCGCGTGGCATTCTATGTGATACAACTGCACGCGCTGTTACTACACCGTTACGGTTATAAACTTCTAACCAGTCATTGTCGCCTATATTATGTGCTTCTGCATCTTCGTTTGAAAGCCAAACTGTTGGACCTCCGCGGAAGAGTGTTAACATGTGTAAGTTATCTTGGTAAGTTGAGTGAATGTTCCACTTACCGTGTGGTGTTAAGTAACGAAGTACTAAACTATCTACGCCGCCTTTAACTTGTTGGTCTTTTGGACCAAATACCATCGGTGGTAATGTTGGTTTATACACCGGTAGTGATTCACCGAACTGTTGGAATACTTCATGGTCGATATAATAACTCTGACGACCTGTGAGTGTTCTAAATGGTACAAGTCTCTCGATGTTTGTAGTAAATGGTGAGTAACGTTTACTGCCTTTATTTGATCCTGAGAATACGGCTGTTGGAATCACTTCACGTGGTTGTGCGGTAATTGCTTGGAACGTAATACGTTCTGCTGCACGGTCACTTGAAATATCCATTAATTCCATGCCAGTCGTTTCTTCTAAGCTCTTATATGATTTCTGTGAAACTGCACCATTTGTTGCGCTCGATACGTTTAAGATTACGTCTGCTACTTGTTTGGCAGTTTCAATTTTTGGACGACCATTTTTTAGAGTATCATCGTAGTGCGTTCCAACGATATTTTGTAACTCATCAAACTGTTCTTTGACGCTGAACGCGACACCGTGTGCCCCTACTTTACCTTCACGCATTAATGGACCAACTGATACAAACTTGTTGTAAATTTCTTTGTAATCACGTTCTACCACTGTGAAGTTTGGCATCGTCTTACCTGGGATCGCTTCAATCTCGCTTTTTGTCCAGTCTTTAACGATTCCGTAAGTTGTAGCAATTTCGTTTGGTGTGTCGTGCATAAGTGGCGTTGTAACTACGTCTTTATATGTTTCTGGTAAGTAGTCTGTTGCCATTTCAGAGAATGTTTCTGATAAGTTCTTAAAGATGTCCCAGTCACTTCGTGCTTCCCATAACGGGTTAACCGCTGGGTTGAACGGATGGACGAATGGGTGCATGTCTGTTGATGATAAGTCATGTTTTTCGTACCATGTTGCTGCCGGTAAAATTACGTCTGAATAAAGTGGTGTTGCTGTCATTCTGAAGTCTAGAGATACGAGTAAATCAAGTTTCCCTTCTACTTCATCACGCCATACAATCTCATCTGGACGTTCGCTGTCGTTTTCTTTAGCTAGTAATCCGTCCTTAGTTCCAAGCAAGTGTTTCATGAAGTACTCTTGCCCTTTGGCAGAAGATGAAATTAGGTTTGAACGCCATACGAATAATGTACGTGGGAAATTCTTTTCGTTATCTGGATCTTCTACAGAGAACTTCGTTTCACGATTCTTCACTGAATTTACAGCGTGTTCTAAAATCGCTTCATCACTAAAGTCTCCCTTATCCTTCATTTCTTCGCCGAAGAGAAGACTGTTTTTATCGAACTGAGGATATGAAGGTAACCAGCCAAGTCTTGCTGCCGTCACGTTATAATCCGCAGGGTGCGTGTGCTTTAAGTCCTTAGCAAGCGGTGATTTTAACTTATCGACACCAGACTCTTCGTATTTCCATTGGTCTGTTGCGAAGTAGAACCAGCTTGTTGCGTTTTGCTGACGACTTGTTGGATGCCAGTCACGACCGAATGCTAGGTTTGACCATCCTTCAATTGGACGTAATTTTTCTTGTCCAACATAGTGTGCCCAACCCCCACCATTTTTACCTTGAGTACCACATAATGTTACGAGGTTTAAAATTGAACGGTAGATCGTATCTGAGTTGAACCAGTGGTTGATACCAGCACCCATGATGATCATAGAGCGACCATTTGTGTCTACAGATGTTTGTGCGAACTCACGACCGATTTGTGTAACGAGATCTGCTTTTACACCTGTCACACTTTCTTGCCAAGCTGGTGTGTAGATGCTGTCTCTATCGTCATAACCTTTGGCTTCATGTTCAGTGTTAAAACGATTCACACCATATTGTGAAAGCATAAGGTCATATACTGTTGCTACTTTGACTTCTCTACCGTTCTTTAAAGTTATAGTCTTTGTTGCGATTGGACGCTTGAACGTGCCGTTTCCATCATTGTTGAAGTACGGGAACACCATTTCAGTCACTTCGTGATTCATACCTTTAACTGTCATCGCTGGCGCAATTTTAGTACCGTCTTCAGTCTCAAGTTTCAAATTCCATTTCTTGCCCTCTTCCCAGCGTTGACCCATCGTACCGTTTGGAACGACAATTTGTTCTGTCGTTTCATCGATTAACACAGGTTTCCATTCACCGTTTACGCTTGTTTCTTTAAGGTCTGATTCACGTAGGAAACGTCCGGCTTTATATGTGTCTTCATGCTTGTCGAGCATGATTAGGAATGGCATATCTGTATATTGTTTTGCATAGTCGATAAACATCGGTTCTTTACGTTTTTCATAGAACTCATCTAAGATGACATGTGTCATTGCTTGTGCCAGTGCTGCGTCTGTTCCAGGATGTGGTGCAACCCAGTTGTCTGCAAACTTTACGTTTTCTGCGTAGTCTGGTGCTACTGAAACAACTTTCGCACCTTTGTAACGTACTTCTGTCATAAAGTGAGCGTCTGGTGTACGTGTTAATGGCACGTTTGAACCCCACATGATGATGTACTGTGCGTTGTACCAGTCTGATGATTCAGGTACATCCGTTTGCTCACCCCAAATTTGTGGTGAAGCTGGTGGTAAATCTGCGTACCAGTCATAGAATGACAACATTTCTCCACCGAGTAATGAAATCATTCGTGCACCTGATGCGTAGCTGACCATACTCATTGCTGGAATTGGTGTAAATCCTGCAATTCTATCTGGACCATACTTTTGAATTGTATAAATCATTTGAGCAGAAATGAGTCGGTTGACGTCTCGCCAGTTTGCTCTAACAAGACCACCCATTCCGCGCTTACTCTTATATGCTTTAGATTTCTCTGGGTCTTCAACAATCGAGGCCCATGCAGCAACTGGATGCCCATGTTCTTCTAATGCTTCTTGCCACATGTTCCATAAGACACCTCTGACATAAGGAAATCTAATTCTTAGTGGACTATATTGATACCAAGAGAATGACGCACCACGTGGACACCCACGAGGCTCGAATTCTGGCATATCCGGTCCACATGACGGATAGTCTATTTGTTGATTTTCCCATGTAATAATTCCGTTTTTAACGAATACTTTCCATGAGCATGAACCTGTACAGTTTACCCCGTGAGTCGTACGTACAACCTTGTCATGACTCCAACGTTCGCGATACATCTTTTCCCATTCACGACTTTTACTTTCGAGAACTGACCAGTTACCATTGAACTTTTCAGTGGGCGTAAAAAATCTGAGTCCTGTTCCAATAACCATATACATTACTCCTTTACTAAAGCTTAAACACTTATTAATTAAAATTATGAATGATTTAATAAAAGTCCGACATTAGGGAATTGCCTATATCTATAGGGGAAATGCCTAAGTTGTGATATTTTTCACTTAAAGTCGCATAATCTCAACATTATTAAGATAAAAACTCGTATGATTAATCATTAAAATAGACAAATAAAAAAGAGACCTAATAAATAGGTCTCTTAAATATTAAAATCTTATAGAATCATTTTAGGTTTTTTTACCATTGAGTGACGTCCTTTAACGAAACGCACTGTGCCTGACTTCGCCCTCATTACGAGACTTTCAGTTTCAACATGATCTCCTTTGAACTGTACACCTTTCATGAGTTCTCCATCAGTTACTGCTGTTGCAGCAAAGATTGCGTCGTCACCTTTAACGAGTTCGTCTAAAAGGAATTTTTTCTCTGGGTCTACACCCATTTCTTTACAACGTGCTGTCTCCTCATCAGTCATTGGTAATAGACGTCCTTGGAAGTCTCCACCTAATGCTTTGATCCCAACAGCAGCAAGTACACCTTCTGGTGCACCACCTGAACCAAACATGATATCTACACCTGTATAGTCAAAGCATGTGTTAATTGCAGCAGCTACGTCACCATTTTCTACGAATTTAATACGTGCACCGATACGACGTGCTTCGTCAATAATATGTTGGTTACGATCACGCTTTAATAAAGTAACTGTAACGTCTTCAATATTTTTATTTTTCGCTTTCGCAACAGCACGAATATTATCTTCAACTGAGCTATCTAAATCAACGAGTCCTTTCGCTTCTGGTCCAACCGCGATTTTATCCATATACATGTCTGGTGCATGTAAAAGATTTCCTTTGTCTGCAATCGCAATAACAGTAAGCGCGTTCCAGCCACCTTCAGCAACGATTGTCGTACCTTCTAATGGGTCAACTGCGATGTCGATCTCTGGACCATCTTTAGTCCCAAGCTCTTCACCGATGTAAAGCATAGGTGCTTCGTCCATTTCACCTTCACCAATTACGACTGTACCATTCATTGGAATAGTATCGAAAACGTTACGCATTGCAGTTGTCGCAGCGTCGTCCGCTTCATTCTTTAATCCTTTACCAACCCACTTCGCACTCTCTAGTGCGGCAGCTTCAGTCACCCTTACGAGTTCCATAGATAGACTTCGTTCCATTTAAACGCCTCCTGAAAATTTCTCATGTTTATTATATCACAGTGAAAAACACATACGCATTAAAAATCATGAGTTATTGAAAGCCATTGCACATTTTTTGAATTATTTTAGAATCCATAAAAAGACATTCAATATATATGAAAAAAGAGACACATATCGTGTCTCTCAAAAAATCATTTCGTCACAAGTTCAATATCTGCACCGAGCGAATTAAGTTTGTCAATTATACCTGAGTACCCACGCATCACGTGATGAATGTTATGAATCGTTGTTGTACCTTCTGCAATTAAACCGGCAGCAACGAGACAGAATCCTGCACGTAAATCACTTGCATAAACTTCTGCACCTGTCAGTTTTGATTGTTCAATAAAGACAGCCCCACTGCGCTGTTCTAATCGAGCATTCATGCGAGAAAGTTCGTCGATATGACGGAATCTTGCTGGATACACTGTTTCAGATACCTTTGAAGTACCATTCGCTTGCATGAGCAGTGGTGTAATCGGTTGTTGTAAGTCAGTTGGGAACCCGGGATATACTTGGGTTTTTATTTCAACAGGATTGTAGTCTGTACCACTGTTAATCACAACCTCGTCGTCATCGATTGTGAAGTCTACACCGATTTCCTCTAATTTAGAGAACAGTGACTCTAAGTGTTCTGGAATAATATTTTTCACTTTAAAATCCTTACCCACTAACGCACCAACAGAAATATAAGATCCTGCTTCGATGCGGTCAGGAATAATTGTATGAGACGTGCCGTGTAATGATTCTACACCTTCGATACGAATCGTTTCCGTACCTGCACCACGAATGTTTGCACCCATCTTGTTTAGAAGTGTCGCAACATCCACAATTTCTGGTTCACGTGCAACGTTTTCTAAAATTGTGCGCCCTTTTGCCATTGTTGCAGCAAGCATTACGTTAATTGTGGCACCGACAGAAACAACGTCAAAGAATATTTTTGCACCAGAAAGGTTTTCTCCAGATAAATGCATAACCCCATGTTCATTTGTGACCTCAACACCGAGTGCCTCGAACCCCTTGATGTGTTGATCGATTGGTCTCGGACCTAAATGGCATCCTCCCGGTAAACCAATTGCTACTTTTTTAAATCGTGCGAGCATTGCGCCCATCATGTAATACGATGCACGTAATGATTGTACTTTATCGTTTGGTAGAGGTGTATTATGTGCGTTTTCAGCATTCACTGTAAGCACATCACCATCAATACTCGCGTCAATATCCAAGTCTTTTAAGAGACTTACAAGTGTTGCGACGTCTGAAATATCTGGAATTCCTTCAAGTTCAACCGTACCACTCTTGGCCATGAGTGAAGCTGGAATCAGCGCAACCGCACTGTTCTTTGCACCACTAATTTTGACTTCGCCAGTAAGAGTATTGCCACCTCTAATTTTAATTACTTCATCTGCCATTACTTCACTCCCAATCGTTAACAGATTTATTTATTATTCCAATCTGCTAAAAATTGTTCAATCCCTTTATCTGTTAAAGGATGGTTCGTCAATTTTTTAATGACAGCGTATGGAATCGTCGCGATATCTGCTCCAGCAAGCGCCGCTCCATGAACGTGTCCTTCATTACGGATAGATGCTGCAATGATTTCAGTATCAATGTCATGAATCAAAAAGATATCAGCGATATCAGAAATTAATTGCATACCTTCTAAACCGATGTCGTCTAAACGACCAATAAATGGTGACACATAAGTTGCGCCAGCGCGTGCCGCTGTTAATGCTTGTACTGTATTAAATACGAGCGTTACGTTAGTTTTAATTCCCTCTTTTGATAAAACAGAAACAGCCTTCATACCTTCAGCTGTCATTGGGATTTTAACAACGATGTGCTCATGTAATTTCGCAAGTTCACGGCCTTCTTCAATCATGCCATCCGCTTCAAGTGAGATAACTTCTCCACTTACTGGTCCGCCAACAAGCTCACAAATTTCTACTAATCTATCGTGAAAAGAGATGTTTTTCTCTTTTGCTACGAGTGACGGGTTTGTCGTAACTCCTGCGAGTACGCCCCACTCATTAATTTCAGTAATTTCTTCCATATTTGCTGTATCAATAAAATATTTCATGATATAAAGACTCCTTTAGTTTATCTATATCAATTATAATTAAATTTCGTAACAATTCAAATATAACAGTACATAGCATATGCTTTCATTGCACGAGAGAACAACTGTTTGATAGTATAAATATAATCTAAAGAATCAGGATGAGTATAACAATGGACAAAATTTTACAAACACAAATGACAAATGTATATAACAAAATTTTCGATCAGGCTGAAGAGATTGAAATTGCTGCACGTTTACTCGCACAAGCAGTTGGTACTGACGGAAATATTTTATTGAAGACATTTCATGACTTCAGATATATAGAGACTTTACTAATTGAAGGTGAAGAGTCACTCCCAGATATCAAATCGTTTGAAACGATTCAAAATGTGACAACACCAGACCGTATTTTAGTAGTAGCTAAGGATTTTGATGACGATGTTAAAACATTCATTCAAGAATTAGAAGATAAAGACATGGACTACTGTTTAATTTGTAATAAAAATAAAGAAGACGCGGAAACTTTAGAAAGTATATTTCACTTCATCGACTTAGCGAGCACACGCAAACTCGTACCGACTGCAGATTTTGACCGTATCATTAACCCATACGTATCTGCTCTATTATTTATTTACTACAACCTATATATCTTTATAGATGAAATGACGGCTGACGATGAGTAATCAGTTCATAGCTCTAGACTTTGAAACGGCGAATTCTAGTCCCGCATCGATTTGTAGTGTCGGTATGGTCAAAGTCATAGACAAACATATGACGGAAACGTTCTACACACTCGTCGACCCAGAAGCAAGATTTTCTGAAGGCAATATTAGAGTTCATGGTATTACACCTGAAGACGTAAAGGATGCACCGACATTTGAAGACGTCTTTCCATACATGATGAACTTCATTGGAGACTTACCCGTTGTCGCACACAACGCAAACTTTGATATGAAGGTGTTATATGCGTCTTTAGAACGCTATGAAAAAGAAATTCCACCCATACAATACTTCTGTTCTGTGCAAATGGGACGACGAACAGTACAAAACCACAGTTACTCTCTAAAAAATATGATGCAGTATTACAACATCGACTTTAAAGGGCACCACCACGCGCTTAATGATGCAAAAGCTGCTGCCATGATCACTTATCGATTACTCGAACATTATCCATCCCTAGAAGACTATCTAAAATCACACAAGAAATACTTACGTACTATGAAAAATAATAAGAGTAAAAGCGCTGCGATGAGTCAGTATAACGATGCACTCTTACAAATTAAACCTACTGAAGACGTGACAGATGACACGCATCCATTTTTTGATAAAAAGATTGCGATATCAGGTACTTTATTTTTAAAACGTAAAGAACTCGTTCAATATATTGTGAATAACGGTGGAACCTACACAATTAACGACGATATGGATATACTTATTCATGGTAAAAATCGTGGTAATACGCCAAGTAAGAAAGAACAAATTGTTAGAAATAAACTCGCAATGGGTAAAGATATAGTACTTATAAATAATGAAAAGCTGAAACGTTTGATTGAGTTTTATGATTCATTGTAGGAGTTAAAAAATATATTAATCTTAGGAAGTACAATATATTAAACTTCCTAAGATTTATTAAAAATTAGGTATTAAAACGCGTTCACAAAGCCCTATTTAGAAGTCGGAGTTTAATATTTCAATCTCCATAAATAAAAAGTTGCGTATGATTCCCAGTGCGACCAGCCTGCTGAAAGTTCCAGAATTTCATCTTTTGTTGGTTTTCGGTCGATATCGAGTTGAAATTTTATGGAATTATGAAGTCCGACATCATCAATCGGAAAGGCATTCGTGTAACGTAGGCATCGCATCAAGACATAGTTTGCTGTCCATGGACCGATTCCTCGGATTTTAACAAGAGCCTTCTCTGCTTTTTTAAAATCATTCATTTCAAGTAGTTCTTTTTTAGATAAACGCCCACTACTCATCTCTTTCGCAACTCCAATGATATATTCAATCTTTCTCTTTGTAAGTTGAACTCCTGTCATATCACCCGGCTCTAACTTTGCAATTGTGTCATATGATGGGAATATCCAATACTTTTTATTCTCATATTCAATGTAGTCTCCAAACTTCTCAACGAACTGTCTTTTAAGAGTATACGCAAATCCAATATTTATCTGTTGGCCAAGTATTCCCCAACATAATGCTTCAAATAAATCAGGAATCCCCATAGTTCGTAAGCCATAAAATCTATCTATCGTTTCTTTCAATAATTTGTCTTTGCCGGCTATTATATAGAACTCTTCCAAATCAGTGTCGAGATCAAACCAATTAGATACATAACTCACAAACTTTTCTTTGTCTTTCATCGTTTTAGGAATGTCTCCTGACAAGAATTCCACGACTAAATATTTATTATCATCAGAACTCACTTTCACCAAAGTATTAAAGATTACCTTCAAAACCGTGTCATCCATAACCTCGTACAAACACTCATTCAAATCTCTTTTCAGATAATCCAGATTCACCTTGAAATCAAACAGTTCCGGAAGTTCTATCCATATCGTCGTGTCTTTATCGATCCAATATCGCATCTTAAAGAACCCCATTTCTTAATTAAATTGTACACTCAAAAAGAAGATAACATAAAAAAAACCAAACGATACACTGTCGTTTGGCTTTCTCTTACCCTATCTATTATTACTTGTTTGTTCTAGCTTTAAGTGCCGCTTCGATTAACCCTCTGAATAATGGGTGTGGACGTGTTGGTCTTGATTTGAATTCTGGATGGAATTGTACACCTACGTAGAATGGATGGTCTGAAATTTCTACCATCTCAACGAGTCTCCCGTCTGGTGATACTCCTGAGAATACAAGTCCTTTGTCACTTAATTGATCTTTATATTTGTTGTTAAATTCAAAACGGTGTCTATGACGTTCTGAGATTTCAGTTTCGCCATATAGTTTATGAGCGACTGTACCTTCAGTGATTACTGCAGGATACGCGCCAAGTCTTAATGTGCCGCCAACATCTACAACTTCTACTTGGTCTGGCATTAAGTCGATTACAGGGTTTTTAGTTGTTGGATCTAACTCGCTTGAATGCGCATCAGTAATACCAACAACGTTTCTTGCATACTCAACTGTCATGAGCTGCATTCCGAGACAAATTCCAAGTAATGGTTTGCCAGTTTCACGTGCAAATTTAAGTGCATGTAATTTACCATCGATACCACGGTCGCCAAATCCGCCTGGTACAACGATACCGTCAAGGTCACTTAAAATCTCAACATAGTTACCTTCGTGAACGAGTGAAGAATCGATCCACTCAATTTCAATGTCTGCTAAGTTTTCGAACCCAGCGTGACGTAATGATTCAGCAACTGATAGATACGCATCTTGTAACTCAACATATTTACCAACGATACCGATTGTCACTGTTTTATCTAATTTGTTAATGTTTTCTAACATGTGAACCCAGTCCTCTAGGTCTGCTTCACGTTTAGATTCTAAGCCTAGAGTATCTAACACAATATCATCCATGTCTTGATCTTGTAAGCTTAATACAATGTTATAAATTGTTTCTTCGTCTTTTGCTTCAATAACATTTTCTTTTTTCACGTCAGAGAATAATGCAATTTTATCTCTTAAATCTTCAGTCATTTCGTACTCTGTACGTACAACAATCATGTCTGGTTGAATACCTAAGCTACGTAATTCTTTAACAGAGTGTTGCGTAGGTTTTGTTTTCATCTCACCAGCTGCTTTGATATATGGAAGCAATGTACAGTGGATAAACATCACGTTCTCTTTACCAAGTTGTGAACGTAATTGGCGAATCGACTCAACGAATGGAAGTGACTCTATGTCCCCTACTGTTCCACCGATTTCAGTAATAACGATGTCTGCGTTTGTAGCTTCACCATTTGCCATCATGCGTGATTTAATTTCATTAGTGATATGTGGAATAACTTGAACTGTTCCACCTAGGTAGTCTCCGTGTCGTTCTTTTCTTAAAACTTCAGAGTAAATCTTACCTGCTGTTGCGTTGGAATACTTGTTGACAGTGATATCAATAAATCTCTCATAGTGTCCGAGATCTAAATCTGTTTCTGCGCCGTCCTCAGTTACGAAAACCTCACCGTGTTGAAATGGGCTCATCGTTCCTGGATCCACGTTCAAGTATGGGTCAAACTTCTGTACTGTTACCTCAAATCCACGACTTTTCAATAATCTACCGAGTGATGCTGCTGTGATACCTTTACCGAGTGACGATACAACTCCGCCTGTTACAAAAATATACTTTGTCAAAAAAGTTTCCTCCTAAAAAAATAAAAAAGGCTCCCTTCCACGTAAATGTGAAAAGGAGCTCATATACAATCCCATTTAAGGGAGCCCAATTAAAATATTAGCACGTTTCACGATTTTGTCAATCAAAAAAATTTAGTAGTCGTCGCCATCATCATAATTGTCTTCTAGAGTATCTCCGTCATCATAGTTCAGATCTTTTGTGTCGATGTCTTCATCATCAATCACAGAATCGATGTCAGCAGCATCTTCATCTTCTTCCACTGCTTCCTCTGAAACTACGTCGTCTTCTAATTTTTCGATGTCATAATCAACATCATCTTCTAAGTAATCATTGTCATCTACAACGTCAAACTTATGAACAGTTGGCGCGATTTTTTCGTTGATGTCGTCTACTGAGAACCATTTTCTAAGTCCCCAAACGCCATCACCTGTTGATACAAAACGACCATCTGTATTTAAATCTGTATAGAATTGTAAAATACGATTTTCGATTTCTTTTTCAGTATATCCACCGATATCTTTGAACTTATCTACAATATCGTAAAGATGCGTTTCTTTTCCAACTTCTTCTAAATATATGTGTGACATGTCAATGAAAGAACTCTCGTCAATCATCTCTTTTGTAAAGTCATCTAATTTCATTCTATGTTACTTCCTTTCCGAAACATAAATGTCAACGTTATATTACATACTTATTAGATAAAACACAAGTAATTTTTTTCATTGTATCACAGTTCTTTTATATGCACTTAAAATTTATATGAGATTTTTGTTTAAAGACGTTAGATTAGGGTAAAAGCTATAAAACTTAGGAGGAAATTCTTGTGACAGAAAACAATAATAATGACAAGAGTAATAACAAGCGAGTCAATGAATCGGAAGAAACAAGCCCCCCGCTTAAGCTCGGAGTAGTATTCTGGGGAGCTGCGATTATTATATTAGTCGTTGCAATAATCGCAATGATTATACCATCGCAAGTACAAATGGCTTCTGAAACTGTTTATTCATTTATATCAGATAAGTTTAGCTGGTTCTTCTTACTTGTTGTATTTGGCTTCGGAGTATTCTTACTATTCCTAGCCATTTCGCCGTATGGAAGAATTAAACTCGGTGAAGATGATTCTGAACCCGAATTCTCATTCTGGTCATGGATTGGGATGCTTTTCTCAAGTGGTCTTGGTGTCGGTCTCGTATTCTATGGGGTCGCTGAACCTATGGAACACTTTGTAAAATCACCATTCTTAGGTGGACCAGTTGAAAACGCTGAAGCGGCACGTATCGCAATGGGATACACATACTTCCACTGGGGTATTTCACAGTGGTCAATCTTTGGTGTGGCAGGACTTACCATTGGGTATTTCCAATATAGAAAAAAACGTGATGGTCTCGTTTCAACATCATTAGAACCTTTGTTAGGGTTTAACTACAGCACTAAAGCACGTAAAGGCTTAGATATTTTAGCAATTATCGCAACAGTTACAGGTATGGCAACATCTGTTGGTCTTGGTATCCTACAAATGGACGGTGGTTTAAACATCGCCTACGGAATTCCAAACGGACCTATGACGCAAGTCATTTTAACAATTCTTATGACTGTATTATTTATTATTTCAACAACGACTGGACTTAAAAAGGGCATGAAGTTCTTAAGTACGACGAACATGGTACTTGCAATGTTCTTAACAGTGTTCGTAATGTTCTTTGGACCATTCACATTTATTATGGAATCGATCGTAGTCGGAATGGGAGATTATATTACTAACTTCGTTGGTTATTCTCTACGTCTACAACCATACTCAGGTCAACATTGGGTACAAGACTGGACAGTCTTCTATTGGGCTTGGGTAATTGCATGGAGTCCATTCATCGGTTCATTTGTTGCACGTGTATCACGTGGTAGAACAATTCGTGAATATGTTATGGGTATCTTAATTGTACCTCCAATCCTTTCATTCTTATGGGTAGGTGCCCTTGGTGGTTCAGCAATTTACTCTGACTTATTCAACAACACAAATATTGGTGAAATTGTACTTGATGACCAAACTAGAGCGCTATTTGCACTTCTAAATACAATGCCATTTGAACTCATAACATCAGCAATTGCAATTCTACTCATCTTCCTATTCTTAGTAACGTCTGCAGACTCTGCTACGTTCATCGTTTCAGGTATGAGTATTGGTAACACTGAGAACCCACCAATTAAACTTAAAGTACTTTGGGGTGTAATCTTAGGTGTACTTACAATCGCACTTATTCTCGCTGGTGGACTGACAAGTTTACAGGCCGCAAGTTTACTCGCCGGATTACCGTTCGCAATCGTCTTGATAATGATGATATTCAGTGTATCTAGAAGTCTGAGACGCGAACCAAACCGAGCGCTTGTCAGACGTCGTCACTCACACAATGCAAAAGAAGAACATAAACAATTTTAATTCAGACTAGCAAACGAAAATATCTTAGTATATCATCTATACTAAGATATTTTTTTGTGGAGGCCGCTATGAAAATTGGCATAGATGCAGGTGGAACATTAACTAAAATGGTCATAATCGATAAAGACAATCACTACTCTTTTGACGTACGACCAACAAGTCAAGTGGATCTACTTATAAAGGAATTAAATGAGATGGACGATATAAAAGTGTATCTTACTGGTGGACAAAGTGTTTATATCTCTGAAAATATTAGACATGAATCACACTTATCGATAGAGTTTGATGCGACTTATGTGGGGCTTAAAAAGTTGATGGACCGAGCAGGTATTCATCTTGATAAGTTCGTATATTTAAACGTTGGTACCGGAACGAGTTTCCACCAAGCGGATCAGAATTCACAAGTACGCGTTGGTGGAACTGGTGTGGGTGGCGGTACATTGATGGGATTGTCTTATCTTTTAACTGGGATTGAATCGTTTGAAGATATTGTTGAAGAATCAAAAAAAGGGTCTCGCGACACGCTTGATTTAAAGGTGAAACACATCTTTAAAGGCGGTCCGAGCCCATTGCCTGGAGATTTAACAGCGAGTAACTTTGCGCATGTTGAACATGGTCACTTTGAAACTGCGACAAATGCAGATAAAATTGCGTCAGTCATTGGTCTTGTCGCAGAAACTGTGACGTCTTTCGGTGTTACACTCGCAAATGGTTTTGGCACGGAAGACATGGTCTTTTTAGGATCAACACTCAATGACAACCAAGTCATGCGTGACGTGATTTACAGCTATGGTCCAATGAAAGGGATTAAGCCGTATATCATCGAGCATGGTGAATTCAGTGGTGCGCTCGGCTCTATTCTCGTATTTACAGAATAATATGCCTTGATCCACTCAATTCTCTGATTTTGACACTCGTGTCAAATGCATCAGAGAGCGTGATTTCATCAATATTTTGTGGTGCATTCTGAGACAGGAGTGCGCCTTTTTTTATGACTAAAATCTCGTCAGCGTATTTTAAAGATAAAGATAGCTGATGCACGCTGGCGATGATTATTTTATCTTTTAAGGTGCTCAAGTACTCAAAGACGTGCTTTTGAAATGCGATATCTAAACTCTGATCAATCTCATCTAGTAAGAGAATGGGTTTATCTTCTAAAATAATTTGGGCGAGTTGCGCACGTTTAAACTCCCCACCAGATAACGTTTCGATTCGTGCGTCTCGTAAATCTGTTAGATTAAAAATATCTAACATCTCGCCAGAATCTTTTTCTGTCGTCAGTTCAACAAAATCTTTTACGGATAATAAGGATCGCGGCATTTCTTGTGGGAGGTACGCATAAGTGTGATGAGACAGTGGCTTAGAGTTATAGTTTACGTCACGAACTGTCCCGGATTTTTCATCATAAAAACCTGTGAGTCCCGTTAAAAAAGTACTCTTCCCACTTCCATTTTGACCAACTATCATTGTGAGTCCAGGACGAATCTTTGTATTCATATTCAGATGAAAGCTCCCAAGGTCAATCGATAATTCATTAATCGTCAACATAGTGTTTCCTTAAAAAATAGACTGAGGATTCCCTCAGTCTACTCTACTTCCATTTAAATAAGTTTCTACGCGTGTTTTTGCTTTTAATGAGTTGATTGCTGAGCAATATTTATCATGTGATAATTCTACTGCACGCTTCACAGTTTTCGCAGGAACGTTACCTTCTACGTGCACTCTTACTACAACATCTGTGTAGAATTTTGGCGCTTCGTCGTTTCTAGTTCCGACAACTTCAAGTTCCAGATTTTTCACTTCATCCATATTGTGACGCATGATTACACAAATATCGATACCCATACAACCTGCAACACCATGGAGTAACATCTCCATCGGTGAAGAAGCACTCGCATCGCCACCTGCTTCTTTATTCGCATCCATATTTACTTTAAAGCCTGTGTTTTGTCCTTCAGACTCAAACTTAATGTTACCCTGCCATTTCGTTTTTACGCTAATTGACATGATGATTCCTCCTTAATTTACTATAGTATACATAAAGAAATTAAAACTCGCTCACTCTTTGTCTCTCATTTCTTCAACGGATGGACGGTTACTTCTGTACGATAATAATAAGAATATAAAGAGCAGAAACATGATAATCATAATACCGATGATGATCACAAGACTTAATGGAGAATCATTCGTCACCGTGCTCGTAATCGAGAAAATGATACCACCAGTAAACAGTGCGCCTACAAACGCATATACAATAACTTGCCAGTTTTTCATAAACGTTCACCTATTCATTTTGATACATTAAATATATCATGAAAACTCATGTTTTTATCTCAAAATTCATGACAAAACAATTACGGTTTATAAAGATAAAAACACGCACGAAATGCCGTGCACCCCTTAATTTTGGCTTAAGGGGTACGCGTCAAAATTCTAAGTGCGTGTTTTTAATGCGTATAAAACTTATTTGTTTACCCAAAGCGTCATGTAGATCAAATCCGTATAGCCTTCCTTGAGTTTCACTTGATTGGTTAGTCTCGCTTCTTCTTTAAAACCAAAGCGTTCGTAGAGTCTGATTGCGCCTGGGTTATTAGAAAATACAGTGAGCATAATTTTTTCGATGAGTGGGTTTTCTTCAGCAAATTCAATCGCGCCTTTAACTAGGCTTGACCCGATACCCATCCCTGCATAATCTTGTTGAACACTAATACCAAACTGCGCAATGTGTTCAAACTTTTTTCTTAAATCTTGTTTCATATTAATAATTCCAACGATTTTTCCGTCTACAACTGCGACTCGCTTATAATCGTTTGGCCCCACTTCTGTGATTGCCTCTTCTTGTTCATTGATTGAAATATAATGGTTCTCAATCAAAGTCGCGAGCGTATCGGGATTTTCTCTCGTTACAATCAATTTATGATCGATCAATTGCTCTGCGTCGCTAACAACAGAATTTCTAATTTCAAAATCCATTTTATTCACCTCAAAAAGCTATTATCCATATATTATCATGAGAGTAAATATGGTACACGTAATTGAGCTTTAAGGCAGTAGCATTAGCACATAAACAAACGCGACAGATAATACGACGATGAAAAATAACGGTACCCTTAGTATTCCAAGCGCTGCTGCGAATACACCAGCTAAGAGTCCTTGAGTCGGTGTTTCAACCGCAGTTAAAATTCCTGGAAAGACTAAAACACCAAGAGCCGCAATCGGTATGTAATTTAAAAAAGCAACAAAATTTTCAGGTAGCTCGAGTTTCCCAACGAAAAACGTAGGTACTACTCTAATCGAGACGTTGACCACAGTCAATATTAAGATTAAGACAAGCACACTCATGACACTGGCCCCCTTTTTCTTTCACGTAGCTCTAACAAGAGACCGACAGATGATGCTGTTAACATTGCGATTACAATCGCAATTCCAGGAGCAATCCCAACCTCAATTAAGAAAAAGTGTAACGTCATACCGAGTCCTGCCACAATGATGTTTCTTACATTTGAACCAAGTGATGGCATGAGAAGTGCAATGAACAAAGCATATAACGCAATTCCACTTGCAATAACCAAGCGCTCACTCATAATTTCTCCAGTGAGATATCCCACTATAGTGAATACTACCCAAAATAGATATGATACAAAAACAGTAATAAGGTAATCTGCGAATGTTTTACGTTCTGGACCATATCGACTTGTGAGTGCGAACGATTCATCTGTCACAAATAAAGATATCATAAATCGTTTCACGATATTTAAATGACGCAAATCATAGTTGATTTTAAAACTCATGACAAACATACGTGAGTTTAAGATGAAAATAGCAATGATGATTGCGATGTAACTACTATCATTTAACATTTGTAATGTTAAAAATTGTCCTGCTCCACCATAATTCATGGCACTCATCAGGCTAGTCGCTAACAAATCAAGGATTGGCTTTGCAGTAATTCCGAACGCGACCGCTACTGGTAGATACCCGAGACCAATAGTCGTGCCATCGGAAAAGGCACGCTTGTATACATCTTTCAAAAAATCTCTCTCCTTGTGTTAAAATAATATTAATATTGTATCATAAATATTCTGAATATTATTGAAATGGAGAGATTCTTTTTATGAACGCAATTGCGATTGATTTAGATGGGACTGCACTTACTCATGGAGGCGTGTTTTCATCTCACTTAAATGATGTTTTAAACACGTTAAGTGACAGAGGATTTAAAATTATCATCGCTACTGGACGCTCAATGAAGTCGCTCAGTACGAAGATTCCTGATACATTAAAAGTCGATGGCTACGTTGCAGCGAGTGGGGTTCGCGTACAGACACCGGATGAAGTATTAGAGAGCCATGTGTTTGACGAAGAGACTGCGAATTTTATCTTGGAATTAGCACGTGAGCATAAAATGTATTATGAAATTAACACGGTGACGGATGGTCCGTATACATTTGAATCAGATCGCGAATATATTATGGAAGATCTCTTAAGTCCGCCCGGTGAAAATGCGTACGGTTATGAACTCATTGGAATTGAACGCACGCTGAAAAGTAAAGAACAATGGGTCGACTATGTGGATATGTCTCAAACGATTAAATTTTATTTCTTTAGCATGAATGGTGAAAAAATCGCAAACTTTTATAATGTGTTAGATGAAAACAACGATGCGAAATATGCGCTATACCAGACGGCTCCGCATAATTCAGAAACAATGGTCAGCGGTGTCGATAAAGGCACGGGCCTCGAAACACTTCTCGGTCACTTAGGTGTTTCGTTTGAGAATCTACATGTGTTTGGTGACAGCATGAATGATACTCCGATGTTTTTACGCGCTGGGAAAAAAACAGCGATGAAAAACGCGACGGATGAATTAAAACAAATTGCGGATGATGTGACACAGTTTTCGTGTGATGATGATGGGCTTGCGAAATATTTAGAAGACCATTATTTAAATTAGAACTGGAGAGAGACTATGGACCATGAAGACACCTACATTATTAAGGGGACAAAAGAGTATACAAAACTTAATATCGCATTTTTCTTAGCAGGATTTACGATTTTTTCTGTCCTCTACTCTGTTCAGCCACTCATGCCGTACTTCGTAGATATTTATGGTATTTCTGAGACGCGGGCGAGCCTGGTTTTATCTTCTTCGACTGTGGCATTAGCACTCGCCATGCTTGTATACGGTGCGTTATCAGAAGTCATTGGACGCAGAAAAATCATGATCTTTTCAGTTATCTCGGTGTCGCTGTTTGCACTTGTGATGCCGTTTGTACATAATTTTGACGTACTCGTATTCTTGAGACTTGTGCAAGGTGTGTGTCTTGCGGGACTACCAGCGATTGCGATGGCGTTCATTAGTGAAGAGGTGTCGCCGGTTTCTCAGGCCTCGGCAATTGGAATCTACATTTCGGGGAATGCGTTTGGTGGCGCGTTTGGACGTATTTTTACGAACTATGTTTCGTCTTTATACGGCCTTGAAAATGGACTTTTGGCAATTTCAATTTTGAGTGTGATCGCGACTGTTCTGTTTGTTGTCATGCTACCACCATCGAGACACTTTGTTAAGGTGGAATTGAATGTGCGAGAGTTGCTAGGTGCGTACAAAGATCACTTGATGAACCGCGCTTTATTGCAGCCATTTATGCTTGGATTATTGCTGATGGGCGGTAATATTGCGCTCTTTAACTACATCAGTTTCGAACTCATCAATAATTACGGTATCAAGGCGCAGTATGTGAGTTTCTTGTATCTCTTATTTCTTTTAGGCATCATTTCATCAATGACGATTGGGCGTGTTTCAAACCAATTTGGAATATTTAACTCGCTCGAGTATAACCTCTTGCTATTTATTGGAGGCGCGCTGATTACACTTGTGCCAAGTGTCACGGTTAAAGTCATTGGACTCGGACTCACGATATTTGGATTCTTTGGAGGGCATTCGATGGCGAGTTCGATGGTCGGACACCGTGCGAGAGACCACCGCGCGCAAGCGACAAGTCTGTACTTGCTCTTTTATTACACAGGCACATCGCTCGGCGGAACCGTCGGTGGGATATTCTATAGTCACATGCACTGGCCAGGCGTCGTAATACTCGCCGTCGTCTTTATGATCTGTGCATTACTCATTCTATTCAACATGAAACACGTTAAGAACACTCCGTTTTAAGATAAAAACAGGCAATCCCTTGAGAGACGGGACTGCCTTTTTTTGTTTGTATTAAGCTTTTTGCGGTAATGTCTGGAAATGCTGGCATAACGTTAGAAGGCGCGCAACCTTATTGAGGTAAACTTGGTTTTTATCGGATTAGCGCTGAAAGGTCCGTAATATTCTTGAGATAATCTTGAATTCCAATTCAGTAGCGCGAAGATACTCCTCACATCGTTGCGCTAATTGGAGTTTCACTGACGGTAGCGCGAAGATACTCCCCACATCGTTGCGCTAAATCGAGTTTGGTTGGCGGTAGCGCGAAGATACTCCACACATCGTTGCGCTAAATGGAGTTTGTATGAGGGTAGCGCGAAGATACGCCCCACATCGTTGCGCTAATTGGAGTTTCGCTGGCGGTAGCGCGAAGATACTCCTCACATCGTTGCGCTAAATCGAGTTTGGCAGTTGGTAGCGCGAAGATACTCCTCACATCGTTGCGCTAATCACAGCCTACTTAGCAATAGCGCAACAACCCTCCAGCTACCCTATTGCTAATCACTTCATTTCTTACATTAGCTATAAGGTAAATTTCTTTGACTATAGCTAATTTCAGTTTTTATCTGTTTAGCTATATAGCAATCACTTTTGACTATTGCTAATCACTTCATTTCTTACATTAGCTATAGGGTAAACTTTTTTGACTATAGCTAATTTCAGTTTTTATCTGTTTAGCTATATAGCAATCACTTTTAACTATAGCTAATTCAACTTTCCAGCACTTTAGCTGTATAGCACATCTCTTCATATTACAGCTAATTCCACTTTCCAGACGATTTGCTTTAGAGATTGTTTTTATCTGAATATATTTGTGAATGACTGTCAATCCTGCCACAAAACAAACATTTTTAATGATTATCAGGAAGATACTTTTTGGATTGTTACCTTATTCATTAACTTTTTCAGATCAGAGTCAGGATACTCACTGAATCCCTCCTCTAACAAGACTTTATAACACGTTAGCTTCCGGATACAGAGAGTATCCTTACGCTATTTATTACTTCCAGTGACTTAGCGGTAGGATACTGTTTTTATCCTACCCCTAATTGTTATTTCCAATAATTTAAGGGAGGGATACTGTGTTTATCTTTAAAATTAAGATATAAAAACAGCCTTTCTGAAGCTAATTCAACAATGTGTTTACATTATTTAACTCCTAACAGCCACACGTGGCCTTCCATCGGTTCCATCGGATCGATTTCGTGGCTGCCGTCTGTGAGTTTAACTTCTGCTTTCGCGCTACGTGCTTCTAGCAACTGTTTTAATTTGTATGCTTCGCCGGCTGTTGTCATCGCGTCGCGTGCACCGGCTGTCAAGAGTACGTTCAAATGACTTAAGTCTACGTCACTCACTTGCTCACTGAAATATCCTGGATGCATGAGCATCGCACCTAAAAATTTCGTTTTATGATTTAAAAGCATGTGTGCTGCGATATTGGCACCATTTGAATAACCGATTAAAACGGTACGCGTCAGATCAAATCCAAATTCCTGACTGTCTGCCACAATCTGGTTGAAGAGTTTTTCACTTTCATTTTTGAGACTGTCTTCATCGAACGTTCTTAAATTTAAACGTTCAAAGAATCTTGTCTGCTCTCCTTCTAAAACCTCTCCACGATATGCAAGCACATTCGCATTCTGATCGACAGTTGCTGCAACGTGAAGTAAGTCTGTTTCGCGTCCACCTGTACCATGCAGGAGGATAAGCGTAATATCACTTTTTTCATTTCCTTTTATAAAGATACGTTTCAAAATTATCACTCCACTCTTTCTAATAGTATATGATAATTAGTTTCGGTTGAGTATGTTTTTAACTTGAGTAGATAAATCAACAATCTAAGAATTTGGTGCTATACTTATTTTATTAAAAGGAGTGGTAAATATGCTCGCAAAAGGCATACATCACGTTTCTGCAATTACGAGAAATATTCAACATAATTATTATTTTATGACGAAAATTTTAGGGTTACGACTCGTGAAAAAGACAGTCAATCAAGATGATACAAGCATGTATCACCTATTTTATGCGGACTATAAAGGATCGCCTGGGACGGACATGACGTTCTTTGAAATAAAAGGTACAGATCAATACACTGCTGGCACAAACGCGATTACGAAAACGATATTCCGCGTGAAGACGAATGAGGCATTAAATTATTGGATAGATCGATTCGATGAACACAAAGTTGAGCACGGTGACATCATAGAATATTACGGAAAAAATGCCATTGAATTCTTTGATGATGAAGAACAACGCATGATGCTGATTGTAGATCCAGTTGAAGAAACGGTTGAGCCATTTGGCAATGACGGCGAAATCGACGAAGCCTATCGTATCACGAGTCTGCACGGCGTCGAAGTTACAGTACAATATGCACAACCCTTTGTTGAATTCATGGGATTACTTGGGGGTAAAAGTAACGGCAAGACGGACATTGTAGCGTTCGGCAATGACAATATTTACGTCAAAGAACTTCGCCAGACTTTCGTAGAAAAACAAGGGTACGGCAGTGTGCATCACTTTGCACTTCAAGTAGAAGACGACGCAGCGCTAAACGAGATGCTCGAACTCGTTAAGAAAGAGCGTTACGCAAACTCTGGAATCGTCGACCGATATTATTTCAAAGCACTCTACGTTCAGTCACCAAACAATATCACGGTAGAAATTTCAACAAATGGCCCAGGATTCACTAGTGACGAGAACCTAGAAACATTGGGCGAGAAACTCGCGCTCCCTCCATTTTTAGAACAAGACCGCACATTCATAGAACTCTATTTAAAACCAGTAGACCAGTTTCAATAAGATAAAAACACGCGTTTTATAAAATGTTGCGCACCCCTTAAGTTGGACTTAATCACCAACTTAAGGGGTGCTTTTGTATGAAAAATAAAAAACATAGTGTTGTGTTCAGTAATTGAAGCGAGTTCTATAAAAATTCGTTCTCTTTCACCATGTCCCGCCTCCACAAATATCTCTTAATTCTATTATAAGACAAAAAAATTCTCCAAAACACGTGTGTTTTGGAGAATATGTGAATTACATTTCAGGTAATGCGATTGGTTCAATTTTGTCAAACGCGTCGTAATGAATCTCACCATCGAAATCAATGCCACCTTCTTGGTCATTGATTTCAGATGAAAACAGAACATCTTTAATGAGTTTTTCTTTATCGTCAACTGTAAATTCAATTTTTGTTTGATGGTCTGTCGTATTCACCGTACCGAAATTCACTTGTAAATATTGCTCGAGACGGTTGTACACAAATCCATCATCACCTTCGTACACATATTTCACTTCGCCGCCTTCTTCAACGCGCTCTAATTCATTATAAATATCACTGAAATATTGCACAGCCTGATCATACGTCACATGGAAAAGTGCGTTCAGTTCCACAGAATCTGAAATATCTACCCACTCTTCACTGTTATTAAAATATGTTTGTCCGTCTACTGAAACCATGCGTAACTCACCAAATGTTTGTAATTCAAACGCTGGATTTTCACCATTGATATAGTTCACATCCAAATTGAGCGATTCTTCTTCACTATTATCTAGATTCGCGTTCATATCAATGACCGCATGATAAGATTCGACTGACTCACCTTTATCTTTGATTGCAGTAAGTTCTTTGTCTTCGTCGATCGATTCTTCAGACTCCGTGTCTTTTTCTGCAGTGTCTTCTGTTTCATTTGACTCTTCGACTTTATTTGTAGTCTGTGTTTCGTCTTCTTTAACTGTATCTTTTGTATCATCTTGAGAACATGCCACTAAAATTGAGAGTGTTAACATGGATACAAAAAGCATTCTTAAACTATTCATGCTAATGCTCCTTAATTCAGTCTTAACCTATATTAAATAGTAGCATGAATTCAGTTTAACTCATAGTAATATGCTGAGTGCCATCTTCTCTATAATCATCTTGTGAAGGTGCTTCATGTTTTCTTTCGTAACGATCACGACCGTTGAAGTAATACGAAATAAACGAACCGATCATGTAGTAACCGATAAAGATATACATAATCATAATTCCAATCGTGAGTATGATCATTCCAACCGCAATACCTACAGGCATCGTGTCTGAAGTGCTTAGCGTGAGTCCTGCAATCACCATGATAATAATCGCTGCAAAAATTAAAATGACTGGAATTATCATCAAGATAAAGTTACTAAATAATAATTTCAGTAAGTCTTTAAATGATTGGAATGCGATTGTCAATCCTTTCGCGAGCTTGCTACCAAGCGTTGTTTGTGGCTGATCAATATGATTTAGCATGATCATTGTAATCGCAAGTTGTAAAAGTATCGAAAATGCGATCTGAAACATTGCTAATACAAATTGAAGAATGATTAAAACAATTGATGCACCAATCGAGAGTGCTTCTATTCCTTCAGGGTCAATAAGTGCACTACCGACTCCGAAGAGTGATGCAACCACAAATACGAGTCCGTATACCACACCAGAAACGACACTTGAAATTACCATAGCCATAATCATCAGAAGTAAAATGATGCCGACTGATTTCCAGAAATTGCCTTTTCTAAATAAAATCAGTCCATCCTTAAAACTAAAATCCGTACCGTTATAGCCGTACATATAATAAGCGTAAATACTATATTGTAGCGGCATCAAGACGAGAATTGAGAACGCCAGTAAGGCAAGTCCCCCAAAAATAAATGTCATAATACCTAAAGCGATATAATCTCCAAATATCATGCCCATTCCGCCGCCAAATACGACACCTGTAAGAACTGTCATGAGAATAAATGCGAGTAACATCATAAGTAGTCCATAGAAAAACACTTTTAAGTGTTGTCCACGCGCATTTCTAAAGTAATCTCTGTGAAAAAAGAACATAGTCGACCTCCCTTTTTGGGTAAATGATTACTTTAATTTTAACAAACATCCACAGGATGTCACGTCAAAATCCAAGTAATACATGAATTAGAATATCCATATGTGCTTCTAAGTCTTTTTCCCTAACGCCACCAAATCCAATCACAAATTTAGCAGATTTCGTGTATTCATCGTATGTTTTAAACGGCTCGATATAGAGAGATGCCGCTTCAGCACGATCTAATATCGTTTCTAGATCTCCGTCACGCACTGTGAGAACAAAGTGCATCCCTGTTTTCTCACCTTGCACAGAGATTTCTGGATATTTTTTTAGCCGCTCTAAAATATACGTAATCTTTTTTTCATATACTTTTCTCATTTTATTTAAATGTCTATCAAACTTCCCAGACGATAAAAACTCGCTCACAATCCACTGCATGTGTAATGGTACTGTTGAACTCTCCTTGTATTTCAAAGTTTGAAACGTTTGAATTAAGTGCACAGGTAACACCATGTACGCAATTCTGACTGCTGGGAAAAGTGATTTAGAGAACGTTGAAACATAGATGACTTTATTTTTCGTATCTAAACTTTGTAAGGCAGGTAATGGTTTCTTAAAATATCGAAACTCAGAGTCGTAATCATCTTCGACGATGTAGCGGTCGCCACGTTTATTCGCCCACTTGATGAGGCGTGTACGATTATCAATCGACATCACTTCACCCGTCGGGAACTGATGTGACGGGGTTACATACACGATTTCATAGTCACTTTGTTCAACGATATCCATATCGATTCCATTTTCGATTACAGGGACGTTTTGATATTCGATTGACTTTTTTTCAAGTACATTTCTAATTGGAGGATAGGACGGGTTTTCAATTAGAAATCGGCTCGTCTTTAAAATTTCTGTTAACAATTCGCTAAGCTGTTCAGTGGATGAACCCACGATCACCTGATTCGGTGTGCACTTCACTCCGCGACTGTTGAACACATATTGCGCAATTCTTTGTCTGAGCGGCCAGTAGCCTTCCTTGTCTCCACTCATAAAGAGATGCGTGTTTTCATCTTCAAATGCTTTTCTAGACAGTTGCCTAAACTGAGCGAATGGAAAGTGTGTCAGGTCTACTTGAGCGGTTTTAAATTCGTATGTATAAGTTTTCATTTCTTTTTCAATGAGCGTTGGTTCATTTTTTCTAGTAATTGGAAGTTGCTCTATTTGTGATACAAAGTAACCTGAACGTGGCTTCGAGTAAATATAACCTTCGTCGAGCAACATCTCATAGGCGTTTTCTATAGTTGTGCCACTCAAGTTTAAATCTGCACTTAAATTTCGTTTTGATGGCAAACGTGACCCTGTCTTGTACTCTCCCTGAATAATTTTATCTCTGAACTCTTCGTAAAGTTGAACGTAAAGTGGACGCATATGTTTATCTCCAATCTGACCCTCTGAAATAGTTTGATTTTGAACTTTGTTGAGTATCAGTTTAAAGATTATAGTTAAAGTAATCAACCGAAAAGGAGCATATTTCATGAAAAAATATGAACATCTATCTACAGAACTAAGTAAAAAATTAAAAGGCGGCGTCATCATGGATGTCGTAAACGCCGAAGAAGCGAAGATTGCTGAACGTGCTGGCGCCGTTGCGGTCATGGCGTTAGAGGCAGTGCCAAGCGACATCCGCAAAATGGGAGGCGTTGCAAGAATGGCGAATCCGTCGATCATTAAAGAAGTTCAAGCGGCTGTGTCGATTCCAGTGATGGCGAAAGGACGTATCGGACACATCTCAGAAGCTCGTGTTTTAGAAGCACTCGGAGTGGATTATATTGACGAGTCTGAAGTATTAACACCAGCAGATGAGGCGTTCCACTTAAATAAGTTTGATTTCCAGACACCTTTTGTGTGTGGGTGTCGAAATCTTGGAGAGGCGGCACGACGTTTAGGTGAAGGCACGACGATGCTCAGAACGAAAGGTGAACCAGGGACAGGAAATATTGTAGAAGCCGTGCGACACATGAGACAAGTGAATCGCGATGTGAACAGGATTTTATCTATGAGTGAAGATGAACTCATGACTGAAGCGAAAAATATCGGCGCGCCAGTTGATGTGTTACTCGCAATTAAAGAATATGGCAGACTTCCGGTATTAAACTTCGCAGCAGGTGGCGTCGCGACTCCAGCTGATGCAGCACTGATGATGGAGCTTGGTGCAGACGGCGTGTTTGTAGGATCAGGAATCTTTAAATCAGAGAACCCCGAAAAATTTGCGCGCGCAATCGTGCAAGCAACAGAAAACTATACAGATTACGCATTAATTGCAGAACTATCAGAAGACCTCGGTGCAGCAATGAAAGGTATCGACGTAAGAACATTAGACGAATCTGAAAGAATGTCAGAACGTGGTTGGTAAATAGTGGTGATAAGGCCCGCTCTTGTTGAGCGGGTTTTTATCTTCAGATAAAGAAACGGAATCAATTCTGTTTACGTTAATTCAGCATGACATTCCCCTACTTGATTTAACGTAAATCGATATTTTCAAGCTAAAAACAAAAAAGAAGCAGGGCTTGGCCCTACTTCGCGTTCATTATTGCTTGGTAAATGATAGCACTGCCGACTGGCATGCTGTCGTGGTTAAATTTCATGTATGGATGGTGAAGTCCTGGTGTTAAGTCACATCCAAGTCCGATCATCGCACCTTTTAGTTCTGGCTTTTGTACTGTGTAGAAATGGAAATCGTCTCCACCGCTTGTCACAATTGGATCAAGCAGCTTATCTTCACCGATTGTGTCAATGATCGCACTTCTTAAAATATCAATCGCATCGTCGTTACTTTCGCTCGCCACCATCGCGTGCATATCAAGATTCTCGATTTTTACATCATACAGATCACTGATACTTTCTAAAATCTCTTTGATACGCTCTTGAATTTCAGTCATAACTTCGTTCGTTTGTGCTCTCACATCGATCCCAACTTCTGCTGATCCAGGAATGATATTGATAGACTGTCCACCTGCATGGAATTTCGTCATCTTGATACTTGAAGGCACCATCGGATTCACGTGGATCGATGACAACATCCCGAGTAAGTCTGAACCAATCTCAATTACGTTATGATTCAAGTGTGGACGCGCGCCGTGAGCGTCGTGTCCAACAATCTTAAACGTCACACTTCCAGATGCCCCGTGTTCAATACTCGGTGCCGCAAACCCGTCACGTGCTTCCTCAATTGGACGCAAATGAATTCCAAACATGTAATCCAGTTCGTCAATGACGCCTTCTTCAATAACTTTTTGTGCACCTACTCCAAGCTCTTCAGCAGGTTGGAATACGAAGCGCACCCCTTTTTGATCCAGCACTTCATCTTTAACTTTTAACATCGCGCCGATGACCATCGCAATATGTGAGTCGTGCCCGCAAGAGTGGTTCGCTTGCTCTACACCATTCACTTCTTGCCACAACGCATCGATGTCCGCGCGCACACCAATCTTTAGACTGTCCGCACTAAAATCACCGACATCACAATATAATCCAGTCACATTTTTAAACTTTACTGGATTAAAACCGCGTGTCTTCAAATAGTCAAATATATACTCTGTCGTCTTAAACTCTTCCAGGCTGAGCTCTGGATTTTGATGCACATGTTCAAATACCTCAAATATCTCTTCCATCGACATATAACTCCCCCAAATTATGTATATATAAAGAATACATTCTTTTTAATTCTGAATCAATGAAATATTCTCACAATTATTAGATTCTATTTCTATTAAGAATTCGCTATAATATAATTATCAAACACTCGGAGGGGAACTCATGAACTTTGAAAAGATTTTATTACACAGACTTAAAATGAAGATGAAAACACCATTCACAACAAGCTTTGGTACTCAAATCGATCGATACGTTACAATTGTTGAGATTATCGATGAGAATGGCTTAAGTGGATTTGGTGAATGTGTGGCGGGGGAAGATCCACTTTACTCTGAAGAATTTATGGACTCTGCACTCGTTGCAATCAAGAAATACTTTGGCCCTCTACTCTTACAGTCTAACTTATCACATCCAAAAGAAGTGACAGAACTATTCAAACCATTCAAACGTAACATGATGGCAAAATCTGGTCTTGAAACAGCGGTTTGGGATTTATACGCAAAACAACAAGGACTCCCACTATACAAAGTACTTGGTGGAGAGAAAACTGAAGTTGAAGTCGGTATCTCACTTGGACTAGAAAAGTCAGATGATATTATCATCGAAAAAATTCGTGAAAAAGTTGAAGAAGGTTACAAGCGCATTAAAGTGAAGATAAAACCAGGTCGTGACGTTGAAATGATTCGCGCCATTCGTGAAGTGTTCCCAGATATTCCATTGATGGCAGACGCTAACTCAGCATACACATTAGACGATATTGAACTCTTAAAACAGCTCGATGAATTTAATCTTATGATGATCGAGCAACCACTTGGAAGCACAGATATCGTAGACCATGCGACATTACAAAAAGCAATCAAGACACCTGTATGTCTCGACGAATCGATCGATAGTTATGAAAATGCGAAAGCTGCAATTGAACTTGGAAGCTGTGAAATCATCAACGTGAAAGTTGGACGTGTTGGTGGATTAGCTGAATCAATCAAGATTCATGACTTAGCAAAAGAAAATAAGATTCCCTTATGGTGTGGCGGAATGCTCGAAGCTGGTGTAGGTAGACTTACAAACATCGCGATTACGACATTACCAAACTTCGTATTACCAGGAGACACAGCATCCTCAAGCAGATACTGGGAAGAAGATATTATCACTCCAGAAGTAGTAGCAGAAAACGGAGTTGTACAACTATCAGACAAACCAGGAATTGGTGCAGAAGTTGACTTTGAAAAGATGAAAAAAGTTCTCATCCAAACAGACGAAATCACAAAAGAAGACGCACTAGAAATGGTGTTCTTTGACTAAATTTATGAAACCACAGATGTTTTTATCTGTGGTTTTTTGTTCAAAAAAAAAGAGAGAAGACTAAACTTCTCTCTTCAAATCTACCACTACGAGTTCAGGTTTATTGAATAAGCGCCATGGGAACCTACTGTTGCCAAGTCCTCTCGATATATACATTTTTGAACCATTCATTTCATGCACGCCTTCTGTGTACTTTGGCAGTACGCCTTGGTCTGGTGCGTAAAGTCCGCCAATAAATGGCACCCTAAACTGTCCGCCATGCGCATGCCCACTAAAAATCATGTCAACATCATACTCTGAGTACATGTGAATTAAATCCGGACGATGTGCTAAGAGTACCGTGAGTTTATCTTCAATTTCAGATAGTCTATCTTCAAGATATAGGGCGTACTCATCATACAGATTTAAATTCGTATCGTCTCCAAACACGCGAACGTCATGCACGCCTGAGATTTTAATGTAATCATCTCCGCGATACACATAGGCGTCATTCTCGCACACGCTTGTAACATCCGTCATGAGGACTTTCCTGTAGAAATCTTCAAACTTACGGTAATACGCTTCGTGGTTGCCCGTCACATAATACGTCGGCGCGATTTCAGTCAAATCTTGTAAGAATTTTAATGAACGCATCTCATTCGGCGTACGTCTGTCGATCACATCACCTGTTACTAAAATCACGTCAGGCTTGGTTTCACGCACTTTCTTTAATAAAATTCTCGCGTCTTTTCCAATATACATATTGTGGAAATCCGAGACTTGCGTCATGCGAAATCCATCAAAAGATGAAGACACACGGTCCGATTTAAAAGTATGAAAACTCGTTACAATTTTCTTATCTTGTACCCATAAAAATCTGATTACAGCGATGATGAAGCCAATGATAATTGCACTTCTCTTCTTCATATTATCACTCACTTCTTTGTTTTAACTTCGTTACTTTCACAAGTCGAATCGTGTTTTCTTCCATCTGTAATACATCAAATTTTAGCCCGTCAATTTCGATTGAATCACCCTTTTCAGGGATAGCATCAAATAAGAAATAAAGGTATCCAGATAATGTATCTTCTTCTTCCGGGATTTCCGTCTGGAATATCGCATTCAGCCTGTGTAATGTAATTTTACCTTCACAAATAATTCTATCTTCTTTTAAAGATCTTACGATTGCCTCAGACTTATCGTCCATTTCATCTTCGATTTCAAATCCGAGCAATGTTTCGATTATATCTTCATGAGTCAAAATTCCTTCTGTACCACCGTATTCATCAAGCACAATTGCCATATGTCTACGCTCACGTGTCATCATACGAAGCACGTCTTCTACACTTTGGAACTCACGAATCGTAAGTGGCGTCGTGTCACAGTATTTCAGGAATTCATCGTCTTTATTTAAACTCCATTTTAAAATATACTTTGTATGGAATACACCAACGATATCGTCTAAATCCTCGCGGTAGACAGGGTATCTCGTGTACATCCCTTCCGTTACAATTTTACTCACTTCGTCAAACGTCATATCGTATTTCAATGCATCCATTTCAACACGTGGCGTTTGTAGAACGTCTTTTACATTCAAGTTCGTGAAATCTAAAATTCCACGCACACGGAGTGATTCATGTGGGTCAATCACTCCTTCTTCATCGGCGATTTCAATCATCGAGATGAGTTCATCTTTTGAAACTGTCCACGGTTTCTTCTCACCATGCGATAGTTTATTCGTGATAAAATCAGTCATTCTGTTAAATACACTCGTCACCGGTTTAAATACAATAATTAAAAAGTTGATGATCGGCATAACAAGCATACTGATACGCTCTGGGAATGCTGCTGCAATCGACTTTGGAAATACCTCACCAAAGATAATAATCGTCACTGTGAGAATTACCGTAGCCCATGTCACACTAAAGCCATTTGACAGCGCAATTGTTGTAACAAGCACCGGCAGCACAAGGTTCGCGATGTTATTTCCAATTAAAATTGTAGTAATAAATTCACTTGGTCTAGAAATCAATCCAAGTAGTTTTTCAGCTTTTTTGTTGCCATGATTCGCTTCACTTTGAAGCTTTAATTTGCTCGTAGCTGTCAGTGCTGTTTCACTTCCTGAGAAGAATGCAGAAACTAAGAGCAAGAATATTACAACGACGGTCAAGTCATATCCCCCTATTCTGAATCCATACACTAATATTACCAAATTGTTTCTCTATTAAACACAAAAAAGACGAGCATCTTTAAGGATGCCCGCCAAATTAGTCTTTGTGATTATTTTTCTACGTCGTAACCCTGATCTTCAATCGCAGTTTCCATATCTGAAAGAGATACTTTGCTGTCGTCAAAATCTACAGTGACGTTTTTGTTTTCTAAATCTACTGCAGCAGATTTTACGCCATCTAATTTAGATAAAGCCCCTTCTACCGCTGACTTGCAATGTCCACATGTCATACCATCTACTCTAATTACTTGTTCCATAAAATAACCTCCATTACTATTATTTATATTTAAATTTTAACACGTTTTAATCGAAGTGAGTTCGTTACAACACTCACTGAACTGAATGCCATCGCAGCACCCGCAATCCAAGGCGCTAAGAAACCAAGAGCCGCAACTGGGATGCCGATTGTGTTGTACGCGAATGCCCAGAATAAGTTTTGTTTAATGTTGCGAATGGTTTTGTGAGATAAATGGATTGCGCGCGGAATGAGTGTTAACTCTCCACCTAAAATCGTTAAGTCCGCCGCTTCAATCGCCACTTCCGTACCTGTACCAATTGCGATACCAATATCCGCTAGAGCGAGTGCCGGTGCGTCGTTAATACCGTCTCCGACCATTCCAACAACTTTACCTTCACTCTGATACTCTTTCACAACATCTGCTTTTTGGTCAGGTAACACTTCTGAAATAACAGTGTCGATACCAACCGTACGCGCAATCGCTTCAGCCGTACGCGTGTTGTCACCCGTCAGCATTACAACTTCTAAGCCTTGTTCTTTCAACATTTCAATCGCTTCTTTAGCTGTTTCTTTAACGGTATCAAGAACCGCAACTGTGCCTTTATAGACGCCATCTACACTGATAATCATCGCAGTCTTACCATCATATTCATAAGTTTCCAGGTCGCTATCAGTGATGTCCACGTTGTTCTCAGTCATTAATTTACGCGTACCGACAAGAACCGTTTTTCCTTCAATAACAGCCTCAATCCCGTGACCTGGAATTGCCTTAAAGTCTTCGACTTCTAAAAGATGAAGACTTTTGTTTTTTGAAAAATCGACGATCGCATTTGCTAGCGGGTGCTCAGAATAGTTCTCCGCACTCGCAAGGAGTTGTAAGGTTTCATGGTCTCCTGTGTAGTCAGTAACGACAGGTGTACCATGCGTGATTGTACCTGTTTTGTCTAGGATAATCGTATCTAACTGATGTGTTTTTTCTAGGTGCTCTCCACCTTTAAAGAGAATACCGTTCTCTGCACCTTTACCTGTACCTACCATGATACTTGTTGGTGTTGCGAGACCTAACGCACATGGACATGCGATTACAAGTACAGAAATCGCAGCAACTAGTGCAGGCTCTATGCCTTTTCCAACAAAGAAGTACCATACTAAGAAGGTCACAATTGCAATCACAATCACAATCGGTACGAAGTAACTTGAAATGACATCCGCCATTCTTTGAATTGGTGCTTTTTTACCTTGTGCATCTTCAACGACTTTGATAATCGCTTGAAGTGCAGTATCTTTACCGACTTTTGTTGCTTCCATCTCAATCGTACCGTTTTGGTTTACAGTTGCACCAATGACAGTGTCGTCGATGTTTTTCTCTACTGGAATTGATTCACCAGTCAGCATCGATTCGTCAACTGAAGTTGCACCTTTAAGAATCGTACCGTCTACCGGGAATTTCTCACCCGGCTTTACTAAGATGCGGTCACCAACAGCCACTTGATCGATTGGAATCATAATTTCTTCATTATTACGGATGACGCGCGCATCACGCGCTTGCATATCCATCAGTTTTGAAATTGCGCCGGATGTTTGTGATTTCGCACGCGCTTCTAAATATTTACCGAATAGAATGAGCGTGACAATCACTGCAGACGCTTCAAAGTATAAGTGTGGATGCAAGGTTTCACCGATTATCCAACGATAAGATTCATACAAACTATAGAAGTATGCCGCTGACGTACCCATCGCAACAAGCACATCCATGTTTGCATTGAAAGTTTTTAAGTTCTTATAGGCACCTTTATAGAACTGCCATCCAAGGATAAACTGCACTGGTGTCGCAAATGCAAGTTGGAACCAAGGATTCATAAAGATACTTGGTAGATTCATACCGAAAAGGTGATCGAGCATGGTTACGAGCAGTGGTAATGATAACACTGCACCAATAATTACTTTCCACTTCAGTGTATTCAATTCTTTATCTTTACGATCTTGTTTGTCTTTAGAATCACCCGCTTCAGTCGCATCATATCCGATATCTCTAATTCTATTGATGATATCTCCAGTAGACACTTTGTTTGGGTTGTATGAAACTGTTGCTTTTTCAGTCGTTAAATTGACTGCTGCAGTATCTATACCATCAAACTTGTTTAACACTTTTTCAATTCGTGTTGAACATGCTGCACATGTCATGCCTGTGACGTCAAATTCTGCATTTGCTTTTTCAACACCATAACCGATGTCGCTGATTTTGTTTTCGATGTCTTCTAATGATACTTTGTCTTTATCATATTCAATGGATGCTTTTTCAGTCGCAAGGTTCACCTTAGCCTCAACGCCATCCATTTTGTTTAAGACTTTCTCAACACGTGTCGAACATGCCGCACATGTCATACCTGTGATATTGAGTGTTTCTTCCGCTTTACTCATAATTTTAGTTCCACCTACCTTTTAGAAAATTGTTTTAATACTGCCATGAGTTCGTCGATTGACGCGTCCCCGTCACCACTTTTAACTGCGTCTGTCACACAATGCTTCATGTGTTTTTCAGTGATACCGAGTCCGACGTTATGAAGTGCTGATTCAATCGCGCTGATTTGAACAAGTATGTCAACGCAGTATCTATCTTCGTCAACCATCTTTTGAATACCTCTAACCTGTCCTTCAATTCTCTTCAATCTATTTAATATCTTTGTCTTCTCGTTATCCGGACGATGTGTCAGTTTTACTTCTTCCATATTATCGTCTCCCGACTTTATTTCTTATCTCTATACTATACCCCATATAGGTATATGTCAAAATTTTTAACGATCTAATTTTTCTTGATCCACGTCAATTTTTTAAGTGAATAGATACTTTATAATCATAAGTGAAGAGACAAACAAATCATAAAGGAGATAGAAAAATGATAAGAACACAACTTACAACAGACACATTAACTTGCCCAAGCTGCATTAAGAAGATTGAGTCAGGACTAAAGTCTATATCTGGAGTTGAAGATGTCGATGTAAACTTCAACGTTAGCCGCGTTAAAGTCAGTCACAGCAAAGATGTTTCAGCAGATAAAATTAAAGCAACTGTTGAGAAACTTGGTTACCCAGTGAAGTCCGTACGCACAACAGCATAAAATAATAGCCGTCATGGCTATTATTTTTTCAAAAACATATACCCCTGTAAGGTATAGGAAGGAGTCAACAAAATGACTTATTTTATGAACAAACATTTAAATAAGATGATGATCATATCGGGTATCTTAATTGTGATTGGACTCTTGTTTTTATCTTTAGGATATACAAACATACGTAACATTACATTTATACTCGCGACGATTGTTGCGATTGGACCAATTTTAGTACGCGCGTATAACGCATTAATGGTAAAGAGTTTTAGTATTGAACTCTTGATATCGATCGCAGTGATTGCTGCGATGTTCATTCAAGAATACACAGAAGCTGCGGTGGTCACGTTTCTATTCTTATTTGGAGCATACTTAGAAAAACGTACGCTCGAGAAGACGAGCCAGTCGATTCAGTCACTTCTTGAGATGGAACCGATGGTTGCATACAAGTGGATTGACGGCGAAGAAGTTGAAGTGGATGTCGATGATGTAGAAATCGGAGACCACTTAATTATCCGTCCGGGATCCCAAGTTCCTGTTGACGGCGTTGTCGTGAAGGGTTCGGCACAACTGAATGAAGCTGCGATTACCGGTGAATCGGTCTTAAGTCATAAGACTGCGAAAGATGAAGTATATAGTGGAACGATTATTGAAAGTGGATATATCGAAATTGAAGCTACGAAAATCGGAGCAGACTCAACGTTCAGTAAGATTATTGAGCTAGTAGAAACTGCAACGAGTTCGAAGAGTCCGACGGAGAAGTTCTTGAATACTTTCGCTCAGTACTATACACCGGCGGTCGTGATTTTATCGATTATCGTGTATTTCATTACGAAAGACGTTCACTTAGCGATTACCTTCCTTGTTATCGCGTGTCCGGGTGCATTAATTATCGGTGCACCAGTCGCGTATGTTGCAGGGCTTGGTAACGCGTCGAAAAAAGGTGTACTGATTAAAGGTGGCGCGGTGATTGACCAGTTTGCGAAAGTGAAGACTGTTATTTTTGACAAGACAGGTACGTTAACTGAAGGAAAACCGAGTGTGACGCGTATCCACTCGTTCACGGATATTCGTGAAGACGACCTCCTTCGTGATGTCGCTGCAGTTGAACGTGTGTCAGAGCACCACTTAGGACGTACAATTGTAGATGAAGCTGTGAAACGCGGACTCGACATCAACATGCCAGTGTCTGAGATGACTGCAATTAAGGCGCGTGGCGTTTCAGGAATTTTAAGAGACGCGAATTACTTGATTGGTAACGAGCGACTCATGACAGAGAACAATATTCAGATCACTGATGACACTTTAGAACTTTACGAGAACGAGCAAAAACTTGGCCAAACCGTGATGTTTATCTCTAAAAATGGTATGGTTGTTGGACTTATTTCTATTATGGATAAAATTAAGAGCGACGCGAAAGAGACGATTGACTATCTGAAAAGTCAAGGCGTGAAGAAGATTGTCATACTGACAGGTGATAACTACTTCGCGGCACAGAAAGTTTCAGAAATTCTTGGTATTGATGAGTTCCATGCAGAACTTTTACCTGAAGATAAACTCAACTATATCGAAAATGAGCAGAAGACTAATCCAACACTGATGGTTGGTGACGGTATTAACGATGCGCCGGCACTCGCGATGAGTGATGTTGGACTTGCGATTGGACATAAGGGAACGGATATTGCGATGGAGACAGCGGATGTTGTCTTGATGGGCGAAAAGTTAAGACACGCAGCATACGGATTCGCACTGTCTAAACAAACGTTTAACGTCATGATTCAAAACACAGCGATTGCCCTACTTACAGTCGTGTTACTACTTTTCGGAGTGATCTACGGTTACATTCACTTAGCGAGCGGTATGCTGATCCACGAGTTATCGATTTTAATCGTAATATTAAACGCAATGAGACTCATGCGCTATAAAGATCGTGAAATCAGTCACAAAAATGTCGAATTTACAAAAGACACTTTAGCTTAGTTTCAAGCAAATTTAGGCTATAATTGACTTACAATCAATTTTTAAGGTGATCAAAATGAATAGACCAATGTGTGTAAGTCAAGTGCCTATTTTTGCAGAACTGAATAATGAGCAATTAAAAGAAGTCTTCAATACTGTGAATCATCGCAAGTTTAATGCGGGCGATTATTTGTACATGGCAGAAGATATGAAAAACACTTTATATGTCGTGCACTCTGGGGAAGTTCGCGTCTATCGTTTAAATGACGAAGGCGACGAGCAGTTATTACGCATCTTAAGAAACGGCGACTTTACAGGAGAATACGCACTTTTCGGTTCCACTGGAAAGTATGCGAACTACGCAGAAGTTACGAAAGACGCAAGTATTTGTACAATTCAAAAGGAAGATATTCAAGATCTCATCAATAGTTATCCTAAGATTGGGTTAAAAATTATTGAGAGCTTCGCCGAGAGGCTCAACGCATCCGAAGCACAGACAACAGGCGCTGCCATACTGAGTGCGCGCGATCGTTTAATCGACTATATAGATAAAGAAAAAAATAACGACATCATAGAATTATCAATGACAAAGAAGACTCTCGCATCCCTACTCAGCATGCAGCCAGAAACTCTGAACCGCATATTCTCTAAGCTAGAATCAGAAGGTGTACTGGAGAAGTTGACGCATAAGAAGTATAGAGTGTTGTAGGAAGAGGTCTGAATTCTGTCTGAAAATTTGGTGCTCAACTAACAATTCAGTCGCTAATTTCTAGTTACAGGAATTAGCGACTGAATTATTTTTTATTTAGGATGCATCATTTTCTTAAATTTAACGTGCTTGATACGCAACATCCCAAAGGTTTAATTTCGTACCAATATTATTTTCTAACGCATTTTGATAGACATTATATGCCCAAGCAACGTCGTATACCGGCTGTCCACCAAGCGCAAAGACAACGATGTCATCTTCGTTATCACGTGCTTTCACTTTTCCGTTAATTACGTCACCAATCTCTTTTATATTGTCCGTCGTCATTTTATCTTCATGAATCCAGTCTAAGAGCAGACGCCCAACGACACCCATCTCCTTATTGTTGTACGGGTATTCATCTTCATATTTAACTTCTTCGTACATCTGCCAGTTATCGACTACAAACTGAATATTTTTAGTCGCAAAGTCAGGATCAAATGTCGCACTACCCGAAGTGACAAATAACGCACTCTTCTCAATCCATTCGCTCTTAATTTCTGGACTGACATTCCCTGCAGTTGCGATCGAAATCACGTCAGAACCAACAACCGCTTCCTCAATGCTATTCACAATCTGAACGTCTACATGCTTAAATTCCGCTTCTAATTTTTCTTTTAAAACTTCTGATGATTTCTCGTAAACATCAAAAATTTTCACAACTTCAGCGGTCTTAAGTTCATCTAAAATGGCAAATAAACTTGAAGTTCCAATTGCGCCAGCTCCAATCGTTGAAACAACTTTTGTGTTTTCCTTAGCAAGATAACGCACACCTACTCCTGGAATTGCACCCGTTCTCCACGCACTGAGTAAGTTAGCTGACATGTAAGCGAGCGGCGCACCTGTGTCCGCATCGTTCAACGTCATCATTAGAATTGAACGTGGTAATCCTTTTTCTTTATTTTCGATATTCGATCCGTACCACTTGCAACCCGCAACTCTGTACTTCCCACCAAGATACGCTGGCATCGCACAAAAACGTCTATCCGGACCATTTTTTGGCATCCCCTCATGCTCTGGTTCATCTGGGAAATTCACAACCATCCCGTGAGAGTTCCCAAGCTTACCACCCATTCGGTAATCATTGTCCGATAGTAACTTAAACACTTCTTCCATCTCGTTAATGCACTCTGATGTGTTCATCACACCTGCGTCAATCATGTCCTGCTCGTTTAAAAAGATAAAATCCACACTCTGACTCATTACTTTCACCTCGATGTATTATTTAATACATATTGTATCACTTACTATATTCGCTGTATATTAAATCGCTTAACTCTTTTAAAATAGAGTCATAATATGTACACTAAAGAGAACAAATACGTGGTCTGGGGTTTTATAATGACAAATATCTTGAAGATTATTTATAAAGAGTACGATTCATTCACGCCTTCGAAAAGAAGGATAGCGGATTATATTATCAACCATACGAACTACATTACATACGATACGCTGAGTGAACTTGCCGATAAGATTGGCACGAGCACAACGTCAATCGTGCGTTTCGCACAGTCCCTTGGATTCGACGGATACAGCGGTCTACAAACGAGCATTCGCGATTACACACATGCGGACGATCCATTCAATGCTTCTAAAACGCTAGATAATATCGAGCACAAAACAACGCACGACCTATTTAAACAATCAATAGATAAAGACATCGAGAACCTGAATCAGACACTCAAAACAATCGATCCATCACTCCTTGAAGCTGCCGTCAACAAGATAAATACAGCAAGAAACATTTATATCATCGGATACAATGATTCGTTTACGCTCGCTTACTACATGACAATGCGCCTTGGACAAATTAGAGAAAACGTCCATCTACTCCAGAGTGTCGGTGGTGTTTATCCGTATGAAATTGTAGATTCTAATGAAGAAGATTTACTGATTGCCTATTGGTTCCCGAGATATTCGCTATACACATTAAATATCATAAACAGAATTAAGAAAAACAACGGGAATGTTTTAATCATCACGAGTTCAAATACGGAGAAAATCAAAGAATTTGGGGATATTATTTTGCCAACGCACGTGTATGGTGGCGGAGTTAAAGAATCGCTCATTGCACCGATTTCACTCAGCAGCTATCTCGTCAGTCTCGCAGCAGTGAAAGATTACGATAAAGCCTCGAAATATATTAAAGAATCTGAGAAAATATTACAAAATGGATTCTACTTAGACACATAAAAAAACTGGTATGAAATTTTTTCATACCAGTTTTTCGTTTATTTTTTTAAGAATCCAACCGAGTTCCAGAACGGTCTCGGGATATGGTATTCATCGCGTTCTCCGTCTATCTTGCGTTCAATCGGCTCGCCGCTTTTAATTTTTTCTGCCCAGTCCGGATTCACAATGTGTGCCTTCCCAACAGAAACAATGTCAAATCCTGTTTCTAGCGCTTCTTCAGCATCCGCTTTTTCCCAAATACCACCAGAACCAATCACCGGAATTTCTCCAAGCGCCGTCGATTTATTCTTATGATATTTATGAATCAGATACTCAATATCTTCCGTATCAATGATGCTGCCGCGTTTATAATCGTTCAACGAGAAGTGGAAGTAATCAATGCACTCATGCGCAAAAGCATTCAACATATGCATTGTGTCTTTAAAAGTAATTCCTGGCTTCTCTAATTCTTCAGGTGAAAATCTATAGCCAACGATAAACTCACGTTTACCGAGCTTCTCTTTCATGCGCTCAATTTCTCTAATCACTCTGCGACCAAACGTCAGACGTTTTTCGATGTCTCCACCGAACTCGTCATCACGTGTGTTTGAGTGTGGTGAGAAGAACTGCTGGATTAGATATGTGTTCGCTCCGTGAATCTCAACACCATCGAAGCCAGCTTCCATCGCACGACGCGCTGCATCTCCGAAATGTTTAATCATCTCTTCTACTTGTTCAGATGTAAGTGCTTCTGGTTCTTCTGCATCATCACGCAACGCTTTGACAGTAGACGCACCCACTGGTTTGCGCCCTTTGTTCAGCATCGACTTTCCCATACGTCCCGCATGATACAGCTGTATAATCGCTTTTGACCCTTTATCTTGTATTGCTTTCGCAAGTTTAGATAATCCTTCAATATGAGTATCCTTGCTGATGCCGAGCGATCCATCGAATGCGCGACCGTAGTCTTCAATAAACGTACTTTCGACGATGATCATAGCAGCCTCGCCTGCGCGCGCACCATAATACTCAATCAATTCATCAGTAACGGACCCATCAAAAAAAGAGCTCGTCGTGGTCATAGGAGCCATCGCGATTCTATTTTTGAGTGTCACACCTGATTTGTTTAGTTGTACCGATTCGAATAATTGTTTTGTCATGTAATAAACTCCAATACCCCGTAATCTTGTCTCATCTCTTTTATTCTAACAAAGAAATGGGTTTCAATACATGGAACGAAAGGTGTATTTAGAGATGACTTTGCATTGCATAGTTTTCTTAAGATTGATAAAATTAAATCAATTTATAAGAGACGGAGATGAAACATGATGGAAATTAAGTTTATCGAAAGAAAAGAACTCAAAGAAAAACCAGATATGTCTACAGTAACATTTGGTAGTACTTTCACAGACTACATGCTTACGGCATCTTATAACGAGGAGAATGGTTGGCATGACTGGACGATTGAACCATACGGACCAATTCAACTTGCTCCAACAGCAGTTGTACTTCATTACGCACAAACTGTATTTGAAGGATTAAAAGCATACAACGTGAACGGTGAAGCTGTCCTCTTCCGTCCAAACGAAAACTTTGCGCGTCTGAATCGTTCATTAGAACGCATGTCTATGGCAAAAATCGACGAAGACGATGCACTTTTTGCCCTTAAAGAATTATTAAAAGTTGAGAAAGACTGGATCCCAACAGGTGAAGGACAGTCCTTATACATCCGCCCATTTGTATTTGGAGATGACCATACATTAGGTGTTCATCCATCAACAACATATAAATTTATGATTCTATTAAGCCCAGTTGGTGGACTCTTCTCAGCAGGCACGATGGGTACAACTAAAATTTATGTAGAAGATAAATTTGTTCGTGCGGTACGTGGTGGAGTTGGTGAAGCGAAAACGGGGGGTAACTATGCCGCTTCAATGAAGGCACAAGAAGTCGCGCAATCACTTGGTTATGACCAAGTGCTATGGCTAGACGGCGTGGAACAAAAGTACCTTGAAGAAGTCGGTGCGATGAACATTTTCTACGTGCAAAACGGTGAATTGTTTACGCCTCAATTAAACGGTTCGATTCTGCCAGGAGTAACGCGCAAATCAATTATTGAATTTGCGAAAGATGCTGGTTACACAGTAAACGAAGCACGCATTCCACTTGAAGACTTAGATGCAGGTTTAAAAGACGGAAGCATCACAGAAGTGTTCGGCGCAGGAACAGCAGCAGTCGTTGCACCAGTAGGAGAACTCAATATCCACGGTAACAAATATGTGGTAGGCGACGGCAACGTGGGCCCAGTCGCAAAAGAAATTTATACAACACTGACAGGCATCCAAAACGGAAAAGTAGAAGACAAATTCAACTGGATCGTTAAGGTAGACGAGTAAGATAAAGACAGAAAAAAGACGAGCTGCGGCTGGTCTTTTTTTTTGGGGAGTGAGTGGATAGCATGTTTTTATTTGAATTTTATTTGTGTACTAAAGTCTATCCTAACGCTAAATTGTAAATTTATATAATTAGCGTTGGGATACTTTTTGAATCGTGACCCTAATCTACAGCTTTTTAAGATTAGAGGAAGGATACTAATTTTATCCTACCTCTAATTGTGATTCCTAGCAGTTTAAGGGAAGGATTCTGCTTTTTAAGATAAAAAAACTCAACCCATTTATGAGTTGAGTCTAAACATTTATTTCGTTACTTCTACTGATACAGAACCGACGTTTTCATAAGACGCTGTGTACGTTCCAACTTCTAACGCAAACGGAATAATAAACGTTCCGCTCGAAACAAACATGCCGGGCTCTAACTTCTTACCACGCTTATCGAGTTCTAGTACTAACCATTTCACTGCTTCAGCCGGATGATCCATGACTTCCGTTGAGTAACCGGACTTCACTTCTTCACCATCTTTGAAAATCGTACCCTTGATGCTCGCGATGTTTGCGTACGTCAGCTGTTTTGGCTCACCAATCACAACTGCTCCAGATACCGCAGCGTCACTGATCACTTGGAACATATCAATATTTGGGAACCAGTTTTTATAACGTCCATCCGGAATTTCAATTCCCGGTGAAATCGTACATTTTCTGCAAATTTCCTCTAACGTATCTTCAACCTCTAAAGTTTCTACCACGTTAAAAATTAACTCAAGTTCAAGTAATGGTTCGTTATAGTCAGCGAGACTCACCGATTCTACAATCTGTTTGTCCGTCATCGCACCATATAATGGATGTGTCGAATTAAACAGTCTTTGGGTTTCTTGTGATGTTAAGGAAATTTTGTATCCCTTTAACGTTTCACCGAGGTCTTTCTTGCGCTCTAAGAGTGCCTCTTGGTTATCATAAGCATCCATTATGTCCGCGACCTCGATGTCTTCAATCTCTACAGGGGTGTTTGTTTTGTATGCTTCAAATAATTGATTACTCACTGTCATGTTTCATCATCCTTTTTTATTAGATCTCAGTAGATAAACGAATACTCCACTAGCGACGACTAAAATACCAAGACTGGCAAATATCACAGGTAAGTATGGTTTCATCGGATTTTCTTGTGGTGGTGTTGCGACTCCAGTTACTGGACGCTTTGGCATATTTTTCATTACAAGATCGAACTTGATGTCTTCCGCTTCAACCATGATTTGGTCTATTAACTTATCGACCTTTTCTTGGGAAATTCGACCATGCTCGATATTCGTAAACATCGTATCCGCTTGTATCTTTAATTTGTTTAGTACTTCAGTTCTATTATCTACATCGATTGCTTTTATTTCATTATACGCATCTACGAGCCCTGATACATCAATATTCTCATATTTGTGCGTCAGCACTGTTTTTGCGTAGCTACTCGAAATCACTTTTCCGTCTGCATCTTTCGTGAACACTTGCACTTTATAGTTTGAGTTTCCGAGTAATCCGTCAAGACTAAACTCAGGTTCAGTCACCTCATACTCCTTGTCATTCACACGAACCATGTAGGAGTTGCCACTTACGTGTTCATCCCACACAACTGTAAACGCACTTTCCGTACGCTCTGATACCGTCAAAATTTTAGTGTGTAAATCGTCAAAGAATCGCGCAGTTGTTGGTGCTTTTTCATACAACGTCTGTCTAGACGCTTCCGTGTAGTAGTAATACGCAAACACTTCTGCGAAATATTCATCGACGTATTCAAAGTAATCATCAGTCGGGAAGATATTGTTTTTATCTTTTTGATGGGCGGCTCTAAACGCTTCTGTTGCGCTCAGTTCCACACCGTTAATTGTATACATATCGACAATATGCCCAAACTCGTGGAGTTCTAAGTTAATGTCTCCGTGGTTATTCTTGATGGACGGATCGCTCTTACCAATCGCTGCATACGAAATAAATCCGCCGAGCCCTGGAATGTCGTCCCACGGTTCCGTATGTCCGCGCGGCACAACGCCTTTCAACTCAGCAAATTCAGGTAACTCCACGAGTTTTTTGTCAGATAAAATCATGGTCGCCCCACTCAAGCTGATATTCCTTAAAATACTATCATCGATGTGGTCCAGTCGCTCGATCATCTCTCTAGCTTCTTGATTTGTTTTTTCATCATCATTATATATTCGTAAATCTATAATTTTTTCTAAATATGGATTCATCTCTGCTGCCTGTACAAGTTTCACACTCGGTAAAATGAGTACAAAACAAGCAACCAATAGACACATAATAAATTTCTTCACGTTTGCACCTACTCTTATGTTATTCATTTTATTCTACTGTAAATTGTTCTGAAACCATAGAAATAACCTTTTTCGAACTCTTTTAAACCCTCTTACAAAAACGTGAAAAGCATTGTAACGATACTTTTATTTTGTTTCACATATTCACAAAATACTTCTTTAGATACTATCCAAAGAATGTTTTCTCTAAAAAAGGGTATAGATTTTATGTTATAATAGTAAACTGTGTCCAGTTTTCATAACAACTAAATACAAACCAAAGGAGAATATCATGTTAAGTATTAAAAATTTAACGAAGATTTACGGCGGTAAAAATAAAGCGGTCGATGACATTTCGCTCGACATCGAACAAGGTGAGTTTATTGCCTTTATCGGTACGAGTGGTAGTGGTAAGACGACTGCTTTACGTATGATTAACCGCATGATTGAGCCAACGAGTGGCTCAATTGAAATCGACGGAAAAGATGTAATGCAAATGAACCCGGTAGAACTCCGTCGTAGTATAGGTTATGTAATCCAACAGATCGGTTTACTTCCTCACTTAACTATTAAAGAAAACATCGTTTTAGTACCTAAATTACTAAAATGGTCAGAGGAACGTAAAGATAAAAAAGCACGAGAACTCATTAATCTCGTGGACCTTCCTGAATCATATTTAGATCGTTATCCAAACGAACTTTCAGGTGGGCAGCAACAACGTATCGGTGTAATTCGTGCGCTCGCAGCAGAGCAAGACATTATCTTGATGGACGAACCATTTGGGGCACTAGACCCAATCACACGTGATACGCTCCAAGACTTAGTAAAAGTACTACAAAAGAAACTTGGTAAAACATTTATTTTCGTAACACATGACATGGACGAAGCAATCAAGCTCGCAGACCGTATTGCGATCCTGTCTAATGGACAACTGATTCAATTTGATACACCAGATGAAATCCTAAGAAACCCAGCGAACCAGTTCGTGCGTGATTTTATTGGTGAAAATAGATTAATTCAAGACCGTCCAAACATGCGTACAGTTGAAGATGCAATGATCAAACCAATCAGTGTGACTGCGGATAAATCACTGAGCGAAGTCATTTCTATTATGAGAGAGCGTCGTGTAGATACAATTTTTGTAACGAGAAACGATGGTACATTACTTGGATATTTAGACATCGAGGACATCAATGAAGGATATCGTAAAGGTAAAGACCTCGTCGATATCATGCACCGCGATTTATTCAAAATTCAAATTCATGACAAACTACAAGACTCAGTACGTACAATTCTAAAACGTAATCTTAGAAACATTCCTGTAGTCGATGAAAACAATATCCTACTTGGGCTCATTACACGCTCAAACTTGGTAGACATCGTGTACGATTCAATTTGGGGCGAGACGCCTGCTGGAGTTGATGAAGCATGAGTGAATTCTTCAGTAACTACGGGTTCGAACTCCTACAAAAAACATGGGAGCATTTCTATATCTCAGCAATCGCTCTACTCATTGGTGTCGTGATTGCCGTTCCTTTAGGAATGTTACTTGCTCGTACAAATAAACTCGGTAACTGGATTCTAACGGTTGCCGGAGTCTTACAGACGATTCCGACACTCGCAGTGCTCGCATTGATGATCCCGCTATTTGGTATCGGTAAGATTCCTGCGATTATCGCACTATCGATGTACATTTTATTACCGATTTTAAACAATACGATTATTGGTGTACGAAACACTGACCCGAACGCAAAAGAAGCAGCACTTTCCATGGGGATGACGCGCTTACAACTGATGTCTCAGGTGGAGTTACCACTTGCTTCTCCCCTGATTTTAAGTGGAATCAGACTTGCGAGTGTGTACGTCATTTCGTGGGCAACAATCGCCAGCTACATCGGTGCAGGCGGTCTTGGGGACTTTATCTTCAACGGTTTAAACCTCTATGACCCTGTAATGATTATCGTTGGTACAGTTGCAGTGACTGTGCTTGCACTACTTACTGATAAAATACTTGGTCTTGTGGAACGTTACGCAGTACCAAAAGGAATAAACATTTCCAGATAGGAGGCAATTATGAAACGATTAAGTAAACTTTTACTCGTTGTAGTCGCTAGTCTTACAATACTATCTGGGTGTACATTGCCTGGACTTAGTGGTAGTGACAAAGATTCAATAAAAATCACAGCACTTGCAACGAGTGAGTCTCAAATCATGTCGCATATGGTGCGTCTCATGATTGAACATGAAACAGATGGAAAATTAAAGCCAACATTAATTAACAACTTAGGTTCAAGTACCATTCAACATAACGCCATTGAAAACGGTGATGCGCAAATTTCTGGTGTGCGTTATACAGGTACAGATTTAACAGGCGCACTTGGTGATGACCCTGTGAAAGATCCGAAAGAAGCACTTGAACTGACACAAAAAGGATTTGAAGAACGATTCGATACGAAGTTCTTTGACTCATATGGTTTTGCGAACTCTTACTCATTTATGGTGACAAGAGATACAGCAGAAAAATATGATTTAACAACAATTTCTGATTTAGAAGAATATAAAGACGATCTACGCTTAGGTGTAGACTCATCTTGGATGAACCGTAAAGGTGACGGTTATCCTGGGTTTATCGAAGAATATGGATTTAGATTCGATTCAGTATCACCAATGCAGATTGGTTTAGTGTACGACGCATTGAACGCAGAATCGATTGATGTTGCGCTTGGGTATACGACTGATGGGCGTATTGCAGCTTATGATTTAGTGGTATTAGAAGACGACAGACAGTTCTTCCCACCATATGACGCATCGCCACTCGCAACAAACGCGCTTCTTGAAACACATCCAGAAGTGGAACGTGCGTTAGACAAACTGGTCGGAAAAGTGTCCACAGAGACAATGCAACAGCTGAACTACCGCGCAGACGGTGAAGGTATTGAACCAGCAGTTGTCGCAGAAGAGTTTTTAGAAGAGCATAATTACTTTGATGAAGAGGGGGAAAAATAATGATACTCGGTAGTTTACTATCTGACTTATCGGCATATTACAGCGATAACTTCGGATATCTGATGAGATTATTCTTCGACCACTTACTGATGAGTATTTATGGGGTACTGTTCGCAGCAATTGTGGGTATTCCTCTTGGCATATTGATTGCACGTTACGGAAAATTATCCGGTACAGTCATCACGCTCGCAAATATTATTCAGACGGTTCCAGCACTCGCAATGCTTGCGATCTTAATGCTAGGCATGGGACTTGGACAAAATACAGTGATATTCACAGTATTCTTATATGCACTACTTCCTATTTTAAAAAATACGTACTCTGGTATTAAAAGTGTAGACCCTAACATTACAGATGCCGGTAAAGCAATGGGTATGACCCGTAACCAAGTGCTCAGAATGATTGAGCTTCCGCTGTCTTTATCTGTAATTATCGGTGGACTTAGAATCGCACTCGTTGTTGCGATTGGTGTCGTAGCAATTGGTTCGTTCATTGGTGCGCCAACGTTATCAGATATCATCATTCGTGGCACAAACGCGACGGATGGTACTGTGTTTATCATCGCTGGTGCCTTACCAATCGCACTGATTGCGGTCATTATCGATATTGCGCTTCGCATTATTGAACGTAAACTCGATCCAACAGTGTCAGATAATGATGCGCCAGAAGACGTTCAGAGTGTAAATTAATTGAACAGTATCGCACAGTGTGTGCGGTACTTTTTTATTAGGAGGAAATTTAAATGGCTTTACTTGATATTAACTTTCATTCAATGATGCTCGGAAAACATCATACGTTTAAGGTGATTTTGCCGGAGCAACAAGATATGTTTCAGACAGATAAGCCGGTGAAGAAGCTGCGTACATTGTTGTTACTCCACGGGTTGTCGAGTGATGACTCGATGTTTTCTAGATATACGAATGTGGAAATGTATGCAAATACGCATAACTTGGCTGTTGTGATGCCAAATGCCGATCATTCTTTTTATCAGAATATGAAATATGGGCATAGTTATTACGACCATGTGTTAGAAGTATGGCGCTATGCGCATCAGGTGTTGCCGCTGTCTTGGGAAAGAGAGGACAATTATGTCGCAGGCAACTCGATGGGGGGATTTGGTGCATTCCATTTTGCGATGAACGTGCCAGAATTGTTTGAGAAAGCCGTAATGATGAGTGCGGCACTCGATATGGATGCGTCGTTTATAGACTACGACTGGCATGACTTTGATGGGCGCGCGGTGTTTGGTGACATTGAAGACATTTCGGGTACTGCGATGGATACGAGACATACGGTATTGCAAGGAGCACAAACACATGGAATCGAAAACCTGCCAGAGTTGTATTTTATGTGCGGTACAGAAGACGAATTGATCGACCGTACAGACTCATTTATGAAATTTTTAGAAAATAAACACATCCCGCACAAGTATGATAGAGAACCCGGTGAGCACAACTGGAGCTATTGGGATAAATGCATACGAAAAGCAATCGACTGGATCTTTGAAGGAAAAGAAGTCGATAAATGCAACCAAATCATGAACTGGGTTGGGTAAATAGAAAAGGCATCCTCTAGTTGGCTAGTTTCAAGATAGGGCTAGCCGAGAGGATGCTTTTTTTGATTTGATGTGGGTTTTTATCGATTGTATTAAATTTTATTGGCCCTGCTGAGCTAGTTTTGATAGAACATGGATTTGTACAAATATTGAAGATAAAAACGATTTATTTGTAAACTAGAGGACAATACACGCCTACTTTAAAGATAAAATCAATTTATTTGTAAACTAGAGGACAATCTTGGCCTGCTTTAAAGATAAAAACAGTTTATTTGTAAACTAGAAGAAAATACACGCCTACTTTAAAGATAAAAACAGTTTATTTGTAAACTAGAAGAAAATACACGCCTACTTTAAAGATAAAAACAGTTTATTTGTAAACTAGAGGACAATACACGCCTACTTTAAAGATAAAAACAGTTTATTTGTAAACTAGAGGACAATACACGCCTGCTTTAAAGATAAAACCAATTTATTTGTAAACTAGAGGACAATACACGCCTACTTTAAAGATAAAACCAATTTATTTGTAAACTAGAGTTTTAAACATAAGGTTATCTTTTGAACAATTAAATTTACACATTATAATTAAATTAAAATCAAAAAGTCTGGAGTCACACCTCATGCTGACATTAACAATTTTTACTCTCATTTTCCTCATCGTTGCACTTGTTCAAATCGTTACTGTTTTGGGAATTCTAAAGTCTAAAGATAAAAACAAGTCCAAAACTGTGTTGCTTGCTTCTTTACCGTACACAATCATTTGTATTCTTCTGAACTTCACGTCAGGCGAACTGATGGATGAGTCTATTTTCACAAACAACACTGTTCTGTTTAGCCTCACTGTTTTAATTATCATACTTCAAATTGCAGCAGTTATCGTTTACTTTAGAAAATTCAACACAAAATAAAAAGGAATGAATAAAAGTGTTCATTCCTCATATTCAAACTAACATATAACTTATACGTTATACTTTCGCTTCTTCTAATCGTTTGCGTTCGATCTCAAACGCTTCTTTTTGAACTTCCGCTTCATTGATTTCTACTTCTTGCGCCTTGAAGACGTCTGCTACACTCGAGTCGTTGGCGTACAGGTTAAATGATTTCAGCTTCTCATCTCTAACTTGTGTGATAGCTTCATCAATACTTTTTTCAGATAAAAGCCTGTACACAATGACGTTTCTCGTCTGTCCCATTCTGTACGCGCGTCCAATGGCTTGTAGTTCTGTTGACGGTTTCCACTGGGGCTCGCACAGAATTACGATATTTGCAGCTTGGATGTTTAATCCAACGCCTGCCGCGTCAATCTGACCAATCAACGTCGCACCTGCTTCTCGCGCCGTGAACTCATCGATCATCCCTTGACGTTCATCCATCCCAACGTCTCCTGAAATAATCCCCGCACTTTGTGCACCAAGCGTTTCATGTATCAGATTCAAATTATCTTTAAAGAAGCTGAAGATTAACACCTTATGTCCGTTTTCTTTCGCCTCTGTACAGATTTCCATGATATTTGCGAGTTTCTCAGAGTCGTCAATCGAGTTTCCAGTGAAAGCTGCGCGTCTCATCTTCATGAGACCAGACAGTCCCTCACGAACGCCTTCATTATAGTAATCACGCTCTTTGCCACTCATCTCTGAGAACTTCTCTATGAAGTCAATTTCCGGTAATTCTTTTAATACATCAATACGTTTACGGCGAAGATATGCCGGTGACACGAGCGTCTTGAATGCTTCCGGTTCATTCATGCGCGGATGACGCTCCATCTCTTCAACGATGTGGGGCTGTAAGATTCCAATAAGATGCTTCATTTCGTTCACATTGTTTTCAATTGGTGTCCCCGTCATCATCATGACGTACTCACTTTTTGCCGCTATCGCTATCGCATTTTGGGTACGCTGCGTCTTCGGATTCTTGATTAAATGTGCTTCATCAATAATTAAGCAATCCACATAATCGAGCGCATCGATATCTAAGTTTTTTGTGTGTTCTGGGTTTGTGATTAGTATACTTGGTGTCTCTAACCACTCTTTATATGCTTCATCCCTCTTTGCGCCATGAAAAATCTTCACAGGAATTCCCGTCCACTTTTCAATTTCATGTGCCCAGTTCGCCATGACACTTTTCGGACAGATGACAAATGCGCGCGTCTTCTGCTCAGTAAATAAATGCGTGATGACACCGAGCGCTTGGATCGTTTTACCAAGCCCCATCTCGTCACCAATCAACGTGCGCTTGTTGTACACTGCATATTTCGTTCCAAATAACTGGTACGGACGCAGAGTCCCTCCAGTGAGTCCCGAAACATCAAGTTCCATATTTTGAATCTCTTCGACTAAAATCGCTGGTAAATCTCCAGAATGCGTGGTTGGCGCAACACCCGTTCTGGATTCTATGTACGCGTAAAACGCCGCGCTGTCATTAATAAACGCGTCTCTCGCGTATTTGTCGTCTTCGTATTCTGGAAGGAGTTTATCGACCAGTTTCTTAATTTCGTTTAATTCAGGTTCAATCTGTTCAAACTCAGTGAATGCTTTATTTATTTGTTCTTTTTCAGATGAAGACTGAAATAACGATAATAATTTCCCGCGCTTTTTCTTCATCTTGTTAAGAAGTGCTTCAGCCTCACTCGTCACTGTAAGAGACTCTAACGTTTCAACATCACGTTGATACGTCGTATTAAAATACCAATGTTTCAGCAAAATAAGCGAATCTTTATTGAGGCGATCCGGGTCAATCTTAGGAAATGTGTTGACCGTAATATCGCGCATTAAGATGTCTTTATCTTGTATCACTTTTTCTACCGCTTCAGGCGTAAAATTATTTAGCACAACACCAAGAGACTTCGCGTCATAGCGCTTCAAGTCTCCGATATTAAAAATGTTATTCTGACGAAGACTCGAAATAATGTCATCATCACCGGAATTCAAGACGTCGACAGGAATGACCTCGATATCATTCTCCGCACGCTTCGCTTGCAACTTTTTAAGGGAATCTTGCATGGTTGCTTCACTAATATTATTTAGGAAATTCTCGATGTTACGCTTCATTTGTTTGATTTTAAACGCTTGTGATTTCACATCTATTCTCAATATATTCCCTCAATTCTTAAATGTTTGGTCCGTAATGACGTCTCGTGTCGTCCACTTGTTCGCCTTTCAGACGCTTCGTAAACAGCTCTCTAAACGACGTCGGCAAGATCTCCACGTCACATAAGCTCTCCATGAGACCAATATTATCCGTGTATTTGTACAGCACGTCATTGATTTTTTCAATCGTCCAGTTCGGATATTTTCTTTCTAACAATATAAACGTATCCCCTGGCTTTATCTCACCAGGAACGAGAACCTTAAAGTACCAGCCTGTGCGACCTGTTGCCTCAACCTTTTTCGCGAATTCAACATCACGTAATCGGCGTGCCGGTTTCCAGCACGGACGACGCGGTTGTGTAATTTCAATCTGCGCTTTCCCAAGCATATACACGTCTCCGATGCATACGAGAGACTCATCCATTCCAACGACTGAGATGTTTTCACCGTTCGCTCCCGGTTTAACCTCTTTTCCGAGCTCGACATTCCAGTCTTCATAATGCTTTCTTGCATATACAAAGAGCGCTTTGTCCACACCACCATGATGTTTTTTATCTGCCTGTTCGTCGCCTTTCAAACCGAGCGTATCTAAAAAAATACTTTCAGTGATTGGAGTTTTAAATGCTGCCGTCTCCCACTCTTGGTCAAACTTATTCTCTTCACGATTATCTCCGTATGTCGTGACTTTACCTGTAAAAATTTCTTTAATAATGCCTGTAGACATAATTGCCACCCACTTTTAACAGAATATACTTAACTTTCATTATAATTGTTTTTATCTTCAAATTCATTAATGGTACAATGAAACGTATCATTGAGAGGGTGTATTAAAGTGAGTCATTATATTGCAGAAACTGAAATTCAGCTGTTATATGCAGATACCGACATGATGGGTGTGATGTACCACGGAAACTATGTGAAGTGGTTAGAACTCGGGCGTATTCAGCTGATTGAAGACATTGGATTTAGCTATGTAGAGATGGAAAAATCTGGATTTGTCGCGCCGATTCATAACGTGAATATTACATACAAGACGCCGATTCAGTATGGGGACCGTGCGTTTGTGAGAACGTGGGTGAGTAAGAATACGGGGATCCGTGTGGAATATGGATTTGAGATTGTGAATCAGAATCGCGACGTGTGTTCAGAAGGCACAGTCACGTGCATTGTAGGAAAGAAACTACCAGAAGGTGGATTTAAACCCGTTAACTTTAAGAAGACATTTCCCGAATGGTTCAAGAAATACGAAGAAATTAAAGTCAAATAAAAAGATGAAAACACGCAAACCTTTGGGCTCGCGTGTTTCTTTTTAATCGTAAATCGCTTTTTACTTTGCATCTCAAAGTGCAAAAGACTTTCTACTCACTCTTCGTTAATCCCATGTTCTTGTAGTTGGCTTCTGTTTTCTCTTTAGAGATATGCTTCGCGTCCTTGTCGCCGTCTGTCTTAATGAAGCCAGCATCAATCAGTTTTTGAATATCTACATCTTCGTAGTTTGTGTGCGTGATGATTGTGATGTTTTTATCATCTATCTTATAATCAATCGTCACTGTGTCTTCAGGCAAGTCAGCGAGCGCATTTTTGTTATACTCTTTCTGCTGAACTAACCACTCATCTACTTCTTCTTTACTGTTAAATCCCGCAGTCTTAAAGTCAACGACCTGCACAATTTTCTCGCGTACCACGTCGTCACCCTTCGCTGTCATCTCAACAGTCGTGTCAAATCCGTTCATGTCACCCGTATATGTAACAGTTTCTTCCGTCTTGCTGCCACATGCTGCAAGCACAATCATACCTAAAAACGAGATCATTATTAATCTTATGTATTTCAACCGTCCCACTCCTTTTATATCCAAATACCCTATAAATATTAACCTAACCAAATTAAAAAACATCGTAAAGAATGATAAAAATCATCTACCACGATGTTTAATTTATGAATTATTCGCCTTCTTTAGTTAAGCCGAGATTTTCATATCCTTTTACTGTTTTCTCTTTAGAAACGCGATCTGCTTTTTCGTTACCTTCAGAATCTAATAATCCCGCATCAATTAAAGCTTTAATATTATCTTTCGTGTAATTGAACGTTGTTTCCATCGTCGCTGTTTCACCGTCTACAGTGTATGTTGTTTCGATTGCACCGTCTGGGATGTCTTTGTACGTTTCTTTGTCAATTTCTTCTTGTTGCTTAAATGCTTCTTCAGCTTGTTCTTTAGAAGAGAAGCCCCATGCGTCTAACTTTCCTGTTTGAGTGAGTTTTTCTTTTGACACGTCGTCACCATCTGCAGTGATTTCAATTGTCGTATCTAACCCTTGAACATCTCCAGTATATTTCTCTGTTGTTTCTTTACCACCACAAGCCGCAAGCACGAACATACTTACAATAGCGAGTAGCGTGAGTTTAATAAACTTCATTACGAGCACTCCTCTTTAATTAAATAAATAAATCTATAAATTAAATATACCCTAAAATTGTTGCACTAACCATTTTAACGCCACAATTTTTTATAGCCTTTTTTATCTTCAATATTAAACGCGATCATATCTTTTAAAAGCTCCCAGTCGACCTTGTCACTAAACTTAATTTTAAATAACCCTTTAGTCTTATCGTAGCCAGCAGCGTCAATGCGGTCCGAGAATTTCTCCATCGTCACCTCTTCGGGCGCGATCGACATGTGATGTTTCGCCACACTTAAAGCAATAATAAATGTCCCTTCATTTAAAAAGAACGGCTGATTCCACTTCACTTCACGTTCAAGTTCAGGAAATGCCTCGTGAATAAACTCTAAAATCTGCCCGACTTGCGCACGCTTATCCGCTTCATCGATCTTGTTTAAAAATTCATCAAATACCATTTACTCATCTCCAATTTCTATTACCTTTAATGTATTCCTAATTTCATGCTGTAAATTATTTGTTCGCCACTCACGTCTATACCCGAGACACGCACAGATATAGTTGACCCCATTTTCTACAACCTCATGTCTAAAATGAATGTGCCCCATTATACTATAGCGAATATTGTGTTCATCATAAAAATCGTTAAAGTCCGAGGTACCAATAAAAGCATTGTAGTAGTCGAAGATTCGGTGCGGCATAGGGACACGAAACGCTTTATGTGTCGGTACGTGCGTAACGAGGATGATGTTTTTATCTTTAACTTTTTCAAAATCACGGCTCGCCTCATCACGGAAGTACTCTGACATCTCTTGGTCAGACTTCTGCCAGTTAATTCTCACCTTATCTTGCCACGTACCTCCACTAAACTCGCGCTTTTTCAGATCGTCGTAAGAAAAACGATCACTTGCGAAAGTATAATCATACCAAGCTGGACTACCGACAATCGCCCACTTCTCGTTAATGATGTACGGGTTACCAATCAGAGACTCCTGCTGCATCTTGAAGAAACGGTAGATTTCCCACGTTGTCTTCGCATCCTTGCTCGAGTTCCAGAAATCATGATTCCCTGGTACAAATAAAACACGAATATTAGTCAGCTGTTCCACTTCTTGAATGAAGCGGTGCGCTTTATGGTGGTCATTTGCGATATCCCCTGCAATAATTAAAAGCTCAATGGACTGACGTGCCACCTCATTTGCAAGTGTTAAAGAAAAATCCTTTGGTTTTATTTCTTCCGTATTATATCGATCGATATGTAAGTCAGAGATGACGCCTATTCTCATATGAACCTCTCCATAAAGTGTGTTACCTTATATTGTAACAAAAAGAGTGACTAAATAGATTTGTAAAGAATGTGTAAATCTAATAAAACTAATACTTACTATGTTGTAAGATAGAGTGAATCATGTAATGGAGGTAACGGTTATGAAATCATTAATACATCTATTTTTAGTGTCATTAAAACTCGGTCTCACGTCATTTGGTGGGCCTGTTGCACACTTAGGCTATTTTCACACAGAATATGTGAAACGGCTCAAATGGATGTCTGAAAAAGAATACATAGAACTCGTATCGCTCTCACAATTCCTACCCGGACCTGCAAGTTCTCAGGTAGGCATTGGAATTGGCGTGAGACGCGCTGGCATACTCGGTGGCCTCACAAGCTTCCTAGGATTTACGATGCCGTCAGTTATTATTCTGATCGTATTTCAGTCACTATTAACCGGAACGTCACAATTAGACGGACTAATTACAGGACTAAAGCTCGTCGCGGTCGCAATTGTTTTGCATGCGATTATTTCGATGGCGAAAAACTTCACGACAGAATGGCAGACGATACTGATTGCAGCACTGGCAGTTATCCTCACACTGACAATACATACACCGTTTATTCAGATAGCTGTGATACTGCTGGGCGCATTACTTGGGTTTATCTTGCTCAACCCTAAAAAAGAAACAAAACAAACAAAAGTGACACACTATGTGACGAAGAATACAGGTATAATTTCGCTCACGTTATTTGGAGCACTCTTTGTACTAACACCGATACTTGCGAGACTGAGTGAAAATATATACGTTCAGATGATGGACGCGTTTTATAGAGCGGGATCTTTAGTATTCGGAGGCGGACACGTCGTCTTACCACTCTTAGAAGCAGAACTCGTACCGACATACTTAGACGAGGCGACGTTCTTGGCAGGATACGGTGCAACACAAGCAGTACCCGGCCCCTTATTTACATTCGCATCCTTTATAGGCGCGGAAATCGCAGGCATACCAGGCGGACTATTTGCAACATTCACGATATTCCTGCCAGCATTTCTACTCATCATCGGCATGTTACCATTTTGGCAAGAAGTGATGAAGAATGAAAAATTAGGTACAGCAGTGGCGGGAATCAATGCCGCAGTTGTGGGCATACTCGTGTCGACGTGGATGACGCCGATTGTAACGACGTCGGTAATCGGATGGATTGAAGCGGCTATAGCAGTCGTGCTGTTTATAATGATCGCCATGTTGAAACTACCACCGTGGACGGTAGTGGTAGTTGGGGCGCTGCTGGGCGTTGTTGTTGAAGCGGTGTTTTAGGTAAGAAAAAGAGCTACTTAAAAAATTGTAGCTCTTGAATTAATTTTGCTCCAATATTTTGTTTTCAATTTCAATTAAAATACTTTTTATAAATGAAATTGCTTTTAAATAATCCTCTGTAGCTCTTTTCAATACAAAAATTGGAGGTGGTCTTAAATATGTATCGAAGTTAGATATAGCAGTAATGTTAGGCGAATTCCTGTGTGTCATTTTATTACGATATTCTTTTACATAATCAAAATTCCCATACCAGTTTTCCAAATCACCTTTGACTTTATCTTCCTCAGAGAAATAATTATATATATCTTTGGCAAGCTGTTGAGCATTTTTTCCTTGCGAACAATCATGAAAAAAACTTTCCACGAAAATATTATGTGGATCTTTCTCTTTTTGCCAAAAAACATTACACATTTGAGCAAGTAAATCCCATAATACACTAGTTCTAAAAACCATATTTTCAATATAATAAAGTGCTGTTAGTTCATTTCCTATTGGCTTTCTAAAAGGGTCATAGCCATTTAAACTCTCTGAAGGATTGCATTCTACAGCTTTTTCAAACGAATAAATAATTTTATTATTTAAGTCAACTATAGTTTCGTAGATTGAGTTTATTGCAAATAGATCGATTTTACTTTTATCTTTTTGTATTGCTCCAAATATATATCGACCATCACCAAATTCAATTCGTACAAAATATTCGTGAAATGAAATTTCATCAACTTTATTTTTCAACATTTGCAATGACGGACCCATTTTTTCTCTCCTATAAATTATAATTATTCATCAAAAGAAAGACTGTTGAAAAATCGAGTTAATTCTTCTATTGATTGAAATCTTTTTCCTTTATCTTGATTTAAACCCTTCTCCACTAAAGATTTTAAATCTTCATTATCAATATTATTAATATTAACTCTACCCGTCATCACGAATAATATAACTCTGGTTAAAGCAAAAGTTTCATGTTGGATAGTATAATTATTAAATCCCTCTGTTTGTAGAGAATGGTCATTAAAGTATCCCTTGAAATCTGTGTTCCAACTTGTAAGTTCACTGTCAGGAATCTTTACTAATCCAAAATCAGATATTTTTACCACATTCACATCATCATATTTTTTTATCAATATATTTTTTGGACTAATATCTCTGTGTAAAAAACCTTTTGAATAAATGTATTCGAATGCTCTCAATGTTTGTCTGACAATATTTTTTCTTATATTTAAACTTAACTTAGTGTTATTTTTATTGATATAATCATTCAAAGTCGTATCCATATATTCCATATAGTACTCATTTTTATCATGATTGTATCTATAAACTTCAACAATATATGGTGACTTCAATTGTCTCATCGTTTCAAACTCAAGAACAAATCTTGCAATTTCTTTTTCATTAAGATTAGACTTTGCTCTTTTTACAACAAAATTCTTTTCGTAGAGTGGATCTTTATATTTTAAAACTGTTGCATAAGATCCACTTCCTATTTTCTTTAACTGCACATTAACAGAGCTTAGTTCTGATCTTAATTCAACAGAATCTTGCAATTTAAAAATTGATTTTGCATCAATTATTTCAATTTTATCCATATTTCTTGGAATTATACTACCCATTGAGGGTGATAAAAACTCTAAAACTTCTTTATTAATTCTATTATAGTATGCTTCAACATTGAAGTTATACAAACTATTACTTAGTGCTCTTTCTAATCCTTGAATAGTTTCGATAGCAAGTATTAATTCACGACTACTTTCTGCCCAGAAATATTCTGTCTTATCTCCAGTAGGTAAACGAGTATTCATTTTTTTATAATTGCTAATTAATAAATGATGAAGAGTTGAAAATATTTCTTGTAATTTCACATTCTTAAATGAGCTATAAAGACTCTCGTACTCTATATTTTGATTAGGTTTTAACTCACTGTTTATCTTTTCGATATAATTATTAACTTTCAAATCAATATCCCCTAATTTTATTATTGTTTTATAAATAAAATTAAATGTTTCATCAACTTAACCATGTTTTTCTACTTCCTGTGATCTCAACCATTTGTACATATCTTTAGCAATCAACGAGTAAACAGTATTATAATATGACTGATCTGCATCAAAAAGTTTTTTGTACGCTAGTTGATTGTTTTCAAATTGCTGTACAATAAAGTTTTCATATTGTTCCTTGAACAAGTTTCTCTCAAACATTTCACTACTATTGTTTCTTGCCATATTTACCAACTTAGCATCAGCATTTTTTCTCAAACTATGATGCATAGTTTCAATTAAAACGCGATCAGCTTCTGTAAACCCTTCAGGAAATCGTTCATTTACTCGTTTAATTATTTCTTCTAAGGAATCATGTTCTTCAACAGGTTTTACACTTGCATCGATACTTGCTGGATGTGCTAACTCACCGCTTCCATCATCTTCTGCTATAAGCGTTATTTCTCCCTGAAAGTCTTCTTGTAATTTGTAATATTCTAATTTTACTTTATCATCAATACTTATCTTTTCACGCTTTTTCTTGGGAATAAACTTAAGTAAGAAACCTGTAAAGATACTTTCCTCTAGTAAATCTTTATCAAAAGTTCGGTCAATTTGTGCAATGTAGTTATACCACTTATTAAAATTACGTAATGTCACCCTAAAATCATATTGCACATCTTCTTCTAGTTCCTCATAACGACCCAGTATTGGTTTGAATAAGCTGGATAATCTGCCAAGTAATCGTTCGTCTTGTTTATTACCCGCTTGTTCATTTATTTTCATTACTTGTTTAATGTCGTCATCATTAAAAACATAAAACTTTCTTAATTTACTCTGCGTATCGTAAATAAGGTTAATATTAATTTCCTCTTTTAATGATGTCGCTTCATAAAAAGGCTGGAAAGCTTCAAATATTTCTTCCTCTGTATTGACAAAGTCTAAAACAAAAGTATCTTTTTTGCCTGGCATGGTTCTATTTAAGCGCGATAAAGTTTGTACTGCTTTCACACCACGTAATTTCTTATCGACAAACATCGTGTGGAGTAATGGTTCATCAAAGCCTGTTTGATATTTCTCTGCAACGATCAGTAAATTAAAATCATCGCTATGGAAAGTATCTTTCAATTGATTTTCTTGAATTCGTTCTCCAGACTTTGTGATGTTAAGTTTTGGTTCTGTATACTCTTCACCATCATCATTTACTATTCCAGAAAATGCGACAAGTACATCTAAATCATCATAACCTTTTTCTTCAATATATTGCTTAAATTCCTTCATATAGCGGACCGCATGTAATCTAGATGATGTGACTATCATTGCTTTTGCTCGTCCATTTATCGCTTTTTTAGTTACTTCTCTAAACTGTTCAATGATAATTTCTGTTTTCTGCCTTAATACCCATGGATGGAAGGACTGATATCTAGCAATCGCCCGGACAGCCTCTGTTTTTGGTAATTCAGGATTTTCTTCTATTTCTTTTGCTATACGATATGACGCCTTATAGGTCATATAGTTGTTTAAGACATCTAAAATAAACCCTTCTTCTATCGCTTGACGCATTGAGTAAATATGAAAAGGTCGATAGCTACCATCTTTTTGCCTTGCCCCAAACATTTCAATCGTTTTTTCTTTCGGTGTAGCTGTAAAGGCAAAGAAACTCAAATTGTTATGCTGACCTTGCGAAAGTAGTGTTTTCACAAGTTGATCTTGATCATCTAAAGATTGGTTTTCGATTGCTTCTTCAATTTCTTGATATTCCTTTAAGGATGCCTCCTTATCTGCTAAAGCTTGCTTTAACTTTTGCGCACTTGAACCAGTTTGAGAGGAATGTGCTTCATCAATAATGATGGCAAAATTTCTTCCCGCTACACTATCTATCTCTTCGTATATGACAGGAAATTTTTGCAAGGTTGTAATGATAATCTTTTTTCTATCATTTATAGCATCTTTTAAATGTTGGGACGTTTTATTATCACCGATTGTTTCAACTTGACCAGTCGTATGTTCAAAACTGAGTAATGTATCTTGCAACTGCCTATCTAAGACAGTTCGGTCTGTCACGATAATGATAGAGCTATAGATTGGCTCATCCTCTTGATTATGTAAAGAAGCCAAATGATAAGCTAGCCAGGCGATACTATTAGATTTTCCTGACCCTGCTGAATGTTGAATTAAATAATTTTTTCCAGAGCCATATTCCTTCGTATCTGCAACTAACTTTTTCACGACATCTAGCTGGTGATAACGCGGGAAGATAAGAATATTCTTCTTCACTTCTAGGTTCATAAACCGTTCAATAATATCCATGAGTTGATTGCGCTTTAAGACTTCTTCCCATAAATAAGCAGTTGGATACCCTTCAGGATTAGCTGGATTTCCTGCACCACCAACATTCCCAGGACCGTTTGACCCTTGATTAAATGGAAGAAAATATGTCTTATTTCTAGCTAGTTTCGTTGTCATGTAGACATCGTAATGATCTACCGCAAAATATACGAGAAAACGTGTATTAAACTGAAAAACAAGTTCTCTTGGGTCACGATTTTGTTCAAATTGCAGTTTTGCATGTTGGACATTTTGACCTGTATATTGGTTTTTAAGCTCTAAGGCAACAAGTGGTATCCCATTTACGACGAGTACCATGTCAATCGAGTTACGATTGTTTGCACTATAATAAAATTGACGAATACAGTGAAAACGATTCGCTTCATATAATTTCAAGTTATCGTAACTGATGGAAGAAACGGGACGGAAATAAATGACACGGAAATGAACACCACGGTCACGAATTCCCTTGCGTAGAACGTGTAGTAGACCATGTGTTGTTACTTCTTCATTAAAACGCCTTACAAAACGGTCTTCCGCAGCTTCCTTATAAATAGAAACATACCGCTTCCAAGCACGTGGTTGGGTTTCTTGAATGAAATCAATCAAAACACTAGCATCCATTCCAATAGAAGGATCATAGTTAGTATCGGCAAAAGACACAGACTGCCAACCGCCTACATTCGTTAACACAGTTTCAATATCTTGCTCAAAGCGAATTTCCTTTTTCTCTAGCATGATACTTACCTCCCTTACACTTCCTTTTTCCCTGTTACATATTCATAGATTAAAGACTTTTTATAGCTTTCAAGTTCTTCAATTACTTTTGTTTTATCAGCGATCAGCTTGTCGATACGAGACGTTTGTTCGTCTAGGTAAGAGACGATTTGTTGTTGTTCATGTTCAGTAGGTATAATTAATGTTAAAGGTTTCAAAATTCCTTGTGTAATACTAAACACTTTTATTCCTTGTACTTTTTTTTGTATCTGCGCTCTGAATGCTAGTGATTCGAACAAGTATGAATAATATAAATGGTTTATATTTTTTCTTGGTTTTAATACGACTGTATGCGAACCTGCAAAGCATTGAGCATCTCCAATGTAACAAGTAAAATTCCCCGATCCATCCAAATCTTCAGATGTATCAGCAAAAATAAAATCACCTTTTTCTATTAGTGAGTTCTCATTTTTGATTAAATATTCTTCATCTACATTTTTTACCGTATGTATTTTGGTATCAAATCTGAATCCATACTTTGAATGTATTTCACCATAATTAATTACAGGAATGCCTTTATCTTTTAAATCACTTTTTGTAATCGTTAATCCTTTATTCAAAGTAAATTTATTTTTAATACGATTAATTGACCAATGTTTTGGTATTTTTCCAATCCACTCAATCCCACTATCTTTCATTTCCACATTTGGGTCTAACCCTTTTGTCACTGCTTCTGTGATAAGTGATTGTTTGTATTTTTTTAGTTCTTCGATGGATTGTTGAGTATTATAAATAATATTGTCAATTTTATTTGCTTTTTTCTCTAATAAATTAACTACTAGATTTTGTTCTTTATTACTTGGAAGTATTATTTTATACGAATTTAAATCTTCAATTCTCAAAGATGGTTGCATAAACGAAGGTATTCTTGATTTTTCATAATCAAATAATCCCTGTATTAAAAAATAAAAGAAATTAATATTTAAATCCTTTTTTTTATTCATAATCAGACAGTTTTGTGATAATGTAAATTTTCCTTTTAATATATTTAATGTCATCACCTTTGCCCCTACCGTAGTAGTAAAAAGGCATTCATCTATATCATACTCATATTGATCTACATATCCCAAAATCCCTTCATTTAAAGTTTGCCCACTATAAACTGGGTACTTACCTTTTTCATTAACATATTCTTTAGTATATTTAGCAGCATTTTTACCTTTTGAGAACGAAAAAAAGTTTTTAAGTTTATTTATTTCCCAATCCTCAGGTATTTCCCCAATCCATTCAATTCCGCTGTCTTTCATTTTTCTAGTCAACGTTTTCCACATCCTTCCCTGATAGTGCTTGGAAGTTTGCGACAATTGATTCCTCTAATTTTTTGATGCGTTCAGCAATAACTTCTGATGGTTCTGGTGCTGTGTACTTATAGAAAAGTCTCGTAAAGGGAATTTCATAGCCAATTTTGTCCTTTTTTCGATCCATCCATGCATCTGGGTTGAATGGTAATACTTCTCTCTCAAAATACGCATCTATATCTTCTTTTAAAGGAATGTCTTCTGTGTCACGTAATTTCGCATCAGGTTTTGGGTCACCGTTCTTTTTACGTTCAATTTCTCCGTTTTCATCTTTCAGCGGACCTTCGACAGTCACACGTGTAAAACCAAATTCTTCATTATCAAAGATTTTCGATTCAACGACACGTTCATCTAAGTAATATTCATCATTAGTAAACTCTCCGTAAGCCTTGACAATCATGTCACGACATTCTTCCGAAATATCGACACGTTTTTCACCAATGTTTTTTCTGCGTTTTTCAAACATTTTCGAGGCATCAATGAGCTGCACTTTACCTTGACGTTCAGCAGATTTATTTTTCGTAACAATCCATATGTATGTTGAAATACCTGTGTTATAAAATAAATCATTGGGTAATTGAACAATTGCTTCTAACCAATCATTTTCAATGACATATTGACGAATTAAACTTTCCCCAGCTCCAGGATTGCCTGAGAATAGAGCAGAACCATTATGAATAATTGCCATTCTACCTGTTTCTTTTAATTTTGATAAACCATTTAATTGGAAGAGTAATTGCCCATCACTAATTCTTGGTAGTCCAACCCCAAATCGCCCATTTTCACCAAGTTCATGTTCAGCCTTTACAGCATTTTGGTCACCCTTCCAATCTATTCCAAATGGCGGGTTAGAAATACAGTAGTCAAAAGTATAGCCTTCAAAGCCATCCTTGGATAAGGTACTGCCTAAGACCATGTTGTCTGGATTTCCTCCACGAATCATTGTATCAGCCTTGGCGATTGCATAGGTTTCAGGGTTTAATTCTTGACCAAATGTTGCAACTTCTGCACTTTCATTCATCTCATGAATTCGTTCTGTCATGGCTGACAACATTTGTGATGTTCCCATCGTTTGGTCATAAACTGTCTTCACCACATCTTTTCCAGTTAAAGTATCCTGATCTTCAACTAACAATAAATCTGTCATTAAATAAATAATATCTCGGCTTGTAAAGTGTGCCCCAGCTTCCTCGTTATAACTTTCTGAGAATTTTCTTACAAGTTCTTCAAAGACATATCCCATATCCGTACTCGTCATTTTATCTGGTCCTAGATCAACTTCTTTTTTACTAAATTCTTGAATGACATAAAAGAGTCGATCGTTTTCTGCTAAATTACTAATCTCTATATCGAATTTAAAGTTAGCTAGAATATCCTGCATATTTTCTGAAAAGCCATTTAAATAGGCTCTAAAATTTGTTTCAATATTTGCTGGATCTGCGAGTAATGTTTCAAATGTATAAAGGTTTGTGTTGTAGAAAGAGTAGCCAGATGCTTTTGTTAGCATTCTGTTACGCATAGTATCATTCATATTTTCTGTTTTCTTTGCGACATCTAATACAGCATCACGAGTTGGCTTTAATGTATCATGCAAGCGTTTGATCACTGTCATCGGTAAAATAACTTTACCGTACTCATGTGGTTTATAAAGCCCTCGTAAAATATCCGCAACACTCCAGATTAAGTTTGCTTGTCTTTGTACATTTATTGATGTTTGTAAGTTTCGATTAAATTCATTCATTTGAAATGCCCCTTTAAAAATTAGAATAACTTTACGTATATATATAATTATCATATCATCATATGATGTCTTTACAATTTTAAAAAGACGACTCATTTTAGTCGTCTCCCTATTCCCCCAAATACTTCACATACACCTGACACGGGTTCCACTCATCCCATAGTGTCGGAAATATTTCTAGCGGTTTATAGCCTACTGTTAAGTAAAATTGATTGGTCTGATCGTATGTGTCATAGTGTCCGGTCGCCACAGTCTTCACTTGGCTATAAGTATATCCGTTTTCTTTCGCTAGTGTTTCATACGCCTCATTGAGCTTTCGACCAATGCCCAATCTATGGTATTTCTTCCTCACGCCCATTACATAAATCTCTGCACAGTCTGGACTTGTTTCTGTCAGCACAATAAACCCAGCCGCTTCATCGTCCACTTTCGCTACAATAAACGGCTTTTCTTTTGATTCTGTGACATATTCTTTCGTACTTTCTGGCAGACCAAACCATTCTGGCAAGTCTTCTAGTATCACTCGCGCAATACGTGCTTTTTGGTCTTTATCTATTACTTCTTCTAAACGTAATTCCATACGCCACTTCCCTATTGTCTTTTACACCACGTCGTCTTCGTCTTCTTCTACGTTTTGTTCGAAGTCTCCTGAGTTTTCGTCACTTTGCAATCCGCCTCTTGCGGCTATTACAAAGAGACTAAATATCGCAAGTATCGATACAATGATCCCGATTATACTCAACTTCCCCGCCCCCATCGTTCTACTCTTTTAATTAATTATACCAAAACCTTTAAATTTATTGTTCAAACTTTCTGACTATTTTTATAACTTTTACGTAACCGCTTCATTTTTTTATGCTATTCTATCCTCTTTCCATTGATTTTATTACACAAAAACTCGATAATGATAAGTAAGTATGAAGTTTTAGAACTCTTGAAAGGGGTCTTGTAAATATGTCTAATGTATTAACAAGTGTAAATATCACCTTAAATGGTCAGCCTATGGAAGTGCCAAGTAAGGGAAATCTTTTAGATTACCTTAAATGGAAAGGGATCCAAGTGCCTGCATTATGCTACCATCCTGACTTAGGTGCCATTGAAACATGTGATGCGTGTATCGTCGAGGTTAACGGCGAACTCGTTAGATCGTGTTCTACGACACTCAAAGATGGTGATGTTGTAAAAACTGGGGGAAGCGAAGTTTTCGAAGCGCAAATGATCGCTATGGACCGTGTGCTAGAAAACCACGAACTGTATTGTACAGTCTGTGATTTCAACAACGGAAATTGTACGATTCACAACACTGTGAAGGAGTTACAAATCGATCATCAGGCGACGGCTCAAACGCCGAAGGGGGCGCCTGTTAACCGTGGTACGTTCTACCGTTATGATCCAGACCAATGTATTCTTTGTGGTCGCTGTGTTCAAGCGTGTCAAAACGTACAAGTGAACGAAACGTTATTAATTGACTGGACTTTAGAGCGTCCACGTGTCATTTGGGATGGCGACGGGTCTACTCTAATCGACGAGTCTTCTTGTGTTAACTGTGGTCACTGTTCTACTGTTTGTCCATGTAACGCAATGATGGAAGTAAACATGGAAGGTGAAGCTGGTTTCTTAACTGGTATGTTAAGAGATGCTTTCCGCCCTGCTGTTGAATTAACTAAATCTGTTGAAACAGGATATACGCCATTAATGGCGATTTCTGACGTTGAGGCTGAAATGCGCGAAGATCGCATCAAGAAAACAAAAACGGTATGTACATATTGTGGTGTCGGATGTTCATTCGACGTATGGACAAAAGGCCGTGATGTTCTTAAAGTCGAGCCAAGCTCTGATGCGCCTGCTAACCAAATCTCTACATGTGTTAAAGGTAAGTTCGGTTGGGACTTCGTTAACTCTGGAGATCGCTTAACTAAACCATTAATTCGTGAAGGTAACGAGTTTAGAGAATCTACATGGGAAGAAGCGTACGAACTGATCGTTAGAAAGTTCAATGAAACGAAAGAAAAACGCGGTGCAGATCGTCTTGCATTCATTTCTTCATCGAAATGTACAAATGAAGAGTCATTCTTAATGCAGAAGTTGGCACGTGCGGTTGTTGGTACTAACAACGTAGATAACTGTTCTAGATACTGTCAGTCTCCTGCAACTATGGGACTTTGGAGAACAGTTGGTTACGGTGGTGACTCTGGTTCTATCACTGACATTGCGAACGCAGAGCTGATTATCGGTATTGGTACAAACACAGCTGAAGCACACCCTGTAATCGCAACTCGCGTGAAGAGTGCTCAGAAGTTACGTGGTTCTAAAGTTATCGTTTCTGACTTACGTAAACACGAATTAGCAGATCGTGCAGACTTGTTCATTCGTCCAAATCCAAGTTCTGACCTTGTTTGGTTAAACGCAGTAACAAAATACATTATCGATAACGACTGGCACGACAAAGCATTCATTGAAAAACATGTAAATAACTTTGATGCCTTTGTTAAAGGTCTAGAGAAATATACATTAGACTATGCTGAAAAACATACTGGTCTATCTAAAGAAGAAATGATCCAAGTAGCAACTATGATTAAAGAAGCTGAGTCTACAGTCATCATGTGGGCGATGGGGATTACGCAACAACGCGGTGGTTCTGATTCATCTACAGCTATTTCTAACCTGCTTCTTGCGACTGGTAACTACATGAAACCTAACGCTGGATCGTATCCATTACGTGGACACAACAACGTACAAGGGGCTTCTGATATGGGTAGTATGCCAGATAGATTTACTGGATACCAATTCGTAGCTGACGATGAGACACGTGCGAAGTTTGAAAAGTACTGGGGTACTGAACTGAATCCTAAAAAAGGACAAAATAACCACGAAATGGTAGATGCAATGCACGCAGGTGAATTGGATGTTCTTTATCTAAAAGGTGAAGACATGGGTATCGTAGACTCGAACGTGAACTATGTACGTGAAGGATTCGAAAAACTGAAATTCATGGTTGTTCAAGACATTTTCTTCTCGAAAACATGTGAATATGCTGATGTTGTATTACCTGCAGCACCAAGCTTCGAGAAAACAGGTACATTCACAAACACTGAGCGTCGTATCCAAAGACTTTACCAAGTAATGGAACCTTTAGAAGGTACAAAACCAGACTGGGTCATCATTCAAGAAATTGCGAACTTAATGGGCGCAAACTGGAACTACACGCACCCAAGCGAAATCATGGATGAAGTGGCTGACTTAACTCCACTTTACGCAGGCGTGAGTTATGACAGACTTGAAGGATATAACAGCTTACAATGGCCTGTACATGAAGACGGTACAGATAGCCCACTATTATTCACAGATGGTTTCCCATTTGAGGATAAGAAAGCACGCTTCTACACTGTTGACTGGACTGAACCAACTGAATATGGTGAAGAGTATGATATTCACGTGAACAACGGACGTCTCTTAGAGCACTTCCACGAGGGTAACATGACTTATAAATCAAAAGGACTTACACGTGAAACTCCTGAGGCATTCTTAGAAGTATCACAAGAACTTGCTGAAGAACGAAAGCTTAAAGACGGTACACTCGTCAGACTTCAATCACCTTACGGTAAAGTTGAAGTACGCACAGTTGTCACTGATCGCGTCTATGGTAAAGAAGTATACTTACCAATGAACGACTCAGGTGACGCTGCAATTAACTTACTCTCAAGTTCAATTGCCGATAAAGACACGTCAACGCCAGCTTACAAAGAAACAAAAGCGAAGATGATCGTTCTAGAACGCGGTGGTAAGTCACCACTTCCAGCGCATAACTTCCGTTATGGTACACCTGTACCACAAATGGGCGTAAACGTTGAAGCGAAATGGGCACGTGAGGATTATGTGTTCCCAGGAGATATAGTTAAACAAAAAAGAGGTGACAAGTAATGGCAAAAGCAACGACTAAGATTAGACGCATGGAAATTGACCCTGAAGAAGTTCGTAGAAAAGAGTTACGTGAACTTGAAGATCAATTGATTGCGCACAAAGACACGTTGAAGAACTTGTTTAGATTACTTGACCAATTAGAAGAACACGAGGTATTTAACTTAGCAAATGCAGGGCTCGCGCAAAGTGACCAAGTCTTGAATCGCGTGTTAAAAGCACTTGTCGAAACGGATACAGATAAGTCAATTCGTAATGCACTACTCCTTGTTGAAGGCCTTGGAAAGTTTGACTTTGATGACATAGAACCAGTGATTCTTAAAGTCAATAAAGGTTTTTCTAATGAACCCGGTGAAGGTGGTATCCTTGGTATATTTAAGACGTTAACGAGTAAAGAGTTTATTGATGGATTAAATTACCTACTGAAATTCGTAAAAGGGTTTGGTACACCATTATCTCAGTTAAAAGAAGAACAAGGTGTCATTGATCCTGTTCAAACAGTATCTGAAGTTCTTGAAGAAGAACGCAATTATCCTAAAGAAGCGCCTTCTTCTAACAATACAATTAAATATTTAGGTTTTGCAGGTGCAGCAGCCCTCACCGTAGGTGCCCTGTTCTTGAAAAAATAATTTGATCAGCCAGAGTGTGTTTTGCTCTGGCTTATTTTGTTTAAATTTTAGGGTATAGTAACCATAAAAGCTGAGGTGACCGTTTTATGAAAAAAAGAATTGCAATTATTGGGGCCGGTATCGGAGGGACGTCTATTCTCCGTAGGCTCGTTGAACATGAAAAATTTAATACTGAATACTCTGTTGATATATATGATAAAGAAGCCTTACTCGGCCGCGGGTTTGCGTTTAAACACGACTCCAAACATTTACTTATCAACACGATTACTAAAGAAACGTCATTGAAAGAAGATTTAAATGACTACTCAAAATGGTTGAATTCAAAAGGTATAGAACCGAGTACTCATACAAGTCGTGATTTATTCGGTGAGTATGTACACCATATTTTTAGAGATATTTTAAGTAACCACAAAAATATTCATGCGTTTGGTGATTTTGTAGATGATATCATTTACGATCCCCAAAATACGACTTACTCTCTAAAAAGTGCAGGAGTTACTCGAACATATGATACGGTATTTTTCGTGCCAGGTACTCTAGAATATAGTGACCCTTATGATTTGAAAGGCACTAAAAACTTTATTCACAATCCTTATCCTGTTCCTGTGAAACTCGAGGATACGAAAGGTACAATCGGTATCATCGGTTCTGGTTTGTCGTCGATTGATATTATTCGATATTTAGTTTTAGAAAAAGACATAAAGAAATTATATGTTTTTTCACGTCACGGCGAGTTACCAGCCGTGCGTAGTGGCGAAAATGACCTTGAATTAAAATACTTTATTAAAGAAAATATCGAAAAGTATATTAAAAATGATCATATTAGCCTCGGAGCTGTCACACGGTTATTTAATAAAGAACTGAGATATCAGAATATCGATACAGACTTATTTGGAGTCGAATTTTCTCATCCAAAAGATCAAATTGAGTTTAATATAAAAAATATTGAAGCGGTCACTAAAATTGAGTTACTCATTTTAAAAACTGAGAACCTATTTACGTATATTTACATGTACTTAAATCAAAAAGATAAAACTCGATATTTGAAACTCTATCACCCGCTCATCGAACAGTATCATTCACCAATGCCGCTTCACGTCGCAAAAGGCATTTTAGAATGGACTCTAGAAGGACGTCTTATTTTTGTTGATGAAATGGATTCAGTTGAAACCGATAATAAGTTTATAATAAAAACACAAGACGGTGAAACCTATGAAGTCGACAAGCTCATTAACGCCACAGGTCCTACACAAAACATTAAAGAAGATTCAAGACCAATATTTAAAAATCTACTCAATCGAATGCTCATTACGGATAGTGAATTTGGTGGCATTCCCGTCAGTCGTAATTTTGAAATCATCAGTCCGAGACACGGGGTACTCCCCCACTTTTATGCGATTGGTGAAATCGCGAGAGGAACTATGTACCGCGGAGACGGTGTGGCTATATTAGTGCATAAATCAAAAGAGATAATTACACACTTTTACGAAACAGAATAACTTGCATGGCTTACGTAATGAGAAATTCTTAATTTACGTGAGCTTTTTTTCTTTTTTAACCACTTAATGTTGAATATCGACCACTTAAACAAACTGTGTAGAGTTGTTTTTATCCACATGTTTTACTAAACATAGAAAGGAGTTCGGTTCATGAAAGCGACATTCAAAAAAGAGTTTCCCTTAATAGATGACGCGTTTGAAATCCATGCGCGCCAATTTTCGAGAGAAATTGAAGACTATATTGAAACATTGAAAAAGAGTCTTAATCATCGGAAACTCTATGTCAAATTAAACTCGGAGTGCGGTGTGCGAGGCGCTATTAAGTAAAAATTATAAAACTAGAAGATAAGGTAGACGATATGGTTGAGGCATTCGATAGAGGAGAAACAGGTCTGAAAACATATGTGGTGACGGGACGAGAAAAGCCGAAGTTGTTGAAGGACGCATTGGTTGAGTACGGAAAAACATTTAGCCCAAAACTCCCGGTAAAAAGTGATGCCGCTATGCTTCATGACTTTACTAAATAAAACAGTGATGAAAGACAAGCTCATCCGCGCACTAGATACTATGAAGCTGATGGATAAATCTGGAGAAGCTGGCTTGGTTGTCCGAATTACACTTTGATTTGGACAATCGTGGGTAGAAATTGGCGCAGTTGTCCGAATTACTATTTAATTTGGACAATCGCGGGTGGAAATTGGCGCGGTTGTCCGAATTACTATTTAATTTGGACAATCGCGGGTAGAAATTGCTGTGATTGTCCGAATTACTCTCCTATTTGGACAATTACAGGTATAAATTGCTGCGGTTGTCCGAATTACTCTTTTATTTGGACAATCGTGGGTAGAAGTTGGCGTGGTTGTCCGAATTGCTCTTTGATTTGGACAATCGTGGGTAGAAATTGCTGCGGTTGTCCGAATTACTCTTTTATTTGGACAATCGTAGGTAGAAATTGCTGCGGTTGTCCGAATTACCCTCCTATTTGGACAATCGCGGGTAGAAATTGCTGCGGTTGTCCGAATTGATTTTTAATACTGACAATCATGTATGATTCCTGACCTAGTTGTCAGTAATATGGTTTAAAATCAAAAAAGAAGCTGATTTCTTAAGAAATCAGCCTCCCTTTAAATATTTTTAAACTTTGTGTAATGGCTACTTTGTATCTTTCAACTTCATTAGTAAGTAAAGACCTACTCCTCCAACTAAAAGTATGGTTAGTAGACTCACGAGTATCTGCCAAAGTGTATTATCGGGTAAAAGTCCAAATAAAAAAATATCAATAAGTATGTATAGCGCAACTAGTCCAACTATGTATAATATCTCTTTCTTAGTCATGACACAGTTTCCCTCCGATTAGTATTATATAATTGTTTCAAAGTACTATCTACAAAAAAGAAGCTGATTTCTTAAGAAATCAGCCTCATTATAGTTATTTATAAAATTTGTTCACTTCATTTAATCACTAACTTGTACTTTTACCACTTCATGATTAAATACAGCAGCAATCCACCATTTACCTACAACAGTTTTATTAACACTACGCCGACGAGCATCAACACGAGTCCCGCTATCTGCACCACGGATGTGTTTACTTTTATTGATTTGAATAATCCAAATTGCTGGATTATCGTGCTTCCTATCATCATTCCGAATAGTGTCAGAACCACCGTCTGTCCTGTTCCTATCGTGTTTGCTAATAGTACGTTTCCGAGCACGAATCCTGCACCGAGCAGTCCACCGATCCATACAAACAGCGGTGCTTTCGCCTTCACTGGATTCACGATTTCTTTTATATTATCCTGTCTCACGACGACTATAATCAGTAGTGTAATCATCCCTACTAAAAATGAGATAAACGCGGAGTGTGTTTTTGATTCAAGCACAATTCCGAGGTAGCCATTCACCGCTACTTGCGTCGCTGTACCCATTCCTGCAGCGATTCCAATCAAACGCCACATCCACTTCTTCGCTTCATTTTGTTCTTTATCTTGTAAAACAATATTGTTTCTATTATAGATGTAGTTTCTAAGCACAACCGCAACCAATATACCTAAGATTAAGAAAATAACTCCAAACAGTCTCATCCAATCAAACGGATGGAGATCTGTGTAATACCAACCAAAATGGTCAATCATCATACCCATGATGATGTTACCAAATATCGGTAGTATCGCCGCTTCAACGCTCCCTAGTTCTTTAAATAAAAATATGTTAACTGTGAGCGTGACGACGCCTAAAATTCCTCCGATCCAAATCCAAAACGGATAATCGGTAAATGTGTCTAGACTGATAAAGACACTCTGTCCTGTCACAATCATGATCACAAATAAAAATAATGTCCCTATCGTAAACGAAATAAATGACGCTAAGAATGTTGACGATAAGTAACTCTTCAAGTGCGAATTTACAGCGGTTTGTGTCGCTAAAAAAGCACCAACGAGTATTCCAAATAAAGTTAATAGCAAAAGACTCATCCTCCAGTGTTTCATTATAATATCTTAAGGGAAATAAAGTAAGACAATTTTTTATAATATTGACGCATGATAAAAAATACAGTATTATTTATATTTATTAATATTCACAGGAGTGCATACACATGTTGAAAATAGATGACTATAACAAAATCAAAAATAATTTAGAACAAAATGCGATAGATATGTATAACAACCCCGAACTTGGTGATGAAGAGTTCGAATCAATGAAGATGCTCGTTTCTGAGCTTGAGAAACATAACTTTGACGTTGAGACGAATATCGTTGGTCGCCCGACTGCGTTCAAAGCAGTATACGACAGTAACAAACCAGGTCCAACAATTGCATATCTTGCAGAGTACGACGCGCTTCTAGGTCTTGGTCACGCGTGCGGGCATAACTTAATCGGTAATATGGCCGTCGGTGCTGCGATTCTACTAAGTGAACATCTCGAGACTCTCGGTGGTCGCGTCATGGTGCTTGGAACTCCTGCTGAAGAAACGAATGGAGCGAAAGTGCCAATGGCAAAGGAAGGTGTCTTTGACGATGTCGACGTGGCACTCATGGTACACCCGGCAGACGAGTCGTCTGAAAGTGGTCCGATGCTTGCTATGGACGCAATTCAGTATGACTTTTACGGTAAAGCGAGTCACGCTGCAGGCGCACCAGATGAAGGAATTAACGCACTTGACGGTGTGTTACAACTCTTCAACGGTATAAACGCTATTCGAGAGCATCTAAAGGATGATGTGCGTATTCACGGGATCATCACTAATGGTGGAGATGCTGCGAACGTCACTCCAGATCATGCTACGGCTCAGTTTTACATTCGTGCGAGTGAGCGTGAGTACTTAGACACAGTTGTAGAAAAGATAGAGAATATCGCTAAAGGTGCAGCACTGATGACTGGTGCAACTGTTGAAATTTCTAACTACGAGCTTTCTTATGACAATATGGTTCATAATGAACCCCTATCGCAACTCTTCACAAAACATCTGAAAAAGGTGAGTCCTCATCCTGTTAAACCAAAAACGAAATCGACAGGAAGCGCAGATATCGGCGACGTTTCTCAAGTGGTTCCTGCTCTACATCCGTATGTTGGGATGAATTGTCCAGGAGTCAAATTCCACACCAATGAATTTAGAGAACAAACGATTACACCTGACGGATTCCAGGCACTTCAGGATGCGGTGCTAGCGCTCGCAAATACTGGATATGAACTGTTAGAAAATAAAGAGGTGTTTGATGCAGTAGTGCAGGCATTCAAGGAGGCGAAGTCAAATGAGTAGTGATACAAATATTCAACCAAAAAAGAAGAAGTGGGAGTTCCCGAACGTATTTGCCCTATTGTTCGGACTCATCGTTCTCACCACGATTCTGAGTTACTTTATCCCCTCTGGTTCGTTTGAACGTGTAGAAAAAGTCATCAACGGTACAACGCGTACGTTAGTTGTAGAAGGTACATATCAAACGGTTGAAGGCTCGCATCTATCTTTCTTTAACATTTTTGAAGCAGTGTTTAAAGGTATGGAGGCCGGTGCACCGATTATCTTCTTCATATTTATTGTTGGTGGTGCGTTTGGTATCTTAGCGAAGACTGAAGCGATTGAAAACGGTCTTGAAGCGTTAGTGTACAAGATGGAAAACCGTAAGTGGTTACTGATTCCGATCATCATGTTATTCTTCGCGCTTGGTGGTGCGACGTTCGGAATGAGTGAAGAAACGATTCCTTTTCTATTCATTATCGTTCCACTTGCAATTCGTATCGGGTACAACTCGATGATTGGTGCTGCGATTGTTATTCTCGGTTCGACTTCAGGCTTTACAGCAGCTTTTTTTAACCCATTCACGGTTGGTGTCGCGCAAGGTATTGCCGAACTTCCGCTCTTCAGTGGAAAGGGATACCGTATCATCATGTGGGTGGTCATGGTCAGTGTGACGATTCTTTGGGTCATGTACCAAGCAAATAAAATGCAGAAGAATTCTGACGCTGAGCTTGATTTAATCGATAAAAAACATCTTAAACAATATGAGAGTGACTTAGAACAGTCTGAGAAAAAAGAATTTACGTTACGTCAGAAACTGATTATTGCTGTGTTCATACTGACGATTGTTGGACTTGCAGTTGGTGTGACGAGATTTGATTGGTACATCATGGATATTGCATCATTATTCCTACTATCAGGGATTGTGATTGGGTTTATCGGTAACTTATCTGTAAACGAGATTTCTGATGGATTCATTGACGGGTGTAAAGATCTTGCAACTGGTGCGTTAATTGTTGGTTTCGCGTACGGTGTGCTTGTTGTGTTAGAAGAAAGTATGACGATTGATACGATTCTAAACTTTTTAGCTAATGCTATTAACCAACTGCCGTCACTATTATCTGCGATGGGTATGTTTATTGTGCAGAGTCTCATCAACTTCTTAGTACCGTCAGGCAGTGGACAAGCAGCACTTTCGATGCCGATTATGACGCCGATCGCGGACTTAACTGGTGTGTCAAGACAAACAGCTGTACTTGCGTATCAACTCGGTGACGGGATTTCAAACGCAGTGACACCGACGTCAGGCGTACTGATGGCGAGTCTTGCGATTGCGAGAATTCCATGGATTAAATGGGCAAGATTCATTCTGCCATTACTGTTAATTCAATACACGCTCGGTGCAATCTTTGTAACAATTGCTCACCTATTTGTGTGGATGTCATAAGATAAAAAAACCTGAAATCATTGATTCGATTTCAGGTTTTCGTGTTTTTATCTTAAATTTATTCGGTTGTCCCAAAATTTCCTTTATAATAAAGATAAGAGGAGTTGAATTCTATGATTTTAAGAGAACTCACAATTTTAGACGCAGACAGGTTTAACAAGTATATCGAAGCTTGGGGTGATGAAAAAATTGTTCCGAGCAATAATGACCCGTCGAGATATCAATCCTTTGAAGAAATGGTGACGATTTTAGCGCTCGATAAAACCACGAACGATGACGATTGGGTGCCATCAATGACGTTGTTTTTATTCCACGATGATGAAATTCTCGGATCCGTCAATATTAGACTAAAGCTAAATGATCACCTTGAGAAAATTGGTGGACATATTGGCTATGGCATCAGTCCGAAATATCGTAGCAATGGATACGGAAATTATATGCTAAGAGAAGCATTGAAGGTTTTAAATACCCATAACGTTTTTGAAGTATTACTTACGTGCGATGAAGACAATTTCGCTTCTAAGAAGGTAATTTTAAATGCCCGTGGCGTTGAAGCAGACGATTACATCCATGACGGAAAAGTTACAAAACGCTTCTATATCAATAACGAAAGACCCAAAGACCGATTTTAGGCCTTTGGGTCTTTGTTTTTACTCATATTATTGCGCTAATCTTGTTTACGAGAGCACTAGCGCGAGAATACTTCCTGCTTCGTTGCGCTAATCTTGTTTATAAGAGCATTAGCGCGAAGATACTTCCTGCTTCGTTGCGCTAATCTTATTTACGAGATCATTAGCGCGAGGATACTTCCTTCTTCGTTGCGCTAATCTTGTTTATAAGAGCATTAGCGCGAAGATACTTCCTGCTTCGTTGCGCTAATCTTATTTACGAGATCATTAGCGCGAGGATACTTCCTTCTTCGTTGCGCTAATCTTGTTCACGAGAGTATTAGCGCAAGGATACTTCCTTCATCGTTGCGCTAATCTTGTTTACGAGAGTATTAGCGCAAAGATACTCTCTTCTTCGTTGCGCTAATCTTGTTTACGAGAGCATTAGCGCGAAGATACTTCCTGCTTCGTTGCGCTAATCTTGTTTACGAGAGTATTAGCGCAAAGATACTCTCTTCTTCGTTGCGCTAATCTTGTTTACGAGAGCATTAGCGCGAAGATACTTCCTGCTTCGTTGCGCTAATCTTGTTTACGAGATCATTAGCGCGAGGATACTTCCTGCTTCGTTGCGCTAATCTTGTTTACGAGATCATTAGCGCGAAGATACTTCCTTCTTCGTTGCGCTAATCTTGTTTACGAGAGTATTAGCGCGAGGATACTTCCTGCTTCGTTGCGCTAATCTTGTTTACGAGATCATTAGCGCGAGGATACTTCCTTCTTCGTTGCGCTAATCTTGTTTACGAGAGCATTAGCGCGAGGATACTTCCTTCATCGTTGCGCTAATCTTGTTTACGAGAGTATTAGCGCAAAGATACTCTCTTCTTCGTTGCGCTAATCTTGTTTACGAGAGCATTAGCGCGAAGATACTTCCTTCTTCGTTGCGCTAATCTTGTTTACGAGATCATTAGCGCGAGGATACTTCCTGCTTCGTTGCGCTAATCTTGTTTACGAGAGCAGTAGCGCGAGGATACTCTCTACATCTTTAAGCTAATCTGATTTCCTAGCACTTTACGCCGCTTCTAAGCGTCCACCTTTTAATTCATATACTTTATCTGCATATTTAAATATTCTCGTGTCGTGTGTAATCATAATGCATGTGATATTCATCTCTTTTACAGTGTCTTGAATTTTTTCAACTACTTGAATGGCGCGCTCAAAGTCTAAACTCGCTGTCGGTTCGTCCGCTAAAATCAGTGATGGATGGTTCATAAACGCACGCGCAATCGCCACACGTTGCTGTTCCCCACCTGACAGTGATTTCGGATAATTATTTAAGCGGTGTTCTAGCCCAAACGTTGTCAGTAATTCCTTTGCACGTTTCTTCGCTTCTTTTTTCTTCATGCCCGCAATCGTCCCCACATACACCAATTGGTCCACTACTTTCAAGTACGGTAACAGATGCGATTGTTGGAATATAAACCCAATCTCCTTCTGACGTAACATCGTCATCTCGCTATTTGAGAGATGCGTCCAGTTTTCATCATCCATCATAATTTCACCATTTGACGGTTCCAGTAGCGCACCGATAATTGAGAGAAGTGTACTCTTACCAGAACCAGATGGACCATAAAGCACTACAAGTTCCCCCTTGTTCACCTGTAAATTCACATCTTCTAAAATTTCAGTTCTGTTTTCGTCTTTTCCAAAACCTTTATTAATACTTTTAAGTTCTAACATATTATTCTCCTCCAATTGCACTTAATGGGTCGATTCTGATGACTTTTACGACTGACAGTAAAGCTCCAATCAGTGATACTCCAATAAATGATCCAAATAAAAGTAATACGAGATTGTTGTTAACAAAGAATGGCATTGAAACTGGTAAGAAATTCGCGAGTAAAAATGTCAGTCCAATTGCAATTACTGTAGATAAAATCACAATTGTCATGACTTCTACAATGATTGAAACAATCATCTTCCCACTCGTAGTACCAATGGCTTTTAGTATGCCGTATTCTTTCGTCTTCTGTATTGTGATGACGTAGAAGAACGCGCTGATTACTATTGCTGAGATAACGAATAAGAATATCACCATTAAGTTTAGTGGTAACTGCTCAGCTTGGAAGCTTGGTATACCATTCATGGCATTCTCTTTTGTTATCAAGTTGATGTGACTTTGGGTATCGTGTGTTTTATCTCCAACCGCAAATGTTGGTGTTACCTCTTCGTCGATTTTTTTGAATCCGTCTTTAGTGACAAACCCAACAGACGTATGTGCGTACATCGTTTTGTCTACAAATCCACTGACTGTGTACGTCACTCCGTCGTAGTCACGTGCTTCAATTGTGTCGCCGAATTTATATGTTTCTGACAGTGTTTCATCGAGTAAAATTTCATTTTTGCTGGTTGGTTCGTGACCCTCGACTACTGTATAGTTCACAGCGTCGTCACTGTAAAGCAGCTGAATGCCGTCCCCATCTTGGATGCGTAACATCTTCATGCTGACTGGGTAGTAGCCGTTATCTGTTGCTTGTTCCAGGTCTTTATCTTCTAAAACGGATTGATTGATTTGATTGTCGGCTTCTTCGTGAATCATAATCTTGTCACCATTCAAGTTCTCAATCATTGAAATGTTATCTTTACCTAGGCCTTGTGCTAAACTAGAAACAAACATGACTAAGAACGCTAAAAGAAACAAAATGAGTCCGATGAGTAGATATTTAAATTTATAATATTTGAGTTCTTTAAATGCAATATTCATAAAAATGTCTCCTTTAACTTATTAACTATATGTAGTATAAAAATTTAATGTGAACAGAATATGAATGGGGGAAAGTATGCGACATTTATTAATTGTGGATGACGAGAAGGCACTTCGTGAGATGGTGGCGGAAGGTACAGGCACGTTTTACGAGACTCATACGGCGGTGGATGCGATGGAAGCGATTGATGTGTTAGAAGAAAACACGATTGACCTTGCGATTGTCGATGTGACGATGCCCGGAATGAACGGGTTTGAACTTTGTGCTCGCATCAAAGAAGAGTATGAAATACCTGTCATCATGCTGACGGCACGCAGTGCTTTAAATGATAAAAGACAGGCATTCCAAGCGGGAACGGACGACTATGTAACGAAGCCGTTTGAAATGGAAGAATTGTTGTTTAGAATCAATGCCGTGCTCGCGAGGTACGGCTCACGAGACGTTCTAGAACTCGGAAATGTTACGGTGATTGAGTCGGAATACGCGGTAGAAGTTGATGGTCAAGATATGTATTTCCCGAGAAAAGAATTTGAGTTGTTGAACACGCTCGTTAAAAATTATCCGAACGTGTTGACGCGCGATCAGCTGATTGAAACGGTTTGGGGATATGATTTTGACGGAGATGAACGCACGGTGGATGTGCACGTTAAACGCATTCGTAAAAGATTAAAACAGGTGAACTCTTGCATTGAAATTGACACGGTGCGCGGTGTCGGATATAAGGTGTCCGATGTTTAAGAAGCTATCCACACGATTTATTGTCGCGACACTTCTCATGATGTTAATCAGCAGTTTTCTTGGGTTTGTTTTAACGAATGTGTATTATCACTTCACAGAAAAACCGAAGAATGACGCGCGCGTGACAGAAATTTTACTTAAACAGAAGACGTTTGCTGAAACGCATCAGATTGATGCAGATGAAATGTTTGCTGAGATGGCAAATCTGAATTTCCAGGTTCTTGCAGTGAAAGATGGAGAGAAAAAGTTTTATGGAACGCCGTTTAGGAAAGATAATGTGCCGCTAGATACGCTAAACTCTGATGAGGCAATTTACCACGGCATTAAGAATCGCGAGTTCAGTTTATTTATTACTGGATTTTTCGATAACGAGACGAAGAACACGGTTGGTACGAAAATGACGATTAACGGTGAAACATATGACGTGTACTTGAGACCGGATGTAGGCAATTCGATGGGCGAGTTCAGAATGTTTCTAGCGGTGCTCTTAGTTCTGGTCGTTGTCTTCTCAATCGTACTCGTGTTTTTATCTTCAAAACTTGTGACGTTACCAGTTGTTAGATTATCGGAGCAGACGCGTGAAATCCAAAAAGGGAACTACGACGTGAGCCAATCGGTCGTGCGACGCGACGAAATCGGAACGCTGGCCCGCGAAATGCAAGCGATGAGCGAGTCCATCAAACACCACCAAGAAATGAACGAGCGCTTCGTGGCGAATGTGTCACACGAAATTCAGTCACCGATTTCGAACCTGTTATTACTGTTAGAAAAGATGAAAGCGTCAGGCGACCTATCGTACATCGACGATATGGAACATCAGTCGATGCGGCTGTCGAACTTGACGAAGCAGTTGTTGTTACTCGCGAGCATAGAACAGTCGGAGCAAGTGCTCGATAAGGAGTCATTCAGCGCGAAGGCATTCGTGAAAGACCTCGTCCAGACATACAGCTACATGCTGGATCAGAAAAATATTTTCTTAATGACGAATGTGGATAACATTGAGATTTTTGCGAATGAAAAACTACTATTTCAGGCAGTGTCAAACATCGTAAACAACGCTATTAAATTCTCACATGATGAGGGAGAAGTGACGATTTCGGTTCAGCGTGCCAGAAATTTTGTAGAGATAAAAATCCGCGACCACGGTAAGGGTATGTCAGAAGACATGCGCACTCACCTATTTGAGCGCTTCTACAAAGCCAACCATAAAGAAGACCACATCCCGTCGAACGGACTCGGCATGTCGATTGTAAAAGAAATCGTCGATCTGCATGGTGGAGTAATTGACGTGTGGTCTAAAGAAAATGAGGGTACCTTAATTACAATAAAAATACCCGTATTCAAGTAGATAGGAAAGTTTTCATTATAAATAAAATATCTACTAGATATTTGGAGACGAAATTCATGTGTTCAGTATATGGCTTTCAGTTTAATAGTCCGTTCCATAATCTTATGTAAAATTCCAATTCTAGTCAAAACAGGAATTAATCGTAGAATGAGCACTTGTTTCTATTTACGGGTTTCGTAATGTAGTATATTCTAAATCTAAAGGAGGCGAGAGCGATGTACGCTATTGTCGATTTAAGCAACGAAAAGAACGGCTATTACACCTATCAGTTAAAAAAAGACAACAAGATTGTTCTGTTGCTTCGTGCGCATCGTGAGCGTGAGTACGGGAACTCATACATATTGCGACTCATCGACACGACGCCCATGACTGATCTGTCTACCGTTCGTACCGAATGGCCGGTGCCATATTTCATGATTAGCAAGTTAATGCAGGAATTGCTCAAAAATAATATTACAGAAGATATTTATTTGATTGACACATATGATCCACGGTTTGTCCGTATTTTATCAGACTTTAACTTTGAACTCGCGTACACGAACTACTTTGGTTCGATTGATATTGACCCTCTGATTCATTATTTAGAAGGACAAGTGAAAACGCATGCATTGAAGAACTACTATCCTGTGACGGCGTATAATAAAGAACCGTTAATTAAAAAAGCCATGGAAGTGTACGAGAACAACTTTAATATTGATGATAAAAACAAGCTCCCCTATTCATACTGGGAGGCACAGTTATCAAATGACCTGGATATGATGAGTTCTGTCTGTCTTTATCCGACAAAGACGATTCGCGGGTACGCATTTTTATATAAAGTGATGTACGAAGTGGATATTGGTCACGTCTATTATGATAGTTTGGAGTCAAAGGAGCGTGTGGTTTCGTCGCTACTTGCGTCGCTTAGGGCGATGCGCGGAGAAATTGAGGAAGTATTTTTAAATATCCGAGCGAAAGACACGTATACGACTGATTTATTTAAGACGCTCGACAAATCGGCGTTCTTTAACCAATGTGTGTATAAAATGAAAAAATAAGACTTGAAGGTGTAGCCTGATGATTGGCGTGTCTCTCAAGTCTTATTTTTATTTCTACTTATTCTGTCATTGGTCGTCTCGTTAAAAATGTGCGTGCTAAATGTTTGTTGATTGCCGTGATTGGGAAACGGGCACGATAGTTTAAAGCACGTACTTTGTTGTATATGCGCGCATACTCTGGATGCGATTCGTATTCTAGTATATCTAGTGCAGCATTTAATTTGTCGAGTCCACCAATGTTTTCGATTGGAATCGGACCTTTATAATCTGTGATTTTTGGTACTTCACGGTCAACGATGCGTGTACTGATGAGTGACACGTTTACGACGTAATCGTCTTCACTGTCATAGAAAAATTTAAATGACTGATGCGTTTTGAACAAATGGTCGATTTGCACGATATTCGCGTGTAGTAGTCCTTCTTTTTCGTGTATCTCGTAGTTGCCGATTTTGATTTTAGAGTTAGAGTCGTTCGTCCATAAAAATGACTCTTTTAAAATGTACATGAGTTCGTAAAAATTGAGTCGAACGGGAATCACGATATCTCTCTTGATTTCCTTTTTCCCTTCTAAAGTGGCGTGGATGTGATACGCGTTATAGTTCTCATCTTCTTGTTGGCGTGTTTTTATCTTTTTAAAATCGATTGAGCGAAGTGCTTCTAAGACGTCTTGATGCATGACTAAATAATCCGGATGCACTTTGACGAGCAACCCGATTTTTTCTGCGACGCTCCAGCGCGGCTTTCGTTCGAACACGTTATAGTTGTCGTGCACCATTTCTTCGATGTGCGTGAGGTCCGTGTAACTTAGGTGTTCGAGCACTTGCGGCAAGTGGCCGGGCGATGTGATATATGATATCACTGCTTTTAGGAAGTCATCCTTATACTTTCCGTAATGCGTGATTTGCAGTGTGCGGATGATTTTTTTCAGTTGCAGTGACGTGAGGTTATCGTATAGCCAGTAAATCGGTCCCGTGTACATGTTGCTGAGCTTTGAGATTTCCTCTGGCTCTAGCGCTTCGTCGTGCGAGACACGCATTTTGTACGGACTCATGATGCCTCTATTCAGTAGCGTTTGGTCAATCGCATGCACAATATCTCTGTGGATTACATAGCTATTCATGTCTTCTTCAAGCATGTATTGGAAGTCATATAACGTGCTAAAGTGCTCTTTATTTTGGACGTGATACACATTGTTTTCCGGATCTTCATCTACTAAATCATGAATACGCTTGGCCTCCGCCATCGACAAGACGTCAACCATCTTGTTGAATTTGTCTTCATCCTCAAGCTCGTCTAACTTAAAATCAATAAATTCGTCAATTGTGGAAAAATCGCGTGAATGAATTAAGGTAGCGCGTAGTAGCGCATCCTCTCCCATATATATCGAATAAAAGTCTCTTAGTTCCATAAAACTCCCCCGAGTAATTCTTACTTCTATTTTACTTGTTTATGATTAATTTCACTAGTAAAGGGAATAATATTCATATGAATAGGAGTGATAGATGATGAATGAAGCACATGTTGGACGATACGTGAAGCTCGTTGGCGAGGAAGATCGTGAGGATTCTGTGTTCGCGGTGAAGCACTTGAAGGGCGAGTCTCTTGGTACTATTGAAGTTAAAGATGTTGGCGATTCAGTTTGTGAGTTAGCTTTTGATATCACTGCCGATAAAAACACGCACAATGAAGAGTATTACGTCGAAGCACTGGAGTTAGCAGAATCGCACGCATTCAAGCACACCGAGGCACATGTCTTAATCTTAAAAAATAAAGACAAAGATATGGATTTAGTAAAATACGCTAAAGAAGCAGGGTTTTATGAAGAAGAAGGCAAACTCTTAATCCACTCCCACAACTACTCAGACGTACGAAACTGATTTTTAAAGATGAAAAGAAATCCCTGCGGGGATTTCTTCTTTTTAGGGGGTTTGGATGGTTCTGGGAGTAGCATTGTTGCGCTAATCAAGTTTACGAGAGTATTAGCGCGAAGATACTTCCTTCTTCGTTGCGCTAATCTTGTTTATGAGAGTATTAGCGCGAAGATACTTACTTCTTCGTTGCGCTAATTTTGTTTACGAGAGTATTAGCGCGAGGATACTCTCTTCTTCGTTGCGCTAATCTTGTTTATGAGAGTATTAGCGCGAAGATACTTCCTTCTTCGTTGCGCTAATTTTGTTTATGAGAGTATTAGCGCGAAGATACTTACTTCTTCGTTGCGCTAATCTTGTTCACGAGAGCATTACCACGAGGATACTCTCTTCTTCGTTGCGCTAATCTTGTTCACGAGAGCATTAGCGCGAGGATACTCTCTTCTTCGTTGCGCTAATCTTGTTCACGAGAGCATTAGCGCGAGGATACTCTCTTCTTCGTTGCGCTAATTTTGTTTACGAGAGTATTAGCGCGAAGATACTTCCTTCTTCGTTGCGCTAATCTTGTTTATGAGAGTATTAGCGCGAAGATACTTCCTTCTTCGTTGCGCTAATCTTATTTATGAGAGTATTAGCGCGAAGATACTTCCTTCTTCGTTGCGCTAATCATGTTTACGAGAGCATTAGCGCGAGGATACTAACTAATTTAGTTTATTGTTATCTATTACATAGTAGGTCTTCCGGCCACTACCTTGTTTCGCTCCATATTTGTTCAAAATCCTTCTAATTTGCTGTTTTGATAAGATAAACCCCATCCAATCTAACATTCGACCTACCGTCAACTGCTCTTCCGGAAACAATATTATATAATCTTTAATATTACGTAAAACGGCAGCATCTACCAACTCTGACTCACCGCATTTTGGGCACTGCACCTTCTTTCGCGACACATCAAAATCGAACTCAACGAAAGATTCGCAGGTCACGCAAGTGATGCCTTTGAACAAACGATCGTATTCATAATCCAAATCCGTCTCGTACCTAGATTTCTTCAAACTTTTCGTTTGAATCGTGTCCACTATTTTCTGCTGATGTTCATAAACGCGACAAGGGATTCTGTTCAACTCTTCAATCAGCCAATCGATTTGCCCGGGCATGATGACATTAAAATCTCTCTTCGCTTCGTACAATACAAATTTTGGATTGATAAAAACAAGCTTCTGATTGATTTTTAAATTGATTTTGTTTTCTTCGAAGAACTTTTCGAGTCGTACCCTCTGCCGTTGCAGCTGATTAACCGGATTATCAATTTGCTTTCCTGAAATCAAAAACCAATCATTATTCCTCATAACAAAATTTCCACCATAATTTTTCAACTCCAAAATCACACATTCATATTGAAAAATTAATAAGCAATCAATCTGGCACTCACTCTCGCCAGCACGTAACTTCACGTCGTATAACTGAATCACATCACTGTTCAACTCTCTCTTCAATCGCTCATGAAATTTCTTTTCACCCAAAAATCCAACTTTATTTTTATATAACATCTCTTGATGAAAATCCGAAAAATTCATACGACGTTTCAAAACTTCGAGTTGCAATAAAAGTTGATGTTTCTCTAATTTTTGTCGCGCATCTACCGGGACATCATTTCGATCTAAAAGTTTTATTTTAAAGACCTCCTTTTCACAAAGAATAGTCTGTTATGCCTTGCAATTCAAAGGAAATCTACTCGATTTCACAAAGTTAATATTTAGATAAAAACACGCGCTGAATATGATATTCAGCACGTAGAATTTCAATTATTATACTTGTTTTTATCTCTAAAAATTCGATATATCAACCGAACACTTATTTCTAAAACGATTACGAATACGATTACACCAAATATCTTCACTATCGTCGAAGTGTGTTGTAAAATTTCAGCGTTTAAAAATAAATTCCATAGTACGACAAACACAACAATTCTGACGAGGTTGGCTAAAAATAGTTGGCCTCCTCTACGCCCGTCGCCTTCTATAATTTTGTTACGCATGAATACTCTCCTTAAAAAAAATAGACCGGTCCACACGAAATGTTGTGGTCCGGTTCTATTGTTTATTTCTTGTCTAATTTTGGATTGAATGAGTCGATTTCCCCTGATTCTCTAAGACGTTCAGGATAATCTTCTAGCCAGAATTTTGCTTCTGGTAATTTTGCTGGATCTGGAGTATACAGTGCATATTTCCCAGAGCCTTTCTCTTTCATCTGCTTCTCGTAGTCTCTAAGTGAGTTAACAGCTGGCTTGAATAAAATCCAAATACCGATGATATTTAGCCACGCCATCGCACCTACACCAAGGTCCCCTAGGTCCCATGCTAGTTCTGCTGTACGAATCGTACCGAATACTGTCGCGAAAATTAACATTGTACGCATGATATTCATGGCGAATTTACTCGTCTTTTCAGACATGTTACGCGTTAGATATGCGACGTTCGTCTCTCCCATGTAAGAATACGCTAAAATTGTTGTGAATGCAAAGAAGAATAATGCAATCGCAACAAAGTATGAACCAAAGCCAGAGTACGATGGATCAAATACATAATCCGCGCCTGCAAATGCTTTGTCGATACCTGCTTGAACGTACATTGCTGTACCTGAGTAGTCTTTTGTACCGTCTACACTTTGTACATATACGTCCCCATTATACAGTAAGCTTGGCATGCCGTTTCCATCGGTCTCGCCGTTTGTTGTGTTATACGTTCCGGATAAAAGAATGATGAGCCCAGTCGCAGTACATACAAATAATGTATCGATATAAACTGAGAACGACTGAACAAGTCCCTGTTTCGCAGGATGAGACACTTCTGCTGCAGCCGCTGCGTGTGGACCCGTACCTTGACCTGCTTCGTTTGAATACAGTCCACGTTTAACACCAATTTCAATCATTGCACCTAAAATACCACCAAACGATGCTTCTAAGTTAAATGCAGATTTAAAGATTAAAACAAAAAGATCCGGCACTTCTTTAATATTCATAGCGATAACAACAACTGCCATGAGTATGTATAAAATAGCCATAAATGGAACGATCGCTGTCGCAACGTTTGCGATAGAACGTAGTCCACCAAATACAATTAGTGCAAGTAATATAGCAAGAACTACCCCAATAATCCAGTACGGAATTCCCCATGCGTTATGGAACCCAGACGCAATCGCGTTGGCTTGGACCCCAGGTAATAGTAGCCCCATTGAAATAATCGTAATAATTGCGAATGCAATACCTAAAACCTTACCGAGTCCGCCTTTGATACCATATTCCATATAGTACGCAGGTCCCCCACGGTATTCACCTTTTTCTTCGCGCTTGTAAATCTGACCGAGTGAGGATTCAATAAATGCTGTTGATGCACCTAAGAATGCAGTTGCCCACATCCAGAATAAAGCCCCTGGCCCCCCAATGAATATTGCTGTCGATACTCCGACGATGTTACCTGTACCTACACGCCCAGCAAGTGACAATGCAATTGCTTGGAAGGAAGATATCCCTTTTGGTGATTTTTCACCATGGAACATTAGTCGAACCATCTCTTTGATGTGTCTTACTTGGAAAAATCTTAGCATTAACGAAAAAATAATCCCCGTTGCTAATAGTCCATAAACTAACGGCTTACTCCAAACAACATCGTTTAAAACACCTACAATTGTTTCTAACATGTTAATCACACCCCATTTTCAGAATAATTAAATATTATTCATTGTTGTTCTAATATATATGATTATGAAAACCTTTTCAATAACGGATAATTATACAAATACACTTATTAGGTATTTATACATATATAACTTGTTAATAAACGCTTATCTATTTATTTAAGATATCGTTATAAATAAGTGGAATTTATATATATTAATATTTTATACAAAAAGAAGTTGAGCAACATTTAAATGATATTAATTTAAAGGGTTAAAACCAATTACGGTAACTGGACGAGTATCTACTTTAGATGTTTTTTCCTCTACTATTCAAAGGTTTGAATGAAATGATTCTCCTTCTAAGATCCTTAACTTTCAAGAAGATTATCCTAAAGTGCCGAAAGCACACCCACGTTATATGGATGAATATGTACTTGAACAATTAAATGATCAAGTTCAAAAATTATATAGGAAGTTGCTTTAACCTAGACTATACTTCTTATTTGTCCGTAATTGGAAATCTAACTCTCTTTCATTCAAATATTCACTTGAATATGATTTGTAGAATGGTACAATATAACCAAGTGAACACTTGAATGAAAATGGAGTGAGAAAATGAATAATAAAGATGCGTGTGAAATTTATTGTTATGACGAAGAAAAAGTGAATCGAATACAAAGTGAATTAGAGAAAGAAGATATTTCTAGTGTTGCCCAATTATTTAAAGCTATTGCGGAAGAAAATAGGGCGAAAATTACCTTTGCCTTATTAAAAGGTGAAGAGTTATGTGTTTGTGATATAGCAAATATTATTGATGTCACGGTCGCAAATGCTTCTCACCACTTACGCACGCTTCATAGAGAAGGTGTTGTTAAATTTAGAAAAGAAGGAAGATTAGCGTTTTATTCACTGGATGATGACCATGTTGAACAGTTATTTGTTAATGCATTAAAACATGAGAAAGAAGGAAAAGTAAATGTCTGATCAACAAGCAAAATTATCAGAACAAAAAATGAAAACTTATCGAGTTCAGGGATTTACCTGTACAAACTGTGCAAATATCTTTGAAAATAACGTAAAAAAATTACAGGGAGTTGAAGATGCTAAAGTAAACTTTGGGGCATCTAAAATCTATGTTCATGGAAGTACAACGATTGAGGAATTAGAAAAAGCAGGTGCTTTTGAAAATTTAAAGATTCGAGATGAAAAAGAACAAAAAATAGAACGTGAATCGTTTTGGAAAAAGAAAGCAAATATTAAAGTTTATATCTCAGCTATATTGCTCGTTATGAGTTGGTTGTTAGGCGAGCAATATGGAGAAGGTCATATACTTCCAACGATTGGTTTTGCAGCAGCCATCTTAATTGGTGGATATTCATTATTTATTAAAGGTTTTAAAAATTTAAGCAGATTTAAGTTCGATATGAATACGCTAATGACTATTGCCATTCTAGGAGCCGCGGTGATTGGTCAATGGGGAGAAGGGGCAATGGTTGTTATCCTGTTCGCTATAAGTGAAGCGTTAGAGCGCTATTCAGTAGACAAGGCTAGGCAATCCATTGAATCGTTAATGGATATCGCTCCAAAGGAAGCACTAATTCGTCGTGAAAATAAAGAAATGCAAGTACATGTTGAAGATATTCTAGTGGGCGATATTATGATCGTAAAACCTGGTCAAAAGTTAGCGATGGACGGAACCGTTATTCAAGGTATATCGACATTAAATCAGGCCGCCATTACAGGAGAAAGTGTTCCAGTAACCAAAACTGTTGGTGATGAAGTCTTTGCAGGAACATTGAATGAGGAAGGATTACTAGAAGTAAAAGTAACGAAAAAGGTCGAAGATACCACGATATCAAAAATCATTCATTTGGTTGAAGAAGCACAAGCAGAACGAGCACCTTCTCAAGCGTTTGTCGATAGATTTGCACAATACTATACACCAGCTATTGTAGTCTTGGCTCTTTTAATCGCTGTTGTTCCCCCTTTACTGTTTGGAGCTGATTGGAGCATATGGGTCTATCAAGGCTTGGCTGTGTTAGTAGTTGGTTGTCCTTGTGCTCTGGTTGTTTCAACACCTGTTGCTGTAGTTACTGCAATAGGAAATGCAGCTAAAAATGGTGTTTTAATTAAAGGTGGCATCCACCTGGAAGAAGCAGGAGCTTTAAAAGCAATTGCTTTCGATAAAACTGGGACATTAACAAATGGTGTTCCAGCCGTAACGGACATTATAACGTATAGTGGAAATGAAAATGAATTAATGACTATTACAGCAGCTATTGAAAAGGGATCACAGCACCCACTTGCTTCAGCAATTATGAGAAAAGCAGAAGAAAACAGTTTGGACTTTAATGGAGTATTGGTTGAAGATTTTCAATCGATTACAGGTAAAGGCGTAAAAGCAAAAGTAAATAATGAATTATATTATGTAGGTAGTCCAAATCTTTTTGAAGAAGTACATGGAAGCATTGAAAGGAATCAAGAACGACAGATTATTGAAATGCAGACGCAGGGAAAAACAGTCATGGTGTTAGGAACGGAACAAGAAATCCTTTCTCTTATTGCAGTGGCAGATGAAATAAGAGAAACATCAAAAGATGTCATCAGTAAATTGAACAGCATTGGAATTGAAACAGTGATGCTGACAGGTGATAACCAAAGGACAGCAGTAGAGATTGGAAAACAAGTCGGTGTTTCAGATATTAAAGCAGATTTGCTTCCAGAAGATAAATTGAATTTCATTAAAGAACTTCGTGGAAAGCATAAAAGTGTGGGAATGGTTGGAGATGGCGTGAATGATGCACCTGCTCTTGCAGCTGCCACTGTTGGTGTGGCAATGGGTGGTGTTGGGACTGATACAGCCCTAGAAACAGCTGATATTGCTTTAATGTCAGATGATTTAAGACAATTACCATATACCATTAATTTAAGCCGTAAGGCTTTGATGATTATAAAACAAAATATTACCTTCTCATTGGTAATTAAATTAATGGCATTGCTGTTAGTTATACCTGGTTGGTTAACGCTATGGATAGCGATATTTTCCGATATGGGAGCAACATTACTTGTAACATTAAACAGTTTAAGGTTACTGAATAGTAAAGAATAACAATTTTGTTTAAAGAGGAAAGGGGCTGGGATAAAAGATTCCGCTCCTTAGTTAAAAGCAGCCTAGAAATCTTGCGTTAAAGATTTCTAGGCTGCTTTTTTAGTTTTGATTTTAAAATTTACCGACAGACAATGTAAACTTCCTTAAGTTTACCGCCATTAAGGCGATGCCTAACTCATTTCTCACAGCGTTTTGGCATTGGCAGTGTGATTATAATTTTTATACATAAGATTGCTCTTTTCGTGTTTGTGTCGTTACTTACATTGTATCTGAGGGTCTTATTATTTGTACTAATAATGTATTTAATTCAATATAAAAAAGCGCACGCGATTTCTTCAGGAGTAGTGTCTGCGTGAGACTACAGGCTCACGCGACACCCCAGTGAATCTTGTGCGCTTTTATATTTTAGGCTAGACTTATGTCCCCGACCCTTTTGGAAATTATATCTTTATTCTTCTGGAAGTTCTGAAATTCCGATGTTTGTCATTTCGAACGCATTTAATACGTGGTTAATTTGGTTTTCTGTTAAGATACCTTTTTCTAAGATTAACTCACGAACGCCTTTGCCTGTCTTCATCGCATCTTTAACGATGTCTGATGATGCTTTGTAACCGATGTGTGGTACAAGTGCTGTGATGACTCCGAGTGAACGGTCCACGTATGCTTGCATGACGTCTCTGTTTGCTTCGATGCCTACTAAGCAGAAGTCTGTGAATGATCGGAATGCGTTTGTCATGATGTCGATAGATTGTAATAGGTTGTATTGTAGTACTGGGCCCATTACGTTTAATTCGAATTGTCCCGCTTCAGACGCAAGTGTCACTGTAAGGTCGTTTCCTTGTACTTGGAATGCCACTTGGTTGATCATTTCAGGCATAACTGGGTTAACTTTACCTGGCATGATTGAAGATCCTGGTTGACGTGCTGGTAATACGATTTCTGCAAGTCCAGCTTTTGGACCTGAAGCCATCATACGGATGTCGTTCGCAATCTTAGACATGTTGACCATTGCGATTTTAAGATTAGCAGAAACTTCTACGTAACCATCAGTGAATTGTGTTGCGTCTACTAAGTTTTCAGCAGATACGAGTTCGTAACCTGAAACCTCAGAAAGAATTTTAACAACGTGCTCGATGTACTCAGGTTGAGCGTTAAGTCCTGTACCTACTGCTGTTGCACCGATGTTGATTTCTTTTAAGTGTTCTAATGAAAGTTCGATTCTAGCGATATCTCTTCCAATTACACGTGCGTGTGCACCAAATTCTTGTCCAAGACGAATTGGCACTGCATCTTGTAAGTGTGTACGTCCCATTTTAATTACGTCGTCAAATTCCTCAGCTTTTTGGCTGAACGCTGCTTGCATATCTCTCATAACTTCAAGAAGCTTTTCAGCACGCATGATTACCGCAATGTGAATTGCTGTTGGTACTGAGTCATTTGTTGATTGAGCCATATTTACGTGGTTGTTTGGGCTGATAAACTCATAATCGCCTTTTTCACGTCCAAGGATTTCTAATGCACGGTTCGCAATCACTTCGTTACCGTTCATATTAATAGAAGTTCCTGCACCACCTTGAATTGGGTCTACAATAAATTGATCGTGTAATTCACCTTCAATGATTTCTTCTGATGCTTTAACGATCGCGTCTTTCTTTTCTTCTTCGAGTTCACCGATTTCAAAGTTCGCAATTGCTGCCGCTTTTTTTACCATAGCAAGTGCACGAATAAGATCATTATTAATTTTAAGTCCTGTAATAGGGAAGTTCTCTAATGCACGAACTGTTTGTACCCCATAATATGCACCATCTGGTATTTCTTTCTCACCAATAAAATCTGATTCAATTCTTGTCTTAACTGACATTCTAACTATTCCTCACTTTATTTATTTTAATTTCATGTCATCAAGTTTTTTAGGGAATTTATTGAATACGTAAGCCCCATCTTCTTCAACATAGAGTGCATCTTCTATGCGAACACCAGCGACTCCCGCTTTATAAATTCCTGGCTCAATCGTGATAACGTTTCCAGTTCCTATTATATCATGATTGTTGCTGTCAACAGAAGGACTTTCGTGTAAATCATGTCCAAGTCCATGTCCGATTCTGTGTGTAAAGAATTCACCGTAGCCGTCCGCTTCAATAGAATCACGTGAAGCCTTGTCTACGTCACTGAATTTTGTACCCACTTTTGTCGCTTCAATCCCTGCTAAGTTCGCTTTTAAGACTGATTCGTAAATCGCTTTTTGTTCTTCATCTGCTTCACCGATGATAAACGTACGCGTCATGTCAGAAACGTAGTTATCTTTTGTTACGATACCGAAGTCAATCAAGAGGAAGTCTCCATTTTTAATGACTGTATCTCCCGTGTCACCGTGTGGTTTTGCTGCATTTTTACCTGCAAGGACGATTGGACCGAATGATGGACCAACTGCACCTAACGATTTGAAAGTTTCCACTAAGTGATCAGAAACTTGCTGCTCAGTCATACCTTCAATTTTCATATCGTATAGCGTATGGAGTGCTTTTTCAGTAATGTCTACAGCTTCCTGTAATTTTTCTTTGTCCGACTCATCCTTAACACCACGCAGTGCATTCACTGTTTCTTGAACAGAAACGATGTCTTTACCATCACATACTTCTAACAGGCGTTTATAACGATTAAATGTGAAGTGATCCCCTTCAACACCTACTGTAGTTGCACCTTCTAGTGCTTTGAATACCTCTTTGAACGCATCTTCGCCATCTTTGTGGGGTAAGAAAGTATCTACTTTTGCAGTTCCTCTTACTGCTTCGTCGTCTAAAGCTGGATATACGAGTGACGTACTTCCGTCTTTATTAACGATTAATGCCAGTAAACGCTCATGTGGATCTGAATACATACCTGTGAAATAAAAAACGTTCATTGGATCAGTGATGATTACAGCTTCCATTTCCATGTGTTCTGTAAGTAACTTAATTTTATTTTCCATAAATACACTCCTTATTGTTCTAAATATTTGTTAAACCAGTTTGTCATGTGTTCAAGGCGTGCCACACGTAAGTGCGGTGCACCCGTACGTGAAAGGTTATGATCTGCCTCTTTGAATCTCACAAACTGCGTCTCCTTCTCGCGATATTTTAATTCAGTGTACAGCTGTTCTGCTTGTTCAATTGGACATCTGAAGTCATATTCACTGTGCAAGATAAGTAGTGGTGTTTCCACATCATCTACGTATTTCAGTGGTGAATGCTTCCATAACGTATCTAAATCATCGATACCAGCCTTGATTTGCCAGTCTGTGAAGTAGTACCCGATATCTGATACGCCTCTAAAGCTGATCCAGTTCGAAATCGAACGCTGTGTCACTGCAGCTTTGAAGCGATTTGTGTGACCAACAATCCAGTTCGTCATGAATCCACCGTACGAACCGCCTGTCACAAATAGATTGTCTTCATCTATAAAGTCATGTTTTTCTAAGATAAAATCAACCGCAGCCATGATGTCTTTGTAATCCCCGTTACCGTAATCCCCACGAACAGCGTCTACGAATTCTTGTGAGTAACTGTGAGATCCACGTGGGTTCACGTACAGTACCGCGTATCCAAGCGACGCGAATACCTGCATCTCATGGAAGAATGTGTTCGCATAAAATGTGTGTGGACCTCCGTGAATGTTTACGACCATTGGCGTTTTTCCTGTATCATTATTTGCTGGTTTCATGAACCAACCGTGCACTTCAGTGCCGTCGAAGCTTTCGAACGAAATGTCTTCTGGGTCAACGAGTTCTGTCTTATCGATATATTCTTTGTTGATCTCTGTAAGTTGAATAAGCGTCTCCGATTTGAGGTCGAACTTGTATAGCTCGCTCGGTGAAACTGGTGTCGAAATCGTCATGTAGACTGCATCACTATTTGCGTCCATTCCAAAGATGTTGTGACGTCCTTCAAGTAACGGTTCGATCGCACCATCGATATTTCCTTTCCATAGGTTTACTGAACCGTCGTCTGATAAAAGGAATACGAATTCTTCGTCGTTCACCCAAGTTGCAGGACTGCCTTCTGTTGATTGTTGTACATCCTGCACAACGCTATCCCCAACAGGTTTGTCGAGTTTTCCAGTCAGGTCAACGCGCTTCCCTGAACTCATTTCATAGAGTTCAAGATTTACATGCGTTGCGTTTTCATATTTACGGTCCATCGCCGTAATAAGGAGATGCGTATTCGCTTTGTTTTTCACCACACTGATGATGTTACCGTCTGGTCTAATGATTTCAGTATCTTCACCGTTTAAACGAATGTATAATTTTTGTGAAAAATTGAAATCTGGATTGTCACTTTTATCTGTCGCATAGACGAATCCACCACGCACTGTTTCATATAGCGTGAAGTTCTCTTCTCCACTTTTCACAGTCGTGACTTCACGTGAATCTAGTCGAATCATCTTAATTTGTCTAAATGCAGGTTCGACTGAACCAAATGGACCCGGGCGGCCATCAGATTTGTATTTCATGCGATCGACAACAACAGGTTCAGGGCGCTTCTTACTGTTGTCCATGTCTTTATCTTCTTCGTCTTTTTCGTCAACAGGCACCGTGACATGGTAGTACACTTTACTACCACCGTTACAGAACGTCGCACCTGACACACCGTATTTCTCGTTCGTCAGCTGCTCGCGCTCGCCCCCTCTTTCACGTAAGATAAATACCTGTGGCTTATCGTTATCACCCTTCGCAATGAATAGCGTGAGGCCACCGTCAGGACTATGTACCAAGTTACTCACACGTTCTTTACTGTACGTGAGTTGCATGTTTCCATTGCCACTGTACTGATGTAAATTTGTGTAATACGCGTTGTCTTCTTCGTCAATTCGCGTGACATAATATGTGACACGGTCAGAGTTTGGAACTACTTTTGGAGTTGCTACTGATTTGATGTTAAAAATGTCGTTGATTTTTACTGTATTCTTGTTCATGCACATTCTCCTAAACTTCTCTTTAATTTTATTCTAACAGATATAATTATGTCATTCTTATCATGCGTTTATAAAGTAATATGAATATAATTGGCACACTAGATAGCATGACGATGATTCCAGTTGGTACTGTATACGGCATTAAAACGACGCGTCCGAGTGTGTCTGCTGTCACTAAAAATATACTTCCGAATAGTGCTGATTTTTTTATAAGTTCTCTTGTTTTCATTGGTTTAAAATATTGAAGGACTTGCGGCACGATAATTCCGACGAGTCCAATGATTCCTGTAAAACTAATCAGTGCGAGAGGTGCAAGGCTTAATGCGATAAGCATCATGAAGCGCAGTCTCCGTACATTGACTCCTAAGCTATGTGCACGCAACTCCCCGAGAAGTAAAAAGTCTAGCTGGCGGGCATTTTTCAGTGCGTAAATCAGTGAACTGAAAAATAATATGCCAACAATTAAACAGTGGTAAATATTCGCGTTTCCGAATGACCCAAACATGAACGACAACAAATGATTCGTCTTGTCCGGCTGAAACAGAATAAATATATACAGAAGTCCACTAAAGAGAGACCCGAGTAAAATCCCTGTGATGATCAGTGTGGCTGGCGTGTATTTATGATCCAGTCGTCTCGCAATGAAGAGGACAATGAGCAAAGTGAGTAATCCTGTTGTTATCCCAAAGAGTGAGATAAAAACAAGCGGTAGCCCCAGTGAAATCGCGAAAAACGCACCGAGCGTTGCACCGTTTGCCATACCGAGCGTGAAGCTATCTGCCATTCTATTTTGAAGGACGACTTGATACACAGCCCCACCCATAGATAGTGTGGCACCTCCAAGTGCTGCGAGCATTGTTCTTGGAATTCGAATTTCTGTCAACACAAAAAAGTTGTTACTTAAATCACTAAAAATATTGATTGGACCAACAATCATCGACAGTGCTGAAACGACAATCAAAAGAGTGACGATGTGTCTTGTCTTCATCATTCAATACACGACGCTAATGATTTCACGCCTTCTAAGATTCTCGGACCTGGACGAGACACTGTGTTTACGTCTGGCGTGCATTGATTTTCGAACTGTGTAATCTCTAAATTCTCAAGTCCCGGTGTCTTTTCAAGCATTTCTCTGAAATCTGATGCGCTCATTCCTGTCAAGTTAATGGCAACGTCCGGCTTATGTTTAATGAGTGATTCATTCGATACAACCGGATATCCTTCTAAATCATCAAACACGTTATCCATCCCTGCTACTTTCAGAGTGTTTGTAATAAACGTGTCTCTACCAACCGTGTATACTTCCGGTGTTGGAGATAAAAAAACGATCGCCCTTTGATTTTCTTTCGGCTGGATACTTGACTTTAGCTCTGTATATTTATTATCTAGTCGTTCAACAAGATTATTTGCCTCTCTAGATTTACCTAAGAAGTTACCAATCGATTCAATATCACTAAAGACATCTTCAATACTCGTCGCATCTTTTACAACAAGTACTTTCGCACCGGTCGCTTTCTTGACGCGTTCTATTTCAGATTCAATCCCTCGATTGACGCTCTCGTGAGATACAATATGCGTTGGATTTTCTGCAATTAGCTTTTCAGCATCAAAGTTAAATGTATCGATTTTTGATATTTTATCTGATTTTACAGCTTCTGGATAATCGTCTGAGACTGTCACCATAACAAGTGCTTCTAAGAGTCCAATCTCTGAAATAATCTCCGTGTTAGACGGCATTAAAGAAATGATTTTCATCTCACTGCCTGATTCGTTTTGACATGCGACGAGTGTAAGTGTCGCGACCATCATTATGATTAAATAAATACGCTTCATAAATTCACCTCTTAATTACAGTTATAATGTGGATATGTAAAAAGCCAAGCGTACTCATACAGCACGCTTGGCTTTGTCTTACATTTTTTCTGGCGCTGATACACCAACGAGTCGTAAGGCATTCTCAATGGTTTGACGCGTAGCTTCAATCATAGCTAAGTAGGCATATGTTTTGTTTTCATTTTCACCAAGTACTTTTTCTTGGTTATAGAATTTATGGAACTCACTTGCGAGTTCTTGAACGTAGTTTGTAATTCTTTGGTTTGCACGATTTTTCGCTGCATTTTGAACGATTTCAGGGAAGCTACCGATTTTTTTCAGTAATTCTAACGCTTGTGGATGCTCGATGATGGTGTGATCTTTAGTTGTGTCCAGTTCAAATCCTTGTTCTTTTGCTTGACGCAGAATCGAACAAATACGAGCGTGTGCATATTGAACATAGTACACAGGATTTTCGCTTCTTTCAGATTTCGCTAAGCTTAAGTCAAAATCAAACGGCGTGTCTGCACTTCTCATCGCTAAGAAGTAACGCGCTGCGTCTACACCAATTAAGTCCATGAGGTCACGGAGCGTTACCGCATTACCCGTACGTTTACTCATCTTCACTTCTTTACCATCTTCAATTAAACGCACCATCTGCATGATTTCAATTTCTAAACGATCTGGATTTTGACCTAACGCACCAATCGCCCCTTTTAGTCGGTTGATGTACCCGTGGTGATCCGCACCAAATAAGTTGATGAGGGTATCGAAACCACGTTGTAGTTTGTCGTAGTGATACGCAATGTCCGGCATTAAGTATGTATAAGAACCGTCTGACTTAATGAGCACGCGGTCTTTGTCATCCTTAAAGTCTGTCGTACGTAACCATAACGCACCGTCCTTTTCATACGTATAGCCGTTTTCTTTGATTGCTTCTAATGCTGCTTCTACTTCTTTTTTCTCATAGAGTGACATTTCACTGAACCAGTTATCGAAATGTACACCAAAGTCTGATAAGTCTTGTTTTAAGTTTCTCATCTCGTACTCAACACCGAGTTCACGGAATTTCTTGATACGTAACTCATCATCTAAATCTTTGTATTCGGGATGCTTTAGAGCTAACTCTTTACCGATTTTTTCAATGTCTTTTCCGTGATAGCCGTCATCAGGAAGAGACACGTCTTCACCGAGCGCTTGGAAAAATCTTGCATCGATTGAGTACGCTAAGTTGTTGATTTGGTTACCCGCATCGTTTATATAGTACTCACGACTTACGTCATAACCAGCGAAATCTAAGATATTTGCGAGTGTCTCACCGACTGCTGCGTTTCTTGCGTGACCGATATGGAGTGCTCCTGTTGGGTTCGCTGAAACAAACTCGATTAGAATCGACTCTTTGTCATCACGAACCATGCGACCGTAGTTTTCTTTTTCATCTAACACACGGTCGATAATGTTTGTAAGTGATGCACTCTTCATTTTAAAGTTGATAAACCCAGGACCCGCGATATCTACAGATTCAATGCTGAGTGCATCTTTGTCTAGTGCACCAACAAGTTCTTCTGCGATGACTCTTGGATTTTTACGTGCGAGTTTTGTTAACACCATCGCAAGGTTTGTTGAGAAGTCTCCATTGTTTTTATCTTTAGGGATTTCAATTTTTATATCCGGAATTGTTTCAATATCTTGAGTACTTGAAACTGCTTCTTTTAAAGCGTCTTGTAGTTGTTGTTTAATATCCATACGCTAATCCTCTTTCTTTAAAGTGTACGTGTAGTTACCAAGTTTTTCGTCGCCTTCATATAAATCGTAATCGATCTCTATATCGTCATTTGTTATTTCGATTTTATTTGTGTGTACAAAAAAGTGGTGTCTGCCTGCCAGTGATTCATAAAACGTATCTGTACGTGCACCTTCCATAAATATAAAGTTCATATTAATGACTCCGCGTCTTTGAATCCTGACAATATCGTCCTGAACTTTCAATACGCATTTTAATGTGTGCGCGTCGAGCTGTTCAGTGTACTGATAATACGTACTGCCATTCTTACTTTGAACTATGGCATCAAGCATCTGTTCAAAGCGTTTTGTTTCACTTTTCGCTCTCACAACTTGTGTTAATTTATACGTTTTTCTCACCACCATGATTTGTATATTATAGCATAAAAAGGTACTAAAAAAGGCAGAGCATGTGCTCCACCTTTAGTGTCTTAGTTATACTATATAACTATATTTTATTGTATCTTTATTTCACTCATATATCAAATGGTTATTTAGAAAACCACACGATTTTAAAGCACTTTGTGTAATTCTTTAGAATTTGTCCACATTTCACTGTTGTGATTCATAAGAAATTCTTTTAATGCAGACTTTGCTTTCTCGTCTAAAATACTTAAATCGATGCGTCCTTTTAGAGCATGGTCAAGTGAATTTACGTGCTCGTGCATCATCTTATATCCACGGCGCTTTTCTTTGTTCACCATCTCATAGCATGCTGTCACGCCACTGTATGCTGGCCCTTGTTCCAGTCGTTCAACTGCTACCCAAACGAGAAAGTACTCCTTTTGACCTTCGCCTTCTGCTTCAGTCTTATCTGTCACCCATTTCACACGCTTTTCTACTTCTGCACGTGCGTGTAAGCCACCCATATCAATCCACACTTCATATGTGTCTAAATCAATATACACAGGGGCTACGTTCTCTAAAGATATTGCTCCAATATTTACACCACGGTGCCCATCTAGCGGATCATTTTTAATAATGTTAAATTGGAATCCTGGTTTTTTATCTGACAACAAAATCTCCTCCTATGACAATTCATCAAGCAAATTTAAAATACGCGCTTTTAAATTCTCGTCCTCTATATTATTGACCTTTTCCTTAGGAAAGTACAACTTTGAGTCGTATCTATGAATTCCTGTAATCGAATTAATGATGATAGACTGTGAACTGATCTCTCTCACGTCACCATTTTTCTTAAGTAGATGGATCGGTCGTCTCGTATCTTTGCTGCCTGGACGATCATAATCGTACGGCATATCGGAATAGCTATCCGAGAACAGATTATACTTCGGATCAAGACCCGCTTCAGTAAACAGCGCTTCTAACTCACTCATCGTAATAAATGAGCCATCAAACGGAATGTATTTAAAGAGTTCACGATTCACAAATCGGTCGGCTAACTCAGAAAGTACATCGTCACTTTCATACATCCACTCTTGGAGATAAAAGTTCACGACCATTTCGTCGAGTTTCAGATAATCTTCGACTGTCACGTTCTCATCAAAAAATGGCTTTAAATATTTTGGTTCTTGTAAGAACGTGTAACCCGCCTTATACAACTCCTTTGCGCGTCGAAAAATCAACGTGAGCAGCACTTCACCACCGCGAGATACAGGATGGAAATAGACTTGCCAATACATCTGATATCGACTCATCAAATAATCTTCGACCGCATGCATCCCCGTTTCTTTGATTAGAATTTCATCTTGTGTTGGAATCATCACACGAAGCAGTCTATCTATATCAAACTTTCCGTACTCGACTCCTGTGAAATATGCATCTCTCTGAAGATAGTCCATACGATCCGCGTCAATTTGACTTGAAATCATACTCACGATGAGTTTGTTTGGATGCGTATGGTCGATGACACTTGCGACTTCTTCAGGAAATGTGTCTGATACGCGTCTCAACACTTTGTTTACTTCCGTGTCTCCTAAGATGATTTTTCTCGTGTAGTCTTCATGATCTGTGTTAAAGATTTTTTCAAAACTATGTGAGAACGGGCCATGGCCAAGGTCATGAAGGAGTGCTGCAGATAACGCGAGCACTCTGTCATCGTCATCCCACACGTCATACTTTCTAAAGTTACGAATCATGATGCGCACAATTTCATAAACACCAAGCGAGTGGTTAAATCTCGAATGTTCTGCTGAATGAAAGGCCATGTATAACGTACCGAGTTGTCTGATACGTCTGAGCCTCTGAAACTCACGCGTCTTAATAAGATCCCAAATCACTTGGTCCGTGACATGGGCGTAACTATGAACGGGATCCTTGAACACTTTCTCATCTTTTAATTTTTGATTTTTATATGGAATCATAGCGTCCCTCCTATACAGGACGTGTTAATTTTGGTTTTACAAAGAAAATAAAATGAATTAAAGCAACCGCAATTGGAATGACCATTAATTGATACATCGAACCATATCCAACGTATGCTGCCACCGCGCCTAAAATTAATGGACCAAATCCAAGTCCTGTCTCTAAGCTGATGAAGAACGTTGATGTTGAAAGACCGATATTGTCCTTATCACCTAATGACACACATGTCGCTTGCGCGATACTTTGGTAGTTTCCCATACCGAGACCAATCACCGCAGCACTGATTAAGACCATCCAGTCATTCACCGCGCCCCCTAAGATGTAGTAACCAATCGCGTTGAAAATAATTGTTGCGATGATGAGCCCAACTGGACCTCTATTGTCTAGAATACGTCCTGTAATTGGGCGTGTTAACATCGTTGCGATTGAATATACAATGAAGTACAGAGATGCTGCTAAATAGTATCCATTAATTAATGTATACGTTCCAATAAAGGCGAAAATCGTCGACTGTGTGAAACCAAGAATCAGAATTCCTGGCGACATCACTGCGGCTTTTTTATCTAATAATTTAAATGTTACTTCTCTATCTTTACTATAACTGTTATTGGTCTTCACGAAAAGGAATGACACTGTTGTCACTGCCATGATTATAAAAACGATGAGTAACATCTGATTGAATGGCATATCTTTGAAGATTGTGAAGCTCATAAATGGTCCAATTGAAGAAGCAAGTACGAGACTCAAGCTGAAGTAGCTGATCCCTTCCCCTCTTCTATCTTCTGGTAAAATAATTGTCGCTAACGTGTTCAGTGCGGTACTGATATATCCAGTCGCAAAACCGTTTAATAGACGTACGATAATTAAAAATGTAAGACCAAAGTCTAAAAAGTAAAGTGCGTACGTCAGGAAGAACATCGCGACTCCGCCCCACACGACGTTTTTAATTCCAATTTTATTAATAAAGTTACCGCTCACTGCGCGCCCTATCAAAATTCCCAAAATAAATACACTCGCTACAAATCCTGCGAGTGATGGTCCAATTCCGTATTTCTCCATAGACACACCACTGATAGATACGAGCGTCGTGTACATACTAAACATCAAGATAAAATGAAAAACAAAAACAATAATAAATTCTAAAGTAAAAATTCTCGAGCGCACTTTGCTGACACTCATGCAAAAACTCCCTTCGTTATTCTATATGTCAAAACGTGCATTGCGCTTTTTCATATTGTGTAAAAATTTTGTGTAATCTTCGTTGTCTGAACTAAACGGCGGTAACATATGCATCGTGCCATAATGTTTCGTTAACGCGTCTTTGATACGGCCTTCTACGATTTCGACTGTGAGTGGCTTTCCAATGAGTTCTCTTAAGCTCGCCATAACATTTGGTTCTATACTTGGATACACAAACTTTGCTGAACGCTCTGCTTCAGAGTGTTTATAAAACTCTTGCATAATTCGCGCGCGATCTGCACCGCTCCCTGAAACGGCTAAATAGATTTGGACAGAAACACCATCACGAATTCTGCGCTGTGAGATGCCTGCAAATTTTTTGCCGTCGATAGACAAATCGAAATTACCCGGGCAATAGCTACCAACAATTTCATATGCATCGACTGTGACTTCTGGTAAAATTTCTTGCATTAAATTGAACATGAGCTCATAGCCCACTTCGATTGTCGGGGCTTTATCTTTATGTACAATAATAGAAAGATTTAAGACATCTTTGTCTAAAACAACACCGAGTCCACCGCTGTTACGAACGATGTAATTCATGCCACTATCTTCTAAAAACTTAATGCCAGATTCTAAATTGGGTAAGCGCATATCTTGTAAACCGAGAATCACAAAATCATCATGCACCCACGTTCTTGCTTTCGTGACATGGTCCTCTGATACCATATGCATTAAGAGATCATCGTAAGCAAATGATTCAAATGGATGTGACGTGTATTCTATCGGTAAAAAATGCCAAGTCTGTTCGTTCATAGCTACTCCTCAAAATTTCGTACTTTTTATATTATACTTAATTCGTCACAATTTTTCACAATAACGGGTTTAAGTTCAAAATTTATTTCGCTACAATGAAATTAATTGAAAAAATGGAGGGGTTTTAATGAGTGAGGCAGTTAGTACTTTAGATGGTTGGTGGAGTCTACACCTTCTATATAACGTGGATTGGTCAGCTATTCGTGTATTAGATGAGTCTGAACAAGACGCACTGATTTCTGAACTTGAAACATTCTTAAATAAACAACAAGCTGTACAAGACGCGAAGAATGGTAGCTATGCATTCTACAACATCACAGGTCAAAAAGCAGATTTATTATTATGGTTGCTTAGACCAACTGTAGATGAGCTAAATGCGCTTGAGTTAGAATTCAACAAGCTACAGATCTCTGAATTCTTAATTCCATCTTATTCATACGTATCAGTAGTAGAAATGTCTTCATACCTTGCGAAAGATTCTAATGAAGATCCGTACGAGAATCCATATGTGAAATCAAGACTATATCCAGATCTACCTAAGTCTAAGTACATCTGTTTTTATCCGATGGATAAAAAGCGTGATGGCGACGATAACTGGTACATGCTACCAATGACAGACCGTCAAAAATTAATGCGTGACCACGGTATGATTGGCCGTTCATATGCGGGTAAAATTAAACAATATATCACAGGTTCACAAGGATTAGATAAGTACGAATGGGGAGTAACTCTCCTTTCTGACGACATGTTAGAATTCAAGAAAATCATCTATGAAATGAGATTCGATGAGACATCTGCACGTTACGGTGTGTTCGGCGACTTCTACGTTGGTGTGCACTTACCTAACGACAAGTTAGATACTTTTTTCAAATAACTGAGTCTTTTTATGTTTCGTAATTTCCAAAACTGTGTATTATAACAGTACACAGGAATTGGGAGGACGAATTTTATGAATAAATTAATTAAACGTGCACTTGTGTTTATCGCACCAATCGTGATTGGTAAAGTGGTAGATAAGGTTATGAATAAAAACACTTCAAAAAATCCGTATGAAAACGGAAAAAAACGTCGATAAAAAAGGCCTCTCTCGAGTGAATATTAAACTCGGAGAGGTTTTTTTGCGAACGCATATGTGTATAAAATATCTCTAATTCGTGATAATATTGTTTTGAAATATAAATCAATGATTTAAGGACGTGAAACCATTGGCAAAAATGGACATCAATAAAAATAAACCACTTGAGTTTGGACTCTACTCCCTCGGAGATCATATTATAAACCCATTAGATGGAAAGAGAATTTCTCAGGAACAGCGTATTAAAGAGATCATTGAACTTGCGAAGTATGCGGAACAAGCGGACTTTGATGTGTTTGCGGTTGGTGAGTCCCACCAAGAATTCTTTACGACTCAAGCACATACAGTGGTGCTCGGAGCGATTGCTCAAGCAACGAATAAAATAAAAGTGTCGAGCTCTTCATCGATTGTATCAACGACGGACCCGGTACGACTCTATGAAGACTTTGCGACGATTGACCTGATCAGTGGCGGTCGTGCTGAAATCATCGGTGGGCGTGCGTCACGCGTTGGTTTATTTGAGTTACTCGGATATGACGTGCGTGACTATGAAGAATTATATGAAGAGAAGTTTGAGTTATTATTAGAGCTAAACAAAAGCAATAATATTACGTGGGACGGTAAATACCGTGCAGCACTTAATAATATAGAAATTCTTCCGCAACCGATTGATGACCAACTTCCAATTTGGCGTGCGGTTGGTGGACCACCAGCGAGCGCCATCAAAGCGGGACGTCAAGGTGTGCCGATGAATATCACAACACTCGGCGGACCTGCGGCGTCGTTCAAATATTCAATTGATATTTACCGAGAAACAGCACGTGAACACGGCTTTGATACATCTAAAGAAACATTACCTGTTGCGACTAGTTCATTGCTTTTTGCTGCAGATACGACGCAAGAAGCGTTAGCTGGTATGTACCCTCACTTAAATGTCGGCATGAGTTTTATCCGCGGGCAAGGGTATCCGAAAGGACAATTTGCACAAGCACCAGATTATCGTGAAGCACTGATGGTGGGTAGCGCGAATGAAATTATAGAGAAGATTCTCTATCAACATGAATTGTACGATCACCAACGATTCATGGGACAGATCGACTTCGGTGGCGTGCCATACGAGAAACTGATGAAAGTCGTGGACATCATGGGTGCAAAAGTCATCCCAGAAGTTACAAAGCATCTAGGAGGTAAATAATGAACGTATTAGTACTTGCCGCGTCAAACGTCGGCACGAAAACGAAAACAGCGATGAGTTATATTCATAAAACGTTAGAAGAAAAACACTCAGAACATGACATTACATTTATAGATTTTATAGATAAAAAGATGGAATTTGCTGATGGTCGAAACTATTTAGAATGGACGGGAGACACTTTAGAAGTAACGACTGCCGTGATGAACGCGGACGTGATTTATATTGGATTCCCGATATTCCAAGCATCGATTCCAGCCGTTTTGAAAAACCTGTTCGACCTACTTCCAGTGAATGCATTACTGGATAAGACCGTTGGAATTGTGTCGACAGCAGGATCAGAAAAGCACTTCTTAATTGCAGAAATGACGTTAAAACCGATACTGAACTATATGAAAGCACACGTCGTACAGTCGACTGTGTTTATCACAGAAAAAGCATTTAGTAGAGGTGAAATCGTAGAGGACGATATCATTGTGCGATTAGAGAATTTAACAGAACAGACGCTGACGATTGCGAAAGCACACGAACAGATTAGAATAGAAGAAGAATCGAAATATGGATTTTAGATTAGTTGAAGACTAGCTCGCGCTAGTCTTTTTTTATTGTGAAAATTTTACGTGCCAAAGTACGGAGAAATATCAAGAGTTTGCCACGTAAACTTTTTCAGATAATGCTTGCCTCCCAGAAAAAAAACGCTTACAATATAGTTAATATATAATCATATACGGAGGACATCCAATGAAACAGTTTCTCAAATCCGCACTTCTTTTTCTTGTTTTTATCATTCCACTCGCTGCTTGCTCTAACGAAACTAATGAACTAGAGGGCGAGTCTTTCTCAGTGTTCACGCCTAACCCTACTGTTGAGTATTCTGATTTACCAGAAAATCCTTCTAAAAATTTTGTTTTTAAATTTGAAAAGAACGGTAAAATGAAAGTCATTCGTTATGGAGAAGAATATTCTGGTACATACGAACTAAACAATAAAAACGAACTTATAATGGCTGTTGATGATAATGATAAAAACACGGTTAACTTCGCAATCAGAAGCTTTGAACACCATGAGAAAAATGAAAATATTTATTTAGGAACAGTTGCAAAATCTGATGTTCCAGAAGGACATGCACTAACAAATGAGTTCTACTCATTCTCTATCAAAGAACCAATTGGATTACAAAAATTTGAAGACTAGCTCGCGCTAGTCTTTTTTTATTTATGCGACACAGTTCATCAAAAACCTCCGAGTCTGTCGCTCAAAATGAGTTTGTGCGACCAACGCCAAACAATCTCACCAAACAAAAAAGCCACCCCACTCTTTATAGTAGCGTGACTTTATCTTTCTATCCTTGAATTTTAAGTGCTGCGACAATGACCATCACCCATGACGCGATGAAGAATACACCGCCGATCGGTGTGATTGCACCTAATATTTTAATTCCACTTGTTGCCAGTACAAACAGGCTTCCGCTAAATAAAATAATACCGATGAGCATCACCCAACCTGCTGTTCCAAATAACTGAATGCCCGTCACTTGTTTTAACACGCCAAGTAAAATGATTCCTAATCCATGATACATCTGGTAGCGACATGCTGTTTCCCAAACTTCTAAATAGTGTTCTGATAGTTTTCCTTCTAATCCGTGTGCGCCAAATGCACCACATACAACGCTTAACAGCGCGTTAATTGCGCCAACAATAATCAATACTTTCATAATTTACTCCTTTAAAAATCAAAAATAGATGTTGAATTTGTCTTTTCTTCTGCGAGCATCAGCCCGTCTAAATTCTTGCGTTCTGGAATTTTACGTTCCTTCGGTCTCTCAATCGTTTCCGTGTTTTCATCTTCCTTTAACACAGCAACTAGACGCTCCACCGCATACAAGTGCTTGTCGTCATTCGATTTCTCAAACTTATCTAATTCTTCACGAATCTCATTCAACACGCGTTTACGCATCTTTTTCACTCCAGTCTATCTCCGTCTTACCTACGGATTTTAAGAATTCATTCGTCTCACTAAACGGCTTCGATCCAAAAAAACCGCGATACGCCGACAGTGGACTCGGGTGAACCGACTTAATAATCTTATGCTTACTCTCATCTATTAACTTCGTTTTCGACTGCGCTGTTTTCCCCCACAAGATAAACACAACGTCCTCGCGATACTTCGACACCGCTTCAATCACCGCATCCGTGAACACTTCCCAGCCAATCCCTCTATGCGAGTTCGCCTGGTGCGCATCTACAGTTAACACTGTGTTCAAGAGCAGTACACCTTCGTTCGCCCAGTCCGATAAAGATCCACTCGTCCGCGTAATGCCTAAGTCACTCTCTAATTCTTTATACATATTTCGTAGTGACGGCGGAAACTTCGCTCCGTCACGGACCGCAAACGCTAAACCATATGCCTGATCGATATTGTGATATGGATCTTGCCCTAAAATCACTGCCTTCACCGATTCAAACGGTGTCAGTTCAAATGCTGTATATATTTCTTCACGTTTCGGGAACACTTGCCCGTTACGATATTTCTCATCTAAAATTTCATTTAACTCCGTAAAATCGTGCGTGTTTTTTATCTCTATAAACACATCTTGCCATTCCACAGGACCACCCCTACTCGTATAGATAGTATAACATTTTTAAAGTGAGCATGAAGGTAGAATGTTGTATGATTTAATAGTAAAATATAGATATTATTTTAATACTTAAGGGGCATTAAACATGGCATTAAAGAAGACTTTAACAATTGCAGGAACAGACTGTTCTGGTGGCGCGGGGTACGCTGCCGACTTAAAAGCATTTGAACAACATGGAACGTATGGGTATTGTGCGCTCACTTCTATCGTTTCAATGGAGCCTGAAACATGGTCACACCGCGTTTCACAAGTACCGCTTGAAGTCGTGAAAGAACAAGTTGAAACTGCTCTATCTTTAAACCCAGATGCAATCAAAACAGGCATGCTTCCAAGTGAAGAAATCATCGCTGTTTCGAAAGATGCATTTTTAAATAGCAACGCAAAATTCTTTGTCGTCGATCCAGTAATGGTGTGTAAAGGCGACGATGAGGTATTAAACCCAGGTCTCGTGGTAGCAATGCAAAAGGACTTGATTCCAAACGCAACGGTTGTAACGCCAAACCTATTTGAAGCAGGTCAACTTGCAGAGGTTAAAACACCATCTACACTAGATGAAATCAAAGAAACTGCAAAGATCATCCACGACAAAGGTGCGAAATACGTCGTTGTTAAAGGTGGTACAGGTATCGTTGGAGATAAAGCCATCGACGTATTCTATGACGGTGAAACATTCACGTTATTATCTGCAGACAAGATAGATGCTTCATATAACCACGGTGCTGGCTGTACATTCGCAGCAAGTGTCACTGCTAACTTAGCAAACGGTAAATCACCGCTTGAAGCGGTACGTGACGCAAAAGCATTCGTCACTAGCGCAATTAAACATGGTTGGAAAATGAACGATCATGTAGGAGTAGTCACTCACGGCGCTTACAACACAGTTGAAGAAATCAAAGTAGAAGCTGAAACTTTATAGAGTTTTAAAAAAGAGATAGAACCTTCTATCTCTTTTTAAATATAGATTGGGGATTATTATGAAACTAAAACCACTTGATGAGAAAAAAGTCCAATCACTTTTGGACGAATATAAAAACGAACCTGTATATATTCATGTTGAGGTGACAAATGGCGTATACGCAAGCCATAACAACGATGAAGTTTTTAATGCAGGTACTTTCCTAAGGAATATACCTATTACGTATACAGAGGGTACACTTAAAGGTGGCAATAATTTTGAACATCGCGTCGGTTTAAAGCTCGACAACGGTGGTTGGGTTTACGTGACTGGTCTATCCCACTACACTGTTAATGAGAACGATGAGTTTATTTTACACGGTATCGATCACTCTGGTAAACTCGCGGCAGCACTCGAAATTTCAAGAAAAGAATTTAAAAAGTAGGAGTTTTATAATGACTTTAAAAGAAGAAGCACATGTACTTGTTGTGTTTCCTCACCCAGACGACGAAGCGTTTGGTGTGAGTGCAACAATCATGAAATATAGAGATATGGGCGTGCCGGTAACCTACGCATGCTTGACGTACGGAGATATGGGACGAAATATCGGTAACCCTCCGTCAACGAGAGAAGATTTATGGAAAATCCGTAAAGCGGAACAAGAAGAAGCTGGCCGATTAATGAATCTTTCCGAACTTAAATTCTACGGTTATAGAGATAAAACCCTGGAATTCGAAGAAAAAGGAAAAATTAAAGGAGATGTGCTCGAATTACTGCATGAGTTAAAACCGACGAGACTCATTTCTTTTTATCCTGGATATTGTGTGCATCCTGACCACGAGGCAACTGCAGAAGCAGTGTTAGATGCAGTGGCTGAACTTGCTCCGGAAGATCGTCCAACGCTGACGCTTGTTGCATTTGATAAGCGTACGTACGAAGATTTAGGCGAGCCACAAATTCAAACAGAAGTTCGAGATTACACAGATCGTAAGATGAAAGTCCTCTCTGCACACGCGTCGCAAACGGCTCAATTATTGATTGATTTGAGCAAAGATACACAAATTGGCGAACTTGCGCGTGAACGTTGGTTTGAAAAAGAGAACTTTTACCTTTATGATATAGAAGATTGGATTAATAATAAGGGGAACAAATAATATGACAGGAATAGATTTTTCTAATCGCGAAGAACGATATAGACACTTTGGTTCGGTAGAACCGATTAAAGGTACAAAACCTAAAAATAAAGAAGATATGGTAGATCTTCAAAACACGAAAAAGGATTTCCTATTTAGTGTAGATTCAGTTGGAATTAACAACTTAAAATATCCAGTTGTAATTGGAGATTATCAATCAGTTGGTACATTTGAACTTGCGACGAGTTTAGAGCGCGACGAAAAAGGTATTAACATGAGCCGCATCTTAGAATCTCTTGAAACAGAAAACCACAAAGGGATTTCATTAGATTTTGACACGATTGAAAAAGTACTGAACGTACTTCAAAAAAACATGGACCAAAACACTTCTGAACTTACAGCAACAGGCACTTGGTTCTTCAGTAAATATTCACCAGGCACGAACTTACATGCTGTGGCGAACGCTGAAGTGAAATACCATGCAGAATTTGATGGTGAAACACTCACTAAAAAACAATTTGGTATGACAGGCATGATTACAACACTTTGCCCATGTTCTAAAGAAATCAGTGAGTATTCGGCGCACAATCAGCGCGGGTACATCAAAGTATTACTCGACATTGATGACACAAAAGAACTTCCGGAAGACTACAAGGAAGTCGTATATAACGCGTTAGAAATTAACGCATCAAGTCAGTTATATCCGATTTTAAAACGTACAGATGAAAAAATGGTCACTGAACGTGCGTACGAAAACCCACGTTTCGTAGAAGACCTCATTCGACTTGTTGCGTATGACCTTGCAGACCTAGATTGGGTTAAAGGCTTTGAAGTAGAATGCCGCAACGAAGAAAGTATCCACCAACACGACGCATTCAGTAGATTAAAATACACGAAATAATATATGACACGCAATTTGATGAGAGTAGAACTCTCGTTGGATTGCGTGTTTTTATCTTTTGTGGAGAGATATGGACGATAATTATGGGAACTGGGAAATATCAGTCGTATCTTCTTGACATATGAACGATAAATATGATTTCTGAAAATTATCGGCCGTATCAGCTTTGTATATGAACGATAAATATGATTTCTGGAAATTATCGGCCGTATCAGCTTTGTATATGAACGATAAATTGAATTTCTGGAAATTATCGGCCGTATCAGCTTTGTATATGAACGATAAATTGAATTTCTGGAAATTATCAGCCGTATCAGCTTTGTATATGAACGATAAATTGAATTTCTGAGAAATAAGGGCAGATATCATTTTTATTTCGACCTCTAATATCTATGAGTGTTCAAATAAATCACTGATTCAACCACTAATCTTGAATTGTAGTGGTTTAGTCGTAGAATGACTCCGTCATTCAAAGATTAAACTTCATTTAGAGGATTTATTCAGCGAATCCCTGTCTCGCACGCAAAGAACGCACTTCCTCAGTTGGAAGTGCGTTCTTTTTTTTCGTGCTTTTTCTTCTGTCTTAATTCTCTAAAGAAGTCTTTAAGTATCTGGCTGGATTCTTCTTCCAACACACCAGATACAACTTCTGCTCTATGATTGAATTCCGTCGTATCCAACAAATGCATGAGACTATCGACTGTACCACCCTTAGGATCCGGCGCACCATACACCACCAGTGGCACACGGCTCATTACAATTGCACCACTGCACATGACGCACGGCTCAAGCGTGACGTACAGTGTGCAGTCTTCTAACCGGAAACTGCCAACCGCCCTGCATGCTGCTTCAATTGCTAAGAGTTCCGCGTGTGCCGTCGGCTGCTGCGTCGTCTCTCTCAAGTTGTGCGCCCGCGCAATGATTTCTCCGTCTTTCACTACTACTGCGCCGATTGGGACTTCATCTTTAAGACGTGCCTGTTCCGCCTCTTTCAAGGCTTCTCGCATGTAGTCCTCATGCCTCATCTAAAATAAACTTCCCATCTACAAAAAGATCCTTCACACTATCTACAATTAAATCTGCGCCTACAAGGTGAATATTCTCACACGTACCAGACAATACACCGATTGTCGTCACGCCTTCTTCTTTCCCAAGAAGCGTGTCTGCACTGTTGTCTCCAACCATCACTACTTCTTTAAGATTAAGACCCGCTTCTACTTGAGCGTCCAACACCCGAATATCCGGCTTGCTGTAAGGTGTGTCATCTCCACACACAATCTCGCTAATATAGTATTCTAGCTCAAATTTCTTTATGAAATTTAGTGTACTTTGTCTGGAATCTGAAGTCAGTATCATATTTTTGTAGCCAAGTTCCTGGCCAGTCTTCAGTGCCTCTACCGCGCCTTCAATGAGCGCCATATTCTCCACTAACATATCCAGGTTCTCTTCATAATACGCCTTCGCCCATTTGCCTCCACCTTCATGAAGACTTTCAAATGCACGGTGAATATCATCACCCGTACCCGATGCGATTACAGAGTTCGGCATGATCTCTCCCTCTTTCAGACCAAGCGTCTCTCCTATATCGTCTACATCTTTGTCTAAGTTAAATTCATCAACAAAATCATTGATACATTTATGGGCATAAGGCTGCCAAATTTTATGATAGTCGAGTAGCGTACCATCCTTGTCATATATGATTACTTTCTTCATTTATACCCCTACTTTATTTTGCTGTATTCATCTTCTCACGAATACCAGAAAGCATCTTTTCAGTCATCTTATCTAAATCGTACTCGCATTTAAAGTTCCATTGTTCTTTCGCTTCATCACAGTCTAAACTATTTGGCCATGATTCTGCAATTGCTTGACGCATTGGATCTACGTCATATTTAAGTTCAAATTCTGGAATATGCTTTTTAATAGATTCTGCAACCATCTCTGGATCGATGCTCATTGCACTCACGTTGAATGCATTACGCACAGAGAGTTTCTCAGGATCTGCTTGAAGTAAATCAATGATACAGTTGATTGCATCGTCAATGTACATCATATCCATGTACGTACCTTTATCTATAAAGCTCGTATAAGTGCCGTTCTTCACAGCCTCAAAATATATCTCGCACGCGTAGTCTGTTGTACCGCCACCTGGTTCTTGTTCATAAGAAATTAACCCAGGGAATCTGACTGAGCGCGTATCAACGCCGAAACGTTCGTAATAATAATCGAGTAGAAGTTCTCCTGCGACCTTATTCACGCCGTACATTGTTGACGGACGTTGAATTGTTTCTTGTGGTGTATTATCTTTTGGTGTTGACGGACCAAACGAACCAATTGAACTCGGGGTAAAGTACTGTGCACCTACTTCACGAGCAGCTTCAAGTGTGTTCATTAAACCGCCCATGTTGATGTCCCACGCACGCTTAGGCGTTCTTTCAGCCACGGCACTGAGCAGTGCAGCTAAGTGAATGATCGTGTCTGGTTTGAATTTTTTCGTCATCTCCATAACCGCTTCACTATCAGTCACATCTAGTATTTCAAATGGCGTGTCTTTCATCTTACCCCATTCAGGAATTCTTAAGTCTGTAGGGAGCACATTCTCCTCTCCGTAGATTTCACGTAATTTTACGGTTAACTCGGTCCCAATTTGACCAAGGGCTCCAGTAATTAAAATTCTTTTCATAATGCTTATATCCTCCTAAATGATACCGAGCTCTTTTCCAACTTTTTCATAGATTTTTAATGCATCATCGAGCATTTCTTTTGTATGTGCTGCTGTCGGCATGTTACGTACGCGTCCAGTTCCCCTTGGTACTGTTGGGAATACGATTGATTTCGCGTATACGCCTTCTTCTTTAAGTCTCTTAGAGAACTCTTGAGTCAGTTTCTCTTCACCAATGATTACTGGTGTAATTGGTGTTTCAGAGTGGCCAATATCAAATCCAAGATTTTTCAGACCTGCTTTTAGGTAGTCACCATTTTCCCATAATTTGTCGTGTAGTTCAGTAGATGCCATAATCTTTCTCACCGCTTCAGTGATTGCTTTTGTATCTGCTGGAGTAAGTGCTGTTGAGAATAAGAATGGACGACCCGCAACTTTTAGGTAGTCAATTAATTCTTGTGAACCTGCAACATATCCACCAACAACACCGATTGCTTTAGAAAGAGTCCCCATTTGCATATCGACTTCTTTTTCTAAACCGAAGTGTTTAACTGTACCTGCACCTTTACCCATAACGCCTGATCCGTGCGCGTCATCGACATAAGTAATGAGGTCAAATTCTTTTGCGATTTCCACGATTTCAGGAAGTAACGCTACGTCTCCATCCATTGAGAATACACCGTCTGTAATAAACATTACTTTGTTGTATTCACCAGACTCCGTCGCTTCTTTCGCTTTCTTTCTTAAGTCATCCATGTCTGAGTGGTTTACACGGATAATTTTTGCACCAGATAAACGACAGCCATCAATGATAGATGCATGGTTTAATTCGTCAGAAAGAATCGCATCTCCTTTTTTCATGATCGCTGGAATCGCACCTTGGTTTGCGTTGAAGCCAGAAGTGAACGCAATCACTGCTTCAGTGCCTTTAAATTCAGCAAGAGTATCTTCTAACTCTTTGTGTAGATCTAAAGTACCATTGATTGTACGCACTGCTCCCGCACCTACTCCGTGAGAGTCTACTGCTTCTTTCGCAGCTTGTTTTAGGTCTTCATCAGTCGCTAAACCTAAGTAGTTATTTGATGAAAGGTTGATGAGTTCTTGACCATCGATTGAAATGACCGGACCATTCTCCCCTTCGACAACATCAATTTCGTTATATAACCCATTATCCTTTAACTCTGTGAGTTGTGTGTTTAAATAATCTTTTAAAATTTGAGACATGAAAAATGCCCTCCTTATAATGTTACTTCTATTTTAGCAAAAGTCATCGATTCCATTAAACAAAAACAATCAAACGTTTATATTTGTAATTTTCTCTCAATTTAAAATCGTTCGTCTTCCGAATAATTGAATAGTTTGATAGAATTAAACAAATGCAAGTTTGGAGGAATAACGATGTCAATTAAAGATATTGCAAGTAAACAACAAGACACAATGGTTGAAACTAGACGCTACATGCATATGAATCCAGAAGTGTCGTTTGAAGAAGTGAAAACTTATGAATTTATTTTAAAGAAATTAAAACAATATGATGGCTTAAAAATCCGAGAGAACGTCGGTAAGAACGACGTAGTTGGTGGTAAAGGATTATTCGCTACTTTTGGTGAAGGTCATCCGCACATCGCTTTCCGTGCAGATTTTGACGCTCTGCCAATCGTCGATCAGAAAGACGTGCCTTATAAATCGCAAAAAGAAGGTGCGATGCACGCATGCGGTCACGATGGACACACGTCTACTCTACTCGCTTTAGTCGACGTAGTCAGCAAGGTACAAGATAAACTTAAGGGTTCAGTATCGTTTATCTTCCAGTTCGGTGAAGAGCGCGCTCCAGGGGGCGCAAAATTCATGGTGGAGGACGGAATTTTAGACGACGTAGATAAAGTTTACGGCCAACACTACTGGAGTCAATTTAAGACAAATGAAATTCGTACACGTAGTGGTGCTTTGATTTCATCTCCAGATACATTCTTAGTAAAAATTAAGGGTAAAGGTGGCCACGCAGCGCATCCGGCGAACAATATCGATGCGATTGTTATTGCTGCTGAAATGATTATGAACTTGCAGACGGCTGTTGCGAGACAGATTAGCCCGATTGATAACGCGGTTGTCACAATCGGTAAAGTAAGTGGCGGAAGCACGTTTAACGTAATGCCAGATGTCGTAGAATTTGAAGGTACGGTGCGTACGTTTGAACCAGCGGTTAAACAAAAAATTAAAGAAATTTTTGAACTTGAAGTAGAATACACTGCAAAAAAACGCGGTGCAGTGGGCACGCTCACTTATATCGAAGGTTATCCTGCGGTCGTGAACCACGAAGAGGAAGCAAAAGTTGTGGAACAAGCTGCAAAAGATCTTGGATTAGAGTTCGTTGAAGCAACGCCATCAATGATCGGTGAAGACTTCTCTGTTTACGTTCAAGAAAGACCAGGCGCATTCTTCTACACGGGTTCTGGTAACGAAGATAAAAATTCAACGTTCGCTCATCATCATGAAAACTTTGATTTAGACGAAGATGCCATGAACTCTGCACTTCAGATGTTCATGAAAATCATCGAGTTAGAAGACGTTGTCTCATGGACTTAGACTTAGTCAAACTCTCTCGAGACAACTTTAAAGAAACAGTCAGACTGAGACGTCATTTCCACATGCATCCAGAGCTTTCATTCAAAGAAGTGGAAACGCCAAAATACATTGCAGAGTATCTCACAAACCTTGGTATTGAAGTCGAGACTGGTGTCGGTCTTAACGGTGTCGTTGGAAGACTCATTACAGATGAAAACAAACAAACTGTCGCGCTTCGTGCTGATTTTGATGCACTGCCAATCCAAGATGAGAAGAAAGTTCCGTATAAATCTCAAGTGCCAGGTGTGATGCACGCATGTGGACACGATGCTCATACGGCAGTTCTACTCACAGTGGCAAAGATACTATCTGAAAATAAAGATGCACTAAATGGTAACGTTGTTTTTATCTTCCAACATGCGGAAGAAGTAGACCCAGGTGGCGCGATTCAGATGATCAACGATGGATGCCTTGATAATGTGGATGCGATTTTTGGAATGCACGTATCGAGCAGTGTTCAAGTTGGTGAAATGGGCTATAAGTATGGAGTTGCGACAGGGATGCCAGATGACTTCACGATTACTTTAATTGGTGAAGGCGGGCATGCGGCTAAGCCTCAGACCACAATTGACCCCGTTGCTGCTGGGATTGAACTATGTCAAGATTTACAATTTAAAATCACGAGAAAAATTTCTCCAATGGATAATGCTGTTTTATCTATTACAATTTTTAATGCGGGGACGCAGCACAACGTAATACCCGACAGGGTGACGATTGGCGGGACGCTACGCACGTTTGGGTATAACACGCAGAAGAGACTGATAAACGAGCTCAACCGCTCGCTACGTGCGATTCAGACGTCTCACGGCGTGAGATACGAACTCGATTACATGAAAGGCTATCCACCTGTTGTGAACGATGATGATATGGTAGATCTCGTCCGTGACGTGATGAGCAATGTTTCGACAGTTACAAAACAAAATCGACTTGAAAAAGATCTTGGTGGAGAAGACTTTGCCTACTACTTACAAAAAGTACCCGGTGCATTCTTCTACACAGGTACAAAAAATACAGCACTTAACACAGATTACGCCCACCATACCTCTCACTTTGATATCGATGAGCACGGGTTGAAAAATGGGGTTGCAGTCATGCTCGGTGTAGCACTTGAATACTTAAATAAGGAGCACGAATAATATGGATATTAAAAAAGTGATAGATGAACATTTTGAAGATACGCTTAGAATGCGTAGACACCTTCATATGTATCCTGAACTTTCTTTCCAAGAAGAGAACACAAAACAATATATTTATGACGAATTAAAAGATCTTGGTTTAGAGATTAGAAGAGATGTTGGTGGTAACGGACTTGTGACACGTTTACAAGTAAACGACGACTATCCAACAATCGCATTCCGTGCGGACTTTGATGCTCTACCAATCAAAGAAGAGACGGATGTTCCGTTCAAATCTAAGAATCCTGGTGTGATGCACGCATGCGGACACGACGCTCATACAGCAATGCTCATTACGCTTCAAAAGATCTTAGTAGAAAATAAAGATAAACTACCGGTTAACGTTGTAGCGATTCACCAACACGCTGAAGAGCTATTACCAGGTGGAGCAAAATCAATGATTGAAGACGGCGCATTAGACGGCGTAGATTACTTCTTTGGAACACATATCTCATCACTCGCACCAGTTAATCAAATTGGCTGGAACTATAGCACGATGTACGCAAACGCAGATTCATTTACGATTACAGTGAACGGTCATGGTGGTCACGGTGCAGAACCAGAAAATGCGAAAGACCCTATTGTTGCGAGCGCGTCTTTAATCTCACAAATTCAAACGGTGGTGTCACGTTCAATTAGTCCGTTAGAATCAGCAGTTGTGTCTTTAACAGCATTTAACTCAGGTGTCGCGTTTAACGTTATTCCAAACAAAGCTGAAATTAAAGGTACTGTGAGAACGTACGAGCAAGATATACGTGAACTTGCATTTGAACGTATTAAGGATATTTGTGAAGGTATTGAGAAGAGCTTTGGTGTCCAAATTGACCTTGATATCCAGTGGGGCTATCCTTCTCTGAAAAATGACATTGAGATGACAGACTATGTGGTTGACCTTGCGTCAAACGATAAGTCCTTTGTTGAAAATGTCGTAGAAATTTCGCCATCAATGGGCGGAGAAGACGCAGCATACTATCTACAAAAAGTACCAGGATGCTATTTCTCAACAGGTGTTGGAAACGTTGAGGAAGGAATAGACATTCCCCATCACAACCCACTCTTTAACATCGATGAATCAGGTATGAAGTCAGCACTTGAAGTATTCCTTAAGATTGCGTTAAACTTTGATCAGGTGAAGAAATAATGAGAAACCTTTCTCTCGATGAGAAGATGTATGTAGAATCGTACGTAGAAAATAATAAAAAAAGTATGCTACTTGCATACTTACTGTGGTTCTTCCTAGGATACTTCGGAGTTCACAGATTCTATCTCGGACGATGGTTTACAGGAATTATGTTGCTGATTCTAACAGCTCTCACAGCATGGTGGACAGCAGGAATACCAACAATCATTTGGCTATTCATAGACATGTTCTTGATCATACCAATGGTCAATGGAAGTAAGCGTCGTGCATATAAAGAAGCAATTAGAGAAGTTAATAAAATGAGTTAAGATGAAAAGACCCTTACCGGGTCTTTTTTATTTATACATAATTCCATTGGTTCGTTGAATAACAAAAAACACTTCTAGACAGTGTCTAGAAGTGCTACAAATCTATATGATTTAGTTTTTATTAAGCGTCGATTCCAGTTACAACACCAGAACCTACAGTACGTCCACCTTCACGGATTGAGAAACGAGTTCCGTCTTCAATCGCGATTGGAGAAATTAATTCAACGTCCATTTCGATGTTGTCTCCAGGCATTACCATTTCAGTACCTTCTGGTAAGTTAACTACGCCAGTTACGTCAGTTGTACGGAAGTAGAACTGTGGGCGATAGTTAGTGAAGAATGGAGTGTGACGTCCACCTTCTTCTTTTGATAAAACGTAAACTTCTGCTTTGAATTTACTGTGTGGAGTGATTGATCCTGGAGCAGCTAATACTTGACCACGTTGGATGTCTTCACGTGATACACCACGTAATAACGCACCAATGTTGTCTCCTGCTTCAGCGTAATCTAATAATTTACGGAACATTTCTACTCCAGTTACAGTTGTCTTAGAAGGAGCTTCAGTTAAACCGATAATCTCAACTTCTTCACCAACTTTAACTTGTCCACGTTCAACACGGCCTGTAGCAACAGTACCACGACCAGTGATTGAGAATACGTCCTCAACTGGCATCATGAATGGTTTGTCAGAGTCACGTTCTGGAGTTGGGATGTACTCATCCACAGCTTCCATAAGTTCTAAGATTTTCTTCTCATACTCTTCGTCACCTTCAAGTGCTTTAAGAGCTGAACCAGCGATTACAGGGATGTCATCACCTGGGAAGTCGTATTCAGAAAGAAGTTCACGAACTTCCATTTCTACTAATTCAAGTAATTCTTCGTCGTCTACCATGTCAACTTTGTTTAAGAATACAACAAGTGCAGGTACACCTACGTTACGTGAAAGTAAGATGTGCTCACGAGTTTGTGGCATTGGGCCATCTGCAGCAGATACTACTAAGATACCGCCGTCCATTTGAGCAGCACCAGTGATCATGTTTTTAACGTAGTCTGCGTGTCCTGGGCAGTCAACGTGTGCATAGTGACGTGATGGTGTTTCATACTCAATGTGTGAAGTATTGATCGTGATTCCACGTTCTTTTTCTTCAGGTGCGTTGTCTACTTGGTCATAAGACTGAGCAGATCCACCGTAGTGTTTAGCTAATACAGTTGCGATTGCAGCTGTTAATGTTGTTTTACCATGGTCTACGTGACCAATTGTACCAATGTTGGCATGCGTTTTCGAACGGTCAAATTTTTCTTTTGCCATTTTGAAATACCTCTCCTTATTATAAGAAAATTTATTATAATTCTGCCCAAATATTTTGGGCAGAAGTGTATCTATACAATTTATACATGTTTACCGGTGAAAAATCAAGTATATTGATTAAGCACCAGTGTTTTTCTTGATGATTTCCTCAGAGATCGATTTAGGAACTTCTTCATAGTGGTCAAATACCATTGAGTAGACTCCGCGACCTTGAGTGTTTGAACGCAAGCTAGTTGCGTAACCGAACATTTCTGAAAGTGGAACGAATGCGTTAACTACTTGTGCGTTACCACGAGCTGTCATACCTTCAACACGTCCACGACGTGAAGTTACGTCACCCATGATATCTCCAAGATATTCTTCTGGCATTACAATTTCAACTTTCATAACAGGTTCTAAGATAACTGGTTTACATTTTTTAGCAGCTTCTTTTAAAGCAAGTGATGCTGCGATCTTGAACGCCATCTCAGATGAGTCAACGTCGTGGTAAGATCCGTCAAATAGTCTCGCTTTAACGTCTACTAATGGGTAACCAGCAAGAACACCGTTTTCAAGTGCGTTTCTAAGTCCATCTTCTACAGCTGGGATGTATTCACGTGGAACTACACCACCAACAACGTTGTCGATGAATTCGAATCCTGCACCTTGTTCGTTCGGGATAAATTCGATGTGTACGTCACCGTACTGACCGCGTCCACCAGACTGACGGCTGAATTTACCTTGTACTTCTGCTGCTTCAGTGAATGTTTCACGGTAAGATACCATTGGCGCACCAACGTTACATTCTACCTTGAATTCACGTTTCATACGGTCAACAAGTACGTCTAAGTGTAATTCACCCATACCACCGATGATTACCTGTCCAGTTTCTTGGTCAGTGTAAGCAGTGAATGTTGGGTCTTCTTCTTGTAATTTAACAAGAGCAGTAGTCATTTTATCTTGGTCAGCTTTTGATTTAGGCTCAACAGATAAGTGGATTACTGGCTCAGGGAATTCCATTGACTCTAAGATAACACCAAGTTTTTCTTGAGTTAATGTGTCACCTGTACCTGTATCTTTAAGACCAACTGCAGCAGCGATATCACCAGAGTAAACTGTTGCAAGTTCCTCACGTGAGTTCGCGTGCATTTGAAGGATACGTCCTACACGTTCACGTTTACCTTTAGTTGTGTTTGAAACGTAAGAACCAGACTCAAGTTTACCTGAGTAAACACGGAAGAATGTTAATTTACCAACGAATGGATCCGTCATAACTTTAAATGCTAAAGCTGTGAATGGCTCGTCATCGCCTGGTTTTGCAACATATTCTTCTTCTGGGTTGTCAGCCATATGACCAACGATAGGTCTTACGTCAAGTGGTGATGGTAAGTAAGAAATGATACCATCTAGGAGTAATTGAACTCCTTTGTTTTTGAATGCTGTACCACAGAATACTGGGTAGAATTCAACTGCACAAGTCGCTTCGCGAATTGCTTGTTTAAGAACATCTTCAGAGATTTCTTCTCCACCAAGGTATAATTCCATGATTTCTTCGTTAACGTCAGCTAAACCTTCGATTAACGCTTCACGCATTTCAGTTGCTTTTTCAAGGAACTCTTCTGGAACGTCTACTTCTTCAACGTCTTGACCTAAGTCATCGTTGTAAAGGTAAGTTTTCCAGTGAACTAAGTCGATGATTCCTCTGAAATCGTCTTCTGCGCCAATTGGGAATTGAACCGCGTGTGCGTTTGCTTGTAGACGATCTCTTACAGTGCCGATTGCATATTCGAAGTCAGCACCAATTTTGTCCATTTTGTTTACGAATACAATACGAGGTACCCCATAAGTAGTCGCTTGACGCCATACTGTTTCAGTTTGTGGCTCAACACCTGATTGAGCATCTAATACTGTTACAGCTGAGTCAAGTACACGTAATGAACGTTCAACTTCAACAGTGAAGTCTACGTGTCCAGGAGTATCAATGATATTTACACGGTGACCTTTCCACTCAGCAGTTGTTGCTGCTGAAGTGATTGTGATACCACGTTCTTGTTCTTGCTCCATCCAGTCCATCTGTGATGCACCTTCGTGAGTTTCTCCAAGTTTGTGGATACGGCCAGTATAATAAAGGATACGTTCTGTAGTAGTCGTTTTACCAGCATCGATGTGAGCCATGATACCGATATTACGAGTATTTTCTAATGAAAATTGTCTTGTCATAGAACTTTTTTCTCCTTCCAAGAGTTAATCTATTTTATTAACAGACTACAAATACTAACAGGCTACTAGCCAATAATTACCAACGGTAGTGAGCGAATGCTCTGTTAGCTTCTGCCATTTTATGCATTTCTTCACGACGCTTAACAGATGCGCCAGTGTTGTTTGCTGCATCTAAAATTTCGTTTGCAAGTCTTTCAACCATAGTTTTCTCTCCACGAAGACGTGAATAGTTAACTAACCAACGAAGTCCTAGAGTTGTACGTCTTTCTGGACGTACCTCAACTGGTACTTGATAGTTAGAACCACCTACACGGCGTGCTTTAACTTCAAGTAATGGCATAATGTTTTCAAGTGCTTCTTCAAAGACTTCCATAGAATTTCTTCCTGAACGTTCTTCTACTAGTTCAAATGCACTATAAAGAATTTTTTGAGATGTACCACGTTTACCGTCGATCATTAATTTGTTAATTAATTTAGTGATTAATTTAGAATTATGAATTGGATCTGGTAATACGTCTCTTTTAGCTACTGGGCCTTTACGTGGCATAGCAAGTTCCTCCTTCCATCGAGTGATTATTTCAAGAATTTATTTTAATTTATTTAGGTCTCTTAGCACCGTATTTAGAACGTCCTTGTTTACGTCCATCAACACCTGAAGTATCAAGAGCACCGCGAACTACTGTGTAACGTACCCCAGATAAGTCTTTTACGCGTCCACCACGCACAAGTACAACTGAGTGTTCTTGTAAGTTGTGTCCAATTCCTGGGATATATGCGTTAACTTCCATGTTGTTTGAAAGTCTAACACGTGCATATTTACGTAAAGCTGAGTTCGGTTTACGTGGAGTCATCGTACCAACACGTGTACAAACACCACGTTTTTGTGGAGCGTTGTTACGAGTAACTTCTTTCTTCAAGCTGTTGAATCCTCTATTTAATGCTGGCGCTTCAGATTTAGTCGTTTTAGTTTTACGAGGGTTTCTGATTAACTGATTAATTGTAGGCATTCTTCGTTTCCTCCTCTCTTGATTTAAATAGTCCACACATCCAGGTGGTTCATTTTTAAACAATAAAAAATGCGTAAGAATTTAAAGCTCTTACAACTCATTTTTATCAGTACGTTACTCCCAATATGAGTAACCTTAAATATTGTAACACCTGCGATAAGTTAATGTCAATTAAATCTAGTGTTTTTATCAGATAAAAACATCATAAAAAGAAACACTTCCGATCAACCAAAAATTAATCGGAAGTATTCAGTTTTTAAATCCTATTTTTCACTCTTTGCTTCTTCAGCTGCTTCTTTCTCCGCTTGAATTCTTTCTTCTTCAGCGTCGATTCTAACCTGTTGACCTTCGACTTCAATTTCAACGTCACGGTATTTCGGCATACCAGTACCTGCTGGAATTAGCTTACCAATAATAACGTTCTCTTTAAGACCGAGTAAGTCATCGCGCTTACCTTTGATTGCTGCATCTGTAAGAACACGAGTAGTTTCTTGGAATGACGCTGCAGAAAGGAAGCTTTCTGTTTCAAGTGATGCTTTTGTAATACCAAGCAATACCGGTTTCGCCGTAGCTGGACGTTTTCTTCCTTGGAATACAACTTTGTTCGCTTCTTGGAACGTGTGAATGTCTACTAATGCACCTGGGATGAGTGATGTTTCACCCGCATCGATAATGCGAACTTTACGTAACATCTGTCTTACCATTACCTCAACGTGCTTGTCATCAATTTCTACCCCTTGCATACGGTATACTTTTTGAACTTCTTTTAATAGATATTCTTGCGTTCTGTTTAGGCCAGCAACTTTCAGTAACTCTTTAGGCTCAATAGAACCGTCAGTAAGAGTTTCACCTGGGATGACTGTTTGTCCTTCTTCAACAATCACGCGTGCTGCTCCTGGTGCCACGTAAGTTCTTGTCTCTTCGTGACCTTTAACCTTAATTTCTTGCTGGCGATCTTTGATAAGTTCGATTGATTGGATTGTACCTTCAATCTCAGAGATCACTGCTTGACCTTTCGGGTTACGCGCTTCGAAGAGCTCTTGGATACGTGGTAAACCTTGAGTGATGTCTGATCCGGCTACCCCACCTGTGTGGAATGTACGCATCGTAAGCTGAGTCCCTGGTTCACCGATAGATTGCGCTGCAATCGTACCCACTGCTTCCCCAACCTCAACTTTTTCACCTGTAGCAAGGTTTTTACCATAACATTTTTCACATACACCGTAGCGCGTGTTACATGTAAATGCTGAACGAATATAAACTTCTTCAATACCTGCATTTACGATGTCTTTCGCGATATCTGATGTAATTAATTCATTTGCGCCAATGATGACTTCGTCTGTATTTGGATGTCTCACTGTTTCTTTCACATAACGACCTTCAAGACGGTCAAATAGCGGTTCGATAACTTCAGAACCTTCTTTGAGTTCACGGACATTAAGCCCTTTATCAGTACCACAGTCTGCTTCTCTAACGATTACGTCTTGAGCAACGTCAACGAGACGTCTCGTTAAGTAACCTGAGTCTGCAGTCTTAAGTGCTGTGTCGGCAAGACCTTTACGCGCACCGTGTGTAGAGATAAAGTACTCGAGTACTGTTAAACCTTCACGGAATGAAGATTTAATCGGTAACTCGATGATCTGTCCTGATGGGTTTGCCATGAGTCCACGCATACCTGCAAGCTGAGTGAAGTTTGACGCGTTACCACGCGCTCCTGAGTCCGCCATCATGTAGATTGGGTTGAACCTATCAAGCGACTCCATCAGTTGTTCTTGGATAACATCTTTAACTTTTGTCCACATTTCAATTACAGTGTTGTAACGTTCCTCTTCTGTAATTAAACCACGGTCGTATTGTTTTTGAACGATTTCAACTTTTTCTTCTGTTTCTTGAATGAGTTCTTGCTTGTTAGGAAGAACGATGATGTCAGAAACCCCAACTGTGATACCCGCACGCGTTGAATATTTGAATCCTAAGTCTTTCATTAAGTCAAGCATTACAGATGTTTCTGTGATGTGGAACTTGTTGAAGACTTCAGCAATAATTTGCCCTAAGAATCCTTTGTCGAATGGCTTAACAAGCGCTGTATCTTTGAACTTACCAACCAGACCTTGTTCACCTAAGTCTTCTGCTTTGATGAAATAACGGTCCGGCGTTTTACGCTCTAAGTTTTCACGAGTTGGCTCGTTGATATACGGGAAGCTTGGTGGCATAATTTCGTTGAAAATTACTTTACCAACTGTAGTCATAAGAATTTTATCTGCGTTTTCTTCACCGATTTTTTCAACAGGCATGTTACCAGTATGAACACCGATTCTTGTGTGAAGTGATGCATATCCAGAACGGTATGCCATGATTACCTCTTCATAGTCTTTGAATATGTGTCCTTCACGTTTTGTGTTTTCTTTTTCGAGTGTTAGGTAGTAGTTACCAAGCACCATATCCTGAGATGGTGTAACAACTGGTTTACCATCTTTAGGGTTAAGAATGTTAGATGCTGCAAGCATGAGCATGCGTGCTTCTGCTTGTGCTTCTTTAGATAAAGGAACGTGTACCGCCATTTGGTCTCCATCGAAGTCCGCATTATATGCAGTCGTTACGAGTGGATGAAGACGGATTGCGCGTCCTTCTACTAATGTTGGTTCGAAAGCTTGGATACCAAGTCTGTGTAATGTTGGAGCACGGTTTAATAGAACCGGATGCTCTTTGATTACATCTTCAAGTACGTCCCAAACAGATTCGTCTAAACGCTCAATTTTGTTTTTCGCATTTTTAATGTTTGTCGCAAGATCTCTTGCAACCAGCTCTCTCATTACGAAAGGCTTGAATAATTCTAACGCCATTTCTCTTGGTAATCCACATTGGTACATTTTTAGACTTGGACCTACTACGATAACCGAACGACCTGAGTAGTCTACACGTTTACCAAGTAAGTTCTGTCTGAAACGACCTTGTTTACCTTTTAACATGTGAGATAACGATTTTAATGGTCGGTTACCTGGTCCAGTCACTGGGCGGCCACGACGACCGTTATCAATTAAAGCATCTACTGCTTCTTGTAACATACGTTTTTCGTTTTGAACAATGATGCCAGGAGCACCAAGGTCAAGAAGTCGTTTTAAACGGTTGTTACGGTTGATTACACGACGGTATAAATCGTTTAAATCACTTGTTGCGAAACGTCCACCATCAAGTTGTACCATTGGTCTAATATCTGGTGGAATTACTGGAAGTGCGTCCAGCACCATCCACTCTGGTTTGTTACCAGAGTTACGGAATGCTTCCACAACTTCAAGACGACGAATTGCACGTGTTAAACGTTGCCCAGTCGCAGTCTCAAGTTCAGTTTTTAACTCATCTAATTCTGCATCTAGGTCTACTTTTTGAAGTAGATCTTTGATTGCTTCCGCACCCATTTTTGCGGTAAACGTATTACCGTGTTTCATGTAATACTCGCGGTATTCACGTTCAGATAATAACGTTTTTGATTCGAGTCCAGTTGAACCTGGTTCAATCACTACGTAAGATGCGAAATAGATAATTTCTTCTAAGTTACGTGGAGACATATCGAGTAATAGCCCCATACGTGAAGGTATTCCTTTGAAATACCAAATGTGTGAAACAGGGGCAGCGAGTTCGATGTGCCCCATTCTTTCACGACGTACTTTTGCACGCGTAATTTCTACACCACAGTTTTCACACACATGACCCTTGTAACGAACACGTTTGTATTTACCACATGCACATTCCCAGTCTTTTGTTGGTCCAAAAATTTTCTCACAGAATAAACCATCTTTTTCTGGTTTAAGTGTTCTGTAGTTAATTGTTTCTGGTTTTTTAACTTCTCCGCTCGTCCATGAACGGATTTTCTCAGGTGATGCAAGCCCGATCTTCATATATTGAAATCTATTTACATCTATCAATGAGCTTTCCTCCCTAAAAGTTTCTTGTAAGTGGAGCTTACTCTGTTACAGTTTTCGTTGCTTCAGCTTTCTCGTCTACTTCTTTTGGTTCACTCGGTGCATAATCATCTTCTGATGCATGCATCTCAACTTCTTTATCGTCTTCGTCCATGATTGATACATCCAGACCAAGTGATTGAAGCTCTTTTAAGAGTACTCGGAATGATTCTGGAATGCTTGGAGCTGGTAAGTTTTCACCTTTAACAATCGCTTCATACGTGTTCACACGACCGATTGTGTCGTCTGATTTCACTGTAAGAATCTCTTGTAATGTGTACGCTGCACCATATGCTTCAAGCGCCCATACTTCCATCTCACCGAAACGCTGACCACCGAACTGTGCTTTACCTCCGAGTGGTTGTTGAGTAACAAGTGAGTATGGTCCTGTACTTCTTGCGTGTAGTTTATCGTCTACCATGTGTGAGAGTTTAAGCATGTACATTACTCCGACAGATACACGGTTTTCAAATGGTTCCCCTGTTCTTCCGTCATAAAGTACTGTCTTACCGTCTCTCGCAAGCCCTGCTTCTTCCATAGTGTTCCAAACGTCATCTTCGTTGGCACCATCGAATACAGGTGTTGCCATCTTAAGTCCCATTTCACGAGCGGCCATACCAAGGTGTAATTCAAGCACCTGACCGATGTTCATACGTGATGGTACCCCAAGTGGGTTTAACATGACATCAATTGGCGTACCATCTGGTAAGTAAGGCATATCCTCTTCTGGTAAGATCTTGGAGATTACCCCTTTGTTACCGTGGCGTCCTGCCATTTTATCCCCGACTGAGATTTTTCTCTTCTGAACGATGTAAACGCGAACTAATTGGTTAACACCAGGTGATAGTTCGTGACCATCTGCTCTGTTAAATACTTTTACGTCTAAGACGATACCACCAGCACCGTGTGGTACACGTAATGAAGTATCGCGTACTTCACGTGCTTTTTCACCAAAGATTGCGTGTAATAGACGATCTTCGGGCGTTTGTTCCGTTACACCTTTAGGTGTTACTTTACCAACTAAAATATCTCCGTCTTTAACTTCCGCACCGATGTGAATGATTCCACGTTCATCGAGCTTTTTCATTGCACTTTCTGCAACGTTTGGAATGTCTCTAGTGATTTCTTCTGGTCCAAGTTTTGTATCTCTTGACTCAGATTCGTATTCTTCAATGTGAATAGAAGTGTACACGTCGTCTTTTACAAGACGTTCTGACATAATTACAGCATCCTCATAGTTATAACCGTCCCACATCATGAAACCAACAACTAAGTTACGACCTAAAGCCATTTCTCCGTTGTCCATTGATGGACCGTCTGCTAGGATTTCGCCTTTTTCTACTTCTTCACCAATAGAAACGATTGGTTTTTGAGTGTAGCAAGTTCCTGCGTTTGAACGCACGAATTTAACGAGATTATATTTATCCAGTTCAGTTTCAACAAATTTGCCGTCACCTTTTTTATCTTCTAAACGACGTACATGAATCTCACGAGATTCAACGTGTTCAACGATACCTTTGTAACGGGATACAACTGCTGCGCCTGAGTCTTTTGCTGCTACGTGTTCCATACCTGTACCAACGAATGGTGATTCAGGAATTAAGAGTGGCACTGCTTGACGTTGCATGTTCGCACCCATTAACGCACGGTTCGCGTCGTCGTTCTCTAAGAACGGGATACATGCAGTCGCTGCAGATACAACCTGCTTAGGAGATACGTCCATGTAATCCATGCGTTCACGTGGCATTACAGTGTTGTTACCACGGAAACGACAGATGATTTCTTCGTTTACGAATGAACCATCTTCACCTAGAACTGCGTTCGCCTGAGCGACAACATAGTTGTCCTCCTCGTCAGCTGTTAGGTAATCAATTTCTTCTGTTACTCTATTTGTTTCTCTGTCTACTCTTCTGTATGGAGTTTCAATGAAACCAAACTCATTTACACGCGCATAACTTGATAATGAGTTGATCAGACCAATGTTCGGTCCCTCTGGTGTTTCAATTGGACACATACGTCCGTAGTGAGAATAGTGAACGTCACGTACCTCCATTCCTGCACGTTCTCTTGTTAAACCACCAGGTCCAAGTGCTGATAAACGACGCTTATGCGTAAGCTCAGCAAGTGGGTTTGTTTGGTCCATGAACTGTGATAATTGCGAACTACCAAAGAATTCTTTAATAGATGCAATAACAGGACGGATATTGATTAATTGTTGCGGTGTAACTGTATCGATGTCTTGAATAGACATTCTTTCACGAATCACACGTTCCATACGCGCAACACCAATACGGAATTGGTTTTGCAGTAATTCACCTACAGAACGTAGACGTCTGTTACCAAGGTGGTCAATATCATCTGTATCTCCAACACCATGTAATAGGTTGAAGAAATAGCTGATAGACGAAATAATATCTGAAGGTGTGATAGATTTCACTTCGTTGTCAGGGAATGCGTTCCCGATAACATTTGTTGTGCTATCTGGTAATTCAGAGTTATTTGAGTTTACTTTTATTGATTGAATTTCAACAGGCTCATCTAAGATACCTTGTTCAAATTCGAATGTTTTCATGTTTGCACTTGTTTCAAGTACTTCCATTACATCATCAAGCGTTCGTCTGTCGATTGTAGTTCCTGCTTCTAATACGATTTCACCTGTTTCAGAATCCACAATCGGCTCTGCTAACACTTGGTTGAAGAGACGGTTTTTAAGATGAAGCTTTTTGTTCATCTTGTAACGTCCGACTGCTGCTAAGTCATAACGTTTCGGATCGAAGAAACGTGTATATAGTAGGTTTCTCGCGTTTTCTACTGTAGGTGGCTCACCTGGACGTAGACGCTCGTAAATTTCTAAGAGTGCTTGATCGACTGTTTCAGTTGTATCTTTATCTAAAGTATTACGTAAGTACTCGCTGTCACCAAGGAGATTAATGATTTCTTGGTCCGTTGTAAATCCAAGCGCACGTAAGAGCACTGTAATTGGCATTTTACGAGTACGGTCGATTTTTACATACACAGTATCTCTTGCATCAATCTCGTATTCGAGCCATGCACCACGGTTTGGTATCACCGTTGCTGTGTAACTTTTTCTTCCATTTTTATCTACCTTGTCTGCATAATAAACAGACGGGCTTCTAACAAGCTGAGATACGATAACACGTTCAGCACCGTTGATGATAAACGTACCAGTATCCGTCATGAGTGGGAAGTCACCCATGAACACTTCTTGCTCCTTAACTTCACCAGTTTCTTTGATAATGAGTCTTACTTTAACGCGAAGTGGCGCAGAGTACGTTGCATCGTGGTTTTTAGCCTCTTCAACGTTATACTTTGGCTCTCCAAGTTTATAGTCGACAAACTCAAGCGAAATGTTTCCTGTAAAGTCTTCTACAGGAGAAATATCTTTGAACATTTCGATTAAGCCAGAATTTAGAAACCATTCGTACGAATTTGTTTGGATCTCAATTAAGTTAGGTAACTCCAACTTTTCTTCGATACGTGCATAGCTTCTACGTTTTGCATGTTTTCCATACTGAATCACTTGACTCATCGACAGATTCACCCCTAAAAAAATTTCCCACTATTATCAACAGATAGACCTAATAAGACAAAAAAGAAAACGGAATTACACAACCCCATTTCCTATTTAACATTGACTTATTCGTTCGGAACTATCAATATTGGCACAAAAATGTGCATACTTATTGATAATAATATTCATTTAATAACTATAACATACGTAATTTGTCAAGTCAAATTTATTTGCTTTGACATTTGACAAAATAAATCTTTAAATTTCATTCTCTTTTACCGCTTTTAAAATGTAATACCCTTTATCTTTTCGTGCAATTTCTACGTTGCCAAAAAGACGCTCTAATTCTTTTTTATATGACGGCATCCCTTGCTTTTTTTGTACAACCATATAAAAGCTACCATCCTCATTTAATCTATTAAAACCGTCAGAGAGAATTTCCATAACGATTTTCTTACCAACTCTAAACGGAGGATTTGTGATATAAAGATCAGCCTTCATATCCATAGAGTCATATGCTTCACGTTCCATCACTGTACCAGTGACCTGATTCATGTCTAAATTTTCAAGAGATACATCCATCGCATCTCTATTAACATCTACCATTAACGGTTTCGTTTTAAATTGATCAGCTAATATTACTGAAATCGCACCATAACCAGAACCCATATCGATAAAATCAGAAGGTTCATCTACTGTATCTAATACTGTTTCGATTAAAACATTAGAACCATAGTCTACTGCGTCTTTTGAAAATACGCCACGATCTGTTTTAAATACGTAATTTTTCCCGCGAAAGTTGTGAGTAATTCTTTGATATGCATGTGGTGTATCGTCATTTGTATAGTAATGAGACAAATAAATCTCCTCCTTATCACTTACAAAGATAGCAGAAAAAAGACCCATAAACCAATGTTTATGAGTCTCTTTATTTTAGACACAAAATTATTTAACTTCTACGCCTGCGCCAACTTCTTCAAGTTTAGCTTTAAGCTCGTCTGCTTCTTCTTGTGTAACGCCTTCTTTGATTACTTTAGGAGCGTTGTCTACGATTTCTTTAGCTTCTTTAAGACCTAAACCAGTTACCTCACGTACTACTTTGATAACTTTGATCTTAGAAGAACCAGCGCTTGTAAGTTCAACGTCGAATTCAGTTTTCTCCTCAGCACCAGCGTCTCCGCCTGCTGCTCCAGCTGCTGCTACAGGAGCTGCTGCTGTTACTCCGAACTCTTCTTCGATTGCTTCTACTAATTCATTTAATTCTAAAACTGACATTTCTTTGATAGCTTCAATGATATCTTCTTTTTTAAGTGCCATTTTAATTTTCCTCCATTTTTTTAATTTAATTAAATAGCTTGATTACGCTTCTTCAGTTGCTTCTTCTGTGCCTTCTTCTTTTTGTTCGCTAACAGCTTTAACCGCATAAGCGAAGTTGCGCATTGGCGCTTGTAGAACAGAAAGGAACATTGATACAAGTCCTTCTTTTGAAGGTAATGTTGCGATTTTTTTGATGTCTTCAACAGAAGTTACTACACCTTCAACTACCGCACCTTTAATTTCTAGTGCTTCGTTGTTTTTACTAAATGAGTGAAGTACTTTTGCAGGCGCGATTACATCTTCGTTAGAGAATGCGATTGCGTTTGGTCCTGATAGAAGTTCATCTAATCCTTCGATTCCAACTTCTTCTACAGCACGACGTACCATAGTGTTTTTATAAACGTGGAAGTCTACTCCTGCTTCACGTAGTTGTTTACGTAATTCAGTTGCTTCTGCTACTGAAAGACCTTGGTAGTCTACGATTACAGTTGAAACCGAGTTTTTGAATTGTTCTGCGATTTCAGAAACGCGTTGTTTCTTCATTTCGATAACATTTGACATTCAGTTACACCTCCATAATTTTGTGTCTTGGTGCAATAAAAAAAGCACCTTTTACCCTCGGCAAAAAGTGCTTGAATATATATAGTATATACAAGTCATTTTTCATTGCCTCGGTAGGATGATCTTTTAAGTGATTGATAAAAACATCAATTACTCCTACTGTCTTAGGTAAGTTTATTAAAATTCACAAGAGTAAATATATCAAATACACCTACTCTTGTCAATATATAATTAAATTAGTCAATTCTTACTGCAGATGGTTCTACTGTTACTCCAGGACCCATCGTGCTTGAAACAGTTACGCTCTTGAAGTAAGTACCTTTAGCTGAAGCAGGTTTTGCTTTAACTAATGCATCATGTAATGCATTGAAGTTTTCTACTAATTTGTCAGTACCGAATGATACACGACCGATTGTAGCGTGAACAATACCAGATTTTTCAGCACGGTATTCTACTTTACCAGCTTTGATTTCTTCAACTGCTTTTTTAACGTCCATAGTTACAGTACCCGTTTTAGGGTTTGGCATTAAACCTTTAGGCCCTAATACGCGACCTAGTTTACCAACTTCGCCCATCATGTCAGGTGTTGCAACGATTACGTCAAAGTCAAACCAACCACCGTTGATTTTTTGCGCAAGTTCAGCCTCACCTACGTAGTCTGCTCCTGCTTCTTCTGCTTCTTTAATTTTGTCGCCTTTTGCGAATACTAATACACGTTGTGTTTTACCAGTTCCGTTAGGTAAAACCATAGCACCACGAATTTGTTGGTCGTTTTTACGTGTATCAATACCTAGGCGGAAAGCTACATCTACTGATGCATCAAAGTTAGCAATGCTTGTTTCTTGTGCAAGCTTAACTGCTTCTTCGATTGAGTAAGTAGATTCTTGATCGAATTTCTCTAGCGCTGCTAGATACTTTTTACTTCTCTTAGCCATTATATTTCCTCCTTGTGGTTATAGCGGGTTAACCTCCCACATTGTACCAATACTAATTTTAAAATTTATTATCCTTCTACAGTGAAGCCCATGCTTCGTGCTGTACCTTCGACCATACGCATAGCCGCTTCTACATCAGCTGCGTTTAAGTCTTCCATTTTCGTTTCAGCAATTTCACGAACTTGATCTCTAGTTACTGTAGCCACTTTGTTTTTGTTTGGCTCTCCAGAACCTTTTTCAACTTTAGCTGCTTTTTTAAGTAATACAGCTGCAGGTGGAGTTTTAGTAATGAAAGTGAATGAACGATCTTCATATACTGAAATCTCTACTGGAATAAGTAAACCAGCTTGATCTTGCGTTTGTGCGTTAAATTCTTTTGTGAATCCCATGATGTTAATACCTGCTTGACCTAATGCTGGTCCAACTGGTGGTGCAGGAGTTGCCTTACCTGCAGGGATTTGTAATTTAACAACGTTGATAACTTTTTTAGCCACGATGTCAACCTCCTCTTTATCGTGATGTGGTCACAGGATGTTAATATTTCATCCTCCCACTCGCATTCTTTATAAAAAAGATGGCCGTAATTTACGACCATATTATAATACCACATTAAACTTTAAATTTCAAATGTTTTTTAGTTATGTTTTTCAATTTGATCATATTCCACTTCAACCGGAGTTTCACGACCAAATAATTCAACAAGAACAGTCAGTTTAAATTTCTCTTTGTCGATAAAGTCTATGATACCTTGTTGGTTTTTAAACGGACCATCGATAATCGTCACGTGTTCACCAAGTTCAACATCAAAATCTACAGTACGTTCATTCATACCCATTGAACGTAAAATGAACTTCACTTCGTCTGGTAAAAGTGGGTTTGGTTTTGAACCCGCACCTTGTGAACCAACGAAACCAGTTACGCCTGGTGTGTTGCGCACAACATACCACGACTCATCTGTCATCATCATTTCAACTAATACGTATCCTGGGAAAGTCTTTTTCTTTTGAACTTTCTTTTTACCATCTTTAAACGTTGTTTCTTCCTCTTCAGGAACGACAACGCGGAATATTTGATCTTGCATGTTCATAGACTCAAGTCTTGCAAGCAAGTTCTCATTTACTTTATTTTCATATCCAGAGTACGTATGAATTGCATACCACTGTTTCTCTTCGGACATCTAATCGCTCCTTTAATTTTACACATTGTCTATTAAGAAAGTAACGCCTAGGTCTATTGCATAAAAAAAGAATAAGAAAAAGATTACTGTAACGACTACGATTGTCGTGTAATTCACTACTTCTTTACCTGTTGGCCAACTTACTTTTTTCATTTCACTAACGACGTTAGCAAAAAAGTTTTTGTTATTATTCATTGGGAAATTATCCTCCTACCTCATATAGAACTCTTATGAGTAGTATGACGGTTGCACGTCTTACAATATTTTTTAACTTCTAATCGTGTGGAGAGCGAACCTTCCACTCTGTAATTTCTGTTGCCACATTCACTGCAAATAAGCGCGACCTTCACATTGTTGCCTCATTTCAATTCTTATTTACTATACCGATTAGAACGCCATTTGTCAATAAACCCAAGACTTAAGTTTCTTTTGATCTATCCGGTATACCGTGTTTTTTATCGACTTTTCTGTGCGTTTAAACTCAGCTGCAATTTCTTTAACGCTAAAGCCTTTTTCTATTTGTTTATGCACTTCATTTTCAAACTTAGAAAGTGGCACAGATTTATAGAAATTCCCTTTAAAGTCTTCTAATAATAGATTACCATACGTGTCGTATTCTGCCATTACATCTCTTCTCGACTCAAGCAAACTTTCGTGGAACACTTCGTTTTTAGCCTGATCAAAAATTCTCTTCCAATAATTCATGAGTTCAAAATACACACTCCTTAAGCAATAGTTTTCAAAGTTTCCGATACCTGCTTCATACTTCATACAGAGCTCAATCGCAAACTCCATCATCTGTTGCTCCATATCTTCTCTCGTATGTGGATCTAGCGTGTGTCTATAAGTCATTTTTCGAACGCTTGGCCGAATGACCTTATCCACTTCATCAAACTTTGCTAAATCGCCATTCTTAACGTCAAGTGCATACTGGTTTAATCTCGCCTTCTCTCTGATGAGATAGACAATTTTTCTGATAAAGTACATGCGCCACCTCTAGTTTTTACATTCATCATAAGTGGGATGCACGCGTTTTACAAATCGCTCATTTAAAGCCGCGACGCAGTTTTTCAAGTTTTAAAAGCGTTTCTTCATCAATGTCTAGTTTTGACTTAGGAATTTTTCGATTATTGACCATTACCTCTTTGGAAATATTTTTTTCTGCATATTCGAGTTCAATCCACATTTCTCTCGATGACATGCGATATGCTCCATAAGAAAATATCGCGTTTTGTTCAGGTAAGTCTGAAGTGACGACCGTAATATCCGTTAAGTGCGGATGGTACGTATTGTACACAAAGCGTTCGATGTATTCATCTGCCGTTTCTTTTTCTTTTGTAAAAATAACTTTGACATCATGAAAGTCATACTCTGTTTCTTTTGACTTCACTTCATACGCATCGAATACACACAATATTTCATACTTTGAAACAGCGGCGAACTCTGAGAGGACTCTGAGCATTTCATCTCTCGCAAGTTCTAAGCTCATCAAACTATCTTGAAACAGACGCTCTTTCGCACCAATTAAGTTATAACCGTCGACTAATAGTATGTTTCTTTTTTTACGCAAGTTTACTCACCTACCGGATGTTGCTTACGATACACCTCGTACATGAGTAGCGCTGCGGATACACTTGCGTTTAAGCTCGTAATTTTACCGACCATTGGGATCGATACTGTGAAATCACATTTCTCTAACGTTTTCTTAGAGATACCTTCTCCTTCACTACCTATGATGAGGAGTGTGTTCACATCTGCTGGATAATCGCGATAGTCCATGTCCGCATGCTGGCTTGTGCCAACAGTCCAGAACCCTGCATCTTTCAGCTTATCAATCGTTTGATTAACGTTAGTTACGCGGACGACAGGCACGTATTCAATCGCACCTGTTGACGTGCGCGCAACTGTTTCAGTCACTTGCACACTGCGACGATTTGGAATGATCACTGCATCAAATCCGGTCGCATCCGCAGTTCTGAGAATAGAACCTAGGTTGTGTGGATCCTCTAATCCATCTAATAGAATAAAGTTCGCGCGCTTGCCACTAAACGCTTCAATTAGAGTTTCGAGTGACGTATAGTCATACGCACTTAATAGCGCTATAACCCCTTGATGTCTTTCTTTCGTATGTTCTTCTAATTTATTTTTTGGCACTTTTTGAACGACCACGCGTTCTTTTTTCGCCAGTTTCATAATTTCTTTTAGCTGTTCCATCTGTGCCGTGTCTTGAATGAGAATTTTATTGATATCTCTAGATCCTTTAAGCGCCTCACGTACGGCATTTCTACCAACTACGATTGATTCTGTCACATCCATCACCCCTGTTTATAAATTTCTTTCATAATTTCTTCAATACGTTTATGTTTGTCAGATAAAAACAAATCTCCAATGAGCGCTTCTATACCCGTTGCATTTCTGTACTCTTTTATAGAAGCATTTTTTGCTCTTGTCGCACTCGATTTATTGCGAGCTTTTCTCGCAATATTCCACTCTTCTTCAGTAATAAACTCAGATTCTCGTAGGGTTAATAGTGCATGTGACTGTGCTTTCGCACTGACAAGTAAGTTGGCTTCTTTATGTGCGACATCTGCACGAATGTTTGGTGTATCTTCTACGATGTATTTGCGGATGTACATTCCGTACACCGCATCTCCGAGATATGCCTTTGTTAGATCGTGCACTTCTCGATTATCCACGACGGAATCTCACGCCGTCTTTCGTATCTTCCAAAATGATTCCTTCTGAAGTCAGGTAATCACGAATTTCATCCGCACGTTGGAAGTTCTTTTCTTTACGTGCTGTTTCTCTCTCTTCAATTAGACGTTCGATGTCTTCATCAATTAATACATCGATTGTGTTTAATTCGATACCTAATACTCTTGTGTAAGCATCATATGCATTAATATAACGCTGTAACACTTCTTTATTTGTCGTTGGTTTTCTCATGTAACGGTTTAACCCGCTCGCAAGGTCATGCCATGCACTCACAGCGTTTGCTGTGTTGAAATCGTCATCCATATATTTCTCGAAGTCTTGTAAGTTTTTATCGATAAAATCAAGTTCGTACTGATCGACTTCTGTTGAGAGTGCACCTTCTAGTCTTTCTATTGCTTCTTTATAAGCATTCTCAATTCTGAAGAGCCCTTGTTTTGCACTCTCAATCAATTCCAAGTTGTAGTTGATTGGACTTCTATAATGCACTGAAAGCATGAAGAAACGTAAAACATTTGGGTTCACTTCTTTGATAATGTCATGAACTAAAACGAAGTTTCCGAGTGATTTCGACATCTTTTCGTTATCGATGTTGATATAACCGTTATGCATCCAATAATTTGCGAATGTCTGATCAGTACGACACTCACTTTGAGCGATCTCGTTTTCGTGGTGTGGAAACGTTAAGTCCTGACCACCCGCGTGAATATCAATCGTGTCACCTAAATGTTGTCTCGCCATTACTGAACATTCGATATGCCAACCTGGTCGACCTTCACCCCATGGTGAATCCCATTTAATTTCTCCATCTTTCGCTGCTTTCCACAATGCGAAGTCTAGTGGATCTTCCTTTTTCTCACCATGAGCGATTCTTGCGCCGACTTTTAAATCGTCGATAGATTGATGTGAAAGTTCACCATAGTCTTTAAATGAGCGCGTCTTAAAGTAGACGTCGCCGTCCGCTTCATACGCGTGACCTTTATCGATTAAAACCTTCACAAAATCAATGATGTCATCCATATGGTCCATGACGCGTGGATGTGCTGTTGCGCGCTTCACGTTTAATGCACCTGTATCTTCGAAATAGGCTTCAATAAAGCGTTCTGCGATTTCTGGAACTGTTTCACCGAGTTCTTTTGATGCTTTGATAAGTTTATCGTCGACATCTGTAAAGTTAGAAACAAAGTTGACTTCATATCCTTTGTATTCAAGATAACGTCTCACTGTATCAAATGCGATCGCCGGTCTCGCGTTACCAATATGAATGTAGTTATACACCGTTGGACCGCAGACATACATAGATACCTTACCTTCTTCTAATGGCTTAAATTCTTCTTTTTGTCTTGTTAACGTATTATATATGTGAACCATTGTTAACTTCGTTCCTTTCTGCTTGTTTTAATTCTCTAATTTCTCGTTCTACTTCTAATATCTTCGCTAAAATTGGGTCTGGTAGATTTCTATGCTCAAAGTCTTGCTTAGGTACTCGTTTCCCGTTTTGTCGCACGACATAACCTGGAATTCCAACGACTGTCGAATATTCCGGTACGTTTTTTAGAACGACAGAATTTGCACCTACGTTTGACCCTTCTCCTATTCTAATGTTTCCAAGTACTTTTGCACCTGCAGCAATAAGCACGTTGTTTTCAATGTCAGGGTGACGTTTGCCACATTCTTTACCTGTGCCACCTAACGTCACACCTTGGTATATTGTTACGTCATCACCGATGGTTGTCGTTTCTCCGATAACTATTCCCATGCCGTGGTCGATGAATAGTCTACGACCAATTTTTGCACCAGGATGAATTTCAATTCCTGTAAAGAATCGTGTCACCTGGCTGATGACTCTTGCTGTTATAAATAATTTCTTTTTATAAAACCAATGTGCGACTAAGTGCATCCACACTGCGTGTAATCCTGAACTTGTTAAAAATACAAGCCATTTACTTGTTGCTGCTGGATCGACTTCACAGACCATTTTTAGGTCTTCATTTATACGCTTAAACATTGTTCCTCCCTCAAAAACTCGTTTTAATGGTGGTATGAAAAAGCACCTCTGCCCGTAGTTATCGGACAGAGGTGCTTCGCACGGTTCCACTCTGAAGTTTAGCTTTTATATTTAGTTTAAGTACAAAGGGCAATTCTCTATTTAGCTTTGTTGCCCTCTCACCAACCGGACAATCGCTGATTTCACACTAAATAAATACTAAATCTTTGCAGAGTGATTATACACTATTTCAAGCGTTATATTCAAGAATTCTGTTTAAATAAAAGCTTTGATGCGTTCAAGTACTTTATCTTTTCCAATTAAGTGAATCGCGTTTGGAAGCTCTGGACCCTTCGTCTCTCCAGTGATGACTACACGGATTGGCATAAATAAATTTTTACCTTTAATGCCTGTCTCTTTTTGAACATCTTTAATTGCTTTCTTGATTGCTTCTGGTGAAAAGTCTTCTAGCGCTTCAAATGTACCATAGAGTGCATTCATTAATTCAGGTACTTGCTCACCTTTAACCACTTCTTGTCCCGCTTCATCGAGTTCAATTTCATCATTAAAGAATTGCTCAGAAAGTTTTACGATTTCTGCAGCATAGCTCATTTGTGGTTGGTAAAGCGCCACAAGTTCGCGTGCCCAGTTTTTCTCGTTTTCAGTTGGGTTCTCAGGAAGTTTACCTTCTTTTATTAAGAATGGTAACGCCATTTCAAAGATTGTTTCAGAATCTTTTTGTTTCATGTACTGGTTGTTTACCCACTCAAGTTTCACTTTATCAAAGAACGCTGGCGCTTTTGATAGGCGGTCTTCATCGAATAATTTGATGAACTCTTCCTTAGAGAAAATTTCTTCTTCTCCACCCGGAGTCCAGCCGAGTAACGCAATGAAGTTAAACAGTGCTTCTGGTAAGTAACCGAGTGCTTCGTAGTCTTCGATGAACTGTAAAATTCCGCTGTCACGCTTAGATAATTTCTTACGTTCTTCGTTTACAATTAACGTCATGTGACCGAATTTTGGTTCTTCCCAACCAAATGCTTCATACACCATTTGTTGACGTGGTGTGTTTGAAATATGGTCGTCTCCACGTAATACGTGTGAAATTTCCATGTAGTGGTCGTCAATTACAACCGCGAAGTTGTATGTTGGCGTACCGTCTTTCTTAACGATTACCCAATCACCGATTCCGTTAGATTCAAATGATACATCACCTTTTACCATGTCGTTAAATGTGTATGTTTTATCTTTTGGAACACGAATACGAATCGCTGGTTCGCGTCCTTCTCTAATAAACGCGTCCTCTTCTTCTTTAGTTAAGTTCGCGTGTTTACCAGAATACATCGGTTGTTCGCCACGTGATAATTGCTCTTCACGCTCAGCTTCTAATTCTTCAGAAGTCATATAGCAACGGTATGCCTTGTCTTCATCGAGTAATTGTTGAACGAGTGGATCGTAGATGTGACGGCGTTCTGACTGTCTATATGGACCATACTCTCCGCCAACGTCTACTGACTCATCCCAGTCAATTCCGAGCCATTTAAGATAATCGAGTTGTGAACTTTCCCCTTCTTCAACGTGACGTGCTTTGTCTGTATCTTCAATACGGATGATAAAATCTCCGTCATAGTGACGTGCAAACAGATAGTTAAATAGTGCACTACGCGCATTACCAATGTGTAAAAATCCTGTTGGACTTGGTGCATATCTTACTCTTACTTTACTCATTTTGTGCCTTCTTTCTTTTTTAACAACACGACAGCTTCTGATGCGATGCCTTCTTGTCGTCCTGTAAATCCTAATTTTTCAGTTGTTGTTGCTTTTACGTTTACATTACCGATATCAGTGTTTAATAAACGCGCGATATTTTCACGCATTTTATCGATAATCGGTCTAAATTTCGGACGCTCTGCCATGATGACTGCGTCGATATTGCCGATTTCATATCCTAACTCCTCCATCTTTTCTACGACTTCGGATAAAAGGATTGCTGAATCGATGTCTTTATATTTTTCATCTGTATCTGGGAAAAATTTCCCGATATCTCCGAGTGCTAAAGCGCCTAAAATCGCATCTGTAACTGTATGAAGTAATACGTCTGCATCTGAGTGCCCTGCAAGACCAAGGGGATAGTCGATTTTAATACCACCGATGATTAGCGGTCTATCTTCTACGAGTTTATGAACATCATAACCATGTCCAATGCGCATCTCATTCGCTCCCTAATAATATATTTAATACGGCGAGATCTTCTCTAGTTGTCACCTTGATATTATTATAATTCGATAGAACAACGTGGACTTTTTCTCCGAGTGCTTCTACCATCATTGAATCATCCGTCACAACTAAGTTTTTCTCACGTGCATTTCTATATGCATCCATTAGTAAATTATAACAAAAAGCTTGAGGTGTATGAACTTCGAATGTGGAACTTCTGTCAATTGTTTCAGTGACCACACCGTCTACGACTGTTTTTAGCGTACTCTTCACAGGAACACCACAGATGACTGCATCTTTCTCTTTTAACGATGCCTTTATGCGATTTAATGTCGCGCTATCTAACAGTGGTCTCGCACCATCATGCACCATTACAAATTCTCGGTTTTCTACATGTACGAGTGCGTTATAAATTGAGTCTTGGCGCTCTTTTCCACCTTCATAAATGCCTTTCACTTTTTTAAAAGATGAAAGAATGGCTTCAAGCTCCTTGATTTCATCTTTACTTGCCGCAAGATGAATCTCTGTACAGTCTGGATCTTTTTCAAATATAGAAACCGTGTGGTGGATGATTGGTTTCCCGAGTACCTCGTGTAGAATCTTGTTGTATCCGAGCTTCATGCGTTTTCCCATGCCTGCAGCTGGAATCACTACTGAATAATTCATTTAATTCGCCAACTTTGTAAATATTATGCGTCCAGAGTTTGTCTGGAGTATTGAAGTGACTTGTACTTTTTGTAATTCATTGATGTACATATCCGCGTCATCTACGACAACCATTGTGCCGTCTTCTAAATAACCAACACCTTGACCTTTTTCTTTACCTGTCTTCGTAATGAGGATCTTGAAGATATCTCCTTGCGTTAACATGAGTTTCAATGAGTCTTGGAGTTCGTTGACGTTCAGTACCTTAATGTTGTGCACTTGTGCGACACGATTTAAATTGTAGTCTGTCGTAATAATTGCGGCATTAATTTCATTTGCTAATTCAATTAGCTGATGATCGACATCAAGTTTGTCGTATTTCACTGGTCGGACACTCACAAACTCACTTTCAGTTCTGAGCTGATTTAATACATCTAGCCCGCGCTGTCCTTTTTCACGCTTTACATGATCTGTAGAATCTGCGATGAGTTGGAGTTCATCTAACACAAATTGTGGAATGATGATTTCCCCTTCTAAAAATCCAGTACTTAAGACGTCTAAAATACGACCATCAATAATTGCTGATGTATCTACGAGTTTCTTAACAGATATACTCTCTGTACTCTTCGGTGATTTTTGGAACAGTTCGATCACTTCGCCAAATTTTTTGAGTCCCACTTGGAACCCTAAATAACCAAGTATTACCGCGGAAATAATCGGGAAAATTTCGTTGACCACAGGAATGTTGAAGGTATTAATTAATAAAGTAAGTAAAACAGCCACCAATAAGCCAAATAACATTCCGATTGATGCAAAGAAAATCTCCGTTATATTTCGTCCTAATACTATTTTCTCTAATTTCTCCACTTGTGTCTTCAGCCATGGGATGCTCCAGGCGGTCGCTGCTAAAAATAGCAATCCGCCTACGGCACCATATACAAATAAGTTTCCGATGACTTTAGGTAATTCGATATCCGCCATGATAACGACTTCTGGGAATAACCAAATTCCGATAGACATACCGAGAAGAAAGTAGACAACTGTGAGCAATGCTCTTAACATACTGCCACCTTCTTTTTATTAGTTTTGGTTGATGACTCTCATCGTTTCTCTGAGTGTTTTAACTCCGATAACTTCTAGCCCGTCTGGAATTTCAATGCCATACATGTTTGATTTTGGGATGATTGCCCGTTTAAAGCCAAGCTTTGCTGCTTCAGTCAGACGGTTTTCAATCTTCGTCACACGTCTAATTTCACCTGTTAACCCAACTTCACCAATGAAGCAGTCCTCACCGCGTAACTCTTTACTTTTAAACGATGAAGCGATTGACATGATGATAGATAAATCGACTGCTGGCTCATCAAGTTTAACTCCGCCTGCAACTTTTACGTAAGCGTCGTGTTGCTGCATCAACATGCCTTCTGACTTTTCTAATACTGCCATTAAAAGTGAGAGTCTGTTGTGATCAATTCCACTAGACATTCGTCTTGGGTTATGGAAATGTGTCGGTGTGACGAGTGCTTGAACTTCTACAAGCATCGCGCGTGTGCCTTCCATTGTAGCAACGATTGCGCTCCCTGGTGCATTTTTTGACCTTTCTTCTAAGAAAATTTCTGATGGATTTAAGACTTCTTCGAGTCCGCTTGATTTCATCTCGAAAATACCCATTTCGTTTGTAGAACCAAATCTATTTTTAACCGCACGTAAAATTCGGTATGTATGATGTTGGTCCCCTTCAAAATAAAGTACCGTGTCCACCATGTGTTCTAAGAGACGCGGCCCAGCGATTTGTCCGTCTTTTGTCACGTGGCCGACGATGAATGTTGCGATATTTTGACCTTTCGCAATGTTCATTAGGCTTTGCGTACACTCTCTGACTTGAGAGACGCTGCCTGGAGCACTTGTAACGTCTGGATGATAGATCGTTTGAATAGAGTCAATGATTAAGAAGTCAGGTTCTGTCTTGTTGATTGTGTCTTGAATGTAGAATAAGTTCGTCTCAGCAAAGACGCTTAAATTAGATGTGTCTTTCGTGATGCGGTCTGCACGCATCTTGATTTGTTCTAATGATTCCTCACCAGAAACGTAGAGCACATTGTGTTCTTTAGCGAGTGTTAATGCTGTTTGAAGAAGAATTGTCGATTTACCGATACCAGGATCTCCACCAATTAAGATGAGTGATCCGTCAACAATACCGCCACCGAGTACACGGTCGAATTCACCCATGTGAGTCTTAGTACGAGGTGTATCTTTCTTTTTCACTTCAGAAAGCTTCGTAGCCTTAGTCGGTGCGGCTTCACTTTTACCTAACGTCCCGCGGACCTTCGCAGTTTCCTTACGGACGATCGACTCTTCCATCTGGTTCCACGCACCGCAACTTGGGCACTTCCCATACCACTTTGGGGATTCGAAACCACAAGCTAAACATTCAAAAATCGTTTTCGATTTTGCCATTTACGCATATTCCTCCGAGCAAAGATTTGTATACTAATTATATAAGTTTGTCGCTTACATTTAAAGCAAAGTAATAAAAAAGCCCGTTGGCAGTGACGATACCAACGGACTTCGGTTTTTTGTGCAACAATAGTTTAAGCTTTTTAAGCTTCTGTTTCTTCTAAAACGGGTTGTTCTGTTGTGTTCACGATAAATTCATCGTCTTTATAGTCCACAGTTACGAGTTTTCCTTTTAAGTCTTCTCCTCTGAGAATTGCTTCACTTAGGTTGTCTTCGATGTTTTTCTGGATACTTCTAGCGAGTGGTCTTGCACCAAACTCTTTGTCATATCCGTCTTCGGCGAGTTGTTTCTTCGCTGCATCTGTCACTGTGAAGTGAATGTTTTGATCATGCAATCTTTCTGCTAATTCATTAATCATCAGTGTCACAATTTCTTCTAGGTGTGATTTTTCTAAGCTGTGGAATACGATAATATCGTCTACACGGTTGATAAACTCAGGTCTGAATGTATTTTTCAGCTCTTTCATCATCGTGCTACGGATGTTTTCATAATCTTCTTTTTCGTCATCATTGCTTCCAAATCCAACGAATTTATCGTCACGAAGTTGTGTCGCACCTACGTTTGAAGTCATAACAATCACTGTGTTTCTGAAGTCTACTGTGCGGCCTGTCGCGTCAGTCAGACGCCCATCATCTAACACTTGTAAGAGCATATTGAATACATCAGGGTGCGCTTTTTCAATTTCATCGAATAGGATGAGTGAGTAGGGTTTACGTCTCACTTGCTCAGTCAATTGACCCCCTTCATCGTATCCAACATATCCTGGAGGTGAACCCACAAGACGTGACACACTGTGTTTTTCCATGTACTCAGACATGTCTACTCGAATCATCGCATCGTCTTCACCAAAGAGTGCTTCAGATAATGCTTTTGCAAGTTCTGTTTTACCTACACCGGTTGGTCCTAAGAAGATAAAGCTTCCGATTGGTTTTTCAGGATTTTTAAGTCCAGCACGTGCACGACGTACTGCTTTAGAAATGGATTCTACCGCTTCATTTTGTCCAATAACTCTCTCATGAAGAATTTCTTCTAAGTTTAAGAGACGTTCTGATTCTTCTTCCGCAATCTTAGAAAGTGGAATACCTGTCATTTTTGAAATCACAAGTTCGATATCCGAACGCTTCACTTCTTGTTTTGCGCCCGTTTGTTCATTCTTCCAATCGTTTTGACGCGCTTCGATTTCTTTTTCAAGTTTTGACTGCTCGTCACGATGTTTCGCTGCCGCTTCAAACTCTTGTGCTTGAACCGCTGCATCTTTTTCTTTCTTCACCGACTCTAATTGATTTTCTAAATCTTTTAAATCTGGCGGAGATGTGTAATTTCTAAGTCTCACTTTAGATGATGCCTCGTCAATTAGGTCAATGGCTTTATCTGGTAAGAATCTATCTTGCACATATCTCGCAGACATTGTCGCTGCCGCTTCAAGTGCTTCGTCACTAATTGTGATTCCGTGGTGCGCTTCATATCTGTCGCGCAGTCCTTGTAAGATTAAAATCGTGTCCTGAACAGATGGCTCATCCACAATAATCGGTTGGAATCGACGCTCTAGTGCCGCATCTTTTTCGATGTGTTTTCTGTATTCCTCTAACGTAGTAGCCCCAATGACTTGCACTTCACCACGTGATAGCGCTGGTTTTAAAATATTTGATGCGTCTACTGAACCTTCAGCCCCACCTGCACCAATCAGCGTATGCATTTCGTCTATAAATAGGATGACATTTTTAGATTGTTTAATCTCATCCATCACTTTTTTCATGCGCTCTTCGAACTCACCGCGGTATTTTGTACCAGCAACGACTGTACCCATATCGAGTGACATCACGCGTTTGTCTTTCAGCGTTGAAGGCACTTCGTTTCTCACAATCGCTTGTGCTAATCCTTCTGCGACTGCCGTCTTACCTACCCCAGGTTCACCAATTAATACAGGGTTGTTTTTTGTTCTACGAGATAAAATCTCAATCACACGTGTGATTTCTTCTGAACGACCAATCACTGGGTCAAGTTGACCATTACGTGCTACTTCTGTTAAGTCACGTGCAAGTGAGTCGAGTGTTGGTGTTTCAGATTGTTCTTTTTCACCTTGACGCTTGTAGCTTTCAGGGTTTCCAAGCATACGAATTACAGCCGCACGCGCTCTAGTAATATTTAGTCCTGCTGCAGCTAACACGCGTGACGCTACACCTTCAGATTCTCTTATTAAACCTAACAAGATATGCTCTGTCCCTACGAAGTTGTGGTGCAGTTTACGCGCTTCGTCCATTGATAATTCAATCACGCGTTTTGCACGTGGTGTGTAGTGTAAGCTCGTTGGCATTTCTGTACCTTCCGTAATGAGCTTGAAGACACCATCTCTAATTTGTTCTTCAGTAATATCAAATGATTGAAGTACTTTTGCAGCAATTCCTTCTTCTTCCTTAACAAGACCAAGTAGGATATGCTCTGTTCCAATATTTGAATGTTTTAAAGCAATCGCTTCTTCTTGAGCAAATGCAAGTACGCGCTGAGCACGTTCTGTTAATTTTCCAAATAACATATTATTCATTACCTCCCAGTAATTCTTTAATTAAAATCGCACGTTCACGATTTTCTGCTTCTTCCAAGCTTGTATATTCTAAATTCTGATCTTCAATTCGTTTTCTAATGAACGCATGTTGAATCACGCACATCCATTTCTGGAACTGGAAGTTCTCCACTTCCAGCATCTCCATGTCAACACCATATTTGATGTTCGATAGATGTTCCGCAGCCTCTTCTAATGACATTTTCTGTGCATATGTTAAGAGTCCATATGAGCGAAACACAGAGTCACGGACAGTTAATGCCCTATTATGATAAAACCACTGTCTCGTCTTTTCTTCTTCGGCGACAATTTGATTCTTGATGTCTTCTAAGTTTTCTAGAATCGTGTGTTCATCTACACCGAGCGTCACTTGGTTAGATAGTTGATACATCTCACCGAGCGGAACACTGCCTTCTCCGTAAATACCGCGAAGCGTATATCCCATGCGTGTTAAAGCATCCATGACTCGCTTAATGCGACGGTTCTTCGAGAGTGCCGGTAAATGTAACATGACGCTTGCACGAAGTCCAGTACCAACGTTTGTTGGACAGGCAGTCTTAAAACCGTAGTTCGTATCAAACGCGTATTCCACGTTTTTCTCTAGAGCGTCATCAATGTCACTCGCCGTTTTATATAGTTCTTCGAGCGTTTTGCTCGTATCAACGACTTGGATTCTGATGTGATCTTCTTCTCCAATCATGATAGATGCGTGTTTATCTTCTGATAAAATCAGGCGCACCCCTTGTTTTAAAAAGCGTGGACTAATGAGAAACTCTTCCACCATGAGTGCCTTGTCTAAGATGTTGAACGCTCTCATATCGAGTGTTTTATAGTCACTGAATGTTTCACTGACACTGTCAGCGAGTGACTCAAGTGCTTCATTTGATTGAAGCATGTGCGGAAAAGGTAAACCTTCTATATTACGTGCGAGTCTAATTCTTGAAGACATCACAATTTTGTTACTTGTTTTTTCATCTAGCCATGTGTCTACCATCTCTTCACACTCCTTTTAGCGCGTTGATTTCATCTCTAACAACAGCAGCTTCTTCAAAATTTTGCGTTTCGATGAGTGATGCGAGTTTTTGTTCGAGTTGTTCGATCCGCTTTTTCGTTTCTACACGTCCAGTATGTGACTCAGGAATTTTCCCTTCATGTTCTTGTTGAAGATGCTGAACTCTGCGTACGATTTTTGGGACTTCGTTTTTGAATGTATCATAACAATCTGGGCATCCAAAAAGTCCTTTTTCTGCAATTGATGTGAGAGGTGATCCACATGTCTTGCATGATACTGTTGTCTTAAATTGTCCCATCATGCTGTTTAATAATTGATTTACATTGAAGTGCTCTTGATCTTTTTCTAAGAACACTTCATTTGCACATACATCACATAAAAACATTTCTTTGTTGCCTTCCGTTGTTTTTACAGACATATGTAATGTCGCTTCACGTTCCTGACATCTTTCACAGAGCATGATCATCACTCCTCATATAAAATAACTTCTATTATATTTCTTAAAATTTGAGCGCGCACAATATCGCGTTTTGGTAACCCGATCATTAGCGTTTCACGTGCAATCACCGTATCTATGATTTTCGCTTCTCTAAATGAGATTACCTCTGCATCATACATCGATTGAATGATATGCATCGCATTTGTTTGACTGAGTCCGTCACCAATTAAGTTTAATAAGTGCTCAAGATAATCTGCTTTTTTATGCGTCTCTATTTTAGTGATACGAATATATCCACCGCCACCACGCTTACTTTCTACTATATAACCGAGTTCATTTGTAAATCGTGTCTTGATTACATAATTGAGCTGCGATGGCACGCAATCAAATTTCTCAGCAATTTGAGCTCGCTTAATTTCTACGACTTCGTTTTTTGATTCTGCAATCATTTGCTTTAAATACTGCTCAATGATATCAGACATATTTCGCATACTAACACCCCTTTTTGACCTTCTTTGACTTTATTGTACAATCTTGACTAATTTTAATCAAATAAGTTGTTTTAAAGTGTGTATGAATTCGTTATGAAAATTTATGAAAGCACTTTACACATTGATAACTAAGAATTATAATGAAGTGTATTATCAAATTCCTTTAGAGGTGAATCAATGAATATTTTATGGGGTATCATTGGTATTTTAGTCACTTTTGCACTTGCATGGCTTGCTTCATCAGACCGCAAACACGCATTTGATAAGTGGAAAAATATCATTCTACTCATCGTCCTACAGATTGCATTTACGTGGCTAATTTTTGCTACGACAATCGGACAAACTGTTGTAGAAAAACTAGCATTCGTATTCGACAAATTACTTGAGCACGCAGGCGAAGGTGTTGCATTCGTATTCGGACCTATGGTATCTATTGACGAAGGCGGATTTGCTTTTGTTTTCTTCTTTAACGTATTACTTCCAATTATCGTAGTTTCAGCAATAATTGGTATCTTACAATACTTAAGAATTTTACCATTAATTATCCATGGTCTTGGATGGATCTTATCTAAGATTACTGGTATGGCATTTATCGAGTCATATAACGGAGCAGCTTCAATGTTCTTAGGTCAGTCTGAGGTATTTATCTCACTGAAAAACCAAATTCCATTACTCGGTGAAAAACGTCTTTATACATTATCAGCACAAGCAATGAGCTCGATTTCATTATCAATGGTTGCAGCGTACATGACGCTTCTTGAACCAAAATATGTAATCGCAGCGATCGTACTTAACCTATTCAGTGTTTACATCATCGTACATATCATCAACCCGTACACAGTTCCTGCAGAAGAGAACTTTACGGCTGAAGAAAACAACCCTGACAAAGGTAAAACATTCTTCCAAATTCTTGGCGACTACATCACTCAGGGTGGAATTATCGCAGTAATCGTAGCTGCAATGTTAATCGGATTTATTGCTTTAATCTCGATTCTTAACAGCTTATTCTTACTCATCCCTGGTTTAGAAATGTCATTCCAAGACATCCTAGGATATATCTTTATGCCAATCGCATTCATAATGGGTATTCCTTGGGCGGAAGCTCAACAAGCAGGTCTCTTAATGGCGACTAAACTTGTAACAAACGAATTCGTAGCAATGGAAAACTTCCAAGCGTTCAAAGAAGTTCTATCACCACGAACTCAAGCAATGGTATCTGTATTCTTAGTATCATTCGCTAACTTCGGTTCTATTGGTATCATCGTTGGTACTGTAAAAGGGCTACACGATGCTTCTGGTAACATGATTGCGAAATTCGGAATGAAACTTGTTTATGGTGCAACACTTGTATCTATTCTAAGTGCTGTAATCATCGGCTTCTTCGTAAGCTAATGATTCAACGTCTCTCTTTTAGAGGGACGTTTTTTTATCTTCATTTTTAGTTTTTAAAATAGCTGTAATACGGTACACTAAATTTATATAGGGGGGATTCGGAGTTGTTAACGATTCAAAATGACCCGACGGGTAAAGACTATCATGCACTACTCGACTATGCGTTTCAAACGTGTGAGGAGTTTCAGCTTGTCGTGAGAACAGATATTTTACAGTATCAGGATAGTTTTACTGATTTGAAAGAATGGTTTGGTGAAAGTTTCACGGAAGTGCACGAACAACATGAATGGCCGTCTACAAATTTATTTGATGACAAGGCGACTGTGTATTACTTCAAAACGACGGATGAGGCGAAGCAAGTTTTAAAAGAAAAGGCGGACAGTTTCTTCCATTGGCTACACCCTGAGTTACCTGAAGATTTATGTTTCTTTAAAGACGGAGAAGCGTGGTTGTCTTCATCTAGTGAACTTAAAGAACTCTATATCTATCCTACGAGTGTCGATGAAACACACGCAATCAAAGGTATTGAGGGATTAGAAGTTTTAGAGGTCGAGTTCTAAAAGAAAAACGAGTTGGTCAATTACCAACTCGCTTTTTTTACGCCTGGAATCTGCCCTTTATGAGCAAGTTCTCTAAATTTAATTCTTGATAAACCAAAGTCACGCATCACACCACGTGGTCTTCCCGTCACTTGGCAACGGTTCGTTAGACGTGTTGGTGATGAATCTCTCGGTAATTTAGAAAGCGCTTCATAGTCACCACGTGCTTTTAACTCTGCACGAAGTTCACGGTACTCTTCAACTCGTTTCTGTCTTTTTATCTCTTTAACTACTTTAGATTTCTTAGCCATAAATCCTCCTTAATTGTAATTATTACGTTTTATAATTATAACAGGCCACTCTAATTTTTCAAGATAATATGCTCAAATAATGATATAATAAACAGTATTCAAAAATGAGGTGTATATCAATGTCAATCAGAACTAAAGTGGCACAAATCGCTGGGCGTTCAGTTAAAATAGCACTTAAATTAACTACAGGTGGCGGTTCGAGCCTACCCGGTAAAGTGGCGCATCGTATCAGTCCAAACATCTTGAGCGATCTCGCAAAACATTATGATGTCATTATCATTACAGGTACGAATGGAAAGACTTTAACAACGACACTTACATCTAACATTCTGTCTAAAGCATTCGGAAAAGTAATTACAAATAGAGCCGGCTCTAATATGTCACAAGGTATCGTCGGCGCATTCTTAGATGCAAAGAAAACAAGCACTAAAGAGCGTGGTCTTGCCGTTATTGAAGTAGATGAAGGCAGCCTTAATAATGTAGTAGAAGCGTTAAACCCTAAACTTATTGTTCATACGAATCTTTTCGATGATCAAACAGATCGTTACGGTGATACGAAAGCGGCATATCAACTGCTCGTTCAAGCAGCAAACAAAGTGCCAAACGCAAAAATTTTAGCGAATGGTGACTTACCACTCTTCAACTCGGTTGACCTTGTGAACGCAGTCGAATACTTCGGTTTACTTCCAAACTTAACAAACGAACCGATCAGAATCGCCTGTCCGCGATGTGGCGGTAAACTGGATTATCATACACGTACATACTCAGAACTTGGGGATTACGAGTGTTCATCATGTGGCGTGAAGCGTCCAGAGTTGAAATACGCCGTGAGTGACATTACAGAGACAGATTTAACTAGTTCAACATTCACGATTGATGACGAGTCATTCACGATTCCAATCGCTGGCGTGTACAACGTCTATAACGCACTCGCAGCTTATGCCGTGGCCAAAGAACTCGGTGTAGAATCAGCAGTAATTAAAAATAGCTTACAGACAACAGAACGCGTCTTCGGTAGACAAGAGATCATTCCATTAGGTGAAAAAACAGCAATCCTCAATGTGGTGAAAAATCCGGTCGGGTTAAACCAAGTCATCGATTTAATTGAAAAAGATAAAGAACCGATGACCTTTGTGGCGATCCTAAACAACCGACCAGCAGATGGCGTGGATTTATCTTGGCTCAAAGACGGGCACTTTGACAAACTCGCAAAAATAGAGATCGAAGAAGTGTTGACTGGCGGAATCCGTGCCGACCGCATGACAGAAGCACTAGTGGAAGCAGGATTCGAACGACACACAATAGACGAATTCGAAACACTAGAAGAACTCGTAAACCGCATCACACAAGCAAAAAACAAGAACATTCAAATCATCGCAACATACACAGCAATGCTTGAATTAAGAAAAGAGTTGAAAGACAAGGGATTGTTGAAGTAATTTTTTGGTCGATGGTTGGTTGCGCGTGGCGCGAAAATTTTGTGCGTGGCACATTTTTGGTAATATGAAGCACACTCTTAGTGAGTGTGCTTTTTTCATGCACATTTTTAACGAGAGCTTTGGTGCACTCACGAATAGTAGCAGGTTTTTATCTTGTTTGTATGGGTGGATGGTGTGGTTAGACCGGAATCGTCATGCCTAATGTTAGATTCATAGAACCCACGTGAGCATTAAACCGGAATCGTCACGTCTAATGTTAGATTCTAGGAAACTACATGACGATTAGATAAGGATCATCATGCCTAATTTTAGATTCACAGAAACCACGTGACGTTTAGACCGGAATCGTCACGTCTAATGTTAGATTCTGGGAAACTACATGACGATTAGAGGTTAATCAAGTCGTGGAATGAAGAGTTCACTGAAACCAAGCCACGATTAGAGATTAATCAAGTCGTGGAACGAAGAGTTCTCTGAAACCACGTGACGTTTAGACAAGAATCGTCATGCCTAATGTTAGATTCACAGAAACCACGTGACGATTAGAGGTTAATCAAGTCGTGGAATGAAGAGTTCACTGAAACCAAGCCACGATTAGAGATTAATCAAGTCGTGGAACGAAGAGTTCACTGAAACCACGCCACGATTAGAGGTTAATCAAGTCGTGGAATGCGGAGTTCTCTGAAACCACGCCACGATTAGAGGTTAATCAAGTCGTGGAATGCGGAGTTCACTGAAACCACACCACGATTAGAGGTTAATCAAGCCGTGGAACGAAGAGTTCACTGAAACCACACCACGATTAGAGGTTAATCAAGTCGTGGAATGCGGAGTTCACTGAAACCACACCACGATTAGAGGTTAATCAAGTCGTGGAACGAAGAGTTCACTGAAACCACGCCACGATAAGATCATAAATTATGCATATCCCTCTAACTAACCAGATTTCATGTATCATTCCAATCACTAATAAGACCTGTACTTCCAACTAATCAGATTCTATGTATCATTACGCATAAAGAATCCCCACTGCCGTCCATCTTTCTAAACTTCATAATCCATTCTTGTTTTTATCTTCTTTAACTACATTTCAAGATAAAAACACACTCTCTCCGTGTCCAAACAAAAAAGACATCCCATGAACGGGATGTCTCTAAAAGTGGGCCTAGGTGGACTCGAACCACCGACCTCACGCTTATCAGGCGTGCGCTCTAACCAACTGAGCTATAGGCCCTAAAAATAAAATGGAGCGGAAGACGGGATTCGAACCCGCGACCCCCACCTTGGCAAGGTGGTGTTCTACCACTGAACTACTTCCGCAAATATGCCGGCCAGAGGACTTGAACCCCCAACCTACTGATTACAAGTCAGTTGCTCTACCAATTGAGCTAGGCCGGCTTGTTAAATTATGTATAAATATGAATGGAGAATGGCGGGCTCGAACCACCGACCCCTTGCTTGTCGAGCAAGTGCTCTCCCAGCTGAGCTAATCCTCCAAAGCAATAACAATATACATAGTACTACATATTAATGTACGCGTCAAGATGATTTCTTACAAAAAATTATAAAAAGAAGTCATTCAACGAATTGAATGACTTCCGACTCTATTATTTCCTCTTTTGTCCGAAGATGCGGATAGAGAGAATGAGTACAAAAAATAGTGCGACAGTGATCAGTACACTCTTCGGCGTCAATGCACCGAGTACTAGATACTCCATCTTAGCGGTGTCTCATGTAAGGGAATAGAAGTACGTCTCTGATTGAGGATGCGTTTGTTAAAAGCATCACTAATCTGTCGATACCAATACCAAGTCCACCTGTTGGTGGTAAACCATATTCTAACGCTTCGATAAACTCCTCATCCATTTCGTGAGCTTCATCATTACCATCAGCTGCTTCTTCCACTTGTTGTTGGAAACGTGCTTTCTGATCGATTGGGTCGTTTAACTCAGTGAATGCATTTGCATGCTCACGACGTACGATGAATAACTCGAAACGGTCTGTGAAGCGTGGATCTTCCGGGTTCTTCTTAGATAACGGTGAAACTTCCACTGGGTGACCGTATACGAATGTTGGTTGTACTAAGTGCTCTTCAACTTTTTGCTCGAAGAATTCATTTAATACGTGACCGAATGTGCTATGGAATTCGTCGACTTCCACACCGTGTTCTTTCGCAAGCTTAAGTGCTTCTTCGTCAGAAAGTTCTTGGAAGAAGTCTACACCAGTGTATTCTTTAACGATTTCAGCCATATGAACACGGCGCCATCTTGGAGCAAGATTAATTTCTTCTCCTTCATATTCAATCGTTGTTGATCCTAAGATTTCTTGTGCAACGTGTGCGATTAACTCTTCAGTTAAGTCCATGATATCTTCATAGTCTGCATATGCTTCGTATAACTCGAGCATTGTAAACTCAGGGTTGTGACGTGTAGATACCCCTTCGTTACGGAATACGCGACCAATTTCATAAACTTTATCCATTCCACCAACAACAAGGCGTTTTAAGTGAAGTTCTAAAGCAATACGCATGTAAAGCTGTGCATCTAACGCGTTATGGTGTGTGATAAACGGACGTGCTTGTGCACCACCAGCAATCTGGTGCATCATTGGTGTTTCTACTTCTAAGAAGCCTTTTTTATCTAAATATTTACGGATTTCAGTGATGATTTTACTGCGTAATACGAAGCGTGCTTTAGACTCTTCGTTTGTTAATAAGTCTAAGTAACGTCTTCTGTAACGCTCTTCAATATCTTGAAGACCAGCGTGTTTGTCCGGAAGTGGACGTAACGCTTTTGTTAAGTGTGTATATTCAGTCGCTTTAACCGAAAGTTCTCCAGTATTTGTTTTAAACATTACACCTTTGATACCAACGATGTCTCCAAGGTCAGATTGGTTCCAAATTTCAAATGCGTCTTCGCCAATTGAATCTTTACGAACGTAGATTTGAATCTGTCCGTCTACGTCTTGGATGTGTGCGAAACCAGCTTTACCTTTACCGCGTTTAGTCATGATACGACCAGCGATTATTACTTCTGATTCTGCTTCTTTTTCAGCGAGCTCTTCTTTAGAAAACTCATCCCATTTTTCTACTAGTTCTTTAGATGTCGCTGTCGTTTCATATTTTTGTCCAAACGGATCTAAACCTTTGTCTGCAAGGTCCGTCATTTTTTGACGGCGCACTGCCAATTGATCTGTTAACTCTTCAGTCATTCGTTTTTTCTCCTCATATATTGATTTTTATACTTTATCTTACTTCTCCAGCAACGCTTCGAAATTTAATAATCCATTACGCCACGCTTTAACTCTTTATATAATTCGTTAATTGTTTTCTTAAATGTTGGGTGCACCACTTTTGGTGCAATTTCGTTAAATGGCTCTAACACAAATTCACGCTTATGCATTTCCACGTGAGGCACTGTTAAGTCATCGATATTCAGTTCTAAATCTTCATAGATTAAAACATCCACATCGATGATTCTCGGACCCCACACCTCTTTACGTACGCGACCAAGCATTTCTTCGACTTTTAGTCCGTAGTAAAGCAAGTTCGTCGGGGAAAGGTGCGTCTCCACTTCGATGACCATGTTTAAAAAGTTTGGTTGATCAGTTTTACCGTATGGTGCCGTTTCATAAATCTGTGATTTTTTTCTTATCGTTATTTCTGGGTTTTTCGAAAGTAAGTCGATTGCATCTCTTAAGTTTTTGTAACGCTCTCCGATGTTTGTTCCTAATCCTAAATAAGCAATTGCCATTAATTTTCACGCTCTCTCACTATTTCCACGCTGACGTTTTCGTATGTCCCGTCAATCGGTGGACTCGGTTTAGTTACTTTGACTTCTAGTTTTTCTGCTTTGTTGAATCCCTTAAAAATTGCTTTAGCTATAGTTTCTGCTAAATGTTCGATTAAGTTCACAGGTTCACTTTTAACTATAGCTTCAATAACATCATACACTTCTGCGTAGTTGATTGTGTCATTTACTTCATCCGACTCTCCTGCAGCACGCAGGTCCGTGTGTATCACACAGTCTATGATGAAGTATTGCCCGATTTCTCGTTCAGCATTTAAGACGCCATGATATGCATAGAGCTTAATGCCATTTACTCTTATCTTATCCATTATAAATCTCCTTGCAATTTCATGTAAACGTCTGCTAATTGGCGATTCAATTGTACGTTGTGTACACGTACAGCATGAACGCCTTGATTGATACCAACTATCGTCGTTGCTGCTGTCGCAGGATCACGTTCTTCCGGTGTTGTTTCTTTACCGATAAGCTCTTTAACCATACGCTTTCGACTTGTCGCAAGCAATACTTTATACCCTTTTTCTACAAGCTTATTTAGATTTCTCATGACTTCAACTTCTTCGTCACGAGTTTTCTGGAACCCAACGCCCGGATCGAGCCAGATGTTTTCATCTTTAATACCTCTGTCTTTACACAGTTGTACAGATTCCATGAGTTCACTAATCATGTCATCCACAACGTTTTGATATATCCCATGAGTATTATTGTGCATAAGAATAATTGGCACGTCATATTTTTTAACAACGTCAAGAATTGTATCATCGAACGTCCCCCGCCATTGGTCGTTGATCATTGTTGCACCAGCCTGAAGCGCAGCCTCAGCCACTTCACCTCTAAACGTATCGACAGAAATGTCAACTCCGAGATTTAGTTCAGCGATTTTCTCAACAACTGGCACGACACGAGAGATTTCTTCTTCAATAGTAATCTCAGTGTACCCCGGTCTTGTCGAGTATCCGCCCACATCAATGATGTTAGCTCCATCATCCACAAGTCTCTTCGCATGATTAATTGCATCGTCAATCGCATGATACTTTCCACCGTCACTAAATGAATCAGGAGTAACGTTCAAAATGCCCATAATTTGAAGTTGTTTCATGAACCATCATCCTTACACATAGAATATTAGTATTATACCATTTTTCTATAACGATTTTAACCGTAAAAGCCTATATTCCCAGTTTCTATAAAACAACAAAACCAGAACTCATAAGAGCTCTGGTCGTTTTAAAATATATCTTATTATTGTCTATTAATCTTCAAAGTTAAAGAGTGGTGTGGATAGATATCTTTCACCGTTTGATGGTAGAACAGTCACTACAGTTTTCCCTGCGCCAAGTTCTTTTGCTTTTTCAATTGCTGCATATACTGCTGCACCTGAAGAAATACCACCTAAGATACCTTCATGTTTTGCTAGTGCACGTGCTGTTTCAAACGCAATATCATTCTCAACTTTAATGACACCATCATATACTTCAGTGTCTAATGTTTTAGGGATAAACCCAGCACCTAGTCCTTGAAGTTTATGTGGCCCAGGTTGTTCACCTGAAAGCACTGCTGAATCGGTTGGTTCTAACGCATATACTTGTGTGTCTTTGTTTTCTTCTTTTAGTACGCGTCCTGCACCAGATACAGTACCGCCTGTACCAACACCCGCGATAAATGCATCAATTGTGAATCCTGCAGACTTCGCTTGTTCAACAAGTTCAGGACCTGTTGTTAATTCATGCACGCGTGGGTTCGCCATGTTTTCAAATTGTTGTGGCATGAAGTAATCATCTTTTGCTGCAAGTTCTTCAGCTTTTTTAATTGCACCTTTCATACCTTCAGCACCTGGAGTTAATACAAGTTCTGCTCCATATGCTTTTAAGAGATTTCTTCTCTCTTTACTCATTGTGTCAGGCATTACAAGTACTGCTTTGTAACCTTTACTTGCTGCAACCATTGCTAAACCAATACCAGTGTTCCCACTTGTAGGTTCTACAATTGTTGTGTTTTCGTTTAACTTACCCTCTTCTTCTGCTCTTTCGATCATCGCTTTCGCGATTCTATCTTTAACAGAACTACCTGGGTTCATGAATTCTAATTTTACATATACATCCGCTGCACCTTCTGGTACTAATTTGTTTAGTTTTACGAGCGGAGTATTTCCAATTGCTTCAGAAATATTATTAAATACGCTTGCCATTTGTTAGCCTCATTTCCTAGTGATTTACTATGAATAGTATACCACTGAGTGACTTAAACTTTCAAATGTTTTGAATCTAATTATAGAAGTGCTTCGAGTTCTTCTTTTTCAATCCAAATTGTATTTCTGCAGAAATTACATGTCGCTTCTGCGCCACCGTCTTCTTCAATCATTTCTTTAATATCATCTTTTTCAAGTGATGCCATCGCATTTAAGAAACGTTCTTTCGAACATGCACATTTAAATTCCACTGGCATTTCATCAAGCTTTCTCCAGTTATCTGCACCAATTGCTGCATCTACGATTTCTTCAGGTGTCAAACCTTCATCGATTAACTTAGAAATTGGCGTCATTTTGCCTGCTGCTTCAGTTAAGTAATCAACTGTTTCGTCCGTCGCGTTTGGAAGGACTTGGATGATTAACCCACCCGCTGCTTTGATTGTATTATCTGGGTTAACTAGAACACCAAGTGCAACGATTGAAGGCACCTGTTCTGAACTGTAGAAGTAGTATGAGAAGTCTTCTCCAAGTTCACCACTTACAATTTCAACGTTACCTACAAAGTTATCTTTTAAGCCGATGTCTTTAGCAACGCGTAAGAAACCATTCGTACCTACGGCACGTCTCACATCAAGCTTTCCATGTTCGTTCAGTTCAAAGTGTACTTGAGGATTTTTAAGATATCCACGTACCTCACCTTTCGCATTCGCATCTGTTACGATTGCGCCAATTGGTCCGCCACCTTCGATTGTTACCGTAACTTTTTCTTCACCTTTTAACATTGCACCTAGAACAACTGTTGCTGTCATTGCACGACCAAGCGCTGCAGCCGCTGTTGGATAAGCACCGTGACGCTTCACTGCTTCGTTTATTGTTTCTGTTGTATTTAACGCAAAAATACGGACTTCGTCATTAATTCCAAGTCCTCTTATTAATTTATCGTTCACTTATTTTTCTCCTTTTTTTCATAAGAAAAGTCGCCATCATGGCGACTTCCTCTTATTTGTTCTCTTTATCATCGTCCACACGATTGTATGGGTCTTGTTGTTCTTCAATAAAATTGTCGTCAGATGTCATATCTGGTTCTTCACTTGGTGCTTCATCCTCTGACACGTCTTCGTCATGCGATAACTTGTCTTTGATTTCTTTATAAGATGAACCCACGTGATCCTCATCCTGTTGCTTCTCTTCTTCTAAATGAGAGTCATCATAAACACGCTCTGGTAATTTACCCTTGTGGAAGAGGCCTTCGATTTGTTCTCTGTCTAATGTCTCTTCAACAAGTAGTGTTTCAGCTATTAAGTTTAACTGCTCTTGATGCTCTGTAAGAATTCGTGTACAACGATCATATGAATCCTTAACAATTTTTTGTACTTCTAAGTCAATCTCATACGCAAATTTGTCTGAGTAGTTTGGTTCGCTACCCATTTCTTTACCTAAGAAGACTTGTCCGTTTGATTCACCAAACTGGATTGGACCCAGTTTGTCACTCATACCGTATTCCATCACCATGCTACGTGCAAGGCTTGTTGTTCTTTGGAAGTCGTTATGTGCACCAGTAGAAGCTTCACCGAATGTTACTTCTTCCGCAACACGACCACCGAGTAAACCAACAATACGGTCTAATAATTCAGGTTTTGTCATGAAGTAACGGTCTTCTTTAGGAAGCATTACTGCATAACCACCCGCTTGGCCACGTGGAACAATTGTTACTTTATGAACTGTTTCTGCTTCGTCAAGTACCATACCGATTACTGTGTGACCTGCTTCGTGGTACGCAACGATGCGACGTTCTTTCTCACTCATCACACGTGATTTCTTAGCAGGACCTGCAATTACTCTGTCCGTTGCTTCGTCTACGTCACGCATGTCTACCGTTGTCTTACCTTGACGTGCTGCAACAAGTGCTGCCTCGTTCAGTAAGTTTTCAAGGTCCGCACCTGAGAATCCTGGTGTTCTTTGTGCAATTGCTTTTAAATCAACCGTTTCATCTAAAGGCTTGTTCTTAGAGTGAACTTTAAGAATTGCTTCACGGCCTTTAACATCTGGACGACCCACTTGAATTTGTCTGTCGAAACGACCTGGACGTAATAACGCTGGGTCTAAGATGTCTGGACGGTTTGTCGCAGCGATCATGATGATTCCTTCATTATCTGAGAATCCGTCCATCTCTACAAGTAATTGGTTCAGTGTTTGTTCACGCTCATCGTGTCCGCCACCGACACCAGCACCACGTTGACGACCTACTGCATCAATCTCGTCAATGAAGATGATACATGGTGCATTTTTCTTCGCTTGTTCAAATAAATCACGTACACGTGAGGCACCGACACCGACAAACATCTCTACGAAGTCTGAACCAGAGATTGAGAAGAACGGTACACCCGCTTCTCCTGCAACTGCACGTGCAATTAATGTTTTACCTGTTCCAGGAGGTCCTGTTAAGAGTACCCCTTTTGGAATTCTAGCACCCATTTGATCGAATTTACGATGGTCTTTTAAGAAGTCTACGACTTCAACTAATTCTGCCTTTTCTTCGTCCGCACCAGCGACATCAGAGAAGCGTACTTTCTTTTTACTTTGGTCATATAGTCTAGCTTTAGACTTACCAAAGTTCATCATTTTATTTCCGCCTCCGCCACCTTGAGCGTTTGACATCAAGAAAAGGAATAAGAATAGAATTAATAATAATGGAATAAATGTAAACAGCATTCCAGTCCAAGGACTTTGTTCCTTAGCAGGTTCTACTGTAAAGTTTAAATCTTCGTCTGCTTTCGCAGTATCAAGAATAGAATCAAGGTCTTTGCCTGCGTTATACGGGATAACAGCTTTAAATGATTCATTCTCTTTTTGATCTTTTAATTTACCTTCAACAAGATACACACTGTTTTCTGGTTGAATGGTCATTTGTTCAACATTACCCTTGTCTAAGTTCGACATGAAAGCTTGGTAACCAAGATCTTTCTGTTGACCTGTTCCATCATTGAAGCGTTGGAAAACTCCAAACAAAATGACTGTCAGAACGGCAAGGAGTAATATATTTCGGCCAGTATTCTTCGGCATCCGTAATCCTCCGTTTCTAATACACTAAAAGAAATATTAACACAAATTAATACAATGATACTAATGAAATGGCTTAACTATAAAGTTCTGGTTTCAAAAGTCCGATATAAGGTAGATTTCTGTAAAATTCATTGAAATCTAGACCGTATCCGACAACAAATCCATCTGGAATTTTTGTTCCGATGTATTTCACTTCAACATCGAGTGTGCGGCTTGGCACTGGTTTGTCTAAAAGCGTGCAAATTTCAACACTCGCTGCTTTTCTGTACTGTAAAAAGTCGATGATTGAATTTAATGTATTTCCGGTCTCCACGATGTCTTCAACAATAATGATGTGACGTCCTTCAATAGATGAAGACAGGTCCTTCAAAATTTTAACTTCTCCTGAAGACTGTGTTCCAACGTAGCTTGAAACATCCATAAAGTCGATTTCAATATGTGTGTCGATGTTTTTAATAAGATCTGTCATAAACATGATCGATCCTTTTAAAAGTGCTACTAATATTGGTTTCTTACCTTCGTAATCTTTTGTAATTTGTTCTCCTAATGACTTCGCAAGTGAAGCAATCTCCTCTTCAGTTAAGATGATTTCACTTATATCATTTTTTAATGTCATGGAAAGACTCCTTTATTTCTAGATTAATATCAAATTTCAAATGATTGAATGATTTAATTATATTATAAATTGGCCCAACTGCAATTATTTGACCATCTGGAATCACAATAATTGGCATTTTATCTCGCAAATCATTAGGGACTTTTTCGTCGATAAACACACGATTCACTTTTTTTGTGCCTACATTTGGAATCGTGATGCGGTCTCCAGGGCGCCTCGTGCGTGCAGTAATGGATGTCTCTAACGACTCAACGGCAATCATGTACCCGTTAAAGCTATATTTCCCGGGTGACGTAATCACGAGTTCTTCTATACTCTCTTCTTCAACTTTTTCTATCACCGTGAAACTGTCATACGATACGACGAGTGTCTTATCGTCTTTTATGAGTTCTATCTGAGCCGTATCACTTCGGAGCACACTCACGCATTCCTCTAAAAATGAGCGCTCAATATATGCATCAAACAGTGCTGATAACACGCGCAGTTGCACAATTTTATTCAATTCATTGAACGACTGTCGAGAGTGCGTGTGTTTATCTTTTAAAAATGCATGTACATGACTTTTAACGAGAGATTCCATCTCCAAATAGTCTCTTTTAAACACGGTGAGCGCGTCCTTTTGTAACGATGGATGCGCATCAATTTCAGGTACGATATGGTGTCTGATATAGTTTCGTGTGTAATGGTCACTCTCGTTTGATGCGTCTTCTAGGATAGTCAGTTTGTGACGATTTGCATACCTTTTAATTTCTTTTTTATAGACGCCTAACATCGGCCTTAAAAATGTGTCGTGAACGGGTTTTATGCCAATCCCATATAAATGACGACCGGACAACAGTTCATAAAGCACCGTTTCGATATCGTCATCTTTGTGATGTGCGGTTAAACAGTAATCGATATGATGTCTTTCCATCATGTCACGAAAGAACTGATATCGCGCAGTACGTCCTTTTTGTTGCGTGAAACTTTCAATATCTAATTTAGTCGATAAAAACAAGTGACCATTCTCGCGCGCAAGTTTCTCTAAAATACGTTCCTCACCGTCAGACTCTTCTCTGACACCATGATTAACGTGCATAACTGTGAGTGACTTGTATGTATTCTTATATTCTTCATTTAATAAGTGATACAAGACAATTGAGTCCACTCCACCAGATAAGGCAATTGCGATATGATCTGTTTTAGCCCAGCGCACTTTTAATTTCACGTTTTTACACCTCTAAATAAGAAAAAGGCCAGAAGTGTATTCTCGCCTCTTTATAATACTTAACGCCCTTTGCCACCACGACGTGACTCAGCTTGTCTTTTTATTGTAGACATGCGTTCCTCGCTGTCTTTTAAGAACATTGATAATTTCTTTTCGAAATCTTCAGGAGATTGTTCTTTCTTCTCTCTACGCTCTCTCTTAGGTTTTTGTGCTTGTTTGATAGAAAGTGAAATCTTTCCATCGTCCCCAATCGAGAGTACTTTTACTTCGACTTCGTCATTTACTTTCAGGTGTTCGTTAATGTCTTCGACAAATTTATTTGCAACCTCACTAATATGAACGAGTCCACTTTTCCCTCCAGGTAACTCTACAAATGCACCAAAAGGTTTAACACCTGTTACTTTTCCAATGACTTTTTCGCCAACTTCTACTGACATGTTGAATATAATCCTCCCAAGGTATATCTTTATTAAATCAATGATACCATTAAATAAAAAAATAATCATTACCGACGGCAATGATTATCCAATGTTATTTCTTATCTTTTTCTTTATCTACATCTTTGTCTGACTCTGGTAATGAGAATACCATTTCGCCACTCTCAGACATGAAGAATTCACTGCGTGCAATTCTCCTGATATAGTTATCATCATTCAGCTGCGCGATTTCACGTTCTAAATCTTCATACGTACGATTTTTTTCTTCGAGTACTTTTTCTGTCTTTTCAATCTGTGCTTGTAACGCACCATTTTCATGTTTCTGATAAAGACCCATGGAAACAAAGAGGAGGCAAGCCGCAAGTAAAATTCCCGTAAAAAGAAGCATACGCTTACGCACGACACGGGCTTCGCCTTTCAGCCTTTTCTTTTTACTATCTGTATTAAACGTATATTTGTTTAATAATTTAATCACTTTATTGCTCATTACCTCACCCCTTTTCAAGTATTCTACGTTCGACTTTAGTACTTTTGATTTTACACTAAATCAAAGGTCGTTTCTATCTATATTAGAAATCTCTTTCAACTTTTTCTTCTTCAAGTATTTTATACATGAGTGATGCTTCATCCTTACGTACGTGTTCGCGGAGATCTGTCACTTCATAAGTGACAGTGCGCGTACCAAAGCGAATCTTAATTTTATCTCCAACTTTAACGACTGTTCCAGCTTTCGCTACTTGGTCGTTCACTTCTACACGACCGTCGTCGCTCACTTCTTTTGCGAGCGTACGGCGTTTTATTATGCGGGATACTTTTAAGTACTTATCGAGTCTCATTGTTCACCCTCCAATATTTCGCTGAGCGTTCTTTTTTCGTGAATCGTTTCTTTCATCCAAGCTAAGATTTTGTCAGCATATTCTTTTTCGTATTTCACGCGTTCTGTTTTGCCTTCTTTTTCTTTTTGAGCATTCCATATTTTGTTTACGTCAGATGTTTCTGCAGCTTCTATATCACCAAAGACATGCGGATGACGATGAACGAGTTTCTCATTTAAGCGACTGAGTATATCGTAAAAGTCGAAGTATCCGTCCTTGTTCGCAATCGCTGCATGAAGTCCGACTTGTAACAGGATGTCTCCGAGTTCTTCAATCAGAAGTTCGTCGTCTTCTGTTTCAATTGCTTCAATCACTTCATACGTCTCTTCAATTAAGAAACGTTCAAGTGATTCATGCGTCTGCACTTTGTCCCACGGACATCCATCCTCACTGACAAGCGTATTGAAAAGATCGTTCATATAATGAATTGAGCGGTTATCGAGTGCTTTTGACTCCACTTTTGGCACGTACATTGTCATCAAGTTTGACGTTGGCACGTTGTGGTCAATCTCACTCAGTTCCGCTTTTATAAGCGTTTCATCTTTTGACCCTGCTTTGTCGATGAGATACACAATCGTATCATGCGGATAAAATTCCAGTAGCTCGAGTTTTACGTTCGACACTGAAAACAGGTCGTACACTTGCGTGATAAGCGTATGTTGATGGTGGTTGAAGTCAGCAGCAGATAGATTCGAACCATCTAAGATTTGGAATCCATCATTCACTGGAATTTTCACCGCTTCAATACACACATCAATAAAGCTTTGTCCTCCAAGAACCTCAACTTCAAAGTCATCGTTTTCTTCCGCATGATGTAAGAGTAGTTCTGTCGTCGTTTCATAAAGAAGCGGACTACCTGGCACTGCGTAAGTAATGTCTTTATCTTGCGCCGCTTCAATAAGTAAATCCACAATCGTTTGATACGTATCTGTGAACGTATCGTTTTCTTCATAGACGTGGTCAAACGTCTCGTAAGAAATCCCTTCATCATCTAGCATTTGAACGGCTGGATGATCGCTTGTTCTTAAATACAGATGCGCTGCATTTTTAAGCGCACGGTAAATGCGGAGTGACATTTGGTCCACATCCGAACTTCCGAGTCCTAAAATTGTGACCTTCATGCCACTTCCTCCATTCTCGCATCTACACTTGCTTTTAAGATGCTAATTAACTGATCGATTTTTTTAGTGCGTACAATAAATCTGATTTCACCATCGACCACTTTGATGTTTAAGATACGTTTAAACTCTTCAGTATCCATGAATAATTTCGAACCATCAATTTGGCTCGTCGCTTGTTTCGTTAAGTTCACATAGAAGTGACGTTTGTCCTCTTTAACGTTATATGCACCAAGAATGAGTGCATATACCTTCACTCTCACAAGCTTAATTAAGTTTTCAACCTCAACTGGATAATCCCCGAATCGGTCAATCAGTTCATCTTCAATATCACGAAGAGACTCTATACTACCTACTTGTCTGAGTCGTTTGTACAAGTCAATCTTAGACTGCTCGTGCGAAATGTAACTTGCAGGCAAGTATGCATCGAGTTCAATATCTATTGGTAGATTCACTGGTGCTGGTTCTTTTTCGATACCGCGTTTCTCATTCACAGCTTCTTCAAGCATATCTGAATATAATTCATAACCGACTGAGTCGATGAAACCAGACTGATCTTTACCAAGTAAGTTTCCAGCACCACGAATATTTAAATCACGCATCGCAATCTTGAACCCACTACCCAGTTCTGTGTATTCTTTGATTGCAGATAATCGTTTCTCTGCCACTTCTGTCAGTACTTTATTCGGTTGATGGAAGAGATACGCGTAACTAATTCGGTTACTACGACCCACACGACCTCTTAACTGATAGAGCTGAGATAATCCAAACTTGTCCGCATCTTCAATGATGAGTGTGTTCGCATTTGGCACGTCTACTCCAGTTTCGATGATTGTAGTCGTAACGAGGACATCAAATTCACCATCAATAAAAGCGTACATCGTTTCTTCGATTTCACGCTCCGTCATTTTCGCGTGCATAACTCCAACGTTCGCATCTGGCACTAGCATTTCAATGTGCGCTGCTTTTTCATAGATCGTACTCGTGCTGTTATGCAGATAAAAGACCTGCCCAGTTCTTGCGAGTTCTCGTTCGATCGCTTCTTTTACGAAGTTTGCATTGTATTCTAGCACATACGTTTGAACCGGGAAACGGTTCAGTGGTGGTGTCTCGATTACAGATAAATCGCGCACACCCATTAGACTCATGTGGAGTGTTCTTGGGATTGGTGTCGCTGTTAAAGTGAGCACGTCAACATTCGTCTTAATTTGCTTAATCGTTTCTTTGTGCTTCACACCGAAGCGTTGTTCTTCATCGACGATTAAAAGTCCGAGATCTTTAAATTCGACGGACTTACCTAAAATCGTATGTGTACCGACAACGATATCAACCGTACCATCCTTCAGACCTTGTCTCACTTCATTCATTTCTTTTCTGGTTCTGAATCTGCTCATCATCTCAACATTCACCGGGAAGTCTTCGATACGCTCGATGAACGTTTCAAAGTGTTGCGCAGCTAGAATTGTAGTTGGAACGAGTAGCGCTACTTGCTTGCCGTCTTGTACTGCTTTAAACGCAGCACGAATCGCAACCTCAGTTTTACCATACCCAACATCTCCACAGAGTAGTCGGTCCATCGGTTGAACACTTTCCATATCTTTTTTAATCTCGTGAATTGACGCGAGCTGGTCAGGTGTTGGTTCATATGGGAATTTCGCTTCAAACGCCTCAACCATATCGTTATCTTTACTGAACTTAAAACCTACAGACGCTGCACGTTCTTGATACAGTTTTAAGAGTTCGTCCGCGAGTTCATTTACACTGGCCTCAACTCTCGCTTTCGTGCGTTTCCACTCAGTACCCCCGAGTTTATGCATCTTCGGCGAGCCGTCATCAGATGAGACATACTTTTGTACGAGCTGCATCTGGTCTACTGGAATGAACAATTGGTCCGTTCCTTTGTACTGAAGCTTCATGTAGTCCGAGTGAATGCCGCCGACCTCAAGTGTTTCGATTCCTAGGTATCGTCCGACACCGTGGTGAATATGCACGATGTAATCTCCGACATGGAGATCCTGATATGACTTAATTTTTTCGGCATTCGATATTTTCTTCGTACGTTTTTTTCTCTTTGCAACACGGTTATATAATTCTTTTGAAGATAAAACAGCCACGTGCATGTAAGGGAGAATAAACCCTTTTTCAATACCACCAATTGTGAGTACTACGCCCGTTTCAACATCTTCCGGAATATCATATAAGTACGTGTGAATATTTAAATCATCGAATAATTGCTTCGTTTTCTTCACTTCATCTTCATCACGTAAGATGATATTCACAAGATAAAGGTCCTCAATAAATTTATTGATGTTAGATGCTAATATATCGTATTGACCGTAATAGATTTCCGTCGGTTTTACTGAAATCTTGATGATTTCTTCGAACTGTACGGGCATATTTTTTAAAAATAACGTCATATACGTTGCGTTCACGTTCATGAGTCGTGACAGTTGATGCTCTAAATAGTTGCCGCCACCTGCGAGCGACTTCCCTGCTTCAAGCATAGAATCATAGAAGTTATGAATCGCCGTTGTTTCTGTTTCATACGCCATCTCGATATTCTTGATTTCATCTATAAAAACACGTGCAGAACTGTCGATATAATCGAGAATCGAAATCTCGTCTTCACGTAACAGATGACTGAACTGAACGAGATATTGGAATGTATTGTCTTCTTGGATGAGCGTTTCATAGTACTCATCTAACGCTTCTAATTCTTGTCCACTTAATTTCGGTTTTGTGTTTTCATATAATTCTTCAACGATTTCTAAGAGACGTTCTCTATCTGATTGATTTAAAATATATTCTGCATAAGGTTCTAACGTGAGTTCATTGACATTCTCTTTTGAGCGTTTCGTTTCTTCATCTATTAAACGAAGTGAATCGACCTCGTCATCGAAGAGCTCGATACGCACCATACCGTTTGGTGTGAACACATCAAAGATGTCCCCACGCACAGCGAACTCACCGAAGTTTTGCGCTTCTTTCATACGCTTATAGCCAATGCTCACTAGGTATTCAATAAATGATTCATATTCGATTACGTCGCCAAGTTCAATATGCTTTTGATACTCTTTTAACGTATCTTTTGGCATGAGTGGCTTTAATAGAGCTTCTGTTGGCACGATAAAGAGCCCTGGTTTCTTTTCGATTAACGCATATAGTGTACTCATACGCGCTTTTCTAAACTCAGGGCTTTCTGTCGCCATCGTCTCAATCATAATATCGCCGACAGGAAAGGTATATATATCATCTGTATGTTCAGATAGAGATACTTCTAGACGCTCCATCTTATGGTTATTTTCAACAAATACGACGATTTGTCCATCAGACAGTTCTCTGATTTCATTAAAGAACACGCCTTTAAACTCGTCACTAATCCCAGTGACGAGTATGTTTCCATCATGATTCGATTGTACAATCTCTTTAATGCGATCATCATTTTTAATACGAGACTTTACTACACTATACATCGACATCACCATTATATTTGTTCATCACATCTATAAATGATTCTGATAAAATTGCCTCACATGCACGTGTAGTATGTGCAACGACCTTATCTAATACAGGTGTTTCTTCATCAGTAAATCGTCCAAGTACCCAGTTTACGATTGGCATTCTACCATCTGGACGCCCGATTCCCATGCGCACACGCTTATATTTTTCAGTACCAAAGTGTTGAGTGAGTGATTTAATTCCATTGTGTCCACCGGCACTCCCTTTTTGTCGGAGTCTGATGCGACCAAGTGGTAAATCTAAATCATCATATAATACAACAACATCTTCTATGTCTACATTATAATAATCAATTAAAGGTCTTGCACCTTCACCAGATAAGTTCATAAATGTTTGCGGCATTACGAGCATCACTTTTTCAGTACCGACAAATCCAGTACCGTAAATACATTTGAACTTCGTCTCTCTCATGTCGATATTCCATTCTCTCGCAAGGTCCAAGATTCCGATAAACCCAATATTATGCCTTGTATTTTCATACTTTTTCCCTGGATTTCCAAGACCTATAAATACTTTCAAAATAATTCCACCTAACTAAAAGAGGCGGTGGATGCTCCACCGCCTAGTTGTTCGATATTATTCTTCGTCTTCAGATGCTTCTTCAGTTTCAGTTTCAGCTTCTGGTGCTTCTTCACCTTCAACAGCGTCTTCTTCTGTCTCTTCAGCTGGGATATGGCAAGTAGCAAGTACATAATCATCTTCATCTTCGATTGTGAACTTGAAGTTGTCGCGAATATCTCCAACGTGAATTGCTGAACCTACTTCTAGGTCAGTTACATCGATTTCGATTTCTTCTGGAAGGTCAGCAGGACGTGCTGTAACTTGTACTGTGAAGTTTGGTTGTTCAACAACTCCGCCTTCGTTAGCACCAACAGCTTCTCCAACTACGATCACATTTACGTCAACAGTTCTTTCAATATCCATGTTGATTGCGATGAAGTCGATGTGTTCGATTTTATTTTTAAGTGAATCGAATTGGTAGTCGTTTACCATTACTTGAGTTGTTTTACTTTCAAGTTCTAATTCGATTACTCCGTTACGTCCAACTTCACGAATTACTTTAATGAATTCGTTCTCGTCAACAGCAACAGATGTGTTTTCTACTTTGTATCCGTATAGGATTGCAGGTACTTTACCAGTGTTACGTAACTCGTTACGTGAAGACTGAGTGTTCCCTGTTCTCTCAGTAGCAACTAATTTTGCCATTTCTAATTTCCACCTTTCAAAATTTGCAGTTCATATTTACCGCATTGTATCAAATAGCCATACGTTATAATACCACAAATACCCCATGGTTGTAAAAGTATTGTGACATTTTAATCAGTCTTTTTTATTTATCGTCAAAAAGTCTGCTCACAGAACGTTCTTGGTGAACGCGAAGTACTGCTTCCGCAAGAAGTTTACCTACTGAAATTTCAGTTACTTTGTCGATGCGTTTTTCATCTGGTAATTGAATTGAGTTTGTAACAATAACTTCTTTAATTTTTGACTTGCCTAGGTTTTCGATTGCTGGTCCAGAAAGTACTGGGTGTGAACAACATACGTAAACTTCTTTTGCGCCTTCATCTATCAGCTTGTCCGCTGCTAGAGAAATCGTGCCACCTGTGTCGATGATGTCATCGATTACGATTGCGATTTTATCTTTGATATCACCAACGATGCTCATTACTTCAGCAACGTTTGCTCTTGGACGACGTTTGTCGATAATTGCGATTGGTGAGCCAAGTCGCTCTGCCATACGACGTGCACGTACCACACCACCGTGGTCTGGAGATACGATTACAACGTCATCAGTGTAGTTGAGTTCACTTTTCTCTTTCGCGAAGTAATCTGTAATTAATGGTACCGCGGTTAAGTGGTCAATTGGAATATCAAAGAATCCTTGGATTTGGGCAGCGTGTAAGTCGATTGAGATTACGCGGTCTGCTCCAGCAACTTCTAAAAGATTCGCAACTAGTTTTGCTGTAATTGGTTCACGTGGACGACTCTTTCTGTCTTGACGTGCGTAACCGTAATACGGCATGACAATGTTAATACGTTTTGCTGACGCACGTTTAAGTGCATCGATCATGATAAGTAATTCCATTAAGTGCTCGTTTACAGGTTCAGAAGTAGATTGTACTACGAAGATGTCCTTACCGCGGATACTTTCTAGAACGTCTACTTGGATTTCTTTATCTGAGAAATGTTTAACTGTACATTTACCGAGTTCTACTCCTAAGTGATTCGCAATTTCATTTGCAAGTGGTTCGTTTGAAGATAAAGTAAATACCTTTAAATTATTGTCTTTACTTTCGATAGAAGTATTCATAATAGCCCCCGAATTAATTTTTATAATAGTCTTCTTTATTCGTTTGTCTTTCTCTTGCAATAGCTAAACTGTCATCTGGCACATCATTAGTCAGAGTTGATCCTGCTGCAATGACTGCTCGATCACCTATTGTGATTGGTGCAATCATGTTTGAATTACATCCAATAAACGCGTCGCTACCTATAGTCGTCTTAAACTTGTTTACTCCGTCATAGTTCACTGTGATTGAACCACAACCGATATTTGTGCGTTCTCCTACTTCAGCATCTCCAACATAGCTTAAGTGAGAAACTTTGGCTTCATCATGAAGCACTGCTTTTTTCGTCTCAACGAAGTTACCGATTTTTACTTTTTTACCAAGCACTGTGCCTGGTCTTAATTGAGCAAACGGACCAACTGAAGTACCATCGCCTACCTCAGAATCTGAAATTACAGATTGCTTAATTTCGACATCATTACCGATGACCGAATTCGTAATTTCACTGTTCGCACGAATGATTGTACGCTCACCAATCGATGTTTCACCTGAAATAATCGCTCCTGGGTAGATCACACTATCCATACCGATTTGTACAGTCGCATCAATATACGTGTTAAATGGATCGATAATTGTTACACCATTCTCCATTAAACGCTCGTTGATAAACCCACGCATCATATGCGCTGCATTCGCGAGATCCGTTCTAGATTCGATCGTAAATACAGAAAAGTCACCTTCTACTGCACCGACTCTTTTTGCAATTGATGAAATCGAATCGTGTGTGATGTATTTCGTGTTTTCCTTAGATACTTTCAAGCAGTTTGCATCTACAACGTAAATATTGTCTTCATCTTCAGAAAACAGCGAATCAATCATTTCACTGTTTAAGAGTGGAGATACGGCACTGATAAGAACTGTCTCTACCGCTTCAATATTATGGTCTTTAAGCACTGGGAGGCCTCTATAAGCTTCCGCAACACCCGAGTTAGATGCAGGCTCTACGTTTAAGAAGATGTCGTTGATACCAGCATTTCTTAAATTATTGATGACATGTTGAATTACTGGTGTTCCAACTAGGTCATGCAGAGCAGGATGGGTGCTTGATTTCATTTTTAAAAAGTCTTCATCGACTACGATGATTGCTTGTCTTTCCATAGGACCCTCCAATGTTTTATCTCTTAACCATTATATTTTACATATAGTACTCATGCAAGGTTTAAAGACATTAAAAAAAGCCAGAAGACGTGTCTCCCAGCTCATATATAATTACTCTTCGTCTTTGTCGTAAGAAATTTCTTCTGATTCGATTTCTTCGACAGATTCTTCGTCTTCTACGACTGGATCTTCCGTTTCATCGTACACTTTCATAACCGCTTCTTGAATATGCTGACGCATTTCAGAATTTATTGGGTGTGCGACGTCACGAAACTCTCCATCAACCGTACGTTTCGAAGGCATCGCCACGAAAAGTCCATTATTTCCATCAATTACTCGTAAGTCATGAATAACAAACGCATCATCAAAAGTGATTGATGCCAATGCTTTCATGCGAGTATCTGGATTGTTTACTTTGCGTAATCTTACATCTGTTACTTTCATATTAAATCCTCCCATAATTAAGTAGATCGGACATGTGTTTAATTTAAAAGTTCAAGATTAAAATGCTGCAATTACCTCAATTTCAACATTGACATCTTTAGGAAGTCTACTTACCTCAACACATGATCTTGCAGGTAATTTACCCGTAAAATACTTTCCGTAAACTTCATTAACGTCTTGGAAGTCGTTCATGTCTGTAATAAAGATCATCGTTTTGATGACATTACTGTAGTCTAAACCGACTTCTTCAAGTACTACACCAATGTTTTTCATTACTTGTTCTGCTTGTTCAGTTACTGAACCGTTCACTACTTCTCCGTCTTTATTTAACGGAATTTGTCCAGAGCAATATAATAAGTCGTTAATCTTCACAGCATGGCTGTATGGTCCGACAGCTGCCGGTGCGTTTTTTGCATTAATTGGTTCCATAATTAAACACCTCTTAGTTTGTATTTATCCTTTATTGAAAAACTCTAAACAATTACCTGGTTCTACATCAAATGTTTCGTTATATTCATCGATATTCGCTACTTTCGCAATTGATGTGTAATCCGTGAATACGCGGTCGATGATATCTTTTGACTCGACTAAGACGGATACACCGACCACTTCTGCCTGGAATTCTTCCATAAGTCGAATCACACCGTTGATGGATCCACCTGCTCTTAGGAAGTCATCCACAACAAGGACGCGCGCGCCGTTTTCTAGCGTACGTTTTGCTAAAATCATCGTTTCGATTTTTCTTGTTGAGCCTGACACATAGTTCACAGATACTGTTGAGCCTTCTGTGATCTTGTTGTCTTTACGAATGACGGCAACGGGTACGTTCAGCTTTCTTGCAACAGCATGAGCGAGTGGTATCCCTTTGGTTGCGATGGTCACAACGGTGTCGATTTCTTTATTTTCATACATCGTAACGATGAGTTCGGAAATCTCGTCCATCACGTGCGTGTTCCCAACAAGGTCTGACATGTAGAGATATCCACCTGGGAGAAGCCTGTTTTTCTTAGACAACTCTTCGATGAAGTGATCGACGATTTCTTCTGCTTTAGTTTTCGTGATTTTTGGGATAAAAGTCACGCCCCCAGAAGCGCCTGCAGTCGTCTGAACAAGACCGATGCCTTCTGATTCGAACACTTCTTTCAAAATGCGAATATCTTCAGAAATTGATGATTTCGCCTGATTAAATTTATTCACAAACGTCGTCAGTGGGATAAGATCATTTGGACGTCTCGTCAAATACTCAGTCATATACACAAGACGTTCACTGCGTTTATATTTCATAATAAGCTCCTTTTAAACTATCGTTCGTCTTTATCTACCCAAGAAGACGCACATTGTACACTTCATCACAGAATCCTTTTAGTGCGTTGTAAAACTGTGAGGCTTGGCGTTCTTTTTTGAAAATCGCAAAGACTGTTGGGCCTGATCCGCTCATGAGTACGCCCTCTGCTCCAAATTTTTTGAACACGTCGATCAGATGATCGACTTCTTTGTAACGTTCGCGCGTGACTGATTGTAAGTCATTTTTTAGTGCACCGATCATCTCGTCGAAGTTACCGGATTCGAGTGCTGTTTTCATCTTTTCAGTACCTGGTGTGAATTTGCGACCTCTGATCCCACCGTAAATTTTTGGAGTCGATACGGAGATGGACGGTTTCGCCAAGATGACCCAACCGTGAGGCGGGCTTTTTATCGTTTCGATTTTTTCGCCACGTCCAGTCGCAAGCGCTGTGCCCCCTTTGACACAGAACGGGATGTCTGACCCAAGTGTTGCGCCGTAATCCATTAATGTTTCAATTGGTACGTTCAGTTCGAAGAGTGCATTCATGCCGCGCAGTGCCGCAGCTGCATCACTCGAACCTCCCGCGAGCCCCGCCGCGATCGGTATATTTTTTTCTATGTGAATCTCGACGCCCGACGTATTGTACTTCCTTTGCATCAGCTCCGCTGCCTGATAGACCAGATTTTTTCTTCCAAGCGGCATAAAGCTAGAATCAGATGTCAGTACAATACGTTTGTCAGTTCTTTTGTTAAACGTAAGATAGTCATTCAAATCAATCGTCGTCATAATCATACTGACCTCATGAAAACCATCCGGTCGTTTGCCAAGAACATCGAGAGAGAGATTGATTTTAGCTCTCGCTACTTCTATATGCATATAACCACCTGTAAATTTATAAATTATCTCTTATTTTACTTGTCTTTTGGCGAACTATAAAGGAAAAAACAATATTAAGATGAAAGTTTGTTTGTAATAGCTGTGTTCTGGCGTGGAAAGTTCGTGTTTTTGGAGTGGGGGGTGTAAGAAAGAGCGCGACTTATTGCATTGCACAGGTCTTTATCGTTGCGCTAAATAGATAAAAACAGAAAATAGCGCAGAGTGCGTTCCTGAATCGTTGTGCTAATTGGAGTTTGGTTGGCGGTAGCGCCAAGATACTCCTCACATCGTTGCGCTAATTGAAGTTTTGTTGTCGGTAGCGCGAAGATACTCCTCACATCGTTGCGCTAATTGGAGTTTGGTTGGCGGTAGCGCAAAGATACTCCTCACATCGTTGCGCTAATTGAAGTTTTGTTGGCGGTAGCGCAAAGATACTCCTCACATCGTTGCGCTAATTGAAGTTTTGTTGGCAGTAGCGCCAAGATACTCCTCACATCGTTGCGCTAATTGGAGTTTCGCAGGCGTTAGCGCGAAGATACTCCTCACATCGTTGTGCTAATTGGAGTTTCGCAGGTGGTAGCGCGAAGATACTCTCTACATCGTTGCGCTAATTGGAGTTTGGTTGGCGGTAGCGCGAAGATACTCCTCACATCGTTGCGCTAATTGAAGTTTTGTTGGCGGTAGCGCTAAGATACTCCTCACATCAAAAAAGCCACCCCCGCGGGTGGCTTCAGCCGGAACTCACTTTCCCGTGAGTCCTTCATATATTATGTCTAAGTTATATTCTAAATAATGCAGATAGCTGTCGACTTCGTCGCCGGCTCCACCGATTTCGTCGGAGTAGATCGGGCGTTCAAAAATCGGTACGCCTGTTTCTTCCGACACGGTCTGCATTGGGCGTCTGTCTACATTGGACTCAACAAATATAACTGGCGGCTTATTTTCATTTATAAAATCCACCGCGTTTTTGATTTGTTCTGGCGTACCGCTTTCTTCTGTATCAATTGAAAATAGGTAGCCATCCTTCAAATCATATTCTGCAGTCAAATATTGAAACGCGAACTCACTCGTCATGAGAATTCTATTCTCTGGTTTAATCTGCGCAAGTTTTTCATCATAGTCCACTTTAATTCCTCGTAGCTCTTCCAAATATTCTTCCGCATTTTTAAGATAAACTTCCGCATGCGCTGGGTCTTCTATAATCAGCGTATCGCGGATCGCTTCAACCATCAATATTCCGTTCGATGGTGTCGTGAATGCGTGCGGATTCGGTTCTTTCGCCCCGCTTGCTTCTTCGATATACATCGGTTCTACTGCTTTACCAACTTCGTGGAATTTCGATTCATCGAGCTCAACAGAACGCATAAGTTTCGCGAGCCAACCGTGCGTACCCCCCTCTAGATTTAAACCAAAAGCGAACACGATATCTGATTCAGACACTTTCCTTACGTCGATCGGTTTTGGTTCGTATTCATGTGGGTCCATCCCGCTCGGCACGAGGTTGTGCACTTCGACGTGCTCTCCCCCGATTGCTTCGGCGATATCCGTAATCATCGTAAATGAAGACGCGATTTGTAACTTGTTTTTATCTCCCGTATCAACTTCGGCACATCCCGCTAAAATGAGCGTCACAGCAATCAACATTAACCATTTCTTCACAGAAATCACCTACAAGTATTTAGCGATTAGTCCGCGGCGTGGCGCGAATATAAACGCTAAAATAAAGATTGCTGTCGCAACAACAACGATGGATGGTCCACTCGATAAGTTGAAACTAAAACTGAAAAACAGTCCAACAATTGCGCTGATTGCTCCAATCGCTGCTGATAAAAATATCATCGTCGACATGCGGTGCGTGAGCAAATACGCCGTCGATGCTGGCGTAATGAGTAATGAGACTACGAGAATCACCCCAACTGTTTGCAGTGACACAACAGTCACAAGCGTCAACATGAGCATGAGTAGATAGTGAATAATTCCAACTTTCATACCACTCGCTTCTGCCATCACCGGGTCAAACGATGTGAGCACAAGTTCTTTGTAGAACACATAAACGAGTAATAATACGAGTCCGCCAATAATAAGCGTCATCGTGCGATCCGTATCAGATACCGTCAAGACGTTACCGAATAAGATTTGCGTCAAGTCAATCGCTGTCTTCGCCTTCGCAATGAGTAACACCCCAACCGCAAAGAATAGACTAAACACGATTCCAATTGCGGCATCGTTCTTCACGATTGAATTTCTGTTGATAAACCCAATACCCAAAGCAGCGAGGAGCCCAACGATTGCCGCACCTACGAAAAAGTTGATGCCAAGCATATATGAAATAGCAACTCCAGGCAGAATCGCATGAGAAATCGCATCACCCATGAGTGCGAGTCCACGAAGGACGATGAAACACCCGATGACACCGCAGACAATTCCTACCGCTACACCTGTGAGTAGCGCCTTCTGGAAAAATCCATACTGAATGACTTCTTCAATAAATAAACTAATCATGATTTTTCCCCTACTTTCACTATGATGTTAGATCCGTAAGCCGATGTTAAGTTTTCCTCAGTGAAAACTTCATCTACTTCTCCAAATGCAAGAATCGTCTTATTGATGAGTATTAATCCGTCAAAATATTCATGCACTTTACTTAAATCGTGATGTATGACAAAAATCGTTACGCCTTCTTTGCGTAAGTCTCGAATCACTTTAATAATAATTTCTTCACTATGAACGTCGATACCGACAAATGGCTCATCTAAAAATACGAGCGTACTTTGTTGAGCAAGTGCACGTGCGATTAAGACACGTTGAAACTGTCCACCAGACAATTCTCCAATTTGATTATTTTTAAAATCGAGCATACCAACTTTTCGGAGTGCTTGTTCTGCGACTTTATATTCTTTTTTACCCGGACGCCTGAATAGACCTAACGTCGGCACTGTCCCAAGCACGACACATTGTAACACTGAAATTGGGAATGTCAGATCAAGATCACTGCGCTGTGCAACGTATGAAATGTTACACTGCATCTTTTTAATTGGCGTGTCCTCTACTGTCACGCTTCCAGTATGTTTAACTAAATTTAGAACGCCTTTGATAAAGGTAGACTTACCTGCCCCATTTGGGCCTATAATTCCGTAGATTTTACCAAGTGGGAGTTCTGCATTCGCATTTTTAAGAGCACGCACTTTATTGTTGTACGTGACACTCAGATCATTCACTTTAAACATGCCATCTACCTCTCTTATTTTTTATAATAAGTTTAGAGTACCCTAAACTTTATTATTAGTCAAACCTAAAACTAAAAATTTAGTCTGGTTGCTATCATTTATATCTCGAATTAGAGCTAAATATCTTGAATTCGAAATAGTTTTAGTTTATTATAAGAATTGCGCTAAATTAGCGAGACAAATCACAATCTTTGGAGGAATTTTTAAAATGACAAAAATCGGTATTGTTATCGGATCAACACGTGAAGGACGCGTATCTGAGCAAGTTGCACAGTTCGTATTCGACCGCGCTAATAAATTAGGATTAGATGGAGTAGAGTTTGAACTAGTAGACCTTAAAGACTTCCCAGTTCCAATGTTAGACTCTATGCCACCAGCAATGTTAAACAAAAACTATAACTCAGACGAAGTTACTGCTTGGTCTCAAAAAGTAGACAGCTTAGATGGTTTCATCTTCGTAACACCAGAATACAACAAAGCACCATCAGGCGTTCTTAAAAACCACATTGACCAACTTGGGTCAGAGTGGATGGGGAAAGCAGCTGGACTTGTCGGTTACGGTTCAACACTTGGAGTTACAGCAGTTCAACAATTACGTATCATGCTTTCTAACTTCAACATGCCGACTGTAGGACCATTTGGTGCATTCAGCTTATTCACAGACTTCGAAAACATGTCAGAATTCAAACCAGCTGAAGTTCACAACGACACAATTGACACAGTAATCAAAACGACAGCTGACTGGGCATCTAAATTAAGCCCAAAAGCATAATTTAAATTATTAACTCCCAACGAGAGACACACGTCACTCATGTTGGGAGTTTTTTAATGCAAATTTTACTATATATATGATTTTCATTTATACTATATTGTAAATAATAAATTTAGAGGTTAAGTATGAAAAAGAATATTCCTGCGTTAATTCGCATATTAGATGTGTTCTTGTTCTTAATTATTTTCATTGGTCTATTTTGGCTAACAAACCGCATCTTAGAGACAAATGATTTCTCAAGAACCGTTCACACGATTGTCCAAATTATCGGGCTCAGTACGGCACTACTTCTCGCAATGTTTGTCAGTCGCTTCACTGCTACAAAACTCGCTAAAAAATACGTTGCAGAAGATGAAACCCTAAAAGCTCAGTACACGTACAAGCACAAAAATAAGAAGAGAAAATAAAAAAATAAAGTAAAAAAGCCCCGAACAATTTGTTCAGGGCTTTCGTTATTAATTCGCTACTTCTTCCATAAGTACAAGTTTCTCTGTGTTATCATCGTTGAATACTGTAACTTCAACGTGTTTTGTTAAAATGTCTGCGTATGTATAAGACACGCATTCAAAATTATGTTTTTCTTGATCTAATTCCACTACAAAAACTGCAGGGTGAGTCTCTCTCAAGATTCCACGACGTTTAATGATCGTTCTTCTTCCACCTTGAGCCTCAAGTAAAACGGGATTTCCTAATTCATACTCTAAGACTTCTCTGATATCTCTTATTGTTTTTGGCATAGTTATCCACCTCTATCAATACTCCACTTTATTATATCAAATTTTCAAAAAATTGTCAACAAATTCTTGAAAGCGTTCTACTTTTATGTTATTGCAGAGTGAATAAAATATGCATATTTTTAAATGATTTCTAGTACAGTCTCTTCTAATGCATCGTAGATCTGTTTGTATTCTTCAATCGATAAAGACTCGCCTCTACGTCGTGGGTCAATCCCAGCTTTCTCAATCATCTCTGTGATCTCTGCCTTTTTCTTTTTCCCATCAACAAAGAGTGATTGATAGTTATTTACTATCGTCTTACGACGTTGTACAAAGGCACCTCGCGTCAACTTGAAGAATGTTTTTTCATCTTCGACTTCTACAGGTTTCTCTTTACGTGTCTTCAGCTCAACGATGATTGAGTCCACGTTTGGCGGTGGCATAAATACCGTCTTCGGCACATGCTGAACGACTTTTGCCTCTGTGTAGTAATTGATTGCAATCGATAAAGACCCGTAGCTCTTTGAGCCAGGCTGCGCACTGAGACGCTCGCCCACTTCCTTCTGCATCATCGTATAGTAACGTGAGATAGACGTCGTCTGTTCTAGGAAGTTCATAAGAATTGGCGTTGTAATATAATAGGGCAAGTTCGCCACAACAACAATTTCGTCACAGTCGGACAAGTGTTCTTTAATCGTCTCTTCAATATTCGCTTCAAGTACATCTTTATGAATCACCGTCACGTTATCATACGGGCTTAACGTATCGGCTAAAACAGGAATCAGACGCTGGTCAATCTCAAAGGCAACGACTTTTTTCGCTACTTTCGCTAGTTGTTCAGTTAGCGATCCAATACCAGGACCGACTTCAATTACACCTGTATTCTTTGTCACATCTGCCTTATGCAGCACCTCACGAATCACATTCGCATCAATCAGGAAGTTCTGCCCGAGACTCTTCTTAAACTTAAACTTGTATTTATCTAAAATTTCTTTTGTGCGTTTCGGTGTCGCGATATCTCTCATCACTTTTCTCCTTCATAAGTCTCTAATAACGCTAAGACTTCACCTTTATTTATGCGGTATCGATTTAATTTGTTCCTCATCTGATTGGCGTTCGCGTATCCAAGGTTTAATTGTTCCGATAAAAACTCACGACGCGCTTTAGAATCACTCTGACCTGTGAGTCGTAAATCGACCATATCTGAGATGGAATACAGATCCTCTTCGTGTGTATTTCTCGTCATTACTTTGTCTAATGCGTCTAATATATCCTTTGGTTTTGCGTGCTCTATACCAATTTTACCGCGTTGTCCCCGTGCTTTATTTCTAGATAGGTGTGCTTCTTTGATGTTTGGAAAACGTTCTAGAATGATGTTTCTAATGCGTTCTCCTGGATAATCTGGATCTGTAAAGATGATTGCCCCCCGTGTCGTTAGTGCGATTTCAATTTCGTCTAACGTTCGCTTATTAATGGCAGATCCGTTTGTTTCAATCGTATCACAGTCTAAGACTTCTTTTAGACGGTTGGTATCGTCGCGTCCTTCTACAATGATGATTTCTTTAATTTTTTGTTTCATAAATCCCTCTTAATAAAAAACGGAGCAGAGCTCCGTTTATTTAATGTTGTATATTCTTTTTGCATTTTCTGTCGTGTGTCCTGCGATTTCTTCATAAGTCATATCACGTAATCTTGCAATTTCTTCTGCAACGAGTTTAACGTGCATCGGTTCATTGCGTTTCCCACGATAAGGGTGTGGTGTGAGATATGGTGCATCCGTTTCAACTAACAGACGATCAAGTGGTACTTGTGTTGCCACTTCTTTTGGTACTTTCGCATTCTTGAACGTCACAGGTCCTCCGAGCGACACATAGAACCCAAGGTCTAAAACTTCCTTCAGTTCTGCTTCTGTGGCGTTTGCAAATGCGTGCATGATGCCGCCTACTTCTTCAGCGTGCATCTCTTTTAATATATCAATCGTATCGCGTGTGGCTTCCCTATTGTGTATCACAATCGGAAGTTTCACACGTTTTGCGAGTTCAATTTGCTTTTTGAACACTTCTTTTTGTACATCTTTCGGTGATTTATCCCAATGATAATCGAGCCCCATTTCACCGATCGCAACAATTTTTTCATGTGCAGATAATTCTTCAATCCATTTTAGATCCTCATCTGTCATATCAATTGCGTCGACTGGATGCCAACCGATGACGCCGTAAACATTGTCGTACGTGTCGATTAACTCCATCGTACGATCGATTGTCTTACGATCAAACCCAATAACTACGAACTTTTCGATTCCGTTATCTTCGGCGCGTTTGATGACTGCATCAACCTCGCCCACATATTGATCTGCGTTTAGATGTACATGTGTATCTATTAACATAGACTCACTCCTATTTTACGATACTTCCGTTTTCGATTCCGTTTGGTACCGACACAAGTGTCAGACGGCTATCTTTCTCTGCAGTTAAAATCATACCTTGTGAGAGTTCCCCGCGTAATTTAACTGGTTTTAAGTTTGTTACAACTAAGATTTTCTTACCAATGATGTCGTCAGGTGAATAGTGCTCTGCGATACCTGAGATGATTTGACGCTCTTCATCACCTAGGTCAACATTGATTTTTAATAGCTTATCCGCTTTTTTCACGTTTTCTGCATTAATGATCGTCGCAACTTTGATTTCTACTTTGTCAAAATCATCGATTGTTATTTCGTTCATCACTTCTTCCACCTCTTCTTCTTGTGGCTTGTTTTTATGCATTTCATTTTTAATGTACGCGACTTCTTCTTTCACATCGAGTCTTGGGTAAATTGGTGTTGGCTTTTCTGTTACTTTGCCATCCACTTTGATGCTACCGTAGTTGTGAATTGAGTCGTACTCGAGCACTGACTCTTCAGTAATATTTAATTGCTCAAAGATTTTCTTAGGCCCGTGCGTTAAGAAGGGTTGTAAGAGAATCGCAGCAATGCGGATATTTTCTGCTAAGTGTACCATTACGTTACCGAGTGCTTCTTTGTTTTCTTCATCTCTCGCTAACACCCATGGCTCTGTCTCATCAATGTATTTGTTCGTTCTACTGATGATTGTCCATACACGTTCTAATGCTTTATTGAAGAGTAACTCATCAATATCTGATTCGTATTTTTCGATGTTTTCTTTCACAATTTGTTCTAGGCTTTCATCGATTTCACTTTGTGCACCTTTGTATTCAGGTAATACACCGTCGAAATATTTATTAACCATCGCGATTGTACGGTTTACTAGGTTACCTAAGTCATTCGCAAGATCAAAGTTCGTACGGTCTACAAATCCTTCAGGTGTAAAGACACCGTCAGATCCGAATGGCACTTCACGCATTAAGTAGTAACGCAGTGCGTCAAGTCCATAACGGTCTACGATCATATCTGGGTACACAACGTTCCCTTTAGATTTTGACATCTTACCGTCTTTCATAAGTAACCAGCCGTGTCCAAATAAGCGTTTTGGTGGCTCCACACCAAGTGCCATTAACATGATTGGCCAGTAAATCGCGTGGAAACGAACGATTTCTTTACCAATCATTTGGATATTTGCTGGCCAATATTTGTTGAACATTGTCTCGTCATCGCTACCATATCCAAGAGCCGTAATATAATTCGCTAATGCGTCAATCCACACGTAGATGACGTGTTTAGGATTTGATTTTACAGGAATACCCCATTTAAATGACGTACGTGTCACAGCAAGGTCTTCAAGTCCTGGTTTAATGAAGTTATTAATCATCTCATTTTTACGTGATGTTGGTGAGATAAACTCAGGATGCGCCTCGTAATATTCTAGGAGACGATCTGCATACTTGCTCATTTTGAAGAAGTAACTTTCCTCTTTAACGAGCTCTACTTCGTGTCCGCTTGGTGCCACTCCACCAATGACTTTTCCATTTTCATCTTTATATACTTCAGCAAGCTGGTTTTCAGTGAAATACTCTTCGTCTGACACTGAATACCAACCTTCGTACTCTCCAAGGTAAATATCGCCTTGTTCTAATAACTTTTCAAAGATTTTTTGCACAGCTGCTTTGTGTTGTTCATTTGTCGTACGGTAAAATATATCGTTTGTAATCTCTAGTTTTTTCCAAAGCTTCTGGATGTCTTCCGCCATGTTATCCACGTATTCTTGTGGAGACACGCCAAGTTCATCCGCTTTCTTCTCAATTTTTTGACCGTGCTCATCTGTTCCAGTCAGATAAAACACATCGTAACCACGCATGCGTTTATAGCGCGCTAAAACGTCTGTCGCAATTGTCGTATATGCGTTCCCAATATGGAGTTGACCACTTGGGTAGTAAATCGGTGTAGTAATGTAAAATGTTGGTTTTGACATAGTTAAACTCCTAGAATCTATTATAATGTAATTATTTTTTTGTATGATAAAGATCGTAAACCTCTTGCGTTTTCATACCACGAAGATGGGCAACTTCTTTAATTGCCGCTTTTGTTTTCATGCCCGCTTCAATAAATGATTCGACATGAGCAAAAATGTCTGCGTCGTATTCCACTTCTTTTTCTTCATATCCACTTATAACTATAACAAATTCGCCCTTTAAAGGCATTTCTGCACCTAGTTTTTCATGCATTTCTTTTGCTTTTAATGTCAGTGTTTGTTCGAATTTTTTTGAAATTTCTCGTGAAACAGAAATGATGCGTTTTGGGTCGTGTTCACTAATCTCTTGAACGAGGTTTTTAATGCGGTGTGGTGATTCATAAAGCACCGCTGTTTTGTCGTGGTATAAAATCTCTTCTAGCTTTTCTCGCTTCTTCTGGTTTGATTTCGGTAAGAACCCAAAGTATGTGAATTCAAACGATGGGATACCAGACAGAATGAGTGCCATCGTAAATGCAGATGCCCCAGGAATTACTGTATACTCAAGATTCTCTTTTTGCATTTCTTGTATGAGTTCAAACCCTGGATCTGAAATGATTGGCATCCCTGCGTCAGAGACGAGTGCAAACGTTGTGCCTGTTTTCATCTCTTCGATAATTTTTTTAGTGGCAGTTTCTTTATTGTAGTCGTGATAGCTGACGAGTTTCGTGTCGATTTCAAAGTAATTTAAGAGCTTTCTCGAAACTCTCGTATCTTCTGCTAAGATGACATCTACTTCTTTTAATGTCGAGATTTGGCGATAGCTCATGTCGTCTAAGTTTCCGATTGGCGTGCCTGTGATGTATAGATTCATTCCATCACCTCCATCAATTTAAATTTTTCACTTCTTGAGAGCTGTTTGATTTCATATTCGCGTTTCATGGCGTCGCTTTTTGAGTCAAACATCTCAACGTATTTCAGTTCGACTGGCAATCTCGCTCGTGTATACTTTGCGCCAGTGCCGTTATTATGAGCAATCATGCGTTTATCTACATCTACTGTATATCCTGTGTAGAGCGTGTTGTCACTGCACATAACGATGTAAACATAATGTCCATTAGCCATAATACACCTCGAGCATTTCTTCCGTGTATGTACGGTCGTGATTATAGATGTAGAATGACGATTCGACTTTGACAAATGCATCACTATTAAAGATCGCTTCAACTAAGACAAACAGTGCGTTTTTGCTGTGTTTTGTCGAATATACAAACTGCATGCGCGACACTCTAAATCCGTGTTTATGCATGTATTCAATGACTTCTCCAATGCGTTCAGCACGGTGCACCATGTACAGTTTACCTTTATTTTTAATTAAGTATTTAGACGCTTTGATGATTTCTTCTAAAGTGATTAGAACTTCCGTTCTCGCGATCTGGTGGTGCGTATTTTGATGCACGGGTTGATTGTTTTTAAAATACGGTGGATTCACTGTCACGATATCTGCGATGGAATGCTTAAACTCCGATTTTATGTCGTTGATATCTTGTTCAACCATCGTGATTTGATCTGACTTATCATTCATTTCGATACTGCGGTTCGCCATATCAACAAGTCTATCCTGCACCTCTACTCCAACAATCTCCGCATTCGTTTTGTGAGATAAAAGGAGAGGTACAATTCCGTTTCCAGCGCACAAATCGATGATTTCATTTGTGCGTTTTGTTGGTTTAACAAAGTTGGCTAACAGGAGGGCATCAACAGAAAAACTGAACGTTTCATCACTCTGTATAATCTTCATTTTTTCACGGAACAGTTCATCGATTCGCTCTGTATTTTTTAACACGTACTTCTCTCCTTAACCAAAATAAAAGCAGCCAAAAGCTGCCTTTATCTTTTACGATCTAAAAATTCTAAGCAGAAGAGACAGGACTCACCGTGTCTGTGCTCTCCAAACTTAACGCTGCATACATGAAATCCTTCGTCATATAAGCTCTTTAGTGTATTTTCTTTAAATGATTCGTCTTTTTCACTCGACGATTCTTTTAATAGCTTTTTGTAATTATCTCTTTCAATTTCTAAGCTGACGTTTTCTTCAGCCAGTGCAACCGCAAGGGTTTTAATTGTTGTGAAATTTTCGCTGAGTGTTTTGATTTCTCTTTCAAGTCGCTCTATTTCAGAGAACAATTCATCTCTCATCACGCGTTTCACGCCTCCCCTTGTAGTTCATCCATCGTAAACTCATGTATGTAATTTTCTTTATCTTTTGCTCTAACTACTAAGTCTAAAATGTTGATACCGATAACTTCCAGGCGTCCAGCTGGCGTTTTAATTCTGGCGCCAACGTCTGGCATGTCTCTGCGTGCTTCTTCATAATAGTCGTTCTCATAACTTAAGCAGCACATGAGTTTTCCACATGCACCTGAAATTTTAGTTGGCGTAAGTGACAGATCTTGGTTTTTCGCCATTTGAATAGATACTGGCGTAAAATCGCCAAGGTAGCTTGAACAACAGTGAGAAAGTCCACATGGTCCGACGCCTCCTAAGAAGCGTGCTTTTTCACGAAGGCCGATTTGTCTCAGCTCAATTCTCGTTCTAAACTCTGTTGCGAGCGTACGAACAAGTGCTCTAAAGTCTACTCGTGTATCGGCTGTAAAGAAGAAGATGAGCTTCTTCTTATCCAGTGTGTATTTTGCATCTACGAGTTTCATTTCGAGCTGTTCATCTTTCACGGCAGACTTACAAAAATCCATCGCGTCTCTGGCTATTACACTATTCTCATTGTTTACTCTAATATCTTCTTCTGTTGCAAGGCGAATCACTTTACCATCTGGTTCAACAATATCTTTGATATTTACATCATAATTGGGTTTAATTACTCTATATAATTCAATACCACGCTTCGTTTCTGCAACGATTATGTCGTCCGCACTTAACTCACCAGTGTTTACTTGGAGATACGTGTGTTCAAAAAAATCGAGCGGCGTAGCTTTCACTAATGTAATCACTGTGCTCAACCTTTCAAGCGTATAATCATACTTTCAAACACGAGCGTTGGGTTAACATTGCTCGATAAGAGTTGATTCGCTTTTTCTATCTCTTCTAGCATCCTACTTACTCTCGTCATATTTACGGTATTCGTAAATGGCTCTAATTTAAATGGCTTGAATCCATCGATATCAAGAAGCTCATACATTGCTTGTCTCACATATCCGTCAAGAAGTGTGAGCATCAAAATATAATCTTTACGTTCTTTTAATACATCTAATACACGTGTCAAGTCGATTAAAACAAGTGGATGATCATTCAACCATCTTGCACCAAATAAATTTGCTGCATTTACGATTTCTTTGAAATCATCGCCTAAATCTAACACATGATTAGTGTCTAATTTGAGCGTTTGAGCGATGTGCTGTAATGGTTCACTCAGTTCCATGAGTCCTGCTTTTCTATCTTCATCAGTACCTTTAAAAGACAGATGTTGGGCTCTTGAGTGAATCGTCGGTAGAATGCTACTTTTATCTGTAGTTAAAAGGAGAGCCACCGTTTTTTGCGGTGGTTCTTCTAGAAACTTTAATATGCTGTTTTCAGCTTGAACCGTTAATTTCTCAAACGACTCGATGATATACACTTTGTAATCTGAGTGAATGGGTTTTTGGTTCATTAAACGTACGACGTCAGAAATGTCTTCTTTTTTGATGGTCATCTCATCCGTGCGTAAATAATAATAATCTGGGTGATTCCCACTCTCGATGAGTTCTCTTGTTTCATCGTCAGAACCTAAAATCATTGTTGCGAAATGAATACCGACACGTCTCGCAGTCTCAATCGCATCGCTTTCAATCATATACGTATGCACTAAGCGATTATTATCGATGATTGCTTGTAACGTTCTGTCTTGAGTCATCGCTTAAAATCTTTCGAATTGTTCGATTGGAAGCACAAATACTGTTGCTCCCCCAACTTCTACTTCTACTGGATATGGGATATATGAATCTGCGTTACCACCCATTGGAGTTACAGGAGCAACTGTTTGTTCACGGTTACCACATGTGTCATCAATGAGTTGTAATAGTTCGTTTACACGCTCGTCTTGAACACCACATAGGAATGTTGTGTTACCTGCACGTAAGAACCCACCCGTAGACGCGAGTTTTGTGTTACGGAAGTTATTCTTTGTTAATTTATCTGTAAGTCTTTGGCTATCATGGTCTTGTACAATTGCAATTACCATTTTCATTATAGGTCACCTCTAGATTTAATAAATGTTGTGATTTGATCTATTGCTGATTCAATTACCACTTCAAGCGGTTCACTCGCATCAATGGTTACGATGCGTTCAGAGTATAATTCTGATAGTTTATTATACCCTAAAACAACGCGCTTATGAAAGTCGAGTTCTTCGTTATCTAGCCTATTATGTTCGACATCGTTTGTCTTTTTTCTCGAGAGTCCAATTTCTGGATCGAGCTTTAAATACAGGGTTAAATCTGGCATGTGATTTTCTACTGCGATCTTGTTGATTTCCATCACAGTATCAAATCCGAGATTTCTTGCGATACCTTGATATGCGAGTGAGCTATCGATATAGCGGTCACACAATACCATCTGTCCGTCTTCTAATGCCGGAAGTATCTTTTCTGTTAAATGGACGCGTCTGCTTGCTGCAAATAGCAATGCTTCAGTAATTCCATCAATTTCAGAGTCTTCATCTAAAATAATATCTCTGATTTTTTCACTCACATGAATGCCACCTGGCTCACGTGTTACCATCACTTCAGTCTCTTTTTCAAAGTGTTTTTGAACGGCTTTTATGACAGTCGATTTCCCTGAACCTTCCGGTCCTTCAAAAGTTATAAATACAGACATCTTATCGCTCCGTGTAATAATCTAGAGTATCCTCTAGTCCCTCTATTTTAACATTATTTATACGTAGTTGCATGATTTCTGTGACATCACGCTCTGTAATCAGATCGCCGCTTTTAATTATTGGAACCCCTGGTGGATATGGCACGATATTTCTAACCGCTTTTTTACCAATTAGTACCGAAAGATCTATTGTTTTTGTGTTTTGTTCTTCTTTTACTTCAACCATGCTAATTCTCTCTAATAATAAATCAAATGGGAATGTATCCCCATCATGCCAAAGTGGCAAGCACCATAATACCCCTCTATCTGTCACCATTTCTGAGTAGATGTTATGTTTTCTGAATGCTTTTTCTAATGTGTATGGAGAATGATTTTTTATATTTAAGATAAACTTTGCAGGATCGTTAGATTCCTCGACTGTGATATTGTTATCTTCGAGTGCATTTTTTACTGATTTTCTCATCAAGAAGAACACTTCGTCATCAAACTCTTCATAGAAGGCATGTCCAGATTCAATAGAGAGTAACGATAAGTATGATGGACTTGATGTCTCAAAAATATCGATGTATTTCATAACTCGGCGCATCGTGTGTTTATCTTTAACAAACACTACAGACGCACCCGTTAAGCTTGGCAAACCTTTATGATAAGACTGTACGACGATATCTGCACCAAAGTTCATGGATGATTTCGGGAAGTTTTCTGTGATGTCAAAATGCGCACCATGCGCTTCATCGACGAATACTTTACCGCCTTTTGAGTGAGCGTGAGAAATCATCTTTTCGATGTCATACACGTCACCGTGATACGTCGGATATGTGAGGACAACGATTGATTTTTCGTCAAACGGTGTCTCTAGGATTTCACTGATTTTTATTGTTTTAGGTACTGCGTTTAATAGTTCTATAGCATGATGCACTGATTTATGTGCGTCGTCTACAATGTAGATGGTTTTACTTTCATCGTAGAGTGCGTGCAGCCCACTTAAGACACCTGTTGTGCTACCATTTACGAGTGCTTGCGCATGGTATCCTTCATGCTTTTTCGCAAGACGTTCGTTTAACTCACTTAGGATTTCTGTTGGCTCGTGTAAATTGTCGAGCTCAGGAATTTCTGTCATGTCGAAGCTGATTTCGATGTCATTTAAATTCCCTATTGTTTTACTTTTATGTCCAGGCACATGCATGGATATTGCATGTGCCGATTTTAATTCATTTAATTTTTCTAATAAACCCATTGTCTAAACTCCTTTTATTCTCACTTATCGTACATGTTTTTTAGAGTTTAGAAAACCATCATTACTCTTTTTCTTTTAATAAATTATGTTCTTTTAAGAATTCCATCGCGACTTCTTTTTCAGTCTGACCATCGATATCGACTTTCTTGTTTAAATTGCGCATCGTATCGTCGTCGATTAAACCAGCGAGTTGATTGATGATATCTTCGAGTTCTGGGTTTTCATCTAACAATTCTTTATTAATGGTAGGTGCCGCATAGTATGGTGGAAAGAGCATTTTGTCGTCTTCTAGAACCTTGAGATCGAACTTTTCGATACGTGCATCCGTCGCATAGACATCTGCCACGTCAATCTCCCCGCTGTCTAAAGCCGCATACACAACGCCTGAATCCATCGTTTGAACGTTTCCGAATGATACACCGTATACATCTTGAATCCCTTTATACCCATCACTACGTTCTAGGAATTCTGCCGATGAACCAAACTTCATCCGGTCTGCGATATTTCTTAAATCACTAATTGTTTCGATATCATGTTCTTCAGCGAAATCTTGACGTACAGCAATCGCGTATGTGTTGTTGAATCCAAGCTCGTCTAACCAAACGGAGTTCTTCTCTTTATCGTATACATCTTTAACGTGATTATAGACGTCTTCAGGAGTTTCGTATTCAAAGTCATCTTCTTTTAAAATGTCGACTAAGGCAGTCCCTGTATACTCAACGTACATGTCATATTGTCCGTTATCCATCCCTTGAACGAGGTTTGGAGTACCCGTAATATATGACTCTTTCTTCACTTTAATGTCTGTTTCTTGTTCAATTAATTCTTTATACATGTACACGAGAATTTCTTGTTCTGTGTCTGCTTTACCACTGATTACCATGTCTTCATTTGAGAATACTGTCTTAAATATTCCTGCTCCAAAGATGAGTAGGAGTGCGACAATAATCGAATAAAACGTCGCTTTAGACGCACGTGACTGATTATTCTTCCCAGGCATCGCATGATTTTCGACATATTTAAGTAAAAAGTCAAAGAGCAGTGCAATCAGTGCTGCCGGAATTGCTCCCGCCATGATCAGTCCTGTACTATTCGTTGATAATCCTCTGAAGATAAAGTCCCCGAGACCACCTGCGCCGATAAGTCCGGCGATTGTCGCAACACCAACAACGAGCACTGTCGCAGTACGAATCCCTCCCATGATGACGCTTGCTGCGAGCGGAATTTCCACGATGAAGAGTTGCTGTTTGTTTGTCATCCCCATGCCGATACCTGCTTGAATTGTCGAGCGGTTCACTGAATTAATACCGACATATGTGTTACGTAGTATAGGAAGTAAGCCATATACAGTTAACGCAATAATTGCAGGTAAACGTCCCGTCCCGATGATTGGCACCATGAATACGAGTAGCGCTAAACTCGGGATTGTCTGGAACACTGACGTGATTCCAATGATTGGACCTGCGAGTTTTGGTGTACGCGTTAAGAAAATACCGAGTGGTACTGCAATGAGAATTGCGATAAGCAGTGCAATCATTGAAATACCGATGTGCTGCACAATAAGGTTCCACAGCTCACTTGTTCGTGTAGTTACTATGTCATAAATTTCACGCCACATTATGCCTCACCCCCAACAGATTCTGCCGTGAGCATCGATAGAAGTTTCGTGTGGTCTAAGACACCGGCGTACATGTCTTTATCTTTTACAATAGGTAAGAGGTTTCTGTTCTCATTGACTTCTTTGATAATCGAATCTAAGTCGAGCTTAGAATCCACTGTTACGAAATTATTTTTCGGCTCTATGTCTTTATTCAGCACATCATACAGACTGAGCGTTCCGACCACTTGCATGTTGTCTATGACCGGTAGCACGTTAACTTTATGCGATTTGAATACATGGATGAGATCTATGTTAGTTAGCGTGTTTTTATCAACTGTCGGATAGTTTTTTTCCATCCATTTTTCTACATTAAAGTTTTGCATAGCAAAACGTCTTGGACGATCTTTGCCGATAAACTCACGTACAAACTCATTTTTAGGTTTGAACAGAAGTTCCCGAGGAGTACCAAGTTGCTCAATCTTACCGTCTTTCATGAGAAGAATGCGGTCGCCGATTTTTAAAGCCTCGTCAATGTCGTGCGTCACGAAAACAATGGTCTTATTCACTTCCGTTTGGATTCTTAGAAACTCATCTTGAAGCTGGAGTTTCGTTACAGGGTCGAGCGCAGAAAACGGCTCGTCCATTAGAATGATGTTCGGGTTACTGTAGAGCGCACGAATCACACCGATACGTTGCTGCTGACCACCTGAAAGCTCTTCAGGATAACGTTCTCTGAACTCAACCGGATCCATTCCGACCATAGTCAGAAGCTCATCGACTCTATTATCGTCGCGCTTTTCACCCTTTAGACGATTCACGAGGCTGATGTTCTCTGCTATTGTCATGTGAGGCATGAGCCCTACATCTTGGATGACATACCCCATGCTGCGGCGAAGTTCTACCGGATCAAAATCATTTATGTTTTTATCGTCAATATAAATCTCACCATCAGTCGTATCAATCAATCGATTAATCATCTTCATAGTTGTGGACTTCCCACTCCCAGAAGGACCGATGATCACGAAGAGCTCAAACGAATCGATGTCGACAGACAAATTATCCACCGCAACGAACTCATTGTAGCGCTTTGTAACATTTTTAATAGAAATCATTACGCACCCTCAATTCTATTTAATAAGTACCCTTTCATATACCCTAATTACAAAAGGACACAACATATTAAATTAAAATTGAAATTTAATCATAAATAAAAAAAGTGAGTAAAGTTAATATATATTGTTTAATACAGTTAGAAAAAAGCGATTTAAATGTTTGCCTTTCTTATTTAGAATTATTATAATTAAGGGAATTACAATATAGGGGTGCTCACTTATGATTGAGTGGATAAAAACACATAAAGAAATGACAAATACCATTATCAGTGCAATTTTAATTATTGTAGGTATTATTTTGCAATATCAAGAACAAAGTACGCTTGCAGTTTCTTCATTTATACTCGCTTTTTTAATAGGAGGATACTTTTCAGCTAAATCAGGTCTTACAGAACTCGTTAAAGAAAAACAACTAAATGTTGATGTATTGATGATTTTAGCGGCAGTGGGTGCTTCAATTATCGGCTATTGGATGGAAGCAGCTCTACTCATTTTCATTTTCTCCCTTTCAGAATCATTAGAAACAATGGCAAATGAAAAGAGTAGGAATGCAATTTCCGAACTAATGAATTTAACGCCTGATACAGCGCGTCGATATAACGCTGATGGTACAATTGATGTAGTACCTACAAAAGAGTTGAAAATTGGAGACGTCATTCAAGTACCACGAGGAGAAATCGTACCCATTGATGGTACTCTCGACTCTGATTTTGCAATTATTAATGAAGCTGCAGTCACAGGTGAATCCGTCCCAATTGAAAAAACACGAGATATGGAAGTTATTGGAGGCACCATCAACGAAGGGAACCTTTTTAATATTCTTGTAACTGTTGAAGATAATAACACTTTATTCTCAAAAATTATTCGACTTGTGGAAGAAGCACAGTCTTCTCCCTCAAAGACAGCAAGTTTTATTGAATCCCTAGAAAACACTTATGTAAAAGTCGTGTTGGTAGGAGTACCCGTATTTATCTTATTTGTATATTTTATACTTGATTGGACATTTACAGAATCCTTTTATAGAGGAATGGTGCTCTTAACAGTAGCATCTCCATGTGCGCTAGTTGCAAGTGCAACTCCTGCAACACTTTCAGCAATTAGTCGTGCCGCAAAACGCGGTATGGTGTTTAAAGGAGGACAATCAATTGATAACGTACAGAGTTTAAATGCGATTATATTTGATAAAACAGGTACTTTAACAATTGGAAAACCTACAGTGACAGACGCATTCTTTATGGAAGGTGTAGACCAAAACACTGTTAAAAAAGTGGTCAAGGCGGCAGAGTATGGATCCACACATCCAATAGCAAGTGCCCTTGTTGATTATTTAGAGGATACAGAATTAATTGAGCTTAATACTATTCAAGATATTACAGGCAAAGGATTCCAGGTTACACATAATGGAGATATTTGGAAAATTGGTAAACATGAGTTTGTAATTACCGAAGATACGATTAGTTTAGAAGATGAGATAGGTAAAATAGCCACACAGAAGGAAAATGAAGGAAGTACTGTCATTTTTGTTAGTAAAAATAAAATATTAACTGGTTACTTCGCTCTAGAAGATAAACTTAAAAAGGATAGTAAAGACGCGATAGAACAACTAAACAATATGAACATTGAGACAATAATGGTAACGGGCGACAATGAAAATACTGCACAACATATCGCAGACCTAGTAGGCATAAAAACAGTGTATGCAAATAGAATGCCTGATGAGAAATCTTCAATACTAGATGAAATAAAACAAAAATATGGCAACGTTGGTATGGTTGGTGACGGAATAAACGATGCACCAGCACTTGCTAAAGCAGATATTGGCTTCGCAATGGGTTCTGGTACAGATATCGCCATGGAAACAGCTGATGTAGTTCTAATTCAAGATGATTTAAAACAAATACCATTTGCAGTGTTATTATCTAAAAAGATGAAGCGAATAATTATGTCAAATGTCATTTTTGCACTTTCAGTAATCATACTATTAATCACAGCTAACTTATTCCAAGCAATTAACTTACCCCTTGGCGTGATCGGACATGAAGGATCTACTATACTTGTAATTTTAAATGGCTTAAGATTATTAATGTTTAGAGATTAAGTAAATTTTACATGAAATAATTAAACCCCTAAATCTAAAAAATGGATTTTGTACCGAACCCATAAATCCGGACATTCTTGTCTGTGCTTTCTTATATGGCTTGTTTCCTGTATTGAATAGAAGACAGGCCATTTAATTTCTCTTTAATTCTTCTGTTATTTTACCAATCAATATACTCTTCTAATACATAATACAAATGTATACCTGTCCTACTAGACACAATAAACGTCGGAATAGGAATACGTCTCACTCTATTTTCATTACTAAATCTTCTAATCATATTATCTAGTTCATTCATACCTACTACTCAATATCTTATTTAATTCAAATATCTCTTTATTACTCATAATATCTCCCTCCTAAATTTAGATAGAAACACATGCTTATTTTTAAAAACCCATAAAATCTATATGGGGAGCTTAGATTATAATGAATTAATTGAACACTTTGTCTTTTTTAAAAGTTCGAGAAAGATGTAATCCTCTCGAACCTTTAGGATCATAATATGGACATTATTAAATTAAAGATGAAAAACGATAACGAAAATAGGAATGCAAACAATATTACATTTCTCCAAGGTAGCCGTTTATCCTCTCTATTTAAAAAGTTAACGAAAATAGAAACTCCAAAACTCGTTGCTGCAAATAAAACGTACCCTAAAATGATTTCGATAATTTCACCTTCTTCTATTTATTTTAGTCTATATTTATCTTACTAAAATAAATAATAGAAAGGAAAGGTTTTATGAAAAATAAGAAAAGTTATATTTTTACTCTAGTCGCTTTAGTATTCTTTATTATTTGTTTACCCTCTGTTGCAAGTGCTAACGAGGAAGTTTCTTCAGATGAAATAGACAGCATAATTAACGAATTGATTGATGATGTTAATTCTCAATTAGAAGAGGGAAAAACATACATTAAGTCATCTACAACTGTTCCCGGTACTGATGAGATTATGGAAATTATTGTAGAAGGAAACTCTAAAATTTTCGATAATAAAAAGCAACTTAGTACCTATGTAGCTCCTAGTGGTATTAAGAATTATAGTGTCACTATAAGATCTCTTAATACTAGTAAATTACCAGGATTTTCTTATACCTTCAAAGGTAGCTTTACTTATAAAAATGGGAAAGTTACAGCATATACAAAGAACAACCTCAATTCAGGCATCAGTTATTCACATACAGTTGTACAATCAAGAGTACATTATTTAGATCCTAGTGTATTACAGTTATCAAGTGATGTTCAGCACAAATGGTGAGGAAAAGTAGGTCAATACTCTGGTTTAGGTTATACAAGTTATATTACTATCAATGCTTATGGTAGTGGCACTTATAGAGTAGAATATGCTCGATATCAAAGTGGATTAAGCTATTAAAATTCTATTCAAATTTATAAATCAAACATTGTGATATTCCTTGACTATATTTGTGGAGAACCTCGCCCAATCCCAACAAAAGTAGATATAAGTGAGGAGTAACAATGAAAAATCTAAAAAAAGTAATCTTTGCAACTTTACTTTGCTTATCCCTATCTATTTTTACGTATGAGATTATTAATGCAAAAGTAAATAATCTCTTACAAAAATATATAACACAGTTTTCTGGAGCGACAAATAATATTAATCAAATCGCAAAAAAATTCATCAACATGATACATCTTATAAAAAAGAGTTAGAAAATATAATTAAAAATCAAAATGAAATGAATCAAATTTTAATTAGAATTTTTAAAGGTGTGGGGATTTTATGGCGACAATTTCTGTCCAAAAAATAAAAAATATAGAGGCAAGCATTGATTATGTACTTGGAAAAATGAAGAACGGATCTCGTACCGTTGAGGTCATAATTTAAATCCGTATGATGCGAAATTTCAAATGCGAGACCTGCAGTATCAATTACGGAAAGAGTGGCTTAATTCATTGTCACGGGATACAAAATGCGGTTCAGTTAGATGGAAAGTCTAGAAGAAGAAATACAAATTTCCAAACTGTTGCGAAAAAATCAGATGAAATCTGTCGTAAATATGGATTATCTGTTCTAGATAACTATAAAGAACATATAAAAGAAAATGGAGAACGGGTCACTCCTATTGATACCACTAAGAGGCAACCCAAATCGCATCACTGGATTAATAAGAGAAATGAACAAACAGATTACGAAAGCCTTCAAGAAAAAATTAATCATATAAAAAAACTGAGACAAATAACCCCCTAAATCCGGACTCGGATTTAGGGGGTCAGTGTAATTTAAGGGTCTTTCTATATCAAAAAGTAAAACAAATAAAAAAAGAGACCTTACGGTCTCAATGCGGCTCATCGCATCCATAATATTTATTATGCATTGCCTAGCAGCGTCCTACTCTCGCAGGGAAACCCCAACTACCATCGGCGCTGGAGAGCTTAACTTCTGTGTTCGGCATGGGAACAGGTGTGGCCTCTCCGCCATCGCCACTAGACATGGAATGTT
>NZ_BMDB01000004.1 GCF_014635565.1 Phocicoccus schoeneichii
AGAATTTGAGTTAGCTCAAATTTATCCGTGTTTTATACTGTTCTCTCAGTTACTCCGTAGAGTATTTTTCTTGGAATTAACGTTGACATATTGTCATTCAGTTTTCAATGTTCTTTAATGTTTATTTCGCGCTTGTTTGATGTCTCTCTCGCAAGCACTACTCTAATATATCATGTCGCTTTCTCAGTGTCAATAACTTTTTAATATTTATTTAAAAAGTTTTGTTTTTATGTACGAATCATTTGCAATTCGTGCGCCGGTCTTAACGACATATTTAATATTACCAAGTTGGTTCAAAAAGGTCAACACTTTTTTTAAAGAATTTTATTTAATTTTAATGAACTATAAACATTCTTTGTAGAACACTCATATATGATACATTATATTAATATAAAAGTATATAATAATCTTGAGGTGAAAATATGAGATTACCTGGGAACAAGATATTACGTATCAGAGGTTATGCCCTTGCAATGATATTTGTTGGGATGATCATCATGTATCTTGGTATCTTCTTTAGAGAAACAGCATGGCTGATGTTAATCTTCTTAATAATAGGTATTATTCCTATACTACTGAGCTTCGTTATCTACTTCTGGATCGGGATGATTAGTGCACGAGCAGTCACTGTAGAATGTCCAAATTGTGGAGGTTATACGAAGATTCTTGGAACTGTAGATTACTGTCAGCATTGTAAAGAACCTTTAACTCTAGATAAAGATCTTGAGGGTGAGATATTCGATAATGATATGAACGTAAAACACAGACGCGAAAAGATTAAACAAGAGCTAGAAAATAAAAAAAGTAACGAGTAGAAACTACTCGTTACTTTTTATTTTTGGCAGTTTGGACAACGACCATATAATTCTAGTCTGTGTCCATTGACTTCATAACCTGTTAATAAGCCAGCGAGATGCTCTACTTCTTCAAGCGCAGGATATTCAAAGTCTGTAATCGTTCCACATTCTGTACATATAATATGATAGTGTGGGTTTGTTCTGAAATCGAAACGACTCGATGAATCCCCATAAGTCAGTTCTGTAACTAACCCTGTGTCTTTAAATAGTTTTAAATTATTATATACAGTCGCAACACTCATATTTTTGTGCTCGTGTGATAGTGCTTTAAAAATATCATCTGCTGTTGGATGTTCTTCAGTCTCAATTAGATATTCGAGAACTGCTTTTCTTTGAGGTGTGATTCTTACGCCAGTACCTTTTAACTTGTTGATTGATTCTATGAACGTCTGTTCTTTATCCATCATTTTCATAGGCGCAAACCTACTTTCTAATCTTCTACTACATATAATTTTACATATAGTTAATAATCTTTGTCAATGTTAATAGCCTTTTTCAAAAGTAACTACATTAAACATTTCTTCATTATTTTTTAGATTGTGCAGGTTTTCTTTAAAGATTTTATATGCTCTAGGAATATATTCACTCGTTTTTGAACTTGCATGTGGCGTGATTGTTATATTATCAAATTCGAAGAAAATAGAATCTTCTTTTAATGGTTCCTCATTAAATACATCTAGTAACATATGACGAATTGTTCTATTTTTTAACACATCAATCATCGTTTCATCTGTCATAATGTCACCACGCCCAATGTTTAGAAACACTGATGAATCTTTCATTGCTTCGAACATTGATGTGTCGAGCATTCCCCTAGTCTCTTTTGTGCTTGGTAAAATGTTAACAACAATGTCGGCTTCACCGAGTCTATTTTTAAGTTCTATAATAGGAAGAGTTTTTTCAAAATGTTCTATTTCTCTACCTGATGTGTTGAATCCAATGACTTTAACATCGAAGGCTGAAAGCAACCTGGCAAGGCGTGTACCGATATTACCTGTACCTAAAATAAACGCAGTTTTTCCGTAAATTTCTTCACTCTTTAAATTGCGTTCCCAAATATGTGCTTTTTGATTTTCATAAGCTTGGTTTAAATTCTTATAATACTGCAATATTAAACCAACCGCATACTCTGCCATCTGGATTTTATGAATACCAGAAGAATTTGTCACAATACATGTGTCATACACTTCTTTTGGTACTTCATCCATACCCGCACTCATGACATGTAGCCATTTAATGCTTGTAAGTTCTTCAGGATGTTCAAAATCAATCTTTGATCCATATGATATCATAATTTCCGCTTCATTTAAGTCAGCTTTTGTTAATTCAGCAGACTTAACATATTTATATGTGAGTCCTTCATTTTTCATATCTTCTATATATTTGTCTGGTAAATTTATAGTTGATAGTACGTGCATATTATCCCTCTTTTAGAAATTCTAATACTTGTTCAACATGTTTCTTCGGACTTACTTTATCGAATCTTTTTAAGATGTTACTGTCTTTATCTATTACAAATGTCGATCTGATGAGACCAACTGTGAGTTTACCGAATACATTCTTCTCACCGATAATACCTGCTTCTTTCGCTAGCTTATGGTCTTCATCGACTAATAGATCAAAATTTAAACCTTGTTTTTCAATGAATTTCTGATGAGATTCCTTAGAGTCTTTGCTGACTCCATACACTGTCACACCTAAATCGTTGAATGCAGAGATGTTATCTCTTAAATCACAAGCTTGGGTTGTACACCCAGGTGTATTGTCTTTCGGATAAAAATAGATTACCGTTGTACCAGTTAAGTCATCGTTCGTAACTATTTCACCATTTTGATTCTCTAAACTAAACTTTGGAAATTTTTCCATTACACTCCACTCCTTTTTATCTCTCATTATTAAGTGTACCTTATTTTTACGATTTGAAAACACAAAGGGATTCTGATTAAAGTAGCGCGCAAATTATGGTAAAATATCATAATAAACATGTGTAAAGGATGGCAATAATGTTTAAACATGAAAACTCTGAAAAATTAAGACAGCGTAGTGAAAATATCATACTTGGTGGTGTGAATTCACCTTCACGTTCTTATAAAGCAGTTGGTGGCGGTGCACCAGTTGTTATGGATCGTGCGGAAGGGGCTTACTTCTATGATGTAGACGGCAATAAATACATCGACTACTTAAGCGCATATGGTCCAATTATCACAGGACATGCACATCCACATATTCATGAAGCAATCGTGCATCAAAGTGCTCGCGGTATTCTGTACGGAACAACGACTCCACTAGAAATTGAATTTGCTGAAAAAATTCAACACGCAATGCCAAACTTAGAGCGTATCCGTTTTGTAAACTCAGGTACTGAGGCAGTGATGACAACAATCCGTGTTGCTCGTGCTTATACAAATAGAAATAAAATTATTAAATTTGAAGGGTGCTACCATGGACACTCAGATTTAGTACTTGTTGCTGCAGGAAGTGGTCCTTCACAACTAGGTACCCCTGACTCTGCAGGTGTACCACAAGCAGTAGCGAGTGATGTAATCACGGTTCCTTTCAACAACCTCGATGACTTAGAAGAAGCTTTCGATCATTTTAAAGATGAAATAGCAGGTGTTCTTGTTGAACCAATCGTTGGTAACTTTGGAATTGTAGAACCACATGAAGGGTTCTTAGAAGGTGTAAATAAAATTGCACATGAGAACGGTGCACTTGTTATTTATGACGAAGTCATCACTGCATTTAGATTTATGTATGGTGGTGCACAAGATTTACTCAATGTGAAACCTGACCTCACAGCACTCGGCAAAATTATCGGAGGCGGTACACCAATCGGTGCATATGGTGGTAAAAAAGAAATCATGGAGTCAGTAGCTCCTTTAGGCCCAGCATACCAAGCAGGTACGATGGCAGGTAACCCACTTTCTATGGCAGCAGGAATTGCATGCCTTGAAGTACTTGAACAAGATGGAGTCTATGAGGAAATCGACAAAAAAGGAAAGATGCTCGTAGATGGTATCAATGCTCTCATCAAAAAATACGATATTAAAGCAAACATCAACCGTAAGGTTGGTGCATTTTCAATTTACTTTAGTGAAGATAAAGTGACTGAGTACAAAGGTGCGGAGAATACAGACGGAGAAAGCTTCGCAACATTTTTTAACGGACTAATCAAACGAGGTGTAATGATCGCTCCTTCTAAATATGAAGCATGGTTTATTACAACTGCACATACGTACGAAGACATTGAAGAAACACTTAAAATTGTTGAAGACGTCTTTAAAAATGACTTTTAGGAGCTGAGGCTATGAAATTTGGAGCCCGAATATTAAAAACAGGCCTTGCTGTTGTACTCACGTTCCTAGTTGTCCACGCGCTTGATATTTCACCTGGACTTATCGCAGGAATCGCTGCAGTTAACGCACTGCAGCCAAACGTACACAAAAGTTTTATGCAAACATGGAATCAGTTTAGAGGTAATATCATCGGTGCCATCTCTGCTATATTGATGGTACTGATGTTTGATAGTAACTTAATTGTTATTGGACTTACGATTATTCTTGTATTATCTATCCTTATTTTCTTTAAATTACAGAGCGTTTCTACTCTAGCTGTCGTTACGGTCATCGCGATTATGGATGAACCACTTGGCACAGTGATGGAAACTTCTGACTTTATCTATACTGCATTTATTAGATTCTCACTCGTTATGATCGGTGTATTATGTGCACTAGTCATCAACTTGTTTGTAATCCCTCCGAAATATGAAGATAAAATGTACAACCATTCTGTGAGTATTACTAGCGATATTTTTAAATGGATCAGACTTGAACTCAATGGTGCAAGTGACGCGATGAGCATACGTAAAGATGTCAAAGAATTAGACAAACGCGTTCAAAAACTTGAAACAATGTACAGTTGGTTTAAAGAAGAACGTCCTTACTTTAGAAAAACAACTTATTCAGATCTTAGAAAAAAGATTTTATTTAAGCAAATGATTCTTATGACGAGAAAAGCGTATATTGTTCTTTCAAACTTGAATCGCCTAGAAAACGATTATAAATACGTTAGTGATGATTTCACAAACAGAATTCGTATTGAAATGGATCAACTCATGGCATACCATGAGCAAGTATTCTTAAAAATTGCTGGCAAGATTCCACCAGAAACATCTATTTACTACCAAGATTCTACAATGTATTATGATAATACATTAATGGAAAACTTTTTAGATGAATACAGCACACTTAGAAATACAGATATCAGGTTAAAATACGAAAACATATTAGAAATCATTTCTTCTATGAATGAATATCAAAAAGCGATTGAACGTGGGGATAGACTCGCAAACAGTTACTTTAAATATCATACAAAAGATAAAGCCCTTGACATTCAACAAGAATCATTGGATGAATAAAAAATACGCCTTGCTTATATAAATTATAGGCAAGGCGTATTTCTATTTCCATCCATTATTTTTATCAATTTTACCTTTAAAGCGACTCACATGAGGATTTCCTTTAACAATAAATCGATATAGATAATCGACCGCTTCTTCTTTGTTATCTATACCAATTCTCTTTGTTGCTTCAATCTCAATCGGAGTCTTACCTTCGTAAACTTTTAAAAGCTCATTATTAATATCCATTCCGTTATGGTCATTTCGATTAATACCAAGTGCTTTCGTAAGTTTACCTGGACCGTCTGTCAGGTTTTTATTTCTACCACGACGATCAATCATTGTTTCTTGTCCTACATTCGGTTCAACTGCACGAATTAAAATTCCTTCTGGTTTGTCTGTTGTCGTTACAAAATTCATGCAACTATGTCCATGCATCGTATAGACATAGATATGACCGTACGGCTCAAACATCATTGCATTTTTCTTTGTTATTTTACCCTTATACGTATGTGATGCACGGTCTAAAGTTCCAAGATATGCTTCTACTTCAGTAATGAACCCGCTTGTGATTATACCGTCAATCACTGTTTCAATCTCTTTACCAAGTAAATTTTGTGCAGCATCTAAAGTATTTCCACCTAGAAAACTAATATCAATGGTTTGTTTCTCCATTTATTTACACATCCTGAATGCTAAATAATCGATGGTACGCACCATTTCTATCAAGTAATTCTTGGTGTGTACCTGATTCAACAACTTGTCCGTGTTCAATTACAACAATTTTATCTGCATGTGTAATTGTTGAAAGTCTATGTGCAACAATAATTGTTGTACGATCTTTCGATACTTTTCGAATCGCTTCTTGAATGAATGCTTCACTTTCTAAGTCTAATGCACTCGTCGCTTCATCTAAAATTAAGATTGGCGGGTTTTTCAAGAATACGCGTGCAATCGCAATACGTTGTTTTTGTCCACCAGATAATTTGACTCCGCGTTCTCCGACTTCTGTTTCGTATCCACTTTCAAGATCTAATATAAATTCTTCAGCGTTTGCATTTCTTGCCGCTTCATACACCTCTTCGTCAGTCGCATCAGGTTTTGCGAGTAAGATGTTATTTTTAATTGTGTCAGAGAATAGTACATTATCTTGCATGACCATTCCTATATTATCTCTCAGAGAATGAAGTGTAATATCGCGAACGTCTTGTCCATCAATTTTTACGCTACCACTTGTCACATCATAGAATCTAGGGATTAGTGATACGAGTGACGATTTTCCACCCCCACTCATTCCAACAAAGGCAACTGTTTGTCCGACTTCAATATCTAGATTGATATCACTTAAAACATCTTCAGCATATTCATTGTATCTAAAGCTGACATTGTCGAATGAAATTTCACCTTTAACATTCTGTATTTCGTATGCATCTTTCTTATCTTGTATATCATATTCTACATCAACGAGTTGGAATACCCTATCCATAGATGCGATACTTTGCGTTAGTGTTGTTGAAGATGAAACCAGTCTACGCAGTGGGCCATACAGTCGGTCTAAGTATGCAATAAATGCTGCTAATACACCGACTGTTAAGTCACCAGAAATGACTTGCCATGCACCGAATCCAATCACTAATAATGGTCCGATATCTGTAATTGTGTTTACTACCATGAAACTGTATGCTGTCCACTTAGCATGGTCGGTTGCTTTTGATAAAAAGTTGTCATTCACTTTATCAAATCGTGCTTGCTCATGATTTTCTACTGCAAACGAACGGATTACGTTGATGCCAGAAATACGTTCATGTAAAAATCCTTGTAGCTCTGCAACTGCTTGTGAGCGTGAACGCGTCAATGCACGTAGTCTTGAGAAAAAATACCATACACCAAAAATGTAGAATGGGAATATGATAATTGAGACAAGGGATAACTGAACGTTCATTGTAAACATGATTGATAATGCAATTAATATTGTGGCAAGGTCTAACCAAATGTTCATGAGACCTGTAATAATGAACGTTTTTGTTTGCTCCACATCATTGATGACACGGGAGATAATCTCGCCTACTTTATTATTTGCATAATATTTTGCACTTAACTTTTGTAAATGTGCATATAATTGCTGTCTGATATCATAGAGTATCTTGTTTGATGTCCATTGTGCGAGATATTGCCTTGCGTATTCCACTGGTGGTCTTACAATCGCAAATATTACAAAAAAGAGAATCATAACACTCATCAGTTTGTGTAGTTTCTCATCATTCGTTAGTGATTGTGCCATGATGACATCATCAATTGTGTATGCCACAAGGAGTGGAATCAGTAAGGGTATACCGAATTTTAAAATACCTATGATAAGCGTTAAAACAACCTGTAATGTATATGGTTTAACGAACTTTAAATAACGTCTTATCAACTGTTTTCCTCCTAAAAAATTAAACCAATCCGCTGATTGGTTTAAATTACTTCATAAATTTCTTAAATCTCTGATACCAAATTTTCACAAAATCTGTCGCAAAAGGTCCTTTTTCTTGTTCGATCCATTCTTGCAAAATATCTACATTCACTTTTAGAACTTCGTCTATATCATTGCTGTATTTCATTCGCTTCTTATGAACAATGTATTCATCCTCATCCAGAAGATGATATTTTCCATCAGGAAATACTTTAATATCAAGATCATAGTCGATATACTTGATGCCCTCACCATCGTATACATACGGTGAAGATAAGTTACAATAATAATAGATACCATCTTCTCTAAACATGCAGATGACATTGAACCATAACTCTTTATGGAAATAAACAATGGCAGGTTCTCTAGTAACCCAGCATCTCCCGTCACTTTCCGTTACTAGTGTGTGATCATTGCCGCCAATGATAATATCTTCAGTCGCTTTAAGAACAACTGTTTCTTTCCAAACTCTATGGATATTACCATCGTGCTTATAACTTTGGATGCGAACTCTTTGTCCTTCTTTTGGTATGGACTCTTTAAACATGTTGCCACACCCCTTAATTTTTTACCTACTCATTATAGCATAGTACATAATGCGAATTAATTCAGATGCTTAAATACTTTTTGCATCGCAACACTCATTGGATAATCCGAGACGTCTTTAATCTTAATAAAATGTTCACTTTCACTATTTGTATATAGGAGATACACGTTCATGTACCAGACTTGATGTGTAAATACATGTTTCTCTTCTGCGATTGGTTCTTTTAATTGTGAAAGCTTTAAATTCAACTCTTCTTCTATTGTACCAATGCTCGTATCAATATCATATTTCGGGAATTTATACATGCCTTTTAGTAGATTCGACTCATTCATGAACATGTACACTTCATTTTTATCATTTAATATTAAGAATATATTATAATATAGTTCTGTTTTCTTTTTAGAACTCTTCTTTTTAGGGTATTGTAATACTGAGTTCGATTTAAAAGATTCGCAATGACTTTGAACAGGACAAGATAGACATTTTGGTATTCTTGGTGTGCAAATGGTTGCTCCGAGTTCCATGAGGGCTTGATTGAAGTCGCCTGATTCTAATGGAATAATTGATTCGACATATGATTTAACAGACTTTACTGTCGATTGTTTGCTAATATCACGGTTATCTTCATTTAATCGCGCCATCACACGAAGCACATTTCCGTCTACTGCTGCGATTCTATGATTAAATGCAATGGATTGTACTGCCCCACCAATGTACGGTCCTACTCCTTTTAATTCAAAAAATTGTTTTGGTTTTTGCGGAACAATAGAATTATATGTATACTGGACTTCTTTGACTGCACTGTGAAGATTACGAATTCTATTGTAATAACCGAGTCCTTCCCAGTCTTTTAATACTTCTTGTTCATCGGCATTTGCAAGATCATCTAAAGTTGGATATTTATCGATGAACTTGTTAAAATATGGAATCACTGTTTGTACTTGAGTTTGTTGAAGCATGACTTCTGAGAGCCATATTTTATATGGATCATTTGTTTGTCTCCATGGTAAATCACGCTTATTAATGTGATACCATTCGAGTAAATTTAATGCAAATTCATTTTTATTTAACACGTTATCACCGTAAATTTTATTTTATTAAGAAGGGATTTTATTATGGATACTGTTACGCATACACTTATGGGGGGAACGCTCCTCGGACTCGCCACAATAGATCCAAGTGTTGATCCGCTCACATTAGGATTTGGTGCGACAGTCGTAGGTGCTAGTTTAATCCCTGATATAGATACTACTTTAAAACTTAAAAATAATGCTGTATACATTAAAAACCATAGAGGTATTACACACTCTATTCCGTTTACTTTTATTATCTGGCCAGTGCTTCTTGCGACAATCAGTTATTTGTTCTTTGATTTGCCTTTTGTGAATATGTACTTTTGGTCACTCTTAGCAGTGTTTTTACATGTATTTGTAGATATATTTAACATGTACGGTACCCAGATGATCCGGCCTCTCAGAAACACATGGATACAACTTGGATTCATAAACACCGTTGATATACCAATCATTGTGCTACTATCTAGTTACCTCATATTGTGGTTCCTAGGACTGGATCCAATTATACTGTTCATTGTTATTTATGGCATCATCTTTATCTATTATATCGTTCGATATGCATATCAACAAACATTGAAACGAAAAGTGCGTAATCTACTTCCGCAAGAACATATCATCAGAACGTTTGTTATGCCGACAATCAAATTCTTTGAATGGCGGGTTGCACTCGCTACGGACAATTCATTCTATGTCGGACGTGCATTTAAATCACAAGTCGTACTTTATGATGAGTTCAAAAAAACGGAACCACTAAGAGAAGACTTATACGAAATCATTAAATATGACGAAAACTTTAAATCATTTACGTTCTTTTCATCCATCTATAGATATGAAATCAAACATTTAGAGGATCAAACAATAGAAATCAGATATACGGATCTTCGATATCTTAAGGACGGACATTATCCATTCGTCTGTATTATGATTGTTGATGAGGCATCTAAAGAAGTTATATCTAGCTTTACAGGTTGGGTGTTTTCAGAAGATAAACTACAGCAAAAAATAAAGTAGTGCACGAGACTCGTGCACTACTTTTTCTATGAAATAAAATCTACTTTTAATTTTTTGTACCCTACCATAATCCATAAATAAATCAGTAGCATTTCAGATATGAATAATACGTCTTGAAGTAATCTATTGGAACTCCAAGGTATACCAACTGACGACATTTCTATGCTCTCAATAACATAATAAAATGGATTTAATAAGAGTATGTTTTGCACGATACTCGGTAAACTAGCTCCTACGTAAAATACAGGAGTCACAAGTAGTAGAACAACGAGCACAATTATGTTTGCTAAGCGTGTATTCGTATAACGACTGACTTGTATATATAGAATCGTAAATGGAATAATTAAAATAATTCCTAGTATCGTGTAATAAATGAGTGTTAACAAATGAAGTAAAAACTCTTCCGTTTTTAAACTCACAATCGCACTATATATGATTACAAACAATATAAACAAGATCGATTGGAAAAAAATCGTCGGTAGCACACGGTAATACATCGGTATATAGTTTACTTTTATAACCGAATCCTTCTTAAAAATTTCATACTGATTCAAAATTGTGCTTGAATAGAGCCAACACACTGTAATTACTCCAACCGCTGTATACGTGATTCTCACCATCTCAGTATCATCCATGAACGAACTCAATATAAAAAGAACAATACCAATCAGTGTATAGATTGCGGTTGGTAACAGTACTTTCTTAAAGTTTCTGCCAGATAAGTTAAACGATTCTCGAATTAAAAATCTTGATTTTTGATTCATATACGCTCTCCTATCTGCTCAAGAATAGCCAGTTATTTGATTCTTTATCATAAATTACAAAGCCATTCTCGCTTCTAAATATTTTAAATGCTTCATCATCTTGTATATCCAAAGCTTTAATTATTTCTTGTTGATCAGACCCTGAAGTCACTAATCCAATTACAGTGCCGTTTTCTACGAGATAGGTGATATCGATACCATCGACCTTCACTCGATATTTCGACTCTTCTATAAGAGTCATATTATCTTTCGCAACACTCACATTTTTATTTAAATAATGAGAGTAGAACATGTAGTTATAGAGATATGTGTCACTCGTATATTGTCTAATTGTATCGTCTTGGACTGACTCATACATCGATGCTGGATTGAAATATAACACATCACTCGATGATACTTTTACTTCTGTATCATTGATAGAAGCTGTCATCGTATCCCCTTGGTCACTCGTAATTCGAATTAGACTATATTTTGGAATTTCTTGTCCTGCAGCTGAAAGCGAATCACTAATAACAAAGCCATATCTCAGTCTTGTATTCACTTCTTCCGTATTGTCGGTAAGTGTTTCCTCAGTGAACGGTGTTTGTTCTTTAGAAAACTGAATATCCATAAATATTAAAGTTGCTGATAAAAGTATCGTAAACACAAGAATGAATGAGATAATCACGCGTTGGATATTAATTTTATCTAACACAGATTCATATTTCTTCTGACGTCGCTGTAAATTATGCTTGAACTGCGCACTCTCATACATGCGCTCTTTCCACTCGAGGTCAAACAACGCTTCTTCGTCTAAACTTTTCAGCTGACTGCGTTTTTTTAAGTACTCGTTGTAAACTTCGAATCCTTTTTTTACAGTTCCCTCAAATCTCATCTGACCATACGATAGCCAGATAAAGTGATTCGCTAAAAGTTCAATTGGTTCAAAACTTGATTCCAATAAATATACGCCACGATTTTTTGCTTCATGTGTATTCACAACTTCTTTAAAACGTAAAAAAGATTTTTCATTTAAATATCTATAAAAGTTGTTGTAAAGGGTAATATCTGCACTAATTTCAGCAGATATTTCAAGCAAGATCACCGCTATATCTTGTCTAGACAGATTTTTTAAAGGTTTCTCCCAGTGGTTAAAAATTACTGGGTGCCGATTTAATTTCTCGAGACTTTTCTTAAGTGCCGCTTCAGTCATGTATTCTTCTAATATTTCAGTGATAAACACATGCACTAAATGATCATTCAGGATATGGTCTTCAACATCTAGGCTTAAAAAAGTATCTTTATATCTAATTCTTCCGCTATCTGGCTGAATTAACCCAACTAGAATATCCTTTAAAAATTTTAATGTTTCATAATCTCCTAAAATTCCAAGGACTTCTCCACGATATAATGTTGTAGATACATTTTTTAGGACGATATGAGTAGGAGTATTTAGAATTCGGTCTTTTAATTTCTCTGGCTCTTTATGATATACAACATCGGTCGCTCTATGAAGCACAATTTCTTGCATTATTTTTTCCTTTTATTGAGTTGAAGCATAGAAACAGGGATTGCCTCTTCGTGGTGATCGCCACCGATGAAAAAGCCCCAAGCAAATACACCTTTTAAGTAATCTACTTTGAAATAAAGATCTTCATTAGAAATTACTTTATAGATTTTGCCCTTTTCGATTTGAGAAAGATCTACTAAATAGCACTCAGCGATTAGCGCTTGGCGCTCTAGTACTCTATATTCATTCTCTATACCCATCATTTCAGCTTTTCTCATCTTTTCTCGTGTTTCAGCAATATATCTTTCTATTTCAACTCTCGTCATCTGACCAAATGAAATCATCTTCAATACTTCCTATTCTTTCATCTATTTGTGAATATGAATATCCTCGCCCTAGAAGACTCCTAATCACTCTATTTTTTAAATCAAACCCACGATATTTTCTCGCGTGTTTATTATAATATTTTTCAAAATCTTTCTCAAAAAATTCTGCATCATCAAGCTCTACTTCTGATGGTATCATTGAGAGAAATTCTCCTGTGTACCCCTTCGTCATCAGTCGTTCTGAGAGCTTTTGTTTAAATAAATTTTTTGAGCCTTTATATCGTTTTAATTCCTTATCTCGAATCTTGATGAGTCGCTCAGGTTCGATACTTTCTTTAAATGCTTCAACTGCATCATCAATAATTGTTTTAGAGACTCTCTTTTTTTCGAGTTCTCTCTTTAGAAGTAATGGACCTTTGTCTGTCGTGTTGAGCATCGTATTCTTGAGTGCTTCTGCATATATATTATCATTGATATAGTTTTCATTTATGAGTCGCTCTATTGCGTGAGCAATTACTTCATCGGTAAAATCTTCACTTAAATACGTGTAAATTTCATATTCTGAGCGCAACTTAAAACTGATATAATGGATGGCTTTGATGTAAGCTCTGTCAAAGTCTAGCGTAGACTTTATTTGTTCAAACTCCTCATCAGTTAACTCTTTGCTATTATACAGCATGTGTTTGATGAGTCCTTCTTCATGAACTCGCAAATGCGCCCCATTATCAAACTCGACTCTAAAGAAATTATTTTTTAAAGCAACAAGTTTAGTTACTTTCATGAAATCACCTAATATAAATCTTTCGCGATGTACTCCGAAAGTTCTTTTGTATGTTCTAAACGGGCTTTTCTTCTTTCAACACGAATGTTGGCGCTATCAATTAAGAATTGAAGTGCTTCTGAGTCACATTCAATTCCAGGTACTGGTTTTGATTTCCCGTTATCGTCTAATGCAACAAAAGTAATGAAGCAGAAACCTGTTAACACAGGGCTCGAGTCTTCAGTCAAGCTTTCTTTAGAAACTTTAACCATGACTTCCATAGATGAACGTCCAGTTCCAGTGATTACTGATTCTAAAATAACTACTTCACCTACATCGATTGGCGCTAAAAAATCCATTGAGTCAATCGATGCTGTTACAACATTTGAACGACAATGGCGACGTGCTGTGATTGCTGCAACATCGTCTATGTATGCAAGTAGTTTACCACCAAAAATTGTATTGTAGCTGTTTGTATCTTGTGGGAATACAATTGCACTTTTAACAGTGTAAGACTCTGACATTTTTTTGATCATATTTTCCACCTATTCCTAAAATAATTGAAAAAAAGAGGAGAACGTGTCTCCTCTCCTGATTAAATCTCTCTATCTAATGCTTCTTGTTTTGTATCCACTGTAATTGCATCTTGGCTGTGGAATGCTTTTGATAAGAAGTAGAATAGCACTCCTGAAAATCCTAAGATTGCAAACATGAACGACAATAGAACGAGTGTGCTCATTCCGTATCCGAAAAATCCAAATGATTCCATTTCGGGATCCCCCTATACTCATATATACTTACATTTATTTTAACACAATTTTGTCACAATATACATGTGTTTTTTAAATTGCCCAATCTCCTTTTTTGAAGATCGCAGTTTCAGTTCCATCTTTCTCGATTCCAGTGATATCTAAGTCCGCACTACCAATCATGAAGTCAACATGTGTAATTGAATCGTTAATGCCTTCTTGTTCTAGCTCTTCACGTGACATTTCTTTTCCACCATCAACGCTGAATGCATATCCAGAACCAAGCGCAATATGGCATGATGCATTTTCATCGTACAATGTGTTGTAGAATAAAGTACCAGTATTAGAGATAGGTGAATCATCTGGTACGAGTGCTACTTCACCTAAGAAACGTGCACCCTCATCTGTTTCTAGAATATTTTCTAAGATTTCATATCCAACACCCGCTTCAAAATCAACGACTTTACCCTCTTTGAATGTAAGTTTAAAGTCATCGATGATGTTACCACCGTATGATAAAGGTAGAGTATTTGAAACATATCCATTCACACCTGTTTTCTTAGGCGCAGTAAATACTTCTTCTGTAGGCATGTTTGCCATGAAGTCTCGTCCATCGCTATCTTTACTAGATGCACCTGCCCATAGATGTTTCTCTGGTAGTTCGATTGTTAAATCAGTACCTGGTGATACGAATCTAAGTGCATGGAACTTTTTACCGTTTAAGAAATCTACTTTTTCGTGTAAGTTTTTATCATGTTGTAACCATGCTTCTACAGGATTCTCTTGGTCTGCACGGACTGTGTAAAGAATTAAATCAAGTAATTTTTCAACTGCTTCGTTTTCATCTAAATCTGGGTAAACCAGTTTTGCCCACTCAGGTGATGGATAACCTGCTACACACCATGAATGATAGTCAGACTGTGAGCGTGCTGAAAATTCTTTTAATGCTGTACCTGTCGCAATTTGCATTTTTCTAAGCTTCATCGGGTCAATCCCTTTTAATAGTTCAGGTGAACTTGAAATTAAGCTTAAGAAACCTGCTTTCTCATTGCTGTAGTGCATTCTCTCTTCAACGATCCAGTCATGAACAGTTGCGAGTTCATCTTCACTACGATTCAGAACGTTTAGTCGTTGAATTTTATCGTCAGATAGATTTACTTTAACTTCAGCAGCACCACGGTCATAAGCCACTTCAACGACTTTTCTAACAAGTGGTAATGCGTCAGTAGTTGCATTGATAAACATACGCTTACCTTCATGGATGTTTAAACCTACATCTACTAATAACTCAGCATAATTTTGTAATTTTTGATTTAATTCCATACTTACACCCCTTAATTAATTTCGTAAATTTTTAAGTTCATCTAAAATCATCGTTGTCTCTTGCGGTGAAAAATTATCACGGCTCGAAACGAACTCATGTATCTCTTTTATATTATCATAATTATCTTCGTTAAAATCTTTAGCTTTTAAAAGCCCTTTATTCACGACATTCAGATTTTCTTCAATCTCTTCTAACATTTGACTTATTTCCATTTTACCCCTCCTACCACTTCACATGAGTTCATTTTAACAAAATTAACGTTAATGTACGAAATAATATTGGTTTTTAGTTTAAAAGCAAGCTAAAATGGATATATCTAAGGTAGATTAGTAATAATTTTGAGGAGTAGATAAGAATGAAAAACAAATTAATACCAGCAGTTCTACTTGGTGCCTTAGTCGGCGGACTAGTGAGCCTAGTTGATAAATCGACAAGAGATAATGTTGTTTCTGGTTCTAAGAAAGTCGTATCTTTCGCAAAGAATCCAGATGAGTTAAAGAACCAATTCTCTAGCGCGTCAAACGAACCATCTAAGTTTGAACAAATTAAAGAAGAAGTATTATTCTGGAAAGATACAATCGAAGAGATTCGTAGAAACAACCCAGAGCTCGAGCAATCAATTATTGATGCTAAAGATACATTCATGAAATATAGAGAGCAAAAACACTTAAACTAGAAATAAGGGCGTATCGTTACGCCCTTTTCTTTGTATATAGGAGGGAAAACAATGTCATATGAAGATAACGAGAAATATTTAGAAAAAATTAAAGAGAAAACTGAAGAGATGAAAAAGGAAAGAAAAAAAGATGATACATTCGTCGATTATGTAGAATTTAAATCGATTCCTAATAAGAAAAATTCAACCTTTTATTTATCTCAAGTAAACCGCCCGGTTGCTTTAAAAGATGATGCAGGATTTTTAGGGAAACTGATGTTTAGGTTCTCAAAAGATAATACGACAGGGATGGCTGCACAGCTTGCTTATTATTTCTTACTCGCAATCTTCCCTGCCCTAATTTTCTTATTATCAATCGTCCCAATGTTTAACGTGGATGCAGATAGTCTAACGAACATGATCAATCAATACGCTCCAGAACAGATTTCTGGCCTGCTTGAAGGAATTTTAAATGAAGTAATGAATACAAAATCCGGTGGGCTTTTCTCAATAGGTTTAATTTTAACTTTATGGTCCGCATCTAACGGGATGAACCAATTGATGAACGCATTTAACGTTGCATATGATATTGAAGACACAAGAAACCCAATCCTAGCAAGATTTTTATCAGTTATATTTACATTACTACTTGCGTTAGCTGTCGTTGGTACATTCGTATTTACAATTTTAGGTGACCAAATTGGTAAATTTATGTTTGGGTTCGTTGGTCTAGACAATGAATTCCAATGGATTTGGAATCTCGTACGTACAGTATTACCTTTAATCTTAGTATTCGTCGTTTTTTTACTTGTTTACACATTGGCACCAAGTATAAAAGTTAAGCTAAAATCAGTGATTCCAGGGACATTGTTTTCAACAGTGATGTTCTTATTAATATCAGCTGGATTTGGGTTCTATGTATCGAACTTTAGTAACTACACTGCAACTTATGGTAGTATTGCAGGGGTAATTATTTTAATTTTTTGGTTGTATATAACGTCAATCGTACTGATTCTTGGTGCACAGATTAACTCACTTATACACAAAAAAATTGTTGCAAAAAATCCAGATCGGAAGGTATACAACGTATGACATTATTAGAAGAACTTCTTGATTTTAATTCTAAATTTGTCGAAGAGGAAAAATATCTAGAATATAGGACAACAAGTACTCCAGATAAAAAACTACTTATTGTCTCATGTATGGATACACGCTTAACAGAGCTATCTCTAAAAGCATTAGGTTTAAAAAACGGAGACATCAAACAAGTTAAAAATGCTGGCGCAGTAATTTCACATCCATATGGTAGTACAATGCGGAGCATTTTAGTTGGTGTCTATCAGTTAAACGTAGACGAAGTCATTATCATGGGTCATTATGATTGTGGATTTGGAGCACTTAAACCAGAGCCAATTGTTCAAGCAATGCAAGATAGAGGCATCAACAAGAGTGTTTTCGAGACATTAGAACATTCAGGCATTGAAGTTTATAGCTGGCTTAAAGGGTTTGACAGTGTTGAAGAAAGTGTTCTTGAAGGCGTCAAAAATATTAAAAATCATCCACTCATGGACGATAGCGTCCCTATTCATGGTTTAGTAATGAATCCTGAAACTGGAAAAGTAGACTTAATCGTTAATGGGTATGAATACTAGAATATATCTAAATAAAAAAAGTTCGCACATGAGTGCGAACTTTTTTATTCTACTTCTGTTAATAATACTGGGCCGTCTTTGGTTACTAGAACTGTGTGTTCTTTCTGAGCAACGAAGCTACCGTCTTTTGTTTCAAATGCCCAGTCGTCTTTTCCATCTGTAACAAGTGTTGCGTTTGAACTAATAAATGGCTCAATTGCAAGAACCATACCTTCACGTAGGATGGATTTATCTGCTGGATCAAAGTAGTTCATAACGTGTTTTGGATCTTCATGTAAGCTACGTCCAACACCATGACCAGTTAAATTTTTAATAACAGTCAGACCATTTTTACGTGCTGTATTATGCACTGCACGTCCAATTTGAGATACTTTTGCACCTGGTTTAACTTTCTTCATTGCTTCTTCAAATGCCATTTCACAAACGTCAATCACACGTTTTTTTTTTTCATTTGTAGATTCACCCGCAATAAATGAAAGACCAGTGTCTGCATAAAATCCATTCTTAGTTGCAGAAACGTCGATATTTACAATATCTCCTGATTCAATGACACGTGATCCAGGAATTCCATGTGCAACTTCTTCATTGATGCTGATACATGTATATCCAGGAAAGTCATATTCACTGATTGGAGCACTCACTGCACCGTATTCTTCTAGTTTTTTGCCAGCAAAATCATCGACCTCTTTTGTCGTCATACCTACTTTAGCAAACTGAATCGTCTCTTTTAGAACTCGGCCACAAATTTGACCAATTTCCTTCATTCCTTGATATTCTTCATCTGTCTTAATGATCAATGTTTAACCCTTCTTTATAAAAAATTCTTTTAATAGTATATCACTCATTATACATTAGATAAAATCATAGATTGTCATATTTCTATAAACTCGTGTTTCTAAACCAGATACTGTAACCCCGATAAGTCGCACTGGTGTCACAGGATCCTTCAAATCCATATATAACTTTGAGGCAAATTCATAGATTTCTTCTGTTTGATAGACTGGGTTTGATAGCATCGTTTGTTTTGTATGAGTTGAGAAATCCCTATTTCTGATTTTTACTGTAACGACTCGGCCTGCCATGTCTTTATCTTTTAAACGTTTACTTACTTCACCTGATAAAGATAATAATACTCTTAGGAGTTCTTCGTCTTCATTACGGTCATAACTAAACGTCGTTTCTTTTCCGATGCTTTGACGAATTCTATCTTTTTGTAGCATAGCTGTACCAATGCCTCGCGCTTTGTTATAAAGGCTTTCACCACGTTTGCCGAACTCTAAAATAAGTGCGTCTTTTGACCAATCGTATAGATCTTTACCCGTAAGAATTCCTTTAGACTTCATGGTTTCTTCTGTTACTTTTCCTACTCCAGGGAAGTCACCAATGTCTAGACTCCAAAGTAACTCTTGAACGTTTTCGTAATCGATGACGGTTGTGCCGCTTGGTTTATTCATACCAGAAGCAATTTTTGCGAGATATTTATTATATGAAACACCAGCACTTGATGTCAGTCCGGTTGTTTCATAAATTTTACTTTGGATTTCTAGCGCAATCATTCGAGCTGAACGTTTTCTATTCACAAGATGAGTAATATCGAGGTATGCCTCATCTAAACTTAATGGCTCTACAATATCCGTGTATGATAAAAATATGTCTCTAATTTGTGCGGAAATTTCCCTATATCTATCAAAGCGAGCGCGTAAGAATATACCATCTGGACACTTTTGGTGTGCAACTTTCATAGCCATCGCTGAGTGAACACCGTATTTACGCGCTTCATAACTCGCTGTAGATACAACTCCACGACTAAAAGACCGGCCACCTACGATTACCGGTTTTCCTCTATATGCTTTATTATCATTTTGTTCAACTTGAGCATAAAATGCATCCATATCCACATGTATAATACGCTTTTCCATAACTTTCACCATATATAGTATACCAAAATTCGAACACACGTTCTATATCGAATGCTTGAAATTAATCTACACTAACACGTATACTTTTAAAAAAGACGTTAGGAGAGATTTCATGATTCATATCATCGGTGGCGGACTTCAAGGTATGAGTATCGCGTTCTTGCTACAAAAAGAAAATATACAATCGATCGTTTATGACAGGAATGATAAAGGACAAGCATCCGCCGCTTCAGCAGGAATCATCGTGCCATGGGTGTCACAGAGACGCAACAAGCCTTGGCTGAAACTCGTGACAAGTGGCGCGAAATATTATCCTGAGTTTATTGAACTCATAAATGCACATACAACACTCTCGACGAATTATGAAAATAACGGTGCTGTAATTCTTTTTGATGATGACAACAAGCTAGAAAAAGCACGTAAGAGAATTAAAGCTAAGATGGAGTTATATCCTGAAATCGGAAAATTAAATAATGATATTAGTAAGCATGATGCACTAACACAGGATCATACAGGACTATACGTTTCTGGAGGCTCGCAAGTCACTGGTGGAGGACTTTTAAATGCATTAAAAGATGCGTACTTATCACTTGGGGGTACGATCAAAAATGAGTCATTCAAAGATAAAGACAGAAATGATACAGATACTTACATTTTTACAACCGGCGCTTGGGGGATTGAGCAACCTTTCGAACCAAAAGTCTCCCACCAGCGTGCAGAAATTTATCATTTTAAAACTTTAAATACAGCGTTCGAGCATTTACCAGTTGTGATGCACCGTAGCCATTATATTGTAAACACTGGGAAAAATACATTTGCGATAGGCACAACTCACATTGATACAGAAAGTTTTGATGTTACACCGAACACAGAAAACTATCAGTATTTAAAGAACCTAGTAAGAGAATATTTCAGAGACATTGAATATGAAGATATAGAAATGCGTGTTGGACTTAGACCTTACACGAGAGACTTTCTCCCCTACATCGGTCAGCCAGATAAAAATACTTATGCGATTAATGGACTCGGTTCAAGTGGACTCACTGCAGCGCCTTATATCGCTAAAGAAATTGTTACACATATCAAAACAGGCACATGCGAGATCAATTTTAGTGAATACGATTATTGACATAAAAAAGAACTGACTCGTCAGTTCGTCCAGTAATTAATGGTTGCGAATATTGAGTAAATAAAAACACCGATGTTTGCAACTAAAACAATAATTGCAATCTTGTCTCTCTTTTCAATCAGGTTGGTCACACTAAAGATGATTCCAAGCATGGACATTAAAATAGTAATGAGCCAACCATTTTCGTTATTTAGAACCATAGGTAAAAACACTGCAATTAAAGGAGTTAAAATACTATAAGCTAAAATATACATGGTTGTTCCTCCAATGGATGATTCATTCGATATTATAAGTATTTTTTAAATGGGATATCTTCACGTTTATATAACTTAAACATGAAATACATTAAGAAGAGCGCACTCATCTCATAACGTTCCGCATTATCGTTTAAGACAATTTCATCATCAGCAATACGACCGATGATTGTCTTGTCTTTTATCATTTCAACAACTCCAGTTGTATTCTCTTTGAAAACATAAGGTATATCGTTGATGATTCCATCAACACGGAAGTTCATAATGTTATGTATTTTTTTCTCACGTAGTTTAAATAATTCTCCACCAAAAATCATGCGATAACGTGCAACATTCATGTCTTTGAATCGACGCTTTTTAAGGCCTAAAAAATAAGAATCGTTATCATTATATGTAAAAACATAACTATTTCTCTCATCAAACCCGCTTTCGTTTGATAAAACCACCTCACCAATGCGATTATCCGCTTCATCGGTAATATATACATTCCTACTATTATGACGCTTACCTATTTCCCAATAATAATGTCTCATCAAGGTCACCTTCCTTACCCATTATTATACATAAAAATTACGCGATCAGATAAGGTTTCGTAATAAAAAGACGAAAACTTGTGATTATTTTCAAAATTTTTAATTAATTATAAAAAGACGTTCAAAATGAACGTCTTAAATTATTACTCAATAGTATAAATCTCATTTTAGAAAATTTAAGTACACCATGCATATAAGCTATAGTTGTTAAAAAGTTTAGAATGAAGATCATACCAATCATCATTCATATTTAAAATTGCCTTACTTGAACATCGATTGTGAAAAACTCATTCATGAATTAGAACAAAAAGATAAATATACATTAATCTGAAGCATAAATTTCGGCTTTTTTCATTGCATTCCACTATATTAATTTATATATTTAAACATAGTGAAAGGAACGAATTTTTAATGTCTATTTTTCTAGCTTTAATTATATTTTTAATTACATTGAGTTTAGTCATCATACAACCAAAAGGTCTATCTATTGGATGGTCAGCAATTGGTGGTGCCATTCTTGCTTTAATTGTTGGCGTTGTGAATTTTAGTGATGTTATTGAAGTGACAGGTATCGTATGGAACGCAACGCTCGCATTTGTAGCGATTATCTTGATTTCTCTCATCCTAGATGAAATTGGATTATTTGAATGGGCAGCATTACATATGGCAAAATTTGCTAAAGGCAACGGTGTGCGTATGTTTATCTATGTCAGCCTTTTAGGTGCTGTTGTTTCGGCATTATTTGCAAACGACGGTGCTGCATTAATTCTGACACCTATTGTGTTATCAATGGTTCGCAACTTGAATTTCAAGGAGAAGTTTATATTTCCCTTTATAATGGCGAGTGGATTCATTGCGGATACAACATCCCTACCATTTGTTATTAGTAACCTTGTAAACATCGTTTCAGCTGATTTCTTTAACATAGGATTCATTGAGTATGCAATCCGTATGATGTTACCAAACCTATTCTCACTCATTGCGACAATCCTAGTTTTATTTATATATTTTAGAAAAGATATTCCAAAAGTATATGATGTAGCACACGTAAAACAACCGATTGAGGCTATAAAAGATCACAAACTCTTTAAATGGTCGTGGGTTGTGTTAATTGTTTTAATGATTGGGTATTTTACGAGTGAGTTTATAGGCATTCCTGTTTCATTTATTGCGGGAATTGTGGCGATATTCTTCTTAGTACTTGCCAGAAATAGTGAAGCGGTAAACACGAAAACAGTGATTAAGGGTGCACCATGGGCGATTGTATTCTTCTCTATTGGTATGTATGTCGTTGTATTTGGACTTAAAAATGCTGGCCTCACGAATGTGTTAGCAAACTTAATTCAATCAAGTGCAGAACATGGATTATTCGTAGCTACAGTTGCGATGGGATTCATTGCAGCGATACTTTCATCTATCATGAATAATATGCCAACTGTCATGATTGATGCGATTGCGATTGCTGAGACGAATACAACTGGACTCACGAGAGAAGCACTGATATACGCAAACGTGATTGGTTCAGATTTAGGACCAAAAATTACGCCGATTGGATCACTTGCGACATTACTTTGGTTACATGTATTATCTACAAAAGGAATCAAAATCTCTTGGGGCACATACTTTAAAACAGGTATTATACTCACGATTCCTATTCTATTTATTACACTCGTTGGTCTGTATATATCGCTAATATTATTTTAGGAGAATATGATTATGGAGAAAAAACTCATTTACTTTTTATGCACAGGGAACTCGTGCAGAAGTCAGATGGCTGAAGGTTTTGGAAAAAAGTTCTTACCTGATTGGGATGTTTATAGCGCTGGAATCGAAACACACGGTGTGAATCCAAATGCAGTTAAAGCAATGCAAGAAGTTGGTATTGATATTTCAAATCAAACATCAGATTTAATCAATCCAACTATTTTTGAGAAAGCAACATTAGTTGTGACGCTTTGTAAAGATGCTGCTGATAAATGCCCAGTAATCCCAAAAGGAGTCAAACACGAACACTGGGGATTTGAAGACCCTGCTGGAAAAGATTGGAACACATTCCAGAGAATTCGTGACGAGATTGGTGAGAAGATAAAATCTTTTTCAGAAACATTATAAAAATAAATGAAAAAAGACTAGAGAGTATTCTTACCTCTAGTCTTCTTTTCTGAAATTCACTTGTACTAACTTTTCTGGATTGTATCTTAGGTTTGAACTGAATGTGCTGGTTTTATCTTTTGAAAGCATAATTTTTGTATTTGGATCATCAAATGATGCGTTAACCGTAGAGGCGTCTACAAGATTAATAATCGATGCCTCTGTGTCATTCATTGTTTTAAATGAGTTGAATATTGCATTAGAATTAATAACTTCAATGTTTCCACTTACTGCATAAGAATCAAACGTTACCTTACTCTCATCAATAATATTCATTGCATCAAATGAATCAGAAATCTCTATATCTTGTGCTATTAATTTAGATTTCATAAACACTACAGATGGTGTTTTGATATTATCATTTTTAGGATTTGCATTCGCTCTAAACTTTAGATTATCATGTGACCTAAAGCTATTCAGCTTCACAGTAGCATTGTTCGTGTATAATGACTGGTTTCCACACTGTTCCAATTCTACATTTGTAAGATTTAGATCCGTTACCCATGCATAGATACCAATATTTACACCTTTAATTCTCATATCTTCAAACAGGTTATCATCCGCTTCATTGATAGATACACCGTCTGCAAATGAACTTACTATATCGATATTTTTCGCTCGCAAATGCTTTGTCTTCTGAATAAAGAATCCTGGGAAATTATCATCTCTACTCTGACCAAAGTCTTGTAACCAAGCCGTATCTATAATTGGGCTATCACAATTTTTGATGCTCAGTGCATTGCACTCAATATTTTTTGCTGTAAGATTTTTAATGTTTATCTTAGAGTATTCCGTTAAGATACCTGTGAATGTATTTTCGATCTTCACATTATCTAAATCAACTTCAGAATGCATAAAACCAATCGCACCACTCGGCGAATTTTTGATTTCAATATTCTTCAGAGCTACTTTTGAATTATTGGTAATCGGAATACCAGGACTTGTTTGTTCTTTATCTAAATTTTTAATACTCATAAAGTCGTCGATATAGGCATCTTCAACAGTCACGTTGCTTTCTGAGATTCTAATCACATCTCTATATTGATGTATTGCTTTCAGATTTTTAACGACCGCATCCGACTGCTCGACAAGGATTGCGACTCCACCACCAGTAACTTCGAAATGACTCACATCTATTTTAGACTTCACACTATATATGCCATGGCTAAATGGAGATTGAATATTTACGTCCCTAACCGTTAGAGTTGAGCCATTATGAACACCGATACCAAACCCTTTTAAATCACATTTTGCAATAGACATCTTGGACTCAGTCACATAACAGGTTTCACCTTTACGTGCAACAAGCGTCGAGTTCTCGATGTTTACTGTCGATTGACCTCCTGCCCACACCACAGGATACTGGCTATCATGATTTACTTTGTAACCTTCTAAATAACACTCTTTAATATTTACAGTCCCTTGAGCAGAAGCATGTACAGTATTCGAAGGGTTCTCCTGAATAATGTATAATCCTTGCAAGTTCACGGTGCACGTACGAACTGTAATGACAGAACGTGATGTGTTCTCTTTGATGACAGCGTCACCTTTACCAATTACTGTCACATCTTTTCCGTGAAATACAACGTTTTCTATGTACTCGCCAGACTCGACATAGATCGTACCTCCAGGTAAAATATCATCAACCGCTTTTTGGATTGTTCTATATTTATTAAAGAAACCCGTTTGCTTTACAGTTATCTCTCTTTGCATAAGAATCACCCTATTCGTACCATAAGTAATTACTTAAATAGTACCATAGTTTAAGACGCACATAGATTCACCCATAAAAACCGCCTAAAGTAACTTCAAAGTGATCATATTATTATTCATGAGATTCTTCCCTGTTTATTAAAGTTATCAAAGTTTCTAGACTCGCATCATAGAACGATTGGTTTTCAGTAATCCCTCTTTTTACGCACCATCCGATACTCATAAACGCGTTTGTGAACTCATAAAAAGGAAGTACTAAGTTTAAGTCTATCAATGGACGTACAGATCTATAGCCTTCTTTATAGGCCCCAAAAACATCTGCATCAAACCTTAAATAATCTCTATAAATTTTAGTAAAATCTATCTCGGATGATCCAAAACGTACACTCTCAAAATCGATGACACCAGTTACTTTATCATTATCGACAATAATATTAGCAGGCCTGAAATCCATATGAATGAAACACGGACCATCTGGCTCTGGTAAATTATTTTTCATTTGTTCAAATTTAAGTATAGATTTATTATATAGATCTTTGTCAATTGCAGACTTTACGTTTTCTTTAAACCCTTCAAACATCTGTTCAACAAACGTGTTCCAATGTGGATATTCATTTTTGATTCCAGAATAAATGATATCCTCGTGTGGCCTAACATTATGCATTTTGGCATGTAATACACCTACTTGATACGCAATATTAGGTGGATCATTTTTAGAAAGCGGACGCCCTTTTAATTCAGACAAAAGGAATGTTTCAGAATTAAAGTCCAGTAATTTTGGAATCCTAACCTTTTCATTTAAAATATTAAAACTATCTAACTCACGTTGGTACTTTAGTTTTGAATATGGATATTTAACATACACAATTTCGCCAGAAGTTAATATCACTTTAAAAACTTCCGAACTATGAGAATCTTCAACTTCTAATACTCTAGCAATATCAAGACCAAAGCTTTCAGGAATCTTTTTCATTAAACACCTCATCAATCTCGTCTCTATCATAATCTAAAATCCAATGATTATATTTGTGATAGAGATGATCTATAGTATTTGTTTCATGAGCAGCAACATCAAGGCCACGGTCATCATAAAGATGAAATAAAATATTATGTTCTGTATTCATTAAATACACACTTGAACTTAAATCTAAATTGCCCCCAATATCCGACAAAATAATCTCTTTTAGCAACTTCTCTTTAAAAGAAGTTAAATTATCAAGTTCCCAATATAACTCGTAGTATTCAAATGGGTCACCATCTAACTCATATGCATTTGTAACAGAAGCATCTGGTTTACCTAAATTAAATACTTTGATTATTTTATTTTTATCTTTTTTATTATAAAAATCAATTTTTATTATCCAATTATCTTTAGGTAGATCATCTAAAATAGTAAGTGCACGGTTCAATGCTTCGTTCACATATAATGGATTTATCTTTGTTTTATTAAACAACCTAGAAATATAAATATCCTCATCTCCACCTATTTCAAAACGAATCGCAACTGGAGAAGTATAAAATACTGCTGAATCTTCTAAAGATGGAATTCCTATATCAAATAATGCTGTATTAAAACGTTTTATTACACTCATCGCATACCTCGTTCAATATTTTTTGTTTATTATACACATATAATCTATTTATTAAGAATCTTTTGTCCAGTCTACATATAGGTGATGTATTAAAAGTATTAGATATCATTTAATTAAGTTACTAGAAACACAAGAAAAGAGGTAACTATTTTTGGTATACATCAACTTTAGCGATCATGATTTTACTGTGAATTTAAATCACATTATGGACTATATAGAAAAGTTTCAAACGCCTTAAATATTAATACTATTTTTTAAAAAAAGACCTATCTACATGCAATTCGCATTGTTGATAGGTCTTAACCATTTTATTTTTGAATCCCCGACCAAAATATATCCCATGTTATCTTTTGTAGTCGTTCATATCTCTCTTTGTCTTCATAAACGAGCTGGATATTTAGACCATCAATTAACGTAACAAAAGCGAGTGCACAGTCTTCTGCACTTAGTCGGAATGATTCTTTTTGGAAACAACTTTTTAGTGTTTCAGTTAATACTCTGATAAATCTATAGGGCTCTTCTAAAATATCTTTTGGTATACCTTCAGGTGTCTGAAGCGTTGTCGTTAACATAAGTGTTACATTATGATCTGATAGAAATCGTTCTTTGTGTAGAGACAAAAAATTATATAGCTGCTCATCTATTTGTTTATCTTTATTTTCCTGAAAATAATTTCGGACAAAATTGATTTCTTTCTCCACTACCTCTTTATATACATTTTGAAATAGCTCGCATTTATTTGGAAAATGATATGCTAGTGACTGTTTACGAATACCAACTTCTTCTGCAATTTTAGAAAGACTTGTCCCTGCGTAGCCATAATGATTAAAATGTTTAATTGCGACTTCTTTAATTTTATCTCTACTCAATTTAACTACTCCTAACTACTTAAGCAGTAAAATATTTAGGTAATTGTACTGCATGCTTATCAAGTAAAATCTGCTCTTTTAGAATACCTTGTTCGCGTAATAATTCTATGTTTTGTACAATGAACTCGTCGCTACCTACAACATAAAATAGACCGCCTTTGTCTTCAGCAAGTTCTTTTACTCTCTCATAATAACTTTGACGGTTATCCACAAACTCAGAAGTAAATTTCTTCTCTGACGAACTCTCGAATACATCAGAGAATAAAAATTCTTTTGATGAATCAATATTTAGTGAATGAATTTGATTTACGTCATCCGCACGTTTTAAATATTCAAGAACAAGTGGTCTAAATGTTGCTAAACCTACACCTGATGATAATAAATAAATATTCTTGTTTTCTCTTTTTAGCGGCACGTTGGAATGAGTTTTAAATAGTGCAACATCATCTCCAACTGAATGTTCCTTTAATGCTTTTTTAAATTCAGAAGGCAGATCTCTGATACGTGTTGTAATTCCTATTACACTTTCATCATTCGTTGTTGAGATAGACATATGGCGTACCATTTTTTTGCCTACATTTTCATCTTGGAAACCTTTCAGTGCAAAATGCGTATGTGCGCCCTCTTCCCAAGTGAAGTCCTCAGGGCAGTCTAAGAAGTATGTTTTGACTTCTGAATTCTCATCTATGATCTTATTTATTTTAGTCCAATATATTTGCATTAAGCATGCTCCTCTATATATAATTTATAATTTCGTCTAACTTCACATGCGTCCTACTACACCATTTAGTATATTCTGACACGCGTCAGATTTCAATTTTTTAAGATTATCTTTTGTTGGTTTAATCTTATTTATGGTCACTTCTCCATTCTCTACTTTTACGACTTTTTCTAGTTATAAAATAATTAAAAGGGAAATACTGTTATTAATTAATTCTTGTTGATTTGAAAATAATATTAAAATCAGCTATAATCCTATTGACTAATATGTAAATATAAAATGTTTTCTAGGGTTCCGTAATCTATAGGTTAGCCTGGTCCAAGAGAAAACTCATAGATTTTTCTGTGTCACGGAAGGATAAAAGCCTGGGAGAAACTGATATCAGTTTTCTCAGGCTTTTTAATTTTATTTGGGGGTAACTATGAAAAAATATTGGTTCACTTTATTTTTAGCATCTTTTTTTGAAGTGTTATGGGTAATTGGACTTGCCCATTCATATAATTTTTGGACTTGGACGCTCACTGTAATCTTAATCATAGTAAGTAACGTTTTAATGATCAAAGTTGCACAGATTCTACCTACAACTACCGTCTATACTGTATTTGTTGGATTAGGAGCTGGTGGTACTGTAGTTGCAGAAATATTATTCTTTGGAGAACCTTTCAATTGGTTGAAGATTTTTTTAATTTTAACACTTTTAACTAGTGTGATTGGGCTGATGATTGTCACAGATTATGAAAAACGACAAAGCGAAGCGAGGTATGAGAGATAATGGCATGGATAAGCTTAATTATTTCAGGCATGTTTGAAACATTTGCGGTTTCAATGATCAATCGCTTAACTATTAAAAAAGATTGGCAAACTGTTATTTACATTCTCATCGGTATAGGTATGTCACTTGTGTTCTTGCACTATTCGTTAATTTATATTCCAATGGGAACAGCTTATGCAATATGGACAGGAATAAGCGTTGTGTGCAGTTCACTTATTGGTATGGTTTACTTTGGGGAATCAAAAAGTATCTATAGAATATTATTTATTGCACTGATTCTCAGCAGTGCAATTGGCTTAAAACTCATTTCATAGAAAAATGCCTGTTAGATAAAAATCTAACGGGCATTTAATATTTCTATATCTCTTTTAGTTCTAATAACGCCACAATTTCACAGTGCACCGTATGTAGAAATAGGTCCACAAGTTGTACGATTTTTAGTTCATAGCCAAAATCTTTGAGCAAGTTATATCTTTTGCGAGGAAGTAAGTATTTGTAACTTCGTTATCTTCTGCATTTTGTTTTGCTGATTCTATTGAAGTCTCGACAATTCCTATACCAGTAAGACGTTTCACGCATGTTGCAAATGGTAATGAGAACATTCCTACTTCGCAGAATAAGTCAATTATCGACTTCAATCGAGTTATTTTTAATTAATAAAGTTTCAATAAATTCGATTTTATCTTTTGGTGATACAATTACGTTATCATAAGTTTTATACTGAATTTCTATTCTATCTAAAGATAGCGCTGGTCCTGCTAATAGTGTTTTTGTAGCTTTTAATTTTTTTTTTTATAGTTTTAATATCTATTGTACTTTTAAAAGGTCCTGATCTAACTATAAGCTTTTCATCGTCAATTCTATAACTAGTCCCAAACCATAACCATAATAGTAGTGCATTGTTTAATATTCCGACAATATACACCACTATATTTTGTTCAGTTATCATTATAAAAAACATTAAAATGATTACTCCCCAAATAAGTACAGAAAGCCAAACATCTTTTTTAGATTTAAAATTCAACACTTCACCTCCAATATAATGAATGAAAGACGATATAATATTAATAGTTTACCACTTGTAATTATAATGATACCGCTATTTATATAAAATTTACGGACAAAAAAGCCCCGATTATTATCTGGGTTTAAGACATCTACTTAAATGTTTCTAAATCATTTTATTCTTTTCCACATTCATAACAGCGTTTATCTTTATCATTATCTCCATACATACGTAACTCTTTCTCTACTCCACAGCTGTTACAAATATCAAAGTATATTTGAGGAAGTATACCCTCTTCAGCTAATGGAACCCACATCGTTTCATACAAAGACTTTGTCATACCATAATCAATAAAAACAAGCTTTCCTTCATTATCTAATCCAAAATTACTACTGTCTTTTAAATCAAAGCAATCAAAATTTCTATCCAATTCATTCAAAATTTTTTCAAATGAATCAGGAATTAAATGCGAGTGATTCTCAAAGTTTATTTCATACGATTGATTATCTATAAGTTCTAAGGGTGCATAGTATTTTTGTATAGAAATAAGATCATCATAGTAATAGTTCTGAGCGAGTAAAGGATCTAGAAATTTATTCTCCATTTCGGTGTAAATTTCAAATTCATTTTTTGATTGGTTATATCCGATTGGATGTAAATTGACTTTTATTACATAGTCTGAAACTCTGTATACCTTTCTTGTAGAGCCTATCCCCACAAATTTTTTCTCTTTACAGTACAGCTTCCAATTTTTAATTAACTCTTCAAGCATATAATCTTCTCCTCTTATAAAGTCACTCTTAGTAGACTCGACCATTTGCTTAATGTTCAACTTTTTTATATCTTATCATAAATATATAAAATTCTGATGATGGTCTTTTTTGCTTTTAATTTTCCGAATAAGCAGGCACATAGGTGTTAACGTATCGCCTTCAATCTGACGAATTTTATAGGTCATGTTCATGTTTGTACACTCCTTTTGTTTATCATTATGTTAGTCTATTGTCATTTGCGTCAGTGAGTTGGAACGGTGTCACTCAATAAAAAAATCCCCCATAACCCCTGATAGGGTTATGGAGGACGATGCTGTTCGCGGTGCCACCTCACGTTAAATGTTAATTAATGCATTTCACTTCATCAAGGACAGGATATTTATTAGGAATAACTTAGCCTCTATCGATATAACGGTCGAACCCGTCGTACCCTACTTCAAGCAGGTTCAGGTACACTCTTGTAAGTCCATTCAAGCTTGATATAATGGCTAACCTTTCACCTGTGGTTGACTCTCTGTACATCCGTTATCAAGCTCTACTTATCTTACGCTATGAATTATTCATATATTTTTCAATAAAAAAAGGGTCTCTCGTCTTTAATTAAAAATGACGAGAAACCCGTGATACCTCCTTTGTTGACTGCTATAAACAGCCCACTTTAGCAGATCAATGAAAGATGTCATAAATCTGTGTCTCGATGTAACGGTGAGACAACCACTAACCTTAATAACCATTCAGCGTTCGGTTAGAGCTCAGAAGGCCATTCAGTTAATTTGTTCTACTAGTTCACAGCACCACTAGCTCTCTGAAAGAACATGATTAACTTACTCGTCTTCATCAACGCATTCCAATCATGAAATTAAGAATTACTATACAGGAGGCATTTGAAAATTTCAGCTATTCATACCAATTTTTTTATTTCTTAATCATTTTTATCACATTATATGTTTTTTTAAAAACTTGGCTTTTCCTCTTTTTAATTATATAATATTTTATAAAAGTTAAGGAGATGTACTTATGACATATTATTATTATATTGCATCTGATCAACCTTTTAAGTTTTCTGAAGGACAGCTTGATGCTTGGGAAGTAGATCATGATATAGAAGATTATATTGATGGGTTCGATGTTCCAATTCAACTTGAAATGCTTAGCCCACAAAAGGAAAGAGAATTATTCGCTTTACTTTTGTGCATTAAATACCATTTTGAGCATTTTCCGACAAGCACCGTTCAAATTGCTAACTATTTAAATTCAAACATTGAAGATTGTACGATTGATAAGAAAAAATCAATGCATTTAAAAGAGTTAACTGATCCAAAACAACTTGCTCTAGGTGTAGGAGAGCTGATGACAGTCAAAAACTACATCTCGCATATTTAAGTTTGTATTTTTATTTGTGCATAATCTTTCATAAAAGAATCGTATGAACTTTCATATATATTTTTTAAGTCTTTAATCAGTCTTATTTATAGCATATGAATCCCTCCACATTACATAATTATGTACTTATTTTGAAATCGGCATAGCATCTTTTGTAAATGGTAAAGACCCACCATAAACATTAATCCCAACACTACCAAAAACATATTTAACATAAGATCCCCCCTGATTCAAAAATCTGTACTTTTTATTGGCTACATTTCTTCAGCATAATGGCCCGATTCTACAATACAGGGCACAGATCTTTATTCAAGAATTGCGCCCGATTAAGGAAGGTACTATAGCATTTTTTATTGGTTAATCTTCAACTACATCTATTAAATCAGTATGAATACTAACGAAGTAAGTTTCTAATAATTCCTCTAATATGCCATCAAGCTTGTGGTATTCATCATCAGCCTTTTTAATAACATTATAAAATTCATCTTCTTCTACCTCTTCTTTTTCTAGAGCAATGTACAACCTCCACATTTCTTGACCGTACTTACTCTCAATCATTGCATAATCGTGAGCACCAATTTTCTCAAGAATAGTTATTAATTTGTTTATATAAATTTCAATGCTTATTTCTTCTATATACGATTCAAGCCAATTCAGTAAATTTTCGTGTCCTCCACCTTCAAGCTCAGAATAGTATTGAAAAATAATAAGTGCTTCATTTAAAACTGTGTCTTTAGTTGATAAATCAACTTCACTTATCGCTGTTATAATAGCGTTCCATATATTGTCGGTGTCTAATAACTCTTTTCTTGTCATTTTAGGCTTCATTGTAGTCCCCTTATTAATTATTTCCTTACAATAATCTTAAACAAAATGCCCCGTTTACAGAACTTTCAACATTGTTTATATCTTATCATGATTTTTCTTTACTATATCGTTTTCTAAAACCGCATCATTTTTTTCATATGAATCTTCAACAGCTCTACTTAAATATTCATCATCAAATCCTGTACTTTGATAACCTTCTAGAATAGTTGAGTAATAGAAACAACTCGGCTGTTCAAGTGGTCTACCTTCATTCATAATATAGACCATCGCATTTACTGTCTTTTATCGACTTTAACTTTCATCATTTCTTTTCTATATAGATGGGGCCATCCCTCATACCGGTCGAGTGCTTTTTCGTCATTGAGCGTAATCTGCCACACAAGGGCTGGTACGCTTTCCCCTTGCATGGTTCAACCGTTGCCACAGCATGCAACTGTGGCCCCCTAAAAGTGAGTTTGTGGTCCTTTATTTCACTTGTTCCTACTAATTTTGCAGTTGGACATCTGTTTGCCATTTGTTCTAGAATTAAATTTTATCCGTAGGCAATATATAATTTTCCTATCTTTTCAATCCTTTCACAATTTACTTCTGAATGATTCCGGGTGGCTTATCCAACCCGGAATCTCCATGTCAACCCTGATTTTCAGGGCATCTAAAGCCAATAAAAAAGGGTTCCGCTCGTTTATCCATCCAAAATAAACTTCAGCGAAACCCTATAAACCTTATTCTATCAACACTTCAACTCTTCCTATTCATCCACCCTAGACAATAACGCCACAATTTCACAGTGTGTCGGTGCTACTATGTGAACACAATTTATTATCCTCGTTGACTGTATGTGAACACAATTCGTTAGATGTTTTTGTGTTTTCTTTTTTCGCATTTCTTCTAGCTGGTTTAAATTTTTCGCCATCTAAACTATTACTTAAACCCGTTTTATATACAAACGTAATCATGGCAGGATCTTTGTTTCCATCTTCATCTACTCCACCGACAATTACTTTCTCAACGACACTTTCAAATACATAACGGTCAAACGTTTCAATCACTTCATTTTGTTCCAAAACTTTCTTGAAAGCTAATAAGCGTTTTTTAATATCCTTTTCTTCTTCTAAATTCGATAAGGACTTTTCTCTTGTTTGAACCTTCTCATTAATATCTTGCATGAGTGAATTATATTTATCCTCATACGTATTTTTATCGATAATATTCTCCAATCTCATATCTACTAATTTATTCTTTTTGTTTTCTAATCCTTGAATTTCTTTTTCCATTTTAGCTATTTCTTTATGAATCGTATTGTAGCTCAATGTTTCTTCCATTCGTTGCAAAAATTCTTCCAATACGTCTTTGTTATTATTACACATAATTCGGTAACTTTCTAGAAAGGCTTTTTCAATGGCTTCTTCGGGTATTCCTTTACTGTCTGGGCAGAATTTTTTTCCCTTCTTTGTACTTGTAACACACTGCCAAATCGTTTTGCTATATTTCGTTGAACTATGCCATCTGCGCCTTGTTAATGTACTTTCACAGTAACCACAATCAATCATACAGCTAAACGCATATTTACGACTATACTTCTCTCGCTTCCCACCATTATTTTCTACTGTATTTCGTCCTCGATTTCTTCTCATTCTAATTTCCTGTGCTTTATCAAATATTTCAGCACTGACAATTGGTTCATGGTGATTTCGTAAATAATACTGATCTTCCTCACCAAAGTTTTCTAATCGACGTTTCGAAATGGGATCTAATGTAAAAGTTTTTCCCATTAAAATATCGCCTTTATATTTTTCATTCTTGATAATTCCAAGTACAGTTGTTTCAGCCCACGTTGGAGTACCTCTCTTTGTTTTGTAGCCTAAATTCTCTAACTCCCTTGAGATGATACTACCTCCAGCTCCCTCAACATACCTTTGAAAAATATAACGAACAATTTCCGCTTCTTTTTCATTAATTGAAATACTTTTATCTTCTGGATGATAGTCATAACCAAGACATCCTTGAAAACCAACTAACTCTCCACGTTTCATTTTCATCTTTAACCCTTTTTTAACATTAGCAGATATGTTCTCAACTTCTTGTTGTGCAACTGAACTTAAAACGACAAGTAACAATTCACCATCCATTGTCAATGTATTAATTTTTTCATCTTCAAAATAAATGGCTATCTCTCTCTCTTTTAACATACGAACATATTTCAACGTATCTAATGTATTCCTTGCAAATCTAGATATTGACTTCGTAATCACCATATCAATATCTCCATTCATACAGTCATTAATCATTCGTTGAAAATCTCCACGTTTAGTAACCTGTGTACCTGTGATCGCCTCGTCCGCATAAATATCGGCTAACACCCATTCAACATTTTTCTGAATTAAATCAGAGTAATAAGAGACTTGTGATTTATAGCTATTTAACTGATCTTCCGAGTCTGTGCTTACTCTACAATAGGCTGCGACTCTAAGCTGTTTTATTTCTTTTCCACGTTTCTGATTGGCTAAGTTACTATTGGCCCGAATCACTTCTACTTCTGACATAATAGCTCCTCTCTTCGTGTTCCTTCTTACTTTCTATTATAACATCTAAAGGAACACAATTCAGCTTGTAATATCAGAAATAATGCCATATTCTTTCATTAATCTATTTTTAACCATGTAATATTCCTTGCCAGTAATCAATTTACGGGTTAGCAGTTGTTTTAACATAGAAATTTGTATACTATAATGAATCAAATTCTGTTTCAAAAAACACGCCCCCTTATAATTAATCAAAATCAGACGGCTGTTGGTTCAGCTCCACGGGAATTTCACCCCTGCAAGTATACCTTCCAGCTCTACTCATAGCTTGCGACGCTTTGAACGCTCGAACCATGACGGTAGAGGAGTATCATTATCCTATCTAATGAGTTATCGCCAGCAATCCACCACAATTGCATTAGATTCATAGATGATTGCTCGTTTCTTCTATTGAAAGTCATGGCGCATGAATCAAGTAGCTCTTCATCAGTAGAACGTATCTGATTTTTTTGATATATACTGCAAGGCGTTATCTTCCTTGCTTTCTTTGTCAAAGAACAAATGTATGATTAATGAAATGAAAGGGAAAACTTAACCATGTAATCAAATCTTGAAAGCTAAAATGGCTTGCATAAGCTTCGAACGTAAACGATCACGAGTATCTTCATCAACGCCCCAATACGTATTTCCTTGTTCGTCATAAAGTTTACGCATCGACAAACTAGTCATATAGCTTCCATAATGTAAAATGACGTATTTCATCGCTTCTGGCTCACCCTTATTTGCAGCTAAAATAATTGGATACGGTAATAAACCACGTTCGTTGTCTTTTGTGTTAGCATCAATCATCCCAGTCATCTGCATGTTCCTCCAAAAACCGTTTTAACCTTTTAAAAGAGCTTGTCCGTCTATACTGAACCGTACTACGAGGAATCTCTAGTAGTTCGGCTATTTCTACATCTGATTTATCAAGAAAATAGTATAGTAGGACGGTCTCACGCTTTTCTACTGGCAAAGTACGCAACGCTTCAGCAAGTAATTTCGTAGTAATTTTCTTTCCAGCCACTTGAAAACCTTGCTCTTCTCCTCCTCCATATTGTTTATCCAAGGTAAAGAGTTGATTTTCTTCTTGTGGGTTGAGATCAGAAAATGTCAGCTCCTTTGTAAGTAGTTGCTGCCTTTCGTTATAAATATTGATTGCTTCATTCTTCAATACTCGTTTACAAAAAGCATTAAAAGCACAGCGAATTTGCCATTCGGTACGATCTGGTTCTATCATGCATTTCCTCTCCCTTCGCAACTGCAAAGGTGGGTGATGATTTCCCCTTTCATAACCTTCAACAAGATTTTTAAGAAAATGCCAAATATAGAAGTGTTTTTCAAAAAAATAATTTAATATAAAAAAAGCCCAACTGATGCTAAATCAGATGGGTCTAACAGGCTATATTTCTTTATGATGTTAATTACATTTGATATTCGTTAAATTATTTAAGTATACATTTTCATATAAAATAAAATTTAAAGTTAATAAAAAGGAAGCACGAAACCTCATGCTCCCTTAATCGCTATTTCATAAGAAACATCACTATTTTTTTGCTTTTTTAGTTTTTGATTCTTGCTTATTCTCTTTACTATTTTCAATTTGTATAGAGCAACATTCTTGTTGTTTTGGCTTTAACTTAGAAAGAGCCTTTTTAAAACTACTTTTCTCCATTATTATCACCTCCTAAAATGATTAACAATTGCATGTTGGAGCACAATCGTCATTGTCATTACTGATTTGACCTTCATTTTCATCAATAAAATCAAAGCAATGCAAATATGGTTCTTTTTTTAATAAATTAAATGTCTTTTCACACACATACACTCTCTCACCTCTTTGATAGATATGATTGTCATCATCCTCAATATGTTTAAATGGTCCTTTATAAATAACAGATTGACCTTTATCAGTGCAAGATCCTTCTTTACCTTTATATGCTGTAACTGTCATACTTCTGAAATCAATATTGTTAATTGTTGTCCATGTTTCTTCACGTTTATCAATTTGAATACCATAAAACCCTACATTCTCAAATGCCTTGATAAATTCCCTTTCTTCTATTGCCCCTGAATAACAACCGCTCCATAAATCTTCATCTTCTCTCATTTCTTGAGGAACCTCCACATTTGAGACAATATCAGATATAACTGCTTTTCCATTTTTCTTCAAAACTCTATAAATCTCATTAAATAATTGTTCTTTCTCATTCGTCGAAACAAGATTCAAAACACAATTGGAAATAACAACATCTATACTATTATCTTCAATCATTGGAAGCGTTTCTTCTAAATAATAAATATAATTATTAATAGAATTAAAACTTGTTAAGTTAGTAGCTGGATTTTTTTCTATATACTTATCTAGCTTATCTAAATCTAACTTTAAATTTTGAATCTTTCCTTTATAAAAAGTAACATTGTCATAACCTAAAGTTTCAACTATCTATCCTTGATATTTCTTAGCTAGAGAAAGCATATCATCATTCATATCTACTCCAATGACTTTTCCAGTCTTCCCAACAATTTGCGAAACAATATAAGGGACTTTTCCACCACCACTACCTAAATCAAGAACTACATCTCCTTCTTTAATTTTCCCCAAAGGATCACCACAACCATAATCTTTTTCTATTATTTCTTCAGGTATGATTTTAAGGTACCTAGTATCGTATTCTACGGGACAACAAAGGTTTTGTTCATGATTAATAGCGGCACTACCATAACGTTTAATAACTGAGGATTCAATATTCATTTTATTACCACCTTTTCCTTTAAAATATTAAATTAACAATAAGACCAGTAGAAACAGCTACAATTATAATTGCTGATATAAAGGCGAACAAAAATTTCTTTTTAAATAACTTGGATAATAGGGCAACTTCAGGAATACTAGCTCCTGCACCGCCAATAACTAAAGCAATTACTGTACCCATTGACATCCCTTTTGAAACAAGCGCTTCTGCTATAGGTAGCATTGTTTCTGGTCTGATATACAACGGTATTCCAATAACTGAAGCAATGAGAACCGAAAAGACACCATCACCACTTGCATATTTCGTAATAAATTCAGTGGGTATAAAGCCATAAATAAAGGCACCTATGAAAACCCCAACGAATAGGTAAGGTAACATTGGATAAAGAAAAGCCCATGCATCATTTAAAGCCCGTTTTATTCTAGATCCTTGGTTATTACTAAAGAATCCGTCTCCTTTTACTGTTACACCTTTATACGATTCCAATAAATTTAATTTTGAAAACACAATACCTGTTAGTATGCTAAATATACTTAAAACAACAACATAAACAATTGTAATTTTCCATCCTAAAAGTGCCCATAACATAAATACAACTACCGGATTCATTAAAGGCGATGCTATAAGAAAACTCATCGCTGGACCAAATGGTACTTTAGAATTTAATAATCCAGCAAGAATAGGTATTGTCGAACACGAACAAAAAGGTGTTATTGCTCCGAAAAATGTTCCTAAAATATAATTAACAGCTCTGTTCGGCCGATTTAAGAATTTCTTAATTTTCTCTTCCGATATTACTTGTTGAATTAGGCTAACAATAAAGCTTACTACAACGAACAATGCAAGCAATTCAAAAAATAATATAAAAAATGTTTTCGCAAACTCCATAATAGTATCTGACATTAATTTAACTCCTCACTTATATTAATTAATTTTTGTTGATATATTAATCAAAAAAAATTGATTTATAGGTTAAATAATAGAGATACTTGCTAAAAGAACTTGCAACAAGTATCTTCGTTTAAAACAAGCTGTACTTGTTCTTCATTAATTCTGTAATAATTCCAGGTTCCATGCTTTTCCGAAATTAATATATTAGCATTTACTAATTTTTTTAGATGGTAAGAAAGTTTAGATTGTTGCAAGCCTAATTTTTCTTCCAAATCACAAACACATAAATTTTTATCTGGACTTTGATTGATTTCGTTTAGTATCTTCAGCCTTATTTTATCAGCTAATGCACTAAACATGTTTTCATAAAAATCGAGAGTCTCTTCATTACTTAGTTGTTTAACAATTTGAATTACCTCCATGTTCACCACCCCCTTCTTTAAATCAATTTTTCTTGATGTATATAAATCTAAATTAAAAACTTACATTTGTCAACACTTATGATTCATTTAAAAATCATAAGTGTTACGACTTCCCCTATTGAACCTAAAGCAATAGGTACAATGACAAAAAATATATATGAGACGTTTAAAAGTCATTGAATAAAAATGAAGTAAATTACAACTAATCATAGACATATATCTATATAGATGGTATTCTATAATTAAATTAATCAGGAGGGATTTTATGAACTATCAGGAATTATCTAGTACGATAAAAACTATGGCTGATCCTAGCAGGTTAGAAATATTAGACATATTATCGTGTGGAGAATTATGTGCATGTGATTTGTTAGAACACTTTCCATTCTCGCAACCGACTTTAAGCCATCATATGAAATCTTTAGTCCAAAACCAACTTGTGACTTCTCGCAAAGAAGGTACAAAGACAATGTATCAACTGAATCAAGATTTAATCACCGAGGTAACATCACAACTTTCTTTATTAGGTTCTAATCATACCCCATGTATATGTGAAAACATTCGAAATGGTGAGTGTGATTCATGACAGTATTAGCAATTCTTATTTTCTTGCTAACTTTAATCTTCGTCATTTGGCAGCCTAAAGGGCTTGATATCGGTGTAACAGCTATAATAGGAGCTATCCTTGCAATCATAACAGGTGTTGTTTCTTTTTCAGACGTAATAGAAGTAACAGGCATCGTATGGAACGCTACCCTGACTTTTGTTGCCGTGATTATCATTTCTTTAATTTTAGATGAAATAGGATTTTTTGAATGGTCTGCAAGACATATGGTTTTAGCTTCAAAAGGAAACGGCGTAAAAATGTTTATATATATATCTTTATTAGGATCGCTTGTTGCCGCTTTTTTTGCGAATGATGGAGCAGCGTTAATTCTAACACCTATCGTCCTTGCCATGGTTAGAAACCTAAATTTTGAAGAAAAAGTGGTCTTTCCGTTTGTTATTGCAAGTGGTTTTATTGCAGATACTACGTCCCTTCCTCTTATTGTAAGTAATTTAGTAAATATTGTGTCAGCAGACTACTTTAACATAGGATTCCTAGAGTATTTTAGCAGAATGATTATACCCAATCTCTTTTCACTTGTAGCGAGTATTTTAGTTCTATGGTTATACTTTAGGAAAGCGATACCTAAGCATTTTAACGATAAAGAACTACAAGCCCCAAGGGAAGCCATAAAGGATAAAAATCTCTTTAAGTATTCATGGTTTGTTTTAGGAATATTATTTGTTGGATATTTAACAAGTGAATTTATCGCTATCCCTGTGTCAATAATTGCAGGAATTGTAGCTATTGTATTTTTACTAATGGCTAGAAAGTCAAAAGCGGTAAATATTCGTCAAGTCATAGTGGGTGCGCCTTGGAATATTGTCATTTTCTCCATAGGTATGTATCTTGTTGTGTTTGGATTAAAAAATGCAGGTATCACAACAATTTTAGCAAATATACTAACGTCTTTGAGTGATAACGGACTATTTACAGGTATTATGGGTATGGGATTTATTTCGGCATTCTTATCTTCCATTATGAATAACATGCCAACAGTATTAATTGATGCTATTGCCATTGATCAGGCAAGTGTTACCGGTTTATTAAAAGAAGGTTTAATATATGCAAATGTTATCGGTTCTGACTTGGGTCCAAAAATTACACCTATTGGATCTTTAGCCACACTTTTATGGTTACATGTTTTGTCTCAAAAAGGCATGAAGATATCTTGGGGGACTTATTTTAAAACGGGTATCGTAATCACCATTCCTGTATTATTTTTCACACTAATTGGATTGTATTTAACTTTACTAATATTTTAAGAGAGTAGGTAATTTATATGGCAAACAAGATTATTTATTTTATTTGTACTGGCAACTCCTGCAGAAGTCAAATGGCAGAAGGGTGGGCTAAGAATATTCTAGGGGAGGAATGGGATGTTTATTCAGCTGGTATTGTCGCACACGGGGTTAATCCGAATGCTGTAGCAGCTATGAAAGAAGTGAATATTGATATTTCTAATCAAACTTCTGACATTATTAATCCAGAAATTATAAAGAAATCAACTTTACTTGTAACCCTATGTAGTGATGCCGACAATAATTGTCCGATACTACCTGCTAATGTAGAAAAAGTACACTGGGGATTTGATGATCCCGCTGGTAAACCATGGTCAGAATTTCAAAGAGTGAGAGATGAAATAGGAAAAAGAATTGAAAAATTTAAAAACACAGGAAAGTAATTAAAAAGAGTCTTAAGTATTATTTAAATATATGAAATTATTTATCTCAAAAGTGAAGTGTATGAAATCAATTTTTAAAAACTGATTTCATACGCTTTTAAATTCCCCTAAGTTTCGTCTCCACTTTTATTGCATTATTGTTTTTTGAAAATTGTAACTACAATCAATTTGACCTACAAACAAAAAAATTGTATTTCATATAAATATCTCTATTTTACAATTATCCAATTCATTTCTTTCTCTAACGTCAGATTGTACTGCGAGATTTGGGTTACTTTCGTTATCTCATCTATATATTCCACTGTTAACCATACTCGCATCCACTCTCCGTCTTGTTGGATTATAGGATTAATCAGATTGGAAAAAATATAATCTTTTTCAATTGATGGCAAAGCATCATCTTTAACATAATAAGCAAGTTCTTTCTCTGTGGCAGTTGGATAAAACCTAAAAAACGTCTCCAAAAACTCTGTCACCTCTTGCACTGTATCAGAATCGACCGTGCCATTACTTTCAGGTTGTTCTGGTTCATAATCTGATTTATTCGGTATGCTCCATATGGTTGGACTTTGGGTAGTCACTAAGTTTCCTGTGCTATCTTGATGAAGTAAGATTCGATAAGTGGAATGAATCGTTTCATTATTTTTTTCTTCTGTAATTTTTTGTTCTACGGAATAAACAACTGCATAATCATCATTATTTTCTTGTGAAACCGACCAAATATCAATATCACTGACACTCGAACTAGTAGGAATGTCTGCTCTTACTGTATCAGTATTTAAAGCATGCAATTCCTCTGTTAGATACAGGCTTAACTTTTCTTCTCGTCGTTCAATCGATTCTTTATTGTTTTGCCACGTATAGTAATCTTTCACAAAGTTTTTCGTAAAGCTTTCAATTGCACTTGTGTCCACAAGCTTTGTTTCAATGACTTCTTTTTCATGAACTATATGCTGATCAATAGCTGTAAAGTTCTTATAAATCCCAAAGACAAGGCTACTGATTAATACCATCCACAAAACCGTAACGGATTTCTTACGTGTGCCAACACTTTTTACTTTTGTTTTCGATGACTTTGTTTCCGCCGTTTGTTTTTCTTTTTTTCTAAAGATGTTTTTCATTTATTCCAACCCTTTCTATTGTTTAATGCGCCCAGCTCCAATTAGATGTTTTTGCCAATAAGCAGTCGTCAAATCTGCATAGCCAATCGGATCACCTGCGTTATACATTTGATTGTCTCCAAGATAAATTCCAACATGGGTAACATACGTTCCAGAGTTATACGTTGAGTGAAAAAATACTAAATCACCTGGCTTTGCTTCCGATAAAGGGATATGTTCTGTAAAGTCATATTGTTGTTGTGCTGTTCTTGGTAAATTAATGCCAGCCTTTTGATAGCTCCATTGTGTAAGCCCACTACAATCAAAAGAAGTGTTTGGGTTATCTCCACCAAATACATAAGGATAGCCTTCGTACTTCAAGGCTTCATCCATCACTAACTGCACAAGGTCACCATCAAATTGTGGGGAGTGAAAATATTGATTAACCAAGTCAACGTAGAACATATTGCCATACAGGTATCGCCAACCACCGTTCTTTTTTACCGCAATTGGGTTGGAATAAGTCGTTTTACTTCCACCTGAATGTTTTTTCGCAAAGCTTTGGGCTAAATCAAAACTATATCGCTTTCCCCTTTGTGCAACATAATCAATGAACCCACCGCCATAGTTATAAGCCTGTATGACCGTATTTCCATCCACTCCTTTAGATCCTGCGGATTGAATTAAATCTGCAAAGTATTTTACGCCTTGCTTTATAGATGCTTCTTCCGAATCTAAAGTATTTGGTGGCAATCCCATTGATTCACTTGATTGCATCACATCAATTAACCTTCCACCACTTTCCACTTCCATAATTGCGAGTAATGTTGACACATATTCACTAACGCCATATTCTTTCGCATATTTCTCTACCATTGGTCGGTGCTTTAATACACCTGCTGACACAGAAACACTTCCCACGCCATCCATGTCAGAATAATTTCTTCCTGATGAATCATCTTCATTAGAAATAAAGAGTGCCACAAAAACCAACAATCCAAAAAAGAGTAGAAAGCCTACTCCATACGTAATGAGCATTATTTTTAATCGCATGATCTTCATTGACGTTCCCTCCTATTTGTAGACGCAGAACGTTTCTGAAGCTGTCTCTTCTTCATTACTTTGATTGGTTTATCCGGATGCTTCATCACTTTTTGTACTTTTTGTTTACGTTCCATTTCAGGGCGTTCTTTATAAACTGATATTTTTCTATTCAACTTCTCCTGTTTGAATTGGTCCTGCATCCCATGGGTTACATGTTCTTGAGCGTTTGTTGATGTCTTTTGTTGCTGTATAATTCTCCCCACAATCGGTTCTCTTTGAGTAACTGGTCGTGTATGAGTAGCCTGATTACGAGAAGGTTCACGCTTTTTATCTAATGACCTTCGTTTATCGGCTATCGTTTGACGATGTTTTACTGTTCGTTCGTTTGCTGCTTTTTTTCTTTGTTCTTTCGCCTGCACAACACCTTCTTTAAAATCATGAACAGGCTTTTTCAACTGTTCTTTCCCTTGCATTACCGCATATTTAGTATTCGTTGGTAAATCAACCAATTGTTCTTTTCGATGTTTGATATTTTCTCGAACCTGACTTTTTGCACCAAGTACCTTGCCCGTTACTTGAACAAACTTCTGACTTAATGAAGTTGGATTCGCTTGTTCGTTCGCCTTTTCGCGATTCTTTTTTGGTGATGATGTTAGTCGTTGTAATGGGCGAAGTGGCGATGAACTCCCTTTTGCTTTTTTAGATTGACCAATTAATGCACCAGCCGTTGCACCTGCAAGTGTACGGGTAATATTACGTTGTAATCGGCGACTACCACGATTAAACATGCGATAAGGACGACGCATCACTTTACGGCTAACGTTTTGTGAGTCATTGCTTTGTAAGCTAAACATACTCATGATGTCACCAAGTTTCATGTAAATGCCCGCAAACGTGACAATCTGCAAGAAGGCAATTAAGAAAAATGGATAACTCGTTGTTAAACTGTACAGCATGGATGAAATACTGAAAGCAACGGTAATAATTAACGTGATACCCGCGCGAAGCATAATCACATTAAACAATTTCATAATCGCCTGTTTTCCCATGTTTTCGAAAGTCGGTATCATGGAAAGTAAAAAACTAATGGGCAAAAACATCGCATAGATAATAAACAAAATTTGCGAGAAGATCATAATTCCCGCTAAAAGAAACACAAAAACGGAAATCCCGATATTGAATAGAAATAAAAAGAAGACCATTCCTAAACGTGTAGTGGTCTTCGTAATCGTTAAATTTTTATTGTCATGATCTTCAATTTCTGCTTTAACCGCATCTTCACGATCTTTTCCGTTATTAGCATCTGGACTAATCGAAACTAACGTCTCAACTCGATCTTCTCCAATCGTTTCTTTATCCGAATCATCAAATTGCAACAACATCCAAGGTTGCTCCACTTGAATGGAAAAGAGGTTATTCCGTATCAAATCGACACTATCTTTTCCCTGACTACTCGAATTCGGCATCAAAATTTTTGTTCCTAAGTCCAAGCTTGCTTGACTAATATCAGCAGAAAAGTTATTGATTTTAGTAATATACGTTGGAGCATAGGCAATAAAAGAAGCCGACAAAATAAACACGACTAAAAAGTTCAGAATCGCTCGAATGGCTTTCGTCGTTTCTCGCTTCATTAAACCTGTATAAGCCACGTAAATCCCAATGACTAAAATAAACAGAAGCAAGAAACCAACATAAAAACCTGAACTACTAAACCCATTTGCGGTAATCCCAGCTAATGTTTGCATGTTTTTTCCGATGGCATCTGCCGTTTGTGAAATGAAATCGAGTGAGTAAGCTTGTTGGATTAAATACCCTGTCGCATTGGACAAATACAAGCTAATAATCCAGATGAAATTGGTAATCATGTAGAGTCCATACATGACTTGTTTACCAATTCCATCATTCCAGTTCCACGGCAGCCAATCCCAACCTGTATCCACATAAAAATCGAGTTGGTAATGGTCTAATGGATAAAGAGAATACAAGTTATCTTCTGATACCGTATCATCAACTAATCCCGCAGCATTTGCGAAAGTGCCGAGTAAAAGAAGACATAGAAAAACGGCAGCACTAATCAGCACTACCGTTAAAATTATCTTTTTTAGTTTTTGTTTGTTCACATTGTCACCTCGTTTCTTTTTCATTTGTAGGTGGTCGAGTATCGAATGCATCAAATAAATCTTCAAAAACAGGATGGACTTGAATAATCCCAACCCGTCCATATAAATCTTGGATCAAGCATTGACCATTTTCTAATTCACGAAGTCGCCTTTGATTGCCTTCATCTTCTTTATCGACGCCAAAAAACTCCAAGGTCTTTTTAATTTCATTAATATCCCTAGAACGAAAGGCAAACTTCACACCGATATTATTTTTTAGTTTTTCATCGGTTAAATCATCTGCGTTTTGTGTTACAAAATATACGCCCGCATTCATCGCACGTCCTGCACGAACTAATTTATTCGAGAGTGTTTTCCCTTGTGCGACTTGCAGGAAACTCCAAGCTTCATCCAAATCAACAATTTTAAATATGCTTCGATCAGAATGGATAAAGTCTAATGCGAAGGTAGAAATTACAATCAACATCGCAACACTAAGGAGTTCCATTGTTGTGTATTCTTCAAAACTAGTTTCCGCATCAGGTAACACCAAATCAGCTACTTGAATAATGTTTAACTGTTTCTCTAAACTAATCGAATTTTTCACCGTTCCATCTGAAAATAGAAGGTGAGCGAAATCATAGTCCGTAAAACTTTCAATATGGTCCGCAATCGGACCAGCTAATGGATTAGGATCACTTCTTAATTCATGAATCACAAGAAGCAAGCCCCGTTCTTCCTGTTGACCAACGGCACGAATCGCACGTCGCAATACAGGAAATTTATCCCCATCCCGACTCGATATACCCGTGAGAAAGGTGAGAATATCAATCGCAAGACTTTCTGAATCCTTTTTCTTTTTCATAATGACAAAGGGATCAAGTAGTCCTTTGTTTGAATCATCACTTGTTAAATTAACAATATTTATTTCATGTGCCATTTCAGGCAATGTTTCTTTCCAGTTGCCACGTTCTGCCTTTGGATCAACGATGAGTGCTTGTCCTCCGAAAAGAACAGCATAATAGACCAGTAGATTGTTGGAAAAAGATTTCCCACCACCAAGTGAACCTAAGAAAGCAGAAGCCAAGGCATTTGTGACTGAACCTTTGACCCCTTGACTCGCTAAACTAGGATTGAGATATACATTTCTTCCTGTATCCAAGTTGTAACCAAAATAAATCCCTTCTGTTTCACCAAGCATTTGTGTAGCACCAAATCCAAGTCCAGCTAAAAAGTCAGATGTAACATACTGAATATAATCATTCATATATCGTTTACTGGCAGGAATAAATTCACTGTGTAAACCAATCATATCGCCAAATGGGCGAACAAGTTTTACGTTTAAATCATCATAAAAATCTTTCACTTCATTACACCGTTGTTTCAGTTCATCTAAAGTAGAAGCAGATACGCGAATGACATAACTTAACTTGTACATCGATTCTTTACTTTGATCAAGTACATCTTCTAATTCATTCACTTGTTCCAAGGCTTCTAACACATTGCTTCCTGTTTCATTGTTGGATTCCCACGCATGATCATCTAAATCTTTCAGTTCTTTTTTCTTATTGCGCACAGTTGATAATGCTTTTTTATTCGTCACGATTTCCACATTCATGGATGTATCTATGGGGAAAGTGAATTGTTGTTGTTGATAATAAAAGATTTCATCTGATGGAAACTCCAAATCACCAACAATTGAATTGATCGTAAAATAGGCAACATATGTTGTCTGTTCTTCTTGTTCGATTTTTAAATAACGTTGATTTTCTTCTATTAAACAACGTGTTGGCTTAATAATGTCATAGTGTTTCACTAAAGTTTCATGATTTAACTTTTTCAGTGGAAGCACGTAGTCATAGTCCTCATAAGCAACATCTGATTGACCATGTAGATGTTCAATTAAATAACCAAAATCATTTTTCTCTAAAGGACGGATTTTGAAACGTCTTGAAATTTTGTTTTGCAGTAAAGACTCCATTTTAGAGAAACGTCTCATTTCATCATGAGGCATGGACACAAAATCACCCATTAAATGATGGTTCACATCACGAACAAAAGAAGATAGTGAATTTTTAATCGATTTCCCCATAGATTTCATACTAACCTCTTCTTCATTCAAGAGCAGTTTAAAACCAATAAAGAAACGATAGTCTACTTGATGTTCCCCGATCATCGAAACAAGCGCTTCCGTTTGATCGTCAATTCGTGCATAAGCAACGTCTTTTAATCGACCAGTAACTAAATCTTTACTACGCTCTTGAACAGAACGAATACTACTGGCCGTACTAATTTGTAGAGCATGAATTTTTCCGTCTTGATTTTGTGCAATCAATTGGCGAAAATGATCATGTACTTGTATTTTTTCGTCTGGTGATAAAAAGGAATAATTATAGGGAAGCAATTCATAATAGGCAAAGCATTCTCCATCACGGTTAAAGACAAGATTATTTTCCATATATTTAATCGGATAACGCATGGATTTCACTCCTTACAGCTGTAATACTTTCATTCACTTTCACATGTTGTAATTTAATTGGCTTCCCTGCATAAGTTATTTTAGGACGAAAAAAGTAAGTGATGACGGATTTCAGAAAGCTATATGGCTTTTTGCCATCAAATGTTTTTTGACTCATAAACCATGTTAAGCCAACAGGAATTCCAACATATTTTAATAGTGCTCCATTAATCAATGAGAGCGGGGGAAGATTCCCAAGTAACATGACAAGCAGAAGCGAAAGTACAAACCACGACATTTGATTAAATGTGACGGGAAAGGGCAAGCGAAAATCATTGATTGCATAAATGACTTTTTCAACCGACCAAATACGGGTATAACTTTTTAATTTTTTCATAAGTTCTCCTTTCAAGAAAAAACAGCCTGCATATTATACACAGACTGTTTTCGCATTTTTATATTTACTTATCCAACATATTCAAATACACCATGTGACGTAACGAGAAAACTCCCGTTTATTTCTAAATCTCTTCCAGGTGCTTGATAATCGATATAATTCTGTAAATTAGTAGGTACCTCACCAAGCATACCCGTTTCTTCAACATAGTAACGAGCCACATCTTCCATATCTTCACAATCTGTATAACAGATAATATCATCTTGATTCTCTAGCAATTCTTCTAAGCTATCAAACCAGTAGCCTTGAATTTCAGATAGTTCATGGTAAATTGGTGAGCCTTCTAAATTTTCTACCATGGCACATAACCGATTGATTTCAGAAATTGGGGTGTATTCACCAATTTCAAATGGTAATTCGTAATCATGTATGGCGTATTCTTCATATTCACTATTTAAACCGATGCGTTCTTTCACTTCTTCCATATCGATTGGTGGGGTAAACCAATCTCCAACCAATTCGCCCTCATTATATTTTCCGAGATTGGCGATATATACTTGCATGTCCATCAGTTTTCACATCCTTTTTGTTAAAAATAGGCATAAAAAAACAGCAGACAATAAATGTCCACTGGAAAATTCATTTTATCTCTTTGCAAATGCCCGCTTAATTTCTAAGTCGCTTTTACAGTCAGCTTTTTCTGTTGAAAAGTAAAAGCTCAAATTAGTATCATTACGAAATGTTTCATATAGTTCTGGTCGAAGCATTTCTGCTTTATTACTATTAGCAATACTACGCTTTTTCAATGTTCCATCAGCTTTTTTGCCATTACGACGAACCTCATAACAATACACTGCTTTTGGATTATTCCCTTCTGCACGACTACCAATTATTTTTTGTATCCTATCACTTTTCTTTATGATTTTTTCTTCAGGTATAAATTCAGAGAAAATATTGGCAAAATCTACAAATAAATCTCTCCCCATATTTCTATTTTCCACACCAAAAAAATCACAAAATTCTTTAAAATCATCAAAATAAACTTCATAAAAGTCAATAAATCCTTTAATTGAATGTTCCGTATTGTTATCTTTTACAAATTCTACTTTAGCTTTAGCATGCTGATTTGGTTTTCTTTCCTTTTCATTATACAAAGTTAATATAACAATGTATTGTTCAGTTTTATATTCAAAGATAAAAGAATCTATCATCCACTGTTTTTTCTCCATGTCCTTTAATAGACACGGCAATTTATTAAAACGTATTTTCGTTTTCTTATTCGTCAAATTTACCAAGACCTTTCCATTTTAAGCCTATTGTATCATCCCCCGTTCTCTAAATCTAACTACAACATTCAGAATAAAGATTCTACTATTTTAATAAACCAATCCATATATCACGCTCCAATAATACGATTGAATAAGTTTAACAATACATCTTTCACTCCACTTGCATTAAATACCAACCCTACCGCAACTAAAGCAACAATTAAAAAACCTATCAATTTAGAGAACTCTCGTTTAAAGCCTAAATAAATACCAATTACAACGATTGCCATTAACACCAACGATTGTGCATTACTTAAAAACCAGTTATACAAATTTTGTCCAAAGTTCATTATTCATTTCTCCTTCCATCTACTAATATTTTGTCACTTGACGCATGCATTCGATAAACCATAAAATAATACCACCTATGATGGCAATAAAAATAAATTTGATGATTTTCATGGAAACCCTTCAATCTATCATTTAATAACATCTTCTGTTTCAAGTGCCTGTTGCATCAATAATTGTTGATGTCGTTTGGTTAACTTCGCTTGATCCAGCATATCTTTAATCACAGTTGTTTGATTGATTTCATCTAGTTTAGTTGCCAGTTTCCAAGTAGGGGCTACTTGACGTGCCAACCATCTAAGTGTTTTATCGAATGTGTAAGGTTCAGGTTTTGTTGTTAAATAAATTCTTCTGTTTTCACCTAAATCTAAAAAACGCTGCCACTCTGCATTCATTGGCCAACTACTTCGCCGTTTTTTCTCATCTTTATCAACAAATCGAATATATCGGTTAATAATGGAAAAGGCTGTTCGTCCCGCATCTTCGTAGGTCATTAAATCAACAACTGCATGATAAGCACGATCATTTTTCAATCGAATTTCAAACCGATTTTTAATGTCCGTATCTTCAAGTGATGCGCCATGTTTCACGTATTGTTCGTAATCTTTTTCATACACACAAAAATACACATCACTTTTCAAGGAACCAATATATAACGTATTTCCCATATCCCGTTTTTCTTCTCCATGAACTAATTCGCCAGAACGATAACTTTTAAAGCTACGAAACACAGAAATACATTCTTCATTTCTACATTTGTTCGTCAAAAATGGAATATCCAATATGCCTGTCCTATCATTGATTGCTAGGTCAACTCGTTTAAAGACACCATTCACACGGAATACATCCATAAAGAAATCAAACCATGTACGTTGCTGGGCTAATAAAAAGTTTTCAAATTGACGACAACCCTTACCTTTGAGTTCAAGTAAACAACCTTTATCTTCATCAGGCGAAACCATAACGACAATGTCACCAAAAACATATTGTTCCAAGTAAGAATAAAACGCATAATCTTCATGGATCATATACTCCATTTTCAATCGTAAGATTTCTTCAATAACTGGCTTCGGGTTCGTTGTTAAAAAACGTATTCGCACGTAATCAAATAAAATTTCCAAAGGTGCTTCTGGATTAAATTGTTCTAATATATCGAACATCGCCTGTTGTAACGTTTGAGTCGGTGTAATTTTTCCTGTTTCAATCTCACTAATATATTGCCTTGAAATTCCTACATGTACCGCTAATTTGTTTTGCGATACGCCGTATGCCAATCGTTTTTCTTTTAATTGTTGATACCAAGGTACTTCATTCATATGCATTCCTCCCAACACAAAAAAGATGTCAACTAAAGGATAAAAGCTGACATCTTCGTAATATGACCTAAACCCTTGATGCACAAGGGTTTTTGGACTTTTGAAACAGTTTCTTATTGTTTTTCTACCCCCCTGTTAGAAACGGGGGGTAAAGCGTGGCTGTCGCCACGCAGGCTTTGCCCAGCACAGCGGCTTACGCTTCGCACGCCGCCGCACTGGGCAGCCTTCATTGAGCTAGTTTCTCTATCTCTTTTAAAAAGTCATGATTCTTTGGCACAAGTGGTGTGTAAAATTCGGTAATGACATTATCTCCTTTGTCGACATACCCACGTCCTTTAATCTGTTTTAAGAAAAATTGTTTTTGGACGTCCGATCCAAACATCATGCCATATCCTAGTTCGGACATTCTTCCTAAAGCAACCCGAAAATTAAATTGATCACGAATCCCATCCCCTAAATATTTTGCATCTGGCCGCTGACAAGCGAGAATAAGAAAGAAACCGGCTTGACGTCCTAACATCACAATCTGTTTTAGCTTCGTTAATACAGCCGTACTTTCTTTAGAAGCAAGCATTTCCATAAATGCAACGTACTCGTCAAAAACTAAAAAGTGGGGAGGTAAACCCAAATAAGCATAGTTTTCTCCTGTTTTATATCCCTGCATTTGTTTCATTTCTTCACTTCGAGCCATCATATCTTCATAAAATTGGTCAATACTTGCCATCATGTCTTCCTTTTTATAATAGACATCAGGCATGACAGTACTTAGATCGGCTAAATCAGCATTTTTCGGATCTAAAATATACAACTTCGCATTGGTTTTTAAAAGTGCTTCAATCAACGTAAGAATAAAATAGGTTTTTCCGCCACCTGTTCCGCCAGCAATCAACATATGTGGCAGCTGATCGTATTCCCAATCCATTGATTTCATGAGCTTTAAACGACCGTTTTGCGCAATGACTTCATCAATCGAAATACGGTTCGCAATCATATCATAAAAAAGCACATACTCTACATAGGAATCATGTAATTCTTTTGACACTAATTCACAATACAAGCCACTTTCTAGCTTCTTTTCTAAATTTAACAATGGCTCTTGATATTTACCCAGTGTTATTTCTACTTGAATATGAATCATGCCTTTTTCATACCGATAATACATCTTTGGAAAATGAGTCATTTTTTCCTTCGCCTTACTAGATGGGATATCTTTGAAAAATCCTTCATTCATCACTTGTTTTGTTTCATACCATTGATTATCTAAAATCATCTTTGCGAGCTTTTGTCGATGCATCAATTGTTTTAGATGGTTATAACGATACCGATAGTAAACAAATGCACAGATTGCCACCAATATCAAACTAATAATTAGGGAAGTAAATCCATACGTACTTATAAAGTGAGTTTGAAATGGATCAACTTCCCACGTTGTCGAAAGTAAAAACTTTACATGAAAAGGTATAAAGAAAACTAGCCATACACCAAACAATCCAAAAAAGATAAATTGAAAAAAGAGAGAGGCGTCACTTGGTCGGATTCGCTTCCCTCTTTTTCGGTATAATTTCATTATTTATCTTTGGATGGAGTGGATTTTTGAGTGTTAGTGCCTGGCGACGCTGTTTTCCCTTTTAAAACCAAGTCATCTGCCTTGATATACCAATCCACATCCGCACCACGAAAAGTTGCATTTGCGACTGTATCTGCGACAGGATTAATGAGTTCTACTTCTGCATTATAATCAAAGTCTTTTAATGGAACGGAAGCAGGAATGCTTACTTGAATCATGCGCCCTTGTTCACGAGACTTTAAATCATATGTGCGTTCTTTTACTTCTGTTGATACCGTACCATCTTCATTTTGTAAAAAGACTTCCCGACGTAATGAAGAAAACTTTAGTAATCCGAATGTCTTTTCTTTATCAATCACAATTCCTTCCGCTAATCTCATGTTTTTTCCTCCTTATGCTTTGACCATATCGTCAGCATGTAAAATGTATTTCGTGAAACCACGTTCACCAATTTTATAACCTTCTGCGGTAATTTTTGCATTAACTAACTTTACTTTTTCTTCATGTTCAAAGAACTTCTCTCCAGCTTCTTGTGGCAAGATTACCTCAATATCATCTGCCCGTTGAATATCGGAATATAGATTGTAACTGCGTGACAATGTTGTCATACGCCCATTAATACGACGTTGCTCGACTTTGCCTTCTCCTGCGTATTCTAAATTTCCAAATGTTTTCTCCATATTTGGAATGACATGTTTTAACTCCATTTTGCATTTTCCTTTCTATACAATAGATTTATCATTTCAAAGCATTAGTGTAAATAATTTATCCGTTGGTGAACGAACGTAATAGCGTTTCATGATAACCCCCCCTCGTATACTTAAAAAACATTAAAAAATGCCACATTTATAAAATATGACATGATAACAAATGAAAAAAGAGATATTGCTTTAAAACAATATCTCTTCATTTAAATTGTATATTCAAATTTAGTATATATCCTTTTAAGAGAGTATAGATGGTATTGAGCATGGCATTGCACTTAGTTTTCATTTCTCAATGTTTAATTCTCTATGTTACGTTAACATTTGTATCATGTTCTCTAAGAGCAGTTTACTAGAACCTCAAATCCCATTATTCCTGACTAGCCGCAACTTGCACCAATGCCTCTTGAAACTCATTCTTGGCAGGTTGTTTTTCCGCAATTTCACACTCGGTGAATCCCATCATCATATTAAAGTGAGCTTCATGCCTAGAATTTATGAATATCCTCTTAAATACGTTGAAGAAAGTTTTATTCAACTCTTGATTATTGTCCACATATAAATCGTCATTTACATAATGAGATCCGTCATTAGCCCAAAAAAGCAAAGAATTACAAACTACCTTATCTTCATCCGGAAATTTTTCAATAATTTCATTAACATCAATATTACCGAAGAATTTGTAATAATTCTCCAATATTCTTCTCATTATGTTTGGGATAGTAATTGAGTTCGGATTTTCTTTTAATTCTTTCCAAAGCAACTCATATGAATTTTTAATAGGATTTTCTTCATATTCACATATGTGGGATACATTATTGTTTTTCCTTATAATCCAAAAAGTCTCATCACGTAACTTTTTATTACCATGAGATTTATTAAATGAGATTTCCTTATGAAAATAAACATTATGCGTCAGAATTATCAATTGTTTGAAGTTTGAATCATTGTCTCTAATCTTTTGCTTTAGATTGTTTATTAAGTTGCTTACTATAAATAATATGTTGCTGTCAAGACTGGAAATAGGATCGTCAATCACAACGATTCTTGATGTATTAACTTTATCCTGATCATTGCTACCATTAATAAGTTGATAAAAATACAAGAAGGTAATAAAAGTTTTCTCTCCTTCACTTAACGTTTCATTTGCATCTTCACCATTATCCCTTACAATTTTGTAATTTCCTTTTTCATCAGACTCAGCCAGTAGGAAGTTTGTAAAACCGAAAGACTTAAGAAGCATATTAATTTCATTTATAGAAGGTAAGACACTTGTAAGTTGATTTTGAAGTTCAATTGCCTCTGCCTCTAGTGCCTTTTTATAACCCGTTTGTTCTTCCAAACTTCTTTTCATTCCCTCTATTGCATTGTTCTCTCTTTTAAAGTCATTAGTATAATTTTTATAATTATTCTTGTTCTCCTCTACAATAAATCTCCAGATATCTTTTTTTAGCCTACCACTTTCCTCTTTTATATTATCAGTTATTTTATTAAACTCTGCTATTTGAAGATTTGTTTCCTTAACTTCTGATTTTATTTGTTCAAAGTAACTTGTTATTGAATTTAACTTAATTTCTCTACTTGGTTCATTTTTCTTTTTTTCTAACAACTGAATATTTTCCTTATAAGTAGAGGTTATAACTTCAAATAAGGAGGCTATTTTTTCATTATCAATAAAACGTACTTCTTCAGTTCCAAGAAAATTATATTTTTCAATAAAGCCAACTGTTTCTTTTTTATATTTTTCTATAGCAAGGTTTAAATTTTGTATTTGTTCGGTGTATGTTTCATCAAAGTATTCATTTAACTTTTCTTCAAATCCAACAGGTAATTCTTGTTGACAAAATGGACATATATCATCAGTTTCTTCTAAATGTCTTTTTCCTTGTTGCACCCAGTCACTGATATTTAACTCAGATATTAGTCTAGCAATATCAATATCCTTTTTACCTATTATTTTTGTTTGAAATATTGCTTGATCCTCTATCGAATTATCATAATATATCTCTGGAATTAACTCGATTCTTTCACGAGTGTTTTTAAAGACGGAATCTACTCTTTCTACTAACCCTTCATATGCATATAATTCATTGTTGTTATTTATTGCCTCATCCAAACATTTTTCCATGAATCTCTTTTTATTACTACGAAGACCAGTAAATGCGTTCTCAAAGACTCCATCATATTTTTGTTTTAAATCCCAACAATAATCTAAAAAAATTGTTTGTAAGCTTTCTATTTTTTCTTCTTTCTTCTTTATATTTATTTCTAAATTCCCAATTTTCTCTCCGTGTTTATCTGCTTCTTTCTTTTTCCGATCTATTGAAGTCAAAATATCAGTAGACTCTTTGCCTAAAGTAAAAATTCCCTTTATGTCATTACGAATATCGAAGTTTTCATCGACAAAATGTCTATTATAAACAAATATATTATAGTTGGGACTACCTGGTATCCATTTAATGTTACAGGAAGAAAACTTCTGATTATCGCTATCTCGAAGTAGTTCAGAGATAGTAGTCTTACCTGTACCATTACTTCCATAAATATAATTAATTTTCCCTAAATTAATATCAATTCCTGCAGAATCATAGGAAGCAACTTCCTTAATCTTAACTTTTTCTATCAATTTACTCCCCCTCTATTTTTATTTCTAATATATTGATTATCTACTATTCTATAGGAAAAATCTAACAAGTCCATATAGAGAACTAAATATTCAAAAAGTTCCTACTTCAAAAGTAATAAAATCTAATATTTTATTTATCCTACAAGATCAGTATCATAAAGATGGGAGAATTGCAGAAAATGGTCATTAGTAAATCATTTTTCATGCTTCTTGCAAACGATAATCTACACGTCCATAAATCACACACCAAAAGACAATCATTGTTTCTTCATTTTTATCACGCACCAATTTCCCGTGAGGAAAAAACGGAAAGTCTTCAATCTCTATCTCACTTAAAATAAAATGATCGTCAATCCAATCCATCACTTTTGCTTCATTTTCTTCCATATAAATTACACACCACCTTATTTTAGGCATTAAAAAAGCATGACAGAATGACTTTGTCACACGGTAGTTTAGTTCTATTTATAAAACTTCTGCAATACCAGCCATAATGTATTCGGCACATGGTACAGCAATCGCATTTCCAATTGCTTTATATCTAGCATAATCACTTATAGCTTCATTTTTATTTCCAAGGGTTGTCCATCCTTCTGGTAATCCCATCAAACGTTCACATTCTAATGGAGTAAGTTGGCGAATAAATCCTTCTTTCTCTTCTCCTTCGTACCAAAATGTAAAATAATTTACGGATCCCGCAAGTAAAGTGGGGAAAGGATCTCCTGTTTTTCCGAAACTTCTATGAAATCCTTTTTCATTTTTTTCTTTGGCTGTACTTCGCATACGTCGTTCTTGAAAGGGACGGATGATGGGTATTTTCCCCCTTGCTTTTCGAGTAGATATTCTACTGGCAATGGTGGAGGACAGCCTGCTCTCTCCGCAAGACGTAAAAACCGATTGCAAATCGCGGGCTTTAAATAATATTTCTGTGGCACGTGATCCTCCAAAATCTGCCACGAGGAAGATACGTCTTCTTCTTTGAGCGAGTGTGGGCTTTCCCCAATATCGGGCATCCAACAATCGCCAGGCGATATCAACATCATTCCCTCGGACCATTCCAGCGTTCGCCCAGACTTGAGAATTAGGCATTGGAATTTCGGTATTTGTGAACGATTCAAGCACGGTCTTAAAATCCAGCCTGTTATTTGATGAAAAAGCTCCCATGACGTTTTCCCAAACAGCGATAACTGGATATGTTCCATTCGTTGCACACCTCATTTCTTCAATAATTCGTATTGCATGATAAAATAAACTAGATTGACTTCCTGTAAGACCTTCTCGTTTACCAATATTGGATAAGTTCTGACAAGGGGAACCAAATGTAATGATATGAACAGGTGGTATTTCTCCACCATTTACTTTTGTAATATCTCCCAAATGATGTATGTTAGGAAAATGTCGTTTCGTAATAGAAATGGGAGCCTTTTCAATTTCACTTGCCCATACTGGTTGAATCCCGTAACGAGAAGCAGCTAATGGAAATACACCAATACCATCAAATAAACTTCCTAAAGTTAGTTTTGTCATACTCCACCTTCTATTCTCCGTTTTTAGGCGTAAAAAAAAGACGTTCATTTTATTTGAACGCCTTACAATGTTTTTATTCTAGTGTGTTCCCACACCCCAGATCAATTACCACTGAAACGGTAATGTGGTTTTTCAGTACTTTATTTCTCGTTTTTTCACCTTCTCCTACAAACACGAAATGCTTGTGAAAGTGTTTAAAATTAAGGATTTCTATATAGTTTCTCTTTGTAGCAACGATACACACTCCACATGGGACGAGTTGATAGAATTGATGTATTTGCGATTTTCAGCAAAATGGTCGTATGCGGGAACATATCGACTTATTTGTACGTTCGTGGGAACATATCCACCAATCGTACCGTTTACGAAAAGGGCACTCTTGCTAGGAGTGCCCTCAATCATAAAAATCGGTGTAATTAATAGTCTTTTTTCTTTACCGGAATCCAGATTTCGCTTCGATACTTTGGATTTCCAGTGTCTGGACTCTCGTTCCACAAAATTTCTGGACCTTCAACTAACTCATAACTTGAAGACGGAAACCACTCTGAGTATATTCTACCCCATACATTTTGAAGTGTCTTTGGGAATGGTCCAATCGATTCAAATACTGCCCAGGTACAAGCATCAATTTTTAATACATCAAATTCTGCTGTTTCATCACCTGAAGTTACTACCCCGATGTAATGATCCAACTCGCCCTTTTCTTCCATTCTTTCTTCTGAAAAATTAGTGGAAGCACTAATAATACCCATTGGTTCTACATTTGAGATTGCTTTTAATTGTTTAATAACCTCCGGTGTTAAAAGTTCGGTCATTTGTGCAATCTCTGGATTGACACCTTCAAAAATAATTGGGACTCTCTTCTTAAATCCTACTAACTTAAAAGGTCCTTTCTCAACAATACGATAGTTCATTTCGCATCCTCCTTTAATTGATAATTGAAAGGTCATTCGTGGATAGGCTTTTAATTGTGTATTCTCACTCCTTGCCTCAGAAGGGAGAATACCATGCAGGGAATGAAAAGCACGGGAAAATGAATCAGCCGAATTATAGCCATATTTGACGGCTACATCAATTATTCTCAAATCCTTATCTTTCAAATCAATTGCAGCCAACGACAGTCTTCTTCTCCGAATATATTCTGATAAACTTATGCCTGCTAAAAAAGAAAACATCCGCTTAAAATGATACTCTGAACAGTAAGCAATTTTAGATACTTCACTATAGTCAATTTCCTCTGTTAAGTGCTCTTCAATATATGCCAATGCATTATTCATACTTCTTAAAGAATCCATTGAACAACCTCCTTTCATCATCAACATTATCAAAGGGTGCGTTTTTCTATCCGACAATCTGTGCACAATATAGTCGAGTCTGTTTCATAGTAGGATAAATATTTACACTATTGCAGACAGGAAACATATCGACTAAATCACAAAAATAAATTGATTTTTGGTGCTTGCTCATAAGCCTTACCAGATTTGTCTCTTGCAGCATTCTTTAATCCAAATCCGATACCCATTCCAATTCGCAATGCTTCTGGACCATGGATATTTGCATAATATGTGTAAGCCATCTGTGTTTCTTCATCCCACGCTTTCCATAATGAAGGGTTAAGTACCATATTCTCAGAATACAAAGGTAAAACCATATTTATATAAAACTTAAGTTTATCTATGGAAGCTGTTTCAAGCTGATCAAACAATTTGTCATAAATATACTTCTCTGATTCAAGACAACTTAACAGCAGCCACGATTGCGTCTTCTCTGGAAAAGTAGTAATTGCAATTCTATGCATAATTCCTTTTATTGTATGTTTAATTCTTTTACCATTTAAATCGTAGTCAGGAGCAATGTACGCATAGCCAGCAAACTTTATTTGTTCTGGAACCCTTATTACACAAGTTGTAATACCTTCGAAAGTATTGCTCATTAATTGCCTATCATAATGCTGCTTCACAGGTTCAAATTCCTTTTTCTTAAGCTGAAACATTCTGTACATTCCAATCATTTCTGGAGATTGAAAAGCAGTCGAATTTTCTTTAAAATTATTTTGAAATATATCAAATGCCATCATTTGCTTGTAATATTCAAAAATAAAAGCTTTATATGCATAAACAAATTTCATTTTTTCACTTGTTTCATCAAGATCAGGAGCCCCTTTTTCTATAACAGAAAATGCTACATTATCATGATAATCACAGAAACAAGTTTCCGTAGTTGCGTCATTTGCGCTGACTTTACTCATCTCCACTATAGGTACTACTTCACCATTATCTAAAGGGATAAGGAGAGGTTGCTTTTTTGTGTTTAACATGTATACATGACGTTCTGAACCTGCTAATAAAGAAATAATTTTGTTATTCTGTAGTGCATGAGCCTCTTTGATTCTACCTTTGCATTTTTCTTTATCCGGATGCATACAACTCTTCTTCATCGAAGATCTCATTTTTTCCATTATCAGAACTTCAGCTGGTTTTTTAGAAGGTTTTATTATCAATGACTCTTTTCCCTTACAGCATTCTTGAAAACTTTTATTGCTACCACATGGGCATTGTTCACTACCTTTTAATTTATATTTTGATAAAAACAAAACTCCTCCACCTTATCTACAGCAATTTTAACTTTCATTTATAATACTGTATAATATTTTAATTATCCTAGGTCCATAATTATCAAAAATAATCTCCCAAGTTCCATCATCTGCAAACGGAAGAACAATTCCCTCAGAATCTTCTAAACAGAATTGATAGGCATCTCTGTGCATCATTTTATTTCTAATACCTCTCACACCGAATTCATTGTTTGAAAGGAATTCATAATCATCTTCAGACAACAAACCATTCTTTTGTAAGTGGGATAAATCCTGCGAAAAATTTTGGTTATAATTTTCTCTTACGGACTTGCAAATAAGCTCCGTTGCATTGTACAAAACTAATGTAGCTGCATAATCTTCTCCCTCATTATGTAATCGGACTGCTGTTGCTAACATGTCACCGTAGTAATTAGAATATTGCCAAATTCTCTGTATCATCTTATCCATATCTTTAACAACTCACCCTTATATACTTTTTCCCCTGTCAGACCTTAAAAAAATATCGCACAAAGAACTTACATTCTTCTATGCCTATCCATATCATCCTTATAGACATCTAGTATCCTTTTATATTCTTTGGGATTATCATCCTCACAATCTAACTGAACAACCCTATCAGCAAATTCTGCGAAGGCATCTGGATTGTACCAAGGCTCTTTAATAGTTAAATAAATTATTTTTTTAGTTTTCTGACGCTTTGTCAGTTCTTTAATCATTTGGATTTCATCTTCATTTTTAGTAACACTTTGAATTGGCCATATAATCATAAAATCAAACTCATAATTATCATATTTTCCACTATAACTTTTAGTAGTGAGATTATCAAAGTAAAGTGTTAGATTAGATAATTTCATAGCCTCTCCGTATTTTTTTGGCACTTTTACTTTAAATAGCTCTGCCCACCTGAAAAAGTTTTTCATTCCATCTCTCGCTGTATGGATAAGGAGTATTATACCTTTCAAATTACCATGTTTGTTAAGAGCCTTTAATAACACCTGATGCTTTTCAGTATCAGCTATACCACGTAACAAAAGTGATTTCTCATTATCATTGCTAATAAATTCAGATATTTGATCATACGCTTTCTTCGCATCCGTCATCTGATATCACTCCCCTTTACATTATTGTATATGGGCATGAATCTTCGGTCAATTTAATATAAATAAAAGCCCATGCCTTTTCCGACATGGGCTCGTTGGGTATTCAGATTATACTTCTTTGATAATTTCAATTCCTGACTTAAATTCAATTGTTAATTGTCTTTCATGTATCATTATTTTTTCAATCAATCTCCTTACTAATAAGTCGTCATACGCTTCAAGTTGCTGTGGTTGCTCTTTTAAAAATTTTGTCATTTCTTCAATCCGCTGTCTAAGTCCTTCTCGCGCTGCATTTTTCAACATGACTTCTTGCTTCAGTTCCCGCAATCGGTATATTTCTTCCGCTACATCATCGTAGTCTTCTTTTGAATTTGCGAGCCTCAGCAGTTCCATTTGAAGTTCTTCTAACTTTTCGTCAATATCAGTTGTTGGTTTATCCGCATTTTCATTCAAAACTGTTTCAATATTTTCTATTAATATTTCTAAGTAATTATCTTTGTTGCCCAAGACTTCATTAATGGCTTGTACTATGACTTGGTGTAGTTCATCTTCTCTGATTGTTTCTGCATTGCAAAGATGTGTTTTTCTTTCTAGCCTGCTAACGCATCGCCACACGATAGATCTGTATCCTCGGTTATTCCAATGTACCCTTCGGAAAACATCTTCACATTCTTTGCAAAAGACAATGCTCGACAAGGCATACTTGCTGCTATACACTCGTTTCTTTCCAGTTTTTCCGTTTCGAATATTTGCCCTTCGCATCATTTCTTCTTGAACTTGTAGGTAAATCTCTCTTGGAATGATTAGTTCGTGGTTATTTTCAACATAATATTGAGGGACATGTCCGTTATTTACAACTCGCTTCTTGGTTAAGAAATCTACAGTATATGTCTTTTGAAGTAATGCATCCCCGATATACTTTTCGTTTTGGAGAATCTTTTTAATCGACTCTGGCCGCCACTTAGATCGTTTAGCTGCGGTAAGTATTTCATCCGCTTCAAGTCCACGTGCAATTTGAACCAAACTGGCCCCTTCTAAATATTCTCGGTAAATTCGTTTAACGATTTTTGCTTGTTCTGGATTGATGACTAATCTGTTATGTTCATCTTTTGTATAGCCTAGAAAGCGATTATGGTTCACTTGCACCTCACCTTGCTGGTATCGGTATTGTATTCCTAGTTTTACGTTTTGGCTAAGTGACTGACTTTCTTGTTGTGCTAGGGATGCCATGATGGTGAGCATAATTTCACCTTTTGCATCCATTGTATTGATGTTTTCTTTTTCAAAAAATCACAGGTATTTCTTTATCTTTTAATTGCCTGATGTATTTTAAACAGTCCAGCGTGTTTCTCGCAAATCGACTGATGGATTTTGTAATAATCATGTCGATTTTTCCATTCATGCTATCTTCAATCATTTTATTAAACTGCTCACGCTTTTTTGTGTTTGTTCCAGATATGCCATCGTCTGCATAGATTCCTGCAAGTTCCCATTCAGGATTGTTCTGAATATAGGTAGTGTAGTGTTCCACTTGAACTTCATAACTAGTTGCTTGTTCTTCGCTATCCGTTGATACCCGACAATAAGCTGCCACTTTTAATTTTTTCTTTTCCTCTGCATCAATATTTCTTGTTCTTCTTCTCGCTGGGATAACGGTTACGCTTCTTGCTAAGGTCATTTTAAGTCACCTCTTCTTTTATTAAGCTATATACATATTCTGCTTGTTTAATGGGATTGTCGTATTTATCCTCCACTTTTCCGATTGTAAATGCGAATGGTGGTGTAAATGATTCTTTCTCTTTTGTTCTATTTAATCGACCTAGCTTCTTCGCTCGTTTAAACCTTTCTTCTTTCAATTTTTCAAATTGCTCTTTTGAAATTAAGCTAGGAAATATTTCATTTCCCAGATACCTTTCATCTGTTAATATTCTAGTAATTCCGCCATGTGACCGATTAATACCAGATTCCCTTGCTGCATTAGCTAAAGATTGGCCCGATAAGTATGATGCGATTAAAAGCTTTAATTGCTCAGCTTCTTTGGCGTGAACTTCAATTTTTCCGTTTACTATTGCATATCCAAAAGGTGTATGTGCCATTAGCGATCAATCCTTTCTCTAAGTGTAGTGCCACAATTCAAATGAAATCCTATCTCATTTGGTGAATATACGATTATCTTTTTTACAATGTCTTGAAAAGATTCTTCATCAAATGCATCTATAAATATTCCTTGTTTAAAGTATTTAATGAGCCGCTTTACTTCACTTAGCTGATTTGAACTGTCATTGATTAAATACAGTAACTGCTCTCTTTCTTCTTTTAGCTTCATATTCTTTTGGGACAATTCAATTTTCTGTTGATTGAAAATAGCAGGTTCTAAAAAGCCTTTTGTCATTAATTGAATTAATGTATTCAGTTCATCTTTTGTAACTTCGAGTTGTGTTTCTATTTCAGAAATCATTTGATAGTTTTCATCTTGATTTGACGTTTCTAGTTGTTTGGATAGTGGGATTAATACATAACTATAACCAAACTTTAGTTTATTCATCATCGTAATAAATGCTTGATGAATACGTTCTTCCCTTATAAAAAGCATCGAACATTCGTCTCTGTATTTGATATGTGTTGAACAGCACCAGGCGATATATTTTTTATGGGTTGAAGTGTGAATTCTTCTTTTAAAGGTATCGCCACACTCTGCGCATTCAATCTTTCCTGAAAATGGATAGCGATTTAAATATTTTCTGCTTCCTACTGCTACATTCTTCTGACTTGCTTGGTATTCAATCATCTGATTGGCCGCTTCAAAATCAGCATGTGTGATAATCGCTTCATGATGATTTTCAATTAAGTATTGATCCAGTTCACCTTGATTTACTTTTCGGTTAAAATGCTCATCCGTAAAAGTCTTTTGAAGTAGCACATCTCCAGTGTATTTTTCGTTCTTAACTATTCCGCGAATCGTGCTTCCCGTCCAATTGCCATTTCGCTTTGTTGGAACCCCTTCTTCGTTTAACTGCCTGACAATTCGTTCTGTTCCCACTCCTTTAAGCACACTATTGAATATCCGCTTGACCACTTGTGCTTGTTCTTCATTTACAATTACTTGTTCATCGATATAATCATAACCGTATGGTGGATACGATAATTTATAGGTCCCACGTTTGAATCGTTGTCTAATCGACCATTTACTGTTCTCTGATAAAGATACGGACTCATTCTCAGCAAGGCTACTTAAGATTGAAAGCATGAGTTCACTTTCCATCGAATTCGTATTGATGTTTTCTTTTTCAAAAAATATGTGCACACCTAAGTCCATCAACTTTCTAACCAGTTCCAAGCAGTCAATTGTGTTTCTCGCAAATCGACTAATAGATTTTGTTAAAATGAGGTCAATCTTTCCTTTTTCACAATCAGATATTAAGCGAAGCAATTCTGGCCGTCTATCCTTTTTCGTTCCTGTAATACCTTCATCACTATAAATATCAACTAGCTGCCATTCATCATTATTTTCAATTAAAGTTTTGTAGTGTCGTCTTTGCGCTTCTAAGCTAATCAGCTGTTCCTCGTTTGATGTCGATACCCGTATATAGGCAGCGACCTTTTGTTTCGGTTTTACTACTGAAAATGTTGTCATATCAAGTGTTGTTATCTTTCTCATCCACTCACCCTCCTTTCTTGTACGTGACATATTAGCGTTAGAACACTGTTATATCAAGGTTTATCGCACATTAAAGGACCTAATAATGGATTGAATTTTTGACGATTTAATTTACTTATTTGATCGAATTCTTCCTGAGAAATGAGTTCTTTTTCGCGTAGTTTCATGAGCATTTTTTCAGCAAGATGAAAATGAAGTTCATTTTGAAGTTGTTCTTCAGTTGGTTTTGATGGTTTATGATTTGGTGTTTGATGCTCAGATGAGAGTTGTGTCATTCGCATATGGTTTTCCTCCTAAATAGTCTTCTACCTATATGCGATAAAAAGATAGGATTCGAACCCTTGTTTCTGTAATATGTTGATTAATAGTTGATATGTAATTGAAGTTCTAGATATAATGAAAGTAGATTAAAATCTTTTTGTTCCATTAAAGGGCGCGATTGTGGAAGAACAAATAGTCATTTAAGTTACAACCGAAGAGTTTAACTACTCCTCGGTTGTTTTTATTTATTCATACTTCACAAACGCATCTTTAAAGCCAGCTTTCTTTGCTTTTTCTAGTTGCTTATCTGCATTCTTTTTAACACTATACGCACCAACCTGAACCCGATATAGTTTCTTTCCACCAGTTGATGGCTTTGAGGTTGACGCACCTTTCGATAATTCCTTCTTCACATCTGCCCGAAACGTATCCATTGATTTTCCATGTTTTGAAAACCAATGACGTGGGTCACCATGATTACTAGCAATTTTCTTCTGATAGCCTTCATAATGACCGATGATGTTTTTCTCCGTCAGTTTGTATTGTTTACAAAGATAAGCACAAAGTTCAACCGCTTCTTTATAAACCTTATTAAAGTAAGTCTTATCAGTTAAACCATCTTCACAAATTTCAAAACCAATATGTGTATTATTCGCATCACCGCCCGCATGCCATCCGCGATGATTCCAAGGTAAAGTTTGGTAAGTTGCAATTGATCCATCTTTTAACTTTCCGATAAAAGCATGAACACATACTTGTCTTCCATCTGGACGTGGCTGGTTCCAGTGATTGTTGTATTGATTCTTTCCTAACAAACCATCATCTGGGCCAACGTAACGTTTTAAATTGGGATTGTTTGCCCCTGTGCTATGGACCATGATTCCTTTTGGTGTAATTTTCCTTCCTGCCTTGTAACATTCATTCTTCGTTAAAAATAATTGTTTTAATTTCATTCTTCATTTCCTCCCTTATTGTTTAACTGAGCAAGTACATTTTTCAACTTCTCAGGTATTGGTAAACCTAATTGTGAAGCATTTTCCAACATAGAAATACCTTCATTCGAGCAATAAAAAAAGATGACTGCTGTTCTTAGAACGCTGCCATCCCCTATCAAGTGAGTGTCAATCATATGTCCGACACCTACCAATATAAAAATTAATACCTTTTTAAATATCCCCCGGTAACCAATTTCACTAGATAGTTCCTTATCGACAATTGCACACATAACTCCAGTGATATAATCAGTAACAACCAATATGATCAATGCATACAAAAAGCCATCTAACCCTCCTAAAAACCAACCAATAAATCCACCTAGCGCTGTAACGATGATTTGTATCCAGTTCCATATATCCTTCATAGAAAAGTTTCCCCCTTTAATTTTAAAAACATCTATATAAAAAGGATGTCCACATTTTATAGACACCCTTAAATGTTTATATTTGTTTTGGTAATGCTTCCCAAACTCGCATATCCTCCTGCCCTAATGACCAAATGGCAATGCCTCGTAATTTCCACCTGTAAGCTGCCTCATTTGCCCAATAAACCAAGCTATCAACATCTTGATAATAAAGAATTGAAAAACCATCCGCATCTCCTAAAAATAAACGTGATATCCAAAGGTTAATGTCCTTTGGTTTTATTTTGACGGTATAATCATTTCCCGCAATTAGTGGTAATTCTTGTGAGTGGAAGAAATCATAGTCCATTGATATATCATCACTTCTTGTGCTTATCTCCTCCACATCATTATTTACTTTAAAGACCTGAAACTCGTTATTCCAAGTAACACCTATTCTTGGTATCCTTCCGAATTCTACTGTGTTTCCATTTGGAAAAGTTATATCTACACTTTCATATGGTTCGTATGTCCATGCATCTCCTAAACGAAGTAAGTCAGATATCATGCGGTTATCTGAACGAATTCCTGCATAGCCTCCACTGAAATCATTTATATCCACTTTAAATCTGAATGTGTTTGCTGCCCCGGAATACACCCTGACAGAATTATTACGAATTCGCATTTCAATCGTGTACAGATTAGGAGCAGTTCGTAAATTAGCGTTTGATGTTCGTTCAATTTGAACATTATAACTACCCAGTAATGAATTACTTTTATACAACTCTAGACGTTGAGATGTATAATTTAAACAGCAAAACAAATCTCCACAAAAAACTCCTGCTCTCCCACTTCCGTTTTGTGGGAATCCAATTCTTGCTCTAATGTGTATATCTTTAAAATCTGAATATCTCCATGTCAATTCACCTTTTCCATCAAGCTGTGCATAAGGACGTGGATTGTTAAAATCATCTTTTTTCCATACTTCCCATTCACCACTTAAGGTTGTCCAATAATTGCTAGGTAGCGGATTTTCATCCCTGAAGTCTTCATACCAAATAAGTGCGGAATCTGGTTTCCTTCTTAATACTTCTGTTGTTAATTTAAATGCCCGATCAGGTTCCACCATTTGACCATTTACCCCTTTAAACTTTCTAGGTGCAAGTAAGAACTCCGCTTCACCCGCGCTAGATGATTGTTGAAAGTCTGAGCAAACTCTAAAACCATAAAACTGTACACCAGGTATTCCTGCTTTAACTTTGATGGTATGTGCACCTGCTGTTAAGGATATATTCTTCTTTAACGTTAACCAACAAGTTGTTCTCCAATAAGGCCACCATAGCCTACTTTCCTTAAAGGTTGTTTCATCATTATCAATTGATATTTTAATCGTATTTTTATCCCAAAAAGGAAAACCAATCCTTACTGCAATGTCATAAGTTCCACTAGATTGCAAAGTGAAATTATATGTCGTTTCACCGTTTTCACCGAGAGTAACCATCTGAGAAGAATCAGATACAATTCCCGCATGACTATCATAATTACTTCCTAGACGATCAATAAACACACTTCCAAACTCTGTCTTTTGTTGTTTACTATACGCTGTTAAAAAGCTTCTTCGGTTATAATCTTCTGCAATTAATGGATTGGTTCTCGTAACTGCATCTGGACCTTCCATGTAATCATAGACATGTGGCAATGCCCATGGGACTTTATCGTAATCATCCCAATAAGCAATGATAGGAATCATCGGTTGCGGTGGTGCATCATTTGTAAAGTTATAACCACCTGTCATCCAAAGTTGTGCAGCATAATAGGTGTTGGACGTACCACGATAAACCCTATTTAAATTCTGAGGAGTATCATCAATTCGCCAGTTCCAACCGTAACCTGGAAGACCTAAGAATATCTTCTTTGGAGACATGACGCTTGTTGCATAATTATAAATACCTTCCAACCAATCTCGCGGGGAAACAGGACCAGGAGCGGAACCCGCCCAAGCCATCCCATAACTCATAATCGCAGCCGTATCACAATAAGGATCTAAGTCTTCATAAACACACCAGTTTTCTCCACCAACAGAACCTTGAACCCCTGTCATTCCAGGTAAGCAGATATTGACTAGTTTTGATGAGTCATGTTGTTTGACAGTTTGATAAATATCTTTAAATAAAAGGTTTGCAGCATCTTTATTTTCATAACCACCACCACGTTCCAAATCAATATCAACACCATCACACCATGGATACTTATTCATGATTCGAACGATTTCAGATAAAAACTTATCCTTTGCACCATTTGTGTTATTTCTGATTGCTGTAAATATAGATGCCGTTCCATGATTCATGATTGTTAGCAGCCACTTTATATGAGGCCATTTATTAATATACGGCATCATGCTCGATATACTTGTCCCTGTTTCTTTAATAGTACCTGTAATATCTACCTCAAATGTAAATATACCTACCGTATCAAGCCTATCCCCGTATTTGTTTAAAGCCTCATACATTCTTGCGTTTCCCATGAAACTCCACACCATTGTCTTTTTGCCTTCTAGATATTGACTCATTGCTTGCCACTTCCTTCTTGCATTTCCTGGAATTCAAATAAAACTCGTGCTGCTTTTCCTTCTTCGAGTTCTACAATGTGCTTACTATCAGATGCTGCGGTATATTGATAAAACCCTTCTTTTTCTGTTTTGCTTTGATTTCGCAACGCTTGTCTACTTGAAGCCAATAATGAAAATGTGTCATCTGGATTTGCTACAGCTTTAAATTTCATATGGTGGGATCCATATCCTTGCGAAAGTTTAATACTTCCTGCTTTCATTGATTGAAGGGGTGTGATATGACAATCCAGTCCTGCAGATGTTGTTCCCAGATTAAATATGACAATCGTTTCTTTACTTCTAACCACTCCATTATAGAAACGAACTGGGAGAACCCCGCTTTCTTCTCTATATTTTTCAAGTGAGGTTTCTGTGTTTAAGACATATCCCGTTAGCTTATCGCCTTCTTGAAGTTGTATATCTGTATAATAAATCGTCCCCGTACAGTCTGTAACGAACAATTTCAAAGTTACATTTACGACTCTTTTATCTTCTTTCACACGTATCGTTTCACTAAATCGAGTAAATTGTATCGCCATTCGAATCACCTAACCATCAAGAGTCCACTTTATTTCTGATACATGCCCAACCCACCCAGTAGCGATTGAGCCACCTTGCAAAAGAATATCTGTAAAATACACTGTCCCAGTGCAATCTTTTACAAATAATCGAATTGTTAATTTCTTAATTTTCCCAGATCCTTTTGGAGTAATTGCATGTGCAGTTTGAGTAAAAAAAACCATTTCAAACACCTCTAATATAAATCAATAATTCTCTTTTCAATCGATCCATCTTCGTATTCAATTTCCACTTCAATCCCTACTTGCCCATTTGGCCCTTTCTCTAGATTTTCAGAACCAATTTGTGCGGATATAGTATAATTCTTTCGATTTGCTGGATATACGGTTTGATACATAGATTTCGTCATTCCCAAAACACCTTCTGCTTTAAAAGATGCATCACCGCTTGCACCATTATTCGTATCAACATTAAAACCAGAATTCACCCAGTAAGTAAATCCATCATCTGCTCTGGAGTTTCTTAAATGGTTAAACGGTACTAAATCTTTTATTTCCTGCCGATCAAGCACATCTGTGTCATGTAGCATATCTGCAGCCTTATCCCACTGGGCTGATGAATCACCTAATTCTTTTAATTTTGTCGATAATTCAATCACTGTTTTCCATGGTTCTTGCAAATTGTACTGCCTGCGTACGATACGAGTCTTCACTTGTAAATTTAATTCTTTATCGTTAACGGTAACAATATCTCCTAGATCCCACTCTTCATGTTCATAACCTGTTAGTACGGATAAGTCCATAGCAGTTAAAACATAAGACACTCTTGGCTTTGCGTATTGACCTAACCTCATATTTGCAAACTCTAACATTTGATAAGGATTGCTAAATGATGAGGCATCAAGTGTTGCAATTCGAACTTCCGATGTAAAACTATAATCTTCTACATATGCTTTGTTATTATTGATAGATGAAAATGTCATGCCATCTTTACCGAATGCGTATAATCTTGTCACTAAACTTCTTGTATCCACTGTTCTTTGAATACTTTTCATATTCTTTCTATAGCTAAATAACGCACCACTATCTTTACCGCCAAATGTCAGTAAATGAACTAAACGATTCGCACTATCAAAAATTAAATCTCCACCATGGATATTTTGCACTTCTCGTAATATAGATAATGCATTTTTCTCCTCTGATTCCCACGTCCGCTTTGTAGTTACATTCACATTTCCAACAGACCACTCCGTTCCTTCTAACGCATATTTCATCGGGACATCAGCAGTATCTGCATTAAATTCAATAGGCTGTTTGTCCGTACTAAAAGCTAAGTCATAAAAATCTGCTTCTGCATATACGTGAGTGATGATATTACCTTCTTGACTTTTTTCATCCGTTATCGTTCGTATGCGATACACATCGTCTACGATTTGAATTTGTTTTTCGTTTTCAATACTTTCCCTTTTTAAATCATGAAAAGGAATCTTAAACTCTAAGATGTCAGCACCATTAATTTCACTTGTAACAATGACATCAAACGCATTTTCTAAAACTGCATCCCATGCTCCATTACTATCCAAAACGACAGGCCTAGCAAATCCAAGTTTTTCATAGGCAGGTTTTGGGATATCATGCAATATAACTTCTATTAGTTTCGGTGTTTTCGTTTCATCTTCTGTCGTTAAAGTAATGCGATAGCGGATATAGGCTCTATTAGGTGAAATTAATTCACCTGTTGGTCCAATTGTTTGCCACGAAGTCCAATCCTCAAGGTCATCTGATGTGGATGTTTCTACTAAACTAATCGCAGTTGTTCCAGCAATATATTCACTAGTTACTGAAACTCTACCATTGCCACCTAAACTACACTTTTTAGGTACTGTATAGAGTACACCACTACTTGGATACTTGTTATCTTCTTGCTTTAAAATAACAGCACCAGGTTCCGTTAATGCATCTACCTGGGATGCACTATCTGCACCATTTGCTTGAATAGAAGATTTAAAATGTAAGTGTATATCTTCCATTGTTAACTTTGAATCTTTCTCAAAAAACCAATCATCAAAACCACCAGCATAGTAATACGTATCTTGTAACATACCCACGACAATGTCAGCGGTACATTCTTCATTCAATACACCTGTATAATTTCTTACAGGTGATTGCCAAGTTGCCCCATTCGACCTATCACCGATAAAGTTTTGAATTGTTTTATCAGTCCTATTAATAATTGTTGTGATAAAATACCAACCATTATTTACAAAGCTAATACTTGGTGTCTCGGATGTATCATAAATTAATGTCCCTGCATTGTTATAAAGCATTAATCGTAGTCTTCCTTGATATAACGAAATATACAGGATTGGTTGTCCTGGTCCATTTCTTGTACTAAATATAGGAATAAATGTTTGACCGATTGAATAGGTTGTTGGATTTATCCAGCCACCGACAACAATTTTCTCCCCTAAATCAGTAAAAAAGCTGCCATCATTGGTAGCGGTAAGATATGTCTTTTCACTTGTTGGATTGACAATATTCTGCCTGAAAAATCGCCCAAACTTCCCTGCCACTAAACTGGCAGATGTTCCAGACCAATTTGATATAGTAAAATGATGATTATTTGTGCCACTATCTATCAGCTTACTTGCATTTGGTTGTGATTCATTAAAACGCCATAATGCAACTGTTTCATCATGAATCGGAAACTCACCAGTAAAATCTGTTTGAGATGTTACAACCGATTTAATCGCCATAATAAAATCACCTCCATCTACTTTGACTTAATACATGAAGTTCCGTAAATGCTGCTCCTGTACCATTTACTTTTATTTCATTACTACCAGGATATAAAACTGGAAAATTTAACTCATCTAAAACAGATAAACCATTCCGAACCGTATTTCCACTTGTATCTGTTATTTTTGCAGTTAGTAATCCACTATCAACGATTAATATTTCATTTGATGATAATGGTCCATTAACTTTTAAACTTTCACCATTTGTGGTAACCGTTAAAAATGTTGAACTTGAACTACTGATATTTCCTTTCATTCGATATATCGGGAAAGATTCTATATTGCCTAACTCCCTATCAACTACATGGCTACCAGTAGAATTAATCGTAAATTGCTCATCTGTAATCGCATATCCATAAGGATCTGGACATACAAATGTCAGTTCAAATGAACCTGCACTTCTTAAAATTCGCTCACAATCCACTTCCTCTACTAAACGTGCTAAAAAATATCTGTTTGGAATATCGTCTAGCACTAATTGTTTTAATCCTAAATTAGGGTTCAACCATTCAGCTACATCATCCAATAGATGAATTACTTCGGTAAATGAATGCTGCGGAAAAATATTACAAATGACTTTGATATATTTTTCTGATGTATCTGAACCTAGATCGGCAATTCCCATTCGACCAGGTATAACTTCAAATGCATTTCTAGGAGCGGGAGAAACTTGCCAACTAACAATTCTTGCAGTGATTTTCATGTTTTTCGAATGAACGCCATCAAATGTAAACCCCATTCATCCCACTCCTTTCTAACTTGGCACGAACCTCCCTTGTGCTCGAGACCCTGTTTGAATTAAGTTATATAATTCTTGTGAAACTTTTCTAATATCATCTTCACTTCTGACAATCATTTGTTGGATTGTAATTAAGGATCCATATCCATCTTGACTTGTTGTAATACCGTTTGCCCCTACATTCATGTTTGATTGAATGTCGAAATCTGTCGGAACTGCATCTTGTATATCCTCAGAAACTTGACTCATTGCCTTATCAAAACCAACCCCTAAACCTTGAGCCATATCATCACCAATACCAGCAAATACAGTTGATGGAGATTTAATACCAAGTAAACCTTTTACTCCACTTACAATTCCACCTACAAAATTACTGATTTTATCTTTGATCCAAGTAACCATGGAGGCAATTCCATCCCAAAGACCACGTACAATATTTCGACCGATTTCGACAATTGCAATTGTTGCTTTTCCTATTCCCGTAATTAATGCCATCACAATTTGTGGTAAAGCAGCGACCAGGGAAGGTATAGCTTTAATTATGCCAACTACTAATTGCAAAATGATACGGATCCCCATATCGATAATCATCGGTAAGTTTGAGGTAATAAAGTTAATAATGGAATTTATTATTTGTGGTAAGGCAGCTATCAATCTAGGTAAAGCTGCAACAATACCTTCAGCTAAAGCCATAATAATTCGAAGAGCCGCATTTAATATTTGTCCTAAATTATTGATTAACGTATCTACAATTAAAATGATTGCATCTATAACCGCTGGAATTAGCTGTGGCAAGGCACCTGCTATCCCATTCGCTAATGCGATAACAATTTGGATGGCCGCTTCAATTAAAATAGGTAAATTTTCAATAATAAATTCCGCAACAGTTGTTACTAAATATACGACCATTTCAACTAACGGCTCGATATTCCCTACAATCGCCTCAATAATTCCTGTTAATAAAGCAATCGCACCTTCTAATAAAGGTGGCAGTAAAGTAGGCAAAAGTTCTACCAATACATTCACCAGCTCTGTTAGCATTGTGGCTATCATATCAATGGCACCCGGGATATACTCTGTAATTCGATTAATTCCTTGAATTAAAAAAGATGATATTCTCTCGCCTATAGCGGTAATATCACCTTCTTGAAATCCATCATTTAATATTTCAGTTATATCTCGAACTAATTCTGTCACATCACCAACTGCCCCTTGGGCCATTTCTGCAAACTGTTCTCCGATAACGATTTGTAGTCCTTCATAAGCTGACTTTAGACTCCGAACTGAACCTGCTAAACCACTTTCCATGGTATCCGACATTTGCTGTGCGGCACCATCAGCATTTTCAAGTTCCTTATATAGGTTATTCATCTCATCGCCAGTTCCAGATAGTAATGCATTAACGCCCGCTAGATCTTGTTTATTGAAAATATTACTTAATGCGTTCATTTTATCTGCTTCTGACAATCCATCAAGTTCTTTATTTAAATCAGTAAATATGTCGTTCATATCTCGAATATTCCCTGATGAATCAGTGACGCTTATGCCCAGACCTTCTAATTCTTTTGCAGCAGCTGAAGTGGGAGATGTTAAAGACATAATGATGTTTCTAAGTTTCGTTCCACCTTCTGCGCCTTTTATCCCGCGGTTTGCTAGGACTCCCAACATCACATTCAAAGTATCCAAATCTTGGCCAGCATTTTTCATTGTTGCTCCTGCAACAAGAATACCTTCACCTAATTGCTGTACATCTGTGTTGGACTTTTGTGATGTCTTTGCCATTTTGTCCATATACAGATCCATATCAGCGATTTCAAGACCTAAGGCAGCCATGGAATCTGTCACCAAGTCAGATGCCCTTGCTAAATCCATATCACCCGCAGCTGCAAGGGTAAGCACACCAGGTAATGCACCAATCGCCTGTTCTGTATCATATCCCGCTAAAGCTAGATAATTTAATGCTTCGGCTGATTCTGATGCCGAGAAACGTGTAGTTGCTCCCGCATCTTTTGCTGCTTGAGATAATTTACTAAAGGCTTCTTCCCCTTCTTCGCCTGTAAGTCCCATTGTTGCTTGAACTTGCTTCATGGCATCTTCATATTCGCCATAAACATTTAAAGAGTCCTTTATAAACTTACCTGATGCGACTGCCCCAGTTCCAATTGCGGCCATTGCCGCAGCCGCTGCTTTTAAACCGGCTACTAATACTTTACCTGCAATATCACCCGCTGTTTTTAAACCATTCACAAGTTTTTCTACTTTTTCTCGATTAAGATTCTTTACTTCTTCTTGTGAGTCCTTCAGTTCACGTTCTAAGTTATTTAACTCAGCATTCGCATTATTTAACTGGGTTTGCCAAGAAAGTGTTCTTCTATCATTTTCTCCAAAGGATTCAGCAGCATTGGCAAGAGCCTTTTCTAGTGTTGATACTTTTTCCTTTTGTGCATCAATTTCTTTATTCAATACTGCATTTCTTGCGGTTATTGCTTTAATAGATTTATCATTTCTATCGAATTCTGATGTCACTAATTTCATTTCTGAGCCTAACACTCTGAAGCTTTGATTTATCTCACGTAACGACTTCTTAAATTCACGTTCTCCTTCAACACCAATTTTAAGCCCAAAATTGTCTGCCATACTGCCACCTCCTTTAAAAATAAGCATAAAAAAAAGAACAATCTATTGATTGCTCTCAAATTCATGTTCTCAGAATGTAAAAATATTTAATTCTCTTTATAGTTTTTTATTATTTCTCCAAGGTTCTCAATTAAATATTCGTAAGCTCGCATTTTGATTACATCTTCTTCTGAAGGTTTATTATAGAAATTCTTTTCTTGGAGCTTTTTCTTCTCGATATTAATGTTCCGCTTAGTATTAAAAAGTATGTTATCCAATGTATCGTCAACTTGTTCGTTATACATGTCTAATCGTCCTTGATCATATGCTTCTTTTAATTTCTCTTCTAAAACATCTCGTGCTATTTCTGCACCTTGTGATATTATCCAGTCAGATATTTGCTTTAATTTATCCATACAAGAACTCCCTTCAAAATAACATCTAATATAATTGTTTGATGAATACTTCAACTATCCACTCTTATAGTAAAAAGTATATCACAGTCAATAAATATTCTAAATTCCATAAGGAATGATGTCATCAATGGATAGTTCATTTTTAGGTTTTGTAAGACCTGTGAATTGTTTGTGGATTTCCCATTGATCAAGCAAATGGCCAATAGGCATCAACCATACTTCTTCTTCAGTCCTTTTTAGCTGTGTAACTCCATAATAAATAAGTCGAGCAAACATTTCTTCATCATTTACTCGACCACTTCGTTTTTTGTATCGGCTTCCTCCGACTCAATATAGCGTTTTGTCCCTTTAAACATTGCTTCCATAATTGCATCTTTAAAAGTTGCCATTTCAACAGGTGATGTTAACAGTTCCACATCATCTTCCGTTAACAACTCTTTCTTTTCTTCATTTAATCGATTATGGATATAGATACTTTGATTGGCAAGCAGGGTAATTAACCAGACAATCTCGTCTAAAGCCATTTCAAAATTTTCAGCTTTCATTAACTTCTCACCTAAATCTTCAAGGTCACCATACCTTTTTGCAATTTCCTTTGTCGCTTTTGTTGTTAAGATTAATTCATAGTCCAAACCACCAATCGTAATCTTAGCACTTCTTTCATTCGTCATAATTGATCGCTCCTTTTATCCTTCAGTCCCCGCAGCAAATACTGGTTCATACACTTCGCTATACCAGCCTGTAATAATTTCTTGGTTTACTCCATCATCACCTTCACTCACTTCAGCTTTCCATGGGTGCCTTCCTTGCCCATCAAGCTTGTTCCTTCGTAATACCGTACCTTCAATTGTTGGTGTAGAGAAAGTAATACTATCCCCTTTTGTTGCAAGGTTTGTTGCTGGAATACCAAACTTCACTCGGTATAGCCAAAAATATCGGTATTTTCCATTTGCCTTTTTCGCCCTAAAACCAATCGCAACTGGATCTCCACCATCTTCACTTGTAGATATTAATACATGGTTATCATCAATTGTTGCTCCAGTTAAATCACTAGCTGCCGCCACACCAATATCATCAATACCAAGCGATAGTGTTCCGCTTTGAAATTCTTTAATCACTTCAGCCGCACCATCATCTGCATATAAAGTTGCCTCAGCTAATTCAACAGATAATTCAGCACTAATAGCTTTTGCTAAAGGACTAGGAGTTTCATAGGTTTCATCACCGTTTTCCCCTTCTGTTATTTTTGCATAATAAAGCCTATCAAGCCCGATAGTCGCCATAAATCATTCCTCCATTTCAAATTCATAATATTTTGCTACATCAATAGCTAAATGATGGTAACCTGTATCATCTTCGTGACCAATATATCTTCTGTCGGTAATAACAAAGTCCGCACCCAAAAGAGTGCGGACTAAGGTATTTTTTATTGATGTATAATTCTTTTTTGAAAACAACGAAACCCTAACTTCTTGTACATCATACTTTGGAATATTATCTGCATGTAATTCAAACATATCAACGATTGGTGTGATTACAATGTATAAATCAGGAGCAGTATCTGAAAAGATACCTGTTTCAACTGGAATACCACATTGTTCCGCAATTTGAGTTACTTCGGCTAATACATTCATATGCTTTCCACTTCTTCTTCCAATTTTTTAATCATCGCATCCATACAAGGTTGCCTTGATGTTCTTCTTGCTGGTTTTAAAAATGGCTTTGCAGGTTGACCCGATTTTCCGTATTCGATTATATTAGCTAATTTAGCGTTGCTAACCCCATCTTTACGTGGTTCATTAAACCCTACTTTAACATTATGATTTCCTCTTCGGTCAACTAAGGCAGGTGATACTCCTAATGCAGATACCAACTCACCAGTTGATCTACTCGGAAGTTTTGTGTCCTTCCCAATAACCGAGCTTAAATTAGACTTCATTTTATCTAATACAATTTCTCCACCTGCTTCAAGAACCCTCGGAACGATTTCATCTGTTTTACTTCCCAATCTTGAAATCTTCATCAAGAATTCTTCTGGCATTTTAATATTAACTTTAGCCATCTGATGCCACCACCTTTTTTGTTAAAACCTCGATATACATATTTCTATTTTTCACATTATCAACGCTTACTACTTCATATCGCCCATCATCACATACAATAAACATTTTCGGTTTAATGGTTAAATCGGGAATGTTTCTAAAACGAAATAACGCATTCGCTTCAGAAAAGGCTGCCCTATTTGCCCAAGTCTTACTACCAAAGCGTTCTTCTTTGTATGCTGTCACAGATGCTAGGATTCTATCGGTTTCTTCACTGAAAGACTCTTCATCTTTTACAATTTCACGTGTTACGATATCGATAAATGTACGCATTTTACCAAAACTCATACGCTATACCTTCCAATCTCTATCTAGCCTTAATAAAAGGTTGACTGTTTTCCAAACTTGCTCTCCAGCAAGTGCGCTATCTGCGAAAAATCCACCTGTACTGCCATCTCGACTTTCGTAAAAGTGTGATGCCAACATGATAACCGCTTGTTCCGTTGTCGCGGGCATATTCTCATCTAAATATGTGCCTTCTTTAATATGTTGATAACTCTCTGCATAAGAAATGGCGGCAGTGATGTACATTTCTATTAAAGCATCATCTTTATCATGTTGGAGTATTAAATTAGCCTTTACTTTTTCTAGTAATGTCATCACTTTCGCCACCTTTATTCTTCTGACATATAACCAGATGTTTTTAGTTTCGATAGTAATGCATTAAAATCCGCAACTAAGTCTTCTATTGTTTCTGCTGTACTATCAGATTGATTTGCCATTTTTTCATTTGAAGAAGAAGGAAGGCCAGTGACCTTTGCCCCTTCTTCAATAACAAGTTCCCCGCCAATAACCGTTTTTTCTCCGCCTTGTTCCGTATAATTCTTAGCGTTATACCCCATCGCATTCTACTCCTTTATTTATTTTTGTTGTAAGACTTTAATTGCTTCTGGCAAAATCAACTTTCCATCGACACGTTGACTTGCTAGGAAACCAACTTGCCCTGTTGTTGCAAAAAGTTCGTTTAAACGCTTGAATGAACGACCTTGTCTGTCTGCAATCCAATAATATCCGAAATCACCAAAGGCAATAGACTTTGCTTTCGTTTCAATAGTCGGTGCATAAGCTGAAGTGAATACTGGACGATTCAATAACGTATCTGGTGTACCGGCAGTTAGTGATGGTTGCCATAAGTACTGACCTTGACCATCTTTTAATTTTCGAATTGCTTTTATTGTTGCATCATTCATAATGAATACAGCATTTTTACGATATGGTGCTTTTAAAGAGTAAACTAAGTCAATAATTTCATCTGCAGTAATAGCTGTTGCTGATGTGGCAGTAACTCCTAATTCTGCACCACCAGTATCATGAAACACTCCAGTCGGCTTTCCTGCTCCATCACCGACAAGAAACGCTTCTTCTTCTTTTGCTCCAATTCTTCGAGCAAATTCAGTTGAAATGTAATTCTCTAAATTAAATACACTATCGTTCAATAGTTCATCCGAAACTTTAATCATTGTACCTAACTTATAAGCACTGATTGAAGTCTGTCCAAACACTGAATCGCTTTCTTCAAATTCTTCTCCTTCATCCAACCATGCCGCTGAACCTTTAGTAGTGACAACTGGAATTTTACGATCGCCACTGGACGTTTTTACAATCTTAGCAAGTTTTCGGAATACGTTCTCTTCTTCTAATGACTGTACAAGTGTACGCTCGAATTCATCTGGAACTAAAAATCCTCCTTCTGAATCTGTTCCCACTGATAGTGAGTTCATAATTTCTTGTGTTGGATTTTTACTTCTCATCGCATTCCAGAATGCCTTTGTATAACCTTCAGAAGCTCGTCCACTCTTTGTTTCCATTCCTGGAACAGATGGATTTCCAATGATAGGTGTATTTATTGGACGATTTAATTCTGCATCTAAAGCCTCTTGCCGTTCTAAACGTTGAATTTCTTTTCCTAAATTCATAATATCCTCTTCCATACGATCATACATCTGTGCATCTTCAGCCGATACCAAACCATCACTTCCACGTTTAGTATCTAAAAAAGTTTTAGCAGCCTCCCATGCTTTTGCTCTTTTCTCTCGTAATTCTAAAATTTTATTCATATTGATTTCCTCCTAATATTTCAATAGATTAAGCCGCTCATAAAGCGGATCAACTGATTGTTTTAATTGTGGTTTTTTTATTTTATTCATTAAAGAATTTGTGACTGCTCGTCTACTAAAAACAAAACTATTCTCTACCGCACTATCTTGATTTTCATTAGCAAACATCAATCCATCCGCAAATCCTAGTTCAATTGCTTTATGTGCATTAAGCCATGTTTCTGCATCCATTAATTCTGATAGTTTATTTCTTGATAAACTTGTTTTGATTTCATAGGCATTAATTATGCTTTCTTTCACTTCATCAAGCATATGCAAAGTCTTTTTCATTTCCTCACTGTCTCCAATTGCGATGGTAAATGGATTATGAATCATCATTAATGATGTTGGTGACATTTGAATTTCAGTGCCTGCCATAGCAATTACAGAAGCTGCCGATGCGGCAATTCCATCAATTTTCACGGTGACATCGCCTGGATACTCCATCAACATGTTGTAAATTTGTGCAGCTGCAATACAGTCACCCCCCGGAGAATTAATCCAAACTTCGATATCACCTTTGCCTTGCATGAGTTCTTCCCTAAAAGCAGATGGTGTTACTTCATCATCAAACCAACTTTCCTCTGCTATCGCTCCGTATAAATGAAGTATTCGCTTGTCGGCTTTATCGTTTTTTGTCCAGTTCCAAAACTTCTTCATCTTCGGCTTCCTCCTTTTCATATTTCTTCGCAAACACACCCGCGTCTTGGAGTTTTGTCATATTCCCATTGATTAAATATAAATCTCCTCCAAGTTCATCCGGTATGCGGTCTAAATTCTCAAGTTCACGAATGTCATTAGCACTCATCCAACCATTTTGCCTCGCTGTTGCATAGCCACTCATTCGTGAAGCATAATCACCTCTAAGCAATCCATCCACATTAAATTTCACAAAGTATGCTTTCTTTTCACTTTTCGTAAATAATGCTCGACTTATTGCCTGTTCCCACCGAATAACCCATGGATCAAGTGTGTATTTAACAAATTCTAACGATTGTTGCTCTATATTAGAAAAGCTCGACTTTTCCAAGTCACCTACCATATGAGGCGGCACTCGGAAAATTCGAGCTATCTCGTTAATCTGAAATTTTCTTGTTTCTAAAAACTGAGCCTGATCAGGTGCAATTGCAATTTGTTGATACTTCATACCTTCTTCTAATACAGCGACTCGATGGGCATTACTAGAACCTTGGTAGGCTTTATTCCAGCTATCCTTTACCCTTTGTGGGTCTTTGATAGTTCCTGGATGTTCTAAAACCCCTCCCGGTGCTGCCCCATTAGCAAAAAACTTTGCTCCGTATTCTTCGGTGGCCATTGCCAAACCTACTGCATTTTTTGCCATCGCAATTGGTGAATATCCAACTAAACCATCAAAACCAAGTCCGGGTATGTGAAGTACATCTTCAGCTTTTAATGCAACAGTTGTTTTTTCTGAACCAGTCATTTCATCAAATGTTTTTGTGTATAAATAATACAAGTTACCTCTTGCATCTCTTTCGACTGACATTTTATTTGGCATAAGTGGATAAAGTGCAATAACTTCACCTTTTCCATTTCGAATAATTTGCGCATACGCATTTCCCCATAATAAAAGATGAGTCATTAATGTTTCTCTAAACACAAATGAACTCATCTCAGGATTTGGTTCGTCATGAAGTAAAAAATATAAGGTATGGGATATTGCCTTTTCCTTGCCACCTGTATCTGTGTATTTATATAAGTGCAGAGGTAAACCAGCTACAGCTTCAGCTAATATCCGTACACATGAATATACTGCAGTCATTTGCATTGCTGTAAATTCATTAACAGATTTTCCACTACTAGAATTTCCAAAGAAAAAACTATAATTGCTCCCAAATGAATAGTTTTGTGGTTTGTCTCTTGCTTTAAACAAATTTGTAAACCACCGCATATGAATATCACCTCCTTAACTTTAGAACACAATCAATCCTCTATCATCATAAACGGAATCACTTGTTCCGCTTCTTCTTATTGCTCGGTCAAGTGCCATAATTGTTGCCACCGCACCATCAATTTTTTCTGTTGATTTTTCTTTATCTGGTTTAATGTTTCCAGCTGGATCCGTTCGAACATGAATATTATCCATCATCCAACGTAAAACTGGGTGTCCACCATGAGCAAGTTTTTCTTCTAATGTTAATTTCATTAATTCCTTTGATGATGGGCTCATATCTTTAAAACCTTGTCCAAATGGAACTACAGTAAAGCCTAATCCTTCGAGGTTTTGCGTCATCTGAACAGCACCCCAACGGTCAAATGCTATTTCCTTTATATTGTATTTCTTTCCTAATTCTTCGATGAACTTTTCAATATAAGCATAGTGAACAACGTTTCCTTCTGTTGTTAGCATGTGACCTTGTTGTTCCCACACATCGTAAGGTACTCTGTCTCTATCCACACGTTGTCTAATATTTTCTTCTGGTATCCAAAAGTATGGCAATATCACATATTTATCATCTTCATATTCTGGTGGAAAGATTAAGACAAATGCGGTTATATCAGTTGTCGATGATAAATCGAGTCCCGCATAGCACTCTCTACCAATTAAACTTTCAGGGTCAACTGGCAAACCACATCTGTCCCACTTTTCCATTGGCATCCATCTGACAGATTGTTTTACCCACTGATTCAATCGTAACTGCCTAAACAAGTTCTCCTCAGCAGGGTTTTGTTTGGCACTTTCACATGCTTGTTCGACCTTTTCAATATCTACTGTAATTCCTAGTGATGGATTTGCCTTCTTCCAAACTTCAGGATTCGTCCAATCATCATCTTCCTCTGCACCATAGATAACAGGATAAAAGGTAGGATCTATTTTTCTTCCCTCAAGTACATCTTTTGCTTTTTGATGTACTTCATAACAAATCGAGTGTTGATCATTTCCCGCTGTTGTGATTAAGAAGTACAATGGTTGTTTCCTTGCGTCCCCTGAACCATGAGTCATAACATCATATAGCCTTCGGTTCGGCTGAGCGTGAAGTTCATCAAACACGACCCCATGAACGTTCAATCCATGTTTTGTGTAAGCTTCTGCAGATAACACTTGATAGAAACTCCCCAAAGGTTTATAAATCAATCGTTTTTGTGAAAGGACTGGCTTAAATCGTGCTTTAAGTGCAGGTGATTGTTCCACCATGTCGACAGCAACGTCAAATACAATCGATGCTTGTTGCCTATCCGCAGCACATCCATACACTTCTCCACCATGTTCAAAATCACCACATGTTAAAAGTAAGGCAACCGCAGCGGCAAGTTCTGACTTTCCTTGTTTCTTGGCTATCTCAATATAGGCAGTATTAAACTGGCGATAGCCATTCGGCTTCATCGTTCCAAATACATCTCGAATAATCTGCTCCTGCCAATCTATCAAGTCAAAGTTTTTTCCGAACCATTCACCTTTTGTATGCTTTAAACAATTAATAAAATTCACCGCCATATCAGCAGCATCCTTATCGTAGTAAGATTGTTCAGCTTTAAAGATTGTTGGTTTATAAATTTCTAGCTTTCTAATTATAACCACCCCCTTAGCAAATAAAAAAACTAAATGAATTTATAAAGTTTTGCACGACAAAAAAGCCCAGATTGCTATCTGAGCTTAAGACATCTATTTAATTGTTCCACAATCTGTACCCTTTTGCAGAACAATATTCACTGTTTAATTCACAATTTATGTGTTAAAATAACTTTAGGTTTAACAATGAAAAATAATTGGTTATAATGAATTGTTAATATAGAAAATTCATTATAACCACATTGGAGTGGGTTATAATGAACAAAAAAGAGATAAAATTTAGTCAAAACTTTATTACCTCGAAACGACATATAAATAAAATTATGAGTAATTTAGAATTAAATAGAAATGATAATGTTTTTGAAATTGGTTCAGGAAAAGGCCATTTCACACTAGAACTGGTTCAAAAATGTAATTATGTAACAGCTATCGAGATAGATTCAAATTTATGTATTCAAACACAAAATAAAGTTACAAATTACGATAATTTTCGAATTATAAATAAGGATATATTACAGTTCAAGTTCCCAAACAACAGAACACTTTGAAAGTAATGCAACAGTTAGTTACTTAATAGTCGAGGAAGGATTTGCTAAAAGGCTACTCAATACAAATCGTTCTCTAGCGTTACTTTTAATGACTGAAGTAGATATATCCATATTAAGTAAAATCCCTAAAGAATACTTTCATCCAAAACCTAAAATTAATAGTTCTTTAATTATGTTAAAAAGACACCCATCAAAGAGAACTATTTACTAAAAACCAGTTTAATAAAGCCTTAAGTTATGCAAAAATAAAGGATTTAAGGAACATTAACTTCGAACAATTTTTATCAGTATTTAATAGCTATAAATTGTTTAATAACTAAGTGACAAATTCCTTAGCATTTAATAAAAAGGATTGCCATCTAGGCAGTCCTTTTTTGGTATTTTCCATTCACCTAGTGTGTTCAACTTTGCTTGTATATTATCATATTATTCGGACTACACTAATTTCCCTCCATTAGATTCGTTTTCTAAAGTAACACCGTCTTTTTTATATGAATTCTCAACTGCTCTACGTAAATATTCGACATCAAATCCTGCACTTTGATAACCTTCTAAAATAGTTGAGTAATAGAAACAACTTGGCTGTTCAAGTGGTTTACTTTCATTCACAATATAGACCATTGCGTTGACGGTCTTTTTATCGATTTTAACTTTTATCATTTCTTTTCTATATAGATAGGGCCATCCCTCATACCGATCGAGTGCTTTTTCGTCATTGGGCGTAATCTGCCACACAAGGGCTGGAACTCTTTCCCGTTGCACGGTTCAACCGTTGCCACAGCATGCAAGTGTGGCCCACTAAAAGTGAGTGTGTGGTCCTTTACTTCACTTGTTCCTACTAATTTCGCAGTTGGGCATCTGTTTGCCATTTGCTCTAGATTTAAATTTGATCCGTAGACAATATATAATTTTCCCATCATTTGAGTCTTTTCAAAATTTACTTTTGAATGATTTCGGGTGGCTTATCCAACCGGAACCTCCATGTCAACCCTGATTTTCAGGGCATCTAAAGCCAATAAAAAAGGGTTCCGCTCGTTTATCCATCCAAAATAAACTTCAGCGAAACCCTATAAACCTTATTCTATCAACACTTCAACTCTTCCTATTCATCCACCCTAGACAATAACGCCACAATTTCACAGTGCACTGTATGTGGGAACAAGTCTACCGGCTGTACCTTTTTGAGTTCATATCCAAAGTCTCTTAACCACACAATGTCTTCTGCGAATGTTTCTGGGTTACATGACACGTAAACGACTTTATCCGTCTGCAGTCTTCCGATTCTACGCATCACTTTACCACCAGCACCGCTTCTCGGTGGGTCTAAAAGTACTAAATCAGGTGTTCCCCACTCTTCTAGCACCTTATCCATTCCACGTCTCGCGTCTTGTGCTAAGAAATACGTATTATCTATATCATTATCTCTCGCATTTCTCTTCGCCGATTCAATCGACGATTCTACAATCTCAATTCCAGCTAACTCTTTCACACGACTCGCAAATGGTAAACTGAATGTCCCTACTCCACAGAACAGGTCAATCATCTTCATATCTTCGTTCGCATCTGCCATTTCTATCGCCAGTTCTACAAGTTTTTGTGCTTGCACTGGATTCGTTTGGAAGAACGTATCAAACCACACGCGATATTTATAGCCACTCATCACGTCATAGATAAAATCACGGCCATATAGTGTTGTCGTGTCTTCAGATTGTGCACGGTCTGCAATATCTGTGTTCTTCATCCACATGATGCTCTCAATATGTGGTAGCTGTGTTGTCAGTGATTCAATCAATTCATCTAATATTTCTTTGTGATTCTCTGGGTCATCTGTTGTAAATAACGCAACCATCATTTCTCCAGTGAGTTGTGATTCACGAATCATTAAATGTCTCATTAAACCAACATTTGTATCTTTGTTATAACCTGGTAACTCATGTCTTTTCGCCCATTCTGACACAATCAACATTGCTGCTGTCATATTTTTACCTGCAATTAAACATGTCTCTAAATCAATCACATTTCTAAAGTTTCCAAGTTCATGAAGTCCAAGTTCACCATTCTTACCAAACGTAAACTCCATTTTATTACGGTAATGCCATGGATCTTCATTCATACCGATAACTGGATTCACAACCCTTGTATCAAAATCATGTTGTTCTAAAAACTTCACGATACTGTTGTATTTTTCTTTAAGCTGACCTTCGTAGCTATAGTGTTGCCACACACACCCCCCACATAATTCGAAATGCGGACACTCTGGCCCTACTCTTTCTGGATGTGGCTTTAATATTTCATCTGGTAATATATTTGCACGTCTACGACCTAAAGCATTTGGTACAGTTACTCTAACTTCTTCGCCTACTAAGGTTTCAGGTACACTCACCTTTAAGTTCTTGTTTCTACCTGTGATTTCTTCACGACGAATTGTTGCGGTACCAGATCCTTTTTTATCAAGACCTTTAATCGTAACATCATATGTACGTGTAACTTCCGTCATACTATTCCTCCATTCACATACGTCTTATTAATGATATATAGATTTGAAGTTAAGTTCAAGATATTTTGTATTTGGTTTTTAAGTAAATGTTGTATCATAGACTTAAGTACATATCTAAGAGGAGTGGCAATATGACATTAACATTAAATGATTTTAAAGACGCAAAAGAACGCATCAAGGATCACACAATTGAGACGCCTATGATCCGTAACCATTCATTAGAAGATATCTTAGGTACAAAAGTCTATGTGAAATTAGAGAACCTTCAAGTCACGAATTCATTCAAGATGAGAGGTGCAATGAATAAGATTTTAAGTTTATCTGAAGAAGAATTAAACAGAGGAATCATTTGTTCATCGAGTGGAAACCATGGACAAGCGATATCATATGCAGCTAAACAACTTGGAATTCCAGCCGTTGTTGTGACTCCACATACAACTCCTGAGTTTAAGAAAAGTAAAATTAAAGAGCATGGTGCAGAAATGGTATTCTGCGATGTGGAAGAACGTTTCGAAGTTACGGATAAGTTAGCTGAAGAACGCGGAATGACAATCGTACCACCGTTCGACGATGAACTTATCATGGCCGGTCAAGGTACGATGGCTTTAGAAATTCTAAATACTGGTGTGGATTTAGACTACATACTTGTTCCAACAAGTGGCGGTGGTATGCTTGGTGGAATCGCAACTGCGATTGGTGAATCTGATAGTGATATTAAAGTCATCGGATTAGAACCCGCAAAACTTCCTAGACAATCAGAGAGTTTAAAAGCAGGTAAACGGGTTAAAGTAAAATCTGTATCAACAATAGCAGACGCACTTGTAGTAAACCAACCAGGAGCGGTTACTTTTCCATACATACAGAAGTATGTAGAAGACGTAATTACAGTTTCAGATGAAAAAATGATTGAAGCACAAAAATTACTTCTAGAAAAAGGTAAAATTTTAGCCGAAGTATCATCATGTATTGGAATCGGAGCAATTTTAGAAGGTAAATTCAAACCAAACAAAGACGAAGCCGTATGCTTCCTAATCTCTGGCGGAAACTTAAGTTTAGATCAATTAGATTTGTAAAATAGAAAAAGAGCACTGATTTTCAGTAAAAATTAGCGCTCTTTTTTTATGCTTATTCTTCTATCGTCTTAAAGTGTGGCAAAACGTATTCTGCAAGTTCTTCCATCATTTCGTCCATTGGTCGTTCACTTGATTTTAGATTTAAATAGACGTGATTGACGCCAGATTCTTTTAAAATGTTTAGCTCATCAATTAATGCATTGCGTCCCGTTTGAGTGCCCATAAAGATTTGTTCTCTAGGTGCATTAGGTTCTTTTAAAAGTTGTAGACTTAAAATTTGGGCATATGGTTTAAACTGTCCAGCACGTTCACGGTATTCATCTGTGAATCTTTTTTGTTGCTCTGGTGAATGGGAATACCCAAACCATCCATCACTGTGCTCCGCAATCCACTCTAATGTCTGTCCCGAGAAACTCGTGACCATGATTGGAATATCTCCTATTTCAGGTTTTGGAATCATATCCGTCGAACCTGTCATGTTGACTCTTTCTGTCAGTATTTTTGGAAATTCTTTACTCCAAATGTCTTTCATGACTAAACAAGCTTCACGGAAATATTCAGCGCGCTTGTTTTCATCCACCTGAAACGCTTCGAATTCAACATCACGATCTCCAGTGGCAAGCCCTAACACAAGGCGTCCCCCTGAAATCTTATCAAGTGATGCTGCTGATTTTGCGAGATTCAGTGGATGTTGGAATGACGTGATTACACTCGCAGTGACGAGTGCGATATTCTTTGTGTGAGCAGCAAGATATCCTAAATACACCCATGGATCATACATCTGCCCGACATCTCTAAATGACGGGTCGAGTAACGGAATATCACGCACCATGAGTGCTGCAAAGTCTAGATCATCTGCGAGTTTAGCGAGCCTCATCTGCTCTTTAAGATTCATTTCTGGCATGCTACCTTTATATGTCTCAAGTGGAATAGATAAACCGATTGTTAAATGATTCTCCTTGAACATTCGAGAGTAGCCTTTATGATTTTTGAAATGACTCATATAAGTATCACATCACTAACTTTATTTAATTTATATTTATGTTGTTTTTTTAATCATCGAACACACCGCTTCAACATGATACGTTTTTCCAAACATGTTAAATGGAGTGACGTCGTCTATTTCATATTGTTCGCTTAAAATCTTAATATCTCTTCCAAGTGTTGCCGGATTACACGAGATGTACACAATACGGTCCGGTGCGACCTCGAGTACCGCGTCTAAAAAGTCTTTGTCCGTCCCCACTCTCGGAGGGTCGATAAACACAACGTCTGGCTGCACATTGTTCTTAACCAATTGTTTCATAATCTCTTCTGCTTTACCAACATGGTACTCAGTATTCGTACGATCATTTAACTCTGCATTTTCTTTTGCATCTCGAATCGCTTCTTCGACTACTTCAATACCAATTACTTTTTTAACATAAGGACTCGCAATTTGCCCAATCGTTCCTACGCCACAATATGCGTCGATGACAATATCATCTTCTGTTAATTGCGCTCGGTCAATCGCTTCTTGATATAGAAGTTCTGTCACACCATGATTGACCTGATAAAATGACTGGTGACGAAGTTTAAACGTCTTACCAAGCAGTTTATCTTGAATACGTTCATTTCCATGAATCACTCTCGATTCTCTGCCTGTCACGAGATTTGTACGTTTCTGATTTACATTTTGAATGACACTTGTGATCATTTGATGTGCATGAACCAGATCTTCTACAAACCTCTTATTAATCGGTGATTCTGAATTCGTCACAAACACAACTTGAATTTCGCTATTATCATTATTTGAACGGATAATAATATTTCTCAGATACCCTTTACCTGACTTTTCATTGTATGCTGAAATATTGTATGTCTTTATTAACTTTCTAACGGTTTTAATGATGTCATTCGCAATGGGTTTTTGAATCATACAATAATTCACATCAACAATATCTCTTGATTTGTCTTTATAGAAACCAATATGAACGTCCCCATCCACTTCACGCACATGGAACACAGATTTATTTCTATAATCATATAGATGTTTCGATACGCATGTGTTCACTTTTATATTTTTAATATGTCGACTTAGCGTATTTTTTACACTCTCTGTCTTAAATTCGATTTCAAGTGAGTCATCCATATGTTGTGTCTGACATCCACCACACTCAAAAAAGTACGGGCACGGCGGAGATACACGTCTCTCGTTCTCTTTTAAAATACGCACAAGTTCGCCCTCAGCAAACTTACTTTTCTTTTTCGTAATTTTATATTCTATATCTTCATCTGGTAAACTATTTTTGATAAAAACAGGAAAATGCCCAATTTTTACAACACCTTTACTTTCATGTGTTAAATTGAGTACAGAACCTTGTAGAATGTCACTCACTTGACATCTCTCCTTAAAATACTTTAAAAACTCTCTTTTTTTCATTATAATAATACTATTGAACATGTAAAGGTGGTGCGATTAATGAAGTCATCAAAATTATTACTCTGGATTATGTTTGCTTATTGTTTTATTACTATTTTTGAAATCGGTTTGCCAGCAGTAATCATTTCGGGAATCGCATTGTTCATGGTTTTAAATTATACGTTAGTGCGACAAACTCACTTAGAAGAATTCAATGAAGCACATAATACACAAGAACACACTGATGAAGTTCATTCAAACACAGAGACACTACATAAAGAAGAGGCCGATGTTTAGTCAGCCTCTTTTTTCATGCGAATTTCTAATGCCTGTTTTAAGTTCTTAAATTGAGCGGGTAACATGCCTCCAAACTCACCATCAAGATTCAGTTGTACATCTTCGTAGCTTGAAACATTTACATTTCTCGCACTTATAAACTTTACTTTGCTGTGCTTAAAGTGTTCTCCACGCATAGCAAGTGTAAGGACATGCGCAAGTTCTGCTAAGTTTACTTCTTCTAAGATTAAAAGAGAAAACTGTCCGTCATCTAGTTTAGCGTCTGGTACGAGCTTCTCAAAACCACCAATTGAGTTTGTAAGCCCAATTAAAAAGAGCATGACTTTTCCAGTATAAACTTCGTCATCATACTCGATTCTAATTGGAAACGCAGAAATTTGCGGTATTAACTCGATTCCTTTTACGTAGTATGCTAGAGATCCGATTACTGTTTTTAATCGACTAGGTGCCTCGTAGCTCACCTCGGTAATTTTTCCAGCTCCAGCAATATTCATGAAATATTTACCATTCATAACTCCAATGTCGATGTTTCCAGTTTCTCCATTAATAATAACATCGAGTGCATCAAAAATGTCATTAGGAATTCCTAATGCCCGCGTAAAGTCATTCACAGTACCCATCGGAATAACGCCGAGAGTCGGACGTTCATCAAATTGAAACAGGCCGTTAATGACTTCATTAACAGTCCCATCTCCACCAACGGCTATTACAAGATCAAATCCATTAATACTCGCATTCTTCGCCGCTAAAGTAGCATCACCTTTACCTTTCGTGCGATGGGCACTCGCAACATATCCTGCATCTTCTAAACGTGACAACACTTCTGGTAACTCTGCTTGAAACGTTTCTTTACCAGCCGTAGGATTATAGATAATTCTTGCAGTTTTCATAGAACAGTACCTTTCAGCATAATGTCTTTGACATCGCTATAAAATTTAAATTTTTGATCAATGTAGTCCGTAACACCTTCTCGCTTTAGGGCAATGAGTTCATCTTGTAAAACTTTAGATTTTTTCATAACATTCGATAAATCCAAAATTTCTTTAACACGTACATCATTCTCACTAATAAAGATATACCGTGTGCTCAATTGGTCGATCTCTTTAGTTAAGATAAGAAGATTCCGAAAAAATGGCGACTTCTCTTTACTAGGCGTGTAGCCATCTGCGATTAAAATTTCTTGATAATCATATATATCCGTACTTTTTTTGCACACAAAAAGAATATCAATTGTATTAAATTCAGTACTAAATGTAGATGATCCAATGTGATGAACTTCAACCACAACTTTTCTCAATGTGTTTAAAAGTGGATATGTCGCTTTTAAATATATATCTTGAATAGATTCTGTTACATTCATTTTTATCAATTCTATCATTCCGTTTTCATACTTCATAATGATTAAATCAATAGAAAGTGTTATTATTTATATGTGATAAGTATAACATATAGAGTCAAAATATAGACTTTTTATACCTAGTGAGAGGAGCACTTAAATGAAAAAAATCATCATAGGGATTCTTGCTTTAATTTTTCTCGGATTACTCGTATTAAACTTTGGTTTTGAGACTAAAAGTAAACTCGCAGTGGATACAGAATCACCGTCTGAGAAAAAAACTGAAGTAAGTAAAGATGAGCACAAAGATAAAAATATTGAACCAGACTCAGAAAAAGAAGAGGATGTTTCACAAAAAGAAGAAAACTACATATTTAATGATGAAGATTTAAATGCAAGATACCAAGAACTAAAAGAACAAAATGAACCACTCGTGGTATCTGTACTACTGCCAAGTTATTATAGCAATGATTTTATTTCTAGTTTGGAAGACGCCTTTAATACTGATACAATTTCCTTTAAACGAATTGATATTGAAGGAAATACAACAAGCCTAGGTACACTCCCCTATTTTGATAACTCAGACGCTGTCATGATTAGTGCATTACAAATTCAAGACTACAATGACGAAGTATTACCTCAGCATAACTTAAATAAGATGCTCGAGTATTATATGGACTTTTATAACAACGGAATGACAGCAATCGTTTTATCAGAACCAAATGCACATGAACACAATAACCTAGAAAACGTCCTGCTTGAAGACCAAGATTATATGAGCAATAATGACTATTACTTTGTAAGCAACGTAGACGTTGAAGCAGATGCAATGTTCAATGAAGACGAAACAACACTTTCAACACAAGTAGAAAAACAAATAATTTCAAACATAAAAAAATTTTTAGTGAAATAATTTTAATTCCCGAAAATCTATTATTGATTTCGGGAATTTTTGTGTAAATATAATGTGTTGTGTTAATTCATTTTTGGTGGATATATATATATTGGATTATTGTAATAGTTGATGTTTGCGAGACATTAGTGCGAGGATACTCTCAACATCGTAGTGCTAGCTTACATTTTTTCAATATTAATGCAGCGATACTTTTTTCTTGATTGCAGCTAATCTCAGTATCAAACACTTTAGCTGTAGTATGCTGTTTTTATCTGCAGTAAATTTGTGAACTGAGGGGCTCAACTGAACCCCTTTACATCAACATTTATAGTTATATAGTAATGGTTTTGGTAATGATTTATACTCAATTTACACGCATACGCCTATGTTTTAAAAAAAATAGTACTTTTTCAAAGTAAACTAATAGCACACTATTTAATTAGTATAATTTTCAAAATCAAAATAGAATAGTGGAACATTTTGATTTAGCATTCTAGCATAAAACTCATCAATTGCTACTAAATCACAACGATACGCACCAACATAAGCTTCTTTTTCAATATCAGTAAGAGTTATCCCAACAGTATTATTAAGTTCTTCCATATTTTCAGATTTTGAAAGCCAGTTAGAAAAGTCATACTGCTCATGTTACAAAAGGTCTCTAATATCTACTTCAAATAATTTTCCAATAGTCATAAATTCACCTACTCTCATATTAAATTTAAAAAGCTGTTTATTTCAAGAAAACCCTATATCCTTAACTGATGGATATAGGGTTTAGTTAATCGATTATCTTTTACCTAATAATTTATTCGTCTATTTATACTTATTTTTTATCTCTACCATATACTCTGGCAAAGCTTCATTTACAAGATGCATGGTATGCATGAGTGGACTAACTTCTGGTTTTCTAGCTTCTTCATAATTTACACTCCGTTGTAGGTCTTCAATATAAGGAATAACTTCTTTTTTATTTAAAGAATATTCTTTAACAGATTCAGATAGTAAATTCGCGTCAAGGCCCCAATCTTTCGCAAATACATCAATTTCTCTTTGGACTTTGTTCTCTTTCCATTTTTCAAACAAATCATCAAAACGTGAATTACTAGATAAATTTCCGGTTACTAATTCAGTATCCACAAACTCTTTTAATAGTTTCGCTTGATCATCTTCACCCATATCACTTAACTCTTGGATTTGTTGATGTATAATCCGTAAAGTCTCTGTATCAACTGTTTGAATACCGTCTTTACTACTTACACGATCTCCAATCAATCCTAAGATATGATCCGCATCAATGACTTGAGTACCTGACAATTTAGCTCGACCAACTAAGGGCTGAACTGGTAAAATTTCAGTGTTATCTTCTTCAGGCTTTAAGTTTTTATAAGCACCAATATATTTCATCCACTGATGCTCATCTATTCCAAATTCTGTATCATCCCATTCATATTCATAGTACTGCTGAACAGTATTTAACTGTTGATTTGCATGCGCGAATGATTCAATGAAATTATCCAATTGCTCATTGTTTGTTTCTAAATCTGCCCAATTTGTTGGATCTGGTAGTACTTCTTGTATCCACTCAACAGCCTCTTTAAATTTATGAACAGCAACCTCATAATGTTCAACAATTGCTAGACTACTCGTTCCACCAGAACCATACAGTGTAAGTGCACGATTGACTTGCTCTTCTGTCATAGCTGGGTATTTGTAATTAATTATCGTTCCAAATTCTTTCATAGGACCTTGTACGCGATTGGTTCTTGAATAAGCTTGAATTAAACCTTGAAGCTCTAGTGGACGATCTACATATAAAGTATTCACATACTTTGAATCATAGCCTGTTAGTAACTGATCTGCTACAATAATCAAATCAATATTTCGTGGATTGCGACCACTACCTCCACGAGTCGATCGAACCACTAAATCTTTAAAATAACTGTCGCCATCTTCTACGCGAAACTCAATACCTGTAAATTTACCATAGTCTTTAAACATCTCACTGATCACATCAGGTGAAATACCGTCAGGGTCATTTTCATTTCCAAAGCTAAAGGTCATCGCAACATTTAAATCGTAATCCATCTTAGCTAAAGCTTTTTTAAATTCATTATAGTAAGCAATAACTCGATCCTTATAGGCAACCGTCAAAATAGCGTTAAAGAATTTTTCTTGCGATTGTGATTCCCAATTAGAAAGTATTTCTTCTACTACTCGAGGAATGTGCGTTTCATCATGGTAAGATAATAATCCTTCCTTGACAGCCATTCGTTCAATTTCTGCATCTGACTTGCTAAGTAACTCTCGCTCAATTGCTCTTTCTCCGAGTTCTGGTTTATCATTTAAAACTTTTTCCGCTAAATCTTCTCTTAAACTAGAATAATCTTCGAACTCTCCTGTATTTATATAATCCACATGAAAACCTAAAACATTCCCATCACGAATTGCTTGGTCAATCGTATAACTATGCAATTCTGGACCGAAAAGTTTTTCGGTAGTGTCAATGACTTCACTTTGTACATTAATCATTCCAGTTGATTTATTCTCATCAAATAATGGTGTTCCAGTAAAACCATAAAAAAGCCCGTTTTTCTTAAAGTAGCTCTTAATATTGACCATCATTTTGCCCATGGTTGTTCGATGGGCTTCATCGATGATAAATACAATCTTTTTATCAGCTAAACTATAATTCTCATTTTCCATTAAGTCTTTCACTAAAGAATCCAGTTTAAAAGTCGTCGTCACAATAATTCCACGTTGTTTAGAAAGCATTTTCTTTTTTAGATGATATGTATGCGTAGTGTCATCAACAGTTACAGATTCATAAGCAGCATACGCTTTAAAGTTTGCACTTGTTGCTGCATCTAGTGAACGTCGGTCTACAAGAAACACCACTTTATCAAAACCACCTCTAGTCGATAGGAATAGAGCAGTTTTAAAACTTGTAATCGTTTTTCCAGAACCGGTTGTGTGCCAGACATAGCCTCCATGACGAATACCATCTTCACCCCATCCTAAGGCAGCGCGTTCAACTGCTTGTAAAGCATATACTTGATAGGGACGCATGATCATGTGTCTTCGGTTCTCTTCATCTTCCGCTTCATCAATAATTAAATAATCTCCAACTAACTGATGAGCCATTGGAATCATTAAAAAGCGTTCAACAACTTTCTGCCAGTCATTTATAGGGTTATTCTCTTCATCTGCCCATTGAAAAACAAAGCTTTTATTAAAGTCATTAATAGATTTCGGAGTCGCAAAATATCGAGTTGCTACCTCAGATATAATAACCATCATTTGAGAGAATGCCATGAAATTATTGACAAATTCTCCATCTCGATAGTAGCGTTTAAATTGTCCAAAGGCTTCATCTAGAGATTTATCTGTTCGCTTTTGTTCAATGTTAATTAACGGCAAGCCATTAATTAACAAGACAATATCAAAGCGATTCCCGTTCTCACTCTCCACTTCGCGAGCAATTTGGTAGCTTGAATCACCCCCACGGACTTGAGACTTTTTAAAAATCGTTAACGTAATTTGTCGGCGAGTAATACCCGGATGATCATCTCGGTAAATTCCATCAATTTTTCCAGTTGATCCTTCCATCGCTAAAAGTTTGGCAGCTTCAAAACTATTATCAATTTGTTTAACCTTTGCCATGACTTGTTCGAACTCTGCATCACTTAAAGGAACTCCTTCTAATTGATCGGCATTCATCCGATTCAGTTCATGACGCCAATTTTCAATTAAATGATTGACTGTTACGCGTTGTTTATTTCCATCTAAATGGTCAGGTGCTTTCCATTTATATTTTTCTAATTCACGCACAAACCGATCTTGAAATGCTTGTTCCGATGATGTTTTTTGTTGCATACAGTTTCCCCCTTTCTAAACAAACATATCGTTTAGATACCCTTGTTTTAAATTCTCTAACTTAGCTAGTTTCTTTTCTTCGATAGAGATTTGATTGTCTAAATTCTTAAAGAACTGTCCAATTTTTTCTTGTTCTTCATTTGATGGAATAGGAAATAATAATTCCATTGCTTTTGTTTTTGAAATATTGTATCTAGAAATCCCTTGTGCTAAAAGAATAAATCTTTTTCTTATTTCTGGTGATCTAAGCATATAAGCCATGTAATAAGGGTTCAGATTTATAGTAGGTCTAAACCCAAAGCAAAAACTGTTCAGATATACATTTGGTCTATTATAAAGCCACACGGAAGACATCCCTACTTCATTAGGTGTTTCAGAGGAAACTGTAAAAAATATATCGCCATATTCAACTTCTGTCTGATTTTCATCAACTTCGACTTGAGCTGTCTGAGTACTTTTGGCTATAGGATTATCAAATACATTCATATAAGTGACAAATTCAGCTTCACCATGACCAAAATCTTTTTTAGATTTACCTGACAGACCAGTAAGGGATCGACCCATATCTTTCAATTTGTACTCTTCCCATGGCTCTGTAAATCCTTCAAATCGTTTCTTTGGATATTTTTCTCCTTCTTTTGGAAACATCTCAGAAAGATAAGCAGATTTAAGATCTTTTACTTTATTTACTTTTGATTGTTGCAATTGAATCATTTTATCGATTTTTTCAAGATAAGAACTTATCTTATTTTGTTCAGTTAATGTCGGGAAATAAACTACAGCATTTTCAAGATCAGTATTATATAAATGAACAACTGATGACCCTTGAGCTCTCCTAATTAATTCTTTTTTTCTATCATCGTTTGATATTGATAGTGCTAGAAACAAGGGATTATGATTTTCTATTAGATGCATAATATTTAAATCTCCACCTAGGATAATTCCTTTTTTTGATACAAATGAGGCTCTAGCAATATCTTCTGCTGTTTCACCTGATGAAGGAACTATCACTTCTGTTCCCTTACTATAAATTGTATTTTCTTTAGGTTTTGCATAAGTGTCTACATCACGAATAATTATTTCATAATTTGTATACATTCTTCCATATAATATAATAGGAGAACCTTGTTCTAATAAATCATTTTTAGAATATCCTCTACCTTTGCTAAACCTAACTATATTTTTTAATTTATATGGAATCCACTCATTGTTTTCAAATCCCTCAAATCTTAACTTCGGTACCAACTTTTCTTTACTCACTATCTGTCACCACCAATTGACTAGTCATTTCTTTAAAGCTGTCTTCAAGCCTTTTGTATTCAGCATCTAAGTCATCTAAAGTATCTTTGTATCGTTTGTCTAGTTCTTTTAAGATATCTAACTCTTCTTTCAGTGGTTCCTCAATTAAACGAATCATTTCTTCTACTAAATCACCAAACCATCTTTTATACACTAGTTGATCAATTTCTTGATCCGTTAATTCCAAAATACGGTTTTGCACTTTCATATCGAGTGCTTGTGTTTTTTCACGTATAGTTCGATTAGTTTTTGTTCGTTTAGATAGCAAATCTAGAACTCTTTGAACTAATTCATATTCTTCAGTATTTTCTTCATAGTTTTTAATTTCTTTGCGAATGTTTCCAACAGTAAATGAATTCTTGCTTGCGTTTAATGATTCACCAAGAATTTCATTCTCAACAGAATCCTCCACTTGGGCTGATTCAACTAGCTCATCAAGTTCTAACTCAACTTCACTCATCTTTGCTTCAATTTCTTCAATCAGATTCGCCTCTTCTTCATAGAGTTCTTTACGAATTAAATCAATTGGTACTAGCGTACCAATCCAACCTTCTTGCTCTTCACGTTTGTTTTTACCTGTTCCTTTAGTCACGATATTTGGTTCTCTTGAGCGACCTAGTTCATAGAAATCACCTGCTGATATTTTCTCTACATCTTCTGTTAGATAATTTTCCCATAGTTCAGCGACTAACTGATAACCATCATAAATATTCAAATGCTTAAAGTTGGTAAGGATTTCCTTAATTTCTACTAACATTTCTTCCATTAATGGTCGAACATCTGCTGGGTCATCTACTTGTTTTAAGGTTGGCCAGTAATGGTTGATATAATCAGTAATTCGTTCATTCATTTCAGCTGCTTTTTCTTTCATTTCTTCATTATTTAAAACACTTTCAGTCAGCTTATCTATTTCTTGATTTAACTCAAAATAATTTGGTCGAATTTCTTCTAAAGCATTTTTTAAAATAGTCGGTGCAACTTCATTTAGTACATGGAGGTTTTCGATGTTTTCTTTTGGAATTCCACCGTATAAATGTGCATCTACATCATGAGGGATCTCTTCATCTGGTTGCACTACATAGCGTGGGATATTTAGATTATATTCATTCTCAATGATTTCTTCTCGTGAGACATTATAACTGTATCCCTCTATTTCTTCCCTTGAAGTGTACGTATCTACAATCTTTGCGATATCTTTTTCTTCTAAGACATTTTGTTTTCCTACTTTAATAAAGTTTTTTGATGCATCAATCATTAAAACAGGCTCATCGAGTGCTCGGTTTTTCTTTAAGATCATAACGGTTACTGGAATACCTGTATTGGTAAACAAGCTTGAGGGCATGCCAATAATCGTATCAATGTAATTTTTCTCTAATAGGCGTTGACGAATTTCACCTTCTGCACCCCCACGGAATAATACACCATGTGGTAAAACAATCGCCATCGTTCCTTCTTGACCTAAGTGGAAAAGTCCATGAAGTAAGAAAGCGAAATCTCCTCGACTTGGTGGTGGAAGTACTCCAGCAACTTCAAAACGCGGATCACTCACTGTTAAGTCAAAACGATTCCACCCTTTTACAGAATATGGTGGGTTCATGACTACTGCGTCGAATTGAACTCCCTCATTTGGTCGTTCTGGATCTTCTGGCCAATCCTCAGCCAAGGTATCCCCATTTTTAATCGTCATTTTTTCAGGACGAACTCCATGAAGCAGTAAGTTCATTCGTGTTAAGTTATAAGTTGCTGTGTTCTTTTCTTGACCATAATAAGATAGATTCCTCTGTTCATGTGTATCTAAATGTTTTGCAACAGTTAAAAGTAATGATCCAGAACCAACTGTTGGGTCATAAATCGAACGAATTTCTGATGACTTCGCAACAATTCGAGCCATTACTTCACTTACTTGCTTTGGTGTGTAGAACTCTCCAGCTTTCGCACCGGACTCCATCGCAAACTGCCCAATAAGATATTCATAAGCATCTCCTAAGATATCACCTTTTTGTAAAGCAACCATGTTTAAGTCTGCAAACAATAGAATTAGGCGCTGAATATTTCGACTACGCTCATTTAAATTACTTCCTAAAGCTGTATCGGTCAAATCGATTGTTGAACTAGAGAATAAGCCTTTAAAATCATCTGCTCCTTCTTCTATAACAATCGTACGCTCAAAGTTATGTAGACTATCTGTTACTTTTTGTACTTCAAATTCCCCATTATTAATATCCATTAACCAAGTTTGATATAAGTATTCTGGTAAAACATAATAACCAAGTAAACTTTGAATCGTATTATTTAATGCATCCCCATAAGCATCATGAGCTTCTTTATATGCCTTAACTAATTCTCTTTCGCTCATATCATTGCCTAACTGTGAACTTTCTTTAAACGTATTAAGAGTTTTATCACTTAAAAATTTGTAAAACATTAATCCAAGCATATAGTCTTTATAGCGACTCGCATCCATTGAACCACGTAATTCATTTGCGCCATCCCATAAACGACTTTTAATTTCTTCTGAAGTAATCATAATTTTTCTCCTTTTCGTTATGCCAATATTTTTGTAATAGTAATTAACTGTAATACCCTATATTAATATCCAGTTTTTAAATAATATTCTCTTCAAGAGCTCTTTTAAAGCTAGATTTTGTAATTTTTAATTCTCCCGATTGACTTAAAACTCGAATTAGTTCTGGATATACATCTGGATTGTTTTCTATTTGTGCAATTATACTTGCTTCATCTTCTAATCCTTTTACTTTGTGTGGCATAGGTCCTACAAAAATATAATCATAGTGATCACTGTAGGCTAATCTATTAAAAGGAAATCGTTTCACTTCTTCATAGCTGATAATTAAGTCAAATCGTTTAGAATCGATTCCAAGACTTGAAGCTATTCCACGAAAATCTTTTTTTCGAACTTGACTTTGACCTATTACAAGTATTTTACCTTCTTTTTCTTGAATATAATTGTTACTGGATTCGTAGTCTATAGGTAATTGGCTTATATAATAGTTTAGTTGTCCTTGACGGTTGTGATGAACAATTTGATTTTGTATTTTCTCTGTAACATCTGCAATTAAAACTTCCAATTCTTCCATACTTAACACGTCGTCCATTATTCTAGACCTCCTTAAACCAACTACTCATCACTTCATCTTTTTCATCTTGAATTATCTCTAAAGAAAGTTGAAGCTGATTAATTTTTTCCAAATATTCTTTAGTCTTTTCAGCAATTTTATTTTGAAGTGTCAGCGTCATATACGGAATGTCTATATGAAGTAAATCCTTCTTATTTACTCGTTGAATAGTTGCTCCACTGTAAGTAGAAGATAAATATTTTTGTCCCATTTCACTTTGGAAATATGCGAATAAATAATATGGATTCCAATCTTTATTATTCACACGAATAACAAAGAAATTTTCATCCACGAAGCTGCGTATATCCTCTTCCTCTTGATATAAGGCTACATTTAGCTTAGAACCGATTCTTGTAACAATTATATCGAGATTTTTTAATTCTATTAGTTTTGGTATTATTTTATTTACAAAATCACCGTCTAATATTTGACCGTTTTTAACATGAGAAAGTCGAATTAATTGCATACCAGTGTTTTCAGCTGCTGAATATTCATCAATTTCTTGCTTTCGAAGTGGACGACTATTTAAAATAACAGCAATTTTCTCTAGCTTTGTACCTCCTTTTAATTCAGGAAGCAAATAAAATTCTGGACTTAACCGACCTTCTTTTAATACTTTCTCATTTGGAACATCTATTTTTATATTATCTGAATTGATAATTTTCTCTACATCTTTTTCTTCAAGTAAACGAACACGTCCTGCATTTGAATATACATCTGATGCATCAGTAAATCGAATGGAGTCATTTCCATGGCTTAAGACCAACATAAAAGATGGAATTCCAGTTCCAGTAAGAATACCTGCAGGTAAGGCAATGACTTCCTCAATGTAGCCTTCACGAATAAAATGCTCTCTTATTTTTTCATCTGTCTTTCTCATTTCAATTCCTACAGTGCTAATAACTACCGCGCGTCCCCGTTCTTTTAGTTGATTCATTATTAGTGAAATAAATCCCCAATCAGAATTCTGATTAATTTCAATACCTTCAAAAATATACTTATCTTTTCGACGTAAATTCAGTGGGAACTCGCTAAATATTTGCTCAAACTTCTCTTCAGGATTTTTTTCAAAATACTCAAATATATCTGCTCGAATGATTTCATCTCTTAACATAGTACCATGTTCTAGCCACAACCTAAGAATTGATAATTGATGTGTTAATTCATTAATTTCAATTCCTTTAATGATTTTTGCCTTATTTTTTAGAGCTTTACTTAACATTGCGCCATTTCCGGAACAAAAATCAGCAAATTCATTATTTGTAAAGTCAAAGTAAGAACTTGCTAAACTTAAGATTGATTCATTCGAACTTGTAAACATCATTTGTGGTGTGTAATCAACCATATTAAGATAATCTAGAAGTAGTTGACTGATGTCCTCTATTTCAAAATTATTTGATAAGAATAGTTCAATAGAGTCTAACTCAGTCTCTGATAACTCACGCATAAAGTTATTTTTGATACCTATTTTTAATATCTCACTCTCTGGTTCTAGTTTTTCTAAAGCTGTTAAATAATAATAGCTTAGTACTATTAAATGTTTTTCAGATTGAATATTTCTTTGGTTTTTATTCCATAGTAACCTTAATTCTTCGCCCATTTATCTTTCCTCCTTTTAACTTATAATTATGGTAACATTACCTTTTTTTCTTGTCAAATGTTAATATTACCTTTTCAAAAACATTTTTATGGGACCATCAAATATAACGTATATTTAGAGACGATTTCATCTTATATACATCAAGGCCTCTAAATGCTTCTCTCAATAGTCGTATTTAGGTCTTTTTTTATAGTTCATACTTGATACATAAAAAAATACACGCCTAGTACTGAATTTTTGTCCAGTACTAGGCGTGTATTGATTTGATAGCCTCTATTGCTAGCAAAATTAATACTTGTTTTTATTTTTAGCTTTTTGCTGTCTTTCCCTGTGTTCTCTTTGCATTTCTTTAATACTAAACATCGGTTTCTTTCTGTTGTTCAACTTCTTTTTTCTGCAAAGTATCATGAATTCGCTGTAGATTTAAATCTTCAATCCTTATATCTAATAACTCAGCAATCATCTCTTTAAGCTTATCTGTTGTGATTACTAATTCTTCTTCTAGTATGAGCAAATTTCGTTCTTTTAGTATCATAAAATAAGCATTTAAATAGAATAAGTTAGTTGGCTCTTCTATTGTAAAGTTATTAATCTCTATACTAGTAACGGAATAAAGAAACTCACCGAAATTTTCTGTATCAAAAGATGTGTCAATTGCACCTTCAACATTAAAATTAGATTCTGGATCTGCAATCCCATTTCTTAATGACTCGTAAGTTTTAGGTATTTTAACCATCATTTCATCATCTAACGGATTCATTAAGTAGGTTTCTACATAGTTTACTTTCATCTTCATCTTCTTTTCTCTACCTCTTTTTCCATAGAACTAGACTCATTTGAAGACTCAAAATAAATAATTATTAAAATCTTTTTCAATTTCATTTGCTTTGTACTTTTGTATTGATCTCCAGAAAGCTTTAGATAAATCCAATTGATGTTTTTCACCGTAGGCAGTAATTGGTTCATTTAACATAATAGAAACTCCTACTTCATCTTCTACAGCTTTATGAGCAAAGAATAGCTTATCATAGAATGTTTTGAAGGTTACAAAATCATATTTACTATACTTTAAGAAGTTTTGAATAATTGGTTTAGCATAAATAACTTCAATACTTTTATTTTCAATGAATTCATTTAATAATTCTCTCGAACTCTCTATATCTTGAACATTTTCAATTACAGAAGTTAATAAATCGTTTTGGCTTTCCAATCTTTAATGTCTTTAATGTCTTTAATATCTCATCACTGCTGCGGCATCATTCCTGGAATCAAAAGGATTCGATCCAAAAGTTATCGAAGGTGGCATGAAAGCTATACAAGAAATAAGAAATTAATAATTAAATTAATGCACGATGCTTTACAATATGTTCTAAAAAGAAAAAACCATTACCATTTTTGAAGTAGTAATGGAAATTGTAATGGTTTATAGCAATTGTAAGCAAAGCTTTAGAATTAAAAAAGGCTTCCTACCAGCCTTTAGAAGCTGTTAGGAAACCTTTTTTCAATGATAATCCAACCATTCCCATATTTACCGCGAAATTGTCACCAATCCTTCCCTTCAACTCACCTAAAACAATCAAAAAAACTCTCCGAAATCGTTTCGGAGAGTTTCTCTAATTATCTTTTATTGATTTCTTCAAGTAGGATTTTGTTTACCATTTGTGGGTTTGCTTGTCCTCTTGATTTCTTCATGATTTGACCTACTAGGAAGCCGATTGCACGGTCTTTTCCTTCTTTAAAGTCAGTGATTGATTGTTCGTTTTCGTCTAAGACTTCTGTTACCATCTTAGTCAGTGTTTCTGGATCTGAAATTTGTTCCATACCAAGGTCTTTAGCTGTTTGTTTCGCGCTACCGCCTTTAGTGATGAGTTCAGTGAATAAGCGTTTTGCTTGTTTACCAGAAATTGTGCCATCTTCAATTAGCTTGATCATTTCAGATAAGTTTTCTGGAGTGATTTTCGTATCTTTAAGTTCCACTTGGTTCTTGTTCAGATACTCTGTCACACTTGTCATGATCCAGTTTGATGCAAGTTTTGGATCTGTTCCAAATTCTTCTACCATCTGGTTGAAGAAGTCTGATGTCTCAACTGCTAATGTTAAAATATTCGCGTCATATTCAGGCAATTTATATTCATCAACATAGCGTTTCTTAAGCACATCTGGTAGTTCTGGAATGCTCGCTCTTACGCGTTCTTTCCACTCTTCAGAAATCGTTACAGGTCCAAGGTCTGGTTCTGGGAAGTAACGGTAGTCATCCGCATGTTCTTTTACACGCATTAAAATTGTTTCACCTGTTTTTTCATCAAAACGACGTGTTTCTTGTTTAATTTCTCCACCCGCAAGTAATTCAGCAGCTTGGCGTTTTTCCTCGTGTTCTAAGCCACGTCGTACAAAGTTAAATGAGTTTAGGTTTTTCAATTCAGTTTTTGTACCAAATTCATCTTGACCGTATGGACGAATCGAGATGTTTGCGTCCGCTCTTAACGAACCTTCTTCCATTTTTACGTCTGATACACCAGTGTACTGGATGATCGAACGTAATTTCTCAAGATAAAGGTACGCTTCCTCAGGTGTTCTAAGGTCTGGTTCCGAAACGATTTCTACTAACGCAGAACCGTGTCTGTTTAAGTCAACAAGTGAGTGATCTTCTTTATGGATTGATTTACCAGCATCTGCTTCTAAGTGTAGACGCGTGATACCGATGCGTTTCTTTTCACCATTCACTTCGATTTCGATCCAACCATTTTGTCCGATTGGTTCTTTATCTTGTGTGATTTGGTAAGCACTTGGGTTATCTGGGTAGAAGTAATGTTTTCTGTCAAAACGTGTGACTTCAGGGATTTCCATGTTTAGTGCTAATGCTGCTTTCATTGCATATTCTACTGCACCTTTGTTGATTACTGGTAATGCACCAGGATAACCCAGCTCAAGTACAGAAAGGTTTGTGTTTGGCTCTGCACCAAAGTGTGATGGTGCGCCAGAGAATGCTTTTGAGTTTGTGTTGAGTTCTACGTGAACTTCAAGTCCAATGACTGTTTCAAAGTGCATTTATTTAACCTCCATTTTGAGATTATTTAATTCATCATGAAGATTATATTTCTCTTCAAATTTGTAAGCTGCGTTATAAATCGCCGCTTCATTATAGTGATCCGCTAAAATTTGTAGTCCGATTGGAAGTCCTTCTTCAGATTTACCGCATGGGATACTCATTGCAGGAATGCCTGTCATGTTAGCTGGAATCGTTAATACGTCGTTTAGTAATGACTCAACATCATCCACTTCACTATTCTGTGTACCACCTTTAAGTTTCGGTGCAACGCCTGTCGTTGTTGGTCCAATAATTAAGTCATACGTTTCAAATAATTGTTTGAAGTCTTCGATAAACACACGGCGCATTCTTTGAGCTTGTACAAAATACTCATCGTAATGACCGGATCCAAGCACGTACGTTCCAAGTAAAATTCTGCGTTTTACTTCTTCTCCAAACCCTTCACTTCTCGTCTTCATGTATAACTCATCAAGATTCTTAGGGTTTTCTGCGCGGTAACCATAACGTATACCGTCGAAACGTGCTAAGTTAGAGCTTGCTTCACTTGAAGCGATTAAGTAGTACGCACTCACACCGTATTTTACATTAGGTAAACTTACTTCTTCTACAGTTGCACCCAAGGATTCAAATACTTTCACTGCTTCTTGTACTGCTTTTTTAACGTCTTCATCTGTACGCTCATCTAAGAATTCTTTTGGCAATGCAATTTTCTTACCAGAAAGATCTTGGTCAATTGTGCTTAAGAAGTCTGCTTCTTTATTAGCACTTGTAGAGTCTCGCACGTCTTGACCCGCCATTTGTTCTAAAACAAGTGCGTTGTCTTTAACCGTTTTTGTGATTGGTCCGATGGTATCAAATGATGAACCAAATGCAACGACACCAAAGCGAGATACGCGGCCATACGTTGGTTTCATACCAACAACACCACAGTAGCTTGCTGGTTGACGGATAGATCCGCCTGTATCTGTACCTAATGCATAAGGAACAAATCCTGCTGCAACAGCTGCTGCTGATCCACCTGAAGATCCCCCAGGTACATGGTTTAAGTTCCATGGGTTTGCAGTTACTTTATAGAAAGAGCTCTCGGTTGTAGAACCCATCGCAAATTCATCCATGTTTAATTTACCAAGTGAAACTGAGTTTGAACTTTCTAATTTTTCAACAGATGTTGCTGTGTGAATTGGATAGAAGTTTTCTAACATTTGGCTCGCACACGTCGTGAGTACATCTTTCGTGTTGAAGTTGTCTTTGATACCAAATGGAACACCGAATAAGGCGCCATCCATCTTGTCTTCATCTTGAAGTGCGTCTAGCTCTTTCGCACGCTCTAACGCTTCTTCTTTTGTAATCGTGATGAAAGAGTTGACCTTATCTTCATCTTTCTCGATTTTTTCGTAATATGCGTTAACCACTTCAGAAGGTTTTAACGCTTTTTCTTTAATTTTGTTAACGAGTTCTTCGACTGTTAATTCGTGAATGTGAGTCACATTAAATCCTCCTAAGATAACATATTGGGTACTTTAAATTGTCCATCAGCTGTTGATTGTGAATTCTTAAGTGCATCTTCTTGTGATACTGCACCATCTACAACGTCTTCACGTGTCACATCAAATAGTTCGATTGGGTGAGTCAATGGTTCAACGTCAGATAAATCGAGTGCTGCTAAGTCTTTAGAATGCTCAATAACTTCTTCTACTTTTTCAGCTAAGATATCGAGTTCTTTTTCGTCTTTAATTTCTATGCGTGCTAGGTTTGCGATATGTTGCAATCCTTTTTTATCAATTTCAGGCATTGTAATCCTCCATTTCACTACTTCGTAATTATAAATTTTATCAAAAAATACGTGTTTATTCCATAATGTACATCGATGTTTTGCCTTCTTTGTCCGAGGTGATAATCGAATAGACGTTATTTTTATCTTGTACCTTCACTTCAACTTGTGTATTTGGGAAGTATTTTTCTACGAGTGATTTCGCGTATTGAGATAAACCAATCATCTCTCCACGTGATTCATACTCTATTGGAATTTCAATTTCCAAGTTATCGAGATCCCCATCTTTAATATGTCCGCGACCAACTGAAGTTGTGAATGACTTAAAGTAACTGCTTAAATCTCTGTTAAATGCGTTGTAATTTGAGCGCAGTTCTTCAGAAATTTCTTCGTTATTAGAAGGTAACAATACATTTTGCTCGTCGATATCTATGAATTTAGAAATCTCGTTTTCTCCAGGTTTTACAACCGCATAAGAAAGAAAACGTCCTGGAACGATATCTGTGCTCTTAGACTGAGAATAGATCGCAAATACCACTGCTTTGTCGACGTACTCATTATTTGCACGAAGTCGATCTAACAGTTCTCTTGCCATCTCTTCACCTTCTTTTTTCGCATCTTCTATATTAATATCTTCGCTATATGTCGTACCATACTGTTCTTTTTGATAAAGGTGCTCACTATTCATTGCGAGACCAAATGTGATCCCTTCAAAATTAGTGTTTCCTTCCTCATCCACAGTCAGATAGTTTTGCTCTAAGATATGAGATAAGTAAAGTGGCGTATTCTTTGCGATGACCTCAGGATCTTCTTCTCCCTGTTTTGAAGGGTTTAATCCTAAGTTACTGAACGCACCACTTTTAACAAGTTCTTCTTCACTCATTGCATCAATTTCATCTTTCGTAAATTGACGTCTTAAATAAGCTCGCGTCATGTCTTCCGTTAAGATTTGACCCTCTTGGAATATATAATCTTCGGTAGAATACACATCCTTAGAGATTTCAAAAAGCCCTTCTTCAAAGTCTTCCATGTTGTATGATGACACCATGTTTGTACTCGTAAGTCCGCGGCTCTTAGAAAGTTTATATGGAATTGCTGAGCGATAGTATTCGTCTCCTTGGCTATCTGTAACTGTGTCCGCAACATTTTCTTGTCGTTTTGTCGACACGTTCTGATCGGTATTCTTTTTACCCGCGTTTTCTACGTCCACTGACGTCTGAGAACAGGCAGATAAAAACAAAGCACCCATGATGAGTAACATGATCATTTTTTTCATATTACTCACCCAGCCTTTCTAGAAGTTCTGCTTCACTCCACACTTCAATTCCGAGTTCGTTCGCTTTTTCTAGCTTAGAACCTGCGTCACTCCCTGCAACGACAACGGTTGTATTTTTCGACACACTGCCTGTTACTTTACCACCGTTTTCTTCGATACGTGACTTTGCTTCGTTTCTAGTCAGATTTTCAAGCTTACCAGTTAAAACAAATGTCATGTCATTAAACAGATTACTTTCCTGTTCGAAAGCTTCTTGTTTCATTTCTAGTCCATTTTGTTTAAGCTTCTCAATTAAGTCTACGAAATCATCGTTCTGTGTATAAGTAACCACAGATTGAGCGATCACTTCGCCAATTTCTGGAATCTCGACGAGACGTTCTGCTGTTGCTTCCATAACGTTATCAATAGATAGAAACTCTTCTGCTAAAAGTCTCGATGCTTTTTGACCTAAGAAACGAATGCCTAGACCAAACAACACTTTCTCAAGCGGTTGTTTTTTTGAGGCTTCAATCGCATTTAAAAGGTTTGTTGCTTTTTTATCTCCAACACGGTCGAGTTTAATTAAGTCCTCATATTTTAATGTGTATAAATCCGCAACATCTTTAATGAGTTCCGCTTCATATAGCTGGATCACAAATTTTTCGCCAAGACCGTCGATGTTCATGGCACCGCGAGACACGAAGTGAATAATGTCTTCAACGATTTGTGCAGGGCATGTTGGGTTAATACATCTGATCGCTACTTCATCTTCAAGCTTAACCGTTTCATGACCGCATGACGGACATTTCGTCGGTGCTTTGTACACTTCTTGGTCTGTACGCTTATCCATGACCACACGAACAACTTCAGGAATGATATCTCCTGCTTTATGAATGATTACTGTATCGTTGATACGAATGTCGCGTGCTTCGATTAATTCGTGGTTATGAAGACTCGCCCTTGAAACCGTCGTTCCAGCCACACGCACAGGCTCTAGAATCGCTGTAGGTGTAATTACACCCGTCCGTCCTACTGTAAGTTCAATGTCTAAAATTTTTGTTTCTACTTCTTCAGCAGGGAATTTGTAAGCAATTGCCCACTTTGGTGAACGTACTGTATAGCCAATTTTCTCTTGTGCTTCTAGATTGTTGACCTTGATAACAATACCATCAATTTCATATGGTAAATCGAGTCTGTGCGCTTGCCAATATTCCACGTATTCAATCACTTCATCGATATCTTTAGCAACTTTACGTTCTTTGTTGGTCTTAAATCCTAAATCATCTAGCGTTTCTAAAGATTTGCTTTGCGTATCGATGTCAAATATCTCTTGACGCGTGAGTCCGTATAAGAAGATAGATAAGTTACGCTGTGCAGTGAGTTTCGTATCTAATTGACGCAAGCTCCCAGCTGCTGCGTTTCTTGGGTTTTGGAATACTTGTTGTCCATTTTCTTCACGTGCTGCATTTAGTTTCTCGAATGAATTCTTAGGCATATAGGCCTCACCGCGCACTTCAAAACTACTCGTTGCATCGATTTTAAGCGGAATCGCACGAATCGTCTTCAAGTTTTCAGTGATATTTTCTCCGACTGTTCCGTCTCCACGTGTCGCGCCTACTGTGAACCTGCCATTCTCATAAGATAAACTCACGGCTAATCCATCGATTTTCAGTTCACACATGTACTCCACGTCAGAAATCACTTTACGCACACGATGATCAAATGCACGTAAGTCTTCCTCATTGAATGCATTACTTAAAGATAGCATCGGTGACGAGTGTTCTACTTTTTCAAACCTATCTAATATCTGTCCTCCAACACGAACCGTTGGAGAGTCCTCCGTCTTATACTCAGGATATTCCTTCTCAAGATCAAATAACTCGCGTAAGAGCTGATCATACACAGCATCAGGAACCGTTGGTTTATCTAGTACATGATACTCATAATTATATTGTGTTAATTGTTCTTGTAACTCTCTGATTTTTTCTTTCATTCAATCATTCAGTCCTTCTTTTTGATTGGCGCAAAATTAGCGAGTAATCGTTTTGGTCCAACCTGTTGGAATATGATATCCAGTTCTTCATTATCTCCTGAACCCTTCACTTGAGTGATGAGTCCGTCACCAAATTTCGGATGCGTTACTTTATCTCCAACCTTGAATGACACACCATCGTTATTTGTAAACGTGCGTGTTGCACGACGCTTTGGTCCAGATGCGATGTCACGTTTAAACGCCGAATTATGCTCAAGTAACTCTTCAGGAATTTCCGTTAAGAATGTACTCTCTTGTGTGTAGTTAGAACGTCCATATATGGTTCTTAATTTTGCGCGAGATAAAATCAGACGATCCTCAGCGCGGGTTATTGCCACATACATCAGGCGTCGTTCTTCTTCCATCTCCTCGTCTGTATCCATCGAACGGTTGGATGGGAAAAGACCCTCCTCAAGACCGGCTAAGAATACAACTTTGAACTCTAACCCTTTTGAGGCGTGAATGGTCATGAGTGTTACGCGATCTTCACTGTCGATGTTATCTTGATCGGAAACGAGCGCCATGTCACTTAAGAAGTCAAAGAGAAGATCATCAGAAATTTCATTTGCTCCGTCGAATTCTTTCGTTACGGTCTTGAACTCTTCTAAGTTCTCGATACGTGACGTGCTCTCAAGCGTGTTTTCTCTTACGAGCATTTCTAGATAACCTGTGTCATGCAGGATTTCATCTACAAGTTCTGTGATAGACATAAACTTCGATTTTTCTTTCAACTGATCAAGCGTTGATAAAAGGACTGCGAGCTTATTTGCTGTCCCTTTAGGAATTCCAATGAAGTCTGCTTCTTTCATTGCGTCATAGATACTCGTACCAAGCGTGGCTGCATGATTTTCTAAAATCTCAATAGTCTTCGCACCAATTCCACGCTTTGGTGTGTTGATGATACGCACCATCGCGATGTCATCAAATGGATTTAGGACTACTTTCATGTAACTCATTAAATCTTTAATTTCAGCACGTTGGTAGAACTTCATACCGCCGACCATGTTGTATGGCATGCTTGACTTAACAAGTGCATCTTCAATCGCACGAGACTGAGAGTTCGCACGATATAACACTGCCATATCACGATACTTGAAACCTTCTCTGTTTAACTTCTGCATCTGGTTGACGATTTCAGTACCCTCATCACGCTCGTTATCTGCAGTGATCATCATGATTTTTTCACCGCGACCGCGACTTGTTCTTAAGTTTTTCGGCTTACGTTCTGTATTATTTTCAATCACTTTGTTTGCAGCATCTAAAATAATTTCTCTAGAACGATAGTTTTCTTCGAGCATGACTACTTTTGCATCAGGGTAATCCGATTCAAAGTTTAAGATATTTGAAATATCTGCACCACGGAATTTATAGATAGACTGGTCACTATCCCCTACTACACAAATGTTTCTAAACTGTTCTGCTAACATTTTTACAAGCTTGTATTGTGCGTGGTTTGTATCTTGATACTCATCCACATGAATGTATTGGAATTTATTTTGATAATAAGACAATACATCTTTATGTTTTTCAAACAATTCAATGGTCAACATGATTAAATCATCGAAATCAAGCGCGCTATTTTTAAATAATGTTTCTTGATAGTCGTGATATACGTTTGCCATCAGTTCATCGATGTATGTTGTTGTTAAGTCACGCGCTTCTTTTACTGTCACAAGCTCATTTTTATTGCTAGAAATATAATTTAAGAATTGGCGTGGTGGATAACGTTTTACGTCAATATTTCTCTTTTTTAATACGTCACGTACAACACTCAGCTGGTCTGTTGTGTCTAGAATCGAAAAGCTTTTGTCATATCCGATTTTATCGATATCACGACGTAAGATTCTTACGCACATTGCGTGGAATGTTGAAATCCACATGTGTGACGTATCTTCTTTAATCAACTTGTCCACACGTTCACGCATTTCTTTTGCTGCTTTATTTGTAAACGTAATCGCTAAAATGTTGTATGAAGGAACATCTTTCTCTTCTAAAAGATATGCGATGCGGTGCGTTAAGACACGTGTCTTACCACTCCCTGCACCTGCCATGACAATTAAAGGACCGTCTGTTGTCACGATTGCTTCTTTTTGTTCTTTATTCATCATAGATAAATCCATTATTTAGACCTCGCTACTGTTTTTAATGCATTTTTTAAATCGTCATAAATCGCATTGCCCACTACAATGATATCTGCGACTTCACTGAACGCTTCAGCTTCCTCTTTATTTTTTATGCCGCCACCGTAAATCACTTTTGAGTGTTCTAAAGTCTCTTTAATTGCTTTGACTGTTTCTATTTCACCAAGCGTTCCACTATATTCAATGTATATATACGGGAATTTATACAGCTTGTCCATCATGTGTAGAGTAGACGTGAGTGCATCCTCCGGCGGAAGATATGCGTTGCTCTTTTTAAACGCTTTTGAGTCTTCGTTTAAAATAATATATGGGAATAAACTAATTTCCTCAAAGTCGATGACCGGAAAATGGTCTTCTAATGCATCTACAAGAATGCCGTCACGATATTTCATATCGTTTGTATTAAACACACTCGGAATAAAGTAATGGTCAAATCCTTGAGTTACAGAATCCGTGTCTGTCACCTCTAATGCTAACGGGACACTATATCTACGTACACGGGCAAGTAAATCAAGCACATTATCTTCTGTGACTCCATCCGTGCCACCTACTAAAATTAAATCTGTGCCACTCTCGCACACTTTTTGTAGGTTTTCATCTGAAATCTCTTTATTTGGATCTAGTTTAAATATATGTTTTACGTTACTCAGCATGACAATCCTCCGTACAAAATCAATAGTCTAATTATATCATCTTTCAGTAGTATACACTAAACCTGCCATGTGAGTTTCTCACGATTTCTATTACTTTTTAAATTAAAAAACCGAAAGCTAAGAAAGCTTTCGGTGTACATTTATTGTTCAAGACCTGTACGTTTAAAAATTGCATCGACACGTTGTAAATGATACGTGTCATCAAATGTTGCTTCAATCTCTTCATCTGTGAGAGCTTCCGCAATCTTAGACTCTTTCTTAATGAGATCTTTCAGAGGTTTTTGGTGTTCCCAAGCTTCCATCGCATTTGGTTGCACCGTATCATATGCCTCTTCTCTAGACCACCCTTTGTTGATTAAAGCAAGCATCACACGTTGTGAGTTTACTAAACCAAATGAACGGTCGATATTCTTTTTCATGTTGTCTTCAAACACAACTAGGTTTTTAATTAAGTTAGAGAACCGGTTCAGCATGTAATCGAGTGCAATCGTCACGTCTGGTAACATGATTCTCTCAGCACTTGAATGCGAGATATCGCGTTCATGCCAAAGTGGAACGTTCTCGTATGCTGTCGTGATATACCCACGAATGACACGAGCAATTCCCGAAACGTTTTCTGAACCAATTGGATTTCTCTTATGCGGCATGGCACTTGATCCTTTTTGACCTTTTCTAAACGCTTCTTCCACTTCACGTACTTCTGTACGTTGTAAGTGTCTCACTTCAACCGCGAACTTCTCAACAGATGTTGCAATTAACGCTAAGACTGCAATGTAATGTGCATGACGGTCACGTTGTAATGTTTGAGTGGATACTCTTGCATAATCGAGTCCTAAATTCTTACATACATACTCTTCCACTTCTGGTGGAATGTTTGAGAAAGTACCAACCGCACCACTCATTTTTCCGACTTCAACTTCTTGTCTTACCTGCTCGAAACGTACTAAGTTACGTTTCATTTCTTCATACCAAAGGGCCATCTTAATACCAAATGACGTTGGCTCAGCATGAATACCATGTGTACGCCCCATCATGAGTGTATGTTTGTGTTCAATGGCCTTATTTTTTAATACCTCAATAAATGTTTCAATATCTTTTTGAATGACATCGTTCGCTTGCTTAATTAAGTATCCTTGCGCTGTATCTACGACGTCCGTTGACGTGAGTCCGTAATGAACCCATTTCTTTTCTTCGCCAAGTGTTTCAGAAATTTGTCTAGTGAACGCAACAACGTCGTGACGTGTTTCCTGTTCAATTTCTTTGATGCGGTCCACATCGATGCGCGCATTTGGACGAATATTTTTAACTTCATCCATTGGGATTTCTCCAAGTTCTGCCCAAGCTTCAGCTGCTAAAATTTCAACTTCTAACCACGCTTTAAACCTGTTTTCTTCTGTCCAAATTTGTGCCATTTCTTCTCTTGTATAACGAGAAATCATTCTGATACACTCCTAATTATTCTTCTATTAATTTGCCTTCAAAAATAATTTCTTGATGGCTGACTTCAACATTTTTTCCACGTTCGATAAAGACAGGCTTCTCAAATCTGGCGACTGGCGTATAGCCTTCATTTCTCATTTCTTGTAGAACATCACTGATTGACTTGCCTTCTTCAACTCTAAACTTCTTTTTCTTTGGTTTCTTATTTGCCATTTGGTGTACCATCCGTTGAAATTTCGTCTAACACTTCTTCAACGTGTTCTACTTCATATTGTTCCACCTGACGACTTCTTATGCCTCTTGTCCAGAATCCACCGTGAATCGTACGCGGTTCATAGCTAATTATAAATGCTTTTGGATCTAGTTCTTTAATAGTTGCAATGAGTTTTTTCTCATAGCGACGTGGTGTTAAAATTTGAAGGTTTGTACGCTCTCCGTCACGCCCATATTGATAGCCATGCGTAACACCATAGCCTAGATCACGTAACATCATTGGCAGGTCTTTATCTTTTTCAGCTGTAATTGCATTTACAACTAAATAACCAAGTGCGAGCTTCTCTTCGATTTTGATTCCGAGTAAAATACCGATACCGAAACCAAATGCATATGCCGCAATATTTTGTGGCTTATCTAAGTTGTCGAGCACGAGTCCAAGACCCATGATATAGATGAACGTCTCACATACACTGAGTGATGCTGCAACGTATCGATATCCTTTTAATGTTGAAATTGTACGCATTGTAAGAAAAGATACGTACGCGATATTAATGACAAATATCGTAAGTAGCATGAGCCACTGGTTTTCTGAGATTGCTTGTAGCATCTACTCAGTCCTCCAATTCTTTTGGTAGTAAATATCTATTGTATGGTAACACACGTTTATGACTAGAGCGTCGATAATGACCAACGATTGTGTCATAGTCTTTTTTAGACACTTCTTTCCCTTCAAGAAAATCGTCAATCGCATCGTAAGAAACTCCTAGCGCTTCTTCATCTGCTTGCATGGGTTTATCAGATTCAAGATCTGCCGTTGGCACTTTTAAATACAGGTGCTCAGGTGCTTCTAAATGCTCTAAAATCTGTCTTCCTTGGCGCTTATTTAAGCCAGTGAGAGGTGTGATGTCTGCTGCACCATCTCCGAACTTCGTGAAGAATCCAGTGATGGACTCAGCTGCATGGTCAGAGCCAAGCACAATACCACTTGTATGTGCGGCAATCGAATACTGAACCTTCATGCGTTCACGTGCTTTTTCGTTACCTTTGACGAAATCGTTGATATATACTCCCGCTTCATTAAGACCTTTCACACTCGCATCTACAGCGTCTTTGATATTCACTTCAACCGTGCGACTCGGGTTAATGAATTTTACTGCATCGAGCACATCTTTACGGTCTTGTTGTTCGCCATATGGTAATAGAACGGCGATAAACTCATAAGTAGTGTGTTTGACTTCATTATTTAACTCGTCCACAGCGATTTGTGCTAATTTTCCGAGTAACGTCGAGTCTTGTCCACCACTTATTCCAAGGACAAGCGTTTTGATGAAAGAAAATTCTTTCGTATATGCTTTTATAAAATCAATGATTTCTCGCGTATCGACTGCAGGGTCAAAGTGACTTTTTACGTGCAGTGCTTCAATAATACGTTGCTGTTGTAAGTTCATTAAATATCCCTTTCCGCGAGTTCCTCGATCAGTTCCTGACGGTCTGTCCAAAGTTTAAGTGACAAGTCGACAGGATAAATTTGTGGATTGACGAGACGTCTGTTTTCTTCCCAAAGTTCTTCTAATCGATCGATTCTCACTTGTTTAATTTCTTCAATCGTACGTGTTTCATAAACGAGTTCACCATCTACGAAAATGTCATTTAGTTTTTTCACTGGTGTAAAATTCTTAACGTATTTTCTCTTAACTGTATGCACTGGGTCAAACATAAAGAGTTCTTTAGACGTGTCGATCTCTTCACCTACACGCGTGATATAATCCCCTTCAGATTTACCCGTCTCATTGTTAATGATTCTGTATACTTCTTTTTTACCAGGTGTTGTCAGTTTCTCAATGTTGCCTGAAATCTTCATACGGTCAACAAGTTCACCATCAACTTCTATCGCAGAGAGTTTATACACTGCACCAAGCGCTGGCTGGTCGTACGCTGTAATTAGTTTCGTACCAATGCCCCATCCATCAATTTTTGCTCCTTGAGATTTAAGAGAAAGAATGGTCATTTCATCTAAATCATTGGAAACAATGACTTTCGCATTTTTATATCCTGCTTCATCGAGCATTTTTCGTGCAATTTTTGAGTAATACGCAATATCTCCAGAGTCTAATCTGATTCCGATAAAGTTAATTTTATCTCCCATTTCATCGGCAACTTTGATTGCATTTGGAATTCCAGATTTAACAATATCGAATGTATCGACTAAGAACACACAGTCTTTATGCGTTTCTGCATATGCTTTAAATGCGCTGTAATCATCGCCGAATGCTTGTACCATCGCATGTGCGTGTGTACCTGAAGGTGTGAGTCCAAATTTCTTCGCAGCACGGACATTTGATGTACCGTCAAAACCACCGATGACTGCAGCACGCGCTCCCCAAATTGCTGCATCAAATTCATGCGCACGTCTCGTACCGAATTCCATGAGTTGATCATTTGGAACGAGTTCTCTTAGTCGACTCGCTTTGGTTGCAATTAACGTCTGATAGTTAATAATATTAAGTATTGCTGTTTCCATCAATTGTGCTTCAGCTAGTGTCGTATCTACTTGAACGAGGGGTTCGTTGTTAAACACAACTTCACCTTCGTGCATCGCACGAATCGTTCCTGTGAATCTAAACTCTTTTAGATATGAAAGAAATTCTTCTTCATAACCTAACGTTTCTAAATACTCAATATCTGAATCTGTAAACCTTAATTCTTTTACATAATCGATAATGCGTTCGAGTCCAGCGAAGATTGCGTAACCATTTGTAAATGGCATTTTTCTGAAGTATGCCTCAAACACAGTACGTGTATTATGCATGTTTTTTAAATAATATGTTTTAACCATATTGATTTGATATAAATCTGTGTGTAACATAAAACTGTTGTCTTCAAACTTTTTCATACTGCACCTCAATTTTGAATTTCGTACTAATCTATTACATAAAATTATATATGATTTGGAGGGACAAATAAATGCAATTAGGGAGTTTCAAAGCAAGATTTATTATTTTATCGATTATCGTTTGCATCAGTGGTTTCTCCCAAGGACTACTTCTACCTCTGATTTCATTTATTTTTGAAGAACGTGGTGTCAGTGCGTCACTGAGCGGATTACATACTGCTGGTCTATATATCGGTGTGTTTTTATCTTCACTTGTCATTGAAGGTCCGATGCGTAAATATGGATACCGCTTCTTAATTATTGTCGGTGGTATTACAGTAAGCTTGGCAATTTTATCTTTCCCGATTTTAGATACTGTATTAATCTGGTTTATTTTACGTATTATTATTGGGATCGCGGATAACGTTCTTCATATTTCCACGCAAACCTGGTTGACTCAAACGACGCCAATCGAAAAGCTTGGACGCGTCATTGCGATTTATGGTCTCTTCTTCTCACTTGGATTTATGATTGGACCTAAGGTGAGTGAACTTGTCGTTATCTGGGAGCCGCTACCTTTCGTGGTATCAGGTGTACTCACGATGCTCGCGTGGCCATTAATCTTATTAATTAAAGATGCAAAAGATGCAAGACCAGATCCAACAGATGCTCCGATGACATTTTTCACGACGCTTAAAAACTTTAAAGCTGTAATTATCACATCTTGGGCAGCGTTCATGTTCCCGATGTTATATGGGTTTTTCGAGGCTTCAATCAACTCGAACTTCCCAGTGTTTGCACTCCGGAATGGTCTCGAGATTTCAGCAGTCACGTGGATTTTACCGATGTTTAACTTCGGGGGAATACTCCTGCAGTTACCGATTGGTGCTTTAGGAGACAAAATCGGTCGAGGAAAACTGCTTAGCATTCTAATGGTGATCGGTATAATTGCATTCACGCTGATGGAAGTATTTAACCAATCATTCCTAGGACTCATGATACTATTCACTGTTTCAGGTATGGCAACGGGGTCTGTGTTCTCTCTTGGACTTGGATATATGGCGGATGTCACGCCACGTGAAAACTTGCCTGCAGGTAACGTGATGGCAAATATCATGTTCTCTATTGGAAGTATCATAGGACCAATCATTGGTGGGTTTGTAATTTCTGTCACTGATGGTGCACTTTACTTCACATTCTTTGTTGTTATCATGGCGATTATTTTAATCTTAAACCTTGTTTATATGTCTAAAAGAAGAAATAGAATGGCACAGTAAAACATGTTAAACTATATCTATTAACACTTTTTGAGGAGAATTTTTATGTCAATCAAAATTTTTGGGCACCAAAACCCAGATACTGATACAATCACATCAGCAATTGTGCTTGCTGAACTTGAATCTAAATTAGGAAGAGATGCGAAAGCATACCGTTTAGGTGAAGTGAATAAAGAAACTGCATATGCATTAAAATACTTTAATGTAGACGCACCTGAACTCTTAGACTCTGTTACTGAAGAAGATACAGTAATGCTTGTTGACCATAACGAGTTTCAACAATCAGCACCTGGAATCGAAGCTGCGACAATCTTAGCAGTTATTGATCACCACAGAGTTGCGAACTTTGAAACGAACGCACCACTTTACTTCCGTGCAGAACCAGTTGGTTGTACAGCAACTGTTCTTTATAAAATCTTCAATGAAAACAATATTGAAGTAACAAGAGAACTTGCTGGGTTGATGTTATCCGCGATTATTTCAGACACACTCTTACTAAAATCACCAACTACAACTGAACAAGATGAAAAAACGTTATATCAATTAGCAGAAATTGCTGATATTAATCTTGAATTATACGGATTAGAAATGCTTAAAGCTGGCGCGTCAACAAGTGATAAAACAGCAGAAGAACTTATTAACGGAGATGCGAAAACATTTGAAATGGGAGAACGCAGTGTACGCATTGCGCAAGTAAACGTAGTTGACGTTGACGAACTTTTCGAAAGAAAAGACGAACTAGTAGAAGCAATCAACAAAGAAATCGATGCAAACAAGTATGATCTATTCACTCTAGTCGTGACAAACATTTTAGAATCAAACTCTAAAGTACTTGCACTAGGAGAACATCACGGCGTAATCGAAAAAGCATTCGATGTCGCATTAGAAGACAACGCCGCAATCCTAAAAGGCGTTGTATCACGTAAAAAACAAGTCGTACCAAACATTGAAAAAGCATTTGCATCATTATATGAGTAAACAAGATAGACGTGTAACCTGAAATAGTAGGTTGCACGTTTTTTTGTGGGATTTTTTGGGGTGGCGTGAGGATTTGGTTAGCATTGTTGGCGTTAGTGTGCGATGGGTTGGTGCGAGTCGGTTGTTGGCGCGAAATCGTTGCGGTAAATAGATAAAAACAGAAATTAGCGCGAAAATAGTTAGCCGATCGTTGCGCTATTTGGTGTTTGCTAGAGATTAGCGCAAACATAATCGGCACATCGTTGCGCTATTTGGTGTTTGCTAGAGATTAGCGCAAACATAATCGGCACATCGTTGCGCTATTTGGTGTTTGCTGGAGATTAGCGCAAACATACTCGGCACATCGTTGCGCTATTTGGTGTTTGCTAGAAGTTAGCGCAAACATAATCGGCACATCGTTGCGCTATTTGGTGATTGCTGGAGATTAACGCAAACATAATCGGCACATCGTTGCGCTATTTGGTGTTTGCTGGAGATTAACGCAAACATAATCGGCACATCGTTGCGCTATTTGGTGTTTGCTAGAAGTTAGCGCAAACATAATCGGCACATCGTTGCGCTATTTGGTGTTTGTTAAAAATTAGCGCAACAATATTTTTTCCATAAGTATAGCTAATCTTGTTCCCGGACAAACTAGATATATGGCACGCACTTCCATACTACAACTCATTCCATTTCCCAGAGTTTTAGCTATAGTATGCTGTTTTTATCTTAAATATATTTATAGACAGAATCGATCCTGACACTAATCAGTAAATTTTTACGATTTGCGACAGGATACTTTGTGAATCGTGCCCTAATCAAAGGCTTTTTTAAATTAGAGGAAGAATACTCTTAGAATCCCTACTCTAACCAAGTTTTAGTTCACATTAGCTTCCGGATTCTCCGAGCATCCTTACTCTAATCAAGATTCCACACACTTTAGCGGTAGGATACTATTTTTATCCTGCCGTTAATTGGGTATCTTAACAACTTAAAGGAGGGATTCTGTTTTTATCAAAAAAATAAGATGAAAACAACGCACCTTTTAGCGCTAATACTCTCAAACTTGCGTTTACCGCAACAAGGGCAGTACTAATCCAACAAAAACACCCCTCCAGTCAAATAAATCTGACCTTAGGGGCAACCACACTTTTTATTTAAACAGCCGCTTCACGATGCTCGTTTTTTTATCGCTTAAAAGTTCTTGTGAGCAGGTGTTTGTTACTTCATAGTTATATTCTTCTTGTGCGCGCTTATATGATACTTCGTCTATCCAATTCGTTTTCTCAACGTGCTCGAAACAGTTTGGGTGTATGATTTCGCCTGTTGAATGATCGACAACCACACGTGTTCCACTACTCGTTTCGTCTACGATTGGCAAAAATAATAGCGCAATTACGGTTACAATTAAGACACTCGCATATATCCACTTTTTCATAATCGTTCCTCCATCACTAATATACCATATCTTTTTCTAATTATACGTCTTGAAAAACAGAACATATGTTCGTATAATTATAATAAGAAAGTAGGGATATTATGGATTATAGACAGATGAAAACAGAAGAGCTCGATTCAAATATCCCTGTCGGCAGAGGGATGATCAAGTGGGCACCCTTCGCAACGATGCCAGAGCAGTTTGAGAATGTTCAAAATATCATAGATTCACAAGATAAAATCACGCGCCCTGTTTTAACTGACGATCGTGTTGATTTACTGAACCGCAAGATGAGTTACGCTATGAACCACAAGCTCCCAGTCAAAATCGAATATTTCTATGATGGGTATCGCTACACTGTCGATGTTGAAATAATAAAAATCGACCAATGGAGCGAAATGCTCATTGGCCGATATCTAGATTCATTAGAGACTTTCTTTATACCTTTTATGGATATATTGGAAATCTCACTATTATAATTAGTGTTTATCTGGTACGAAGAGGACTGCTTCTTTTTGGTACTCAACAGCTTTCATTAAATGTTGAGCAAGTACAGTTGTTGTGATTGCTCCAACCCCACCTGGTACTGGAGTAATCATGCTTGCTTTTTCTTTAACATTTTCAAAATCAACGTCTCCGACCATCTTGCCTTCATCGTTAAAGTTGATACCAACGTCAACAATGACTGCACCAGGTTTCACGTGTTGCTCTTGAATTAGATTGATCGCACCTGCACAGCTCACAATGATATCTGCATTCTTACAACTTTCTACGAGATCTTTAGTATGCAAGTTACAAGTCGTTACTGTCGCATTTTTGTTTAACATAAGTAGTGAAAGTGGCTTACCTACTACTGCACTTGCACCAACGACTGTTACGTTTTTACCTTCAAGCTCAACACCATAGAAATCAAGTAATTCCATTACAGCTGCTGGCGTACACGGTTCTAGTCGATCCGCTGCATTCGTCAACACTTTGCCTAAGTTCATCACAGTAAGTCCGTCAATATCTTTATGTGAACGCATCACACGTGATGCTTTTGTGATGTCGATGTGTTTTGGAAGTGGTTGGAGTAAAAGAATTCCGTGAACATCAACCGCCCAGTTCACTTCTTTAAACTTATCTAAAAATTCATTTTCAGAAATATCTTCTTTAAAGTGAAGTTGTTCTGTTTCGATCCCTAATTTTTCAAACCGTTTTATAGCTGCATTCTCATAAGAGATGGAGTCTTCTAAATCTCCTACACGTACAAAACATACTTTTGGTGAAATACCAATTCTTTTGGTTTCTTCAACTGCTTCTTTAATCTGTTCTGAAAGATGCGCAGCTACTTTTTTTCCATCGAGTAATTCTGCCATTACACACACTCCTACTAGTAATATTCTTAATTTAAGTATATCACAGTCGCTCACTAAGCCCTTCTCTAAACAAAAAATACCATATCAAAATTGATATGGTAAGTGAAAACTTTTAATTATTTAGTTTCACGGTGTAAAGTAACTTTGTTTAATCTTGGGCTATATTTTTTAAATTCAATACGCTCAGGATTATTACGTTTGTTTTTTGTAGTAATGTAATTACGGTCACCTGTTTCAGTGCACTCTAAAATAACGTTAACGCGCATGGTTTTCCCTCCTAATAAACATGTCTCGTGATTATGCTTTTCAACTGGCCAGTTGATCATCAAAGGATGAACTGTGTGCCATAGGCACATTAAATCACTTTGTCTATAATACAGGATTTCACGACTATTTTCAAGTTTTTATTAAAAAATTATTGCTTAATCGTAATCATTACGATATAATTTAAAACCGTAAGCAATAAGGAGGTCAATTTATGAAATTTAAAGCTTTTTTAATTTTATCTATCACTTTACTTCTCGCAGCCTGTGGCACGGGAGATAAAAACACGAAAACAGATGGAAACAAGCTACATATATACACAACAGTGTTTCCACTCTATAGCATGACAAAAGAAATCGGCGGAGATACTGTAGAAGTTGAATCTGTATACCCTGAAAACGTCAACATTCACTCATACGAGCCGTCTCAAAAAGATATTTTAAGCTATGCTGAAGGAGATTTATTTGTATTTACAAATGAAGAACTCGACCCACTCGCCAAAAAAATTAATGACACAATCGGTTCCCACACAAAATCACTTGCGGCATTCTCTTCTGAAGATAAACTGATTGAAAACGATCATAATCATGAAGGAGAATCAGAAGAAGAACACGCTGAACACGAGCATGAAGACGAAGAAGCACATGATCACGGAGATGAAGAATCTCACGACCATAGTCACGACGGACACGACCATGGTGCGCACGATCCGCACGTTTGGTTAGATCCGAACCTTGCACTAGAAATGGCCGAGAATATCACAAAAACATTATCTGAAATGAAACCCGAACATAAAGAACTGTATGAAAAGAACTTTAACAGATTAAAAGATGAGCTCGTTCAGATGGACAAAGATTTAAAAGACGCAACGAAAAATGCTGATGGTAAAACAGTGTATATCTCACATGAATCTATCGGATACCTTGCAGACAGATATCATTTTGAACAAGTCGGAATTAGCGGTCTAAACAATGAAGAACCATCACAAAAAGCGCTCACTGAGATGGTCACACACATTAACGAAGAAAAAATTCCATACATTCTTTATGAACAAAACGTATCATCACGCGTTACAGATATGATTGGTAGAGAAACAGAAACAGAATTTCTGCCTTTCCATAACTTAGAAACTTTGACAGATAAAGACCCAGAAGACGCAACATATCAAAGCATGATGAATAAAAACATCGAAAGTTTAAAAGAAGTATTGAAATAAAACTTTACACCAAAAACTCCCACCAGTATTTAAATACTGGTGGGAGTTTTACTTTTCAAGGATTAAACACCTTGTTCTGTTTCCATTTCCTCACGAATACGTGCTGTAAATTCTTGTATTTCTTTAATGTCTTTCTTAACAACAAAGTATACAATTGCGCCAACTACTGCGCCAATTACTGACAGCACTAATAACACTTTAAATACGAGTCCAAATACACTTTTAATAAATTCCATATTTTTTCTCCTCCATGATTCGTTCAATTGCAGGAATATCTGCAGGTGCAAATTCTAATTTCCCTAATTCCGAGACTTTTAACCATTTTTTATCGATATGTTCTAATAATTTTATGTCTCCATCGATAATTTTTGAGTAAAATGTTGTAAGTTCCACTGTTCCAAAATCATATTTATATTCTGTTGTTGTTATTTTATCGAGCACTTCAATTTCGCAATCCATTTCTTCCAAGAGTTCTCTTTTTAAGGCGACTTTTGGATCTTCTCCTGGTTCAACCTTGCCACCAGGAAATTCCCACATTAATGGCAATGTCTTGCCCTCTGGTCTTTGTGCACATAAAATTTCGCCTTGTTCATTTATAATTACGGCGCCAACCACAACAATTTTCTTCATAATCTACTTCCTATTCAATAGTTCAACAAGTTCAGCTTCATTTAACTGAACAATATTGTTTTTCATATTTGCTTGTAACAATGCATCCTCTGCTATAGCTGCAAGATGTTTTTTATCTATTCCAAGTGCATCAAATGTCGTTCGTAAGCCTATAGATTTTTTTAACTCATTGAATGCATCTAACATTTCATCTACCGATAAAAACCCTAAAGACTTCGCGATTTCTTCAAGACGCGGGTCTTCTTCACTATTAATTTTGTACCATAAATCAACCGTCAACGCGCACGCTTCACCGTGAGGCACACCAAATTCCGATGTTAAATAATAGCTGACTGCATGAGAGCCACTTGTACCAGTTTGACTGAACGCTTGACCTACAAGCATCGTCGCAAGAGATAACGCATGACGCCCTTCTCTATTATTTTCACCATCATATACTGATTTTAAGTGTTTGAATGCGAGACGTAAAGCTTCCGTTGCGAGTGTATCAGAATAAGGATTGTGCTTGACGTTACCAATCGCATCAAACGCGTGACACATAATGTCAATTCCAGAAATTGCAGTAACACCCTTCGGACATGTGTATGTAAGCTCTGGATCGATAATCGCAAGATCCGCAAATACTTCAGGACCATTCGTTGGCAACTTTTTACCAATTGTATGATCACTGATGACTGCAGAATTCGTCACTTCACTGCTCGAGCCGCTCGTTGTCGGAATAAGGATCAGAGGTACTCTTGTTCGACTCTTTTCACTTATAACCTTACGCGCTGAAAGTCCCATTGCAGCGCCGATAGACGCAACCTTAGTGGCATCCATGACAGAACCCCCACCAATACCGATTAAGGCATCCGCATTTGTGTTATTCATCATTTCGATAATCGTGTCCACATTCTCCATTGTTGGATTCTCTTCAATACCGACTACAGTACCTAATACACGATTATCAAGTTGTGACTCAATCACACGAAGAATGCAGTTTTGTTTCGCAGAATTACCCGCGACAATCACAAAATTATACCCCTCATAGCCCTCCAATAGAGTCTCAAGATCACCAATCAATCCCTCACCAAACTTAATATTCACAGGATGAAATAACTTAAACAAGACATATCACTCATTTCTTCTTCACATTATATACTTGTCTCTCAAATCTCACACTGAACGGAATAAAGATAAAGATCAGTGGTAGTATGAGTGCAGCGCTCAAGATCACTTTTGTCCAATGGAGCCACGGTGCTTGTGGGATTATAAATATCACAAATATGAGTACAAGTATTAGCGCTAAATATTCATAGATCATCGTCATTGTTGACGGCTCTAAATACTCTCCACACTTCGGGCATTTCGTTCTTGACCTTGGCTTAATAACATAACCAAGTAGGCGTTCTTTATACGTCCATTCATGCTTACAATACGGACACACGCCGACCTTATTTTTATTCTGATTCGCCATAATGACTTCCTTTCAATCTATGCTAAACTATATTTAAAAGATAAAATAGGTGATTCCATGAAACTCGAACTACAAAAATCGTTTAATGTCTTACTAATTGTCATCGCACTCGGTGCAATCTATTACTTTATTGCACCTCATGTTGCCGGTCTATTAAAAATCGCAATCATCGTATTATTCATTGTGATCGCCCTATACTCTCTTTCTACAATATTCAAAAGAGAGTACGATGAATAACTACTCAAGATAAGGTACGACTTCTAACTTATCTGTATAAGTCTTCATATGAGATTCTACGTCTTTATAGACTAGAGGCATTTCTGCATCGTTTAAAGGAATCAGATTAAAGTCTTCATACTCATTACTCTTAACATACGTTGGCATAAATCTTACTTTTGGTACCATTACTGTGGTACCAATTTTTTTAACTTCAAAATCAAAGATACCACCAAGTTTTGTATTTAACGTCTGTTGTGCACTAAAGAAGTTCGACATTGAATACGCAATTGGCACTTCTCTACCATCTGATGTTTCATATATATCAACCGGTTGTAGTGTATGCGGATGTGACGCAATAATTAAATCTACGCCCGCTTCAGCAATCTGTTCATACATTCTACGATCTGCTTCTTCGGGGAATTCTGCGTACTCTACACCTCTATGCATGCTGATAATCTGCACATCCGATACTTCTTTTAACTTCTCAACATCTTCTAAAATTAAGTCTAAATAATCATAATTCACTAAATAGTCTTGTCCTTCTGGAGTTTCGATGCCGTTTGTGCCATATGTATAACCACTCATGCCCACTTTAAGACCATTCACCAGAAAGACGCGCATGCGGTTCATATCTTCTTCTGAGATATTTGCACCCACGTAATCAATACCACGTTCTTTCAAACGTTCAACTGTCTTTAAAACACCATCTGTACTTCTATCTAAGATATGGTTATTCGCTAAGTTTACGACATCTGCATGTAAGTATTCTAATAGATCCGCCACTTCTTCTGGTGCGTTAAATGTAGGATATCCACTTAGTCCGAGCTCTTCCCCACCAATTGGTGTTTCTTGGTTTAAATACACAAAATCAGCGTCTTTTAGATATGGTTCAATCGATTTAACCCTTGAATTGAAGTCATAACTACCGTCATCTTGTTTCACATCTTCATATAAATAATCGTGGACAAGTATGTCTCCAGTTGCTCTAAAGTCAAAAGACTTTACTGGAGACAAATCCACAAAATTCGATGATCCTACGCTCTGTAATCCAGATGTTGTTGCTGACATTGTGCTCACAAGTAACACAGATAACAATGATTTAAACATAATTAGACACCTCTCACAGTTTCTGCTTGAACTGGTTCTTTTTCATAATCTTTAAATCTAATTCTTAATGAGTTTGAATCTACTAAATCTCTGCCATCCGTCACTTGGAAATGCAAATGCGGTTCATTTGAAGCTCCACTATTACCTGCAAATCCGAGCAAATCGCCTTGTTCCACTGTATCTCCCACTCTTACTACAATACTGCCTGCTTGTAAATGCGCGACCATGCTGTATTCATCATTTTCATGTTTAAGGACAACCGCATTCCCCATCGGTTGTTCCATATTTGGAATTCCTATAAAATTATCTGGTTGATGCAGATAAACATCCACGACCTCACCTTTTAACGGTGCAACAACATCTTTACCATACGTAAAATAGCTCGAGAGCTTTTTCTCTAATCCATTATGAACATGTCCAGAAATCGACTGTACTAAATCGTAAGCATAGCGCTGGTTTTTATATGGATAATGGTAGTTTAAGAACGCATTTGTACCACCCCATAAAACGAACCACTCGTCATTAATCGGAAACTTATATTCATTTTTTGTATAGTCATCGTCCGTTTCATACTGCTCATGAAAATCAAATTGGATACCACCAATTTCCCCATTCTGATGAAACACAGCGGTAATCATATGCGTGTCGTTATCATCTATAAAACAATACCTGTCTACCTTGTAGTGAATTGAGTTGTGAAATTTTAATTCAAAATCCCCACTATTATTCTTAAAGTCATTCGCATAAGTGACGAATTCTTCTTCACTCATGAGTGACTGATAATCCTTTGTAGATGCTTGATATAAGATATTGAAATGTCTTTCATTAAAAAGCTTTACAAAATCTTCTGGTAATACCTTCATTGTTTCACCTCATTTATTAAAGTGTACAAAAAAAAGACTTTAAAATCACGTTTTAAAGTCTTTTTAGATTATTTAAGTGCATCAATAATTTCTTTTGTTTGACCTTCTACAGAAATTAAATCATTTGTTCTAAAGTCATCGAGATTCATAATTACGACGCGTGACTCATCCATACCCGCTTCATTCTTAACTTTAGTTTTTAGGGTTTTTGGATCTTCATTTGAACTGATAAACACATAATCAGCTTCAAAATCTTTCAATTGATCTAGTGACTCTACCGTCGTCGCATTGTTTTCCATGAGACGTTTGGCTTCTTTATTCAGATTAAATCCTAAGACATCATAGATTGCTTCAGTCCCAAAGCTACCGAATTTAGGTACCGCTTGATAGCCACCATCGATTTCAGTTAAAACAACTGCATCATATTCACTCGCATTAAATGGTAAACCACGTTTCAATTCTGTCATCGTCGTCATCCATTCATCAATGATGTCTTTCGCTTCTTGTTCCTTATTTAACATCACACCTAAATGATAGAAATGAGTTAAATAGACGCGTTTCTTATAAGGGCTTAAAAAACTTGAGTTATATATCATCTCTATTGTTGGTGCGATATCGACGTATTCACTCGAATAATCATCTGGTGCGTAGGTAATGATTAAGTCAGGATCTAATGTCTTAATATGATCTAAATCACCAGGTGTAATAAACGCTACATCCTTCAAGTTTTCCTCTATATACTTATTCTCTTTAAGTATTTCATTAACACCAGCAGGCTTTACACCGAGTAAATGTGCATTCAGTGGATCTGTAGCGCGAAATAATAACGCGCGTTCCACGTCATATGGAATTTCTAATTCTCCTGCTTGCTCTACTGTAATTGTTCGCTTGTTTTCTTCTTTATTACTACTCACTTCTTGATACGTACTACATGCACTGAGTACAAGTGTCGCTGCGAAGATAATTAACATTAATAATTTTTTCATTTGCTCTTCCTACCAAAGTATACGTCATATATTTGTTCTATCTTTAAAAATAATACTCCTATAATTATACCAATAATCGTACCAATTACATTTAAAATCACATCATCTATGTTTGACGTACGTCCAATAGGAAAAATAAATTGTAGTGTTTCTATTAAGCATGAAACAGCCATCCCTATTAGTGATACTAGAAGTTCTTTTCTTAACACCAAGTACATAAAGAAACCGAACGGCATAAATAACACAATGTTCATGATGATGTTATTAAAAATAGCTTCTCGTGTTGCATAGTCTAACATGTCTCTAATGGTTCCGAATGGTGTTAAATTCAAAGAATGACTTTCTATTGAAGTTGGCATCATCGTTACTAAGAACATGCCTAGGAGTGTCACGACGAGTCCAAAATAAGTACTAAACTGTAAGATGCGTTTAAAATTATTCAGCTTATATCCCATTTTGTAGTTGATATACAGCAATACAAATAAAAAAATCATCACTGCAATAATAAAAATTGGGATAATTGGTTTAAATGCTTCTAATAAAATTTGCAAGGTCTTTCTCCAATCTATATATCTAAAAACTATATCATAAATTATGGTAAACTGAAAATAACTTAAAGGAGTGAACTGCATGGGACTATCTATTAATAACCTTACGATGGTATTTAATGAACACACTGCTGTTGATGACATATCACTGCATGTTGAAGAAGGAGAAATGTATGGGTTCTTAGGCGGAAATGGTGCGGGTAAAACGACTACTTTCCGTATGATTTTAAATTTACTCAAACCTACTAAAGGGACCATCACATGGAATGATACACACATCAACTATGATGTAACAGATATGATTGGGTATCTGCCTGAGGATCGCGGGTTACACCCAAAACTCACTGTACAAGAGCAAGTGACATACCTTGGACGTCTTAAAGGCATGAGCCAAAAGGACGCACTAGAGGCTTTAAAATACTGGTTAGACCGCTTTGATGTTTCAGAGAATCTCAACAAGAAGATCGGAAGTTTATCAAAAGGGAATCAACAAAAGATTCAACTGATTGCTTCTATAATCCATAATCCGAAACTCATTATTTTAGACGAACCATTCTCAGGGCTTGACCCAGTAAACGTTGAGTTATTAAAAGAAGCCGTTCTTGAACTCAATAAAAATGGAGCAACAATTATCTTTAGTTCTCACAGAATGGAGCACGTAGAAGAACTGTGTGAATCCATCTGTATTTTGAATAAAGGTAAGCAAGTCTTAAGTGGAAAAATCTCGGACATTAAGCGCTCATACAAAGAAAAGCGCATGACGATTACTGGTGAACATGACCTCGCATTCTTAGAGAATGCTCCTGGAGTTCTTGAATACACTAAAAAGAATGACACAGTCACACTTAAGATTGCAGAAGAGTCTTACGCAAAAGATATATACGAGACAATCTCTTCAATAGGATATTTCAAAAAGATTAGTGTCGAAGACCCTACCCTTAACGAAATATTCATAGAGAAAGTAGGTAGAAAATAATGAATAAATTTTTTATGATTTTAGGAAGTGCCTATAAGCAGAAAGTAAAATCAAAAGCGTTTATTTTCACTACATTGATCACTGTCGCAATTATCTTTTTAGGATTTAACTTTAATGTCATTATCGATATGTTTAATAAGTCTGAAGAGATTGAAACGATTACTGTAGAGGCTGAACCAGAGTTAAAAGAAGGATTTGAGATGTTATTGCCAAATCACTCAGAGACGATTAAAGTCACCGATGATTCTACAAATATTCTAACGATTGAGCGAGATAAAAACACGCTCACTTCTCTGATCAACACAGAAGTTGAACTGTCATCAGACGATAAAAATGCGATTCAAAACACACTCGATCAGCTTCATCAAACATTAGTAATGCAAGAGAACAACATCAATCCTGAAGCAATCGCAGAGTTAAACACAAAAACTGATTTGACTGAAAAGACGGCAGATGAAGATGCACCTAAGAGTGGATTCGATGATATCAATCCAGCAAACATGGTGATTATGTATATCACGCTGATGCTCATGTTCTTCATTATTATTGGGTATGCTGGACAAGTCGCGAATGATATTGCGCAGGAAAAATCATCTCGCGTCATTGAAATGATCGTATCTAGTGTGTCCCCAACGACTCACTTGGTTGCGAAAGTATCTGCAATAATTTTAAGTGCATTGACCCAGATTTTAGTGCTCCTGATTGGTGGATATATTGCATTTAAGACGAGTAATATTAATGAAGCGGTTCAAAAGTTTGATCTTGAATTTAGTGATAATACGGTTTCGATTATCATTATTTGTATCATCTATATGCTTCTAGGGTTACTTCTGTATTTATCACTTGCAGCGATGTTAGGAAGCTTCGTCTCTAGAATGGAAGACTTACAACAAAGTATTATGCCACTGACATTCTTAAGTATCGGTGGGTTCTACATTGCGATGTTTAGTATTGCGACACCTGGGACAATACTTGTAAAACTATCCAGTTACTTCCCATTCTTTACACCATACGTGATGCCTTTACGATTGATAGATCCAGACACTTCGTTGACAGAACAGTTTATTGGAATAATTATTATGATTATTTCAATCGTACTTATTATCTGGCTCACAACATATATTTATAAACGCAGTATTTTACTCACAGAAGGCGGTATGATTAAATCAATCAAAAAAATATTTAAGAAATAAAAAAAGACTGTCATACAAAAGTATGACAGTCTTTTGCTTTAATTATAATATCCGAATCCGAGTGCGCCTAACTCTGAAAATTCTTTAAAGCCAAGTGATTTGTAAAACCCTTTTGTTTTTTCTGAGTTTTCTGTTGTAAGTACAATTTGTCTGCATTTCCGCACTCTTTCTAAAGTCATTTCCATAAGTGCTTTTCCAATACCGTGTCGTTGATAGTCTGGATGTACCAAAATATCTTGGATATAAGCAATGTATACAACATCGCCTACTACTCGTACTAGTCCAACTAATTTTTCCCCGTCCCAAGCTGAAATATGAAACAGACTATTCTTCAAAATATACTCCATAATATACGTGTCTTCGTAATATCCAGACCACTCCACACTCTTATACAGTTCGATTAGTTCTTTAGTGTCGATTATTCGATTTTCATGATAGGTAATATTCACTTTATCTCCTCTTTCGTCACTTGTTTTAAATACATTGAAGCATACTTGTTGTTTTCTTGCATGAGTGATGCGTGATTTCCTTCTTCAATTATATGTCCTTTTTCTAAGACAATGATGTGATCTGCATTCTGTATCGTAGATAATCGGTGTGCAATAATAAATGTCGTTCGGTCTTTTGACACGACTGCCATCGCATTTTGAATCATTTGCTCTGTCTCACTATCAATGTTTGACGTAGCTTCATCTAAGATTAAAACAGTCGGGTTAAATGCAAGTGCTCTCGCAAATGAAATCAGCTGTCTCTCTCCAAGTGATAGTGTTGCCCCACGCTCTGATAGTTCTGAATGAATCCCATTCTCTAGCTTGTCTAAAATATTTTGTCCACCCACTTTAATGAGGGCGTCTAGAGCTTCTTTCTCTGTAATTTCTGTATTATTCATACGAATATTATAGAGAAGTGATCCTGAATAAATAAACGGATCCTGAAGGACAATTGACATGTGTTTACGCATAGACTGCTTATTAAGTTCTAACGTGTTTTTATCATCAAATAATATACGACCTGATGTTGGGTCATAGAATCTCATTAAGAGGTTGATAATCGAACTCTTACCAGAGCCTGTATGCCCTACAAGTGCGAGTGTTTCATTCGGATTCACCTTAAATGAAATGTCGTTTAAAACGTTCGTCTTACCATCGTAACTAAAGTTCACGTCTTGAAACTCAATTGTTCCTGTGAACGTGTTAAGCTCGCCATCTTGGTTATCTTCTACTTCCTTATCGAGAAGTTCATACACCTTATTTGTTGATACACGTGCTTGCTCAATGATATCGAGCATCCCAACAATGTTATATAACGGGTCCATAAACTTCGTTGAATAGTCGATGATTAAATACATCGAACCGACGGTAAGTGCCGTTCCTGTATCTAAGAAAATACTTGCGAAAACGACCACTAAAATCATGAGTAAAATACTTCTTAATGTCTCAATTAAGTTATGGTTTGTCAGTGCGTTGATTTTAACAATCTTCATTGAGCTGTCGTAGAACTCATCGTTGATCTTGCTGAAATCTTCAAGCACAGTTTCTTCTCTATTAAATGCTTGAATGATTTGCATTCCGTTAATAGATTCGTTGATCATCGCATTGATGTCACTGTTTCTCTCACGTTTAATATTGTTATGCTTTGTCGAAGCTTTTCTATATAGATAAACCCAAATCATAATAATTGGTACAATCACGATCATTGCAAGCCCTGCATAGAAGCTTACAAAGAAGCTCGCCACAATAATTCCAAAGATCGTAAATCCACTGATAATGATGACAGGTACCGCTGAAGTGAATAGCGCTAAAATCGCTTCAGTATCGTTTGTGATTCTCGCTACAACCTTCCCTGCAGGTAAGTCATCAAAATAACGAACTGGTAAATTTTGTACATGGTCAAATACTTTTAGTCTCAGTTTTTGTATCACACGGCTCGATGACGTTTGAATAACGATTTGCGAGAAATATGCGACAACTGAGTTGACAATTTGAATACCAAGATAGATCAGGATGAGTGTGATAATTCCTTTAGCAACTACATTACCTTCTTGCATGTAGTTATCGATAATGAATTTCAAGATTAACGGTCCAAGTAACGTGAGGACGACACCAATCGCACTTAAGAAAATACCAAATATTAATGTTTTTCTTTCGCCGATCGTGTAACTATATAATCGTTTAAAGTTCTTCATCGTCATCACCTCCGGATAGATAATACTCATGTTGTTTCTGATACCATCCACCACTGTTTGAGAGCTCATGATGCGTACCACGTTCCACAATTTCCCCTTTATCTAAAACGAGAATTTGGTCTGCGTGTTGCACAGCAGAAAGCCTATGAGTGATGATGATTGTTGTCTTACCTTGACGTGTAGCTTTAATGTTTTCAATGATGCGTGACTCAGTCATTGCATCAACTGCTGATAAAGCATCATCTAAGATAAGAATATCTGGATTTTTAATAAAGCTTCTCGCGATAGATACACGCTGCTTTTGTCCACCAGATAGTGCGATACCTTTCTCACCAACAAGTGTGTCGAGACCGTTCGGCATGTTTTCGATGTCTTGATCGAGTGCACTCATCTTGATTGCTTCTTGTAATTCTTCCTCTGTTGCATCCTGTTTACCAAATAGAATGTTTTCTCTTACTGTTTTTGAAAACAATATATTATCTTGTGAGACATAACCAATTTTTTCTCTGAAGTCTGAACGACTGATGTCAGAAATTGGTACACCATCGATTTGGAGTTTCCCCTCACCAAATGGATAGTACATGAGTAACTGCTTGATAAGCGTTGTCTTACCAGAACCCGTACGACCAACAATACCAAGTGTGTCTCCACTCTTTAAATCAATTGTGATATTTTTTAAATTCACATGATTACTACTTGGATAAGTGAATCCATATGATTCAAATCCAATGTCCGTCTTATGATCACTGTTCGTACCAAAAATAACATCGTCTTCAGTGTTAAACACGCGGTTAATTCTCGTATACGATGCGTTCCCACGCTGCATAAGGTCAATTGTGATACCTGTCGCAAACATTGGCCAAATCATCATGTTCAAGTAAATATTGAATGTAATGAATTCACCTAGGGTGATGTCTCCTCGGTTGATAAAGTAAGCACCAAAACCAAATGAGAGAATAAATGTGACAGACACAACGATTGTTGTGAGTGGATTGAATAAGCTATCGAGTTTAACTACTTTCATAAATTTTTGTAGATAGTTTTCTGTCATATCATAGAATCTTGCGTATTCATCTTTTTCTTGAACGAAACTACGTGTGAGTCTCACACCTTCAACACCCTCTAACACTGAGTTGTTCATATCGCCGAAAGATTTCTGAGCTTTCTCGTGAGCGAGATGGATTTTTTTACCAATGAATACTTCTACAAAAATAAGTATGGGTAATGGGAGAATTGCGAGTATCGTAAGCTTCCAAGAAACGACTACCATCATCGTGATGAGTAGCGTGATCATGTATGCACTTGAGTCTAATAATGTAAATATCCCAATACCTACACCGTTAGAAACACTCTTTAAATCATTCGTTACCTTCGCCATGAGATCTCCTGTTTTATTCTTTTCAAAGAAAGAAGGACTCATTAAAAGGAATTTTCTCATGAGACGATGTCTCACGATGGTCTCAACTTTGTAGGCACCTTGCCAAATGAGAAATGAATATACAAAACTCAAGGTATAACTGATTACAATAATGATTGAGAAAATCAATACAATTTTCATTAATAGTTCTTTTGACATCGATCCTTCAGTTATAAAGTCGATCGATTTACCAATGATGTACGGTGGAACAACATCGATAATGTTTAATAAAATTACTGTTAGAAACAGTAAAATATATGTTTTCTTATGCGTGGTAAAGAACCATTTAAGCTGTTTTAAAAAGTTTAACATTTGCGTTCCTTTCATCTTCCATGTCCGAATTTGTACAAAAAAATGCACACTGATTCCAGTGCGCATAAAAAAATACACATAGAATTAGAGTTGTCCCCCATTCTAAGTGCACATAAATATAGTGAGACTTATAAAATCTCTATATTATTTTGCATCTAATTCGGAGGAAAAGTTTAAGTTTTTAATTACGTCTAAATCTAATCTGTTGTTCATAATACGTTTCCTCCATTTCTTTAATAGTTAACTCAAGTATATTTCGACTTCTGAAACAATGCAACCGTTTTTTTACAATTATCTAAATATTTGCGCATCCAGTTCTTTTTTGGATAAAAAATACACTTCCAAAAATGGAAGTGCATCAATATCAATTATTCTCCACGTGCTTCAGAATCTGTTAATAGAATCACATTTGGATGATTGTGTAAAATCGAAACTGGAACGTCTTCTGACACTTCTCCACTCACAAATAAGTCTCTAGCTTCTTGTTTGTTTGCACCAGAAATGAGTAAAATGATTTTTTTAGCTTTCATGATTGTAGCAAGTCCCATAGATAGTGCTTCTGTTGGAACGTCTTCTTTCTTTTCGAAGAAACGTGCATTGTCTTCAATCGTCTCATCTGTTAATTGTACACGGTGTGTTAATGAGTCAAATGAAGTTCCTGGTTCGTTAAACGCGATATGTCCATTACGCCCAATTCCAAGTACTTGAATATCGATTCCTTTTTCATCGATTAAAGCCTCGTATTCCTTAACTTCTTTTTCAATGTCATCTGCTACACCGTTTAAGATATGGATGTTTTCTTTAGGTACATCAATTTTCGAGAATAAGTTTTTATCCATGAAGTAGTGGTAGCTTTGATCATTACCTTCATCAAGACCAACATATTCGTCTAAGTTGAAAGTAGTTACTTCACTTAAATCTAAGTCCGCTTCATTGATCATAGTTGATAATGCATCATACATACCTTCTGGTGTTGAACCAGTTGCAAGTCCTAATACCGTATCTTTTTTCGCTTTTAAATCGTCGAAAATAATTTTTGCAGCTTCTCTGCTCATCTCAGCATACGTGCTTGCTTTAACTTCTGTAAATTTTGTCATTAAAATTCCTCCAGTGAATTTATAGATTTTCTATTACTTTTGTAACGGCGACGTTAATGTAATCTTGTGGCCAACCTGGAATTTTATTAGCAATTGAAATTTCCATATTTGCTGGCACATGGACGAAACCGCTCGGTATATTTAAATCTTTTTCTTTTAAATAATACAGCGAGCAATACATCAAGTTATTACATAGATACGTACCTGCCGAGTTTGAAATCGTCACTGGTATATTATTCTCTAAAAGTGCTTTTTCTAATCGTTTAATTGGGAGTGTTGAAAAAATCGCATCTGGTCCGTCTTCATTAATCTTCTCACCATTCGGATGAAACCCGTCATTATCAGGTCTTCCATCAATACAGTTGATTGCGATGCGTTCTAAATGAATACTATGAATATTCCCTGCAAGTCCGAGATGAATAATCGCATCTGGATTTACTTCATCGATGTCTTTTCTAATTAATACCTCGATATTTTTAAACGATACAGGATATACTCTTGAAACAATCCTGTACTCGCCAACAGTTGTGCCATCTAAGTGTCTAGCTGCACTCTCTGTTGGGTTCGTTTTAAACTTTAAAAATGGTTCATACCCCGTTAATAATAATGTTTTCAACATATTCACTCCTAAAGTATTGGTTTAGTATAATACTTTACACTCAAAATGTAAATTATTTTCTATCATACATTTAAAATAAAATACGCAATTCGTAAATCATATAGAATGCTGCAATGAATGTGAAGATTAAAGCAATCACTCCAAAAATAGACATCCATAGCGGATGTTTGTATGCTCCGACGATATCTTTACGTCTAGTAGCGTGGAGCATACCACCTAAAATGACCGGTATTAAAATTCCATTTAGTGCAAATGAAAACAACACTAGTGTCGTCGGTTCTTCCACCATCAGATAGATTAGCCATGCAGTTACGATATACATGACAAGTACAATATTTAGGTGTTTCTTCAGCGCGATATTATAGCTCTGTATCATCGTACCAGCCGTATAAGTTGTCGCAGAAATCGACGTAACTGCCGCTATTATAAAAAGCACTCCAAGTGCAACATTACCGTAATCGCCGTAGATCTCAACAAATGCATTCTCTAACACACTATCACTAAATAGAATCGTATTTGATGCTAAGAGTCCAATGACAATTAGGAAGATAAACACACGTACCAAACTCGTTAAAACCACACTTAAATTCGATGCACGTGTTACAACATGTCGATATTTCATGCCTGTAATCTTACCATCTATCAATCTGTGAGCTCCTGATAGTGAAATGTATCCACCTATCGTACCAGCTAAAACCATCGCAATCGGGACAATCGTACGCTCAATATTTTGAGGCATTATCGTGCGTACAAATACTTCATCATATGGCACTTTATTGAATACAAAGAGATATGTAAATGCTGTAATCAATAGAATCACAATTCCTAAAATAGGCGCAATCAAGTCAAGGTTATCTCTACCTGCCTTAAATGCGAATATTAATATTGCTAAGAATACACCAATCGTTGCTCCAATTTTTAAATCAAGTCCGAAAGCTAAGTTAAACCCTACTCCCATACCAATGATTGCAATGATATTAAATGCGAGTCCGCCGAGAATCACAAAAAATGAAATGACGTTTCCTAGCTTTGGTACGATTGTATTTATCAGTTGATGGATTGGTTTTCCACTCACTGAGACCACACGCCATAAGTTCAATTGGAAACCGAGTTCTATGATTAGTGTGACCAAAATTACAAACGCGAATGTCGTCTTTAATTCATTTGTTAGATCAGCTGTAGTAAGTAAAAATGCTGGTGTAATTGACGCTGTCATCATGATGAAGATTGCACCAATTAACTTTCGTTTCTGTTGATTATCTAGTAAATTAAATTCTTTGAACATCTCAGTTCACCACACTTTGAAATTGATAATTTTTTGTTTTTAACTCCTTAAATACATCCTTTAAAAATTGAACTGCACCTTCTGTGTCTCCGTGTACACATACGCTATCGACTTTAATTGGGATTTTATTACCCGTGATTGTTGTAACAGACCCCACTTCAATCATCTCTTCTAAACGTGCCGCTGCTTCTCTAGCATCTTTAATCATTGCTCCTTCACTGTTTCTTGAAACGAGCGTGCCGTCATCATTGTACGCACGGTCTAAAAAGACTTCATGAATTGTACCAAGCCCTTTATCTTCTGCGCATTTCACTAACTGTCCCATAGACATCCCCATTACGTAGAGTGACTCGTCATAGTCATAAATACTATCTACAATCGCTTGTCTAGTTTTTTTGCATACTTCTGCTTTATTGTATAACGCACCATGAGGCTTCACGTATTTCATCTTTACTCCAACACTTCTCGCAAGGCCATCCACAGCTGCAATCTGATATTTCACTAATGCATACACTTCTTTATAAGATAAAGACATGTCACGCCTCCCGAACCCTTCTAGATCTCTATATCCAGGATGGCACCCAAGTGTTACGTTATTCTGTTTTACTAAGTCAATCGTATGTACCAACGTTTCAGGATCAGACGCATGAAATCCACATGCGACATTTGCGCTCGTAACGAGTGGCAACATAGCCGCGTCGTTTCCGATTTTGAACGCCCCAAAACTTTCTCCTAAGTCTGCATTAATATCGATGGTCTTCATACGTTTCCCTCCACTTTACTTTAGTTATAGCTTATCAAAATAAGCATCATTAGGGTAAATAATACGTACCTTGTATACGCTCCATCTCTTCATTATATAGCGCTCTCGCATCCTCAATCGAAATCTCTTCAAAGTAAACAAGACTCTCTAGCCGTGCGTCAGCAAGTATTGGCAAGTCGACTTTAGCTACTGTACCGAGTCTTAAATATCCACCGGTCGTTTGACGATCATTCATGAGCACCATAGGGTTACCGTCTTTTGTTACTTGGATTAAACCAAGACGTGTGACGTCACTCACAATATCGTATTCATCCGCTTCAATCTTAGTCCCTGATAATTTAATAGCCATACGATTTGAATCAGATTGAATGGTATAACTCTCTTTAAAGAACGAATCTAAATTTTTGACGCGTTCCGCATCTTCACCTATCATGACACGAATCACTGGCTTCCCTTTATATGTTTTAACCGTTGGATATTTTGACATGATTTTCTTCTCTAATGATGCTTCATTAGCGCCATCAATCTTGATGACGTCTCCTTTACGTAACGGATGTATATCTAAGAGTTGACTATGAACCGATTGACTGCCAAGTATATGGTTAGAGTTCATCCTACCATCTACAGCGATATATCCTCTCGTGTCGAGCAATCGCCCCACCTTGACGTGATCTCCTTCTTTTAATTCAATAAAAGATGCTGTAGAGACAATAGAACCATTTAGCCTAATTTTCTCAGTCCCAAACACTGCAATTGTTATGTCTTTTAAAACTTCAAACTCTGGACCTACGATTGTCATTTCGATCACTGGATTTGATAATGGGTTATCTAGCATCTTGTTAGACAACATCATCGCACGAAAATTCATGGCTCCAGATTCACTTTGCCCGAATTTCTCAACGCCCGTACGTCCCAAATCTTGAATAGATGAATACATCCCTGGCTTAATTATTCTTATCATTATTTAGCCTCCGATATTCATCAATAGTAATAGAATTAAATTTCACATAATTTCCAGGTCTTACAATAGGAATACCCTCTTTCACCATTTCTATTGGTGTGCGTCCAATAATATTCCATCCACCTGGTGCATTTTGCGGATATACACCCGTTTGACCACCAGCAATTCCGACGCTCCCCTTGTCAATTTTTTTGCGAGGCGTGTCTAACCTTTCTTTATAGAGTCTTTTATCTAGTCCACCAAGATACATAAATCCAGGCAAGAAGCCAAGCATATAAACGCGGTATTCATTCTTTGTGTGAAGTTCAATGAGTTCTTCTATTGGCATATCGAACTTGTCTTGATCTATTCCAAACTCCGAATCGTAACAGACAGGAATTTCTACAATTTTTTTCTCAAGAGTTTCGATTTTAATATGATCCAAATTCTTTATGAGTGTTTGAATGTTTTCTTTTACATCATTTACGTCCATCTTAAAGATATCCCACTGCACAGTTACAGCGTTATACGAAACATTCACGTTAAGTATAGGCATCATACTTTCTTCAATCTGTTGCATCAAGGAAATCAGTTTTTCGTGTTCTTTAATGGTGAGCGTGTTTTTATCTTTAAAAATAACTAGTCTATCTTCTGAAATCTCTTTTATATTCATACCGACTTCACCCTTTATGTAAAAAAAGATGAGATTTCTACATCTCATCTTTAGCATTTATATTAAGAAGTTACCTAAAACGTCGTTTACGTCGTGGACGATTACAAACGCGTCTTCGTCATTATTCTTAATCAGGCGCTTAAGTCGTGACAACTGATTCTTATTAATAACAACATAAAGGACTTCTTTATTTTCTTGTGTGTAATATCCTTTACCTTTAAGTATCGTCACACCACGTTCAATATCCACAGTGATGAGTTTCGCTAATACTTCTGGTCGTTTAGATATAATTGTGATTGCTTTTTTCGGATTCATACCTTCGATAATAAAGTCCATCACTTTTGTCGCAATGTATAATGCGATAACAGTAAGTAGAATTTGTTCTAAGTCCATTACTGTTAAACCGATTGCGATAACGATTAGGTCAAAGAATAAAAGTGCATATGAGACGTTTACATCTAGGTATTTATTTGCGATTCTCGCTAAGATAGTCGTCCCTGCTGTTGTTGACCCTACTCTAAAGATTAGACCAATACCGAGACCAATTAAAAGTCCACCGAATACCATGTTTACGATGATATTTTCAGTTTCCAACACCCATGTTTCTGTTAACCAAATCATAAGTGAGTTCATTGGTACTGTAAATAATGTATAAATCATTGCTCGTTTAGATAAAAACTTGAACCCAACTGCAAGTAGTACCATGTTAATTAAAAAGTTCGTAAGTGCAGGAGAATATCCAAACGCATAATAGATAATAATAGATAGACCGATAACCCCACCTTCTGCAAGGTTTCCTCCGATCATGAATGTATTAACTCCAATAGCAAATAGAAATGAACCAATAGTAATAACAATTAAGTTAATCAGTGTTTGCACAGTCATCTGACGTGTAATTGGAAGTTTCTTCTTTTCAAACTCCCTAAATTTCTTTTTCTTCTTTTCGTTCATCTCTATCTCTCCTTTCGCACAGTAGTTTAATTTTATAAGAAAGCAAACGATTATTCAATGCACAAGATTGGCAAATATCTCTGATATACTATATTTAAATTTAAATATTGGAGGTTTACTCAAATGAAATCTATTACACCATTTCTCATGTTTGAAGGTCGAGCTGAGGAAGCAATTATGTTCTACCAGTCTGTCTTCGATGACGTCGAAGTTGTTTTTTTAAATAGATTTGGACCTGAATCAAACGAATGGGAAGGAAAAATCATGCAAGGTTTGATTCGCATTGGCGAACTAAACATCATGGTCTCCGATTCATCAGTATCACATGATTTCTCGTTTACACCGTCTACTAGTCTCTTCATTGAGTGCGAGTCAATGAATGAGCAAATGAGGTACTACGAAAAAATTAAATCCAAAGGTGCCATACTCATGCCAATCGACGACTATGGATTCAGTAAACAGTTCGCATGGGTTTCAGATCCATTCGGATTCACTTGGCAATTAAATTTAAATTAAAAAGAAAAAAGACGCCCCTCCTACTTTAAGGATTGGACGTCTTTAACTTTTTCGATTCTAAAATTCATAAAAATACGTATTAGCCAACTAATTTAGATAAGAATGAATCATTTTTACGACTCACTTTGCTCTCTTTAAGTCTTGAATTGTTCATTGCTACCTGTTTAAATTCCTTAATGCGTTGTTCCGCTGGAATAATTGATGTAGTGTACACTCTTTTCCCTCCTTTAATTTAAAATTTATTTCATACATCGTTTTGACCTGTGTGGCTTTTGTCACTTATTATAATACCTTATGTACCAAGGGATTTCAATTATTATGATTACTATTTATCAATGTTCATCTCTTTGGAATATTCTGATATTTCAATATTAATTAATAGTAATTGAAATAAAATTACGAAAAGAGTTCTGTCAATTCTTTCCATGCATATAATCGAATATTAATACATATAATAACGTTTTCTTCGAGTTTTTATGACTTTTCAGATAAAAACAATACTTTTTAGTGTAAATGTACAATGAAATTTATTGTAAAATGTAACCGTTATCTTTATCTTGCATAAAAAAAATAAGCGCAATATTTTTGCGCTTATTCAATACTATTCTTTATTTTTGTTCTTTAAAATTGCTGTTGAAAGTACATGAGGTACTTTATGTTTTTTATCTCTATCGATATCTTTAAGCATTTCAGTAAGGTTATCTACGACCTCTTTTTTACGTTTGTCACTATGTCTAGATAACCAAGAAGAGGTTTCAATACGTTTTGTCCACTCTTCGTCAGTAAATTTTAGTCGATAATCTTTTTTGAATAACTCTATTAAGTCAAATTTTTCAAATTTAAGTTCGCTAAACCACTCTACTGGAAAACCACTAATCATTTGAATCGAATATTTTTTTGAACCTGCTGGATCTAGTTTTTCACCTTTTGCAGATTCTTTGATGATTTTCATTGTTTGCTTCATCATCTTGTTGTTCACTCTAAATCCAATGTCTGAGATTACTAATAATCCGTCTGGCTTTAATAGACGTAAAACTTCTTTAATTACTTTTCCACTTTCAAAGTATTGCCAAGCACGTAGTGCTATAACAACATCATACTTTTGTTCTTTTAAAGGAATAGATTCTGCCATACCATTAATAAAGGTAACATTTTTACCTTTAGTATATTCTTCGCCAAGTTTTATGAACGTATCTGATGGTTCGAGTGCATCTACAATCGCACCTTCATCCGCCATCATTGCACTTAAAAATCCAGGACCGGCACCTAAATCGAGGACATTTTTTCCTTTTAAATCTACGCCTCTAATCTTTAATTCGTCTAAAAATTCATCCGGAATATCATTTCTATTTTCATAATACTCATATTCAAACTTATGTGTCTTTTCCATAGTAACCCTCTTCCATTTTAATATTTCGGTTATCGAACTTATTTATTGTTTTTTGCACTTAGTTGGGTGTATCATACTATATGTTGTTAATTTTAGTAAAGGGAGGGAACAGAATGACCAAGCTGCTTACTGCTTTATTATCAATAGCTATAATGATTTTTGTTTCTCATTTTTTACTTGATCTTATTATTCCATCACTTGGCACTCGTAATATTTCGCTTGCAATTGTGATTGGAGCTGTAGCCGGTTTCTATATCTATACCCTAATTGACAATAAATATTTTGATTGAATCATTTAATGTTCAATGCAATTAACATTTTGAATTGGAGGCGTCTTTTTGTCAAAAACTTCACCTGATAAACCAGATTATCGCTTGATAACGATACTTATCACTGGTGCTTTTATTGCTTTTCTTTCTAACACTTTCTTAAACGTCGCCTTGCCTTCTATAAAAGATGAGTTTGATATATCCACTGGTACTGTTCAATGGGTATCTACATCATACATGCTTGTGTCTGGAATTGTCATCCCGACGACAGCATATCTCATGAACAAGTTTAGCGCAAGGCAAATTTTCTTATCTGCAATGAGCTTATTCTTATTAGGCGCTACTATTGCAGGTTTTTCAATCAGCTTCCCGATGCTCATCGTCGGTCGTATGATTCAAGCTGCTGGATCAAGCATACTCATGCCGCTCTTAATGAATACAATGATTCGAAGCTTCCCTCCAGAAAAGCGTGGGACTGCTATGGGATTATTTAGTCTCGTCATGTTCTTCGCACCAGCAATTGGCCCGACACTTTCTGGATTTATCGTTCAATCATACTCATGGAACATGCTTTTCATTATGATGTTACCAGTTATTATTATCATACTTGTCGTTGGATATAAGCTCTTACCTGAGATTAAAAACAACAATAAAGCTGTAATGGATATTCCATCTGTAATTTTATCTACACTTGGTTTTGGTGCTCTACTATACGGACTCGTTTCTGCTGGTGACCACAAGTTGCTTTCGATTATTACTCTTGCACCAATATTTATAGGTTTAATTCTCGTGTATATATATATAATGAGACAGATGAAATTAGAGATGCCGATGTTAAACTTTCGTGTGTATAAACATAAGATGTATACGCTCGGAGCAATCATTAGCTCAGCGTCTAACATGGGACTCTTTGCTGGTATGATTTTAGTCCCTTTGTTCTTACAAGATATCCAAGGCAAATCACCGATTGAAACGGGACTTTTACTCTTACCTGGTGCGTTAATCATGGGATTCCTTTCACCAGTGTCTGGTAAGCTATTCGACAAAGTTGGTCCAAAATGGCTTGCTATTGTTGGTTTAATTCTCGCGACTATCACTACGTACATGTTCAGTAAACTGACATTTGATACAAGCTTTGGTTACCTACTCACATTATATATGGTGAGAGCTTTTGGTATGACAATGGTAAACACTCCTGTTATGACAAACGGTATGAATGACTTACCTAGGGAATTAACACCTGATGGATCATCTCTAAACAGTATGATGAACCAAGTATCAGGAGCAGTTGGTATCGCTGTTTTAATCTCCGTGATGCAAGGATATATGAACTTCCAGTTAAGTAAAATCGCAAACCCTACTCAGCTAGAAATTAACCAAGCAATGCTAGATGGAATAAATCTAAGCTTCTTTGTAGGATCAATATTCATGGCAATTGGACTCTTAACTGCACTATTCCTAAAACCAGCCTACTCAACAGAGAATCTGGAAGACGGAATCACATCAGTGAGACCTATTGGCGAATCACATAAAATTAAACGAAAAGAACAAGATTAAAAAAGAGGCTGGGACATAAGTCCTGAAAAGATGTAATGTTTCACAGAGAATAGATAAAATCCGTACGTTAGACTCCTAGGGGAAAAGCACCAGCGTAAGACTACAGGCTTACGCGATGCCCCAGGAAAGCTAACGTACGGATTATTTTTTCTTAAGATACTTATGTCCCCGCCCCTCTTACTATTTGATATTATATATGAAGTACAAGATGCAAAATAGCTTTTAAGCGATTTAATTTTAAACAACAAGGGGCGAATCTATGAGGATTTTTCATGATTACACAGACTTATTATCAAAATTTTTATTTGATTTAAAGAAAGCAGAAATAGCAGATGATGAATATGTTTATGTAACTAGAGAGGTAGAACAATCAATATATGATAGTAATACCAATGATGTAGCGAAGTATAATCCTGTCTCAAGTTATTATTTATATTTAGATAAAATTGAAGATAGTATAAGTTACGAAAGAATCAAAGTCATTCATCTAATCGATGAACTTACTACTATAAATAATTGGAGATAAACGAGGTTATCTCTTTTTTCTAATACATCTCAATTATATAATCCCTAAACTCCTTTGGCCAGGCCGGCGTTGCCGGTATCGTTGATGAAGATTTCTCCGTCAGGAGTTGCGACCAAAGCATTATGTTCGACTGTACGGTTTCCTCGATCGCTTTCTTCGGTAAGCCTATATGAATCACTTTTGCCACCCCATAATATTTGCGTGCAGGCTAAGTATAATAGCTTAACTTTGGCAGCCCGATGATCAGCGTATGATCGGCCTGCAGCGCATGTTCCGGCACCGGGGATTCATCTGCCGGGACACCGCTGGGAAGATCTACAGATATTATTGTGTTATCCATTTTGTTCAATTCCCTGAAAATTTCTTTATAAGGTGAACGGATCTCCCCTTTGATCCCGGTCCCGAGCATCGTATCGACGATGATGTCCGCACTTTCTGCTGGGGCCTGATCATATTGTGTGAAACTGAAACCTGAGTTGAGGTAAATGTTCATATGGTACTCTGCATCGCCCTTGATTTTATCCCTTTCAGGAATAACGCAAACGCTCACATGGTAACCATTTTCCTGCAGCACCTTGGCGATGACAAAACCATCCCCGCCGTTATTGCCGCTGCCGATGAGGACGCAAAACTTTTGCCTCCCAAAGTTTTTCATAATGTTCTTTGCGGCGACACGCCCTGCATTTTCCATCAATATCCGTCCGTCAATGCCAATTTCTTCGATCGCGTACCGATCGACGGCTTTCATCTCTTCACCTGCGACGACTCTCATAAAAAACACCTCCACTTAGAGTATAAGGGAAGCCTGAAGACTTATAAATATGACCAGATGATTAAGAATAATGAATTTTTTGTGATACTTTTCATAAAGGGTACCCATCACAGTGTAAATTTGATACACTCATAGTAATTAAACAATAGGAGGACCACTTATGACAGGAAAAGAGAATAAAGAATTCAAGCCGATTTGGGTCATCGTCAGTTTCGCGGTCTTAATTGCAATCAATCTGATTCCGGCTCCTGATGATTTGAGTGTCATCGGTCTCCGTGCCCTTTCGATACTGGCTTTTGCTGTCATCATGTGGGTGACTGAAGCTGTGAAGTACCCCGTCTCTGCAGTGATGATTGCCACGCTTATGATTGTTCTGCTCGGCTTCTCCCCTGTCGGGGAGCTCGGTGAGACGCTGGGGGATGCAGATTTGTCAGGCTCTGATATGCTGGGTACATCAAACGCACTGTCACTTGCATTCGTCGGCTTTTCGACCTCTGCAGTCGCCCTTGTAGCCGCAGCGCTCTTCCTTGCCAGTGCGATGCAGATCACCAACCTGCATAAGCGTATGGCGCTTTATGTACTCAAGGTCGTCGGCAACAAAACCAACGCCATCGTGCTCGGCACAATCATGGTGTCAGTGATCCTTGCATTTTTCGTGCCATCTGCAACAGCACGCGCCGGTGCAGTGATTCCGATCTTGATCGGGATGGTGGCTGCATTCGGTCTGACGAAACAAAGCAAGCTTGCAACATTGCTGGTCATCACTGCAGTCCAGGCCGTCTCCATCTGGAATGTCGGCATTAAAACAGCGGCTGCTCAGAATCTTGTGGCAATCGGGTTCATCAACGAAGCCATGGGGCAGGATGTTTCATGGATTGAGTGGTTCATCTATGCAGCGCCATGGTCTATTCTCATGAGTATAGTACTTTATTTCACCATGACCCGACTCTTTAAATCTGAAACCAGCGAAATCGAAGGCGGCCGGGAAATGATTCAGCAGGAAATTGAGAAGCTCGGTCCCATCAAGCCATCTGAAATAAGGTTGATCATCATCGCAGGGCTTCTGCTGGCGATGTGGTCGACGGAAGGCATACTGCATCCATTCGATTCCGCTTCGGTTACACTCATTGCGCTTGCCCTCATGCTGGCACCTAAGCTCGGCGTGTTCACCTGGAAACAGGTTGAGGGCACAATCAACTGGGGCACGATCATCGTATTTGCAATCGGTATTTCACTCGGGACGGTACTGCTCAGAACAGGCGCTGCCCAATGGCTATCCGATGTGACTTTCGGGGCGATGGGTCTCCAGTCCATGCCGCTGCTTGCAGTGATTGCACTTGTGAGTATTTTCAACATCCTGATACATCTTGGTTTTGCAAGTGCGACAAGTCTGGCGTCGGCACTGATTCCTGTCTTCATCGCCCTGACGACTACGCTCGGGCTTGGAGAGTCCAGCCTCGGCTTCGTACTTATCCAGCAGTTTGTCATATGTTTCGGGTTTTTACTTCCGGTCAGTGCGCCTCAAAATATGCTTGCCTACGGTACTGATACATTTACAGTCCAGGACCTACTTAAATCAGGCATTGTCCTGACAATCGTAGGATATATTCTCATATTGATACTTTCAGCGACATACTGGCAGTGGATTGGATTAATATAAATGAAACAGGCTGGGACAAAACTCCCCAGTAGATTAAGAAGATAAGCGAGGCAGTCACAATTCAGAATTGTGACTGCCTCGCTTCATTTTTATAACAAATATATCTTGTTTTTTGTAAACAAAAGGGACACCTTCTGATAAAGTTAAAGTCACCACAACCCAATTATCGGAGGTATCCCTATGTTTAAAGATTATAACATGAATCAAGTGGTTTTGCCGCTGGATCTGGAGAGAAAACTGAAAGAAAACGATATCGCTTTTACCGTGCATCAAATGGTGGAACAGATTCCGGATGATGCGTTCAACGGTTTCTTGCGTGAAACAGGCTGCCCGGCCTATCATCCCCGCATGATGATGAAAATCATCCTATGTGCCTATACCCAATCCGTATTTTCCGGTCGTAAGATCGAAGCATTACTGGAAGACAGTGTGCGGATGATGTGGCTGGCGCAGGGGTATGAACCCAGCTACCGGACGATCAACCGTTTTCGGGTGCATCCAGAAGTTAAGACACTGCTGCGTCAATGTTTCGTGCAGTTTCGCTGTCAACTGGTTGAGGCGCAGCTGATTGACGATGAAGCGATTTTCATCGACGGGACAAAGATTGAAGCGAATGCCAACAAATTTACGTTTGTATGGCGGAAATCAATCGAAAATCATAGTGCGCAATTAGTGGAAAACTCCAATAAAATGTACGATGAATTATTGGCACAGTCCATCATTCCGGAAATCGAACGGGAAAACCCGGAGGTCCTCTCTACTGAAGCACTCAATCAAATTGTGGCCCACTTGGACGATACAGTGAAAACATATGACAAACAAATCGAAGAGAGTGACGATGCCAAAGAACGGAAGCAACTGCGTTCAGAGCGGAAAGCGCCGAAACAATATCGTAAAAAATTCAAAGATTATTTGGCCCGTCATTTGAAATATCAAACGGCCCTGGGCATCTTCGGCAACCGAAATAGTTATTCAAAAACGGATCCCGACGCGACGTTTATGCGAATGAAAGACGACTATATGGGGAATGGCCAATTAAAAGCCGACTATAATATTCAACTGGCCACAGAAGGCCAATATGCGTTGGCGTATGAAGTCTTCCCGAATCCAACGGATACGCGAACGTTCATCCCTTTCCTGGATACCATTGAAAATAATTACTTTAAATTGCCGAACTATATTGTCGCGGATGCCGGCTATGGCAGTGAACAAAATTATGAAGATGTGATTCACCATCGCAAACGCACACCCCTGATCACCTATAACCAATACCGAAAAGAGAAGCAGAAGAAATATAAAAACAATCCGTTCCATTTCTCGAATTGGGACTATGAGGCAGAGACGGACACTTTCACGTGCCCCAACCACCAGACACTCACATTCCGTTACCGATCCACAAGAAAAGATCGTTATGGTTATACCCGACAGTTTAAAGTCTATGAGTGTGACGATTGTTCGGACTGCCCGTTACGGCATCTATGCACCCAAGCGGAAGCAGGGAAGAATCGAAAGATTCACTACAACGAGAAATGGGAACAACAAAAAGAATATATCCGGACACAGCTTTCGAATGAAGAAACAGGTGAAATTTACGGCAAACGTAAAATCGATGTCGAGCCTGTCTTCGGATTTTTGAAGGCGAATTTGTGCTTCACTCGAATGTCAGTGAGAGGCGCAGAGAACGTGGAAAATGAATTGGGCTTTGCATTCATGGCAGTGAACTTAAGGAAGTACACTGCCAGGAAGCCCTGCCCCCCATTAAATAATGACGATTTTTCAAACCAAAAAGGTGCCAATCATGAAAAACTTATGATTGGCACCTTTTTTCAGTTATTTTGGCTGGTTATGTCCCAGCCTGTTTTTTTGTAAGTCATTGAATATGATTAATTAACTATCTTTCCCTACTAATTTTATGATTTCAACAATCGTCTTAACTGATTTTTCCATGTCATCAATGGATGCAAATTCATATTTACCATGGAAGTTTTCTCCGCCTGTAAAGATGTTTGGCGTTGGTAGTCCCATATATGAAAGTTGTGATCCGTCTGTCCCACCTCTGATTGGCTCAATCACAGGTGTAATATCTAGTGACTCCATCGCTTCTTTCGCATACTCTACGATTTCTATATGAGGCTCAATCTTATCTTTCATATTGTAGTACTGATCTTCCATTAGAAGATCAATTTTAGCGTTCGTATGTTTTTCTTGCAATGCTTTTACTGCATCTTGCATCTGTATTTTACGCGCTTCAAATTTCTCTTTGTCATGGTCTCTAATGATGTATTCTAAGACTGTTTTTTCTGTTGTACCTTCGATTTCCATTAAATGGAAGAATCCTTCATATCCTTCTGTGTGCTCTGGAGTATCTTTCTCATCAAACTGTAAGATAAACTCAGCCGCTATACGACCTGAGTTTACCATAACGTTTTTAGCTGTACCTGGATGGACATTCGTACCGTGAATAATCACCTTAACTCCTGTAGCGTTAAAGCTCTCATATTGAAGCTCACCCACTGGTCCTCCGTCTACAGTATACGCGAAATCTGCTCCAAATTTCTCTACGTCAAAGTGATGGGGTCCGCGACCAATTTCTTCGTCTGGAGTAAATGCGATTCTCACGTCACCGAGTGTATCTACTGGGTTGTTTTTTAAGAATTCCACTGCAGAAATAATTTCAGCAATTCCCGCTTTGTTATCTGCGCCTAGAAGTGTTGTTCCGTCAGTAGTCATCAGCGTGTGTCCGACATAGTTTTTTAGAGCTGGGAATTGTGCTTCAGTAATTGAGACATCAAGTTCTTTATTTAAAAGAATATCTCCACCTTCGTAGTTCACGACTTGTGGTTTTACATTTGTTCCAGTGAAATCAGTCGCTGTGTCTACGTGTGCTAAAAATCCTACCGTTTTCGCATTTTTGTTTTGTCCTCTTAATGTTGCGAAAAGGTATCCTTTTTCATCTAAAGTAATATCTTCTAAGCCAATTGTTTCTAGCTCTTCTTTTAATACATTGAGGAGATCAAACTGCTTCTTCGTTGAAGGCACAGTTGTACTAGATGCGTCAGATTGTGTATCAATTGTTGTATATCTTGTTAGTCTTTCAATAAGTGTTTCTTTCATAAACATAACCATCCTCTTTAAATTAATTACCTTTAGTTTACCACAAGAAAAACCCCTGTATATTGAAGTATGTCTCTTCAATATACAGGGATTTATTTTAGAATAATGGATTGTTTGTCATAAGTGCGACTTCTTTTTCATGACGTTTTAAAGCAAGATTAATCAGTTCATCGAGTAGTTCACTATAAGGAATACCAGAAACTTCAATGAGTTTTGGATACATTGAAATCGAAGTGAATCCTGGTAACGTGTTAATCTCGTTTACTAAGACTTGTCCAGATTCTGTTAAGAATACATCCACTCTTGAGAATCCTTCACAATCTAATGTTTTAAATGTGCGATATGCGACTTCTTGAATTTTTTGTTTTTCTTCTTCCGTAATTTCTGCAGGAATCATGAGAGTCGCACCGTCATCTGTAAGGTATTTTGACTCATAGTCATAGAAATCAACGTTTGAGACAATTTCTCCAGGCACTGAAATATATAACTCTTCATTTCCAAGTACTGATACTTCAATTTCACGACCCACAATCGCTTCTTCAATTAAGATCTTAGTGTCAAACTTGAAGGCTTCTTTTAATGCGTAGTCATACTCTTCTTCATTTACAACTTTAAATACACCAACTGAAGACCCTTGGTTAGCTGGCTTAATAAACATTGGAGTCCCGAGTTTTTCACTCGCATCAGTGAATGAGCATGTATCAGATTCATAATCATTTAGAACAATACCTTTCGCAACATCAATGCCTGCATAAGATAAGAGACGCTTAGTAATGTCTTTATCCATCGCAATCGCGCTTGAGCGTGTATTACATCCAGCAAATGCAACACCTGCACTATTGAATACTCCCTGAACGTTTCCGTCTTCACCGTACGTACCGTGTAATACAGGTAACATAACATCAATCGTAAGTGGTCCATTTTCTGTTTTAAACGCTTGTCCAGGCACTACGTACACTGTTTCAGCATCTTTCTTCTCTAAATCAATTTCATCTAATTCAGTCGTTGTTTTCCAAGTACCGTCTTTCAGTACATGAACTAAACGAATGGTGTATTTGTCTTTATCGATCGCATCAAGTACGCTCTTTGCGCTACGTAAAGATACTTCGTATTCAGTGGATTTACCACCATATATTAAACCAATAGTTAATTTACTCATGTATGTTCCCTCATTATATAAAGTTAGTTATATATTATCACATCAATATTAGTGATATCCATCAATCGTATGAATCTATCAAATCTATATTGTGATATAATTTTACATAACTTTAACTCGGAAGGGATGGTTTCATTTGAAGCAGTTTTTCTCCTATTACCGTCCATATAAGCTGCTTTTCACGATTGATTTCGCATCAGCAGTATTCGTTGGACTATTAGAACTTCTATTCCCTGTAATCGTCAGCTATTTTATTGACGGCTTACTCCCATCAGGAAATTGGAAGTGGATTATACTTGCTAGTATTGGTCTCCTACTCGTATATCTCATCAATACATTCATGCAGTTTGTTGTTACATATTGGGGACACATGCTCGGAACAAATATAGAAAGAGATATCAGAAATGATCTCTTTACTCATATACAAAATTTATCATATAGCTACTTTGATAACACTAAGACGGGTAAACTATTAACTCGTCTCACTAATGACTTAATGAACATTGGTGAGATGGCTCACCACGGTCCTGAAGACTTATTCATTGCCGTGATGACTCTCTTAGGTGCATTCGGAATTATGTTCTGGATTAACCCACAACTTGCGGTTATTTCATTTATCATCGTTCCACTTATTTTAGTAATTGCGATTTACTTCAATAAAAAGATGACGATTGCGTTCAGAGAACTATTCGGTCGAGTTTCTGACTTCAACCATCTGATCGAAGACAAAATTGGTGGTATTCGTTTAGTACAAGCATTCGCGAATGAAGATAAAGAGATTGCTGCTTTTAGAAAACTAAACGATGCATTTAGGCTTACGAAACTTAAGGCATATAAAATCATGTCATTCAACAACTCAAGCACATACATGCTCATGAGATTTGTTACTGTATTTATCTTAATTGCCGGTGCGTACTTCGTTATGAACGACAAAATTTCGTATGGTGAATTTGCTGCATTTATTTTAATGTCGAATATTCTATTTAAACCATTAGAGAAAATTAACGCAGTATTTGTTGGACCATCTGGTGCAGGAAAGACAACACTCACTGCACTCCTTCCAAGATTCTATGATGTGAATATGGGACAAATTACAATTGACGGAATTGACATTCGTGACCTTCAACTAAAATCACTTCGTGAACATATTGGTACCGTACAACAAGATGTGTTCTTATTCGCAGGAACTTTACGTGAAAACGTGGCATACGGAAAACTCGATGCAACAGATGAAGAAATCTATGAAGCGTTAGAGAAGGCACAACTTAAAGAACTTGTAGATAGTTATCCTCGCGGACTAGACACAGTAGTTGGAGAACGTGGAGTCAAACTTTCGGGTGGCCAAAAACAACGTATCTCCATTGCACGTATGTTCTTGAAAAACCCACCAATTCTTATTTTAGATGAAGCGACAAGTGCACTGGATACTGAGACGGAAGTTCATATCCAAAACGCATTAAACAAACTTTCTGTTGGACGCACCACTTTAATTATTGCACACAGACTTGCAACGATTAAAAACGCAGACAGGATCATGGTTGTTACTAAAGATGGAATTGTTGAAACAGGTACACACGAATCATTACTTAAAAACAGTGAAGGTATTTACCGTGCACTTCATGATGCACAGTTCAATACGTTGTAAAGGTGGATTATTACATGAAAATAGGTTATCAAGGGGTGCCAGGGAGCTATAGCTCTCTGGCATCTGCAAAATTCTTTGGAAATACACCATTTGAATCATTTGGTTACACAACTTTTAAAGAGCTCGTTCAAGCACTTATGAACGAAGACGTAGATTATATAGCGTTACCTGTCGAAAATTCAACCTCAGGTCCAATTACTAGAACCATTGATCTCATGAAATATCTAGAAGTGAGTGCAGTAAGTGAAATCTATGTGAAGATTGATCATGCATTAATCACTAAGAAAGAAACAAAATTTGAAGATATTCAAATCGTATATTCACACCCTGAGGCACTTGAACAATGCATCACATATTTAAATGAAATTGAAAAACTCGAAATCAAAGAATATCACGATACTGCAGGTGCAGTAGAAATGGTTAAAAATAGTGAACTTACAAACATTGCTGCAATTGCAGGAACGCATGCTGCTGAACTCTATGATATGAAAGTTCAAAGAGAAAATATCAGTGATAATCCATTAAACACGACGCGTTTCTTAATATTTAAAAAGAGACGTGAACCATATCTTTCACATAAAGATAAAACAAGCATTTACGTTGAGACAGAACACTCAACGGGATCACTGAACGAGATTTTAAATATCTTTAGTAAATATCACATTAACCTACTCTATTTGATGTCTCGACCAATACAGAAGAAAGCTTTCTCTTATGGCTTCTTTATTGACGTTGAACGCAGTGCAAAAGGTAATTTAACTACAAGTTTGAATGAAATCAGAGAGAAATCGATGTACTTAAATATACTTGGTACATATTCTCCTGGAGAGCCTCCAACTTTTAATAGTTAAATCATAAACATTCTATTTAAAGTCATCTCAAGAGAGATGAATACTACACACACAATGATTTTAATGTTCATGTATAATAAATACTGTATCACTTACCGGAGGAACTTAATGAATGTTTAAAAAACTATACTATGTATCCGTAGTGATTTTACTGATTGCCTTAGCACTGAACGTTGCGAGTCTCTTTACAACAGCAGTCCATCCACTACTTGGTGTGGGTTCAGCATTTATATCAGTAATACTTTTCTACTACACAAGACACAAAGCAAAAGAAGAAATCGAAGAAGAAAATAGAATGAAGTAACAAAAAGCTCACACTAAGAATGATTCTTAATGTGAGCTTATTTTTATTTTAAAGTTAAAGTTCAGTTCTCATGTTAGTGACGATTGCACCAAGTACCAAGATTAATACACCAAGGTAAGCAATGAAGTTATACTCTTTTGGTATGACTAAAATAGTAAGTAACATGAGTAGTGTCGCAAGTGCGTATAACACGTATACAAGTATTTTCATGTTTTATTAAATCCAAGTCGTCTTTTCTTCGGCATTTGTACGAATTCTCTTAGGAATCTTATCTCGTTCACCTTTTCCTAAGAAAATAACCCCGATGACTTCTTCATCTTCATCCATATTAAAGACTTCTTTCACTGGTGCACTATTGTATACCCCACCTGTTTTCCAGATCGATTGAATATCTTTTGCAGTTGCTTCTAAGAGCATATTTTGAATTGCAGCTCCAATTGAAAGAATATCTTCTTTATAGTCACCGCGCGGATTGTCTTTGTTTTCCGAATATACAACCGCAATTGCCGTTGGCGCAAAGAGTGCTTTAGAGACCATTTTGTCACGTCTCTTCTCCATTTCTTCAGAAGTTGCATCTTTAAATTTATCTTCTACAAATGACAGACATGCATTATAAAACGGCATTCTAGACTCACCTTCCATGACAATAAAACGCCATGCTTCTGTAAAGTGATGCGTCGGCGCATGTGTTGCCGCTTCAATGATATCTTTTATATCTGTATGACTCATTTTTTCATCATCTTTAAACAGCTTCGTGCTGCGACGTAATCTAATTGCTTCTTGTACGTTCATTAAAATCAACCATCCTTTTATTGTTATTTTAATGATACTATAAATATAAGAATATTTTAACTTTGGAGGTAACATGGAAAGATTTCTTAAATATACATCGTCATTTTTATTAGGTGCTTTAGGTGGCTTTGGTTTACTATGGCTTATGCTTAAAATCGACTTGAATGAACAAACCGTTTTAGGTGGTGCAATACTTTCTATTGCTGGTGCAATTTTCTTAGGTCTCGCTCAATTTTTTATTAAAAAAGTAATCGTACCTAAAGATGATCCATATCCAGGCGTGTATTTTGCGATATTTGTCACACCACTCTTTTTAATCTTTTTCGGTGCACTATTTCTTTACTTTTAAAACTAGAGTCAGGAGGATTTTATGGCTAGAGAGACGTCTCAATTCTTAAACCGAATCTATATCGGTTTTTTTATTTTATTTGTTTTATTCTTAATATACTTTTATACAGGTAATACGACAGTACAATATGCAGTTGTTACAATTGCCTCAGTCATGTTTGTAATTTCATGGTGGATGTCGTCCAAGCTTTTCAAAATTATTGGCGGAGCATTCCTACTTATTGGATTCTTACTTGCGTTTGTAAGTGGTATTTCATTTAGTGAGACGATTGTACATATCATTGATAACATGAACTTACTCTTATTCTTAAGTCTTCTTCCATTCATCAACACGGTCATTCAAGTTGGGGGTATGGAAGAGTCTATCGTTAGTTTGATAGAAGACCAAAAAGGTCGATTAGATAAAATATATAATCGTACGATTATGACAACATATGTACTCACGATATTTTTGAATATCTCATCTATCTATATCGTTCAAAATGTGCTCGGAAAAATTCTGAATGGTGAAGACAGAAATGTACGCATTCACTTTATTGCAAAAAGTACATTACGCGCATTTGGTCTTGCAGTGATGTGGAGTCCAATCGAGATACTTGTTGGTATTAGTATCGATGAGACTGGTGCATCATACTTCCAAGTCATTCCTTGGATCATTTTAATTTCAATCATTATGTACCTATACGAGATGAAAAAAGTCAGTACGGAATTCAGTCAAATCCAAATTGGATATGAATTCGAGAAGCTAGATTTTGATGCAGTTAAAAAGTCACTCATTAAACTAGCCATTATTGTAATCTCGTTTATGGCTCTCGTTATAGGTCTCGTAGAATACTTTGACTCAGGTTTCGTAATGACAGTTGCACTGATCATCATTCCTTTCTCTGTCATCACGGCAATTATCTTACGCGTGTTTAGTTACTTTTTACAAGTGTCTCTCCCTGCTTGGAAAGCCCACAATAATACCATGCAACACTTTACGGTTCTGTTTTTATCTTTAGGTGTGTTTTCTAAAGGATTTAGTGAAAGTGTCATTCCTGTGTATTTAGAGAGTATATTAAGGCAGATTGAAGGGTTCTTCCCATTTATTCTATTATTCATAATGGTGCTTATATATATCTTGTCTATGATTGGTGTACACCCAGTCGCAACGATTGGGATACTCGGGAGTATGCTTGCACCGATTATGTCCGAAGCGACAATGGTGCCAATTGCAGTTGTAATGATCGTCTGTGGCCTTGGTGTCGCAGCAGCTGCGCCATATGGTATGACATCTACTCTGACAAACCAATTGCTAAAAATTTCACCTTATAAAATCACAAAACTCAACTGGCCGTTTTCATTAAGAATTGGATTCCTAGCAATTCTCGTTGGCTCGTTCATCTATTATTTTGTATAGAAAAAAGCGTCTTTACGACGCTTTTTATTTTTCTTCTTCTAGATTGATTGGTTCTGCGCGTCTCACAAATAATGCAAGAACGAATGTAATGAGTGCACCTATAAAGCTAATCGTATACACAAACTCAACTGCGTTTGTCATTGCCTCGTTCTCTGTTGCACCTGGGTTATTTGCTAAAAACGCAAGCTTCTTGGAGTTTAATATGCTGATAAAAACAGAAACTCCAATAGCTCCACCAAGGGGTTGTAGTGTACTCATAACTGCTGATCCATGTGGATACAACGCCTTAGGTAGCTGGTTTAACCCGTTTGTTTGCGCTGGCATCATTGTCGCACTAATTGACACCATAATGAGTGCAAACCCGACGACAATCATCCATACGCTTGTATCTGGGTTAATCTTCGTATAGAAGTAAAGCACGACTGATAACACAGCTGTAGCTGGAATCATCATGACTCTTGGACCTACTTTGTCGAACAAGGCACCCATAAATGGTGATAAGAACCCGTTTAATAGACTTCCAGGTAGCATTGCCATACCAACGACTGCTGCAGAAACGAGCATCGTTGTTTGCATGTATACCGGAAGAATAATCTCTGTCGCAAACATTGTCATAACGATAATTAGAAACATCGCAATTGCGTGTAAGAATAATGGATACTTCAGCACACGTAAGTTCATGATCGGTTCTTCTAATTTAAACTGTCTCCATGCGAATAAAACAATCGCTAAAAGACCGATAATGATAGATACAATAACAACCGGACTACTGAATCCTGCTTCGGACTGCCCCACCGAACTAAACCCGTATATGGTACCACCAAATCCAATTGTAGATAAAAGGACCGATAGTACATCAATCTTAGGTTTCGTAACTTCTGATACGTTAACAAGATATTTGCTCGCAAAAATGAGTGCAAATAGGACACATGGAACTACGATAATGAATAGATATCTCCATCCAAGATACTCAACAATGACTCCTGATAATGTCGGACCCATCGCTGGCGCAAACATAATTACAAATCCAATGATACCCATGATTTTACCACGCACCGCTGGCTTATACATCACAAGCATCACATTAAATAATACTGGCATTAATGCACCGGTACCCACAGCTTGAATCATACGGCCTGTGAGTAACATTGGGAAATTTTGTGCACACGCTGCAATGATTGTTCCTGTTATAAAAATTATCATTGTACCTAAAAATATTTGTCTTGTTGTGAACCACTGGATAATGAGTGCTGAAATAGGAAGTATTATACCCATCACGAGCATAAATCCAGTTGCCATCCACTGAACTGTGGTCAGCGTGACATCAAATTCTTCCATAATTGTTGTCAATGCAACGTTTAACAAAGTTTCATTTAAAATCGCAAAGAAAGCTCCAATGATGAGAGAGGTCATGATCATCTTCGAATTAACTGAAGGATCATCTGCTAAAAACTCATACTTTTTCATATATATTATTTTCCTCCTACTTTCCTCTTAAAAAACATTAGTCCATTATACTCCTTGTAACCATTGTTGCAAACCTTTTTTTCTGCTATTATTTATAGATAATTATACGATTGGAGATTATCATGAAACTTTTAAAAGACCGTATATTAAAGGACGGTAACGCATTAAGTGAGAATGTTCTCAAAGTAGATTCGTTCCTAAATCACCAAATTGACGCTAAATTAATGAAAGCAGTCGGCGAAGAATTTATAGAACGTTTTAACGATACAGAAATCACAAAAGTGCTTACGCTAGAATCATCAGGAATTGCACCATCTGTTATGGTTGGTTTACAGTTAGACATTCCTGTCGTATTCGGAAGAAAGAGACAATCATTAACTCTAAAAGATGATCTCTATACGTCACAAGTATTTTCATTTACTAAACAAGAAACGAACACAATCGCTGTAGCACGCAAGTTTTTATCTAAAGAAGATAAAGTACTAATCATCGACGATTTCTTAGCAAACGGTGAAGCGGCAAATGCACTGATTGATGTTGTAAACCAATCTGGTGCTGAAATAGTCGGTGTTGGTATTGTCATTGAAAAAGCATTCCAAAGTGGCGGTAAAATCTTACGTGACAAAGGATATCGTGTAGAGTCTCTCGCTCGAATTGAATCGATGTACAATGGTAATATCAAATTTGTAGGTGACGACGAATGAGAGAGGTAAACATGTTTAAAGACATGTCACTTGGACTTCAGCACGTACTCGCGATGTATGCGGGTGCTGTAGTCGTACCTCTAATTATAGGTTTTTCTATTGGCCTTACTACAACTCAACTCACATACTTAATTTCAATCGATATCATGATGTGTGGTGTCGCGACGATTTTACAAGTATGGAAAAATAAATTTATGGGTATCGGGCTCCCTGTTGTTTTAGGATGTACGTTTACAGCTGTCGGACCAATCATCAATATTGCGAATACATATAGTATTGGTTCGGTATATGGTGCGATACTTGTTTCTGGGTTATTTGTTGTTTTAATTGCGAAATATTTTAGTAAACTAATTAAGTTTTTCCCTCCTGTCGTAACTGGCTCTGTTGTTACAATCATTGGTGTGACGCTAATCCCTGTTGCTCTAAATAACTTTGCAGGTGGCCAAGGCTCTGAAGACTTTGCCTCATTACAAAATATCGGACTTGGATTCTTAACGCTTTTAATTATCTTACTTGTTCTGAAGTTTGCGAAAGGATTCTTTGCCTCTATCGCAATCTTGATTGGTATTATTGTCGGTACAATTATTGCATCATTCTTTGGACTCGTGGATTTATCTCCTGTAAAAGACGCATCATGGGTACATTTACCTGTTGTGTTCTATTTTGGGACACCAGAATTTCATCTTGTGCCAATTTTGACAATGATTTTAGTTGCTATGGTGAGCCTTGTTGAATCGACTGGTGTGTATTTTGCACTGGGAGATATTACAGATAAAGACATTCGTGAAGCGGATTTAAAACGTGGATATCGTGCTGAAGGTGTCGCAATCATGCTCGGTGGACTGTTTAACTCTTTACCGTACACTGCATTCAGTCAAAACGTTGGGTTAATTCAACTGTCTGGCGTACGACGTTTACGCATCATCTACATCGCTGGTGTCATGCTCATATTGCTCGGTTTAATGCCAAAAATTGGAGCAGCAACACTCGCTATTCCTGAATCTGTATTAGGTGGCGCGATGATAGCGATGTTCGGTATGGTCATTGCTTACGGAATTAAGATGCTCTCTACAGTTAACTTTGAAAACCAAAATAACCTGATGGTTGTTGCGATTTCAATCGCATTTGGACTTGGAGTTACTGCAGTACCTGACGTGTTTACGTCACTCCCAGCTCGCCTCTCTGTAATCACAGAAAGTGGTATTGTGATGGGAAGTCTTACAGCAATTATTCTTAATCTCATTTTAAACTTTAATTTAGAACCGAACGATGACATTAAGGATCAGATGTTTGAAGTCACTCCAGACGATGAAAACACTGAACCTGAAACAGAAATTGAAATTAATGAAGATACTGAGGCGCATAAATAATAGGAAAGCCATCTGAATCGTTCAGATGGCTTTTTTGTTACTGATTATAATATTGTCTTTGAAGTTCTTTCACTCTATCTTCAAATTCTTTTACAGGTCCTACTACTTCGATATCAGTCACGATATCTTCGATTGATAGTGGTTTGATATTGCCTTTACTCACTCCAAATTCGTCTTGCCATTCCCTAAACTGTTTACTACTTGTCGCGTATACAATTTTACCTAGTCCATTAATGCCATGCGCTGTCGCGCACATCGGACAATGTTCACCTGACGTGTACACAACAGAATTCTTTCTCTCTTCTGGTGTCATATTTTGACTCGCCCATCTTGTAATCTCGAACTCTGGATGTCTCGTATTGTCTCCAGTAGAAACATGGTTATAGTCTTTAAATAAAACTTCGCCTTTGTCATTAACGAGTACAGAACCAAATGGCTGATCCCCTTCTTTGAGCGCAATTTCTGCTTGTTGTACAGCAAGCTCTAAAAATTCTAAATCTTTTTCTGTAATCATCATTACCACTCCATTTTTTAATTAAAAGTTGCAATATTAGATTCATCCATTGTGATATGAATCGTTTGACCGACTTCTAGATCCACTCTAGTCGTCACGAGTACAAATGGATGTGCATCATATTCAAAGTGTACCCAATTTTCTTGTCCTAAATAATCAATAGATGTAATTACTACAGGTTCACCTAGGTGGCTATCAGAAATTTTAATATGTTGCGGACGAATTCCAAAAAGTGTCCCCACATCATTTTTAAATAAATTCATTTTAGGTGTGCCAATAAACTTTCCAACGAAAGGCGTCATAGGCTCTAAATAAATTTCACGCGGTGTACCGATCTGCTCGATCGTTCCGTTGTTGATAATCATAATACGATCCGCAAGTGTCATCGCTTCTGTTTGGTCATGTGTCACAAAAATAAGCGTCGTGTTATTTTCTTTATGAAATACTTTTAATTCTTCGCGTAATTTTAGACGAAGATCCGTGTCTAAGCTAGATAAAGGCTCATCCATCAATATGATATCCGCTTCCGTTGCAAGTGCACGTGCTAATGCGACTCGTTGCTTTTGCCCGCCAGATAACTCATTCGGATAACGTTTTAATAATTTTTCGATATGTAGCTTTTTCGCGATTGTATCCACGCGAGTATTTATATCCGTCTTATTCATTCGTTTTGATTTTAATGCGAACGCGATATTATTATACACACTCATATGCGGATAAAGTGCAAAATCCTGAAAGACAAACGACACATTCCGAGTCTTTGGAGACTCATGTGTAACCGCTCTCCCCTCCATAATAATCTCGCCGGAATCTGGTTTTATAAGTCCAGCGATTAAATTTAGGATTGTACTCTTACCTGAACCAGAAGGTCCTACAATAACAAACGCTTCTCCTCTTTCGACAGAAAAATCAATTGTTTTCAATATTTGATTGTCTTCATATGATTTAAACACATCATTAAACTGGATCTTTTTCATAGTTTCATTATAGCAAGTTTATACGCGAATTTCTTGAGCACGCGTGTTTTGTTCGTTAATATAGAGTAATGAAGCATTAATGTGAGGAGTAATTTTATGAAAAAATATAACGTTGAAAGTTTTAACCTAGATCATACAAAAGTAGAGGCTCCGTTTATTCGTTTAGCCGGCACAGTAGATGGTGCAAATGGAGATAAGGTTCATAAATATGATCTTCGATTTAAACAACCAAATAAAACATTCTTAAAAATGCCAGTCATGCATACCTTGGAGCATTTGATGGCTGAGAACATGAGAAATCACTACGAGAATGTGATTGATTTAAGCCCAATGGGTTGTCAGACTGGTTTTTATCTTACAGTATTCAATGATGACAACTCTGAAAATATTGCAGAAGCACTAGAAAAAACATTACACGATGTTTTAGAAGCAACTGAAATTCCAGCACAAAATGAAGTCCAATGTGGGTTCGCGAAGAGTCACGACCTTGATGGGGCTAAAAATACTGCTCAAGAAATGCTAGATGGTAAAGATGCTTGGCACCAAATTTTTGCTGAGTAGGTTTTTATCTGAAATATTCTTTTAAATAGCACTATTATGCGATTCACCAAGAAAATAATTGCACTTTTGTGTAAAGTTTAGCATACTATAAATGAAGCGTTTTTATAAAATTATGGGGAGTGTCGACTTTAACATGTCACAGTTAGAAAAAGTTAAAAATGGCAAAGGTTTTATCGCTGCATTAGACCAAAGTGGTGGTTCTACACCAAAAGCATTAAAATTATATGGTGTAAATGAAGATCAGTATAACAATGAAGACGAAATGTTTGATCTTGTTCACGAAATGAGAACACGCATTGTTACTTCACCAAGTTTCACTGGTGAGCACATCTTAGGCGCGATTTTATTCGAACAAACGATGGACCGTGAAGTCGAAGGTAAATACACTGCTGATTATTTAATTGAAAAAGATGTTGTGCCTTTCTTAAAAGTAGACAAAGGTCTGGCTGATGAAGAAAATGGTGTTCAATTAATGAAAGATATGCCTGAACTTGATGCACTTCTTGACCGTGCAAATGAAAGAAATATCTTTGGAACTAAAATGCGTTCTGTAGTGAACAGTTTTAACGAAGAAGGTATTAAAGCTGTTGTTGATCAGCAATTTGAAGTTGGTAAACAAATCTTGGCAAAAGGTTTAGTTCCAATTATCGAACCAGAAGTTAACATTAACTCTGCTGATAAAAAAGAAATCGAAACGTTATTAAATAAAGAAATTTTAGCACACTTAGACGACCTTTCTGAAGGTGAAGAAGTGATGTTAAAATTAACAATTCCAACAGAAGCAAATCTTTACGAAGATTTAGTTAACCATCCACGTGTAATCCGTGTAGTTGCGTTATCTGGTGGATACTCTAGAGACGAAGCTAACGAATTACTTAAGAAAAACAATGGTATCCTAGCAAGCTTCTCACGTGCATTAACTGAAGGATTATCTGCAAATCAATCAGATGATGAGTTCAACTCTGATTTAAAGAAATCAATTGAATCAATCTACGATGCATCTGTAAACAAAAACTAAAATTTAGATTTAACTGAAACGTAGTGCTACAATAATAGCACTACGGTTTTTTTTGAGGTTTATTTATGGATTTAAAAATTATTTATGAAGACAATCATACAATTGTGGTAGAAAAGCCAGCCAATACCCCTGTCCAAGAAGATGCGTCTAAGGATAAGGACTTATTCACCATGATTAAAGAATACATAAAAGTAACATACAACAAGCCAGGTAATGTGTATTTGGGTCTCGTTCATCGACTGGATCGCCCTACTGCCGGTCTGATTGTATTTGCCAAGACATCAAAGGCAGCAAGCCGTTTATCTAACGCATTAAGACTCCGTCAAGTCGAGAGAAAATATCTTGCAGTCGTGCATGGGAAACTTGAGGGCACAGGGAAACTCGTTGATTATATGGTGAAGAACAAAAAGACGAATACGTCTAGGGTTGTTCCGAAGGATTATAGGGATGCAAAAAAAGCAGTGTTAACTTATGAAGTGTTAGATACAGTGGATAATTTTTCACTCGTTTCAGTGGAACTCGAAACAGGACGCTCACATCAAATCAGAGTGCAATTTCAAAATCTCGGACACCCACTATTTGGAGATCAGCGTTACGGACAAGATGTGAATAAAGTCGGGGACCAACTTGCTCTATTTGCATATGAGTTAAATTATAAACATCCAACACAAAATAAAATGATTGAGACACTAGAAATGCCACCAAGTGTTTATCCTTGGAATCTATTTAATTTGGAGAAATAATGATGTGTGTAATTAATTTTAAATTGAAAGACGATCCAAAATATAAATTAGTCATCGCTGCAAATCGTGATGAATCATACAACCGCCCCGCTACACCAGCAGCTTTTCATGGAGATATTTTATACGGAACAGATGAAGTGCGTGGTGGCACGTGGCTTGGGATTACGAAAACTGGACGCATTGCGATGATTACGAATGTGCGTAATTTAGAGGAAATGTCTAAAAATAGTCCGTTGTCACGTGGAGACATTGTGTTAGACTTTTTAAAATCAGACGATACGCCAGAAGACTTCCTAATGCATTTAAGAACAGAGAGCAAAGACTACGGTGGATTCAATGTATTATTAGGAGACGCGGAGTCACTTTATTACATGAATAACTATGATAATAAGATAGAAAAAGTGACCGAAGACATTCACGGATTATCGAACGCATCGCTCGACACACCATGGGCGAAAGTTCAGCTAGGTAAACATACATTAGACACACTCACTGGAAACATTGAATTAGATAAACACACTCTCCTTACATTATTGCAGTCAAAAGAAAAAACATATGATCACAACCAACATACTGGTGTTGGGGAATCTATGGAATACAATCTTTCGAGTCAGTTCATTGAATTAGAAGAGATGGAGTACGGAACGAGATGCTCGACAGTCATTTTAATTACACAAGACGGAAACGTACACTTTGTAGAGCGCACATATGATAGAGGAAAGTTTGTCTTTGATACAGAATTTAATTTTAAGATAGAACAATAGATGAGAGTGCGCGCGAGCACTCTCTTTTTTCATGCGCATTCACAAAAAAAGAGTGTGTTTTTATCTTGTTCGAGTGGACGGAAAGCGTGATTATAATGGAAACGTCATGTCTAATTTTAGATTTAAGAAACCACGTGACGTTTAGAAGTTAATCGAGGCGTGGAATTCTTGTTTGATAAAAACCACGTCCCGATTAGAAGTTAATCAAGGCGCGGAATTCTTGTTTGATGAAAACTACGTCCTGATTAGAAGTTAATCGAGGCGTGGAATCCTTGTTTGATAAAAACTACGCCCCGATTAGAGGTTAATCGAGGCGTGGAATTCTTGTTTGATGAAAACTACGTCCTGATTAGAGGTTAATCAAGGCGTGGAATTCTTGTTTGATAAAAACCACGTCCCGATTAGACGTTAATCAAGGCGTGGAATCCTTGTTTGATGAAAACTACGTCCTGATTAGAGATTAATCAAGGCGTGGAATCCTTGTTTGATAAAAACTACGCCCCGATTAGAGGTTAATCAAGGCGTGGAATTCTTGTTTGATAAAAACCACGTCCTGATTAGAGGTTAATCAAGTCGTGGAATCCTTGTTAGATAAAAACTACGCCCCGATTAGAGGTTAATCAAGGCGTGGAATCCTTGTTAGATAAAAACTACGCCCCGATTAGAAGTTAATCAAGGCGTGGAATCCTTGTTTGATAAAAACTACGCCCCGATTAGAAGTTAATCAAGACGTGGAATCCCTTCTAGTTAGGAAAATAATTCTATAAAAAAAGAGCGTGCGTTTTACGCACACTCTGGTTTTTATCTTATAACCCTTCTGGTCTTTTAATTTTGTTTGCTGAGTGGTTTCCGTAATCTTCAAATTCTGCGTGGACTTCAATTTGGAGTGATTGACTTGCGTTTTGACCCTTAACTCTCGAAATCACGATCACGTCTTCGAGTGTATTGTCATCTTTGTCTACACTATACACAACGTTGAATTTAAGCGTGCTTAAATCCGCATTTTGATATTGGAAGTTATAGATTTCACTTAACGTTTCAGTCATTTTATTTTGTGGTCCTGAATATTCTAAGTAATAATTATCGTCATCTTCAAACACTTTGAAGACTTCTTTGTTATCGAAAGCTGCTGATTTAAGGTTATTTGTTAAACCATAGACTGCATGTTCTTTATCACCAAGTGATTGTTCAGTCCATGTACCATTCTGATAGGCATATGCTTTACCCTCTTCTTCATATGAGAGCATGTAGAATTCGCCCGTTTGTTTGTCTGCAATTTCAGTGTACATTTTTGCAGGTGACGATTCGTCGATCATTGACCGCGTCACAACTGCATCATAGTTTGCTGTCTCTCCATCTTTTACTCTCAAAATTAGATAGTTATTTAAAATATAGTTCGCTGCATTTGGTACTTTACCAAGAACGTCATCTACAGTTTTGCTACTTGGCTGTTTACCCTCTAACTCTTGACCGAATTCCATTGCTTTTTGTCCGAGTAATGGTGTAGTATCATCACCAATTTTGTATTCTTTTTCAGACTCCCCTACAACTTCATCTTCAGTTGCTGAGTCATCTGACTCTGTCTCTGTCACACCTTCAGTTGTGCTGCTTGATTCTTCTGAATCATCCGCTTCAACATCACTTTCAGTCGTACGACTTGAGTCATCTGTCTCTTCTTCCTCATCATCTTTATTCTCAGTTTCAGCTGTCGCTTCTTCAGTTTTATTGTCATCTTTAATGTCCGCGGACTCTTCATCCGACTTATCTCCACAGGCTGCCAGTGTGATCGATAGTAATAGTACGACTAAAAGTTTTAAATACTTCATATTTTTTCACTCCTGTTTATAAATATAATTATTAATTTATTCCCTACTAGATAAAGAACGAAACAAAAAAGTGTGCAAATTTTGCACACTCTAAGTAAAAGTTATAATCCTTGTGGTTTCGTAATCTTACTTGCAGGGTGATTTCCATAATCATCAAACTCTACGTGTACTTCAATTTGTAGAGTTTCATTCGGATTTTGCCCCTTCACTCTTGAGACGAAAATAAAATCGTCTAGTGTTTTATCTTCTTTGTCGAAGCTATAAAGCACATTATATTTAAGTGTATTTAAATCCACTTTTGTATACCTTACATTGTATGAGTCACTGATTGATTTTGTGAGCTCGTTTTCAGGACCAGAGTATTCTAGATAAAACTGATCATCATCTTCAAATACTTTGAAATCGCTGTTGTTTTCATCTGCGATAGATACAAGATTCTCAGCTAGACCGTACATGACGTGGTCTTTTCCTTCAAGAGGAAACTCAACCCAAGACCCTTGATCATAAACGTAAGCTTTACCATTTTCCTCGTAGTTGAACATTCTAAATTCACCTGTGTTTTTATCAGCAACTTCAGTATAAATCTTTGCTGGGTCCGCTTCGTCAACCATTGAACGTGTAACCGTCGCGTCATAGTTTGTCGTTGATTCATTCTTCACTCTCATAATGAGGTAGTTATTTAAAATATAGTTTGGAGAATCTGGTGCTTCTGCGATAATTTCTTGTGCTTTAAGAGAACTCTCTTCTTTCCCTTCTAATTCTTCACCAAACTCAATCGCTTTTGTTCCAAGTAATGGCGTCGTATCATCACCGATTTTGTACTCTTTCTCTGATGTACTAACTACCTCCTCCTCAGTCGCGCTATCATCAGTTTCGTTATCTGATTCAGTCGAATCGTCCGAAGAATCAGTGTCAGTGTCGGCATCGTCTGATTCTGATTCACTTTCAGTATCACCCTCTGTCGCACTATCTGAGTCGGCTGTGCCATCTGCTGCCTCAGTGTTTTCAGTTTCTGTCTCAGCCGTCTCTTCAGTTTTATTTTCATCTTTAGTATCTGCGGACTCTTCATCCGACTTGTCTCCACATGCGGCGAGCGTAATTGATAAAAATAGTACAGCCAATAGCTTTAAGTATTTCATATTTTCACTCCTACTTTTAATATTTACTAAACCTATTCCCTAGAAAATCTTCAACAAACAGAAAATGATGTAAAGTTTCTGTAAATATAAAAAACCAAGACAAATGTCTTGGTTAAAATGTGGATAGACCGAGCCCTTCTTGAATTCTGTATAGAATTGTTTTCATTATACTATCTTCAGCTTCTTCCTCATAATCGAGCGTGTAAATACCATTTTTGTTATTCCAAAGTCTATCGTAATATTCATTCATGGAAATCATTTCTTCGCTGTCCGAATTTGACTTAACAACAAGGTCGGTTTCTAAGTTTAAATCTTTCAAGTTACGTCTTGTGAAGTTAGATGAACCCACAATCAAAGTTGAATCTTCACCATTATCATGCAGCATAAACTTTGCATGAAACTGCTCACCATGAGACTTATACCAACGAATTTCTGGAGGATTTTTATAATTCATTAACTCACTCGCCACAGGCTTGTTTGGAATACCGTTCTTCTCATTACCAAAAGCATCTTGGTTAATATCTAAAATCAGTTGCACCTGCACATCGCGATCTAACGCCTTCTTCAGTGCTTTAATAAATCCACGATCCGAAAGATAAAACACACCGATTTTAAGAGAATCCCCCGCTTCAGCTTCATTCACTGTGTCAATTAGCGCTTCTCTAATCTTACCTTCAGTGACGAGAGAAATTTCGTATTCACCTGTGTTTTTATCAGTTTCGACTTCGTACTTCTTAATTTTAGATGTATCATATCCTGAAAAATCTAAAACAGCAGTTTCACTTTTTAATAAATCGTTCAAAGTATCTCCAGAAAACCGCACTGCAATATTAGAGTGCAAGCTCGAACCATCATGTGGATTAAGTGACGCAATGACCGCTTCTTTCTCATTCATGATTGTCTTGCGGTGATTGGCTTTGAAGTTTAAGAGTCTTAAATAACTCCCAATACCCACTTTGTCATCCATCGGACGAAGTGCGTTTGGTAAAATTTTCAGACCACCTGGTTTTATCCAAGTAAGAAACATCCTGTAATAACCACCGTATAGATAGTTAGAATCTCTTAATTTAGACAGATCCGTTTCTATAACATCAATTCCAGCATCACGTAATTTTTTGTATACGTGCGTGTCATATGTACCATAAAAAGAGTTGATGGGATCTGTGATGACGGTAATTGGAATGTCAGACTCTTGTTTCTTTTGTACTAAACGAGCTGCAAAATCCTCAGACAAAGTTGGGAACTCAAGTGTGTCGTGATTATAGTCATCGTTAAATAAGAACATGTCGACGAGGAGAAAATCCTCAGCATGATCGATCACTTCGTACATCGTTTCAACAATTTCTTGCTCATGATGGACTGCTTTGTTTTTATCTTCATATGTCACATCATAGAGTAGGTCTAAATCATCTGTTTTAACAAAATCAGACTGAGTAGAAATCCCTTTAGGGAGTGGCTTAAAGAGCGAATAGACCCCAACGAAAAGCGGGATAGCAACGAGAATCGCCACCGCACCAACAGTCACCCTGACAAACCTTCGCCTACGATAATTCTTTTTTGTCATAAGAACACCTCACGATACCTATTTGATTATTATTATACAGGAAATGAGTGAATTTACTTTTAGAAAGGAGTAAACAGATTGTAAATTATAGTTCAACAATTTTAGGAAGTTTAATTATTGTATTCACATCAGGAGTAGCGTCCATCTCAATTATTATGGTTGGTGTATTAATGTTTGTACCATGGGGCGTCTCTGCTATTTATTACTTAGAAGTGCTTGGAGTCGGAGTTGGAGATTACTGGATTTGGGCAGTTCCATGTTACCTATGTATCGTATTCGCTATGATTTATGGAATTACAGGAATTGGTTTAGGAATGAAGAAGAAAGAAGCATAACTCTTTATAGAACTATTGGTTAGTAGTAATTTAAACCAATAAAATAAGCTTTAATCATGATAAAACCCGTATTTCATTGAAATACGGGTTTTATGTATGAAACTAGGAATGAAGGAAATCCTAGTTGTATTCTTAAATTGGTATATTAAAAGGTATTATTCACGCTTATTTTAAGGATAGTTCATGTGATTACATTAAGCAAGGGTAAAAGGGTATTATTCACGAATTTCTTTTCTTGCAGTATACACTGTAAACTCTGTATACATAATTTACATGGTTTACATCGTTTACAAGGTTTACAGGGTATACAAGAGTCACTTTTATAATTTCATCGGTCGAGAGTGTTATAAAGATAAATACAGCAGTTTTTTCGTTCATTCTTACGCTTTAAAATGTCCTACTCTAGCATTAACACCTGAGTGTCTCTAAATGCTCTTATAATCGATTTTAAAGCGTCAATATTATTGATTTTAAACATCTAAACTTAATTCAAGTAAATTTCTTGCTAATCTATCAGAGTTTTACATAAATAGGTTAGATTAAACACTATGACAAGCTTAAATATTTAAAAGAAAAAAGGACAGAGCAGTAAACCTACTCTATCCTAGTTATATCAATTGTTATAGCTATTTTATCCAGTTTGTCTTAATTGCAATTATGACAAACTCATTAAAGGTCTATATTTAATTTTTTCTATTTATCTCTTCTATAGTTTTATCAAAAGCATCTTGCTCTTCATCAATTAGTATATCTGGAGTTGTTCCATACTTTTCATTCCCAGTTCCATCAGGATTTAATCCATACAACATACTGAACCTAACTATTAGTCCACTATTTGGGAGGCTAATTAAGATAGGATCTGCTACTCCTCCATCTCCCCCAGTATTTGTTCCAACTAATGTTGCAAAATCTGTATTTTTTGAAAACATTGCAAAATTTTCTGAAGAAGAGTATACATCTTCACTTACCAGTATCCATATCTTTCCCTGAAATAGCTTTTCATCATATTTGGGCTTAATCTTTTGAGTATCTAATACATAGTGAGAATAATTTGAGTTTTTAGTATTAATCTCTAATGATTGTGGAAGATTACTAATTGGTTTAATTTCACCTTCATTAAACTTAGATTCTAAAATATGATTTATACTTTACATTATTACAAAATAGCCCATGCATAAAGCTATGATTGACAGTATATAATGAAGTGCTTGCAACCATTCTTTATTCTTTATGCCTACAATTACATTTAAGCTTCCAACAACTATAACCGCTGCAACACTTATCAACCATGTAAACATTCCTCTTACAAATATAAACTCAAAAACTGCTAATACACCTACGATTAAAAATGCATACTGTAAATATTTAATATTTTTCATAATATCTCTCCTTTTACATCGAATATATAATTGCATATAAATCTACTTACTATGTTGCAATTATATATTCTTTATTTCTATTTATTTTTTGTATAAACTTTACTCAATTACTACTATTACAAACTATTTTCTTATATTTAGTTAAAAGCTTTTTTCATCTAAATTATCAACATATTCTTTGGCTTCCTTAAGCCCCATTCCTGTTTCTTGTCTCAATCTTTTTATAGCTGGTATTTTTTTATTATCTGCTATAAGTTCTTTTAGTTCTTCATCAATGTTTACATCTTCAATTCCTAGATAGTCCATTATCTGATCTAATTTTTTATCCATATGTTTTATCTTTGCATCTGAAGGGTCGGATGAAGCTAATAATAGCACTATTATAGTTAATAATAAGCTTGTTTCCATGCGAACAAGCTCCTTTTTTATTTAAGATAGAGTTTTACTCAATTAGCATTAAGTCAAACTAGACTTTTCTAGTTTAAAAGCTATTTAGTGCATTTTATAAATATATTACCTTGATCTAATCAATTGTGAACTCTGCTGCTAAATTATATTCATCAAAATCTCCTGTGTCTCTAAAATCTAATATTTTTTTAACTATACGGTATTCACCGGTATCTAAATCTCCATAAAGCCAATTCCAATCAATTGTGAACTCTTCATTTGCCGATGGAGCTAACTCATAACCGATACCATTAAATCCGTATTCATCTATGATAATAGGTACTTGATACCAACTTCCTTTAATTTTCTTTTCAATCAGAAAGTCATCGCTATATACACATTGTTTATCAGAGTTATTCTCAAATATTACTGTCAACCCTGTTGGAGAGACACTATCTTCTTTGATATTCATAGAAACACCATCAAAGTTATTGACTGTATCATATTGTGTAGGTTCCCAATCATTTACTGCTGTTGAATCTCCATTTCCATTGCTACAAGCAACTAATAAAACACTTACTAGCAGTGTAAGAGCTAAAAATAGATTTTTTTTCATCAAATACCCTCCTCTTTTTTTTGAGTTTGTCTTAATTGCATTTTTGACAAACTCAACAATGAAATTTTTTACAAGTTTATATAAAAATTAGCGAGAATATAACTCAATTATTTTTTGGTTGGTTGTTTCATCTGATTCGCTAAAATCAATAAAATATTTTTGTTGCCAGTTTTGAGTTTTCTTTGCTTGGTCACTGGCAGGTAAATCCCAACTAGGATAAACTCTGATTCCCATCTTTCCTTTACTAGAGTGAGAAGTTAGAATTTTTTTATTCAACAAAATGTCTTTTGGAAAAACAAATTGTCCTAATTTATTCTCACTTTCAAAAGTATTAATGACTAATAAATCAGGAGCAGTTTCATGACCATAAGGCTGATTTACATTATCCTGATCTTTTTCCCAAAAAGCAACGAATTGTCCAACTTTTGTAGGTGTTGCATTCGCAACTCTGAATCGTACAGTTTTTGAATCTAGCTTAAATATTTAAAAGAAAAAAGGACAGAGCAGTAAACCTACTCTATCCTAGTTATATCAATTGTTATAGCTATTTTATCCAGTTTGTCATATTTGCATTTGTGACAAACTGATGCTTTTTCAAATCATATTCTATTTTTCAACTATCATCTCCAAATGAAAAAATGTAAAATTAGAGAGATATTCCTTTTCCTCCACTTATTTTTAAAGTATTAATATTTTCCATTCCTGTAAGAATTGGTTTCGCTCTTTCGATTAACAATTGAGTTGACTCAAGTGATAACGATGCTTTATGTGCATCTTCGTTATCCCAAACTTCATAAACAAATACAGCATTTGGTTCCTCATCAGATGTACTTATTAGATATATCTGACATTCTTCTAGATTTTTCATAGATTCCGCTGCTTCCAATAGAATAGATACTAATTTGTCACGGTCATCTTCTTTCACTAATAATTTACCATATAATCCAAATTTACTCATATATATCCTCCTTATTATATTTAGTTTTTTTCTCTTTTTACTAACTATAAATTATTATTAGAATATTCAATAGTTACCCTGTTTTTGATTAAATTATACCACGTAACCAAAATTAAAGATAAAATAGTATTATCAGTTTTACTCAATTCTTATTGTGACAAACTAAAATTATAAAAACTTTTTATCTTTTTTTCTTATCAGAATCTCCCCATTCCAATAAAGTTCTATCATACCAAGTTATTTTATCAGGATCTGTTTTTTCATATCTTTTTATTAGTTGCATTAATTTTAATTTAGTTAGTTCTACTTTTCTTTTTAATGTATTTGTCTTAACATCATAAACATTTACTATTATCATTTCAGTTTCTTCATCTGCAGTTAAATTATATCTTTCGTATTTACTAATTAAATCATAGTCAAGTTTCATGTTTTCTCCTCCTAACATAAAATATTTTTTGATCTTATTTACTTGATACCCATCTAAAAAATCTTATTTATAATAACCCTACTAACATAATGAAAAAATATTTTTTACCATTTTTTTTATTATGTTAGTTATAACAACCGAAGGGCGTTAGGTATATTTAAAACAGCTTTTTTAAACCTTAATATTTTCATTTAATTTTATTATTATTTCTTAATCGAGCGAAGCGACATTCATAAAAAATTGAGTTTACGAAAAATTTTATGTAAGAGGTTATAGGAAACTTCCTATCAGAGCAAAACTTTAGTATTAGGATTTGTATATACAAACCCGTTGCTTGCCTACCAAAAATCTTTTAATTTGGAAGGTAAGCAAAAACTAATTTTAGGCGTTTGTCATGACAAACCCGTTGCTTGCCTTACATATTTTAAAAAAAATTGAAGGCGAGCAAAAAATTAAAGTTTTGGGTTTGTCGGACAAAACCGTTGCTTGCCTTCCAACACTTTTGAAATTATTTTTACATGAACTTCTTTGTTTTTATAATTTTATTTTATTTTTTTAAAGTCTTTTCTATAAAATCCTTTCTAAATCTTTCTTTTAATTCAGGAGTTTCTGAATAAAATTTAATTCCCAGCAAGCGAACTTCTTCATTTTCAGTTAATACTTCTACATCTTCTCTTTCCCCAAGGGAAGATAAAAAATCTTCTTTCCATTTATCTTGAAGCCTTAAATGATCTCCTTTAGGTTCTAAAAATATTTGGTAAGTACAGTTTTCATCTTGAAGATATAATAAAAAGTCTGGCATAAATCCTCTTGTTCCATCTATCTCAACTATCTTTATTTTACGTTCATTTCTAATCAGATAAACTTCATTATATTTTTCTTTTAATTGTTTTATATAATCATTAATGAAATTTATAAATGAATTTTCCCAAGAGTTCACAATCGCTTTATCATAAATAAACCAATCATGATCTCGCATGTTTCGAGGCTGTACTAATTCATCTATATCTGAAATTCCTTGATTGACTTTGTTTAATTCAATTTGATAATCATTAATTAATTTTGAAAATTTTACACCTTCAAAGACAGGCGTCCCACGATTTTTCATATAGTTTAGTCGAATCTTCTTCTCCATGGATTCAAAGAATTTTTCTACCATTTCTAGTTTTGTGATTGGATCTAAGTCCTTTATTTCAGTTTCAGAAGGTAAAGAAACATATAAAGTTAAATCGCCTAAAAAATCCTTACTCTCTATAAAGGTTTTCATACTTGAAATGGAAGGCATATAATTTTTTAGATTACTATAATGAAAAAACGGTCTTCTCTGAATGGCTTTTTGAATATATTTTTCTTCCACCTTCCAGCTGACTTCATGAGTTTGAGTAGCTACTTTATGGGTTATTTTGCTTCCATATTTCTGTTCAATCGCCATTTCAAACGGTATATCAAAGACAGTTGAAACATTGTACTTTTCTAAAGTGTTATAATCTTCTGCTGTTGTTTCAATTAATTTATTGATATAGATCTTTCCCTCTTTAAAAATAGGATTCTTTTTAAAAGAAGGTTTGATCTTTACTTCTAAATGATGGTATTTATCTTCTTTTACTTGAATATTAGCTGATTTTAAAGACTTCTCTAGATTTTTAATATAGGCATTATCATTGATTGTATGATAGTGAAGCGACTCAATCACTCTTAGTTCAGAGTTTTCTCCCCCAAAATCAAAACGTCTGGTATAGGAATCTTCATCTTTGTATTCAAAAGGATAATATCTCGCACCACGACCGATTAATTGTGCTTCACTGTCCGTTGTTGCCTTTGTTTTTGTTGCTCCTTCACTAATACGGACAATATCAAAGAGATTAAGAACATCCCAACCCTCATTTAGCCTTGCAACTGCGAAAATAACACGAATAGGGTTATTAGCTTCTTCTAAACTATTTAAAATCAAAGCATTTTCTTCTGATAAAAAATCTCTGTCATTTGCATTTAAAAGATTTCCTTCTGCAAAATCCCATTTTAAGTCCTGAACCACTTGATTGAGGTCTATCTTTTTATAGTAAGCGAACATACTGCTCCAAATACTTTGCTGATGCTTATAGATAGCATAGCCATTTTCTATTACTTCTTTTAATTCTTCTGCTTCTAAACCTTTAATTAGATTAATAAACTTCTCTTGAGCATTTTGAGAGTTTTTAATCAGGTTCGATTTAAAAAATATAATCGGTTTTAAGTCGATTCCATGATCTCTTGCAACATATTTTCTATATTGGCTTAACAAAACACTGTTTAACATCTTATTTCTATCTTCTTCATCAGCTCGTAAAAGCATGACATTCTTTGAATAGCCATCTCTCATAAATTGCCTTAAATCATACTGGTAAACAATTTTATCCCGATACTTTTCAAATAAGACATCTTTCGTTAAATCAATCGTTGCAGTGTACTCTAACAGTCGGTTAGCTGGATTTAGCTTTAATAAACGATTAACAGTGTTTTCCCACGTTCTTTCTTCTTGTTCTTTTGTATTAAGTTTTCTTTTATCTCTACGAGTCCAGGCATTAATGTGGTGGGCTTCATCTGCTAAAAGAACAATCTCCAATTCTTCCAATCCTTCAAAGGTTAAAGAGTTCTCTCTTGGCTCTGTTAGGTCTAAGTGAAGCTTTTGTATGGTGGTTAGCTTTAAATAGATTGTGTGAGGGTCTGGTAAGCTTGGAAAGACATCAACAATCTGGATATCAATCTGATTTCCATCAATGACAATCCCTTCTTTTCTAAATAAATACTTCAAAGAGTTTGTATTGGTCAAATTGTCTTTCGTTTTTTTAATAATAGCGTCACTATTTACAAAAAATATAAAGTTCTGCTTGTTTTGTTCCTTGTATAGATAAAGGATATTAGAAGCTAAAACAAGCGTTTTTCCTGATCCTGTTGCCATATGAAAAAGTAAATGATTAGAGTACATATCAGCTTAATCGATTTCTTGTGTAAAAATAAACTGCGATAAAGCGTGTTCTTGATACGGTCTTAGTTTATGACCTAAATTATCTGCGACATAATCAGGCACTTCTGGTGGTGGATCTGAAAAAATACTATTAAACTTCTCTACAATCTGCTTGTGTAAGATCTCATTACTCATCTTTTACACCTTCTTTTTGATATTAACTCACAAAGTCCCTAAATCTATGTAGAGATATAGGGACCAATTAAATTAGAAGATTTTAGGGTTCTTGAAGTAATACGCCATCCTTCATTTTAAATACACGATCACAATAGTCGATGAGTCTGGTATCGTGAGTAACAACAATTGTTGTTGTATTCTTATTTTTTGTTTCATTTCTTAAAAGTTCCATCACTTCAAATGCACGGTCAGAATCCAGTGAAGCGGTCGGTTCATCTGCAAGTATTAATGATGGGTTGCTGTAGAGTGCTTTAGCTATTGCCACCCGTTGCCTTTCTCCCCCTGATAAATCATTCGGATATTTATTTTTTAAATCTATAATATCCAAGTCTTCATAAAGTGAATTTAATTCGTCAGGGGACATATTATTTTTCTTCACTTTATCTAATAATTTAAATTGTTTTTCTACTGTTAAAAACGGAATGAGATTAGAGGCTTGCAGAACAAATCCAATTTCATTTAAACGCACTTTAGAGCGTTTTTTCTCACTTAAGTGAGAAATTGAGGTCCCATTAATACTCACATTTCCATCAGTTGGTGAAAGAAGGCCACCAACAATAGTTAGAAAGGTACTTTTTCCAGAACCAGAAGGACCTATGATCGCAATAATTTCTCCTTTTTCTGCTGAGAAATCAGTATCTTTTAATGCATGTACTTTCTTGTGCCCTTTACCAAATGTCTTATTCACATTCTTCAATTCTAAAACAGACATCGATTATCCTCCTATCGCTTTTAATGGATCAATTTTAAATATCGTAAATACAGAGAATACAGCACCGAGAATTGCAACAATGATTATAATAACACCATATAAAATCATGGTAACAATATCGAATGACACCGGTACCTCACTTGGTAAAAACTTTCCGGTAATCAAAGTTAAAATGAATCCTACAAAGACACCTAAAAAAGCTAGAATAAACGTTTGAGCAATTACAGATTTCGCGAGATATAAATTAGAAATACCTTGTGCTTTCATTAGACCAAACATGCTAATCTTTTGTACAGTCAAGACATAAAGGAAAATCGCTACAATCACTGATGAAATAATGAATAAGAAATAAATCATAAATGTTAACGTCAAATTTTGCTCAGTATATCCGGGTAAGTTTTCAATGAACGTTTCAATTTCTACACCCTCTAATTCACTATTAGAAACACTATCCTGAATGTCACCCCGCACAACAATCGCGTTAATTTGATCTTTCATGTTTGGATTTTGTGCTTTTCCAAACTTTACTTCTTTGAAAGTATCTAAATCTCCATATAATACAGGCGCAGCATTAAACCGTGACTGATTTGTAAATCCAACAATTTTAGCTTTTCTTCAGATGATGATAACTGAAGGGTATCCCCTATCTTAAATCCATCATCCTTTAATGCATCACTTGCAATCACTTCATTCTTTTTACTAAATGCTGTTCCTTCTTCGATATTTGGCATCAAAAATTCATCTTTCCGAATACCAAACAACGCAATATTTGTTTTCTTGTCACCCGCTCTAGCAATTGCATTGATTTGTCCAAGAACAGCCGTTTCCTTTGCGTCCACATCTTTCTCATTATCTAAATCAAGAGAAGATTGAGATAAACTTCTATCAGACTCCTCTGTTAAAATAATGCCATCCGCTTCCCACTTGTCAACAGCTTCTCTATTTAAATCTTTTAATCCAGTAGCCAGACCAGATAAAAAGAATACGAGATAAGAAACGAGCATTAAAACTCCAATAATTAAAATAAATCGGAGTTTATTTTTCATGATTTCATTCCATGCCAAAAACATAAACTTCCAACCCTTCATCTAAACTTCTTATTAATCATTTATATCATAATCTCTATAAAATAATGGTTTAAAAGCCTCACACTGCTTATAAGATTTAAAAAAACAAAAACCTATCATCAAAAAAGATGATAGGTTTCATAGATTACATTATTCCCGGCATAAGATAGCCAGTAAAATAGCATAAAATCAACTTTTAACAATTCGATGAAATCAATATTCTTAGAAAAAAGAAAATAAAAGATATTTGAAAAGATGAAAATTGAGTGGAGAATAGACATCAATTTAGAGCAAGAATTCGAAATGTAAACTATGAGTATTTAGAGGATTATCAAATTAACAATGATTATAATACAATCGGTGAAGCAGTAGATGCAATTATTGCAGAACACCGTGAATTAAGCAAAAAAATTGGAGTCTTAATTATATAACGAACGTTGTGAACAAAGGTGTGGAAGCAGAAAAATGAATCCAACTTTGTAAATCTATTCGCTGACACATAATTTGCAACATATTGTATCCAACTCGAACTAAATAACATCCAGCAAATGTTTAATGATCGTAATGACGAATTGAATAAGTTACTAGATTTATACGAAAAGACAATGAATTTAGTTGTGAAGAAACTGGATGAAGATGAATATAAAAAGTGCCCACGCAGAAAAACTTTTGCATGAGCTTTGTTATGGTTATTCACTTATATATAGTTTTCGTAAGCTTCTTTTTACTCTGTACTTTTCTTTCATCGTTAGTAAAAGTTCAATAAATTACTGATATTGGGAATATTTTCTTGCAAATTAAAATAAGTCTGTTTTATTCATTAAAGGTAAAAAGTAGTTTCTGACAGATATCCTAAACATAATTTTCTGGATTTCACAAAATCGATTTTTCCAAAAGTTCTTATTCAGATAACATATCTACGCTTTTAAATAAATTATATGTCTTACTCATCCCTAATCTATAAGAATGAGATACTATATGCTCCTCATACGAATTCGAATCATCAACCATTATAAACTTATCTTTCGCCCTAGTAATGCATACATAATGGTTCTGATATCCTTCTCCAATGTGTACTTTGTAAAATCTAGAAAAGCTAATTACTTGGCTAAATTCCAATCCTTTTGAGCCAAATACTGTCATAACTTTATATTTGTCCTCTATCTTTTTAAATGCAATATGGTACTGATCTTCTTTCACTGTTTCATAAAGTAAATTCATTTCATCTTTTGTAAACTTAATCTCTAACAATTTTTCTAACTCAATTAAAGTGCTACAAAACGTCTCTTGATCACACTTCAAATTCCCTTTCAATTTCTTGAGAATCACTTCTACTCTTCGCACCATTTGTCGTCTTGAATCTACATTTATATTTTCGATTAAATCATAAATAGAGAAATTATTATCGATTACATAGCACGCAAGCTGATATAACAAATGATTATTAGGAGTATTATCATCTATTGGAGTTCTCGGGATAAATTGAAAGTTATAACCTTGTTCATTTAGTCTTTCGGCACATTCTCTAGCATCATTGTTATAGTTAATAATAATTGTAATTTCTTTATCAGGATCAATCTCACCTTCATAAACTAGTCGAGAAAAGCTTGATGTAAAATCTTTTAATTTACAGTGAACTACTCGCTTCACTTTTTCACTATACTGATTGTTAAAATATTTAGTATTATGAAGTAGGTTTGCATAATTTACTATCTCATCATGACTCCTAAAATTCATGACTAATTCGTAATGCTTGAAATCATCGCTATCCAATTTTTCAAATATATTTGGTTGTGCACCCCTCCATATATAAATTGCTTGTTTAGGGTCACCAACGATAAATAACTTTATACCAAGTACTTCTTTAAGATACATAAATAGTTCGTGCATATCTAAATCTGAATCTTGATATTCATCCAGAAAAATCATTTCATATTTTGATTGTAAATATTGACGAGCTGCAGTATTATTTTTTAAGATATCTAAAGCTAATCGAAACTTGAAATTCTCTTTGATGTCATAAAAGACTCCTAGTTTCTCTTGCTCAACAAGTGATATTTTCCCACTTTCAAAGTCATGGAATTTAAAATCATAATCGATGGTAAAATCACTTTGGAATTCTGGTCCATAAGTATCGGTAATAAACGGACGAATTATTTCGTATTCAACAAAAGAATCGTTAGTTTGGGCAAAAAACTCCTTTTTTACTCCTTCTAAGATGGCTTTCTTCTTGATTTCTTCAGTAGCCTTAGTTGTAAAGGTTATTGCGGCTACTGTCTTATGATTATTTATTTCTTCAAGTACCTTTTTTAATTTCTTTATCATTATTGTTGTCTTCCCAGATCCAGCACTTGCTGAAATTACTATACTTCCTTTTTCATACAATATTGCATCTCGAGCTTCCTGATCAACAATTATCATATTAATCTACCAGCCTTTTCAATGCTTTAAATAAATCATGTTCTATTATTGTTGAACAGTCTGTTGCGGTAAGATCTTGGGTAAGCTTTAGCATATTTAACATTTTAGCTCTTTGCAGATACTCTATTGGAGTACTACTCTTTAAAATCTCTTTCATTCTATCTCCTATAGCCTCATACAAATCATGTTCTAAATCTATTTCCGATAGATAAATGTCTTTGCTTTCTAGAGTTTTAATAGTTTCCTCTTCTGTTTCATAAATATCTTTTTTTTCTTCTTTTACTAGTCTTTCTTTATTAGATCCTAACCAAACTTTTTTGCCATTTTCGTCTATGCTTGAATAATCAATCTCAACGAATTCTTTCTTAGTCATTTCCACCAATTCAAGGCATCTATTAAATCCTATTAAATCAAAATGGGTCTTTTCATTACTTTTTGCCTTCAAGTCATTATCTGTCTTAACAATAGTAATAATCTCCAAAGCTTTTAAAACTTTATAATAGGGCTTAAATTTTATCCCATCAACCTCCAGGATATATCCACCTTCTAATTCATAAGTGGGGTTTGTTTCTTCTAAAACCTTTTCAAATAATACACGCTCTGAAGGACCCTCAATTAATAATACTTTATCTGCAAATAAAGCTGTAGATAGAGAACGATTCAATTCTTGCTTCAAACTTTTATAATCTTCATCCACATGATAAATATGCGATGCACAATTAACTCTGTCTTTGTTGTAAATTCTAATTAAGGAAGCGTTATCCATTTCATATAATAACTCTGAAGAATGTGTTGATAAAAAGAAATAATCATATACTTCATTTTCAAATAACTGTTTGGAAAGTGCTATTTGCATAGATCTATGCAAACTATTTTCAGGCTCTTCAATTAAATATATAACAATTTTATTTGATTCGTATTCTTTAGTTAAATAATTAAGCAGAGAATATGCCAATATCTTTTTTCTTCCATCTCCAGAAGTTGGATAATGTTTTTCGTCCCCATCACGTTTTATGTATGGAGTTAGATCACTGAAATACCCATTTATAGCCATTTCGGACTTCATTTCAATTTTAATTTCTTCCTTTTTTAAATTTTTGTATTCCTCAGTTAGTATATTTTGAAAATCTTGGATTACTTCCATTTCACTAATTTTTTCGTTCATACCGTCTGTTAAATCTTGGATTTCATTGGATAATACTATATCATCTTCACTCAATCTTCTTTGATCAAACAATTTCTTTCTATTTCTTGAAAATGTATTTTCTAAATTAATAATTGGATCAATATAAACTACTTTAAATAACCTATCTAAATCAGATATTAAACCTGTTTGAGGAACTTCCTCAAGCTCCTCAAATACACTTCCCCAATACAATGTAGGAGCACCAAAATATTCCGATTCATCGTATATACCTTTTACTTGGATATAAAACTTTTCAAGATCCTGCTGTTTTCTGCTACCACGCACTTTAGAAATAACGTGTTGAGAATCTTTATTTTCATTATTACTTAAATCTATCTCTAGAGTTATTTCGATCTCTAGATTAGTGTTTTTTTGAAAAAAATCACTATCTCTAAATCCATCTTTTCGTATTTGCCGATCTAGCAAAAACCTTAAAGCATATAGTAAGTTAGTTTTCCCTACATCATTCATTCCAAAGATTACATTTTGATTAGTTAATTGAATCTCAACACTTCCAAAGTTCCGAAAATTTTTCACAATCAATTTTTTTAATTCCAAAAGCCATCTCTCCATTCTAATGTTTGATCCAATCTGTAATATAGATAAAGGTCAGGTAAGAGCATAAGGGGATTTTTTCCCCTCTTAACGTATGGAATTAGGCAAAGCCTAACAAATGGATGGGGACATGTTTTTTGTACTTGTCACAAGCATGTGACTTTAAATAAGTAACTTGTCACGCTGTTGTGACTATAGTTAAAACAATGATTCCTACAAAACTAGGTTCCCCATAGTGTTAGTAGGTATCGGTTTCCATTTATGCTCTTTCTTCTAGAAGAAACCAATGCATTAAGTTACAGTACAATCTAATTTTCTTGATGTATTTGCCTTCTAGTGTCATTTGGATCAATTACATCTGCAATTCTAGCTAAAGAAATTGTTTGTTCCCTTTCTAATATTAGATGTTCGTGTTGATAAAAATTCAATAGATTATCATCAATATTAAAAGTTTTTTCTAAAAATGATTTATCTAAGTTCTCATCCATATCCAATTCTGTATATATTGAAGAAAATACTTCAATTAGTTTATCATTTTGTTCATTTGAGCTTTTTTGTTCTTTTGGTTTTGATGCAATATTATAAAAACTTTTTAGTGCATCCATTACTTCTCTGGAATCATGGAATAAAGCAACTACGCCATTTAAAGCCGAACTAAATTCTTTTGATCCTATATCATGTTTGTAGCTCATTAACTGTATTAAAAGATTATATTTTTTAACCAAACACTATTTTTCTTTTCCATATCTTTTAACTTTAATTCGAAGTTATGTTCTTTATTTTTTAATTCGTTTTGGAATTGTTGATTAGATTTATTTAATTTATAAGAAAAGTATATCGAAGTAATAACACCAACTAAACCTAGTCCTCCCCCAATGAATCCTCCTAACACATCTGTTATCTCCCTTCAATAGAAATTAAAACTACATATTCTCCGCCATTAATTCCGCCTGCTTAACTACTGTTTCCACTGCCATCTTTTGTAGATCTGGTGGATAACCGTATTTTTTCAGTAACCGTCTTACGGTAATTCTCATTTTAGCTCTTGCTGATTCACGTAGGTTCCAGTCAATGCTCATATTCTCTTTAATCGATTTTGTAAGCTCGTGAGCGATTGCCCGCAATACTTCATCACCTAGAACTTCTTCTGCTGTATCATGTGAAGAAAGTGCATCATAGAATGCAACTTCTTCTTTAAGCATGCCATGATTTTCTCCTATTTTATATGACTCATTCATTTCTTTTGCTAGTTTAATAAGTTCCTCAATGACTTTAGACGTCTCGATTGCACGTTTATTGTATTGGTTCACAGCATTTTCTAGCATTTCTGAAAACTTCTTCGCTTTAACTAAATTGATTTTCTGAACAGCTTTGATTTTCCCTTGTAACAGACGATTTAATAGTTCTACTGCTAAGTTTTTCTGAGGTAATCCTCGAACATCTTCCAAAAACTTATCCGAAAGTATTGAAATGTCCGGACTATCTAACCCTAGAGTCTCATATACATCGACTACTTCTTCAGAAATGATTGACTTTGAGATTAATTGATTAAGCTGATCATCAATTTGCGCTGTTGTTTTCTTGCCACTTCCTGATGGTATAAGCTTCATTAACCCTGATTTAACCGCTTTAAAGAATCCTATTTCAGCATTTAACTCTTGTGCTTCCTCTTCAGTTGAACATAAAGCAAACGCTTTAGCTAATTCAGTTACCGTCTTTATGAAATGCTTCTTATCTTCGTCACCTAAACCAATAACAAAATCCATTGTTTCCGTAATAGCTTTCATTCGCTCTGATGATTTATCGGATAAAAAGTGCTCATAATTATGTTGATAAAGCATATCTTGAATAATTTCGTATTTTTCGAGCATAAGATCAACTGCAACTGATGTGTCGATGCCTGTATTTTCACGGTCAGATTCTGTATATTGCTTTAAAGCTTCTTTTAAACTATCTGCAATACCTATATAGTCAACAATTAATCCTCCTGGTTTATCTTTAAACACACGGTTAACGCGAGCAATTGCCTGCATCAAGTTATGTCCACGCATTGGCTTATCCACATACATTGTATGCATAGATGGTACGTCAAACCCTGTTAACCACATGTCACGAACGATAACAAGTTTCAATTCGTCCTCATTATCTTTCATACGACGTGCTAAAAAGTCTCGACGTCTTTTGTTACCAATGTGTTGCTGCCAATGTTCAGGATCATTTGATGCGCCTGTCATAACAATTTTGATTACACCTTTATCATCATCATAAGAATGCCATTCTGGTCGAATTCTTATGATTTCTTCATATAAATCAACAGCAATCCGACGACTCATGACAACGATCATCGCTTTACCATGAATGGCTGTCTCTCTATTTTCATAGTGATCCACAATATCCTTCGCTAATTGGTCAACCCGACTCTCTGCACCTGCTAGAGCTTCTAAACGTGACCATTTGGATTTCAATCGTTCACGGTCAGACTCTTCTTGGTATTCAGTAATCTCTTCATAATCACTATCAATATTCAAATCTTCAGGTAATTGAAGTGGGATGATTCTACTTTCATAGAAAATACGAACGGTTGACTCATCTTCTACTGATTGAGTCATATCGTAAATATCAATATAATTACCAAATACAGCAGGCGTATTTTTGTCTGCCATTTCAACTGGTGTACCAGTAAATCCAATGAATGACGCATTTGGTAATGCATCACGCATATATTTTGCATAGCCATATTTTGTTGCAATATCTGAATTTCCCTTTTGCATCTCTGCTTGAAAACCATATTGTGTACGATGAGCTTCATCTGCCATCACAATCACGTTCTTACGTTCCGTTAAAGCATCCATCGTGCTTGATCCTTCTTCAGGGGCAAACTTCTGCATCGTTGTAAAGACAATTCCACCTGATTCAACGGCTAATAAATCTTTTAAATCACTTCTTGTTTCTGCTTGTTTTGGTGTCTGACGTAATAAATCTTTCGACATCGAAAAAGTTCCATACAGTTGATCGTCTAAGTCATTTCTGTCTGTTAAAACGACAACAGTTGGATTATCCATCTCTAATACAAGTTTCCCCGTGAAAAAGACCATGGATAAACTTTTACCAGAGCCTTGTGTATGCCAAATAACCCCAATTTTACGATCTCCATCCGCACTTGAAGCTCGTTTTGCTTGTTCTACTGCCTTATTGACTGCGTAATATTGGTGATAAGCAGCAACAATTTTAAAGGTATTCTCTCCATCTGATTGGAAGACAACAAAGTGACGTAAAATATCTAATAGTACATCTTGTTTAAACATCCCACGTAATAATGTTTCAAGTTGAGGATTTGAAGTCGGAGCAATTGTTTCTCCGTCTTCTGTACGCCACATCATGAAACGTTCTTCGTTAGCAGTAAGTGACCCTGCTCTTGCGTTTACCCCATCACTAATTACTAGGAAAGTATTATATTTAAACAATGATGGAATTGCCCGTTTATAGGTTTGAATTTGACGAAATGCCTCTGTAATCCCTGCTTGTTCATTTGTTGAACTCTTTAATTCGATCACAACTAGTGGTAAACCGTTTACAAAAATAACGACGTCTGGTCGTTTATTGTTCTGTCCCTCAATAACCGTAAATTGATTCACTGCAAGAAAATCATTATTATTCATATTTTCAAAGTCAAATAACCATAATTTTTCCGTTGCATTTCTGCCATCATCTGTACGATATTCTACATCAATTCCATCTGTCACGAACTTTTGGAAATTACGATTATTTACAATTAGGCTAGGTGATTCAATCATTGTAACAAGTTGAATCGCACGCTCAATCGAACTAGAAGAAGCTGACGGATTGATTTTCCGTAAAGCTTCCTCTAAACGATCATGTAAAACAACTTCTTGATAAGACTCACGCTCTGGATATTCTCCATCTACGGCAATATCTGGACCATGAAGTCTTTCATACCCCAATTCTTCTAGCCATTCAAGGGTTGCTTGTTCTAAATCATCTTCATGAAATTGGTACATCATCCGTCACCTCCATGTCATCTGGTAGTTCGATTTCTCCTGAAAGGAGTTTAGGTAAGAGTGTATCTCTCACATTCATTAATTTCACATTCTCTTTATTAATAGAATTAATATACAAAGATAGGATTGATATGGTATTGTTAAATTTGTTATATAATTCTTTATTAGGAACTAAGATTTTCTTTTTAATAAAATGAGTTACCTTAATACTAGGTTGTACAGAACCAATATTAAGTTGCTTTATTTCTTCCTGTTGATAGATCAAATACTGATATAAATAAAATGGATTAATTGCGATACTTCTTAATGCCACAACATTTTGCGCTATCGTTCCAAAGTTTCCTTCAAAAAACATTTTCATAGACGCAATACTACCCACAGTAGAGAAAAGAATATCATAACGTTGAGGATGACCTTTTCTAAACCAATTATCATATGTATTTTTATTCACATATTTTGTGCACATACCATAATTTATAACTCTACTATCTCCAGATAAAGCTTTCACATCAATAATTGGATATTCACTATAGTTTACTAACGGAGGAGTTTTTCCGCGATTGTCTATAATTTCAATTAAATCTTTTAAAGTTTTTACATCCCATCCCTCTGGTATCATCCCAAGTTCACTTTCAACCATTTTTCCACCACTTGATTTGTATGGTTTTCCTTCTTCATTAGGAAATTCAAAATCAACAAACCAATGTTTGAATAAAGTTTGGGCAAGTTCTTCAAGATTTGCAATGATGGAGTTGTTTAGTTCGATTTTTTCGAACAATTTATTCAAGGTTTGCGCTACTTTTTTTTGTTCTTTTAAACATGGTATACGTACTTTAAGATTCGTTAAATCTTTAATTGTAATCTGAGATTGTGCCGATCCAGTATCAAGATAACGTAATTTTAATGAATTTAAATAATACATCATATATGTCTTATCAGCCTTTTTTTTATCTAATTCAACTATGATAGATAGATTGGTAATATATGACTTCTCTGGAGCTAATTTTACATCACCAGTTCCTCCTACACCACGAGCCACGACTATAAGCTGTTCTGTTTCATACATGTATTCATCATAATACCCCGAAACTTTATATCCAGTATATATTGGATAACCCTTAACTTTTATTCGATCTTTTTTTGGCATTTTACCGTATTTAAATGTTGAAATTTCACCTAATTTATAGTCTTCAAACCTCATACCCAATCCCCCCAAGTACTTCGCGGATTTGGTCTTCTAGTTTCTTTGATTCTTTAAATCGCGCGGATAATTCTCTTGTTAGTCTTTCCATTTTCTCTTCAAATGGAATAGCGTCATCTTCCTCTGCTTCTAAACCAACATAACGACCGGGTGTTAAAATATAATCATGTTCACGCACTTCTTCTAAGTTTGCAGCCTTACAGAAACCAGCAATATCTTCATATGTTTCTTCTTTCGTTCCACGCCAAGCATGATAGGTTGTTGCAACCTTTTGAATATCTTCTTGTGAGAATTCTTTCAACGTACGTGTTGCCATATGACCTAAATTACGCGCATCAATAAATAATATTTCTCCTGAACGTTCACGTTTACCGTTTTTCTTTTTATTTTTTGTAATGAACCATAGACAAACAGGAATTTGTGTAGAATAAAAGAGTTGTCCAGGTAATGTGACGATACATTCTACAAGATCTTCTTCAATTAAGTTTTTACGAATTTCTAATTCAGATGATGTATTCGTAGACATAGATCCGTTTGCTAAGACAATTCCAGCTGTTCCTGTGGGTGCCAGTTTTGATACCATATGTTGAAGCCAAGCATAGTTCGCATTCCCTGTTGGTGGTGTACCGTATTTCCAACGTAAATCATCTTGAAGACGTTCTCCACCCCAATCACTAATATTGAATGGAGGATTCGCTAAAATATAATCAGCTTTCAAACGCTTATGTAAATCATTATGGAAAGTATCTGCATTTTGCGCTCCTAAGTTGGCATCAATTCCGCGGATAGCCAAGTTCATTTTTGCTAACTTCCAAGTTGTCGGGTTTGATTCCTGACCGTATACTGCAATGTCACCTAATTTCCCTTGATGTTCTTCTACAAACCTTTCACTCTGAACAAACATACCGCCAGATCCACAGCAAGGGTCATAAACTCTTCCTTTATATGGTTCAAGCATTTCAACGAGTAGCTTTACTACGGATTTAGGCGTATAGAACTCGCCTCCACCTTTTCCTTCAGCACTGGCGAACTTCGATAAGAAGTATTCATAAACTCTTCCTAGAACATCACTTGAACGACTTTCTTTATCCCCAACTTTGAATGAAAACATATCGATAGTCTCACCAAGTCTAGTTTTATCTAAATCTGGTCTCGCATAGTTTTTAGGAAGAACCCCTTGTAAACTAGCGTTTTCTTTTTCAATCGCAATCATTGCTTCATCAATAATCTGACCAATTTCAGGTCTTTTAGCATTATCTTTAATGTACGACCATCTCGCTACTTTAGGTACCCAGAATACATTTTCAGCTAAATATTCATCTTTATCCTCTGGATCAGCATATTCTTCTTCTTGTAATTGTCCATGTAATTCTTCAAATGAATCAGATACGTACTTTAAAAAGAGTAATCCTAATGCAACGTGTTTGTATTCTGATGAATCCATGCTTCCTCTTAATTTATCAGCCATCTTCCATAATCTTTCTTCTAATTTAATATTTTCGGACATAATAAAACTCCTAATATAATATTTTTGTACTTATTTCTCTTATCCCTATCATACCAATACTTATGAGAATAATCTTATACTATAAATCACTATAAATTTGCTAACTGGAACTTCAATGACGTTGCAATTGCTTCTCTTAAATTTGACTTAGTAATCTTCAGTTTATTTGATGTTCTCAGTACATGAATTTTTGGATACAGTCCTTCTGAATTTTCCTCCAAATATTCAACAGGATTATTAGCATCTTTAATTCCTCTTACTTTATGAGGTATTGAACCAACAAAAACGTCAGAATATTTTATGCTATGTTCTAAGTTTGAAAAGTCAAAGTTGGTTAAATTCTCGATATTTATACATTCAAAATCGTCTTTTAGTTTCGCTTCCTTGAAAATTCCAGTGATATCTTTTTCTTTTAAACCATTACCTATACCAAGTATAAGTACTTTTGCATCTTCAGATATCGTTGAACTTTTATTATTATCATCTTCGAACTGATATTTATTAATAAACATGTTTAGGTTTCCTGATTCATTGAAAAACCTTGCCTCTTCACTTAACTTCTCAAATAAATCATCTAAATATACTCTAAGATCTTTATAAGATAATTTTGCCATCGATTAAACCTCCAATGTTTTTTCAAATAATGATTTAATATCAGATTGGAGATTATTAATTTTCTCTAGATAACTTGTGTAATCGATGATAGTTTCTTCCATTTGTTTTGCAATTTCTTCTTGCTCTTCTTGATTTAATAGTGAAACTTGAAAATCATCTAAAGATTTTTTTGAGATGACATTAATTACACTTCCAGAACTTAATTGTTCAAGTTGCTCAGTTGCTAGCTGGCTTGTTAAGAAAGAGAATAAATAATATGGATCGATACTTGAATCTTTAACTCTCAATATGTTTAAATTCGAACTTACAATCATATTTTTATCGGAAATATCTTCACGTACTAACGCTACTTTGAATCCTGATCCTCTTGCTGTAATAACGATATCCAGAGGCTCTACTTTATATCTCTTATACTCTTCAAAAACCTCACTACTTATTTCTTGTTGAGGAAAGAAGATATTGTAATCTTGGATATCAGAAAGATTTATTAAGTATCCTGCTTTAGCTTTGGATTTATCATCATCTAAAATTTTCTTAGATATATCTCTTCCTCTGATTACATCAACTAATGAAGTTAAACTTACAGGATTAATTAAATTATCTACTACATTATTAACATATCTTTTAGCATTCAAAGCATAATGCTTCTTTCTAATCTCATCTTTTGTAATGACACAAGATATACTGGTATTTTGTTCAAAAGAATGAATAATCTTTTGAATATTTGATTCGCTAAACTTTGCTTCAAAACGATTTTTCACTTCAAATTCCTCACTCGCATCAATGAAAGTAATGTCTTCAGCATTATTTTTCGATAGCACTAAAATAGACGTTGAGATTGATGTAAGCTCCAATATATTTTTAGGCAACTGTATTACTGCTTTAATCAGACCTGATTCTACAAGTTGCTTTCTAATATCAGCATTATAATCAGAAGTCAGAGCACTGTCTCTGATAACAATTACCCCTACTCCATCATTGTCTATATTGTGCAAAATTCTGTTCACAAAAACCCACTCAAGGATACGTCCTTTTGTTGTTAGAAATTCTTCTCCAGCTTGTTTTGCAATATCATCAAATTGATTTTTGTTTGCATTCAAAAATAATCCATCTACAAAAACAGAATCATATTTTTTAGTATTAGAAAAGTTAAAAGTAGAATCCACATTAGATATTTCTTTTTTAGCATCAAGTTTATCTAAAATAATATTACTTATTTTAATTGCATCTGGATTAATTTCCTCACCTTCTAATTCAGTGTAATTATAATTTTTAGCAGCTTTATAAAGCATATGTCCTACACCAGATCCCAAATCAAGAATCGAATTAGATTTAGATTTTTCCTTGAATATTTCTAATGCTAGATTTTCAATTGAATCATTAAAGAAAAAGATATTTTCATAATTAGTGCCTTTTAATGAATAAAATAGATTAATTAATTCCTCTTCGCTTTTTGACAATAAATCTAATTCAAAAACTATATCTTTATTTAATTCTGGATTATCTCTATTCTCTATAGTACCAAGAATCGTATTTCGTACTTCTTCTAAATGCCATCGTCCTCTAAGTTTTTCTAGTTGTTTCCACTGTTTGTTTTCTGACATAAAATCATCCCCTGGTTAATGTTAACCTAATAATAATCTAATCCGTAAACGATGTCAAGGTTAATGTTAACCATTTTATTTTTTAAACAAAAAAACTCCCCCACCTCATGGTGAGAGAGTCCTAATTTATTACATCATGCCCGGCATGCCGCCCATTCCCATATCCATATTGCTTTCTGGTTCTGGGATGTCTGCGACTACTGCTTCAGTTGTTAAGAACATTGAAGCTACTGATCCTGCGTTTTGCAGTGCACTTCTTGTTACTGTAATTAGTCTGTTCAATAGTATGAACTATCTTCTTAGTCTATTTATATTGTCTTCTACTTCTTGAGGAATCTTACCCATAAAGTATTCTTCAATTACATCCCAAAACCATTCAGTATATTTTTTAATTCTTTCTCCATTACTTTTCACGTCAAACTTTTTCGTAAATAGATATCTAAGCATTTCTACACTAGTATAATGTTTGTTTTGAACATCTTGAAGAATATTGTTTTTGTAGAAATCTCCTTCTGCTATAGCTCTTTCCATTGGATAAATAGAGTTCATTCTTAAATATATTTGTGGGTTGTATCCGCCGATTACTTTGAAACTCAATATTTTTTGTACATCACCAATACCTAATGTCGCTATTTTTGCGTCCATTTCAGACTTGTTCCCCAATTTTGTACGACTATGGAAAGTGATCATGCTATCTTCTTTTTGTACAAAGTTCATTGATGGGGTTAAACAATTCTTTATATTATTTAGTATGAACTTCTTAAACAAGTCTACATCTTGAGTTATTTTATATCGAGATTGTGTTTCACTACTGATAGATCTATCCGTAATAAATTTAATTTCATTAATCTTTGAAAATTCAAATGCTGCGTTAATCACACTTTGAGCCACAGTCATAGCCTTAAATTCATCGTTAATTTTTAACGACTTTTTAAAATGGCGACCAAGGTCTCTTACTGTAAAATGTTTATCAGATATTCTATAGTTATTAGAAAAGCTTTCAAATGCTTTCATTGTCTCTTCATATTCTTGTAGGATTCGAATATCATTATATCCACTACTTGGTGTAACAATTACTCCAGACGCAAATGTTAATTCACTAAATAAGTTAGCGTGCTGTAGCTTGTCTCGTTCTTCAGGTGTGAATAATCTTCTCTTAAAATCTGGATATGAATACTTATTGTAATGCTTTTCCCAAATCTCACTTAACTTTAATTCATATACCATTGAATAATATTTACCGTCGATATCATAAAGTTTCTTCACATGCTTTCCAAGGTTAGAACTTAACAGCTTTTTCTCAAAATCTCTTGATACAAAAATTAAATCATTTCCGAAGACATTCCTTGGTCTTGCGACAAATGGTGGGTATCCTAATTTGTTCGGAGATTCAAAATCTTTTTCTATCATCAACAATACTGTTTTCACTTTATTATCTAAAGAATCTTCATGTACGTTATTATCTTCAAATATATGTTTAAAGTCCTCAGGACTTATAATCATATTACGATTATTATTTTTCTTATAGATTTGAACAATCTTTGCCATTACATCTAAAATTTGTTGCTTTCTTATTGAAGACATACCATATAATCTCATGACTTCATTCATATCTCTGTGTAAAAAATCAATCTCTGCTATCCCATAACGGTTAGTAACCTTATCTCTATCCCTTGCTGCTCTTCCAATTTCTTGGATATAGTCAACAACATTACCTGTTGGTGCGTAATGATATACATACTTTATATCTGGAATATCAATTCCCATACCAAATGCTTTTGTTGCTAAGACAAATTTTATTTCTCCGGATTGGTATTGATTTAACACTTCATCTTTTTCTTCTTTTTGTAAATTACCGAAGTATCTACCAGTATCTTCATATAATTTAGGTTCATTCTTTTTTAGAAACTCTCCAAATTCATTTAATAACCTCACTGTTGGGAAGTAAAGTAAAGATTTTTCATTATTTTTACTTGCTCTTACTAAGTGTCTTAAAGCTAAAACATTTTTTGTTTTTCTATAATCATTACCTTCTAAATTATAAGTTTTTTCGCTACTAACAACATTCATCAATATTTCTTCTCTTCTAACTTTACCAAAATAGGAAATCGGACTTATCATATTCAAGCTGTTCCTAGTATCGATGTACATATCTTCTTTTCCACCATAAATTGATGTAGCTGTAAAAGTAATAATAGGAAATTTATATTCTTTTCTTAATTTAGTTAAATATATCCCTAGATACCAATAATCTGATCTAAATGATTTTCCCCAAGTTGTTACTATATGTGCTTCATCAATAATAACCGCACCAATACTGCGATCTGAAATCAATGTCTTAATATCTGATCTTGATTGAAGAGTTTCTGGCGATATATATAGAATATCAACTTCTTTATTCGCTACATTTTCAAGAATTTTCTCTTTATCAAAAGGAAGTGTATTACCATTAATAGTAGCTGAGTTTTTTATACCTTTCCTTTTCATGCTTGAAACCTGATCATTCATCAATCCAATCAAAGGAGAAATTACTATTGTAATTGGTCTTTCTACTGGATATTTATCTAATAAATAAAGAGCAGGAATTTGGAACATAAGTGATTTTCCTGCTCCAGTTGAAGCCGTAATATAAATATCTCTAAAATCTTCTCCTAACATAGCTTTTTCTGCTTCATTGACTATATCATCGATTATCTGCATTTGAGATATTTCGATGGTTTCACTAGATTTTTCATCAATATTTTTATAGAATGCTATGTCTTTAAAATAATCATAACCATAAATGTTATTTAGGATGCTTTTATATTCTTGTTCATTCTTTATAGCTTTTCTTTGTAATGAGTGAGTAGAAAAATAAAATTTCTTGTTTGTTATTTTAGATAAGATATTTATTCTAGATAAATAGTTATTATAATTTATTACAGAATCTCCTGAAGTAACGAAAACAATATTTGCATCGAATTTCTCATTACTTGATAAATCACTTACTATATCAAGAAAAGGTATCTCATCCTCTGATAACTCAACTTGATAAATATTCTCTGGTAGATTTTCTTCCTGTATTGCTTTGTAGTCCTCTTGATCATAAAAATAATATTCTTCTACATCTTGTTCAAATTCTGGATATGTAACATAATAAACATTTCTTTGCTTCGAATAGTTTATTTTTCCATAAAAAGTATTTACATTTTCTAAAGTCTTTAACTCTTCTTTAGATAACTCATTTTCTTCATCGAAGTAGTAGTTTTTATATATTTTATCCACATCTGACAATAGGCCATTATATGGAAATTGTTTATCATATAAATTGTTTTTTAATGATACTATCTTCATATCATTAATATTGCTATGTCTTTTAAATAGTTGATACTCTTCTATCGTCATCCATTTATAACTATCATTGCTGTCTAAATTTTCTATTAAAGTTGTTCTTACTGTTTTGTATACCTCATCTAAATCTATTTGATCTATGTTGCTAAGGTCGAACTTAAAATATTTGTTCTCTTTACTTAAACTTTCTGTATCAAATCCGCTTAATACAAGAATGGAAGGTCCTACTTCCTCAAAAATTTTATTGCACTTATTAATTAGTTTCATAAAAATACTCCTCTAAAATTTTTTTTAATTTTGGTGTACGTAATTTTCTTAGAGCTTTTGCTTCTATTTGTCTGATTCTTTCTCTTGTAACACTGAAAATCTTTCCAATTTCTTCCAATGTCATTTTTTCTTGTCTACCCTCTAGTCCAAATCGGTAAATTAATACTTCTTTCTCTCTTTTAGTCAAATTGTTTGTTAGTAAATTATTTATGTCATTGATTAGACTATTTTCTATTACTCTTTCTTCAACTAATTCACCATCAGTATCTTCAATCATTTCTACAAGCGATGTGTCTCCATCTTCATTAACAGAAATATCGAGACTAGGAATGTTTGATTGGAAAATTAAAAACTTAATTTTTCTAATCTCGTCCTCTGAAATATCCATCTCATTTGAAAGTTCAAAATTTGTTACATCTCTACCTAAATATACAGATAATTCCTTTTCTATTTTTTGCAATTTATTGATTCTTTCTCGCATATGTATTGGAATTCTAATCATATCTGCTGTTTCATAAATGCCTCTGCTTGTCGCTTGTCTTAACCACCAGTATGCATAAGTAGAAAATTGATATCCTTTTGCTACTTCAAATCTTTTTATAGCTTCTAATAACCCTTCTAATGCAAATTGTTCAATGTCATCTTTATCAAGACTTGTTGTTACTAATCCTGAATATTGTTTTGCTATTTTCTTAACCAATCCTCTATTAGCAATAATTAAATTTTCAACTGCTGACTCTTGATCAATACCTTCCTTATAAGAAGTCAAATAATCTATATTAAAGGATTTATCAACAATATCTTCGTATTTTTTTAATTCTGAAGTTAAGTTTTCTGAGGATAAAAATTCATCTAAATCTATATCATTAAAGTCCTCTAGAAAATCGAATTCATCTTTATATTCAGTCTCTATTATTTTAACAAGATTTCTTTTATCTATCTCTTTAAATATTTCTTCATAGTATTGTGAGTACACATTATTTTTCTCTAATACTTCTTCAATTTGATACTTATGTATTTCTTTTTCATTCTCTAAACATACAATTAAGGTGTTTAGTACATTTAGATGATAGTGTTTGGAATAAGAATTTAACTTTATATCCAATGAATTCAACTCATTAAATACTTCAATTTTTTCAGAAAAGTTTAATGAATACTCGCGATACAATTGTATTAATCGTTTATCATCAAGCACTGATCCAAAACGTATATTGTTATTAATATATTCAATTAAAGCATTTTTACCCTTCACTTTAATCACTTCCAAATAACAGTAATTTTTGTCATACTCAAGTTAATCATATCATTTATTCTTAAAATTATTATATAATTCTATCAATTATATAATAATTTATCTCAACAAAAAAACTCCCCCACCTAGGTGAGAGAGTCCTAATTTATTACATCATTCCCGGCATGCCGCCCATTCCCATATCCATATTGCTTTCTGGTTCTGGGATGTCTGCGACTACTGCTTCTGTTGTTAAGAACATTGAAGCTACTGATCCTGCGTTTTGCAGTGCACTTCTTGTTACTTTTGTTGGGTCTACAATTCCCGCTTCAATCATATTCACCCATTCGTTTGTTGCTGCATTGTATCCAAATCCTTGCGCCTGTTCTTTCAACTTCGATACAATGACTGATCCTTCTTGTCCTGCGTTTTCTGCAATCTGACGTAATGGTGCTTCTAATGCTTTTAAGACAATATTAATTCCTGTCTTTTCATCGTCTTCTGCTTCGATTTGAGCAACTTTATCATACACTTGTACAAGTGCTGTTCCTCCACCTGCAACAATACCTTCTTCTACTGCTGCACGTGTAGAGTTTAAAGCATCTTCAATACGTAGCTTACGTTCTTTCATCTCTGTTTCTGTTGCTGCTCCTACTTTGATTACCGCAACCCCACCTGAAAGTTTTGCAAGTCGTTCTTCTAATTTTTCTCTATCGAAATTTGAATCCGTATTTTCAAGTTGTGCTTTAATTTGTTTCACACGTCCTTCGAGCGCCGCTTCATCTCCTGCGCCTTCGACGATTGTTGTGTCATCTTTTGTCACTTGTACACGTGATGCGCGTCCGAGCATATCGAGTGTCGTGTCTTTTAACTCAAATCCAAGTTCTTCTGAAATCACTTGTCCACCAGTTAAAATTGCAATGTCTTGTAACATTTCTTTACGACGGTCTCCAAATCCTGGTGCTTTAACTGTAATTGCTGTGAATGTACCTCTGAGTTTGTTTAAGACAAGGTTTGCAAGTGCGTCACCTTCTACATCGTCTGCAATGATTAAAATTGGTCTACCTTGCTGCACAATTTGCTCTAATATTGGCAATAAATCTTGTTGGAAGTTTGAGATTTTCTTATCTGTAATTAAAATGTATGGATTTTCTAAATCTGCAACCATTTTTTCTGAGTCTGTCACCATGTATGGAGATGAATACCCACGGTCAAATTGCATTCCTTCAACGACTTCTAATTCTGTTTTTAATCCGCGTGATTCTTCAATTGTAATCACACCGTCTTTTCCAACTTTTTCCATCGCTTCTGAAATGAATTTTCCGACTTCTTCATCATTCGCTGAAATTGCGCCTACTTGAGCGATTGAGTCTTTATCTTGCACTGATTTAGAAATTGCTTTTAATTCTTCTACAGCGACTTCTACTGCACGGCTGATACCACGACGAATGCCTACAGGGTTTGCACCTGCTGTTACGTTTTTAAGTCCTTCTTCAATCATTGAGTGTGCAAGTACTGTTGCTGTTGTTGTACCGTCACCTGCAATTTCGTTAGTTTTAGTTGCAACCTCTGCTACAAGTTTTGCACCCATGTCCTCAAAGCGATCTTGTAATTCAATTTCTTTTGCAATTGTTACACCATCATTTGTGATGAGTGGTGTTGTATATGATTTATCTAAAACAACGTTACGTCCTTTAGGTCCTAATGTAACACGTACTGCTTTCGCTAATTTTTCTACACCATTTAGCATCGATTGACGTGCATCTTCTGAAAACTTTAACTCTTTAGCCATCGTTTAAAATCCTCCATTTACTCAATTACTGCTAAAATATCATCATCATCTAAAATTAAATATTTATTACCTTCATACTCTACTTCTTCCCCTGCATATTTAGAGAAGTAAACTTCTTCACCAACCTCAACAGACATTGGTTGTAATTCTCCACTTTCTCTTAATCGCCCAGGCCCCACTGCAATTATTTTTCCTTGAGATGGCCTTTCTTTTGAAGAATCCGTAATAATAATGCCACTTTTAGTAGACTCTTCATTTTCATTTCTTTCTACAATAACTCTATTTCTTAAAGGTCTTAACATAAAATCCCCTCCAAAATATAATTTTTAGCACTCTTAATAGAGCATTGCTAACAATTTTTATATTACATCAAAATTGGTCAAGAATCAATCCAAAAGATTTATCTTTAGTGTGACTTTAATTTCATGTAAACTAACACTATGACTTCTTTAGGAGGACGTTATGAGAAAAGCATTTAGTTTATTTATTATACTTACTTTTATTGTTGTACAAGTCGCTGTCGTACCCATAGCAATGGTCATAGGTTTTACAAATCAAGATTTAACACAGGCTGAGTTATTAAATAAAGTGATGCCTTACCAATTCGGTGCGTTTGTACTCGGAGCAATCGCAGTGATTATTTTAGGAAATACACATAAAGATAAAAACATCTTCGAGCGTAGTGAGAAGAAATCACCATTATATGCGACGGTCCTTTGGATTATTGGTGGGACGTTCTTAGCTTATACCTCTCAAATCATTGCAGGACTCATCAACGTCTACGTACTTCAAAATCCAATAGAAAGTCAAAATACCGAAGGTATTATTGACATGGTACTCAGTGCACCTTATATGGTAATTCTCGTTGTCGTTCTCGGGCCGATTATTGAAGAGTATGTATTTAGAAGAGCGATCTTTGCAGAGTTGTATGAACTCATGGCTAGAATGAATAAAGTTGTTGCATTCTTACTTGCAGGACTCATCAGTGGACTCGTTTTTGCACTCGCACACTGGGACTTTACCCACATCATTATTTATCTCGCAATGAGCTACACATTTAGCTTTGTATATCTGATGACAAAACGCTTGATTGTACCAATCATGGTGCACATGCTGATGAACGGTATCGTCGTACTATTACAAGTCGTTTTAAAAGATCACATCGAGGCAATCGAAAAACTACAATCAGTCGCACAAGCGATCATTCATTTATTCTAAAAAAATATGACGATATGAGAAACCCTCATATCGTCATTTTTATTGGAAAATAATTAGATGGAAATACTCATCTTCGGACCGAATGGTTCGTAGTTGATTTGGTTCATTTCGAATCCTTCATCTTGTAAGAAGTGAATCATTGATTGCATGAAGTCCATAGACCCACAGAGATATACTGAGTGTTCTACATAGTCTCTGAAGTCTTTACCAGATAAACGACCTTTTTCATGTGTGAATCGTACTTCTACATCAATTTTTTCTTTCAGCGCTTCTAGCTCTTCTTTGAATGGAAGCTCTGATTCATTTCTTACACTGTAGATTAATTTAATATTTTTATTGTTACCCATTGCTTCCTCGATCATTGACATCACTGGTGTGATACCTACTCCACCTGCAATGAATAGTAAGTGATCATCTGATGGATCAAGTAAGAAGTCTCCAGCTGGTGCTGAGATTTCAACAGTGTCACCAATATTTAAATCGTTAAACATGTGGTGTGATACAACACCTTTCTCGTCGCCTTTACCTTCACGTCTTACAGCGAACTGTAAACCTTTTGAAGTGTCAATACTTGAGATTGAGTAGTGTCTTAAAGCTTCGTAATCTGAATTTTCTGGTTTAACTTTTACAGTGATATATTGACCTGCTTGTACTCCAAACTTAAGCTCATCATTTTTAACTGTAAATCTAACGATATCATCCGAAAGAAATTCTTTGTTGATGACTTCGAAAGGTTGGAATCCATCCCAGTCTGCTTCTTTATACATATCTTTTTCAACATCGATAAATACTTGCGCAATTACACCGTAGTATTTTTCCCAAGCGCTTAGGATTTTATCTGACGATTCAAGACCAAGTACATGTTGAATTGCAGCTAACAGATATTTACCAACAATTGGGTAGTGCTCAGGTTTTACATTTAGTGCACGGTGCTTGTGTCCAATTCCAATGACAGCAGGAAGAATGGCTTCAAGGTTGTCAATATGACGTGCAGCCGCAAGTACAGTCTTAGCAAGTGCTTCTGGCTGATCTCCTACCTTTTGGTTTGTTTGGTTAAACATGTTTAATAACTCCGGATGAGCTTCAAACATATTCTTATAGAAAGTCTTCGTTATTCCTGTACCGTACTCTTCTAAAACAGGTACAGTGCTTTTAATAATGTCTTTCTCTTGTTCTGTTAACACAATAACACTCCTCTAATATTTATACTGATAACAGTATATATGAAAATTTTTCTAAATAAATTGACCTATATCATTTTTTAATGTTTTTCATAGGAAAAAACAGTACATATTTCATGTACTGTCCATTTCTAAAATCCACGACCTGCGCCTCCGCCGCCTCCGGAACCACCGCCGAAGCCGCCAAACCCACCGCCGCTTGATCCGCCACCAAAGCCACCTCCGAAGCCACCATGGCCACCGGAACCACTTGTAAAGATTGGTGGATAAAGACCGCGTCTACGACGTCCGCCAGGTGGACGTCCACCACCACTCCCCCCTTTATAGAGTAGCCAAATTACAATCATAATAAATATGATAGATAAAATGACTTCAAAGAGTGAAGGGGTTTCTTCCGTATTCTGTGGTTGATCGTTTGTGAATTCTTGTGATTCAGGATCCCATCCATATGCATCTAGACTCTCGTCATAGATTGCTTTGTATAGATTTTTTATTCCCGAAGCATAATCCCCTTTTCTAAAATCATCCATGGCTACTGTGTCGATGATATTACCTAATTTTGCATCGTTTAAATATCCTTCGACTTCATAGCCTACCTGTATGTCAATACCACGGTTATTATATTCATTACCATTGTCCATGTTTAAGAATATAACAATCCCGTTGTCTCGTTCTTTTTTACCTACACCATATTCTCTGAGTGCTCTTAAAGCAAAATCTTGTCGATGTTCTTGACCTACACTATCCATAGTAAGTAGGAGTAGCTCAACGCCTGTCCCTTTTTCAAGGTGAGTGCCGAGCGCGTTTAATTCATTGATTTCTGCTTCTGTTAATAAGTGCGCATTATCTTGAACAAATAGATGTGATGTATTAAGTTCAGGTAACTCTATGCGTGCACTAGCGCTTGAACTTAAAAATAAGAATAGTATTGCAATGAGTGCAACAAGACGTTTCATTAGTCCTCACCAGAGTTATCCTCTTGATTTGTATTAAAATCTACTTTCGGCGCGTTTTTAACATTTGCGTCTGCTTCAAAGTATGGCTTCTTATCGAAGTTAAAAATTGTTGCGATAATGTTACTTGGGAATGTGCGCGTTTGTCTGTTGAACTCTTGAACTGCTGTGTTATAGTCATTTCTTGCGACAGCAATTCTGTTTTCAGTTCCTGCTAATTCGTCTCTTAAACCAGTGAACTGTTCACTCGCTTGAAGTTCTGGATAGTTCTCTGCAACCGCAAGTAAACGAGATAGTGCTGACGTCATTTCATCGTTCGCTGCACTCATCTCTTCTACTCCGTTCGCACCAGCAAGTTTAGAACGTGCTTCAGCAACTTCCGTAAAGATTTCTTTTTCGTGTGACGCATATCCTTGAACGGTACTTACTAAGTTAGGAATAAGTTCTCCACGTCTCTGTAGTTGTGTTTCAATTTGTGCTTCTTTTTGATTTACTTCTTCATCTAATTGAACAAAGCTATTGTACTTAGGCATGATAATCATTGCAGCGACTACAATGATACCAACAACAACTATGATCGGTACTAAAAATTTTTTCATTGGTGTGTCTCCTTAATAAAAGTCTATAGTACATTATAGCCTTTTATACACAACCGTAAACCATGACTTTCCATATTTATTTAGAGTAGTGTAAAATAGAATCTAACAATTAAAAGGAGTGACACAATGGTTACTAAGTTTAAAGATTTTGAATACAAACGTCCAGATCTAGACGCACTTACTGCTTCAGTCAACAAAGTTTTGGAAGCGTTTGACAAATCAGAAAGTGTTGAAGATGAAAAACAGGCAATCTATGATTATAATGATTTGATGAGTAAGTACTATAGTATGCATACACTTGCGTCTATTAGAGCATCTATCGATACAAACGATAAGTTTTACGATGAAGAGCGTAATTTCTACGATGAGTTTGGTCCAAATGTGTCTGAGCTAGAAAACAAATTCCAAAAGAGACTTGCACAAAGTAAGTATAGAAATGATTTAGAACAAGAATTTGGTTATCAATTATTTGCTTTAACAGATAATGCTGTTAAAGAATTCGACCCTTCTATCATGGACTTAATGAAAGAAGAAAACAGACTCACAACTGAGTATTCTAAACTTCTCGCGAGTGCACAAATTGACTTCGATGGTAAGAAATTATCACTGACTGAGTTTGGTAAATATATGATCGATAGTGATCGTGATGTACGTAAAAATGCATCTCTTGCGGTTCAAGGATTCATGGGTGAAAACCTAGACAAGATTGATACAATTTATGATAATCTCGTTAAAGTCCGCGACAAAATGGCGAAACAACTTGGACTTAAAGACTTTGTTGAGCTCGGATATATTCGTATGAACCGAATCGGCTATGACAGAAAAATGGTTGAGAATTTCCGTAATCAAATTAAAGAACATGTTGTACCAATCGTTAGTGATTTAAAACGTCGCCAAAAAGAACGCATCGGTGTGGATTCACTGAAATCATACGACTCAGCATTTGAGTTTAATAATGGAAATCCTACTCCTAAAGGCTCTACTAAAGAAATCATGGCTAAGGGTGCTAAAATGTACAAAGAACTTTCACCTGAAACAGATGCGTTCTATACATTCATGACTGAGCGTGATCTCTTTGATGTTGAAGCTAAAAAAGGTAAAGAAGGTGGCGGTTATTGTACATACATCAATGACTATAAAGCACCATTTATTTTCTCTAACTTCAACGGTACTCAGGGGGACGTAGAAGTATTAACACATGAAGCAGGACATGCGTTCCAAGTGTATTCATCAAGAGATGTGATTGTTCCTGAATATATTTGGCCAACTTATGAAGCAGCTGAAATTCATTCTATGAGTATGGAGTTCTTCACATATCCTTGGATGGAATTATTCTTCGAAGAAGACACGGATAAATTCAAGTTCTCACACGTATCTGGTGCGTTAGAATTCTTACCATATGGTGTAGCAATTGATGAGTTCCAGCATGTGGTGTATGAAAACCCTCAACTCACTCCAGAAGAACGTCGTAACGAGTGGAAAAAGATTGAACAGAAATATCTTCCTGAAACGGACTATGATGGAATTGAACCATTGATTCATGGTTCATTATGGCATCGCCAAGGTCACGTATTCGGTGCACCGTTCTACTACATTGACTATACACTCGCTCAAGTATGTGCGCTACAGTTCTGGAAACGTGCAAATGAAGACTTCGACAGTGCATGGAACGACTATCTTACAATTTGTAAGCTTGGCGGATCATTACCATTCGGTGAAATTGTAAAAACTGCAAACCTACTTTCTCCGTTTGAAGATGGTACGTTAGAATCAATCGTCTCACACGTAAAAGATTTCTTAAATAGCATCGACGATAAAAACCTATAATAATTAAAAAGAAAAGACCTTCTAAATCCGTCATGGAAATTAAAAGGTCTTTTGTTTATTTTTTATGAGATTTTCTCACTGGTTTAAATGAAAGTAAGAGTAATGCGAAACCAAGAATGATAATTTCGAAAATGTAAATCAATTCGATATTATCCGTAATTCCTGTCTCAGGTAGACGATCAATGTTATACTTCGTTATCTTTTTCTTTTTATCTTTATTGGCAATATTTGTTTGTGTTTCTTGTTTAGAAGTATCATTATTTTGATAAGTCGTATTGTTGTCTGTATTATTAGTTGGTTCTTCCACTGTTGTGTCTTCTTCTGGTATCTCAATTGGTTTGAATGCATCTTTGACTTTGTCGTCTAAATCATCAATTTCTGAAGATGGCGGGACGTATCCTTCATTACCGCTATTATCAGAGTCATTGTCGTCAGTAGGCTCATTGTTTCCTTCACCAGGCTCATCAGGAGTTGACGTGTCTCCATCATTGTCAGTACCTTCATTGCCTGTATCTGGTTCTGTACCATCACCTGGATTTTCCTCTTCGGTCGGTACTTCTGGTTCGGTTATTACAGGTTCTTCTGTAGTATCACCAGTGTTTTCTTCATTAGAGACGCCCGCTTCATCAGATTCTTCAGTACCTACTTCTGATTCACTCTCTTCAGCTTTTGTATTCACGTTTGACTCTTGTATTGCTTCAACATCATTGGATTCAGTTGGTGATGTCACATTGTCATTTTGTTCAGGCGTCTCTACAGATGGATGATTAACTTCTATCTCTTCAGCCACTGCTTCAGAATTTTCTGTTAGTTCATTTTCTTTATTTAGAACTTCAATTAATTTATCTTTAGAATCACGCGCGTCATTTACAGGTTCTGATAGTATTTCTGTCGGCACTTCTTCTGCGCTTACTACCGAATCTGTAGAAACACAAATTAAAAATGACCCGATCAGGATGCCATTCATTAATTTAATTGTTTTCAGCATTTTTTACCACGCGTCCATTCATCTTTTCTTCAATTATATTAAAGTAAAGCCATCTATTCCATTAAATATAGGGATTGTTACATACTCTTAATAATCATGAGATATACATTTAATTTTAAATATCTAATATATTTAATCTCTTGTAATTTGCAGTGTCTTTGACGCTCTTACAAATATAGAAGAATAAAACATCGATTACCATGAGTTGAGAAATTCTGTTTGTCATATTGATATCCACTACATTAGATTCTTCTGAACTAATTTCAATCTTAACGTCAGAAAGACGTGCAAGCTGCATGACATTTTGTTGAGTCAGTACAATTGTTTTAAGTTTTTGCTCTTTAGCAAGCTTTAAAACATCAATGACTTCTGTAGAGTGTCCTTTCGCTGACACAACAAAAAGAATATCTTTATCATTCGCAGTTTTCAGTCGCTCCATCATGAGTGTACGATCTGAAGTGAAATATGCGTTGAAGTTTAATCGTTGTAATTTTTGTTCTAAATCTTTTGCTGTGTTTGCTGAGTCTGATACGCCAAAAATGAGTGATCGATTTGCTTTCACAATGAGTTGTGCAGATTCTATGACTCTTTTATGGTTAATGATTTTTTCAGTGTTGTACAGAGATCTTAATGTATTTTGAAACACTTTCTGAAAGATTAACTCATGATTATCTGTGTTTATATCGATCGTTCGAGATAACCCTGTATCTGTGTTTTCAGTGAGCTCTTTAACAAGCTCCATCTTTAGCGCTTTTATGCCGCTTAGACCAATGCGTTTTGAAAAGCGTACGATTGCCGCGTCACTTGTGCCACTCTCTTCAGCAATTCTTTTAACTGCCATTTTAGTGACCGCTTCAGAATTATTCAAAATGTAGTCTGCAATTTTCTTTTCGACAGGAGTCATCGTCTCATACATTTTTTTAATCTGATCAAGAACAGAATACACTCTAATCACCCCAAATTATTAAATCCGTAAATGCTATGTATCTTAAATCTTGTCTCTACTTGTGATTACAGGCGCTTCCATAATGCTCGATAATTTATAATACGTCATCTCAACAAGGCAATCGCCGTTTTCAGTCACGAGCTCTACCCCCACTGCTTCCTCACTTGGGAAGATACGCGCTGTCATCGTATGCTCTCCATCATTTAAAAATACCTCGATGCTTGTTCGATCCATAAAAACAGTTAAGTTTTCTAGTGGACGTAAGAGTTCTACCGTTCGTGTTGTACCATCGACTTCATTAATTGGCTCTCCACTGAATGTGCGGTCTAAGATAACGGTCTGATTTTCTACATTGTACTTAATGACCGTTTCTTCTCTACGACTTTTTCTAAGTAAAAACGAGATCTCATTTGTCGTTAACTCTTTTAATTCAATACATAATTCATACTGACTTCCGTAAAAATCCTGTATTTTCTTTGGATACTGATCAAAGTAACCAAGTGCAGTAATCTTCTCTCCCCTTAACTTTTTAAGGTTCGGGTGTGGCGTTTGAATCACACGATCTTCTTTGATCGTTAACACGCGAGGGATCGTCAGCGCATTTTTAAATCCATCTTTTTCTGTTGGATACTCTGACTCATGAGCGGACATCGATGCAATCATGATGCGGGTGTTGTTTTTATCTAATGTTGTAACGGGTCTGTAAAAATCAAATCCATTATCAAATTCATGGAAGTCGTCATGATCTACAAAAAGTGAATTGTACTCAAAATCATTAACCATATAGCCAGACTGATAGATATTCCAAAAATTATTCTTATATTTATCTAACCCTCTTGGGTTTAAAATCATAATTGCGGCATCATCAATTGGGAATATTTCAGGAGATTCCCAGAAATATCCAAACATATCGTATCCTGTATTGAGCTCTCCTAAGAGATTGAGTGATTCTACAGACTCCCCTCGATACATGACGGCACGACCAAATTCAGATTCATTCATAGTACCGAGCATTAAGTTAACTTCAGAGCCTTCCGTAAAGACATACGGATTTCTAAAATACGTGTTATATTTCGAATGTATCCCACGAATAATTGGTGCAGGTAATTTTTGAACCTTAAATCCTGTATCAATTTCACCAGCGAGTTGATGGGTAATATATTCACCATTTTTCTCCTGAATCCCTGTGTAGAAAAGTGTGAGTACATTATTCACGACTGCGAGGCTTCCGCCATAAATATTATAGTTATCATAAAGACTTTCAGGACGCACCTTCACACCTTCGTAATTAAACGTAACTAAGTCTTCAGTTGTCACGTGGTATAGATACGTCACACTATCATTTGTCACTGTTGGCTGCCATTCATAGAACAGGTGGAATAAACCATTGATGTAACAAAAGCCACATGGTGCTCCCATAGTGCCGACCACAGGTTGTACATGATACCCGAGGCGATAAGGAGAATGCATGGATTCTTCAATTGCTTTGTCTAGAATTTCATTGTCTATATGCTCGAGTCTATCCATTACTCATCCTCCTCTAATGATTGTAGTAGTGCTTTTTCTTCAGATTTTAAATATCTCTTATAACCTGTTTTTGAAACAATGATACTAATCTCATATAAAAGAATCATTGGAATTGTAAGTAAGACGTGTGTCATTAAGTCAGGTGGCGCGATAATCGCAGCAATTACAAACAGTACAAAATATGCATACTTACGGTATTTCTTTAACATCATCGGTGTGATGATTCCAAGTTGTGTTAAGAATAAAACAAGTATTGGCATTTGGAATACGACACCAAATGGTAAAACTGTTCTCATCAAGAATCCAAAGTATTCATTGATACCGATTGTTGTCACGATTCCCATATCGTTCGAAAGCTGGAATGTGAATTCAATTATGTAAGGTACTAATACAAAATAACTAAATACAATTCCGATAATCATGAGTACAAATGCGACAGGAATATATAGAAGCGTCACTCTGCGCTCATTTTCGTATAATCCTGGTGATACAAATGCCCATAGTTGATATAGAATAATTGGAGAAACGATGATAAATGCTATTACGACAATAACAGTTAGATATATTTTTAATGGATCGGTAACGTTAAATGCATGCATTTCTATTGAATCCGTCCATGGTGCATTTTGTAAAAACTTTACTGTTGGTTTTGCGAAGAAAAATCCAACAAATATTGCTGCAACAAAGAAGTATGCAGTAAATAGCACCCGTTTTCTAAGCTCATCTAAGTGCTCCATTATTTCTTTTTCTTCATGCATACATTTCTCACCTCATTGAAAAAAGAGGCGGCCAGGGCCACCTCAGATAATCTTTATTTCGTTACTTTATCTTCTGCTTTAACAGTGCTGACTTCTTCAAGTTTTTTAGGCTCTTCTTTTTCTTCTTCGTCATCAGCTAAACCGTTGAAACCAGCCTTAAATTCTTTGAACGTAGTCCCTACTGAACGACCGAGTTGTGGTAATTTTGTTGGTCCGAAAATTAATAGCGCAATCGCAGCAATTATGATTAAACTAATTGGTGCTGGAACCATAAGCGTTATTGGTAATAAAATGCTCATAATATTCCTCCTCTGTTATTTATGCTTCATATAAAATAATAATGCTTGCATCTCAACACCTAAGTCGATGTTGTGAACAGTAACTTTTTTAGACACTTCTAACTTTTCAGGTGTGAAGTTTAGGATTCCTTTAATGCCAGCGGCTTCAAGGCGTTCAGCAATTTTAACTCCCGCTTCACCTGGTACAGTAAGAATGGCCACTTCTGCGTGATGGTCTTTGATGACTTCCTCTAATTTATCTGTGTGTAAGACCTCTACTTCATTGATGACATTTCCAATGATAGATTCCTTATTATCAAATGCTGCTACGATACTCATCTTATCATGAATATTTGTAAATTTGTAGTTTAAAAGTGCACTACCAAGGTTTCCTGTTCCGACTAAAATTACATGTTTTAATCCTGTGCCTTGAACTTGTTCTGAAAAGAACTTAACGAGCGCACGAACATTATACCCATAGCCTTTACGACCGAGTTCTCCGAAATATGAAAAATCTCGGCGAATTGTCGCCGAATCTATATCGAGTGCCTCGCTGATTTCTCTAGATGACACCCTGTCTACACCGTTATCTTCACTTTGCTTAAAATACTTAAAGTAAAGGGGTAATCGGTTTAGTGTCGCATTAGGAATTTTACGTTTTTTTGACAACCGTTCTCACCTCATACATCTTGTTCTCCAATTATACCATAAACTTGCATGCTTTTATGTGAATTTTTATATGTCGTAAACGAATCTAAAATGATGTAAAATTATTCTAAAGCGAGGTTAAAAAAATGATTGTTATGCAACTCCAAAATGTGAGCAAACATTTTAGTGGGACAGATATCATACATGGTATAAATTTAGAGATAAAAACAGGCAAAACAACTGGTATTGTTGGTAAAAATGGTGCCGGTAAAACGACGCTCATGCGCATGATGGCTGGCGTGCTTTCTTATGACGGTATTATCTCAACACCGAAAGGCATTACAGTTGGGTATTTATCACAACAAATGACTTTAGATAGTGACGCTACAGTTCGAAGTGAGATGGAGTCTGCCTTTAGTGAAGTTCTGAACGTAAAAGACAAGATGGATGATGTCACTGAATGGCTCTCAAAACATGAATATACGCATCCAGACTATAATTCAAAAATTAAAGAGTTTGAATCACTCCAATCTTATTTTGAAACTCATCATGGATATACGATTGATGTTGAAATTAAGACAGTATTAACTGGATTAAATTTCGAACTCTCAGATTTAGATCGAAACATTAACGAGTTTTCTGGTGGTCAGAAAACACGTCTTGCGTTAGGTAAGATGCTGTTAGAGCGTCCGGATGTGCTTCTTTTGGATGAGCCTACGAACCACTTGGACTTAGAGACGGTTGAATGGCTAGAGTCGTATTTGAAACGTTATACAGGTGCGATTGTAATTATCTCACACGATCGTTATTTCTTAGACCAGACGGTTGACTCTATCTATGAAATTGAATACGGCAAAGGTACTGTCTATCACGGTAACTATTCTCTTTATATGACTCAAAAAGAAGAAATCTATAAGCAGCAGATGAAACTCTACGAAGCTCAACAAAAAGAAATTAAAAAGCTCGAGACATTTGTAGAAAAAAATATAGCACGTGCATCTACGAGTGGCATGGCAAAGAGTAGGCGAAAGATGCTTGAGCATATGAATGTCATGGATCGTCCGGATTACGACCATAGAAAGGCAAGTTTCCATTTTGATATTGAAAAAGAAAGTGGAAATGACGTTCTCCGAGTAAATGATTTAGCAATTGGTTACGATGACCTAACGTTAAATGCTCACCTTAATTTCTATGTTGAAAAGAAAGACCGCCTTGCGATTCTTGGTCCGAACGGTATTGGGAAATCGACGTTAATTAAAACGATCGCAAAACTCATTCCAGCGATTGATGGGAACATTTTATATGGTACGAATGTTTCGATTGGATATTATGACCAGAAGCAAGCCGAGTTTTCATCTAATAACACGGTACTAGAAGAGTTATGGAAAGAATATCCACACATGTCTGAAAAAGATATTAGAAGTGTGCTTGGTCAATTCTTATTCTCAAAAGACGATGTTATGAAATATGTCGACCACTTGAGCGGTGGAGAAAAAGCCCGTATTCAGATTTCGAAACTCATGCTTGAAAAGAATAACGTTCTGATATTAGACGAACCGACGAACCATTTAGACATCAATAGTAAGGAAGTCCTAGAACAAGCGTTACTCGACTACCCTGGTACTCTGATTGTCGTTTCGCATGACCGTTACTTTATCAGAAAAATTGCGAACAGAGTTATGGAAATCGGACATGATGATGTCTTTTTAGTAAATGGTGATTATGAATATTATCTTCATAAGAAGGAAGAACGTTTAGCAGAAGAAAGTGCAAATGAAGTTCCGCAAGTGGAAGAGAAAAAAGATGTGAACATGGATTATCAAGAGCAGAAAGAGCGACGTTCTGAAATCCAAAAGATTGAACGTGAACGAGATGCTGTTGAAACAGTGATTCATAATTTAGAGACTCAGATCGAAACAATAGAATTAGAAATGACAAACCCTGAGATTTTTAATGACTATGAAAAATTAGATGAACTGAATGCACAACTAAATAAGATGAACAGAGACCTAGAAACTGCTATGGAAAACTGGGAATCTGCAGTCGAACGATTATCCGAATTAGAACTTGATTAACGTCAAGTTCTTATTTTCGATACTATGTTCGTTGTTTAGTTATACACATGAAAAATGTTGATTTTATCACTTTCCTCCGTAATTATCCACAAATTACAGAGTTATCCACACACTTATCCACTGTTTTACAGAATTACTCACATAGTTATCAACAAGTTATCCACAATTGTGGATAAAACGTATGTTCTGTATTGACAAGAACACAGCGTAAAGTAAGTGTAAACGATAAAACATATGTTCTAAAATCAAAAAAATACCTTCCAATTTATTAATTGGAAGGTAAACTTTTAGAAGCTAAATTCTTCTATATCTATATAGTTTTGTCCATTTAAATCTAAATCTGCAAAGTGTTTTTTGAGATATAACTCGTATGCAACTGCTCCGATCATTGCAGCGTTATCTGTACAATACTTAAGGGCTGGGATGTAAAGATTAAATCCGTGTTTTTCACTTAATGTTTCAAAGCGCCCTCTTAATCCACTGTTCGCAGCTACTCCTCCTGCAACAATTAAATCTTTAACGTCTTCAGAGATAATCGCATCTAATGTCTTCTCAGTTAACACATCGATCACACTCTCCTGGAAGCTACGTGAAACGTCTTTTTCATTAATTGGATTATTCTTTTGGCGCTCGTTATGAAGCGTATTGATGACTGCTGATTTTAGACCACTGAAACTAAAGTCGTAGCTGTCTTTATCAAGATACGCTCGTGGAAACTTGTACGTATCCTCACCCTCTTTTGCAAGTCGGTCGATTTCAGGTCCACCAGGATATGGTAAACCTAAAACACGTGCAACTTTGTCGTATGCTTCACCTACAGCATCGTCTCGTGTCTCTCCGAGCACTGTAAAGTCTAAGTGCTCATTCATCTTAATAAGCTCTGTATGACCTCCAGAAACGATTAAAGCAACGAGTGGGAATTGAAGCTTACGCTCAAGTTGATTCGCGTAAATATGACCAGCAATATGATGTACTGGAATAAGTGGTAAGTCGTGCGCAAATGCGTATGCTTTTGCAGCATTCAGACCGACAAGCAAGGCACCAATTAAACCTGGACCATATGTCACAGCAACTGCATCGAGATCCTCTGGCTTAAGATTTGCTTCTTGCATTGCTTCTTCAATAACGATAGTAATCAATTCTACGTGGTGTCTACTTGCGACCTCTGGAACCACACCACCGAAGCGTTTATGACTCTCAATTTGACTGATAACGACGTTAGAAAGCACTTTGTTACCATTCTGAACCACACTTGCAGCCGTCTCATCACAACTTGTTTCAATTGCTAAGATTTTAATGTCTTTCATCTAAATTCACCCACATTACATGTGCATCCATACCTGGTCCGTAATACTCCTTTCGGATTCCTCCGTATAGAAATCCGAGAGATTCATACAGTTTGATTGCACTCTCATTTTTAACATTTACTTCTAATGACACTTTTTTAACAGGTGGCTGCATATAATCCATTGCAAAATTCATTAGTTTTTTTGCATACCCTCTGCCCTGATGCTCTCTCTTTACAGCAATAGTCGTAATTTGTCCGTCATCAATCACTATCCACATACCAATATAGCCAATGATACTTTCGTCTATTTCTAAGACAAAATAGTGCGCAAAATTATTCAGCGTCACTTCATGGATATAAGTTTCTTTTTTCCATGTCGTAAATGGAAAGGCTTCTTTCTCAATCTTATGAACGTCATCAATATCGTCTAGCATCATTTTTCGGATGTTGATTCTATCCAATTACGTTCCGCCTCCGATATTCTTAGATATTCTGGAACTACACTGTGTGCATCTACTTCAACGAGCGCATCAGTATAATTCACAACATTTCCAACACGACTCATCACATGTGTGACATTACCTTCAAAGTTTTGCTTTAGATCTGTATTCCCTATCACGATTGCACCTGTATCTTTAACAGTTTCACTAAATTCCTCAAAAGATAAATACATCGGCTCTTTTAAAGTATCGAATGATTCACCGTCTAACTCATAGATCGCACCATACACATTTCCTCTTCGTGCATCTATGACTGGAGCAACAACACCTCGGACGCTTGCAGCCATGACAAATAGACTCGATACAGTATAAATAGGAATGTTTAATGCAACAGCTAAAGTCTTAGCTACAGTCACACCAATTCTCACACCTGTATAAGATCCTGGACCATTAGACACAACAATTTGTTCTAATTCATTCTTCTTCACATTCGTCATATTTAATAACTCACTAATATATGGCATGAGTGTTTCTGAATGTGTTCTTTTTATATTAATATTAATTTCACCCAAAATAATAGTATCTGTTACTGCTACAGATAATACTTGATCTGACGTATCAATTAATAGTGTTTTCACTTAGTTCACCAACTAACTCAATATACTTATCACCAACTGGAGTAAATTCAATTTCACGTGTCGTTTCATCTATATAACGAATAGCGACATGTAAATACTCACTTGGCAAATAATCTTCAATAAAAGTATACCATTCCACAAGGACAATATCTTCATCATTGAAATACTCGTCAAACCCTAGATCTTCGTCACTACCTTCAAGACGATAACAATCCATGTGATGGACTCTATATTTGCCCTTATAACTTTTAATAATACTAAATGTAGGACTTGTCATATGACGTTTTACACCTAAACCTTTACCTATGCTTTGTGAAAGTGTCGTTTTTCCTGCACCTAAATCACCTTCTAATAATAAAGTCATTCCAGGCTTTAGAGTTTGTCCTAAACGGTTACCGAGTTCAACTGTGTCTTCTAATGAATTCGTAACAAGTTTCAAAAGATCACCTCAATATATATAAAAAAAAGAGACCTTACGGTCTCAATGCGGCTCATCGCATCCATAATATTTATTATGTATTGCCTAGCAGCGTCCTACTCTCGCAGGGAAACCCCAACTACCATCGGCGCTGGAGAGCTTAACTTCTGTGTTCGGCATGGGAACAGGTGTGGCCTCTCCGCCATCGCCACTAGACATGGAATGTT
>NZ_BMDB01000005.1 GCF_014635565.1 Phocicoccus schoeneichii
AGACTTGCGTCCATTGCGGAAGATTCCCTACTGCTGCCTCCCGTAGGAGTCTGGGCCGTGTCTCAGTCCCAGTGTGGCCGATCACCCTCTCAGGTCGGCTACGCATCGTCGCCTTGGTGAGCTACTATCTCACCAACTAGCTAATGCGCCGCAGGCCCATCCTTAAGTGATAGAAAATCCATCTTTCAACCCTAACTCTTTTGAGTAAAGGTATTATCCGGTATTAGCTACGGTTTCCCGTAGTTATCCCAGTCTTAAGGGTAGGTTGCCTACGTGTTACTCACCCGTCCGCCGCTCAACTCTTAAAGTGAACCCGAAGGTTCGGTATAAGAAGTTGCGCTCGACTTGCATGTATTAGGCACGCCGCCAGCGTTCATCCTGAGCCAGGATCAAACTCTCCATAAAAGAATTTGAGTTAGCTCAAATTTATCCGTGTTTTATACTGTTCTCTCAGTTACTCCGTAGAGTATTTTTCTTGGAATTAACGTTGACATATTGTCATTCAGTTTTCAATGTTCTTTCTGAAACAGTTGCTTAATTAATATAACACGCTGTGTTTATTAATGCAACATTAATTTTAAATTAATTTTATGTTAATTTTCTTGGTTGTTTGTGCGTCAGGAATTTGACGACTTTTATATAATACCAAGTGTTTAATCTTTTGGCAAGTGTTTTAATCAAAAAAGATTAGAACAATTTTAAAATTGTCCTAATCCCTTGTTTAACGTGTTTTATTACGATATTTAAGTTTGTTGCGTGTCTTGACTTGGCGGTCCTTTTTCGCCTTTCTTTCTTCTGCACGTTTTTCTTCTTCTTTGCGCAGTTCTTCATTGCGAAGTGCCTTGGAGGTTACGCCTCTATTTATTTTATCTTGTTTAGATTCTTCAATGTACTTCGGTAATCTAAGTAATTGGTATGCATTTAATATAAGTACTGTGAATACAGATCGGTAAATCCATGTCGTATCTTCCACTGAAATAAATGGCAGTAGAGTAAGTGACGTCATGAAAATCATAAAGAACAGTGCTGGAATATATACACTCTTATCGTTTGTCTGTTTCATCTTATAGTATGCAACGACAAATCCTACAATTACTATAATGATTGGAACCCAAATAAATTGTAGTGTTGTCCCGTGATCTGTTCCAAGTCTGGTGAATCGTAAATAGAATAAATCGAATATCGCATACATAATAAGTAGTAATTGAACATATGGCCAAAGTTTTCTAAATATGCCTAAACCGAGTGGGTTAATAAAAAGGTATATATAGAAGACTACTTGGCTCACTGTTGCGATTAACAGTCCATATCCTATGATCCATACAAGTCCTAATAAGAACTCTCCGATATTTAAGTTAAATAAATGCACCGTCACATTGCTATATTCTGTGAATAGACTAATGAATGTAGACGCAATTGCTCCGATTATAAGCGTGACAAAATAAAATTTCACTAAATACTTAGAACTCATTTACTCGTTTCCTTAATGATTCCCTCTGCAATACGTTTATATTCGTCTGCAATGATTCCTTCAGTATATATAGAAGGAGCGAAATCTTCTTCATTTAATTCAGGCTGTCCAATTGGAAGTTGACCAAGTAATGGTGCATCGAGCTCTTCTGCAAGTTTCTCACCGCCACCTTTACCAAAGATGTATTCCTTGTTGCCCGTTTCTTTTACTTCATAATATGACATATTTTCAATCACACCTAGAATTTCGTGCTCAGTGTGTTTTGCCATTGCACCTGCACGTGCTGCAACAAATGCTGCTGTTGGGTGTGGTGTTGTTACAATAATTTCTTTACTTGTTGGAAGCATTTGGTGTAAGTCTAACGCAATGTCACCTGTTCCTGGTGGTAAGTCTAATAATAGATAATCCAAGTCTCCCCAAACAACTTCTTTAAAGAAGCTTGTTAACATTTGACCAAGCATTGGTCCTCTCCAAATGACTGGCGTGTTCTCTTCTACGAAAAATGCCATAGAAATCACTTCAACTCCATGACGTTTAACAGGAACAATTTTTTGTCCGTCAATTTGTGGTTTTTCAGTAATACCCATCATGTCTGGTACACTGAACCCATAAATATCTGCGTCAATAAGTCCAACTTTTTTACCTGCTTTTGCTAATGCAACCGCAAGGTTTACTGATACTGTAGATTTACCTACTCCACCTTTACCAGATGCGATACCGATAAACTCAGTGTGTCCAAGTTTAAATTCTTTTTCGAATTCATTACCTGTTGTTGCTCTGTGTTTTTCGATTTCATCTTGTGGAAGTTCTTCGAAACGGAGACCAACAGAAGCAGCACCCACTTCTTTCACTTTATTTACAATCTCAATTTGTAGATCAAGTTGCTCTTGCCCACCTAATCGGCCAATCGCAACTTTTAAGCTCACGTGATCTTTATCGTCAATCACGCTAACACTTAAAATTCCATTCGTTTCCTTAATAGGAACGTTTAATATTGGATCATTTATTTCCCCAACAATTTCTCGTACTGTGTTTTCTGTAATCATTCTAGTCACCTTTCAAAATACGTGTTATGTATAATCTTATTTTATCATAACAAACTTTTATAAAAACGAAAAAAATCCGAACTATGTGTTCGGATTTAGTCTTTACTAAGTTCCTCTCCACGAGTCTTCGCCGCTTCAAGTGTCTGATCAAACATTTCTTCTATATCATGTTTGTATAATGACTTCAGTCCTGCGTCCGTCGTCCCTTTTTTCGAAGTAATGTTTTCACGTAACGTTGATAGGGGCAGGTCAGAATTCTTAATCATTTCAGCGGTACCAATCACGAGTTCACGTGTCAGCACATCCGCCTGCTCTTTACTGAAGCCAAGATTGACTAAACTGTCCGAATATTTCTCATAAATATGATACAAGAATGCTGGACCAGATCCAGTCGCTGCAGTAATCTGATTGAATTCACTTTCGTCGATTAGTACATTCGTTCCGAACGTTTCGATGAGACCAAGGAGTTCTTCTTTGTTTGTAAAGTTATCAGAGAATGCCACACCATTTACAGCATGTTGGACCACTGCATTTGTGTTCGGCATAATTCTAACCGTCTCGTTTCCATTCAATTTGTTTTGAATTGTTTTGATTGTCGTACCTGCCATGATAGAGACGAGTATGGTTTTATCTTCTAGATAAGGTTTCACACGTTCTACAACGCTATCAAAGTCTTGAGGCTTTGTTGCGAAAACAACATAGTCCGCATCACGTAGTAGTAATGCATCATCTAAAGAAGGCACAACTCCGAGCTCTTCTTTATATCGTTCTAAGAACGGATCTCCTGGAGTACTTGTAACATAAATTTCTTCTGGTTTAATACCTTCATTTATCATACCTTTAAATATTGCTGATGCCATATTACCGATGCCGTAAAATACAATTTTCATAGAATCTTCCTCCATTAATTAATGTAAAATACTATTCCGATATACTGAAGGACAGCAGCGAGTACAATAAATAGATGCCATATCATATGAAAGTACCTTCTATTTTTCTGTGCATAAAACCACGCACCAACTGTATACGCAACGCCACCTAGAACGAGCATCAAGATAAACATCCAGTTGCTCTTCATAATAATCATAGGCAAGAACGGTACAACCATCCATCCCATAATGAGGTAAAACGCGAGGCTAACTTTAGGGTTCACTTTTTTGCTAAGCACTTTGTATAAAATTCCAAAAACTACTGCAGCCCATTGGATAATGAGTACGGTGATTCCCCATTTACCACCGATGACTGAAATCGCAATTGGTGTGTACGATCCTGCAATCGCCAGATATATAAAACTATGGTCTATGAGACGCAAGACATATTTATGCTGAGATTTAGGCTCCATAAAATGGTAGATTGTCGATGTTAAAAACATAAACAACATTGTAATTACATAGATTGACCCACCAACAGCATGCCATACGCCACCATTAAGATACATATAAACAGCCGTGAACGGAAGCAATAATATAAACACAATCGCCGCCGCACCATGAGACACACTGTTCCCCACCTCTTCACCAAATGAAAGTGGGATGATGTGTTTTAAACTGTGCTCGATTTTGTCAGATACATAGTCATTTTGGAAGTTTGAATCCTGACTAAAAGATGTTTTTTCATTGCTCATAGAATTCCTTCTTTCTTTAAATCGTTGAATGCAGTCTCGACGCTGTCTTTACCTTCACGATTTTTAAGAGGTGAGAATTCTCCTTTACGTTCAACTTGTAGTGTGTGGTGTTTATCTGCAGATTTAAATGCGTCGAAGTAGAATTTCTCAAATTTGAGTGCTTCTTCTCTGACCAGATTTAAATCCTCATCTAAATATTCGAGTTGCTTTTTGGCTAAATGATACGGCATTTTAGTTGCTGCTGCTTTTTCTAAAAAGTCCGTACTAAATACGTGAATACCGATATTTCCATTTTGGAATTTATCCGCTGCACCTTCTGGCAACTCTGTATATTCTACTACCCCTTTTTTACCATCAATGTTTGCTAATCTACCCACACTTTCACCAGATTTTGGAGCGATAGATTTTGATGTGACTTCATTATCTTTCTCAATGTGAAGACCAACTAACACTGGGTCTAATACTTTTACGACAACATTGTCGACATTATTCATAAATACGTGTTTAATGCCTCGTTCTTTCATGTCCTCTAATAGTCCGCTAGATTTTAACGCACTAAAAATACCGCCATTACCGTTTGGTGTAATCATGATTTCTTTGTCTTCAGTCAGAAGTAAATGCCCTTCCTTACTTAGTGCAGGGAAGTGCTCTTGCTTAAAGAAATGAATATTTTCTTTTGGCACATTAAAGTACTCATTTTCTTTGAAGAATGCGAGTGTCTCTTCATGGTTAATGTCACTTGTCATGATGTACCAATGAACTGGTAACGTATCATCTAGAGCGTATTTTAAAATTTGTCTTGCTTGTAATTCAAATAAAGACACGCCGTCAAAACTGAATGTTCCTTTTGGACCTGGGTGATTTAATCGTGTCCCTTGTCCACCAGCCATAAGTAATACCCCAACTTCACCACTACCAATTGCTTTTTCGGCAAGTAATGTTAGATAATTTTTATCCACATCTTGAACACTCGTAAACGGCACATCGCCTACGTTCGTAACGTCCACTTCACGAGAATTTACGTAAACATCTTGATAAGTGTCTTTAATTTCGTTTAGATCCAGTGACTGAAATGTCTCCTTCACTTTTTTCTGTGACGCTTGGCCTAATTTTTCAAACTGTGGTACAAATTGTTCTAACATATAGCTTCCTACTTTCCTGTAATGATTGCTTTAATTAACTTCGTTTCTGGTTTTTCATCTGAAATATGAATTGCTGCACGAACGCGCTCGATTGTATCAGCAACATCTTCTTTGTTTGACTCGATTGTTGCTAAAACGTCGCCTTCCTCAACTTTGTCTCCAACTTTTTTGTTTAGCATAATACCAACTGCAAGGTCTAACACATCATCTTTTGTCTGACGACCTGCACCGATGATTGACGCTGCAACACCGAGGTTTTCTGAATCCATTTTAGAGATAAAGCCAGACTCTGTCGCTTTAACTTCTGTTTTAAATTCAGCTTGTGGTAATAATGAGTAGTCTTCAGTGATGTCTGGGTTTCCACCTTGGTTTTTAACAAAAACTTTGAATTTCTCTAAAGCACTGCCGTCTTCTATTACGCCTTCAAGCATCTTGCGTGCTTCTTCTAATGAGTCTGCTTTACCAGCTAACACGACCATTTGTGCACCAAGTACGAGTGACAGTTCTGTTAAGTCGGCTGGGCCCTTCCCTTTTAATGTTTCGATTGCTTCGATGACTTCATTTGCGTTACCGATTGCAAGTCCAAGTGGCTCGTCCATACTTGAGATTACAGCCATTGTGTTTCTGCCTACGTAATTACCGATTTCTACCATTGTTTCAGCTAATTGACGTGCATCTTCTTCATTTTTCATGAATGCACCGTCACCTACTTTTACGTCTAGAACGATTGCATCTGCACCAGCCGCAATTTTTTTAGACATAATTGATGAAGCGATTAATGGGATTGAATCTACTGTTGCTGTTACGTCACGTAATGCATAGATGAGTTTATCTGCAGGTGTTAAGTTACCTGATTGACCTACAACTGCAAGCTTGTCTTTGTTTACGAGTTCGATGAACTCATCTTTGTCGAGTTCAACGTGGAATCCGTCGATCGCTTCTAATTTATCGACAGTTCCACCTGTGTGACCGAGTCCGCGTCCACTCATTTTTGGTACGCTTACGCCAACAGCAGCTACGAGTGGCGCAAGTACTAATGTAGTTGTATCGCCAACTCCGCCTGTCGAGTGTTTATCAACTTTAATTCCTTCAATTGCTGATAAGTCAATTTGGTCACCTGAGATAACCATAGACATCGTTAAGTTAGATACTTCTTCTTTAGTCATGCCGTTGAAGAAAATTGACATTAAGAGTGAAGATACTTGATAATCTGGTACCTCACCGTTTGTGTACCCTTGGACGAAGAAATCAATTTCTTCTTTAGTTAACTCTTTGTTGTCTCTTTTTTTAGTAATGATATCGATCATTCTCATAATTTAAAATCTCCCTTAAACCTATTTCGAAGTTTTTGTCCATTCTTTTTTGTTTCGATAGCGTTTTGTGTGCGCATAAATATTTTCACCAGCGTAATCTTCATTTGTATACACTGTGATGTCAAAATACGTGCCGTGCTCGCTCAGCACTTCGTCTAAGTATACATCTTTTAAATGCTCAAATAAATTCTGCATTGCTTCGTTATCTAAACTTTGATATTCCCTTAACACTTTCTTTTGTAACAGACCGTTCTGATCCATGACTTCTTGTACGACGATAACAAACGATTCATTCTCACGAATCATATCGTCGAAGATATTTGTCTGACCAAGGTTTGACATGGAAATCCCTCCACATACATATTTATTTTAATTATATCTAAATATAAGGGAAATGATAACTAAAAACCGAATCGTTCCTTGCAGTATCCGTTATATTTGTTCATAATTGTAAGGTGACGAAGGGTGGAGGTACATTTGAGTCCTACAAGAGAAGATTATCTAAAAATTATATATGAACTCGGCGGCAGAGTTACTCGTGTACCGAATAAAGAAATTGCTAAAAAGCTTGGTATTTCACCACCAACTGTGACTGAAATGATGCATACCCTAGTGTCAATGGGTTGGATTGAATATGTACCTTATAGAGGCAGCATGCTCACAGAAAATGGAGTTGAAGAAGCGAAGAAGCTGATTCATAAACATAGATTGTGGGAAGTTTTCTTGGTAGAACATCTTGGATTTAGTTTAGAAGAGGTTCATGATGAGGCAGAAGTTTTAGAACACGCGACATCAGATACGCTCGCGAATAAACTCTATCATTTCCTGGGAAAACCAGACTACTGTCCACATGGCGGTGCTATTTCGTTTAAGAAAATAGAAGAACAAGACAATGAGGCCATCCCTTTGCCAGAAGTTGGTAAGGGTGTGCGCGTAAAAATTCTGCGCCACGTGAATGAAGAAAAACTCCTTGTATATTTTAAAAACCACAATTTGAATTTACTCGATATAATTATTGTAAAAGAATTCGATAAATCGTTGGACTTACTTCACATATACAATGAAACAAATGGAGAAGACGTTTATATCTCAGAAAAAACGTCTCACTATATATTCGTAAAAAAAGAAGACTAATATATATGTAGATAAAAACAGGCACCTACTCACCAGCGGAACAGTTGGTGAGTGGGCGCTTTTTGTTTATCTGGAATTTCTCAGGATGGGGTGTTTAACTTGTTCGTATGGAGTGTTGCGGATGGCCGGTTCTTTCAGTAATCTAATCTTATTTGGCATTAACGCAACGATTCAACCTACAGATCATTCCGTTTTCTAGTTATGAGCTATAGAATACTGTTTTTATCTTTAAAAATTAGATAAAAACAAGCTCTCCCCAAAAGTTCAACTTATCCTTCAATTACCACCACATCGTCTTTATATCTTAAATTTCAAGTCTCCCATCGAAACTTTTCCTTTGATTGTTGTTGTACCCGTACCAATCGCGCCTTTTTTCTCGAACAGTCCGTTTGTTTTTACGGATCCCATATTTTCTGTAATATCTACTGTCACGTCTGTCGGTACTGTGCGATATTTAATTGTCGCGTCTCCGAGCGAAACAGATATTTCAATGTTTGCATCTGGGTTCAATCCAATTAAATCTAGGTCTCCTGTCGCGATGGATGCTTTTACATGTTTTGCTGTCACATCGGATACTTTTACTTCACCTGTTGCGGCTTTAACCGTCAATGTGTCCGTTTCTAACTTTCTTACTTTTAATTCTCCAACACTACTGTTTAATGTCACCTCGTTCGCGCTAATTTCATCAATTTTTAAAGCACCCACTGACGTTCTCATTTCAAATGACCCATAATGTTTTTTTGGTAGATAAACAACAGACTTTGAATCACTGTTTGTAAATTTCCCTATAAAGCCGCCTTCTTTTTTACTCTTTTCAGTAATTTCTAGCGTGTCATTTTGAATTTTATATACTAAATGGGGATCTTTCTTAGATTCAATAATTACGTCGTCTCTGTCATGTGTTTTCACAGTTACATCAGAAAGTTTTGTTCTTAAATCTACGTTGCTGAAGTGATCCGTAATAACCGCCTCGCTTCTCACTACTTCAGCAGTTATATCTTTATCTTCTTTTTTACTGCTTAAGTCTATAACAACTGCAGATTGTGTAATTTTGTCGACAAGGTTAGAGATAAACCCACCAAACCCATTGCCTTGTGGCTCAGATGTTTGTCTGTCTTCTTTTACATCGTACTCCTCTAAAATCTCAGCAGCGATTGCTTTTGGATCGCCGAGTGATTCCGCAGTTTCTTCGTCCGTTTGGCCGCTCATTTCCGCTTCAACAAAATGTGACTTAAATTCTTCTATAATTTGGTTAGATTCTTTTTCAGAAATGCCTCTCAAGTAATATTTTAAAGTACCTAGATATTCGTAACGATCCATAATTATCCCTCTTTTTCTGAAATTAATCGTTCAACTGCTGATACGAGTTCACGCCACTCTACTTTGAGTGCTTCTAAATGTATTTTTCCGCTATCAGTAATTTTGTAATATTTTCGTGCAGGTCCACTCGATTCTTTTCCTGAATATGTTTCGAGTACACCTTCCTTAACGAGTCTTCTGAGCATTGGGTATAGCGTCCCGTCTGCAATAGATAAGTGCTTTCCGATATTTTGAGATAGCTCGTATCCATATTGGTCGGTCTTTTTTATCTCTTCTAAGACCACCAACTCGAGTACTCCTTTTTTAAATTGTACATTCATAATCTCACTCCATTACTAGAGACTCTGTCACACTTTTTTCTATTGTTAAAATGTCGTCCATTTCTTTTTTACTTCGCATAATCAGTGTGTTTGGTAATGTAAACATCACTACTACACACACCATAATTCCTGAGACAAGCGTACTTCCTAAATAATAATCTAAATCTAAAAAGTATCCATAAATGACTACACCAATAGGCATTACGGACATGGATGATATTGAAAGCATCGATAACACGCGTCCTTTAACACGCTGCGGAATCGCTGTTTGGAAATAGACCATCATCGGCGTGTTTAAAAATGTAAGTGTAATCGCATTTGCCAAAAATAATGCTGAAATCATAATTACTTTCACTGTCAATGATACCGGTAGATATATCGGTACCGCAAACAACATCAGAAGTCCTGCACATATCAATGAACAAATCTTTGTTACACGAACAGGATTCTCCCATCGTTTAATTTTTGCGATAGACACACTCGCAATGATTGAACCGAGACTTATTACTGCATACACGATTCCTACAGTTTCACTTCTAAGCCCGAGTTCTACAATAAGTACCTTTGACGGATATATGCTCATGAGTGATGCAAAAAAGTTGATGAACACTAAGAACACAACAAGTGGTCTTAACACATCAGACTTCATGATGTGTCTCGCACCTTCCATTAAATCATTCCAAAATGTCAGTTCTTCTGTTTCCTCATACAAACTCTCGTCATAGTGCAGTTTAAAATCAATAATTAAATCGATAAAAACAGCCACAAAACCTAACACTACAAAAATCCCAAGAATGACTTCAAGTGACGTAAGTCCAATTAATGCACCTGCCGTCGCCGGTGCAATAATGTTTGAAAGACTCATAATACTCTGCTGATACCCCATCACTTTTTGCATATGGAGTGCGTTAAAAATTTCTGTCATCGCTGATTGGAATGAATTCCCAACAAATGCACTTGTAAATGTTGTGATACCCGTGACGATATAAATCGCTGTTAAGTCAAATCCATAATTCATTGTGTAAATAAGTAATCCTAAAATAATAATTGGATCAATCAGTTCACCGATAATAATAATAATTTTTTTATTGTATTTATCTGCAATATATCCTGCGAATGGCAAGCAAATTAAATTCACTAGAGTAAATACAACTAAGTTGATTGAGGAAGCGAGTGCTGATCCTGTTTCGTACAAAATAAAGAATGATATGGCGAATGAATACATCGAATCACCAAAAGATAAAAACCCGCGGCTAAAGAGATAGAGGAACAAGTTAAACTTTTCTTTACGATTAAATACACCTTCAGTATTCATAGCACCCTCCATCTATATCGAATTACGATATAGCATTTTAAAAAAATAGGATTTACATGTAATATTAACTATATCGTATCACTCACTAGTGAACAATGCAATATAGATTTTAGAAAATATTTAATATATACTTAAACTAATTCTAAGACGAGGTGATTTTATGTTCTGGATTTTCCTAATCGCGGTAGCAGTCGTATTACCTATTACTATGCAGGTCTTAAGTATTCCCGAAAATAAAAGAATACAAGAAATTAAAAAGATTGAAGCGCTTACTGAATTAGAGCGCGTCAAACAAGAAAATTATTTACTAGAAAATAAAGAGATGAGAAAAGAACTTGAGAAGATTAGAGAAGAGAATCAATTGTACTTAGAAAACACTGATTCAAAATGGTTAATCAATAAAACTACAATTCCTGAGTTTGAAAAGGCAAATCAAACTGAGAAAAATTCAGATAAATAATCATGTATTGAATGGTTATCATTTCGATTTCTTTTCTGTCTATCGTATAAATAAACAGAAAACACTTGAGTTTAGACATATTAAAGGCGTATTTCCTAGGAAATACGCCTTTTTACATTTCTTTAATTAAATTAAGTTTCACAAACGCCTTATAGATTCCGTCGTTATCTACATGATCTGTGACAAGTTTGGCAACAGATTTTGTAGTTTCTACACCGTTCTCCATCGCGACTGAGTTTTCAACTTGTTTTAACATCTCATAATCATTTGGCCCGTCACCAAATGCATAGATGTCTTTATCCTCTAAATTTAAATACTCCTGAACACGTTTGACTGACTCCGCTTTATTACCACCTTTTGGCATCACGTCGAGTGAAACTGGATGCCATCTCAGAAAATCGAGGTTCGGAAATTTCTCTACATACGGTGCTTCTTTACCTTCCTCACAGAACAGCAGTGCTTGGAGGATGTCACGATCTTCAAAATAATTTGGGTCATGAATTGGGTCTTGATCGAATTTTAGAGATCCAAGTCCTTCATCAACATGAATATGAGATTCCATATTGGTCGCCATGTCTTCGTGGTCAATGTAGACGACCGGATGGTCATTGTCTAATGCATAATTTGTTAGTTCAACGAGATCCGCTTCAGCAAGTGCTTCTTTGTGGATCACCTTGCCATCTACAACGACATACTGCCCGTTACATGCGATGAATGTGTCGATGTCTAACGCATCTCTAATTTTTTTGAATAAAAATGGCGCACGTCCTGTCGCAATAGCCACAGTGTGACCTTGTTTCTGCAGTTCTTTTACTGCATATTTTGTTGATTCTGGTAAGTTTTTGTCACTGTCTAACAACGTTCCATCTATATCAAAAAAGAATAATTTCTTCACTTTTTACCTCCAAAAATTGCTTGTTTTGCTAAATCGTCAGCACGTTCGTTATAAAAATCTCCAGTATGTGCCGCAACTTTTATGAAATCGACTTTGATTTGTTGCATCAATTCTTGCATTGTATCTTGATATCTTTTTGTCGTTTTCTTATTTGCACGCCATTCTTTCTTCGCCCACTTCTCTAAACCTGCATAGTCATAGTAGACGTGAATTTTTTCATAGCCATTATCAATTGCGTAGTTCACTGCGAATAATACGCCCTCAATTTCAGCAGTCACGTTCCATAGATTGTCTTCAGGATCGATATTTGTTTCCTCACTTACTTCTTTAATTACTTCATTGTTGTCGATTAAAACAACACCAAATCCAGCGCGTTTCATGCGTTTATCATAACTACCGTCCACATAAGCGATTAACCCATCTAATACAATTTCTTGTTCAGAATCATTCATATAGGCTTCTGCTTCTTCAGATGTTTTAAAGGATTTAAACTCTGCGCCTTTAAATCCAGTGACTTCACGCTGTGCTTTTGGCCACGTTCTATATATTCCGGGCGTTCGCCCTTTTCTTACTGCATAAAACTTAGACATACATTCACCTTACATTCGTTATTTTGCATCATTATTTTTTTCACTTGGGCCTTCAGGGATACTGACCTCCCCGTCTTCCTCTATATAGCTAACAGCATCAAATGATTCTAGTTTTTCTTTTTCTTCATCTGTTAAAAAGATAGATTTCATTTTTAGTGTTTCCATATCCCCATCAATCATATCTTTTGTCACGCCGTACGCTTCAAGTTCGCTGTCTTCTACATACTCTTTAAATGAGACGATATAAAGTGTGCGATCTTCATTTGTTGTTATCGTGTTTTCTTCTTGTGTTGTGTCTTCTTTCACAGGATCCTCTCCATTCGTTGTACAACCAACAAGTAATAATGTAAAGATAATAATGAGACGTTTCATAGAGTTTTACCCTCCTTTTTTATTCTACCATTTATGCGTTTTTTGATTAATGAAAGTGTCATGCAAACTTTCCTATCATTTATTCTTTACCCTTAAAAAGAATTTTTTATTATAAACAATAAATTTTTTCGCTCTGTAAATCGCTTACGCAAACGTTTACAATAACTATATAACAGTTATGTAGGTGAAAAGATTGGATTTAAAAGAAAAAGAATTTAACGTTTTTGTTGCTATTATTCCTTTTATCGTTATGATTTTCGCAATGTTAATTGCAGTCATTGTTTTAAAAGTCGATCCGCATATCCCTCTCGTAATTGGTACAGCTACTGCTTCAATTGTTGCACTAACTGCTGGATATAAATGGAAAGAAATAGAAGAATTTATGTATAAAGGTATTAAACTCGCGCTACCTGCGATTATTATTATCTTACTCGTTGGTCTAGTCATCGGTTCTTGGATTGGTGGCGGAGTGGTTGCTTCAATGATTTATTATGGTTTATTAATTATTAACCCAACTTATTTCTTAGTTACTATACTTATTATTTGTGGAATTGTCTCTCTTGCGACAGGTAGTTCATGGTCTACAATGGCAACGATTGGCGTCGCAGGGATGGGTATTGGTATGAGCATGGGGATTTCTCCGGCAATTACTGCAGGTGCAGTCATCTCTGGTTCTTATTTTGGAGATAAAATGTCACCTCTATCTGATACGACAAACCTGGCTTCAGGTTTAACACACACAGATTTATTCGATCATATCAAGCACATGATGTGGACAACGATTCCTGGTTTAATTATCTCGTTAATTGCATTCTTTTTTATTGGATTTAACGTTATCGATACGAAAACATTTGATACAAATTCTGTAAATACTATGTTAGTCACGATGCAAGACAACTTTGTGATTTCTCCATGGTTACTGCTTGTTCCTGTTTTAGTTGTTGTGTTTATCTTGTTTAAAATGCCAGCAGCTCCTGCGTTATTTATGGGTGCAGTGATGGGTTTCTTGTGTCACTTTTTTGTGCAAGGTGGTGCGTTTTCAAGTGCGGTCGACACATTGACTAATGGGTTTGAACTTACTTCCGGAAATGAAGCGGTTGATAAGCTATTTACTCGTGGTGGTCTTATGGATATGATGTATACGGTGTCTATGACGATTGTTGCGATGACATTTGCGGGCATTATGGAATATTCTGGTATGCTGAAATCTATTATGGAACAAATTCTTAAGATTGCTAAAGGTACGTTTGGTCTTATTACTTCGACACTTTTCTCTGCTCTATTTGTAAACGCAACGTGTTCAGAGCAATACATTTCGATTGTTGTGCCTTCACGTATGTACTTACGTAGCTTTGTTGAAAAGAATTTGGATACGAGAAACTTATCTCGTTCATTAGAAGACGGTGGTACGTTAACATCTGTATTTATCCCATGGAATACGTGTGGTGTGTATATATTCGGAACACTTGGTGTTGCCGCTTGGGAGTATGGTCCGTACGCGATTCTGAACTTCTCAGTGCCGATTATTGCAATGATTCTTGCAGCAACGGGCATTGGTATTAAGAAGATTTCTGACGAAGAAAAAGAAAATCTGTTAACAGAAATTTACGGTACCGATAAAAATCCGAATGCCGCAAACGCGACACTTTAATATAAATTATAAAATAACCAAAAATGCACGCGACTCTCCTATGAGAAGCGTGCATTTTTTCATTAAAGCAGCTCTTTCTTAATGCCCTTAGTTAAAATATTTTCGTATTCAATATAATCATATACGTCATCTTCAATCATTTCACTGAACTTCTTCAGCGTATCGATTTCGAGTGATTCTATTGTACTATTATTTTCTTCACAGTGAAGGACGACTTCTCCTACGATTCTGTGTGCATCTCTAAATGGCACATTCTTCTGAACGAGATAGTCCGCGAGTTCTGTCGCATTTAGGAAGCCCGCTTCAACTGCATTTCTCATGTTTTCTTTATTCACTGTCATCGTTCTAATGACTTCTGTCATTATTCTGAGACAACTCAGTGTCGTGTCAATCGCCGTAAAGAACTGCACTTTGTCTTCCTGCATGTCTTTGTTATAAGTGAGTGGCAGTCCTTTCATCATAGAAAGTAACGTTGTATGTGCGCCGTAAACAACTGCTGTTTTCCCACGAATGAGTTCGGGCGCATCTGGATTTTTCTTCTGCGGCATAATGCTACTTCCTGTAGAGTAACGGTCATCCATCGTTACAAATCCAAATTCTTGTGAACACCATAAAATCATATCTTCTGATAAACGAGATAGATGCATCATAATCATCGTACAAACGTTTGTGAGTTCAATCTGATAATCACGATCACTCACTGCATCCATGAAATTTTCTTTTTTCTTTTTAAAGTTCAACAGTTCAGTCGTGTAATCACGGTCGATGTTATGTGTTGTTCCTGCTAAAGCACCTGCGCCAAGTGGGTTTTCATCTAACACTTCGAGTGCATTTAAAAGTCTCGCTTTGTCGCGTTTCGCCATTTCAAAGTATGCGAGCAGGTGGTGTTTGAACGTTACCACTTGAGCACGTTGTAAGTGTGTATACCCCGGCATAAGATACGGATGATTGTGTGCTTTTTCAGTGAGTACTTCTAGATATGAGTCTAATACTTCCAAAAGTTCATGTGCCATTTTTCGTGCATACAAGCGCATGTCGACAGCAACTTGGTCATTACGACTACGCGCGGTATGAAGTTTCTTACCCGTCTCACCGATTCTACTTATAAGATTTGATTCTACAAATGAATGGATGTCTTCGTGATTGCCTGCAATCAGAAGCGCACCTGATTCTATATCATCATAAATTGACTCTAGGCCATCTATAATTTTATCGTGTTCCAAATCCGACAAGATTCCTTGGCTAAAAAGCATGTTGACGTGCGCAATACTGCCTATAATATCTTCTTCATAGAGCCTTTTGTCAATTTCTAATGATGAATTAAAAGCTTCCATTAACTCATCGCTACTGTTTTTAAAACGTCCACCCCATAACTTCATACAATCATCCTTTTAAATAAATTTGTTCAAATACCCTTTATACTTATCATATATTATTATAATTATTCTTTAATGTAAATAAAAATTCATCTTTTAATTTTAATTAGAAAGGTATACAATTGCGTATAAAGAAAGTAGCAGGTGAATTATTATGTCAGATGAAGAAAAGACGATTATCACAGAAGACACCACGAACCGTTTTAATGTGTTTGTTGCTATCATCCCTTTTGTCGTTATGATTATTTCAATGCTTTATGCGGTGATTAAACTCGATGTGGATCCGCATATTCCGCTTGTTATAGGAACTGCAACTGCCGCAATTGTTGCGATGACCGCAGGGTACAAGTGGCATGAGCTTGAAGAGTTTATGTATAAAGGAATTCGACTCGCACTACCTGCAGTAATCATACTTATGCTCGTCGGTCTTGTCATCGGTTCATGGATTGGTGGCGGAATTGTTGCTACGATGATCTACTATGGTTTACAACTGATTAGTCCAACGTATTTCTTAGTTACTATTTTATTAATTTGTTCTATTATTTCAGTCGTTATCGGAAGTTCTTGGTCTACCATCGCAACCGTCGGTGTTGCTGGGATGGGTATCGGACTTAGCATGGATATAAACCCCGCAATGATTGCGGGTGCTGTTGTTTCTGGGGCATATTTTGGAGATAAAATGTCACCACTCTCGGATACGACTACCCTTGCTTCGGGGCTCACGCATGTGGATCTCTTTGACCATATCAAACACATGTTATGGACAACAGTGCCAGCACTTATCATCACATTTATTGCATTTTTCTTTATTGGAACGAATGTCATTGGTGGCGAGAATATATCAACAGAAAAAATAGATGAAATGATGTTCACCATGCAAGAGCACTTTGTTATATCACCTTGGTTATTCTTAGCACCTATCGCTGTCCTTGTATTAATCCTCTTTAAAATGCCAGCAGGTCCTGCATTATTCATGGGTGCATTGATTGGATTCTTCTGTCATATTTTTGTACAAGGTGGGAGTGTGGCGACTGCTGTTGATACTATGACGAATGGATTTGTGATTGATACATCAAATGCTGCTGTCGATCGACTCTTTAACAGTGGCGGACTCATGTCAATGATGTACACCGTATCAATGGCCGTTATCGCGATGACTTTTGCCGGAATCATGGAATATTCTGGTATGCTCCAATCTATCATGCACTATATTTTAAAGATTGCGAAGGGAACGTTCGGCTTGATTACAACAACGATTTTCTCTTCCATCTTCATAAACGTATCTTGTGCCGAGCAATATATTTCAATCATCGTACCGTCACGTATGTATTTAAGAACATATATTGAACGAAATCTTGCACCAAAAAACTTGTCTCGTACTTTAGAAGACGGTGGTACGCTGTCATCTGTATTCGTACCATGGAGTACAGACGGTGTGTATATCTACGGAACACTTGGTGTGTTTGCTTGGCAATATGCACCATTTACGATTCTGAACTTTACTGCACCAATCATCGCGATGATACTTGCAGCTACAGGCATTGGAATTGCGAAGATTACAGACAAAGAAAAAGAAGAATTATTACATGAGATATATGGAAATGATGACGACGAAATTCCGTCAGTAAGTACAAATGTATAAGATAATAAACAAGACTCTCCATTTTTTGGGAGAGTCTTTATTATTTACTGATTCAATTCTGATACAGCAAAGTAGTTGCCTTCACGGTCACTAAAATTAAACACACGGAAGTTTTGCATGTCAACAAGTTCAGAAACCGTGATTTCTTTTGCTTTTAATTCTGTATACAACTTATCGATATCTGTCGTATTAAACATCAGTGACGGTGTTTCTAGTGAGACTTCTGGACTGTATTTTTTAATAAACTTCTTATCAAATAACACGATCTCTGTTTCATTATCTATTGAAGGAGCAATTGTTACGGATTTAAACCCTTCGACGAGTTCCATTTCATCTAATATTACAAACCTTAAATCTTCAGTGAAAAACTCAACTGTATCGTTAAATTTTTCAACATACAACATCACTTGTTTTAATGACTTTATCATACGTGCACCTCTAATTTTATTGAATTTCTTCATATACGGCATTGACCATCCACGTAATTCCGAACGGATCTTTAAACATACCATATAAATCTGTCCACTCTGTTTTATCTAGTGGCATCACTTCCTCACACCCACGTTCAATCGCTTTGTAGAAGAATTCTGTAATGCGTTCACGTTCGACATCATTATCTCCGTCAAATGTGAAACATACGTTAACCCCTTCGTTATTAATAGGTTTATTACCTATCGTGTCACTGACCATGAAGGTCCTTCCTAAAATATTAAACTCTGCATTCATAACAAATTTTTTCGCAACTTCTTCAGGCATCTTATATTCGTCCGGCATATCTCTAAATACTGGGTCGTTACCCATTGTGCGCGTCACGACTTCTGCATTAAAGTTATTCTTATAATATTCCAGAGCTTCTAAGCTATTTTCAAAGTTAAAATAAGTAACTGCTTTAATCATTGTTACTCCTCCTATATGATTATTTTGTCTTTAGTGTAAATATAACTATAGTTATATGAGTGGTTTAAAATCCCTTTTTTCTGAATACTAATATAAAATTACCCTATAAAAACGTTTTGAAAACGCCCTATAAAAGAGTTGAATAAGAAGATAAACACAATCTTAAAAACTTAAATAGATTGAAGAAATAGTTGTGAATTGAAAATCTTTTTGTACCTTTATAAGTATAGAGAGTTTTTTCTATTATTTATTTCGAGAAACGGTTTATTTACCTTTACAAAACGGGTAGCATTTTACACTGTGACTAAAAATCAGAAGGAGATAAACAAATGTCTAAAGGAACAAGAAAATTTTCTCCCGTATTCACTTATGCGACCATAGTCGTATTTGTTATGGTGCTTTTTGGTGTGTTTATGCCAGACAAATTCGGTACTGCTACTGGAAGCGTTAGTGCTTGGATTACGGATAAGTTTGGTTGGTACTACATGATTACGATGACGTTCATTGTATTGTTCTGTTTGTTCTTAGTGTTTAGTCCAATCGGAAAACTTAAACTCGGTAAACCTAATGATGAACCGGAATTTAATACAATTTCATGGCTTGCGATGTTATTCTCAGCAGGTATGGGAATCGGGCTTGTATTTTATGGTGCTGCAGAACCTATTTCTCACTTTGTTACGCCACCTAACGCAGATCCCGAAACAAAACAAGCAATGATGGATTCAATGAGAGCAACAATTTTCCACTATGGATTCCACCCATGGGCAATGTACGGTATTGTTGCGTTAACTCTAGCATATTTCCAATTTAGAAAAAATGAAGATGGTCTTTTATCTAAAACTTTACGTCCATTATTCGGTGACAAAGTAGATGGACCACTCGGTACAGTCGTAGACGTACTTGCGGTATTCGCAACAGTAGTCGGTGTTGCTGTATCACTTGGTGTTGGTACATTGCAAATTAACGCTGGTCTTAATTACTTATTCGGATTACCACAAAACATTTGGATTCAAATGATAATTATCATTATTATTACAGCACTATTCTTAATAAGTGCATGGAGCGGACTATCACGCGGAATCCAATATTTAAGTAACATCAACATGGTCCTTGCAGGAATACTTTTAGTTCTTGTATTTACAATTGGACCTTCTATTTTAATTTTAAACATGATGACAACATCTACAGGTATGTACTTAGATTCATTCCTGTTTAACAGTTTTGATGTGTCGCCATTGTTTGAACAGAAGAAAGTTTGGCTCGCTGACTGGACAGTTTACTACTGGGGTTGGTGGATCAGTTGGAGTCCATTCGTTGGTATCTTTATTGCACGTGTATCTAAGGGACGTTCAATCCGAGAGTTCATTGTCGCGGTATTACTCGTACCTTCAGTAATTGCAATTATTTGGTTCAACGTATTTGGTACGACAGGTATACAAGTGGCTCAACAAGCTGAAACAATTCTTAGCCTACCACCAGAAACACAGTTATTCGCGATATTTAACGAGTTACCACTCGGTGCGATATTAAGTTTCATTGCACTATTACTCGTGACGATTTTCTTTATCACATCAGCAGACTCAGCAACATTCGTACTAGGAATGCAAACCTCATACGGATCACTTTCCCCTAAAGGCGGCGTAAAAGTGGTTTGGGGTGTTCTTTTATCTTGTATCGCATTCGTATTATTACTTACTGGAGGAGAGTCGGGACTAGACGCACTGCAAGCAGCAGCAATCATTTCCGCTTTCCCATTCAGTATCGTAGTGATACTCATGCTCATCAGCTTCTTTAAAGACGCAAACTTAGAACGTAAGAACCTCGGTCTGACAATCACGCCAGACCCAGAAAAATTTGAAGAATATATCGATCACGTTGAAGAATACCCAGACGAAGACATGGAACGTGAAAACCCAGACAACGTATTCTAAATTATAGACCTATACACTTTGGAGAAGCCCGAGTGTATAGGTTTTTTTGTGGGGTGAAGCTGGTTTTTATCATTTTTAAAGTTTTTATTTTAAGATAGGGCCGATCTAAAAGATAAACCCCATATTAAAACTCCCTACACATTCTAAGAATATGTGGGAGTTTCTTCGTTTTCGTTCTTATTCGATTGGGTTCCCATGTGTTTATCAGTAATGTCTTCGCCAGTTAAGCTGAAGTATTCGCGCTCGCGTTTGTTAAATCCAACAATCTCATCTACGCCGACGTCTCGCAAGATGCGTCGCATATTTTTATTATATTTACCGAGATCATTCGGGAAATGTCCGTCTGAACTCGTCGTAAATGGTACACCATGTCTTGAAATTATTTGCACAAATTTCTTAGACGGTGACACTTCTTTTAACTTCGTGTGATATCGCATACCTGCGTTCAACTCGCACACTACATCATGTGTCTTCAATGATTTCGCGATTTCTTCATAAAGATAAAGTAACTGTAATTCGTCAACTTTTCCTAAAATCTTAATATTGTCGAGATGCGCCATCATGTCGAACAGACCGCTCTCAATCGCAAGCTCTGTCGTCTTGTAATGCGTTTCATATAAATGCTCGATCTTGATTTTCTCAAATGTAGGCAACAATTTCGGATTGCTAATCATCAGTCCATCGTTAAAATGTACAGCACCTACCACATAATCAAATTCATATGGCTCTAACAAATTTTTAAGCTCTTCATCGGCACCATCAAAATAATCGACTTCAATTCCAACACGAAGTTCGATTCCGTAGCTCGCCCACTTTTCTTTTTGAGACTCCACTAAGTGAATAAAATCATCGATGTAATGCCACATCACTTGATTCAGCCATCTCGCCTGGATTTTACCATCTTTAGATTTAGAGATATCCATATATTTTTTATAGTACTGTTTCGCTTCATAAAATCTGTACAAGTGGTCAATAATACCAACAACTTTTACTTCATTTTTAATCGCTGCTTTAAGATAGTGATCCATCCACCATTCTGAATAATCCCCTTCTTGCATGCGTTTCAAAAATAATTCGGATTTCTCAGTCATATCATAGATTGAGCGCTTATCTTTCTTGCCCTCAATTTCGTATATAGATTTGATTGTTTTCTTAAAGAATCGATTGGAATACGGCCCTTCTTCTAAATGCACGTGCATATCAATTTTCATTCCATTCACTCTCCTCAATTACTCAATTTAATCGTACTAAATCGACATAAAGTTTATATTGAGCAAATGTAAATTTTCAGTAAATTCAAACATTTGGTTGACAATTGTTTTTTTGTTCGATATAGTAACATACAACTTAATAATTGCTTATCCAGAGTGGTGGAGGGACTGGCCCTATGAAGCCCGGCAACCGATTACAGGTGCCAATTCCAGCAGGTAAAACCTGACAGATGAGTGAGAATCAGTTTATGAGTCTACTTATCTAATAAGTAGACTCTTTTTTATATCTTAGGGGGAATTTAAAATGACAGAGAATTTCAAGTTTGAGACGTTACAAGTACATGCAGGACAAACGGTAGATAAAGAAACGAACGCTCGTGCCTTACCTATTTACCAAACGACAGCGTATGAGTTTAATAACACGGAGCATGCTGCAGATTTATTCAGCCTATCAAAAGCAGGAAATATCTATACAAGACTCATGAACCCAACATCAAGTGCATTTGAAGCACGCGTTGCTGCACTTGAAGGTGGAGTTGGTGCTGTTGCGGTCGCATCAGGTATGGCTGCAATCACTTATGCAATTCAAGGTGTTGCACAGAATGGTGATCATATCGTATCAACAAGCAGTGTCTACGGCGGTACGCATACATTATTCCAACACACCTTGCCACGTTTTGGTATCACAACTACGTTTGTAGATACGGATAATTTAGATGACGTAAAAGCTGCGTTTAAAGAAAACACGAAAGCTCTTTATATCGAAACAATCGGTAACCCAGCTGGAAACATTGAAGACATCGAATCTTTAGCAGAAATCGCACACGAAAATGGTGTGCCCCTCATCATCGATAATACATTCGCAACACCATACTTATGCCGTCCAATTGATTTTGGTGCAGATATTGTTGTCCATTCAGCAACTAAATTTATCGGCGGACATGGAACGACAATCGGTGGTGTCGTTGTGGATTCCGGTAAATTTGACTGGAAAAAAAGTGAAGGCAAGTTTCCATTACTGACTGAACCAGATGAGTCATACCATGGACTTGTATATGCAGATGCGTTTGGTCCAGCAGCACTTCTTTACAAAATTAGAGCAGGTCTCATGAGAGATACTGGTGCCGTTATTTCACCATTCAACTCATTCTTACTTGTCCAAGGACTTGAAACACTGTCCCTCAGAATGGAACGCCATGTTGAGAACACAAAAAAAGTAGCGGAATACTTAAAAAATCATGACAAGGTAGAATGGGTGAACTATGCAGGTCTTGAAGACAGTCCGTACAAAGCTTTAAAAGATAAATACCTACCAAAAGGGCCGGGTGCCGTATTCACATTTGGAGTTAAAGGTGGGTACGAAGGTGGTAAAGCATTCATTGAGAATCTCGATTTGTTCACACTGATTGCAAACGTTGGAGATGCAAAGTCTCTTGTGATTCACCCCGCATCCACAACACACCAACAATTAAGTGAAGAAGAGCAAAGAGCAGCGGGTGTGAATCCTGAAACAATCCGTTTATCTATCGGAATTGAACACATCGATGACATAATCGCGGACATTGAAAAAGGGCTATCTGCGATTGATGCGTAATTAAATTCTTTAGCATAATTGTATAAAAAGAGATTACCGTTTAATATATGTATATTACTGTATTTAAAGGAGTTCACATGATTGAACAACAGACGGTCAAATCGTTCTTTTTCAACATATTAAATGGTATGGCGCTTGGAATCGTGATTGCACTGATTCCCGGGGCTTTGCTTGGAGAAGTTTTTAAGTTTCTTGCACGTTACTCTGATGTATTTACGACGCTTGGTTCATTTTTAACCATGTTTTCTATTGGGGCATCGCTCATAATTGGTGTTCTTGCGGGTATGAATTTAAAATTCAATGCACCGCAGACGGTGATTTTAGCAGGTGCGGCATTTATAGGATCAGGTGCGTTAAAGGTGACACCTGAAGGATTTTTAGCAAATGGTATGGGCGATTTAATTAACGTCTTATTTACGCTATTCATTTCTGCAGGGGTTATTTACTTTATTGGCAATCGACTTGGTTCATTAAATATTGTATTGCTCCCTGTATTAGGTGGAATCATACCTGGGGCTATCGGTCAGTTTATCTTACCGTATTCTAAACTTGTGACTGGTGCGCTTGGTAATGCGATTGCTCATTTCACGGAGTTGAATCCTCTTTTAATGACGATATTAATTGCGACGACATACACGTTACTTCTTGTGACGCCAATTTCACTTGTTGCGGTAGCAACCGTAACAAGTCTATCTGGACTTGCGAGTGGTGCTGCAAACCTTGGGATTGTTGCTGCATGTTATGTGTTCTTATTCGGAGCATTAGGTTTGAACAATCGTGGGACGATTACGGCTCTTGCGATTGGTACGGCTAAGATGATGATGGCGAATTACTTTAAGCATCCGATTATTGCCGTTCCGCTACTTATTAACGGGATTGTGATTGGCGCACTTGGGTATTTCATGAATGTTCAAGGCACGCCAATGTCAGCAGGTTTCGGATACACTGGACTCGTTGGTCCTATCAATTCCCTTCAGTTTATGGATGGTGAGACATCTATGAACATACTGAAACTTGCCGTCGCATACTTTATAGTACCGTTCCCATTTGCGTATATCGTAAACAAGCTATGTCTGAAATATTTACCAGGTTATAATAAAGAAAACTTCATATTTAAAGGATAAAACCATGGGGCATTATGCTCCATGGTTTTCTTAATATCTCCATCCATCAAATCGGTAGTTGAAGTGCAGATGGTTTAAGTATTCAATTCCGACACCTGATAAATATAACACCACTACAGAAATTAACATCCACATGATGACATCTTTCTTGGGTAATTTCGCAGTATACTTGAGTAACATTCCTAAAAGTCCAACCTGCAAGAATAAATCTAAACCTATTTTTGAAATCCATAAATTATCTGGATTTAGTAGAGCCAGTGAGTCAATAGAGAATCCACGTGTTGTTTGGATTGGTATATCAAATATCACTTGAATAAACTGCAATATAATTCTGTAGACGGTGATGATGATCATTAAAAAAATCACACCCGACAGTGCAACATCTTCTTTAATGAAACGTTTCGATACACGCACATAAATAAGTACAAGTAAGAATAAAGACATGATAATCAGCCAATTGAGTGCGGCAGACATCAGGGCACGTACTAGAAAACCAAGTACGAGTATCGGATTGATGATTCCAGCAGTGAGTCCCTCAATTCCTGCATCATTTGGTATGACAATAAACATGCCGATTGCAACGCGTAGCACAACGAGTGCTGTTACAACTAAGGCAAGCATCTTTAGAGGTGGATATTGTGTTAATCGTTCGAAACTTTTCTGAAAAGGTAAACGCATTTCTTTCATTCCATCACCTAATGTATCCGTTTTCTTTTATTCTATACTAAACTTGCTGTAGATACTAATTTTTTTGAAATTTACAAGATAAAAACACTCTCACCGAGGTAAGAGTGTTTATGTGTTTTTCAGGAATTTCTCAATATAAAATGCAGATTCCTCTATTGATTTGTATTCTGTGTTGATGACTATTGCATTTAACTTATGAAAGATTTCTTCCGCGTAGATGAGTTCTTCTTTAATGCGTCTCAAGCTATCATAATCAATTTGTGACTGAAATCCAAGAGTTCTCACGCGTTCTGAACGAATATTCATAATGTAATCTGGACTTGCTGTGAGTCCAAATACTTTTAACTTCAGATTCTTAAATACGGGTTCTGGAATTGGCACTTCAGGAACAAGTGGGATATTCGCAACCTTGTATCCTTTATTGGCAAGATACATACTGAGTGGGGTTTTAGATGTTCTCGAAACGCCAACAATTAATGCATCTGCATGTTCTAAATGCTCGAAATTTTTCCCATCATCATATTTTACCGCAAATTCTATGGCTTCAATGCGTTTAAAATAGTCACTATCTAATCGACGTGCGACGCCACTTTCGTGAACTGCACTGACGTTCATCTTTTTTTCGATGATGCTGATTAAGCGCGTCATATAATCGATATAAGAAATATGATGCTTCTTTGAATATTCTTCACCAATTGTGTTGAGTTCACGGCTTACTAGTGTCGTGATTACAATCGCATCTTTTTCTTTAGCAAGATTTAACACATTACATAGTTTTTCTTCATCATCTACATACGCAAATCGTTTAATTTCAGGTGCATCGATGTTTGGAAATTGTGCGAGAACCGCATGAACCATGTGATCTGCGGTCTCACCAATTGAATCCGAAACAATGTAAATCAGTAATGGTTTAGACATTTACTTAACCACGCTCTGTGCAGCAGCAAGCATTGCGCCTGGTACACGGTATGGAGAACATGAGACATAAGACATGCCGATGTCATTGAAGAACTGAATCGATCTTGGATCTCCTCCGAGCTCGCCGCATACACCTACTTTATAGTTCGGGTTATGTGCACGTGCTTTTTCAACTGCCATCTTAACAAGTTGTCCTACACCATTAATGTCGAGCGACTGGAAAGGATCTGTTTCTATAAGTGCACCATCTACGTATTCACCAATAAATTTACCTGCATCGTCACGAGAAAATCCGAATGTTAACTGTGTTAAGTCGTTTGTACCAAAGCTGATAAAGTCTGCAAGTGGCGCAATTTCTTCGGCTGTTAAGCATGCACGTGGTGTTTCAATCATGACACCCACAGTGTAATTGACCGTCACTCCCGCTTCAGCTTCTATAGACTCAGCGCGTGCCTTGATTTTATCGCTCAACGTTTTGTATTCTTCTGCAGTTACGATTAAAGGAATCATGATTTCTAAATTCGTTTCAATTCCTTCTTCTTTCAGCTTGATTAGACTCTTTAACATCGCTTCAGTCTGCATTTCATACAGTTCAGGGTACGTGATTGCGAGGCGACATCCGCGGTGGCCAAGCATAGGGTTTAATTCATTAAGATTCGTGATGTACGATTTTAATAACTCTGTTGTTACGCCGAGTTGATTTGCGACATTATTAATTTCATTTTCAGTATTCGGTAAAAATTCGTGTAATGGTGGATCCAATAATCTTACAATCACCGGACGTTCACCACTTAACCTGAATATTTCCTCGAAGTCACTTTGTTGGTACTCTAAAATTGTATCGAGTGCTGCCACACGTTCTGCATGATTTTGCGCTAATATAAAGCGACGCATTCCGATTAAGCGCTCTTCTTGGAAGAACATATGCTCCGTACGGACGAGTCCGATACCGCTCGCATTAAATTCGAAACCCGCGTTTATATCCTTAGACGTTTCCGCGTTCATACGCACATCCATTCTAGAGATTTCTTTCGCCCACGTCATAAATTCTGCAAATTCGGTTGACTGTTCTTGGTCTTTTTTCGTAATTTCTCCTAGGTATAACTGACCAGTAGACCCATTGACCGAAATGATATCGCCTTCTTTTAATACACCATTTGCGTATGTTGCAACACCGTTTTCCCCATCAATTTTTAAATCAGACACAGCTGTTACACAACACGTACCCATACCACGCGCAACAACCGCTGCGTGAGACGTCATACCACCGTGCGTTGTCACAATCGCTTCCGCAACCACCATTCCTTCAATATCTTCCGGTGATGTTTCTGGGCGCATTAAAATGACTTTCTCCCCCGCCTCACCGAGCGCTTTCGCACGCTCTGTTGAGAATACGACCATACCCGTTGAAGCGCCAGGCGAAGCTGGCAATCCATATTCAGAGATGCGCTCAGCAGTTTCTAGGGCTTTATCGTCAAATTGCGGATGCAGTAGTTGGTCAATCGACTTCGGATCGACCATCATGATTGCATCTTCTTTACTGATTACGCTCTCTTGCACCATATCGTATGCTATTTTTACGGCTGCACTCGCTGTTCGCTTACCATTACGTGTTTGTAAGATAAAGAGTTTGCCATTCTCAATCGTGAACTCTATATCTTGCATGTCTTTGTAATGAGTTTCTAGGTTTTTAGTGATTCCGACAAGTTCTTCGTAAACTTCTGGCATCTGTGTGTTTAACACTTCAATTTCTTGTGGTGTACGAATACCTGCAACAACGTCTTCACCTTGTGCGTTTAATAAGTACTCACCGTAAAGTTTGTGCTCCCCAGTAGATGGGTTTCTTGTGAATAGCACACCCGTTCCACTATTGTCCCCACTGTTACCAAATACCATTTCTTGAATGTTTACTGCAGTACCTAAGTCATGTGGGATATCGTGAAGATCGCGGTAGATTCTTGCACGCTCGTTATTCCAAGATTTAAATACAGCCTCAACCGCTTCAGTCAGCTGATCGATTGGAGACTGTGGGAATGTTTTATTTGTTTCTTCTAAGTATACTTCTTTATATTTTTCTACGATTTCTTTTAGACCATCCGCAGGGATATCTGTATCGAGTTCGTATTTATTTTCTTCTTTATACGATTCAAAAATAGTGTCGAACACGGACATATGAATGCCGTAAACGACTTCTCCAAACATTTGAAGTAAGCGTCTGTAACAGTCATACGCAAAACGCGCATCCGAGGTTTTAGTTGCGAGCTTCTCAACGTTCTCATCGTTTAGTCCTAAGTTCAAAATAGTATCCATCATACCAGGCATCGAGAATTTCGCACCACTGCGCACAGAAACTAAGAGAAGATTGTCTTCATCTGAAAAAGTCTTTCCAGTACGCGTTTCAAGAGATAAAATTGCATCACTCAACTCTTCAAGGAGATCGCTTGTGAGTGATTCACCTGATGCAAGATACGCGTTACATGCTTCGGTTGTAATTGTAAAACCATCTGGAACAGGAAGACCCAAGCGTGTCATTTCCGCTAGGTTCGCACCCTTTCCACCGAGTAAGTCTTTGCCACTGCTGTTTTCATCATTAAAAGCATAGATTAATTTCGACATATAACACCTCATGAATATATTGTTACTATTTTCACATAATAACTTGAGATAATTATCACATATCTTGGTTACGCTTACAAGCCAAAACTTAAGTTTTAATAATTTATTTTAGGAAAGAGTTATGAAAACATCCAGACTTTGGCATGAAAAAAGAGTCAAGCTCATGTATGCTTAACTCTTTCAAAGATTATTTCACTTTTAATGTTTCAATAAAGTCGTTGACAAATCGTTCTGAGTCTACTGATATACATACTTTCATGTTTGGTTCTTTACCTACTTGTCCTCTAAAGTCTGCAATTGTTTGTTTTCGCTAAATAAATAAACTACAAATAATAGGACAAAACAGCCCAGTAAACCCCAAAGTATTGAAATCACAATTTAGTTCCCCGCTTCTCTTAATTTGTCTAAGACTTCTTGTTCTGTTGGCATACCTTCTTGTGCGCCAAATTTACTGATCGCTACTGATGCTGCGGCATTCGCAAATCGAATACTTTCTTTTAAATCTCTTCCATTTGTGATTGAACTGATGAATGCACCGTTGAAGCAATCTCCTGCACCTGTCGTATCAACAGGGGTTGTTTCAAATCCTGGTACAACTTGTTTTTCATCACCCTCAAAATAGAAACTACCCTCTTTTCCACACGTCACAATGAGCTTATCTTTATAGTCTTCCATCAAGTTTGGATGGAATCTATTCAGTTGTTCGAGCTCAATTTCGTTTGGCGTAATATATGTACATGCTTCTAGAATTATGTCTGTTAATCTTTGTGCTGGTGCTGGATTCACGAGCAACGGAATCTTGTGCGCTGCACAAATTTCTGCAATATGATTCACTGTTTCCATTGGAATTTCCAATTGAGTCATCACAAAATCACTTTCTAAAATTCTTTCTTTATGTATATCCACAAGTTCAGGTGTTACTTCCGCATTTGCACCAGGTATGATAATGATTGAGTTATCATTGTTACTCACTGTTACACATGCGATTCCTGTTGGCGTGTTTTCAAGTGGTGTACGTTCAATCATATCGATGCCAAAGCTGTCAAAAGTCGATAAAATTCCGTCTCCAAATGCATCGTCGCCAACTCTTCCAATGAACTGAACGTCGTTGCCGAGTTTTGCTGCTGCAACTGCTTGGTTACCACCTTTCCCACCACAAGTTGTTTTGAAGTCTTTTCCGATTACGGTCTCTCCAATTTGTGGGTGTTCATCTGAAATCACAACTAAATCCATGTTAAGACTTCCAATTACTGTAATTTTTGATTGTTTCAAAGCGTTGTGCCTCCCATCTGTAATGTCGCTTTAAGTATCGTATCTCCCACTTCAATATTTGACTCTACTTTTTTGATTAGTGTCTCGCAGGCGATTTGTCCCATTTCATAAATTGGCTGACGCATTGTCGTGAGTGGTGGGGACAGCATCTCACTCATCAATATTCCGTCAAAACCAACGATCTGCATCTCTTCTGGAATTTTTATGTTCCGCTTCAATGCTTCTTTCATAAAAATAGCTGCAATCAAGTCATTGGCACAAAATAGCGCATCCGGGCATTCATGCGTGTCGAAGAAGTGTCCGGCCTTATCTTTGATTTCATTACTATTAAAGTCAGATTCAAAGATGTTAAATGAAAGACCAGCTTCTTCCATCGCTTGTTTATAGCCCTCTCTTCTGTCGAGCGCCGTATTGACTCCAGCTGAACCTGCAATGTGGACAATCTGTGTTGCGCCTTTACTAATGAGAAACTCCGTCATCTCTTTAGCTGCTGTTACGTTATCCACTGCGACAGTTGGATAATTTAAGTCCGCGGATCGGTCTGTCATGACAATCGGAACTTCTATACTATCCCATTCCGCCACTGTAGGTAATGCTGCAGAAATAATGCCTTCAACGTAATATCGTTTAAACATATCTATGTATCGCTTCTCTGCCTCGCTGTTCTCATCAATGTTGCAGAGCATCACTGTGTATCCATACTTTGAAGCAGTGTCTTCGACACCGCGCGTTAACATGGGAAAAAATGGATTCGTAATATCAGGAATGACGAGCCCAATAATTTTGGACTGCTTATGATTGAGCGCTCGAGCCATCGCGTTTGGATGGTAGTTGAGTTCAGCCATTGCGTGTTCAATTTTTTTGCGACTTTCAGCGCTTACATACCCATTGCCGTTGATGACGCGTGAAACAGTGCCGGTAGATAGACCAGAAAGTGCAGCCACGTCTTTAATAGTGACCATTACAGCATCCCCTTATTTATGATGTTGATTGGCTAGTGTGTAACCGGTAACACATTACATAATATAAAGAAATGTAAAGTATGTCAATACATTGTGAATTTTTTAATATAGTTGTAATAAAGAGAAAGCTCAGAAACATATGATTTAATGCATTTAATATAATTAGAAAGCTGGCGAAATACGTTATGAGTAACTTTATCTTTGATTTCCATAATGGTGTTTATGTTTATTTAAACGATTAATAATTCAATAAAAAAACGACCCTTTGGTCTTCTATTTAAAGAAGCTTTAGGGTCGTTGTTTTTATGTTTTATTTCTATTTCAGCCAATTATATGGCAGTGATTTTTTCTGTACAGATACCCACTTCAGCTCTGTAAATTCGTCCACCACATACGGACTCCCGAATCTTCCTATTCCACTGTTTTTCACGCCTCCAAATGGGATGTTCGGCATATCGAGTGCTGGCATTTCGTTCACATGCGTCATTCCACTTTCCATTTCGACTGCGAGTTTCTCTCCACGTGCTATGTCTTTCGTAA
>NZ_BMDB01000006.1:2500-4957 GCF_014635565.1 Phocicoccus schoeneichii
ATAATGAACCGGCGAGTTACGCATACATGCGAGGTTAAGCAGCGAATGTGGAGCCGTAGCGAAAGCGAGTCTGAATAGGGCGACTAGAGTATGTGTGTGTAGACCCGAAACCAGGTGATCTACCCATGACCAGGTTGAAGTCCAGGTAACACTGGATGGAGGACCGAACCGACTTACGTTAAAAAGTGACCGGATGAGTTGTGGGTAGGGGTGAAATTCCAATCGAACCTGGAGATAGCTGGTTCTCTCCGAAATATATTTAGGTATAGCCTCATATTATCATCGTGGAGGTAGAGCACTGTTTGGATGAGGGGCCCATCCCGGGTTACCGAGTTCAGACAAACTCCGAATGCCATAGATGAGATGTATGGGAGTCAGACAGTGGGTGATAAGGTCCATTGTCGAAAGGGAAACAGCCCAGACCACCAGCTAAGGTCCCCAAATATATGTTAAGTGGAAAAGGATGTGGCGTTGCACAGACAACTAGGATGTTGGCTTAGAAGCAGCCATCATTTAAAGAGTGCGTAATAGCTCACTAGTCAAGTGACGCTGCGCCGAAAATGTACCGGGGCTAAACATATTACCGAAGCTGTGGATTCGAAAGAATGGTAGGAGAGCGTTCTAAATGCAGAGAAGTATGACCGTGAGGACATGTGGAGCGTTTAGAAGTGAGAATGCCGGTGTGAGTAGCGCAAGACGGGTGAGAATCCCGTCCACCGAATGACTAAGGTTTCCAGAGGAAGGCTCGTCCGCTCTGGGTAAGTCGGGACCTAAGCCGAGGCAATAAGCGTAGGCGATGGACAACAGGTAGAAATTCCTGTACCGGTGATGCATGTTTGAGTGAAGTGGTGACGCAGGAGGAGAAGGGATCGTGCTGATGGTTATGCACGTCTAAATCGTAAGTATTCATGTTAGGCAAATCCGGCATGTATAAGTACAAGCGATGATGGGGAGTCGAATGAGACGAAGTCCCAAGATTCACACTGCCAAGAAAAGCTGCTAGCGAATGTATGACTGCCCGTACCGCAAACCGACACAGGTAGTTGGGATGAGAATTCTAAGGTGAGCGAGCGAACTCTCGTTAAGGAACTCGGCAAAATGACCCCGTAACTTCGGGAGAAGGGGTGCTGGTGTAACAGCCAGCCGCAGTGAATAGGCCCAAGCGACTGTTTATCAAAAACATAGGTCTCTGCCAAACCGAAAGGTGACGTATAGGGGCTGACGCCTGCCCGGTGCTGGAAGGTTAAGAGGAGTGCTTAGCGTAAGCGAAGGTACGAATTGAAGCCCCAGTAAACGGCGGCCGTAACTATAACGGTCCTAAGGTAGCGAAATTCCTTGTCAGGTAAGTTCTGACCCGCACGAAAGGCGTAACGATTTGGGCACTGTCTCAACGAGAGGCTCGGTGAAATCATAGTACCAGTGAAGATGCTGGTTACCCGCGACAGGACGGAAAGACCCCGTGGAGCTTTACTGTAGTTTGATATTGAATCTTGAGTACACCTGTACAGGATAGGTGGGAGTCAATGAAGCATGAACGTCAGTTTATGTGGAGACATTGGTGGGATACCACCCTGGTGTACTTGGGGTTCTAACCCGATACCGTAAACCGGTATGGAGACAGTGTCAGATGGACAGTTTGACTGGGGCGGTCGCCTCCTAAAGAGTAACGGAGGCGCTCAAAGGTTCCCTCAGAATGGTTGGAAATCATTCAAAGAGTGTAAAGGCAAAAGGGAGCTTGACTGCGAGACCTACAAGTCGAGCAGGGTCGAAAGACGGACTTAGTGATCCGGTGGTTCCGCATGGAAGGGCCATCGCTCAACGGATAAAAGCTACCCCGGGGATAACAGGCTTATCTCCCCCAAGAGTTCACATCGACGGGGAGGTTTGGCACCTCGATGTCGGCTCATCGCATCCTGGGGCTGTAGTCGGTCCCAAGGGTTGGGCTGTTCGCCCATTAAAGCGGTACGCGAGCTGGGTTCAGAACGTCGTGAGACAGTTCGGTCCCTATCCGTCGTGGGCGTAGGAAATTTGAGAGGCGCTGTCCTTAGTACGAGAGGACCGGGATGGACATACCACTGGTGTACCAGTTGTCGTGCCAACGGCATAGCTGGGTAGCTACGTATGGACGGGATAAATGCTGAAAGCATCTAAGCATGAAGCCCCCCTCAAGATGAGATTTCCCCATTAGATGCCAGAGAGATGATCTGGTTGATAGGTTCGGCGTGTAAGTGTGGTGACACACGTAGCGGACGAATACTAATCCATCGATGACTTATTCACAAATGAAGCGTGTAACGGTTCTATGACTTTTCTATCCAGTTTTGAATGTGTAAACATTCCATGTCTAGTGGCGATGGCGGAGAGGCCACACCTGTTCCCATGCCGAACACAGAAGTTAAGCTCTCCAGCGCCGATGGTAGTTGGGGTTTCCCTGCGAGAGTAGGACGCTGCTAGGCA
>NZ_BMDB01000007.1 GCF_014635565.1 Phocicoccus schoeneichii
TGCCTAGCAGCGTCCTACTCTCGCAGGGAAACCCCAACTACCATCGGCGCTGGAGAGCTTAACTTCTGTGTTCGGCATGGGAACAGGTGTGGCCTCTCCGCCATCGCCACTAGACATGGAATGTTTACACATTCAAAACTGGATAGAAAAGTCATAGAACCGTTACACGCTTCATTTGTGAATAAGTCATCGATGGATTAGTATTCGTCCGCTACGTGTGTCACCACACTTACACGCCGAACCTATCAACCAGATCATCTCTCTGGCATCTAATGGGGAAATCTCATCTTGAGGGGGGCTTCATGCTTAGATGCTTTCAGCATTTATCCCGTCCATACGTAGCTACCCAGCTATGCCGTTGGCACGACAACTGGTACACCAGTGGTATGTCCATCCCGGTCCTCTCGTACTAAGGACAGCGCCTCTCAAATTTCCTACGCCCACGACGGATAGGGACCGAACTGTCTCACGACGTTCTGAACCCAGCTCGCGTACCGCTTTAATGGGCGAACAGCCCAACCCTTGGGACCGACTACAGCCCCAGGATGCGATGAGCCGACATCGAGGTGCCAAACCTCCCCGTCGATGTGAACTCTTGGGGGAGATAAGCCTGTTATCCCCGGGGTAGCTTTTATCCGTTGAGCGATGGCCCTTCCATGCGGAACCACCGGATCACTAAGTCCGTCTTTCGACCCTGCTCGACTTGTAGGTCTCGCAGTCAAGCTCCCTTTTGCCTTTACACTCTTTGAATGATTTCCAACCATTCTGAGGGAACCTTTGAGCGCCTCCGTTACTCTTTAGGAGGCGACCGCCCCAGTCAAACTGTCCATCTGACACTGTCTCCATACCGGTTTACGGTATCGGGTTAGAACCCCAAGTACACCAGGGTGGTATCCCACCAATGTCTCCACATAAACTGACGTTCATGCTTCATTGACTCCCACCTATCCTGTACAGGTGTACTCAAGATTCAATATCAAACTACAGTAAAGCTCCACGGGGTCTTTCCGTCCTGTCGCGGGTAACCAGCATCTTCACTGGTACTATGATTTCACCGAGCCTCTCGTTGAGACAGTGCCCAAATCGTTACGCCTTTCGTGCGGGTCAGAACTTACCTGACAAGGAATTTCGCTACCTTAGGACCGTTATAGTTACGGCCGCCGTTTACTGGGGCTTCAATTCGTACCTTCGCTTACGCTAAGCACTCCTCTTAACCTTCCAGCACCGGGCAGGCGTCAGCCCCTATACGTCACCTTTCGGTTTGGCAGAGACCTATGTTTTTGATAAACAGTCGCTTGGGCCTATTCACTGCGGCTGGCTGTTACACCAGCACCCCTTCTCCCGAAGTTACGGGGTCATTTTGCCGAGTTCCTTAACGAGAGTTCGCTCGCTCACCTTAGAATTCTCATCCCAACTACCTGTGTCGGTTTGCGGTACGGGCAGTCATACATTCGCTAGCAGCTTTTCTTGGCAGTGTGAATCTTGGGACTTCGTCTCATTCGACTCCCCATCATCGCTTGTACTTATACATGCCGGATTTGCCTAACATGAATACTTACGATTTAGACGTGCATAACCATCAGCACGATCCCTTCTCCTCCTGCGTCACCACTTCACTCAAACATGCATCACCGGTACAGGAATTTCTACCTGTTGTCCATCGCCTACGCTTATTGCCTCGGCTTAGGTCCCGACTTACCCAGAGCGGACGAGCCTTCCTCTGGAAACCTTAGTCATTCGGTGGACGGGATTCTCACCCGTCTTGCGCTACTCACACCGGCATTCTCACTTCTAAACGCTCCACATGTCCTCACGGTCATACTTCTCTGCATTTAGAACGCTCTCCTACCATTCTTTCGAATCCACAGCTTCGGTAATATGTTTAGCCCCGGTACATTTTCGGCGCAGCGTCACTTGACTAGTGAGCTATTACGCACTCTTTAAATGATGGCTGCTTCTAAGCCAACATCCTAGTTGTCTGTGCAACGCCACATCCTTTTCCACTTAACATATATTTGGGGACCTTAGCTGGTGGTCTGGGCTGTTTCCCTTTCGACAATGGACCTTATCACCCACTGTCTGACTCCCATACATCTCATCTATGGCATTCGGAGTTTGTCTGAACTCGGTAACCCGGGATGGGCCCCTCATCCAAACAGTGCTCTACCTCCACGATGATAATATGAGGCTATACCTAAATATATTTCGGAGAGAACCAGCTATCTCCAGGTTCGATTGGAATTTCACCCCTACCCACAACTCATCCGGTCACTTTTTAACGTAAGTCGGTTCGGTCCTCCATCCAGTGTTACCTGGACTTCAACCTGGTCATGGGTAGATCACCTGGTTTCGGGTCTACACACACATACTCTAGTCGCCCTATTCAGACTCGCTTTCGCTACGGCTCCACATTCGCTGCTTAACCTCGCATGTATGCGTAACTCGCCGGTTCATTATACAAAAGGCACGCCATCACCCATTAACGGGCTCTGACTACTTGTAAGCACACGGTTTCAGGTTCTATTTCACTCCCCTTCCGGGGTGCTTTTCACCTTTCCCTCACGGTACTGGTTCACTATCGGTCACCAAGAAGTATTTAGCCTTAGGAGATGGTCCTCCTAGATTCCGACGGGATTCCTCGTGTCCCGCCGTACTCAGGATACTTCTAGAGCGTTTAACGGTGTCGTGTACAGGACTGTTACCTCCTATGGTCGATCTTTCCAAATCGTTCCACTACCATTATTCGTCTCATATCGAAGTCCTACAACCCCGGATAAATCCGGTTTGGGCTCTTCCCCGTTCGCTCGCCGCTACTTAGGGAATCGATTTTTCTTTCTCTTCCTCTGGGTACTAAGATGTTTCAGTTCCCCAGGTCTACCTCTACTTAAGCTATGTATTCACTTAAGAGTAACATCTAATGATGTTGGGTTCCCCCATTCGGATATCTTCGGATCAACGCTTACTTACAGCTCCCCAAAGCATTTCGGTGTTTGTTCCGTCCTTCATCGGCTCTTGGTGCCAAGGCATCCACCGTGCGCCCTTCA
>NZ_BMDB01000008.1 GCF_014635565.1 Phocicoccus schoeneichii
CCGCTTTAATAATAAGTGCGATTGGTGAGAAGAGTTCGGATTGCGCGATTTCACTATCGTTTTTGATATCTGTGAAAATGTAAGGCGTAATTACATTTTTAATTTGTTCTCCTTCTAGTACCATTTTCCTGCTACTTTTACATATGTTAAATCACTGACAATGACTTCCATTGGTTGTGCTCTGTTAAAATCTCGGTCTAGACCATTTGTGATCAGACTCTCGTTCGACTTCGACGGATAGGACCTATAGCTTGCGTTAGTATAGGTTGACACCAGATTGTTCTGTTTCATGACCCGACCGATGCGTCTTCTCGAGACTGTCAAACCTAGTTTATGTAACGCACTTTTTATTCTTCAGGTACCAAAACATTTTCAGTTAGAATGAAATACCTGAATAATCGTTTCATTGATATCGTTATCGCGCTCACACTGCTTGTTGGTTTTTTGATTATTCATTTCAAAATAATAGGTACTTCTAGAGATTTGCAGGACTTTGCACATTGCTGACACTGAATATTTGTGTGCATTCTTACGAATGACTTCTATTTTCGTCCCATGATCAGCGCTGCTTACTTTAGAATCTCGTTTTCCATTTTTAACTGTTGAATGTCTTTGCGAAGTCTTCTGAGTTCGCGCTCTTCTTCAGATAAATTGTCAATATGATTAAATGAACCTGTGTTCTGATGATTTTTAACCCATTTATCTAAAGCTGAAGCTGTGAGATCATACTCCCGTACAATTTCAGATTTTGATTTACCATTTTCAAATAATCGAACCATTTGTAGTTTAAATTCAGGGGTAAATGTTCTTCTCGTTCTTGTCATAAAAAAACGCCTACTTTCATTGATTTAACAGTAACCTCCCTCATGGGAGTTGTCCAATCAAGTGTAGACGATTCATATTAGATTATGTATTTCCAAAAAAGCACATTATACAGATTTAGAACATCTCATGAGATTGTTGAAATTTATAGTAATGTACACCCTCAAATTCTGGAGGTTAACCCAAATGAGAGATAATGAGATGGTGCTTATATAATCTGTAATGACGAAACGGTTTTAAATTATTTAAAAAATAGACTTTAAACTAAGACTATGCTATTATAATTGAAAACGCTTCCACTAAGGAAGAGGTAATTAATTGAAAGTTACATCGTTTAAGCTTTTGTTATCCTTATCTGCTTTGTTTGTTATTTCAACAATTTTTTCACCTATTACCGAAGCAAATACCGACAATGTTGATGATATAATTTCACATGCTCCACCGAGCTGTTATCATAGTAATAATATAATGGTAACAATAGATGATCCTGATTTAATTACCATTAGTTGTTCTTCCCTTGAAAGATGGACGATTATTAGAAGTTACGCTAGACTTACCGGTAAAAATAGATATAATACTTATAACTATTCTAGACTCGGTGGTAGTAGACAAGCACTAAATGACTTTAATACAATGCCTGGTAAAACTGTATCTAGAAGTAGTGGAGTTTTGACTAAGACATATAATGGGGAAACTGTAACTTATTATCCTAAATCTACATCTGGATCGGTACCTACATTATCTTTTCCACATAAAAATAACACGAGAGTAGACAAAATACGTTATGAGTAACTTTATCTTTGATTTCCAGAATGATGTTTATGTTGATCAGATTACTGACTTTACTTTCAGCATTGATGTAGATGATACTAATATCACCGAACACACTACTTTGTCCCTTATAAAAGATGAGAAAACATTCACTCTCTCCTTTATTAAAAAGAATAATAGTCACTATATTTCTCACTCATACAATAAAGATACGTTAAACGTTACCAATCATGCTTCAATAATATTAGATTATGTATTTCCAAAAGCCACATTATACAGGTTTAAAACATCTCATGAGATTGTTGAAATTTATAGTAATGTACACCCTCATATTCTGGAGGTTAACCCAAATGAGAATTAAATTTGAACAGGAATTTTTAGCGAACATGTTAACCAATATGTTTATGTCTATTAACGATGTTTGGTATGTAACCTCTTTTAATCATTTAAATATTTCAAATGATACACTCACAATTCAATTCGATTTGAGTCTAAGAGAAAGTATTTACTTTGAACCAACAGGTAGCTATACCGTTACTTTTGATTGTTCAAACGATAACTACTTAATCGAAACCCATGACGAAATTATTGAGTCTTTAATAACCAATAATCGAAACTTAAATGATAGCCATATACTCACTGATGGAAACATAGTGATTGTTATTCAAACTAAAGCTTTATATGATGTCACTCTTTATTTAAACGATTAATAATTCAATCAAAAAACGACCCTTTGGTCTTCTGTTTAAAGAAGCTTTAGGGTCGTTGTTTTTATGTTTTATTTCTATTTCAACCAATTATAGGGCAGTGATTTTTTCTGTACAGATACCCACTTCAGCTCTGTAAATTCGTCCACCACATACGGACTCCCGAATCTTCCGATTCCACTGTTTTTCACGCCTCCAAATGGGATGTTCGGCATATCGAGTGCTGGCATTTCGTTCACATGCGTCATTCCACTTTCCATTTCGACTGCGAGTTTCTCTCCACGTGCTATGTCTTTCGTAA
>NZ_BMDB01000009.1 GCF_014635565.1 Phocicoccus schoeneichii
CAACCCAGCTTGCTGCTTCTTCCCAGTCTTGGGTTCAAGATCTTGACAACCATGAAACTTCTCATCCTTACCTGTCTTGTGGCTGTTGCTCTTGCCAGGCCTAAACATCCTATCAAGCACCAAGGACTCCCTCAAGAAGTCCTCAATGAAAATTTACTCAGGTTTTTTGTGGCACCTTTTCCAGAAGTGTTTGGAAAGGAGAAGGTCAATGAACTGAGCAAGGATATTGGGAGTGAATCAACTGAGGATCAAGCCATGGAAGATATTAAGCAAATGGAAGCTGAAAGCATTTCGTCAAGTGAGGAAATTGTTCCCAATAGTGTTGAGCAGAAGCACATTCAAAAGGAAGATGTGCCCTCTGAGCGTTACCTGGGTTATCTGGAACAGCTTCTCAGACTGAAAAAATACAAAGTACCCCAGCTGGAAATTGTTCCCAATAGTGCTGAGGAACGACTTCACAGTATGAAAGAGGGAATCCATGCCCAACAGAAAGAACCTATGATAGGAGTGAATCAGGAACTGGCCTACTTCTACCCTGAGCTTTTCAGACAATTCTACCAGCTGGATGCCTATCCATCTGGTGCCTGGTATTACGTTCCACTAGGCACACAATACACTGATGCCCCATCATTCTCTGACATCCCTAATCCCATTGGCTCTGAGAACAGTGAAAAGACTACTATGCCACTGTGGTGAAGAGTCAAGTGAATTCTGAGGGACTCCACAGTTATGGTCTTTGATGGTTCTGAAAATTCCATGCTCTACATGTCTTTTCATCTATCATGTCAAACCATTCTATCCAAAGGCTTCAACTGCTGTTTTAGAATAGGGCAATCTCAAATTGAAGGCACTCTTTCTTCTTGAGTTCTCTACTGTATTTTAGATAGTGTAACATCCTTAAGTGAAATTGTCCTAACAGCTTGTTACCTAAATTCCAGTAGTATCATGCTGGTATAAAGGCCACTGAGTCAAAGGGAATTAAAGTCTTCATTAAATTTCTGTATGGAAAATGTTTTAAAAGCCTTTGAATCACTTCTCCTTAAGTGCCATCATATCAAATAATTGTGTGC
>NZ_BMDB01000010.1 GCF_014635565.1 Phocicoccus schoeneichii
CTCAGAAGCGTGATCCCGGCTGCAGCCATGAAGTGCCTCCTGCTTGCCCTGGCCCTCACTTGTGGCGCCCAGGCCCTCATTGTCACCCAGACCATGAAGGGCCTGGATATCCAGAAGGTGGCGGGGACTTGGTACTCCTTGGCCATGGCGGCCAGCGACATCTCCCTGCTGGACGCCCAGAGTGCCCCCCTGAGAGTGTATGTGGAGGAGCTGAAGCCCACCCCTGAGGGCGACCTGGAGATCCTGCTGCAGAAATGGGAGAACGGTGAGTGTGCTCAGAAGAAGATCATTGCAGAAAAAACCAAGATCCCTGCGGTGTTCAAGATCGATGCCTTGAATGAGAACAAAGTCCTTGTGCTGGACACCGACTACAAAAAGTACCTGCTCTTCTGCATGGAGAACAGTGCTGAGCCCGAGCAAAGCCTGGCCTGCCAGTGCCTGGTCAGGACNGGTGTTCAAGATCGATGCCTTGAACGAGAACAAAGTCCTTGTGCTGGACACCGACTACAAAAAGTACCTGCTCTTCTGCATGGAGAACAGTGCTGAGCCCGAGCAAAGCCTGGTCTGCCAGTGCCTGGTCAGGACCCCGGAGGTGGACGACGAGGCCCTGGAGAAATTCGACAAAGCCCTCAAGGCCCTGCCCATGCACATCCGGCTGTCCTTCAACCCAACCCAGCTGGAGGAGCAGTGCCACATCTAGGTGAGCCCCTGCCGGCGCCTCTGGGAGCCCGGGAGCCTTGGCCCCTCTGGGGACAGACGATGTCATCCCCGCCTGCCCCATCAGGGGACCAGGAGGAACCGGGACCACATTCACCCCTCCTGGGACCCAGG
>NZ_BMDB01000011.1 GCF_014635565.1 Phocicoccus schoeneichii
ATAAATAAAGGAATAAAGTTTCATTTTTTGTTCCATGTATACTCATTTAAAAATTATCTTAGTAACATGATGCAAGGATTGAAAAGTTGCCATATTTCCAGTCGCAGTCAATTCAAAAGTGAGGAGGGGGCATTCACTTTGAAATCCTCTTAGACAATAATAGGGAAGGGTCCCCGGACAGGACCGAGTACAGGCTCCTGGTACAGCAGAAAGGCCTGAATGGGCATATCTCTCTGGGGATAGGGCACTGCTTTCTGGGGAACAGGCAGGACTTTGGACTGAGAAAGGGACAGCACGGACTGAGGAGGAAACATGACAGTTGGAGGAAGAGGCTGGTGAGGCTGGTGCATCCAAGACTGGAGCAGAGGCAGAGGAAGGTGCAGATTTTCAACATCAGTGAGAGTCAGGCTCTGGCTTTCAGTAAAGGGCTCAACTGGATATTTAGGGAAGGGCATTTCTTTGTGCTTAGGAGCCATAGCCTCCTTCACTTTGGAGACTCCCATTACTTCAGGCTGAAGGAAAGGCGGCACCACCACAGGGGTTTGAGTAAGAGGAGGGATGTTTTGTGGGAGGCTGTTATGGATGGGCCCAGGGAAG